>JAAVAP010000031.1 GCA_014804005.1 Treponema sp. | reverse complement strand
TTCCAGTTCTCCTATTCAAAAGTCGAATCGCCCGACCATGAAAACGAACATTTCGTGCTCGTCGGATTCCGCAACATTGACGAGCTTGTGCGCAAGGAACAGGAGCAGAACAAAATGCTCGCGGAAGCGTTGGCGGAGGCGCAGTACGCGAACCACGCGAAGACAACGTTCCTCAACAATATGTCGCACGACATCCGCACGCCCATGAACGCGATCATCGGATTCACGTCGCTCGCGGCGACGCACATCGACAGCAAGGAAACCGTGCAAAATTACCTGAGCAAAATCATCACGTCGAGCAATCATCTTTTGAGCCTCATAAACGACGTTCTCGACATGAGCCGCATCGAAAGCGGAAAAGTCAAAATCGAAGAGAAAGAAGCGAACCTGCCCGAAATCATGCACGACCTCAAGACAATCGTGCAGGCGGACGTAAAGGCAAAGCAACTTGAATTCTACATCGACACGCTCGACGTGACGAACGAAAACATCATCTGCGACAAGCTCCGCCTGAACCAAGTGCTGCTGAACATTCTGAGCAACGCGATGAAATACACCAAGTCGGGCGGCATGGTGAGCGTGCGCGTCATCCAGCTGCCGGGCGCGCCGGAAGGCTACGCCTCATACCAGTTCATCGTGAAGGACACTGGAATCGGCATGAGCGCGGAATTCCAAAAGCACCTGTTTGAGCCGTTCGAGCGCGAGCAGACCGCGACGGTGAGCGGCATTCAGGGCACGGGGCTTGGACTTGCAATCACCAAGAACATCGTGGACATGATGAACGGCACGATTTCCGTAAAGAGCGAGCCGGGCAAAGGCACTGAATTTTCCGTGTCGTTCCAGTTCCGCATTTCCGGCACGGAACCGAAAGTGGAGCGGCTGGAAGAGCTTGCGGACTTGCACGCGCTTGTCGTGGACGACGACGTGAACACTTGCACGAGCCTGAGCAAAATGCTTTCTTCGATCGGCATGCGCCCCGACTGGACGACGCACGGCAAGGAAGCGATCGTCCGCACCGAATTCGCGATCGAGCAGAAAGATCCCTACAGCGCGTACATCATCGACTGGCTTCTGCCCGACATGAACGGCATCGAAATCGTGCGCCAAATCCGCCGCGTCATCGGAAACGAAACGCCCATCATCATCCTCACCGCCTACGACTGGGCGGACATCGAGCAGGAAGCGCGCGAGGCAGGCGTGACTGCGTTCTGCTCAAAGCCGATTTTCCTTTCGGAACTGCGCGAAGTCCTTTTGTCGCCGTTCCGCGTGCAGGAAGCCGAGCCGGAAGCGGAGAAGCCTGCCGAATTCCTTGCGGGAAAGAAAATCCTCCTCGTCGATGACATCGAGCTGAATCAGGAAATTGCCAAGACGATTTTGGAAGAGGAAGGCGCGATTATCGACACCGCGTACAACGGTTCGGAGGCGGTGGATGCCGTCAAGAACGCGCCCGCCGGCACTTACGACCTTGTGCTGATGGACGTTCAGATGCCCGTCATGGACGGCTACGAAGCGACGCAGCATATCCGCGCGCTGGACGACCGCGAAAAAGCTGCCGTCCCCATCGTCGCCATGACCGCGAACGCCTTTGACGAAGACCGCCAAAAAGCCCGCGACGCCGGCATGAACGGCCACATCGCCAAGCCGATTGACATTCCGCAGCTGATGAATGTGCTGAAGGAGATTTTGGAGTGAGGGGGCTTGTACAATCTTCTAAAGGGTACTTATTATAAAAAATGTTTTTCTTCCTTCTGTTGTAAACATCGCAGAAGAAATGGATAAAATATCAAAGGATTTGTACGATGAATGATTGTTTTTTTTATTCTTTCCTTGATTTAGGAGTAATTCAAATTTTAGCAAAATTTGTCATCAACCCTCTCATAAAGAAAAAAATGGGGATGTTTATAAATTTAATTGGTTTGTAATTATATTTATCATAATCTATTTTATTTTTATAATAACGATTTTTATTTTGGTACTCACAGGGGTTATCGTATATTATATTGAATAAAAGTTCAATTTCTACATGAAAAAATTCGGCAAAGCGTTTGTTCCACTCCAAGCGCGTCCAGCAGCTCATTACAAGAAAATGCGGATTTTTTTTCAAGCGACGCAGAGGCAGAAACAAAATCGGCGAAAGCGGAATTCGCTTTTTTCAAAACCGCGCGAATCAACAAATTTTTCGGCGTTCCTTCCATGTCGATGAATTCCAAAATCTGAACGGCATAGCCGGCTTGCTCCAAAATTTCCGCGCGGACGCAATCCGTAACAAGCGCGGCAAATCTTTCACGAACGATTCCGTATTTAAAAAGCGGGCGCAAAATTTTTCGCGCGGAGTTTTCGGCACTTTGCGAGCGAAGCGATTTTTTTTGCAATTGCAAATTGATTTCGTGCTGGCAACAAGGCACGCTCAAAATCGCTTTCGCGCCGCGCCGCACGGCATAGTCGAGCGCGAAATCCGTGGCGGTATCGCAAGCGTGCAATGTAATCACGATGTCGGGATTTTTTTCGCTAGAAAAATCCGCGATGTTTCCGCAAAAAAAATTTATGTTTTGCAAACCAAGTCGGCGCGACAAATCCGCGCAATTTTCGATGACATCTTTTTTCAAATCCACGCCCGTAATTTCAAACGGAATTTTTTTCTGCGAAAAATAATAATGCACGGCAAAAGTCAAATACGATTTGCCCGAGCCAAAATCCAAAATTCTTATCGGCTCGATTTTTGAAGACGATTCAAGTGACACGGAATTTTCGACGGCGGCATTTTTTTCGTATGTTTTGCGATTCGAAAATTTTTCGTACACAATTTCAGATTTTTTTTGCTCGAGAATTTCTGGCACAATGTCGTCGAGAAATTCCAAAAAGCGATTTATTTGGCGGAACTTCGCGTGCTTCGCGGCAATCACTTTTCCATCGCAAGTCATCACGCCCAATTCCTGCAAAAACGGAACGCGATCGCCTTCTTGAATGATGTAATTTTTTTTGCGATTTTGTCCGAGCGCGATTTTCTCGCCAACAATTTTTTCTCCGAGAACTCTTTTCGCGCCGATTTTTTGCGGCGAATCATTTTTCAATTTTTTTGCGATGCGCGTGACTTTTCCTTTCTTGCTCGTCATAAAAACGATTTCTTCGCGTTCCGTGCGCTCGGTGCAATTGCGAAAAGTTTTTCCGATGTTTTCCTGCAAAAAAATTTCGGTTTCTTGCAAAGAAAATTTTTTTTGGAAAGTTTGCGTTGCCGTGAAAAATTCCGCGAAATAAATTTTTTCATCGCGCGAATTTTTTTTGTACGAGATTTCGTTTCGAAAATTTTTAGAAAGTTGAATTTCATTTTGCGAAATTTTTTCCGCCGAAAAATTAAAATCGCAATTCAATTTTATTTTAACACGCTCATATTTGCGTCCCAAAATTTTTTCGACTTGCGCCGTCGGCTTTGACAATGTGGCAAAAATAATCATCGCATTATTGTAGACCAAATGAAAAAAAAATGCTACAATAATTTTATGGCTAAGACTTTTGTTTTTGTGAATCAAAAAGGTGGTGTAGGAAAAACAACTTCCGCAATAAACCTCGGGGCGTACATCGCGCTTGCCAAAAAAAAAGTTCTTCTTGTTGACTTCGACTCGCAAGGAAATATGTCGAGCGGAGTTGGCGTCTCAAAAAAGAAACCGACAATTTATGAACTCATCGGCGGAAATGCCACTCCAGAAGAATCCATAAAAAAAACTTGCATTCCCACTTTGGATGCAATCAGCGCGAGCATAGATTTGTCGGGCGCGGCGATTGAATTGGTTGATCAGGAAAATCGCGAATATTTTTTAAAGAACGCGCTCACGCCTTTTCAAAATCAATACGACTACATTTTGATTGACTGTCCGCCTTCGCTCGGAATTCTCACGTTGAACGGTTTGGCCGCCGCCGACGCGATTTTAGTTCCAATGCAATGCGAATATTTCGCGCTTGAAGGAATAACGCTTTTGCTTCAAACTGTAAAAAAAGTTCAAAAAAGCATCAACACGAATTTGAAAATCGACGGAATTTTTTTCACGATGTATGACGCGCGCACTCGGCTTGCGCAAGATGTCGTGCTTCAAGTGAAATCATATTTTAAAGAAATTGTTTTCAACACGATAATTCCGCGCAACGTGCGCTTGAGCGAAGCGCCTTCGCATGGACTTCCGATTTGCAAATACGACCCAGAATGCATCGGCGCGAAAAGTTACGAAAAACTTGCCGAGGAGGTGATGCATCGTGGCTAGAAAAAAACAAGCCGCGTTGGGAAAAGGCATGGATGCCTTGATGCACGGAACATACGACGACGAAAACGAAAATTTCGAAACTGAAAATTCTGTCGCAGAAAATTCCGCACATTCCGGAAAAGAAAAATCCTCCCAAAAATCGCAGTCAAAAAAAACCAATTTGCCACCGCAGATTGAAAGCGACGAAAGCGGAACACTTTGGATTGATCCGCATCTTTTAAAGCCGAATCCTCACCAGCCGCGCCAAATTTTTGACGACGCCGCTTTGAACGAACTTGCCGATTCGATTCGTGAGCACGGCGTAGTTCAGCCGATTGTGATTGAAGATGCCGGCGACGGAACTTTTTTCATAATCGCCGGAGAGCGCAGGACGCGCGCTTCGATTTTGGCGGAACAAAAAAAAGTTCCCGTTCAGCTTCGAAAATTCAACGACGAAAAAAAATTGGAAATCGCGCTCATCGAAAACATTCAGCGTTCGGATTTGAATCCAATCGAAGAAGCGCAGGCTTATTACAATTTGATGCAGCTCGGCGGATTGAGCCAGGACGAAGTGGCGAAGAAAGTCGGCAAAGGCCGCCCAACGGTCGCAAACGCGCTCAGACTTTTGAAGTTGCCCGAGGATATGCAAAACTCGCTCATCGTAGGACAAATCACGGCGGGGCACGCGCGCGCTTTGCTTTCTGTTTTGAATCCCGCCGATCAGCGCGTTCTTTTCAATAAAATTATCGGCGAATCAATTTCTGTGCGCCAGGCGGAAAATGAAGCTGCGCGATTGAACGAAGGAAGCCGCGCCTCAAATCCGAAGGATTCCGCCGTGAACAAACAAAAAAAAGATGCCGATGTCGCCGCGCTCGAACAAAAATTCATCGAGGCGCTCGGAACGAAAGTTCAGATGAAAGGCTCGCTCGAAAAAGGCTCGCTTGTGGTTGAATATTTTAGCCGCGCGGATTTGGACAGACTCTACGAAATTTTCGTCAAAGAATAATTTGATTCAAGTGCGCCGCGTCAAAATGCGCGAAAAATTTTGTGGCGAAATTGCAAATCGTTTCACAAACTTCGAATGTATTCGCGCACGAAATGATTTCCCACTTTCGCGTTCGCCAAAAATTCTTGGAACGAATAAAATTTTTGCCCCGCAGAAAATTCTTGTCCAAGCTGAATGAATTCTCTGCCGTCGTTTCCATAAGTTATCAAAAATTTTTTTCCGTCGTAAGAAAAATCAAATTCGCGCTTTTGTTCAATGTAAGACTGGAGTTCGTCCGTGGTCATAAAATTCATTTTATGCAAAAATCAATTTTTTGTAAAGATGAAGCGACAACAAGTTGATGTGCCGCGCGACACTTGCCTTATTCGCGCCGATATGATATAATCTTATAAATTTGAATTTGTTCGAGGAAACATGCTTTTTTATTTGGGCGATTTTTTAAGGAAAAATTTTGATTTCGGACCTTCGCGCCTTTTGCAGTCTTACGCGGTTTTAATCGTAGTCGCGCTTTATTTTGGATTTTTTTGTTGCCTGAAACTTTTGCCAAAATTTTATAAATTTCTTCCGCACGATCGCGGACGCGAATTCACTTTGACAGCGGAAGCCGCCAAAGGCAAGCCGACTGGCGCGGGCGTAGTGTTCATCACGCTTTTTGTGCTGATTTGTCTTTTGTGCGTGCCGCTCACTTTTCTTGAAGGCGCGGCAATCTTTTTCACGTGGCTTACGATGCTCACGGGATTTTTGGACGATGCCAGCACAGTTTCCTGGGGGGAGTATTTAAAAGGCGCGCTCGATTTGATTATAAGCGTTGCGTTCAGCGTGATAATTTATTTTTGCATCGCGAAATTTTCGGAAGACGGCGGCGTTTATTTTTGGCTTCCATTCGTGACAAGTCCGCTCAAAATTCCGTTTTGGCTTTACGTCGCAATCGGAACAATTTTGATTTGGACTTCAATCAACACGACGAACTGCACGGACGGCGTGGACGGACTTTCTTCCACTTTGATTCTCGTTGCGCTTATGACGCTGGGACTTATTTTTTACGTTGTGCTCGGCCACATCGACATGTCAAAATATTTGCTCGTGCCGCATCTCAAAACCGGCGCGGCGTGGGGAATTATGATTTTCGCGATGGCAGGAATTTTGATGGGATATTTGTGGCACAACGCTTTTCCAAGCAACGTCTTGATGGGCGACGCCGGAAGCCGCGCGCTCGGCTTTTTTATCGGCGCGTGCGTTTTGGTTTCGGGAAATCCGTTCATTTTGCTCGCCACGTCTTCGGTCATGCTGATGAACGGCGGAACGGGCTTGATCAAAGTCGCGCTCTTGCGATTTTTCAAAATCAAGATTTTTGCGAACGTGCGTTTCCCCCTCCACGATCACGTCAGGAAAAATTTGTCATGGTCGCCAACGCAAGTTCTTTTGAGATTTTTGATTCTGCAACTTTTGATTACGATTCTCACGCTCGGAATTTTCTTCAAGATTCGCTGAAAAGTGAAACTAAAAAAAATCGTTGGCAGACGAACAAAGAGGATTTTCCAAAAGGCGCAGTCATATAAAAATAGCATAATACATATCCACATAATGCCAAGTTTTTCCCAAAAGAAACAACCCATTGTTTTTTCGCGCCCGACATGCTATACTCATCGCATGAATCGTCTGAAAAAAATCCTGCGCTGGATTCCCGCGCTTTTCATTTTTGGATGCAGTTGGTATCTTTCTTCACAAGAGACAATCGAGCAAATGCCGACTTTTTGGAACGCGGACAAACTGGTGCACTGCATCTGCTTTGCAGGGCTGGCGTTCTGGGTCGCATTCGCAGTGGGAACAAAATTGCCAACGCAGTGGCGGATCGCACTGCCCGTGATTATTGTTTCTGTGTGGGGCATCACCGACGAAATTCACCAAAGTTTTACGCCCGGAAGGGAATCGTCCGTATTCGACTGGTGCGCGGATACTGTGGGCGCAATCATCGGCAGCATTGCGTTTTTCTATTTCTGCAAAGGAATTGAATGGTACAAAATGCGGAAAAACACGCACGAATAAAACCGATGTCCAATGAATGTGCAAGTTTTTCGCGACTTTTTCTTTTTCATTGAAAAAATTGACATCGGTAAAGTTAAACGGATTTTGCTTAAACCGATTTCGCGCCACGCTTTGGTTTAAATCGTGTCCGCTTATTTTTGAAAATCGCAATTTCGAAATCCTGCATGGACGAAAGTTCAATCTTGCGACTTTTCGCGTTTTTTCCGCGCTGGATTTTTCTCCGCAATTTTTTTCGTGGAAGCCGATTTTGCGCCAGCCGTGCTTTTCGCTTTTGTGGCGGCCGCTTTCTTCGTGGGCGAAGGCTTTCCAGAAACTTTCCGCGAAGAAGTTTTTGTCGCCGC
Organism: Treponema sp.; assembly: GCA_014804005.1. Lineage (GTDB taxonomy): Bacteria > Spirochaetota > Spirochaetia > Treponematales > Treponemataceae > Treponema_D. Next base: position 16,172 of record JAAVAP010000031.1, on the reverse strand, counting down.
GGTTTTTGCGCTTGCGGTACTTTTTTTGTCAGATTTTTTCGCTGGCGTTTTTATCGCAATTTCCTTTTCAGTTTTTGCTGATTTTTGCGATGTTTTCGCAGAATCTTTTATCGCAAGTTCTTCTTTTTTTGAAGTTTTTTTCTTTTCTACGCCGCCTTCTTGCGATATTTTCGCGGAATTTTGCTTTGCGCTTGCGATATTTTTTGTCGCGGAAGATTTTATCGCAACTTTTTCCTCGATTTTCGCCGCTTCTTCCGCAGGTTTTCTTATCACAATCTTCTCTTCGTTTTTCGGCATTTTTTCCGCATCAGATTTTTTGCTTGCAATTTTTTTCGCGGCGGGCTTTTCTTCTGATTTTTTTTCACCAAGTTTTCCGGCATCGCCTCGCTTGATTTTTCGCGTCGTCGTCATTTCAAGCGACTCATTCAAAATCGTGATTTTCGAAATGCGCGCGTAAGGTTGCAAAGTTTTGTTCACTTTGTCAACTATGATTTTTATTTCGTCGTAAATTTTAAGATTTCCCGAAATTTCTTTGCGCGAAACGCCGAGCCGTTTTATCAAATCATCCGAAGGATAAATCAACGCTTCGATTTGCTCGGATTTTGTCGCTTCATTCGCGATGTAGCCGCGCACCATAATTTGCTCCACGTCGTAATACAATTGGAACGCATCTTCAATTTCTTCGGGATAAACATTTTTTCCGCCTTCGGTGACGATGAGATTTTTGGCGCGTCCAGAAAGCATCACATAATGCTCGCTGTCCATCCAGCCCAAATCGCCGGTTTTCAAAAATCCGTCGGGCGTGAACATTTCCGCAGTTTCTTCGGGCATATTGTAATAGCCTTGCATGACCATCGGACCTTTCACAGCGATTTCGCCGATTCCGTCTTCGTTCGGGCAAAGAATTTTGATTTCCTCATACGGAGAAAAATCCATTCCGATGCTTTCGATCTTAAAATGTTCGAGCGGATTCAGCGTGACGATTGGCGAAGTTTCGGTGAGGCCGTAGCCTTGAATGAAATCTATTCCAAGAGAATTGTAGGCTTTGAAAACGCTCGGCGCGAGCGGGCCGCCTCCGCAAATCGCGACGCGCATCGTTGAAAAATGCGCCGCTTCCAAAACGGAGCGCAGCAAATGCCGCCCGATATTTTTTCCCGTGATTTTTCGGATGAAATAACAAATTCCCATAATTGCGTTCACGAGAATTTCCGCAGCCTTTCCTTTTGCCGCGATTCCTTTTTTTATTCCAGAATAAACTTTGTTGTACAAAAGCGGTACGCCGAGCATCACGGAAATTTTTCCTTCGTCCAGCTCTTTCAAAAGCCGCGAAACCGCCATGCTTTTTCCGAACACAATCGAGCATCCGCTGCTCAACGGGCATATCAGCGCGGCTTGCATCGTGTATGCGTGATGAATCGGAAGCAAATTGTAGAAAACGTCTTCGGGATAAAGAATCAAATTCTGCTGCGCGATGAAACAGTCGCTCACCAAATTTTTGTGGCTCAACATCACGCCTTTTGGAACGCCAGTCGTTCCGCTCGTGAACAAAATCGCCGCAGTGTCTTCCTGCGAAACTTCGGGAAAAGGAATTGCCTTTTTCTCAGATTTCAAATTGTAGACGAAAGATTCTTTTTCTTTCGGCGAAAGCGAAAAAGCTTTCATCGATTTTTTCGACGAGGAAAAATGCTGGAATTTTTCTTCGTCCACGAAAAGCATTTTCGGCTTCGCGGTTTTGAGCAGATTTTCGATTTCATTTTCGTGCAAAGCGTAGTCGAGCGGAATGGCGATTGCGCCCGCAAGCATCGCCGCGAAAAAAACCACCGCCCATTCGGGAGAATTCTTTCCGCTCACGGCAACATGGTCGCCTTTTTTCACGCCGTTCGCCATCATCCATTGCGCGAGCGTTTCAATTTTTTGCCAGGCTTCGTTGTAAGTGTAAGTTTGCTTCGCGCCGTCTTTGCCTTCAAAATCGACAAAGCACGGCCGCTCGCCGTAGCGCATTTGCGAAATGCGGAACATTTGCGGCAACGTGGGCCATTCCGAATTAAAAATTTCACCGCGATATGCGTCCAAAAATTTCCAGCTGACTTCTTGTCTAATAGGTTTCATTTTTCTTTCCCAAAAAATATTTTTTTGCCGAGAGATTCAATCCGAAACGACGGCGTTAGCGCGACCGCCTTTTTTGGATATTATACCACAGTATCGATATTTGTGGAACAAATTCCGCAAAAAAATTCACGCGAGGCATCTCAACGAATTTCTAAATTATTTGCTATTTTTTTCCGAAAATTCAAATTATGACGAAAGCGAAAAAATTTCTTGCTTTTTTGGCGATTCCTCTGATTTGCGTTTGGTATTGCACGGCGCAGGAATATTCTATTGAACAAGCACGAAAAATTCGCAAAAATGTAGTCGCCTGCGCAAAGCAATATATCGGCTGTCCATATAAATCCGGCGCGATTGGGCCGGATGCTTTCGACTGTTCGGGGCTTGTCTACACAGTCATGCGCGAAGGGGCAAAACTGCAAATGCCGCGTTCGGTGAAGGCGATTTATTCCAAGGCAAAAACAATCAAACTTTCGCAAGCGGAAGAAGGCGACCTTGTTTTTTTCAAAACCACTGGCGACGGCTCGATTTCGCACGTTGGAATTTTCATTGGAAAAAATCAGTTCATTCATGCGGCGAGCAGCGGCGCGAATACGGGCGTGATTGTTTCTTCGCTGAAAGAACGCTACTACGCAAATTCATTCGCGGGAGCGGGGCGCGTGCTTCCCTTGGGGCGCAATTCAAATTCTGATTCCGAAGAAAATTCGCAGGACGATGTTTCTTCTTCGGAAAATGCCGCCGCGTCTGTGGACAAAAATTACAATGAAAAGAATTCCGCTTCGAAAAATTCATCGGCGGAAAATCTTTCAAAAAATTCGAATTCTGAAAAATGGTACGCGAAGCTTGAATTCGACGCGGCACTTTTTTATGACTGGAATTTTTTTATGCCGAATCGTGTCGTTTTCAATTGGCGCGGCATCGCGCTTGAGACGGACGTTCGCTATACTGGCTGGAAATTTCAGCCGGGGCTTGGCACGATTTTCCGCTACAATCATGGCACGCGCAATTTTCAAATCCCGATTGTGTTTTCGCTTTCGTTCAACGAATTCATAAAAGTGTATTTGGGGCCGGTCATAAATTTCGGCTCGCCAAAAATTCCTGGCAGCGACAAAAAAATCAAGGGGAATTCCTTTCCGGGAATTTTCGGAGTCTCGTTTCAAACGCCTTCGCTGAAAATCGGCAAGGTCAAGTTGTCGCTCGTGCAAGATTTGGATGTCACGATTTTTACAAGAACGGACGGACACGCGCTTTCGTTCAGCAAGGGCGTGGGCACGGGATTTGTTTTTTCAACGGGGATTCGCGTAACTTTGCCGATGTCGAATTTCTTGAAATGAACTTAAAAAATTGTCGCTGAAATAAGGCGCAAGCTTTTGGCTTGCATCGCGTTTTGGCTTTGAATTGGAGAAAACAAAATGTAGATAAAAATTGTGAAATATTATATAATTTGAAAATTCTAAAAATTGGTGATTTTTAATTAAGGATTTTTTCGTGGAAAAGCAAATTAGCGTTCGGTTTCCTATTGGCGCAAAACTGATTATTATCGTCTCGTTTTTGATTGTGGTTTCGCTCGGCTCGATTACATATTTGGTAAATTATTTTGTAAGCGACGACGTGCGCGTTACTGCGGAAAACACGAATTTGGATGCGAACACCCGTTCGGCGAACGCGGTGGAAAGCAGTTTTACGACGCTCCAATCGAACGCGCTTTTGCTGCTCGATGTCATCAGCAGCGCGGGGCAGCAGGATTCTGCCGAGGAAAACGCATCCTCGCTTTATTTCGAGCGCAATCCCGATGTGGCGGCGGTGCTCCTTTTGTCCAAAGAAAATTTTTTGTACGGCAACTACAATTTGCGGATGGTGAACGACAAATTTTTTGCGCGTCACGAATTAGACGAAAGCGCGATTGAGTCGTTCATTTTCACCGAGCGCGAGACCATGGAAAAAGCGTTTTTGGGCGAAGTTACGATTTTGAACGCCACGCCTTTTTTCGAATTCGGAATGGTCGCGCTGGTCGTTCCGCGAAATTCGCATGACGAAAAAAATGACGCAGTGGTGATTTTCGCTTCCAGCGAATTTTTGACGAACAGTTTCGGGCAAAGCAGCACAAGCGTTTCTTATGTAATAAACAGTCGCGCCGACATCATCGTTCATCCTGATTTTGAGGCGATGCGCACAAGCGTCAATCTTGTTGATTCTCCGCTCATAATTCAAATGCGGAAAAACAATGACGAAAACCGCCAAATCCTTTTTACGGACAGCGACGGCAAAGAATATTTTGGCGCGTATCGAAAAATTGCGTTGGGCGATTTGGGCGTAATCACGACGGTTCAATCCGAAGTGATTTTTGAAAATGTTCGCAATACGACAAAGCGCAATGTTTATTTGGGACTTGCAGTTTTGTTCGTTTCGATAATTTTCGTTTGGATTTGGTCATTGAGCCTGAGCCGTCCGCTTGTAAAGCTCACGCAAGCTTCGGCGCAAATTGAGGCGGGCAACTACGAAATTCATCTTGTTCCGAAAAGCCACGACGAAATTGGAATGCTCACGCAGTCTTTCGGAAAAATGAGCGTGGGACTTGCCGAGCGCGAACGTTTGCAAGATACGTTCAGCCGATTCGTGAACAAGACCATTGCCGAAAAGTCAGCCAAAGGCGAACTCGCTTTGGGCGGCGAAACGAAAGTCTGCACGATTTTCTTTTCGGACATCCGCTCGTTCACTGCGATTTCCGAAAAACTCGAGCCGTTCGAAGTCGTCGAATTCTTGAATCAATATATGACGCGCATGGTCGAATGCGTAAACAAAACGCAAGGCACGGTGGACAAATACATCGGTGATGCGATTATGGCGGTTTGGGGAACGCCGCTCTCTTCCGAAGATCCGGGCACAGACGCGCTTCGATGCATTCGCGCCGCGCTGATGATGCGACATTCTTTGCGAGAATTCAATGTCGGACGAGGCGGCGACAAAAAGCCCATAATTCGGATTGGATGCGGAATCAATACAGGGCCTGTGATTGCCGGGCAAATCGGCTCGACCGAAAGAATGGAATACACTGTAATCGGCGACGCGGTGAATTTCGCCTCGCGAACGGAAGCCTTGAACAAGCCGCTTCACACGGATATTTTGATTACGGAAAACACCTACAAATTGGTAAAGGATTACGTCCTTGTTGAACAAATGCCTTCGGTTACGGTAAAAGGAAAAAGCCGCCCCGTTCAAATGTACGCGGTAATCAATATGCCTTATGCCGACGACATTCCAGGCGCGGGCAAAGACGGCCCGAAAACCATGGCGGAAGTTCGAGAATTATTGGGAATTGATGCGCCCGATTTGGGCACGGTGAATCTTGACGAAGATGAAAAGAAATACAAAATCCAAGGACAATAATTCCGTCCTTCTTACGACAATTTTCATCCTCTTGTGCATTTTCGGCGCGGTGTTGAGCGTGAAAAAATTTTACGAAAGCCTCAATCTTTCTTTGACGAAAATGGATGAAAAGCCCGTGGCAAGAATCACGTTCAAGCACAAAACTGCGCAAAGAAAATTCGAAGAACGAATGATTTGGGACAGGCTCAGGCAAGATTCGCCGATTTACAATGGCGACGTAATCCGCACCGCGCCCGAATCCGAAGCGACGATTTATTTTTCCGACGGCAACATTATGGAACTCGGCGAAAACACGATGGCGCAAGTTGTAGTCCGTGACGGAAAAGTTCAGACTTCGGTGCAAGGCGGAAGCGTCGTGATGAATTCGTCGGGCGCGAAAAATGGCGCGGTGATTTCGTTCGGAAATTCTACGATTGAATTGAGCGCGGGCTCTTCGCTCGGAACGAGCGTTTCGGAAAACGGCGATTCCACAATCAACGTAATAAGTGGCGACGCAACGTTCAATTCGGCGGACGGAACGGCTCGCGCGATCGCCGAAGGAAATTCACTCGCTTTGGACGAAAACGCGCAGGAAAGAATTGTTCCGTTGATTACGGTTTTGAATCCCAAACCGAACGAAAAGATTTTGAATTTTAAAAATACAAGCGAATCTCAAGTCGCCTTCAAATGGAACGTGCAGAATTTGGACGCGGACGATTTTTTGGTTTTGGAAATCGCGTCTGACAAAAAATTTCAAAACATAATCATTCGCCGCGAATTGAAAGATTTAAAAGAGGCCAACGCCCAATTGAAAAACGGCGCGTTTTATTGGCGGATTTTTCCCTCAAAGCAAGGCGCGGAATTTTCGGCGCAAAGCAAGCTGAGCATTTTGAACGCGCCCAAGCCCGAGCTTGTAATTCCCGAAAGCCACGCCGATTTTGTCTACAAAGTCAAATTGCCGAACATCCGCTTTTCGTGGACGCAGAACGAATGGATTTCCGCGTTTGATTTTGAAGTGGCGGACAATCCGCGAATGGCCGAGCCTGTCGTAAAGCAACGCGTCACGACTCCTTCGAGCATCGTTTCCACACTGGAAGAAGGCGTATGGTATTGGCGCGTGACCCCGTTCTACACGGTGAACGGCGCGGAACTTGCCGAGCCTTCCGAAGTGCGCGTCTTTACAATCAGCCAAAGAAATTCTCTCGACAATGTTGAGCTGATTTTGCCTGCGGCCGGCGACACTGTGAACACCGAGATTTCAGACAATCTTGCGTTCTCATGGAAAAACAATTCCGAAGTCGGCGAGTACGAAATTGTCGTCGCGTCCGATTCCGATTTTGCGAACGAAAAAATTCGCAGAAGGCAAAAGACGAATTTCTTTAGCGTGAAGCCTTCGGAATTGGGAATGCAAACCGGCGAATGGTTTTGGTACGTTTCTCAATTCGACAAAGACGGAGATTTTTCCAACAAATCCGAAGTGCGGAAATTTTTTACGGACAAAATCGAATTCGAACAAAAACTTCTCTATCCGCCCGAAAATTATTCGGTGAACGACGAAAATGTTTCCGGCTTGCGGTTTGCCTGGAAAACGAACGTTCCCGGCGAGACGATTTTGCAAATCGCGCGCGACGAGAATTTTTCGCAAACCGTTTTGAATCAAACGAATGCCGAGGGCGTGAAGAATTTTTCGGGCGCGAATTTGGGCGGCGGAAATTATTTTTGGCGAATTGTTTCCAAAGAAGATCCGCAAAAATACAAAACGCAAGCGCGCGCGATAAACGTAATCGCTCCGCTTGAAAAGCCGAATTTGGTTTCTCCCGCGAACGACGATTTGCTTTTGGTGCGAAGCGGAGCGAGAAGCGTTTTTTCTTGGAACGAAGTTTCGGGCGCGGATTATTATTTGTTCAATTTTTATTCTTCGGAAAATTCGGAAGAGCCGATTTATTCAAGGCAAGTCACTTCGAACAATTATTCGTTCGCGTTGGAAAATTTTCCCGACGGCGAATATTCTTGGTCGGTGCAGGCGGGCGCGGAAGAAAAAAGTTATGCCGCCGCAAGATTGGGCGAGACGAGCGAAAATGAAATCCGCATAAAGCAGATTCGTAACATCACGCTGACTTTTCCTTCAAACGGCACGCGATTCGCGGAAGAGGCGGCGCGGGAAAATCCGGGCGTTGTGCGATGGAATCCGAACGGACAAGATCTTGCAAGCTCGAATTTCACGATAAGCCGAAATTCCAACGGGGTTTCCCGGCCAGTTTTTTCCATGCAAAATCCGCCGCGCGAAATCCGTCTGCCGCCGCTAGAACCGGGCAGATATTATTGGACGGTGAGTGCGCGCACTGTAGAAGGAATCGACGTTTCCGCACAAGCAAGGAATTTCATAGTGAACGAAAAAATCGTCATTCCTGAACCGCCCGCGCCAGTTCCAGTACAAGAAATTCCGCCTGAGCCAAAAGCGGAAGTGGCGCAAGAGCCGGCATCTTTGGGCACGATAATTCTTCTCGGCGAAGCCACGAACAACGCGGTCTTTGGCGCGGAACGAATTCGGCAAAGCCGCGCGATAACTTTTGAATGGACTTCCGTTCCCGAAGCCGACGAATATTTGTTCGTGCTTCAAAACGATCGCGGGCAAACTTTGTTTTCGCGCACGTTCGCCCAAACGAAATTCCGCCTGAACGATATGGCGGATTTGGGAGGAGGAACTTATACTTGGTCGGTGCAGGCGTTGAAAAATTCTGCCGACGGAAATATCGAACGCAGCGGCGAACCTTCGGTTTCGATGTTCGCAATTGACTTGCAGGAAATCGACGAAATCATCATCAACGACACTGGAATTCTTTATGGATTTTAAGAGAACGCTTCTTTTGACAACGATTTTTCTCACGACGAATTTCTGCATAGGAAAAATTTGCGCGCAAGAAATTTCGGAATTCGAAAGCGAAAAAAATTATCACATCGAAAAAGATTCGCGGCAAAGAACGAAATTCGTGCAACGCCTAAGCTGGCAAGAAATTCCGAATATTGAACATTACGAAGTGGAAATTCAAAAATTCAGCGGCGATTCGAATTTTCCTTCCGCAGATTCCAAGGACGATTGGAAAACGGTTTTCAAAGAAACCGTGACGCAAAATTTTGTCGAAGTCTCGCTCGAATCTGGAATCTATCGTTTTCAAATCTCGGCGACCAACTTGCTGGACAGGGGAAAAAAATCCGCATGGGAAAGATTTGTGGTTTTGAAAGCGCAAATGCCAAAAATAAATTCAGTGCATCCGAAAAAAGTTTTTGTGAATTCCACGAAAAACGAAAACGGCATTTTTACTTTGCGCGGCGAAAATTTTTTGGAACAAACTTTGTTCGCATTGCATGCGGCGGAAGGCGAAGGCTCGGAACAAGAAATCTTGCGGGGGGAAATCTTGGACGTTTCGCCTGACGGAAAAACCGCGCGCGTCCAATTTGATTCGGAAAAAATTCAAGAAGGCAGCTACAAGATTTCGGCAAAAAATCCTGGCGACTTTTCCGATTTTTCAGAGACGCTTTTCGCGAAAACAAAATTCCTTTCGTTTGAAAGCGTCCAGCTTGGCGCGTCATATTTTTTGCCTGTTTCGGTTTACGACGGCACGTTGGAAAAATACATGGATTCCAAAATCTCGCTTTTCAACGCGGGCGCGGACATTGCCTTGCTTTTTTTGGTGAAAAACAAAATGCATTTCGGCGCGGGCTTGAAGGCGAACTATTCGCGCATTTCCGCGCAGCCCGAATTTTACGAATTGAGCGGAAATTATTTGACGGCGATGTTCAACTTGATTTATCAGGCGCACATAATTCCGCAAAAATTGGTTTTGGATTTTCATGCGTCCGTGGGCGTGGCGATGATTTTCGACACGCATTTTGACTATAAAATCGTGGAATTTTCAAGCCCGAATTTGAACTCCGCGGGGCTTGCATTCGGCGGCGGTTTTGCATTACAATATTATCCGGGAAAGGCGAAACATTTTTTTGTCGCGGCGGGAGCGGATTTCGTTCATGCGGAATTCACGGATATGTCTTGCGGAACTTTTTTTCCGCAAATTTCGTTTGGAGTGAAATTTTGATGAAAAAAGCTTTTTCCGCGAAAAACATTTTCCTCAAAATCTTTTGCATTTGCTCGGCGGCGTTTTTTCCCGCATGCGATCTTTTCCAAGAAAGTCCGAAAGATTTTTTGGAAGACTACGCGAGCATCGCGACGGTGGCGACATACACAATTTCCAGCAACACGATTTCGCAAGGCTCGTTGCTGAATGTCGGCTCGGACAAAGATTTCAAAATAACTTATTTTGTGGACAATCCCGGAAATCACAGGCTACGCGCGGAAATCAAATTTCCGAACGGCTTAATTTTAAGTGATAATGATTTTGACTTTCCCGAAAACGCTAGCTTGCTGCGAAGTTGGATAGAAGAAACGATTGATGAAGATGGAAACGTCACGCGCACTACGCGAAAAGAAAACGAAACCAACTTTTTAAAAAGCACGTTCAGCATAAAAATTCCGCAGGCTTCTCTCGCGAATATTGACGGCAAAGTTTCGCAATTCAACATTTCGCCCACCGTAACTCTTTACCGCGTGGATTTTGGCGAAGAAGAGCGAATGCAAAGTTTTCACACAATCCCCTTGCGATGCAACACTCCGCCTGCGCCCATTGAAGGTGCGGTGGGGCAAATGATTCCGACTACGGCGGCGGACGGAAGCGACGTTCAAAAATTAGTGCTTGCGATAAAATTGCCCGCGCTAAAAACTGATGACAAATATTTGACCGTTTCGGAAAACGGGCGTTCGCATGTTTTTGAGAAACCTGCGAACGCAACAGATGATTTCTCAGGCGCGACTTCTTCCGACGGACTTTGGACGATTTCTTCCACTGCGCCTCAAGGAATGGAAGCAACTTATGACGGCGGAAAAACAGCAACATCCATAGGCGCGAATTGTTTTATCACGACCGACATCGACATAAAAGGCCGTGCGCCATTTGGAATCACTTTAACTTTGGCGGACGAAGGCGACCTTTCTTCTTCGCATACGTTTACATCGCACGGACAAAAATGTTTGCCGCCCGAGCCTGCTTCCAGTGCCACGACACTTTCTCAAAGCGAAAGCGACGGAATGGCAACTTATGTTTTGAATGCCGAATCAGGCGCGACAATACATTACACGGTCAAAAAGCAGGGCAGCGTTTATTCGGGCGGAAGCGGCGTTTCTCCGCTTGCGATAAAATTGCCGGCGGGCACTTTCGACATATCGGCGCATGCGACAAAACCCAGCTTTGTGGATTCTGACGTTTTCACGAACAGCATCACCGTAACTCCGAGCGTTTTCTTTGTGAGCGCGAGCGGCAGCGACACAGACGGCGATGGCTCAAAATCCAAGCCGTTTGCGACAATCGCGCACGCCGCGACATCTTTGAACTCTCTCGTACCCCCCCCCATCGGCACCGAAACAAAGATTTTCCTTTTGAGCGACCTCGCAATAACAGACAACCACACGATAACGCTGTCTCCCGCGAACGGCACGACCTTGAATTTGCAGGGTCGCAAAGACGGAAACGCAGGAAGCCGCGTTACCGTTTCGTTCAAATTTTCACAAGGCAACATTTCTTCCGCTTTTGTCATACAAGGCGCGGTGCAAATGCAAGACTTGACCATAAAGCAAACGCAAGATTCCACTGTCATAAATGACGGAATTGCCATTCGAAGCGGAAGCACCTTGAGTCTTAAAAACGTTTCAGTAACCGAAATGAAAACTAGAATAGGCGCGGTGAATTTGGAAGGCAACAGTTTGACCATTTTGGGCGGCGTGAACATCACCGGCAACACGACGGAAAATTCTACAACGCCACTGAATTTGTATCTGCCCACTGGCAAAACTATTTCTCTGCAACAAGGCTCGCTTGAAGGAACGCAAATCGGCGTTTCCACCCAAGCAGATCCCGCGGCCGCTCCCGTACCAATCACAAGCGGCTACAGTGCTGCGGGCTACCGAAATGCCCAGCTCAGCTCTTATTTCACGAGCGACGCGGGCTTCGCCCTGAAACTGGAAAGCGGAGAAGCCGCGCTCGCCGCAAGCGGCGGCTCGATAGGAATCGTTGCGCCCAAAAACATTACATTCTCATTGAATGCAATAAGCGGCGACGGAAGCGCGATAACAGTTTCCGCGTTCGCCGACGGCGATCCCCTCGATTTTGCAAACTTCACCACTTTCGCAGGGGAAGTTTGGTTTCACCATATTGACGATAATGATCCACGCTTTAATACTGGCATACGCCTTAATAAAGATACGCACTCATTCAGTTTGGATTCTTCTTGGGGCGGTGGACGGTATGTAATAAAAATTACTGCCATTTATGGCGGCACTGAATTCAGCGGCGAATTGGAGTATACAAAATCGCCTTGAAATTCGAGGCTTGCTTGATTTGCGGGATTTGGCGGAGCGTTCAAAAGATACAGTGATTTGGTTCAAAACACTGTATCTTTTGGTCCGAAACACTGTATCTTTCGGGCCAAAACACTGTATGTTTTGGACGGATTCCCTCACGGGTTTGGATAGCATGAAAAAGACGACCTTTTTACGAAAACTGAACTTTCTCGTTGCGCTGGGCGGCGTTTTTGCGGCGGCGGCGTTTTACGGCTGCGGCAATCTGTTCTCTTCCATCGATTCTGCCAGCGATTCGCCCGCGAATCTCGCGCAGCCCAGAGAAGGCTATGGAATCGTGAGCGGAAGCCTGCCTTCTTCGGACTCGGCGAGCGCGCGCACCGCCATGCCAAGCAAGCCCGACGAAACCGCGCTTTCTTTCAAAGTGTTTGCGCAAAGCGGAGCGCAGAGAATCGAGGCGAACGTCAACGACACGGACAGGACTTTTTCTCTATCCCTTCCCTTTGGCACGTGGGAAATCACGGCGAACGGCATGCTTGCCGACGGCAGGATACTGTTCACGCAGACGCAGACCGTCACGCTTTCCGAAGAGAACGCGACCGCATTCTTGCGCTTCGAGCTGGGGTATTCCACGAATCCCGATGACGGCGACGGCGAAATTTCGCTTTCGGTTTCGTTCCCGCCGAAGAGCGATACTTCCGCAATCAGGGGAATCGAGTACGTTCTGTCCAAGGGCGAGGAGAAAATCGTACAGAACGTGAGCGACGCGGAGCTTGGCGCGGGGAAATTCAAAATCGGGCTTGCCACCGAAAACTTGGGGGCGTGGCATCTCACGATCCTGTTTTACGGCGACTTTTCCAATCTCGTCTACCGCATCGATCAGACCGTAAACGTGTACGCCAATCTGACCACGGACACGTTTGAAGGAAGCGCGCCGTATATTTCGGGCGGCGCGATTGCCGTGACGCAGGCTTTGCTCGAGGATTTCCAGAACACCACGCTCTACGTGAACGCCACGAGCGGCAAGGACACCAACACGGGAACGCAGTTTGACCCGCTGCAAACGTTCAACCGCGCCCTTGAATTGGTGAACAATTCCACGCGCGATGCCAGCACGGAATTCAGGATTTTCTTGCAGACCGACGTTGCCGACGGCGCGACGCTCAAACTGGATGGCGGAAAAAAACTCACGGTCGCAAGCGCAAGCGCGGACGGCACGACCCGCACGATAACAAGCCTGGGGCGCACGTTCACCGTGAGCAGCACAAGCGAACTGACCGTGCAGTCCGTCGCATGCAAAAAACTGAGATTTGACGTGTCCGGCACGTTCACAATGGATGGCGGCGAAATCAGCGGCAACACGGCGGACAACGGCGGCGCGATTTGTATCAATGCCGGCGGCAAAGCGACGATTGCGAACACGAAAATCCACGACAATACGGCGAGCAATAAAGGCGGTGGTGTTTATGTTGGTGGTTCCGCTAAAGCCACACTTACAAACTGTGCAATCGAATCGTGTAAAACGACATCAACAACTTCTCGTGATGGTGGCGGTGGCATCTACAGCCTCGGAACGCTTACCGTTACTGGTGGCACGATTTCCGATTGTATCGCAGGACGAAGCGGCGGCGGCATTTACGCTTACGGCGGAACGGCCGAATGTTCAGACGGCGTTGCATTCTCCAACTGCGAGGCGACAGGTTCTGGTAATGTTGGCTCAGGCGGTGGAATATGTATCAATAAAGATGTAACAGTTGATGTCTCAGACTGCACCTTTGTCTCATGCTCGGCAAATGCATCCGGCGGCGGAATATGGAACGCTGGAGAGCTTACTGTCCGCAATACATCATTCACCACCTGCTCGGCAAACAACAACGGCGGCGGAGTATGCAATGACGGCGGCAAGGTCACGATGAGCGGCACGGCAAAAATCACCGGCAACAATGCGAGCGACGGCGGCGGCGTTGCTGTCAACAGCGGCACGTTCACGCTGGAAAACGGCACAATCAGCAACAACACGGCGGACAACGGCGGCGGAGTTTATACTAAAAATGGTACAGTCACCATGACCGGCGGCACGATTTCCGAAAACACGGCAAACGGAGACGGCGGCGGTGTTTCTCTCAACGACGGCTCGTTCAAGCTGGAGGACGGCGGCACAATCAGCAGAAATAAGGCGGTATACGGCGCGGGAATCCATGTCAATGGCGGAAGCAAGGTCACGATGACAGGCGGAACCGTCAGCGGCAACACCGCCGATGGTGGCAATAAAAGCGGCGGCGGCGGAATCCACCTTTACGACGGCACGTTCGAAATGAGCGGCGGCGAAATCAGCGGCAACACGGCCGACGGCACTGCCGAAGATTCGGGCGGCGGCGGAATGTATATTTATCAAAGAAACACAAACACGTTCACCATGACGGGCGGCTCGTTCAGCAAAAACACGGCACAGCGCGGCAAGGGCGCGTTCGTCTGCAAAAAAGACGGCAGCACCGGCACGTTGAGCATGAGCGGCTCTGCGAAATTCGCGGAAAGCGACGACGTGTACCTTTATGATGCCGCGCCGAATACCGAACCCGCGCCCACCATCACCGTGGCGGACACACTCACCGCCGAAAGCCTCGTCGCCACGATAACGCCTTCCACCTATGATTTAGACAGGCAAGTCCTGAGCGCGGGCGGCGTACCGATAGACAGTGACGTCTGCGCACAATTCGCGCTCACGCCCAACCCCGACGAGCCAGACGCTGAATGGAATATCATGCCGGACAGCACGGGCGCGAACGGCGTTCTCAAAACGAAAATCGATGTCTACGTGCGCGGAAACAATGCGACATGGTATGAAAGCAATGAGCCGACTGCCTCGGCAGGAAGCGACGACAACGCGGGAACGCCCCGTGCGCCGCTTGCCACGATCCAAGCGGCCATAGAAAAGGTGCTCGAACAGAACGACGGCGCGGACGCATACACGATTTTCGTTGATGGAACGCTGGACGGCACGACCGCCGCGAAGCTCGGCGATAACGGCATGGCGGACTTCTCCAAACTCACCAAAAATCTCACGCTCACCATAGAAGCACTTTCCGAAACCGCAAAAGCCACGCTCGACGGCGGCGCACGGTTCGACGCGAGCGGCAACGCCACCAATGAGGGCATAGGAAAACGCATCATAAACGCGAAGCCCGCAAGCGGCGCGCTCAACCTCACGCTCGAAAACCTCGTCATCACGGGCGGAAGCACCACGGCCAACGGCGGCGGAATTTACATTGAGGGCGGTAACGCCACACTCACGATGAATGGCTGTACAATCAGCGGAAACACGGCGGGCGCAAAAGGCGGCGGCATTTACAATAATGGCGGCACGGTCAAAATGAAAGGCTGCACAATCACCGACTGCAAGGCAGGCGGAACAAGTAATGATGAAGGCGGCGGCGGCATTTATAACGCTTCGGGAACGCTTGAGCTTACAGGCGTAACCATTACCTTAGATAGTGATGGAACGAGGGCCGCATACCAAGGTGGAGGCATTTTCAATGCCGGTACACTCACCATGACAGGCGGAAGTATTACTGGTGGCGGTAGGCTTTCAGGGAGTTTGTACTATCATGGCGGCGGCATTTACAACACAGGCGTGCTCACAATAGAAGGCGTAACGATTTCCAATTTCTATACAGGTGGTTACGGTGGCGGTATCTACAACAATAACGGCGAAACGGCTGCTGATTTTGTTACAATCAAAGACTGCATAATCACAGACTGCGGGTCAGGACAAGTTGGCAGCGGAATTTGCACTTATAAAGGAAAACTCAAACTGGAAAATGTGGATATTATCGGCGGAACGGCAAATACAAGTACGGGAATTTACTGTTATATGTCTAAGCTCACCATTATCGGCGGAAAGATTGAGGGTTTCAAAAAAGCGGCTATTCTCACTTCTAGCAGTAGTGAACTTAAAATGGACGGCACCACAGTCAGCGGAAACACATCAACATACTCTTGCGGAGGTGTTGAAGTCGACTGTCCGTTCGAGATTAAAAACTGCACAATCACCGGAAATGAAGCGAAAGCTTGGTCAAACATCCAGAACGGCGGCGGTTTATATATCGGTAACTGCACAGGTACGATAACCAACACCACAATCAGCGGCAACACCGCGGGCGGCGATGGCGGCGGTGTCTATATTTTTGGTACTGCTGACGTTACTATTACCGACTGCATAATAAAAGACAACACAGCGACCACAGGGGGTGGCGGCGGAATTTATATTGACGACAGTACTGCCACGCTCAAAATG
>JAAVAP010000030.1 GCA_014804005.1 Treponema sp. | reverse complement strand
GGCAAAGATCCCGCGCGCGACTGGTTCAGCAAGGAAGTCTGCGGTGGTCCGCACGTGCAGCACACGGCGCAGATTGGCGAATTCAAGATTACGAAAGAGCAGTCGTCGTCGGCAGGCGTTCGCAGAATCCGCGCGGTGATTTCCGGCGGACTTCCGTTGGAAAAAGCGTGATTTGTCGTCAGTTTGTGTAACAAGAAAGCATGCAATCTGTTTTAGGAAATAGAGGATAAATATGAAAAAAATCGTAATTGGAACTTTTTTTGCTTTGGTCGGCGTTTTCTGCGCCACGGCGCAAAATCTTATGCAACCGCTTGCCGTCGTGAAATACAATGAATCCGAGACGGTCACCGTGAAGGAAGTCAAGGATCTTGTGGATTCACAGGAAAAGGAAGCGGACCGCAAGCTCACTCCGCAAGAACGTGAGCAAATCTATGAGGCCGTGATAAACCAAAAGCTTGTTTTGCAGGCGGCAAAAAAGGCTGGCATTACAGTTCAGTCCACGGAAATTGACCAAGCGTTTTTGGAGAACATTTCCCAGCAATTGGGACGTTCGCGTGTTTATTCCGAAAAGGAATTGGACGACCTTGTTCGGCAGGAGAAAAAAATCTCGTTCGCGCAATTCGTCAAAGATGAAACTGGAATGACTATCGCCGAAGTCAAGAACAATATGATTCGCCCCGCGCTTGTGGTGCAACGCTATATTTTGACGCAAAATCAATCCGAATTGCAGAAAGTCGCCGCGACGGACAAAGAAATCCGCGATTATTATGAACTGAACAAAATAAATTTCAATCGCCCCGATTCTATGAAAATTTTTCTAGTCGCCGCGCCCAAGCAGGGAAATTCCAACGCCAAGTCGAAAATCGACGGTCTTTTGGCGGATTTGAAAAGCGGCAAGACTTCGGTGGACAAAATCCGTGCGGAAAACACGGATCCGCAAAAATCAGGCTATGTGAGCGGTGACGCTTTTGTGATGAAAACTCCGCAACATGCGGCACAGTTGGGAATCTCATCCGAGCAGCTTTTGGCGATGTTCAGCGAGCCTTTGAACAAGCCTTCCGACGTTCGCGAAAATCCGCAGTCGTACCAATTCTATGTGATTTTGGAAAAATATCCTGCGCAGGCTTTGACGCTTTCGGATGTGGTTCAACCTGGTTCAACACAAACAGTTTACGAAACGATACGCGCTGTTTTGACGCAGCAAAAGCAGCTTGCGTTCCTTGAAAAGGCTCGTCAGGATTTGCTCAAATCGCTCAACACGGCGGAAAACGTTCAGCGCAAAAAAACTGGCGACGAGCTTATAAAATTGCTTTCTTGGTAGCGCGATGAACAGGCACGAATCCAGGCTTGCCGCCGTTCAGGGAATGTATTCCTGGGATTTGCGCGGACAAAAAGATGTCGCCGCCGCGATTTCGTTCAATTGGCTTGAGAACGCAAGCGACGACGATTTGGTTTTTGCCCGGCACATTTTGTGCGGCGCGCTTGAAAACATCGAACAAATTGATTCTCTTGTGGCATCTCACCTTGCGCCGAATTGGGAATTTTCGCGCCTGAATAAAGTCGCGCTTGCAATTTTGCGCATAAGCATTTTTTCGATTTTGTACCAAAAGGAAATTGAAACTCCGATTATAATCGACGAAGCTTTGGAAATTGCAAAATCTTTCGGCGTGGAAGACAATTGCAAATTCATAAACGGCGTTTTGGACAAAATTTCAAAAGAAACGAGGCAATGAAAAATCGCGCAAAAAAATTTTTTTTTCTCGCGGGCGCGGCGGCACTTTTCACGCTTTCGTCTTGTTCTTTTAAAAGTCATGCTTCCGCCGTAATTTCGATGCTGGACGAAGCCGACCGCTACATCGCCCAAAACAATCCTTCCGACGCTTTGAAAATTTTGAACGCCGTGCAAAAAAAAATCGTTTCTCCGATGGAAGCGATTGGAATTTACAGGCGATATGTTTTGCTTTCCGAAAAAAAATCCGGCGAAAAAGTCATATTGAAAAATCTGAAAAAGCATCCCAAAAATTTGGAACTGAACGCGATTTATACCGCGATTTTGAAAGATGCCGGCGAATATGAAAAGGCTTTTTCGCAATCCGAAATTTTGCGGGGAACGAAATATTCTTCGCTTTATGCGGAAATGTATTTTCGCAATTTGATTTCGCAGGACGGCGAACGGAATTTGAATTTTTTTCTTGGCGCGGATTTTCTTCCGATTTATCACGGCGCGTGGCAAACTTCGCACGACAACGCTTGGCTTCGCAACGAGGCTCTTGCGTATTTGGCGCGCGGCGAATTCAGCGCGGCGGCGGCTCTTGTTCCCGAAACGAAAAAAAGCGGCGCGGATGCGTATTTTTGGGCGGCGGTTTTGTACGACGGACAAAAATACGAATATGCCGCGGAAAGCCTTTTGGAGGCAAATCGGCTTTTTGCGCGCAATGAAAATTCATTCTATGAAGGAATTCCCGACAAGACGCAAGTGAGCGCGGTGGAAGTGGCTTCGTTGCTTTCGGACTGCTATGTGCGGCTTGGCGAAGACGATGTGGCGGAAAACGTGCGCGATGATTTGATTGCAAGCCTTATGCTTTCGGGGGCGGAACAAGATTCTTCGGATTTACTCGCTCGAGTTTATTTGAACAGCGCGCTTTATTCGCAAGAACGCGACAATCCGCAGGACGCTAAAAAAATCCTTGACTTTGTTGTGGAAAAATGGCCGGATTTTTCGCCGGCTCTCATTGCCTACGGAAATTTTGCATACGAAAGCGCGAGGCGGGTTTTGGACGATCCACTCACACGCGCGTTGCGAGCCGCCGGCATTGTAAGCGCGGACATGAAACGGTTTGATGAACTTCCGCGCATTCCTGTTAGCGATGCGCTTGCTCGAATGCGCGAGTCGCTTGAACGCACTGGCGACAAAAATTTGCATGTCGCGATTTTGGATTTGGAAGACAGAATTTCCACTGGCATTGACGAGCGCGCGCGGATTTCGAAAATTTGGCGGCTTTTGGAGCAGAACACGCTCGCGCCGAATTTGTATCCGTCAGAAATCGTTCAATACGCGCTTCACATTTTTTTGGAATTTGAAAAATATGACGAGGCGAAAAATGTTTTCGTGAAATATCTCAATGCGCGTTTCGGGTTTGACGAAAAAGAGCCTTTTGAGCGCGAACTTTTGAAAAACATTCCGAAAATGGATTTGTGGGAAATTGAATATGCCGCATTTTTTGCGGCTTCCCAAAACGATTCGTTTTTGGCGAAACGGCTTTACGAACGCGCGGTTTTCGGCGAAAAGAAATCTTTTGAAAATTCATTCGACGCATTTGAAATTTCTCCCGAATGCGATATTCAAAGCGCGGCGAATTTGGCGATGATTTATTCGAGCATTGGCGACAAGGAAACTGCGCTGAAATTATACGGAGCCGCCGCAAGCCGCGCCACGGACAGTTATTTGAAATCCGAAATAATGTACAGGCTTGGTTGCACTTACAATAAGTTGGGACAAAAAAGCGACGCGCGGCGTTCGCTGGAATATGGACTTTACCTTAATCCTGGGAATGGAAACGCGCGACTTTTGCTTGGCGAATTGAAATCGTAGTTTTTAAAAATTTGCGCTGGAATCGTGAAAAAAGATCAATAAGGCTGGAACTTCCCATCTTGACAAGTTTGAAAAAATTTTATAAGATGTTTTCATATTTCGGGCCATTAGCTCAGTGGTTAGAGCAGGGGACTCATAATCCCTTGGTCCTAGGTTCAAGTCCTAGATGGCCCAGTAGTGCGCGAAAGCGCGCGACGTAAAATCATTTTTCGCGCGAATTTTCTTCTCTACTTTCGTTAAAGATTTTTTCAACTCAAACTCTCTTCACAAAGAACAAAAAATTCTATATAATTTTCTTTATGAAGCAGCCGCGCGATTACACCGTAATTTTTTCCGATGACGACATTCTCGTTTTGAACAAACGCTCTGGACTTTGCGTCGCCGCCGATCGTTATGACGAAAATGCGCCGCGTTTGGATTTGATCGCGCAGGAAGAATTCGGAAAGCTCTTCGCCGTGCATCGAATCGACAAGGACACGAGCGGAATCGTTTTGTACGCGCGGAACGAAATCGCGCACAAAAATCTTTGCGAGCAATTTCAAAATCATTCCGTGAAAAAAATCTATCATTGCCTTGTGAACGGAAGACCGCTTTGGAAAACGCTCAAAGTCGATCTTCCGCTTTTGCCCGACGGAGACACGCATCACAGGACAATCGTGGACAGAAAAAACGGAAAAAAATCTTTGACGGAATTTTCGCTGCTCGGAATTTGCGGGCCGTATTCTTGGCTCGAGGCGCGGCCGCTTACTGGGCGCACTCACCAAATCCGTGCGCATTTGCATGCCAAAAATTTTTCGATTGTTTGCGATCCGATTTACGGCTCGAACCAGCGCGGCGTTTTTCTTTCCGAACTCAAGCGGCGTTACAACGGCGATCCTTACGAAGAGCGTCCGCTGATTTCGCGCCTCGCGCTTCACGCGTACAAAATCGAATTCATTCATCCGACAAAAAATTCCGCGATGAAATTTTGCGCGCCTTATCCGAAAGATTTGGAAGCCACGCGAAAGCAGTTTCTCAAACTTTTTGGAATTGATTCGTGCGGAGGGATTGATTCACTTGCGAAAAGCGATTCCGAAAATTATCAAAATTGAATTTTATGAAAAAATTTATTTTTACGATTTTAATTTTTCTCACGGGAATTCGCGCTTTTTCGGCTGAAAAAGAAAATCCGCAAAAAACTCTCGGCTGGAATTTCGGCATCGAAGGAATTTTCGGAGCACGATTCGGAA
Source organism: Treponema sp. (assembly GCA_014804005.1). Lineage (GTDB taxonomy): Bacteria > Spirochaetota > Spirochaetia > Treponematales > Treponemataceae > Treponema_D. The sequence continues at coordinate 49,392 of JAAVAP010000030.1, read as the reverse complement.
AAGAGGGGGAAATCGTATGGGCGAAAAATTCCCAAAACGGCGACAAATACAAACTGAGCGAATTGGAATGGGAATACACTCCGGCATTGTACGCTGGCGCAAAAATTGGCGGCGGCTACAAAAGATTTGAAATTTCGTTCGCTTCGATTTTTTTCTTTCCCACAAGTTTCGGCACGATGAAAGATTCGGATTGGAATCAAGACAATGGATATCGAACTGGAAACACTTCCATAAAAACAAATTATTCCGAAAGCGACAATAAAATCAAAAACGGTTTTGAACTTGAACTTTCATTCGCATTCAAATTTTATCCGACGAATTTTTTGACGCTTCGTCCAAAAATTTCCGTGGGCTATCAGCAAATGGAATTTAACGCGATGGGCGGAATGTTGTGGTATGGAAACGACGAGGATGGAATCGCATTCAATCAAAACAGTTACAAAGGATCGTATCATTCATACGACGATGCGGGAAATTCCATTTCAAAAACATTGACTTATGAGCCGGTCGTAAAATATAGCATTCAAAATATTTATTTTTGGACGGGCGTTCAGGCGGATTTTCTTCCGACGAGAAAAATCGTGCTTTCGCTTGCGACGGAAGCTGCTCCAATAGTTTATATGGATTCTTGCGACGAACACATTTTGACAAATATGGTTTTCAGGAATATATCGCTTTCGGCATTTTTCGCGGTGCGCCAAAGTGCGCGGGCGCAATTCAATCTCAACAATAATTTTTCACTCGCGCTGAATTTTTGCGGAATGCTCACGGGCGAAAGCACAGGCGTGACTTACGAAAAGAAAACCAGCGCAACTTTATACAACAAGTTTGACGATAGCAGTGGCGCGTATTCGCTTTTTTTCGACATCGGGATTTCCGCAAAATTTGTTTTGTAAAAATTCAAGTTTGTGATATAATATTAAATCGATATTTCCTGCGAACTTAATTCTTTGAATTAACTTTATTTTCATGGAGGAACAATTATGAAAAAAATCATCACGATAAGTCGCGAGTTCGGAAGCGGCGGTCATCTTGTGGGCGAGCTCGTCGCGAAAAAATTGGGCTACAAATTTTTTGACAAGCAGCTCATCGACATGGCGGCGGAAGAGAGCGGACTTTCTCCGCACTTCATCGAAAAAAGCGAGCAAAGCCTTTCGAGCGTTTGGGTTTACAATATGATGTTCGGCTCAAATTACTCTTCGGGCAATTACAACAATGCCGCGGCTCCCAGCACGCTGCCTTTGGTTGACCAGATTTTCAATGCGCAGCGAAAAGTGATTTTGAAAATTGCGAAAGAAGCTCCGTGCGTCATCGTAGGGCGTTGCGCCGACTACGTTCTGCGCGTCTCGAATGAATTCGACAACAACGACATTTTGAACGTTTTCATTTACGCGGACGAAGCGGCGAAAATCGAACGCGCCATAAAAGAATTCAACACGCCAGAAAAAGACGCAAAAAAAATCATCGCTCAAATCAACAAACACCGCGCGAACCATTACAACACGTTCACCGAGTACACTTGGGGCGAGCGTTCGAATTACGAATTGCTGATAAACAGCGCGTTTGCGGGAATCGAGAACACCGCGAAAATTATCGCGGATTACGCGCAATTTTAATTCGTGCGGAGTGTTTCACACTACGATGATTGAGGCGCAGGACTTTCTCCATCTTGCGCTGTATAAATAAAATTCTTTTTTCCGCATAATCCATAGTAATTTTTTGGAAAATATGTTATAATTTTTTCATTCATTTTTATGAAACTATGAAACACGGAGAAATTTTTATGAAAAGAAACATTTTTGTTGCGGCGGCGTTTGTCGCGATTCTTTTTTCGTCTTGCGCGAAAAAGACTTCGGCTTTGAAAATCGGCGTGATTCAGCTTGTCGAGCATCCTGCGCTTGACAACAACTACAAGGGCTTCATCGACGGGCTTGCCGAGGCGGGCTATGTGGCGGGCGAGAACATCGTCATCGACTACGAGAACGCGCAGGGCGAGCAGTCAAATTGCGTCACGATTGCGCAAAAATTGGTGAACGACAAAAGCGACTTGATTTTTGCGATCGCCACTCCTGCGGCGCAAGCCGTCGCAAATCAAACTTCGGAAATCCCTATTTTGGTTTCTTCGGTAACCGACCCAGCTTCGGCGCAACTTGTCAATTCCAACGAGCATCCGGGCGTGAACGTTTCGGGCACTTCCGATCTCACTCCTTGCGCGGCGCAAATGGATTTGCTCAAGCGGCTTTTCCCAAACGCGAAAAAAATCGGAATGCTATTTTGTTCGAGCGAAGAAAATTCGCGTTTTCAAGTCAATCTTGCCGAAGCCCAGTGCGATGTGCTCGGACTTGAATATGTGGAAGCTACGGTTTCCAACACGAACGAGGTTCAGCAAGTCGTGCAAAGTTTGGTGGGAAAAGTTGACGCGATTTACGCGCCTACCGACAATATGATCGCTTCTACGATGGCCACAGTCGCGCTTGTCACCACGCCCAACAAAATTCCCGTTATGTGCGGCGAGGAAGGAATGGTTCAAAGTGGCGGACTTTGCACGTTCGGAATCAACTATTATGAATTGGGAAAGCAGACTGCGAAAATGGCAGTGGCGATTTTGCGCGACGGAAAAAATCCTGCGGACATGCCGATTCAATATTTGGAAAAATGCGACTTTTCCTACAACGCCGACACTGCGCGTGAACTGGGAATCGTATTCCCCGGCGATTTGTTGGAAGATTCATACAACGCATTGTAAATCGGCGGCAAATTTTGTCGTCGATTTATGCCGAGTTTTCGTTTTGCAAAAAACTCGGTTATTTAATATGCGCGTCGCAAAAAAAATTCGCGCGTAAATTCGCATTTGAGTTTGCGGTGGATTTTCTGCGGGCGCAATTTTATAGGATGGACGAATGCCACCATTTTTAGGAGCAATGCTCGGAGCGGTGAGCCAAGGAATTCTTTGGGGAATCATGGCTTTGGGTGTTTACATCACTTTCAAAATTCTCAATTTTGCCGACATGACCGTGGACGGAAGTTTCGCCTTGGGCGGATGCACTTGCGCGGTTTTGATAGTGAACGGCTGGAATCCGCTTTTGACGCTACTCGTGGCGGTCGTGCTCGGAATGGTCGCCGGCGCTCTCACTGGATTGCTTCACACGAAATTGAACATTCCCGGAATTCTCGCCGGAATCTTGATGCAGCTCGCGCTTTATTCGATAAACTTGCATGTGTTGGGCGGCCCGAACAAGCCGCTTGCCCGCACGAATCTCACGATTGTAAATCACATCAGCGAATTTTTTAATTTGAAAAAAATTGCGTTCGCGCAGGCGGCGACTTTTTCCACTTTGATCACAGGAATAATTTTTGCCGCCGCAATCGTCATTTTGCTTTATTGGTATTTCGGAACTGAAATCGGCTCTGCAATTCGCGCCACCGGCAACAATGAGCGCATGGGGCGGGCGCAGGGAATCAACACGGACAACATGAAAGTTCTCGCGCTGATGATTTCCAACGGACTTGTCGCGCTCAGCGGCGGGCTTGTCATGCAGCAACAAAGGTTCGGCGACGTGAGCATGGGAATCGGCGCAATCGTGATTGGACTTGCCTCGATTATTATCGGCGAAGTTTTTCTTGGCGCGAAATTTTCGTTCGGCGTGCAGCTTCTCGGCGTTTTGCTTGGCGCGGTGATTTACAGAATGATTATCGCGCTCGTGCTTCAGCTCGGAATGAAAAGTCAGGATATGAAACTTTTTTCCGCGATTATAGTTGCGTTCGCGCTTTCGCTTCCTGTCTTGAAAAAGAAATTCATTCGCAAAAAAAATGTTTGCGCGGCGGCGAGCGAGGATGCCTACATTTCGAAAAAAGGCGGAAATCCTGATGCCGAAGTCAAATTGTAATTTTTTTATGGAAGTAGAAAATGCTTGAAGTGAAAAACATTGCCAAAACTTTCAATCCCGGTCAAATCACGGAACGCAAGGCTTTGAAAGGCGTGAGCCTCACGCTCAACGACGGCGATTTTGTTACGGTCATCGGCGGAAACGGTGCCGGAAAATCCACGCTTTTGAATTTGATTGCGGGAGTGCATTCGTGCGATTCGGGCGCGATTTTGCTTGACGGAAAAAACATCACAAACATAAAAGAACACGAGCGCGCAAAATATTTGGGGCGTGTTTTCCAAGACCCGATGATGGGAACGGCCGCTTCAATGCAAATCGAGGAAAATCTCGCGCTCGCGTACAGGCGCGGCAAACGTCGAACGCTTCGATGGGGCGTGACAAATTCCGAGCGCGCGATTTTCAAAGAGTCGCTTTCCAAATTGGAACTCGGCTTGGAAGACAGAATGGCTTCGCGCGTGGGATTGCTTTCCGGAGGACAGCGGCAGGCGCTCACGCTTTTGATGGCGGTGTTGCAAAAACCACGGCTTTTGCTTTTGGACGAACACACCGCCGCGCTCGATCCGAAAACCGCGAAAAAAGTTTTGGAGCTTACGGAATTTTTCGTGCGCCGCGACAATCTCACCACTTTTATGGTGACGCACAATATGCGCGACGCGATTCGCTACGGAAACCGCCTGATCATGATGCTTGACGGACGAATCGTCTATGAAGTGAGCGGCGAGGAAAAGAAAAATCTTGAAGTAAAAGATTTGCTCGAAAAATTCCAAGTGAGCGCAGGCGTGGATTCGCTTTCGGACAAAATGCTGCTTTCATAGATTGGCGACAGACGCGCGGCTTTTTCGAATTTTGAATGCGCTGGGGAGGGGAAAGCCTTCCCCTCGCTTCAGCCCGCTCGCGCGGTCTTTCGCTACCCCTTCTCCGGGGCTTCGCGCCAAACCCTTACACACGTGCCGCGAATTTTATATGCAAAACAAAAAACTTGAAGTTAAAATTATCGCAATGCTTTAGCGATAATTTTAACTGTTCAAGTCTCAAACTTTGAACTGTCCGATTTCCTCGGCAATCTGCGCGATCGTGTCGTTCATGTGTCGCGAAAGCCGTCCCAAAGTTTCCTTCGTTTCGTAGATTTTTGTCACGCCTTCGTCCATTTTCTGAACGTTGGTGTTTATCGTTTCCGTGTGTTCCTTGAGCGTTTTCACTTCATTCAAAATTACGGAACTTCCTTCCGTCATGCTGTGTGAAGCGGTGCGGACGGCCTCCGTGCTTTCGCTCATCAATTTGAGCGCGGACAAAACTTGATTTGAGCCTTCTTGCTGTTCGCTCATTGCGCCGCTGATTTGGCGAACCAATTCGTCTGTCATTTGGATGTTTTCGGCGACGGAGTGGAATGCTGAACTTGATTCGGTGGAAAAGTCCGAAACCTGCCCAATCGAATCGCGGATTTTCATCAACTGCGCTCCGATTGTCTTGGATTGTTCCGAAGAAGTTTCCGAAAGTTTTCGAATTTCGTCCGCCACAACGCTGAATCCTTTTCCGACTTCGCCCGCGTGAGCAGCTTCAATTGCGGCATTCATCGCAAGCAAATTGGTCTCTTCGGCAATCGTCGCGATGACCATGTTCGCTTCCTGCAACATTTTCGATTCCGATTCAATTTGAAAAATCCGTTCGCTCACGGCTTGAGATTTTTCGATTCCCTCGTCGGCATTTTTGCGAAGTCCCACGAAAGAATCCGAAAGTTTTCTGACGGAAGAATTCACCGAACCGATGTTGCCGATCATTTCTTCGACGGCCGCGCTCGCCTGTGTCACTCCGTCCGTCTGAGTTTCGATGAGATTTTCGAGTTGCTGGATGTTGCCAGTAATTTCCGTAATTCGCGCGGAAGTCAATTGGACGCTTGAACCTTGCGTGATCACGCTGTCTTTTACCAGCTCGATGTACTCGATGATTTTGTTTATGAGAAGTTCCGTCCTGCCGTTGGCGTTCACCATGTCGCCGCCAACCACGGAAAGATTTTCCTTGGACGATTTTATTTCAATCATAATTTCTTGCAATTTTGTCACGAACTGATTGAAGCCATTCACGACATCGCCAATTTCGTTATTCTCGGTTTTGGGAAGGCGTTTCGTCAAATCGGCGTTGCCGCTGGCGATGTCTTCGATTGCCAGAACGACATTTCGCAACGGACGAAGCGAAGTCGTAATCATCAAGCCCAAAACCACCAAAATTATCACCGCCAATATCAAGTTTCCCACCAAAAGAAATCGGCTGAGGCTGTCGGCGGTTTTGTGGATTTGGCGCACAGGAATCGTAACGCCCATCGCCCATGGAGTTTTCGCCACTTTGCTGTAAACGATGCGAAGCTGTTCCGAACCGTTTTTGATTTCCGTCTGCCCGCGTTGGCTTGAAAGCATCGATTGCGCCAAAGATTTCACGTCCGCGCTGACATTTTCATCTTTGAGATAATTTGTCGTCATCACGAGGTCACTGTCATAATGCGCAATCACTTCGCCGTTTCCGTCCAGCATAAAACTGTGCCCGTCTTGCCCGATTTTCAAGCCGGCAATCAGATTCTGCAAATAATCCATTCCGGCCACTCCGACGAACATTCCCACGACTTCGCGGTCTTTATTGAACGCGGCTTTTACGAACATCACGCTCACTGTGCCGGTGGCTTTCGCAAGAGTCGGATTGTTCACAACGAAAGTCGCGCCTTGATCGATAATCTGCTTGTAATACGCGCGGTCGCCGTGAAAACCCCTGTTCCCCGAATCGTAAAAAGAATTTCCGTCCGCGCCGATAAAAAGCACATAAGAAAAACCTCGCGGGCGGCGAACCACCGTGGTCGTGAGCCACTCGCCAATTTCTTCCGCGCTTCCGCCATTGTAAACGACATCGGAATTCGTGTAGAAATCAAGCTTGGTCAAAGTGTTGTCAACGAAAGTGTCAACGCTTTCCAAATAAGAATCGAAAAGCGAATTCACGTTTTCGTTGGTATCATTGACGGTCATATTCCGCACTTGCCAAATCACGAACAAATTCAGCAGCGCCAAAAGAATGACATTCGTCAATCCAATGATGGCGACGATTTTCGTAACCATCGTTTTCGATTTTTGTTTTTTTGAAATTGCCCAATTATCTTCGGCCATTAAAATCCCCTTGGCAAACAAATTTTCGCCTTGCGTCGCACGCAGAAAAGCATGCGTTTAAAAATCCGTGTTGCATTTTAAATTTCGGCGGATTTTTAATTCAAGTTGAATGTCGCGAGTTTTTGCGAAAGCATTCGGCTTGCCACAAAAATCGATGGCAAGATTTTCCTCGCGCACAAAATCCACGGCATTTTTCATACGAATAAAATTGAAATTTTCTTCGCATGCAAATTTAAAATGAAGCAATGCATCATTATACACCTAAATCCCGAATGTTGTCAAATTTTCTGTTTCCGATGTTGACTTTTCGGTAAAAATTTTATATCTTTAAAAAAGGTTTTCGTTGAAAACTTGCAATTTTATTTATTATAGAGGACATAAAATGAAAGTAAAGCCTTTAGCAGACCGCGTTTTGCTCAAAGCCGACAAAGCAGAAACCAAAACCGCCTCGGGAATCATCATTCCGGACGCAGCTCAGGAAAAAACTCAAACCGCCATCGTTGAAGCCGTAGGTCCGGGAACGGAAAAAGACCCGGTTACGGTTAAAGTCGGCGATCGCATTATGTACGACAAATATTCTGGCACGCAAATCAAAATCGACGGCGAAGAATATCTCATAGTAAAAATGAGCGACATCATCGCGACCATCACAAAATAAATCACTTCTTTAGATTTCAACAGTGAATAAGATTCCGATTTTATTCACTGCTGAAAAGTCATTGTTGGCACGGATACGCCAATTGAAATAAGACTGAAATAAAATTTCTTGCGGGCTAGCCTATTCGTTTTTGTTCACAGCCCAAAACGCAACGCCTATGAGCGCGCCGCCTATGATGTTGCCGAGCGTCGATGGAATCAAGCAGTGCGCAATTCCGCTGCCAAGGCTCACCGAAAGCTCGCTGCCGAAAGCCGCTTTTGCGACGAGCCCCGCCGTGAGATAATACATGTTCGCAACGCTATGCTCAAAACCGCAAACGACAAAAGCAAATATCGGCAGATACACTGCGAGGATTTTTCCGCCTACCGTCTTTGCGGCAACGGCCGACCACACCGCAAGGCAGACGAGCATATTGCAAAGTATGCCACGAAGAAACGCCTCGCCGAAATTCAATCCGCATTTAGTCGCGTCAACGCCCACGAACAAATCCGCCAAGCCCTTTCCCGCCGCAAACACGACGAGCACCGCGATGAGCGCACCGCCGATGAGATTTCCGACATAAACGATGCCGAGATTCTTAAAGGCCGCGCTCGGTTTTATGTCGCGGCTAAGAAGCGGGAGCGCGAACAAACAGTTGCCCGTAAAAAGTTCCACGCCGCAAACAACGACGAGTATCAATCCGAGCGGAAACACCGCGCCTTTTATCAAGCTTGACTGCATTCCCGTCGCGCCCGACGCGGCAATCGTTGCGACCGCGCCGCCGAAAGCGATGAACGCCCCCGCCATTACTGCGAGCACAAGCGTCTTGTGCCACGGCGCGGAAGTCTTTGACTTCGCTATTTCTATGTAATCATTTGCTACTGACATACGAACATTATGCATTACGACGCGCCCCTTGTCAAGCCCATTGCAAACCGTCGATTGCAAGCATTCCGAAATCATTTGCATGATTCGCGCTTCATTCGACTGCGCCGAAAACCGTGAAGTAAAAAGAAAGGGCGGAAATTTTGCCGCAAAAGTGCGCGGACGAATTTGTTGCGGCAAATTCCTTGCCGCAAAAGTGCGCTAACGAATTTCTGCGCCAAATTCCATGCCGCAAAAGCGCGTGGACGAATTTCCGTGCAAAATTCCATGCCGCAAAAGTGTGCGGACGAATTTTTTGCACAAAATTCCTTGCCGCCAAACTGCGCGAACGAATTTCCGCGCCAAATTCCTTGCCGCCAAACTGCGCGAACGAATTTCCGCGCCAAATTCCTTGCCGCCAAACTGCGCGGACAAATTTTTTGCGAAAAATCCCTTGCCCGCGTTCGACAAGTAAGCAAAAACCGCGGTTGACGGCTTCCCGTCGCCCGAAGAATGCCCAAAAACCACGGTTGATGGCTTCCCGTCGTTTGGAAATGCTCGAAAAACGTGCGCAAATTATTCACGATAAGGCGGATGATTTGTTCGCTTTTCATTTTCCTGCGCGGCTTGCAATAGATTCCGTTCAAAATCAAAATGCCTCGACGCAGGAGCCGGGGTGTGAGGTCCTCCGCACGAATCAACTGTTAAGGATTTCGTCTATGCGCGTACGATCTTCTGCGGAAAAATCCGTGTTTGAAAGCATTCCGACATTGTCGAGAATCTGCGAGGGCTTCGACGCGCCAATCAAAACGCTCGTAATGTCCCCGTCGCGCAAAATCCAGGCGAGCGCCATTTGCGCAAGCGACTGTCCGCGTTCCTCCGCAATCTTGTTGAGCGCGCGCACCTTTTTGAGCGTCGTTTCGTTGATCGAATTTTCCTTCAAAAACCTTCCGTCCGTGCGGACGCGACTGTCGGCGGGAATGCCGTCCAAATAGCGGTTCGTCAAAAGTCCCTGCGCCAAAGGGCAGAATGTTATGATTCCGATTCCGTTCTTTGCCGCGTAATCTTTGAGCCCGTCTTGTTCGATCGCTCGGTCGAGCATCGAATAGCGCCGCTGATTTATTATAAACGGCGTTTTCAATTCCTTGAAGATCGCGGCGATTGCTTTCGTCTGTTCCTTGTCGTAATTTGAAATGCCGATGTAAAGAGCCTTTCCGCTGCGAACGATTCCGTCGAGCGCGCAGGCGGTTTCTTCGATCGGAGTTTCGGGATCGGGACGGTGGTGGTAAAAAATGTCAACGTATTCGAGTCCCATGCGTCTCAGGCTTTGATCGAGGCTCGCGACGAGATATTTTTTGCTTCCCCAGTCGCCGTAAGGACCTTCCCACATGCCGTAGCCCGCTTTTGTGGAAACAATGATTTCGTCCCTGTATGCTCCGAAATCTTTTTTGAGAATGCGGCCGAAGTTTTCTTCCGCCGCGCCGGAAACGGGACCGTAATTGTTCGCAAGGTCAAAATGCGTGATCCCGTTGTCGAACGCCGTGCGGCACATCGCCGACATGTTGTCAAGATTCGCGTTTGAGCCGAAATTGTGCCAAAGCCCGAGCGAAACCGCCGGAAGCTTAAGTCCGCTTGCTCCGCATCTGTTGAATTTCATTTTGCCGTAACGATTTTCGTTTGCAACATACATTTTCATCAACCTCGCTTATTTTTCGCCAATTATGCTGATTCCGCTTGAAGTGCCGAGCCTTGTCGCGCCTGCTTCCACCAATTCCCGCGCGAATTGCGCCGTGCGGATTCCGCCGCTTGCCTTTACGCCCATTTCGCTTCCGACGGTTTTTCGCATGAGCGCGATGTGATGTACGCTCGCGCCGTTCGGAAGAGGTTCGCCTTTTTCGTTTTTCGGCGCGGCAAATCCCGTGCTTGTTTTTACGAAATCCGCGCGGGCGGACTTTGCGGCAAGGCAGCATTCTTCAATTTCGCCGTCGGTCAAAAAGCATGTTTCCAAAATCACTTTCACAAGAATTTTCTTGCCGTTCGCTTCTCCTGCCGACTTTGCCGCTCGCACGACTTGTTCGATTTCTTCCCGCACAAAATCAAAGTCGCCTTCTTTCGCCTTTCCGATGTTTAGCACCATGTCGATTTCGTCCGCGCCGTCCAAAACCGCGCTCGATGCGGCAAAAGTCTTTACTTCGGTTTTGTCCGCGCCCAAAGGAAATCCGATTACCGTGCAGACTGCGACGCCCGTGCCGCGCAATTTTTCCGCGCAAAAATTCACCCAAACTGGATTGACGCAGACGGATGCGAATTTGTTTTGCGCCGCCTCGTCGCAAAGTTTTTCGATTTGAACTTTCGTCGCTGTGGGCGCAAGCAAAGTGTGGTCGATAATTCTCGCAAGATTTTCTTTTTCCATATTATTTTTCTTCCAAAATTATTTTTTCTTCCAAACAACATTGACATTTTTTTGTTCGACTCCGTCGGCGGTTGCGACGAGAGTTTTTTTCGTGCCTTCCAAAGTGCCTTGCGATGTCATCGTCAGATTCCATTCGATTGGCGTGGCATCTTCGGCGTACGCGAGCACGGCTTTTCGCTCTATGTCGGGATAGAACGATGCGTTGAATTTGTCTTGCTGAACCACGCGAAATTTTTTGCCTGAATTTTCGTCGGACAAAAGAATGCTGATGTTCATTGTCGCGCCGTTCGAAAAAATGACGAAGCCGCGCCCGCTTCGCAACAATACGATTTTCGAGATTTCGTCTTCGCCGCTCCAAGTGCCCGCGATGTTTTCCATATTTAAATTTTTCGGATGATCGATCTGCTTTGTTTGGGCTGCGGGCGTTTCTATGCTGGCGTTGCCGCTCGCTTCTGCCACGACGTTTTGTATGAGCATTTTTGCGTCCAACAAAACTTTGTAATGCGAGTCATAATTTCTTGTTTGGGAAAAAATGATTTTACTTTGCGTGTTTTTCGCGAAAAAAGTGCATTCCCATTTTTCATCTGGGTGGGGGCGGAAAATGCGCGCAAAAAACAAAATCGCCTCGCCTTGAAATTGTTCGCTTTGTTCTACAAGGGAAAAAAATTCCGCGCCGTCTTTGTCGGACGAAATGCTTGTATACGATTTTTTTATTTCGCTGTTTCGCTTGTCTTCCAACGAAATGTAATTTATTCCACGGATTTGCGCGATAAACAAATCTTGCGCCATGTTGAGTATGTTTTGGTCGTTGAGATTTGAAACTATGCCGTAATAATGGAGCGGATATTTTTTTTCTGCCGAACCTTGCGCAAACGCCATTCCTGCGGAGATGAGCAAAATTATTGTATACGCCCTCAATTTTCTGAACATCTTACCTCTTGAAAATTCAAGGAATCGCTAGCTAAACGACTTCTTGAAATCTCTCGCGATGTCTCTTTCTATGTCGCGCGATTTTATTGTCTCGCGCTTGTCGAAAAGTTTTTTGCCCTTGCACACGCCAAGCGAAATTTTGACCCTTCCGTTTTTCAGATAAACGTCAAGCGGAATGAGCGTGTAGCCTTTTTCATCGGTTTTTCGAACCAGCCGTTTTATCTGCTCTCGATGCAAAAGCAATTTTTTCGCACGAGCCGGATTGTGATTGAACACCGACGAAAAAGCGTATTCGCTGATGTGAAAATTTTTGAGCCAAATTTCACCATTTATAATTTCGGCAAAAGAATCAGAAAATGAAATGTTTCCGTTTTTTACGGATTTTACTTCCGTGCCTTCCAAAGCGACTCCGCATTCAATGCTGTCCTCCACAAAATAATTGAAGCGAGCCTTTTTGTTTTCCGCAATTTTTTTCGAACCTTCCACCATAATCTAAATATACAGCATTTTCGAGTTCTTGGCAAGCAGGAGGGGAAAGTCTCGCTTGAAACTTCGCCTTACGACTCGTTGCGAATCCCCCTGCGCCCGCACTTCGTTGCGTTCTACCCCTTCTGTACGCACAACAAGAGTCGTGCCATCAACGCCCCCAAATGCTATGCCGCAGGAAAACTCAATTTCCGAGAATGACGCATTCCGTCCGCGTTCAACTTTTTACGCGCGAACGATTTTCAAAAAATTTCTAAACAATTTTCGCTGGTTGCCGAAAATCTGAGTATGAATAAGAAATCAATTTTTTGCCTTACTTTGGCTGTTGGACTTTGCGCAGCGACTTTTGCTGCCAATGCTGTTGGCGTTTACAAGTCGAACGCCGTCGCTTCTTATTATGCCGATAAGTTCCACGGACGCAAGACTTCGAACGGTGAAATTTTTGATATGTACGCATTCACTGCCGCGCACAAATCGTTGCCTTTCAATACGATGGTGAAAGTGACGAATTTGGACAACGGAAAATCCGTCGTGGTGCGAATCAATGACCGCGGGCCATTTGTGGCAGGACGTGAAATCGATGTTTCCAAGGCGGCCGCTTCCCAGCTCGGAATGCTTTCAAGCGGAACGGCTCGAGTTTCTTTGCAGATTTTGGGCGAAAAGGATAGCATGGTTTCTGCCACGCCTGTTGCCGCGAAAAATACCGAAGTCGATTTTCAGGAAAAAATTATTGCGGACGATGCGTTTGCGCAACATTGGGACATTCAACTTGCGGCGTTTTCTTCCAGAATGAATGCGGAACTTTTTGCAAAGAAAGCGCAAAAGGCTGGAATAAAAAGTCTCGCCTATCAGACGACGAAAGATGTTACACGCGTGATTATTCGCGACCTTGCCACCGAAGAAGTTGCGCCGCAGCTCGATCTGCTCGAATCAAAAGGCTACACTGAATATTTGGTGAAAGAACGCAGGGACTGAAAATTGCGTTTCGTGATTTGCCTTGAAGAATTTCGTTTTGTGAAATTCAAAACATAAAATGAAAAAAAATAAATAAAAAAAAGCCGCTCGTTTCGCGCGGCTTTTTTTTATGCGTTCAAGTTTGTAAATTCAGTGAAAGTCAAAATCCGATTTTACGCTTTGAACAATTCCTTGAATTTTCCGAGCAATTCTTCGGTTTGAATCGCGCCGTCGATGTCGGTGAGTTTGCCTTTGCTACGATAGTACGCTATGAGCGGCTCGGTTTGTTCGCGATAAACTTCCATTCGATGCATGATTGATTCGGACTTGTCGTCGTCGCGCTGATAGAGTTCGCCGCCGCATTCGTCGCAAACGCCTTCGGTCTTCGGCGGTTTTGTGAGAATGTTGAAATTCGCTCCGCATTTTTTGCAGACTCGGCGCGTGCTCAAGCGATTGATTACGACATCTTCGTCAATCACGAAATTCACGCAAACGACATCGGGACAGAATTCCGCGAGCGCGTCCGCCTGCGGAATCGTTCTTGGAAATCCGTCGAGAATGAAGCCGTTTTTGCAGTCGGCTTCCGCCAAGCGTTCTTTGACGAGCGCGCAAGTGATGTCGTCGCTCACAAGCCCGCCGCCGTCGATGATTGCCTTGACTTTTTTGCCAAGTTCGGTTTGGTTTTTAATCGCGGCGCGGAAAATGTCGCCCGTGGAAATGTGGGGAATCTTGTAATCCTGCGCAACTTTTACTGCGAGCGAGCCTTTTCCCGCTCCCGGCGGTCCGAGAAAAATAAAATTCATTTTAAACTCCTATGAAAAGTCAAGAAGAAAATTTAAATTTTCTTCTTGACTTTTCATGCCACTTCACAATGAAATGCGAAACGGCTGTTGATATGCAAGTTTGCAACGCAAACTTTAAAGCCAAAAACGCCGCACCAAATGTGTGATGCTTTTGGCAGAACCCCTTTAAATAAAAATTTGAGTTTTGTCTATTGTATCACATTTTTGAGATTTGTAAAGGGGATTTTTTTGTGCGACAAATGCCACATTTTCGGGTGTGAAAAAAGTTTTTTGGGCTACGGCGTATGCAAATTTGTCGTGAGTTCCGCGAAACGAAACTTGTTACACAGCCCAAAGGAACTGCTTAGTTTTAGAAGTTGCGCTCCTATGAGAAAGGGTAGAATGTAACGATGTGCGGGCGTAGGGGGACTCGCAACGAGCCGCAGGGCGAATTTTCAAGCGAAACTTTCCCTTAAATTTTTTCCGCGCTTGACATTGTTCGCGTCGATAGAATATAATTTGGAAAGAATTTTTGTTTATGAATTATGAAGCGATTTTTTGTTTTTTTATTTTTGTCCTCGCTTTCCGTTTTGTCAGCGCAAGAATCGCTTGAAAAATTATTGCTCGGATATTTTCAAAACAGCCTCACCTTGCAGGAACTTTCTGGAAAAGTTGACAAGGCGATTTTAAATTCAAAGTCCACTTCGATTTCAAACGGAATGAACATCTCGCTTTCCACCGGCTCGATCGCGTTCAGTTTTGGCAACGGCGGAAGTTTTAATTTTACGCCGAACGCTTCGCTTGGAATTCCTGCGGCGCAGAATTTGCGGTTCACCGCGTCCTCAAATGTTTCCGCCCGAAACGGCGAAAGCGAAGTAAAAAACACTTCGCTCGGAGTGAGCGTGGACATTTATTCAAGCGTGCGCGAAGAACGCGAAATCGCATTGCTCAAATCTGGGCGCGCTTTGCTCGAGGCGCGGCGTGATTTGCAAAATGGCTTCGTCAACATGGAAAGCGAATTTTATACAAAGCTGAAAAATCTTTTTGAAATCGCTTCGAAAATAATCACGGCGCAAAAATCGCTTTATGAGCATAGTTTGGAATTTGATGAATTGCGTGTGCAGGGCTTTGGCGCGGCTTCTTCAAAATATCGGCTCAAGCAAATGGAAGTGGCGAGCGATGAGCACGACGTGGAAATTTATCGCCACGAGCTTGAGCGCGAAACGAAAATCTTCGCGCAGGAATGCGGAATGAAATACGATTTTTCCGACGCGATGGAATTTCTTCCGACGAAAATTCCCGAAGTCGTCACGGCCGACGTTTTGGATTTTGACGAGGAAAATTTCGCGGAAACTGAAAGCGCGGTTTGGACGAACAAAATCAATTCGAAAATCCGCGCGGCGGACAAGGCATTTTCGCTCAGCGTGAACGCGGGCTACACTTTTGCGAACACTGTGAATTCGTTTATGACGAACGCGATGGAATACGGCGACACGGTTGACATCGGCTCATCGTTGTCGTGGCAAAAGACCGGATTGCAGGCGAGTGCGGGCGTCTCGTTTCCGACCGATTTTGGAAATTTCCATCCGCTTTACAAATTGAGTTTTTCGTTTTTGCCGAATCAATTCCGCCTCGCGAACGTTCAGAAAAAAATCGAAAAGGTTGACGAGACGCTGGAATTGGTTGCGATCGAGTCGGCGCGGAAAAATTACGAAACGACTTTGGTCGCGCAGCAAAGTTCTCTGGAAGAATTGCAATGGGCGGCGCGGACTAACGCCGAAGGTTTTGAAACTTATTCGCAACTCGAAAGCGACACCGCTTCGTGGTATCAGCGCGGCATTATAACCGAAAGCGAATATCGAAGCGCGCAAGTGAACAAGGAAAATTACAGGATAAAGATTTTGATCAACGCGCTCGACTTGATTATCTACAACAACAGAACCGCGACTTTGTTCACGAGGGATGAGGAATTGAAATGAAAAATTTTGCGGATTTCATTTTAATTTAGTGGAGAAAAAATATGACGAAAAAACAGAATTTGTGCATCGGCATTTTTTATTTGCTCGTTCCAACCGTCGCGAATTTTGTCGTGCTTGCCGTGACGCTTTCGATTGAATTTCCTTTGCCGCAAAATCACGAGTATGAAATTTGGATTGCATTTTTGGACGCGCACAAAATTCTCGGCAATGTTTTTACGTCGCTTTCGTTTGTGATTTCGATTTTTCTCGGCGTGATTTTTACTGTGCCGATTTTCAAAGGAAGCGAACGCGCGAAAATAAACGCGGCGAATTCTTCTATCGCGCTCGCGTCCATCGGAATTCTCGGATGGATTCTCATTTTGATTTTCCAAACTTTTTTGACGGCGTATATACGAATTTCTTCGGGTGAAAAAATCTACGGCACTTTGAAAAATTCCGCGATGTTTACGATGTTCGCGGCGACGCTCGCATTTGTCGTGACGTTTTTGATTTTGGAAACGGCGAATCGCGCGAAAATTCTCAAGCTTTATTTTCCATCCGGGAACATTTCCAAAACGAAAAATTTAATTCGACCTTCGCTGCGCCTGATTTTTTTGATGTACTACATCGGCATCGGCGCGTTTCCAGTGACTGCGCTTTTGTTCGCGCTCGTCACGAAAGAAAAAAATCTCGGAGTTGAGATAAGCCGCAACATGATTGCAACGATGTCAATTTTTTTGCTCGCAGGAATTTTCATCACGCTGCTTTTGGCGAACATTTTGCGAAATCCTTTGAAAGAACTCGCATGCGCCGCGCAAAAAATTTCCGAAGGCGATTTGAAAAATCGAGTGCAAGTTTCTTCGGGCGATGAAATCGGAATGCTCGGAGACAGTTTCAACGAAATGTCGCGCTCGCTTTTGGAAAAGGAATTCATGAAAGAAGTTTTCGGAAAAGTCGTTACTCCCGACGTGCGCGATCATTTGCTCGGAGACGGAATGGCGGGAATTTCGCTTGGCGGAGAAAACATGCGCGTTACGATTTTGTTCTGCGACATTCGCGGCTTTACGAGCCTTTCTGAAAAAATGGAATGCGAAAAAGTCGTGCGACTTTTGAACGAATATTTTTCGAAAATGAGCGAATGCATAATTCGGCACAATGGCATCATCAACAAATACATCGGAGACGCGATCATGGCGATTTTCGGTGCGCCAATAAAATCCGCGACGCACGCGAAGGATGCGTATCTTGCCGCGCTTGAAATGCGAAACGCGCTCGTTCAAGTGAATCGTGACTTTGAAAAAATAGGCTTTCCACAAATCAAGTTTGGAGTCGGGATTCACACTGGAACTGTCCTAGCCGGAAATATCGGTTCTCCCGCGCGAATGGAATATACTGTCATCGGCGACAACGTGAACATTGCAAGCCGCATCGAAGGACTTTGCAAAGAATACAAGCGCGATCTTTTGATTTCCGAAAGTTCTGTGAACGAACTGAGTAGCGAAGAAAATTTTGCGGACGAAAAAAAATTCCCTGTGCCGCATTTTTTGTGCGAGGCGAACATTCGCGGCAAAGAAGAAAAAATAAAACTTTATGAAGTGATTTAGTGGAGAAAAAATATGACGAAAAATAATTTTTTAAAAAGTCGCGCTTTGAAAATAATTTTGGCAAGCGTGATTATAGCGGCTATAATTGCTGCGGCGTTGTGCGCGATTCGATTTGCGCTCAACAAAAATAAAATTTCCGATGCGACTTATATTGTGCGGAAAGAAGTTTATGAAAATTCGGTGAGCGTTGCTGGCGTGGTGAGCGCGGCGCAAGAACAAACCTTGCAGGCTTTGAGCGATGGCACGGTGATTGCGGTTTATGTCAAGCAGGGCGACGCGGTTAAAAAAAACGACGTGATTATCCAAATGGACGCGAGCGAGCAGCAATACAATCTTGCAAAGCACGACTACGAAATGGAAACCACGCGAATCACTGGCTCTGCGCGTCAATACAATCTCATGCAAACGCAGCGGCTTTCTCTTGTGCAAAAAATTGCTGAGCGAAAAGTCAGCGCAACGTTTGACGGAATCATCGCCGACATCGATGTCGCCGTTGGCGATTCGCTTGAAGCGAAAGATTCTGTCGGAACGCTTGTGGACATTTCGTATTTGATTGCCGATGTGGAAGTGGCGGAAACCGATGTCGCGAAATTGAAGGCGGGGCAGGAAGTGCAATTTTCTTTTCCCGCCTACGAAGGCGCGGTTACGGGACACGTGGTCGGCTGGCCTGCGATTGGCGAAGTTACGAGTCGAGGCGCGACGGTCGTAAAAGTGCGCCTTCGAATCGACGACTATCCGCGCGAATCCATTTTGCCGAATTTTTCTTTTAGCGGACAAATCAAAATCGCGCCCGACGAAACTTATCTTTTGGTTGAACGCGAAGCCATCGGCAGAGACGGAAATCAGGCTTTTGTGGAAAATGCGAAAACCGGCGAAAAGAAAAAAGTGAAGGTGGAAACTTACAGCCGCGAGTTCGTGAAAATTATCGAAGGCGATGTGGCGGAAGGTGATGTGCTCAAGGCGCAAAGCGCGCCGCTTGCTTCGGGAATGATGCGAAAGTCGGGCAGGGGAAATCGCGGCGCGCCTCCTCCGATGCGTTAATTTTTTTCGGAGCGAATTATGAATGAAGAAATTTTTGAAAATGAATTTGCTGCGCAAGAAAATTCGATTTTGGAAAATTCCGAAAATAAAATTGAAAGCGTGATCGAACTCGAAAATGTCAAGCGCGTTTATACTATGGGCGAAACTCAAGTTTACGCACTCCGCGGAATTTCGTTTAAAATAAATCAAGGCGAATTCGTTACGATAATGGGACCTTCTGGCTCGGGAAAATCGACTTGCATGAATATGATTGGCTGCCTCGACCGTCCTTCCGAAGGCGTGGTGAAAATCAACGGCCGCGAAACCGCGCTTATGAACGAAAAGGAACTTTCGGTTTTGCGCAACCGCACGATCGGATTTGTGTTCCAGCAATATTTTTTGCTGCCTTCGATGAACGTTTTGGAAAACGTGATGCTTCCGCTCAGGTATTCCGGAATCGAGCGCAAGGAACGAATCGCGCTGGCGAAATCCGCGCTGGAAAAAATGGGATTGCAAGACAGGATGAATCACAGGCCGAGCGAACTTTCCGGCGGACAAAAGCAGCGCGTCGCGATCGCGCGCGCGACGGTCACAAATCCAAAAATAATTTTGGCGGATGAGCCGACTGGAGCTTTGGACAGCGAAACCGGCCGCGCGGTGATGAATCTTTTTCGAGAAATAAATCGCAACGGAACGACCGTCGTAATTGTAACGCACGATCCGAGAATTGGAAAAGCAAGCCGCCGTTGCATAAAAATTTTCGACGGCAAAATTCAAGGCGATGAAATGTAAAATGACGACACGCAAAAAATCCTCATTCTTGACAGACGAAAAAAATGGCGGTAAAATAAATTCTATGTGGGTGCAAGGCAATGTCGTAAGAAAAAGTGATTTTCAAAAAAGCGTTCTTGCACAGTGCCTTTCTTCTTGACTTTTTTATGGGAGAGTCCAATGGTCAGAACTTTGCATTGCAGTACGAATGTAAAAAATTTCAACATTTGCCTTGACGATATGGTTGCAGGATTTGGGCATCGAGGTCCGCTTCCTGGCGACAAAATTTATTTGATTGTGAAAATTGACAAAAAAACTTTGTGCGGAGCAAGGTTTGAATTGGACGAAGTGACTGATGAGCGACCTTGGGAAGATTCCGAAAAATATGTTTTGTGCTACTCAATTAAAAATGTTGAATTCTGCAATTTTTTTAACGTTGAATTTTTGTCTGAAATTGGAGGAATCTATTGGCCCTTAAAATACTTGCAAGGCTCAAAGGGCTTTGATGATTTGGCGGCTTCAAAAATCGACGAAGTTTTTCGCAAGAACAAATGCGACGAGCGTCAATATCTTGAAGTGAAAGGCGAAAAAAATTCTGAAAATGAAAATGCAGATGAAGACGATATAAAAATTGACGACAAAGATGTTCAAAAAGTTTTGAAGGAAATTCCCGAAGCAGAAATAAAAATAATGGGCACTTTCCAGACAATAAATTTTCACAATGAAACTGACAAATTCATCGGACTTGAAGCTTTGGTGAACAAAAATTTCTTTTCTTTGTTTACAAAATACAGGGAAGAAAAATCAATCTTGATTGCGAAAAATCATCTTTTCAAAACGCAAAAACGCGACGAAAATATTTCTGGCATTTCAGGAATTCCAGATGCATTGCTGATTACTTACGACAAGCGCAACTCATGTCCGTTACAAATCAGCCTTATTGAATATGAATGTTATGGCGAGGGAAAAACCAAGTCAACTGAAAAATCAAAATATTTGAATTCGCATATTATTCCGCAGTTGATGCAATTCGCTTCATCGTTCAGCATAATCACCGATCAGACGACTAGGACAAGGACGATAGAAGACTGGATTAAAAAAATCGTGGAATACACTTCGAAAGACGAATACAGCAAAATAGTTGATTCTTGGATGAAGGATTTGCATCCGAATTTGAGCGAACGTTTTATCGTCAGCACTTTTGAAAAAAAATTGACCGAAGCATTCCGTTCAAACATTCACATTTATCTTATAATCGACGAGTTGAGCGCGGATCAAAAAGAGACGATAAAAAACATCATCACTTCTTTCAAACTTGAAAAAGGCAATCCGATTGTGTTCGATGCTTCAATCGTAAAGCTTGTTCAAAAAATCAGTTTTGTAAATCAAGATTACGAATATGGATTGACGGCGCAATAAAATTTATGTTTGAAGATTTTTTGAACGCGCTCGCCAATTTTCGGCGGCAAAAAATGCGGACTATGCTTTCTGTGCTCGGCGTGATTATCGGCGTTGCGAGCGTCATCGTAATTATGAGCATGGGGCAAAGTTCCACGAAGCAGATTCAAGATACGTTCGGAAACGCGGGCCTCGACATGGTGAACATTTCGGGCGGATTTATGCGGCGCAGTCGTGATGCCGTTTCGTTGCAGTTCAATGAAAATTTTCGCGAAAATCTTTTTGCGAATGTTCGCAACATAAAAAAAATTTGGTACAAGAATTCTCTTTCCGCCACGATTTCGTTCGGCGAGACAAGCGTGAACGGAAGTTGCGAGGCGGTCGAAACTGGCTACTTGGAAGCGTATTCGATGCAGCTTGAAAGCGGACGATTTTTTTCCGTGACAGAAAATTTGTTCGGGGCGCAAAAAATAATTTTGGGAAAAGAATACGCCGACTTGCTTTTTCCTTCGGGCGACGGAGTTGGAAAAAAAGTCCTTGTTACTGCCGACAAAATTTCGTTCGGATTTGAAGTGGTGGGAATTTTAAAAGAGCAGAACACTGGAATGGAAAACAGTTCGAGCGCGACTTACATTCCGCGTGGATTTTATGCGAAAAAAATCACGCCGAATCCTGAAGCTGCTACAGTTATGGTTCAGGCTGTGTCCAATGAATTTTCCACGCAACTTGTCAGCGACATCACGGAATATTGCAAGGAACTCACCGGCACGGAAGGAAGCGTCTGGGTGAATTCAATGCAGACGATGATTGAACAAATGAACAAAATCACAAATTCGTTGAGCGTGATGCTCGCGGCGATCGCGGCCATTTCGCTTTTGGTGGGCGGCATCGGAATTATGAACATTATGATTGTAACTGTTACGGAACGCCGCCAAGAAATCGGAATCCGAAAAGCGTTGGGCGCAAGTCCGAATATAATCCGCCGACAATTTTTGATTGAATCCGCGGCAATCACAGTGATGGGCGGCATCGCGGGAATCGCATTCGGAATTTTGATAACGCTCGCATTGGAATACGTGCGCTCGTTGAGCTTTACGGTGAGCACGACGAGCTGCTTCATTTCGTTTTTCTTTTCGGTTTTCGTCGGAATAATTTTCGGATTCAGCCCGGCGAGCCGCGCCGCTAAATTGGATCCGGTGGACGCGCTCAACGGCGAGTGAATTGTGGGGGAGGGGAAGTGCGGGCGCACAAAGTTTTGGACGCGAATTTACCCCTCCCCATTTTTTTTATTTTTTCCACCAACTTTTTTTCACGCAACACATTTTACACCTGTTCGCATTTTTTTTAATTTCGAAATTTTTGCTTTGAGAAAAAATCACTTGAAAAAGCGGCGCGGAAATTTTATAATAAAATTATGAAAAAACAATTCGCGCGTTTCGCAATTTTTTTTATTTTCGTCGCCGCAATTTCTGCGCAAAGTACTTGGCAATTTGAATCCAACTTGGATTTTATATATTATCCTGAAAGCGATTTTGTTTCTGGCTCGAATCATTTTGCGCCTGTTTCGGGAATTTTTAAATCTGTCGGATTGCAAGAAACTTTTTGCGCCAAGTATGTTATTCCCACGCCTTTTGGAGAAAGCGCGTTTGTTAAAGACAACAACATTTCGCTCGGCGCAAATTTGATTTTTTCGCCAGTTACGATAATGCCGACTGTTTCTGTTTCGTTCACGCCAATCGCATTTTTGAATTTGAGCGCAGGCGCGGCAATCGGAACCGGCTGGCAACTTTTCGGCGGAACATTCGAAGGATTTTTGGGACACGACGGAAAAGGCGAGTACAAACAGTTTGATGCGTTTCAAACTTGGCTCTATCAATTTTGGGGAAACGCCACGCTGATGTTTGACGTGGCCGCAATTTTTCCTGGCGAATGGAATCACGTTGTCGCACTTGCTTCATTTGATTTTCGTTATTGGGGAATTGCGGGCGAACACAGCGGCACAGAAGTTTTCAAATGGCAGAACACGGCGAATCTTGCGCAAGGAACTCGCTTCGACATAAATCTGCTTGTGGGCTATCAAATGCCGATCACGCTTTCGATGGTCGGAATAAATTTCGAATGGAGCGGATATTTCAAAGGCGACGAAGCGTTCGGAAAAAATTATGAAAACTTCAATGGCGATTTTGTTCAAGTTGACATAAATCCGCTTGCGCAAATTTCTTTTACGCAAAAAGACATTCTTACGATTATGCTGAATTTTTCAAGCAGGCGAAGTTTTAAAGAACGCCATGAAAAGGAGGCGGAAGAAATTTTCCTGCATTATGCAGGGCGCGAATGGTTTTTCAATATGATCGCCTTTCGCTGGACGCACAAATTCTAGCGCAAAAATTTCGCGCGAAGGGCAAGCGAAAATTACGGCTTTAAATATTCGCGAAAAAAATCGCATTGCTCGTCGATGCAAGGCGCGCTGTATTTGCTTCGCAAGTCAAGCATAAAAACGTGTTCCAATTTTTGCTCTTTTTGTGAACGCGATTTTTGCGCACGATAACATTTGTATTTGAATTCGATGCCATTTTCGCAAAAAACTTTTGCAAGCGGCGGAATTTGCTCGCGCAAAAAATCGTTTTCGGCGGTTACGAAAAATGCAGGCGGAAAATTTTCTGTGACGTGAAAAATCGGGGAAGCCAAAATTAATTCTTGCCGCGTGCCGCCTTTTTCGAACAACGCGCCGCCGATGCTTTTTATATTGAGAGTTTTTGAAAACGAAATGAAATCGTACATTCCGCAATTTAAGTAAACGGCGTTAAATTTTAATTTTTTCGGAATTTCAAATGAGAATTTTTCGGCGAAATTTTCATTTGTGTAAATGGCGGCGTAGGTTGCAAGATAATTCGCGCCGGCGGAATCGCCCGTGGCAAAATATTTTCCGCGTCCAAATTATATTTCGAAGAATTTTCCAAAATCCATTTGAACACATTGTTCGTGTCTTCGAGCGCGGCGGGAAATTTGTGTTCGGGCGAAAGGCGGTAAGTGAAATTGACTACGGCGAATCCCCGGCGAGCCAATTCCATGCAATAAAAGCTGTACAATTTTTTGTCGCCGTAAACCCAGCCACCTCCGTGGACGCTTGCGATTACGGGAAGCATTTTCTTTGCCGCGCGTTTTGGTCTGTAAACATCGAGCAGGCAATTTTCGTCGGCATTGGAATAGCGAATGTCGAAAAAGCATTTTATGTCGGACGGAATCTCCAAGCCAGCGTCGCGCCGCGCGTCGTTCGCGCCCATTCCTTCGCGCTGAGATTTGACAAATTCGAAAATTTCTTTTTTGGTCATTTTGTTGTTTTCCTGTTGAAATTGTTTAAATTCTCTTATAAAAGCAATTGTATCACTTGCAAAAAAAAAATTAAAGTGCAATAATAAATTTAGGAAAAGAAATTTTCTAAAAAAAATTTTTAGGAGCTAATAGGAGTTTTTATGAAGTACGGATATTTCGACGACGAGGCGAAGGAATATGTCATCACTCGTCCGGACACGCCGACATCTTGGAGCAATTATTTGGGTTCTACGGAGTACGGCGCGGTAATCACGAACAACGCGGGCGGTTACGGTTTTTACAAATCGGGCGCGCAGGGTCGCTTTATGCGTCTTCGTTTCAATTCCGTTCCGATGGATCAGCCCGGACGATATTTTTATTTGCGCGATTGCGATTCAGGCGATTATTGGTCCGCTTCTTGGCAGCCTGTCGGAAAGCCGCTCGACAAGTACAAGAGCGAATGTCGCCACGGAACTGCGTATTCGAAATTCACTTCGGAATATTCTGGAATAAAAAGCGAGGCTTTGTATTACGTTCCGCTCGGACAGGTTTTTGAATATTGGCGGCTCAAGGTTACGAACAATTCCGACAAGGCGCGAAAACTTTCTGCGTTCACATATTGCGAACTCACGAACAACTGGAATACAATGGAAGATCAAGTGAATTTGCAATATTCGATTTTCATTTCGCGCGGAGAACGAAACGGAAATATTTTGAGATTCGTCGCGCACCAAAATTTGTTCGAGCAATTTCCCGACGCAGAGCCAGGAACTCAGGCGATGCTTTCTTGGATGGCGCTTTGCAATTCTCCGCTCACTGGTTTTGATACGAGCCGCGAAGCGTTCTTGGGAACTTATGGAAGTTACAAGGAGCCTGCCGCCGTCGTCAATGGAAAATGCTCGGATTCGCTCGCTTATGGCGACAACATTTGCGGAAGCGTCCAAACTGAAATCGAACTTGCGCCTGGCGAATCCAAGGAAATCATCGTGCTCTTCGGAATTGGTGACGCGAATCGCGTGGGCGAAAAAATTGTCAAAGAATTTGGAAGCGTTGCTCGCGCCGACGAAGAGTTCGAAAAGCTCAAGAAAAATTGGCATGCCAAATTGGGCAGCTTCAAAGCGACCACTCCGGACGAAGACATCAACCACACGGTGAATGTTTGGGGCTTGTACAACTGTCTCATTACATTTGCTTGGTCTCGTGCGGCAAGCCTCGTCTACAATGGCGAGCGCGACGGCTTGGGCTATCGCGACAGCGTTCAAGATATTTTGGGCGTGAGCGCGGCAATCCCCGAAGAAGCCAAAGCGCGTCTCGTGCGAATGTTGAGCGGACAATGCCAGAACGGTGGCGCGATTCCTGTTATTTCAAAGGATTTCAACGCAGGACATGAAAAGCCGCCGAAGCCCGAAGAATTCCGCTGCGACGATTGCCAATGGTTTTTCAATTCCGTTCCGGCGTTTGTCGCGGAAACTGGCGACTTCAATTTTTACAACGAAATTGTTCCTTACGCGGACGGCGGCGAGGCGACTGTGTTCGGCCATTTGAAGCAGGCACTTTTGTTCAACCTTGAGCGCATGGGAAAAGACGGACTTCCTTGCGGCTTGCTCGCCGACTGGAATGACTGCCTTCGCTTGGGCTACCATGGCGAAAGCCTTTTCGTTTCGTTCCAATTGCGCCTCGGACTTACGACTTATGCCGACATCGCGAAGCGGCTCGGAAAAAATTCCGAAAGCGAATGGGCGTTGGGCGAGCGCAAAAAGCTTGACGAAGCGATTCAGAAAAAATGCTGGGACGGCGAATGGTTCATTTGGGCGATCACCGAAGACGGCACTGTTTACGGAACAAAGACGATGGACGAAGGTCAAGTCTATTTCAATACGCAGGTTTGGGCGGTGCTTTCGAACGCTGCTACCGAGGAACAGGCTCGGCTTGCGATGAAGGCGGTCAAAGAAAAATTGGCGACTCCTTATGGCTTGATGCTTTGCGCGCCGCCTTTCAAAAAAGCTCCGCGCGGCACGATGAGCTCGGTGATTTACAATTTTGGCATCAAAGAAAATTCCGGCATCTTCAACCATACGCAAGGCTGGGGCGTGATTGCGGAAACGCTTTTGGGCAACGGCGATCAAGCTTACGAATATTGCAAGGCGTCTCTTCCCGCTTCGTACAACGACCGCGCGGAAATCCGCCAAAGCGAGCCTTACGTCATCGGACAGACGACATATTCCACATATTCGCCACGCGCCGGCAACACGCGCGTTTCCTGGCTTTCGGGCGCGGCAACATGGAATTACTATTCCATCACGCAGTACATTTTGGGAATCCGCCCGCAGTACGACGGACTTTTGATTGATCCATGCCTTCCGAAAAAATGGGACGGCTTCAAAGTGGAACGCCGCTGGCGCGGAATGAATCTTTCGATCGAAGTGAAAAATCCTTCGCACATTTGCAAAGGAATTTCCAGCATCGAAGTTGACGGAAAGAAAATCGATTCTGCGGAAATCCCAGTTTCCGCTCTCAAAGACGGAAGCAAAATTGTAGCCGTGATGGGCGAAAACGCTTTGAGCGCGAATTGGGAAAGATTGTAGTTTTACAAAAAAACGCAAAATAATTCGAAACGAATTAAAAAGGATGCGGAAAAAATCCGCATCCTTTTTTGCCATAGTTTTATTTATAAGGAATTTTGAATGACTTATTTTTTTGAAACTTATGGATGTCAAATGAACATTGCCGAAAGCGCGGCCGTGGAACAACTTTTTTTGGCGCGTGGTTGGCAAAAGGCGGATGACGTTCAAAAAGCCGACATCGTTGTCATCAACACTTGCTCAGTTCGCGCCACCGCCGAGCAGCGCATTTTCGGAAGACTGGGATTTTTTTCGGGACTAAAGGCGGTTCGTGCGAAAACGCCCGGCGCGAAAAACAAGTCGCTTGAAATTGCCGCCGAATTCGTAAAGGACGGCGCGAAGCCTCTCACGCTCGTAGTGATGGGATGCATGGCAGAACGGCTTTTGCATTCGTTGAAAAAAGATTGGCCGTGCGTGGATTACGTCGTGGGCACTTTCGCAAAAAAGAATTTCGGAAAAATTATTTCTGCCGTGGAAGAAGCCTCAAGGGAGGGGCGCGACATTTCGCCAAATGGCGTTTCCGCTTTTGAATTGGACGATTCTTCCAAATACGAATTTGCGGCCGTTTCTTTGGAGCAAGGCGCTTTCAGCTCGTTTGTGCCGATTATGCACGGCTGCAACAATTTTTGCACTTACTGCATTGTGCCTTATGTTCGCGGGCGAGAAATTTCGCGAGACGTGAATTCGATTTTAAAAGAGCTTGACGTACTTTCAAAATACGGCGTAAAGGAAATCACGCTTTTGGGGCAAAACGTGAATTCTTATTTTTGCGAAAATTCCGATTTTGGAAAAATTGATTTTCCTGCGCTTTTAAAAATTATTTCTCGCCATTTGGAAAAAACGAATTCGCCGATAAAATGGATTCGATTTGAGTCGAGCCACCCGAAAGATTTTTCCGATGAATTGATTGAAGTGATTGCGAGCGAAGCGCGCGTTTGCAAATTCATTCATCTTCCAGTGCAGCATGGTTCGACAAAAATTTTGCAAAAAATGAATCGGCGATATTCGCGGGAAAATTATTTGGAACTTGTAAAAAAAATTCGCGCGCGCATTCCGGACGTTGCGCTCACCACGGACATCATGCTTGGATTTCCCGGCGAAAGCGAGGAAGATTTTTCCGAAGCGATTTCTTTGATGCGCGAAGTGCGCTACGACAACGCATTTATGTACTATTACAATCCGCGCGAAGGAACGCCCGCCGCCGAATGGGATGATCAAATTCCGCTCGAAGAAAAAAAATCGCGTTTGCAAAAAATAATCGATTTGCAATTGGAAATTACTTCGCAAAAATTGCGCGAGCGCGTGGGGCAAATTGTAACTGTCCTTGCCGAAAAACAAAGCCGCGACAATCCAAACGAAATTTTGGGAAAAACCGAACGCGACGAACGAGTCGCATTTTCCGCACCAAAAAATTTGCTCGGAAATTTCGCGGAAGTAAAATTGCTCGAATTGAACGGAAATACTTTTAAAGGCGAACTTGTGAATTTTTCGACGGCACAATAAAATCTAAAACAATGCCCCACGACGCTTTGCGTCGTGGGGCATCCGTACGAATCAACAATTAACTTTTTCGACGAATCGAAGGAAAGCGGCTTTGCCTTCTTCCGTGCGCTTGAAAACGCCCGCGTGTTCCAAAACTTTCGAAAACACGATTCCGATTTCCTTTTGCAAAATCGAATTGACATTTTTTTGCGTAATTACTTTGTGCTTACGAAGAATTTCGTTCGCCCAGTCCGCGTGCTTTGAAAGCATCTCGTCTTTGGAAATGTCTTTTTTTGCCACGAGCGCGTCCGCCAAAAATTGCATTTCGGTTTTGAGGCGAGCGGGCAAAATCGCAAGGCCGAGCACTTCGATAAGCCCGATGTTTTCCTTCTTGATGTGATGAAGTTCGGCGTGCGGATGATAAACTCCAAGCGGATGCTCGCTAGTCGTGATGTTGTTGCGCAAAACCAAATCCAGTTCGTACAAATTTTCTTTGCGCCGCGCAATCGGAGTAATCGTGTTGTGTGGCTCGCCATCGGTTTTCGCAAAAACGAACGCGCTCTTATCGGAATATTTTCTCCATGAGAGCAAAATTTTTTCCGCCAAATCCACGAGCGTTTCTTTTTTTTCGCACGAAAGCCGAATCACGGACATCGGCCATTTTACGATTCCAGCCTTTACCGAAGGAAATCCCTTGAATTTGACTTGCGTTTCAATCTGCGCGCGCGCCATGGCGAATTCGAAATTGCCGCCTTGAAAATGGTCGTGGCTCAAAATCGAACCGCCGACAATCGGCAAGTCCGCGTTGCTTCCGAGCGTGTAGTGCGGAAATTGCGTGATGAAATCCAAAAGCCTTTCGAACGTTGCGCGGCTGATTTTCATCGGCGTGTGCTTGGAATTGAAAACGATGCAATGCTCGTTGTAGTAGACATACGGCGAATATTGCAAGCCCCATTTTTCGCCCGCCAATTCAATCGGAATGATTCTATGATTTTGGCGCGCCGCGTGATTTATTCGGCCAGCGTAGCCTTCGTTCTCCAAACACAAAAGGCATTGCGGATAGCCGCCTTGTTTTGCGGTTTTTGCGGCAGCGATTGCCTTGGGATCTTTTTCAGGCTTGGAAAGATTTATAGTTATGTCAAGCGCGCCGTATTCAGTTTTCGCTTTCCATTTCAAATCCTTGCAAACTCGATAGCGGCGAATGTAGTCCGTGTCCTGCGAAAATTTATAAAACCAATCCGTGGCGGCTTTCGCGTCCGCTTCGGCGCGAAGCGTTTCGAAAATGTCGATGATGTCGGAAGGAGGAGGAACGAGAAGTCCCATGATTTTTGTGTCGAACAAATCGCGGCGGACGATTCCTTCGTCCGGAAAGATTTTATTCTTGCCCGCAAAATCCAAAAGCTCCGCAAGAATGTTTTCCAAATCGCCAACTTTGACGGCGGGAAATTTTTTCGCCTGCTCGGGCGTTTCAAATCCATCAAGCGCGAAAAGTTCGAGCAAACGATTTTGCGTGTAGACAACATCCTGCTTTGTGATAAGACCAGTCTTGAGCGCGTAGCCCACGAGTCGATTTATATTTTCGTAAACATTCATAATTTAATTATAACACGATTTGCGCAAAACGCAAGAATTTTTTCAGTTCCATGTAATTGTGCTTCACTTCATTTTAATCAAATCATTCTTCAAGACTTTGCTTTCTGGAATTTCGCTCAGGCCTTCGCGAATCACTTGTTGCGCGCCTTCGATGTCGCCGGCGTTGAACAAAGTTACCGCGCGGTTGTGAAAATCGATCGCGTAATTTTGCTTGTAGATGTCAAGTGCTCTTTTCAAATTCGAATCGTTGGGAACTTGCGAAAGTCCGCGTTCCGCAAGTTGAATCGCGCTCTTCCATTCGTGCCTGTCGCCAAAATCCTTCGCGGCGCGCGCGTAAGCATAGCCAAGCAATTTCGAATAATTTTGCGCGGAAAGATTTTCGCGCTTTGCTTGCAATTCGTTCAGCGCGACTTCAAGCGGAAGCGTTTCCACTTTGTCAACGAGAATGTTGTAATTCGCGCTTTCGATTACAGCGGAATAATTTTTGTTTGCGCCGAAAATTTCCTGCGCGCGCAAAACGAGCGCGAGCGCGTCGTCATATTTTCCTGCCGCGCTCAAATCGGCAGCATAGTTGCAAACGCATTCAGCCACAGTTTGAACGCCGCTCGCGGAATTCGCCTGCAACGCGCAAGCGTCCACGGCAAGCCCGATCGTCGCCGCGCTTGAGCCGCGTTGTTTTTGCAACGAAGCAATTCGATTGTTGTAAATCAGCGCGAGCATGCGGCGATCGTCAATATCGCGGCGGTTTTGGTAATTTTTGGCGGGGACGCTCAAATATTGTTTTCCGCCATTCGGAAGTTCGCTCACTCGCTTGCGCCCGGGATTCACGCCGAAAGGATTTGTCGTTTCCACATCGACATTTTTTCCTTCACTTTCGATCGTGCAAAAAGCGTGATTCGGAGTTTCCACGGCGACAACGGGAATGCCCAAAGTTTTCGCAAAATAAATGAAAATCACGTCGGAGGAAACGCAATTGTACACGCCGCTTTCCATCGCGACATCGACGCGCGTTTGGACAAGCTGATAGCGCGAAAGAATTTTTTCGTAGATGAAGGCGAGCGCGGCATCCGCCTTTTCTTCGTTGGAAAGTCCGAGCGGCAAATTTTTGGAAAATTCCTGCGCGAGATTTTCGAGCGTTTCCAAATGCGCGCGAATTTTTTCGTCGTCCGCGCCCGAAGCGAGCAGAGCGATGTAGGCGAAATTTCGCGCGTCCATTTCGGGCGAAGAAGAAATCTGCGGCGAAATCCGCGAATCCGCTTCGAATCTCACAGATGAAAAAATCGAAGAATCAAAATTCTGCGCGAAAAGATTTTCGGCGCAAAACGCCGCCGCGAAAACGGAGAAAATAAAATTCAATTTGCGAAAAAATTTCATATCTTTATTTTAGCACAAATAATTTTTTGTGGAAAGCGGCGCAAGGCGGTGTTTGCCCACTTGAAACTCGCGCGCATTTTTTGTAAAATAAGCTACAAAAATTTACAAGGAAATTGATTCACAATTTCGTGGCAATTTCCTTATTATGGGAGAAAATTATGAAAAAGATTTTTGGGATTTTTGCGGGCGCGGTTTTGGCGGCACTTCTTTTTTCTTGCGCGCCGGCACAGAAAAATTTCATCATCGCGACTGGCGGAACAAGCGGAACTTACTATCCGTTCGGCGGCGCGATCGCGAACATTTGGAACACGAAAGTTGAAAACATGAATGTCACGGCGCAGGCCACGGGCGCGAGCGCGGAAAACTTGCGCTTGATAAGCAAGGGCGACGCGGAATTCGCCACGGTGCAAAATGACGTTATGGACTACGCCTACAACGGCACTGATATGTTTTCGGAGCCTTTGCCAAATCTCGCGGTAATCGGCACGATGTACGAAGAAGTCGTTCAGATTGCGGCGCGAGTGGACAGCGGAATTCGCACGATTTCAGATCTTCGCGGAAAACGCGTTTCCATCGGCGATGCGGGAAGCGGCGTTGAATTCAATGCCAAGCAGATTTTGGAAGGCTACGGAATCACGTTCGACGACATCAAAAAATCGAACCTTTCGTTCAAGGAATCAGGCGAAGGTTTGCAGAACGGCACTCTCGACGCATGCTTCGTGACGGCTGGCGTTCCAAATGCGGCGTTGCAGGAATTGGCATTTACAAACGGCCTCGTCCTCATTCCGGTGAATGGCGCGGAAGCCGATTCAATTTGCGCGAAATACGGATTCTACACAAAGACTGTGATTCCTGGCGGAACGTACAAAGGCACGGATTCGGACACAGACGCGCTCGCCATTAAATGCACGATTGCCGTGAATTCCAAACTCGACGACGACACGGTTTACGAAATGACGAAAGCACTTTTTGAAAACCTTGCCGAATTGGGACAAGCGCATGCCAAAGGAAAAGAAGTGAGCGCGGAAAAAGCGGTAACAGGAATCAGCGTTCCGTTCCATCCGGGAGCTGCGAAATATTTCAAAGAAATTGGCGCGTTGAAATAATTTCGATTTGTTGCGAAATTTTCTAAAGCCAAAAAGTGCGGCGGCTTTTTTTATAGTTGCCGCGCTTTTGTTCGCTGTCTGCTTGCCGACACAAAAAGTTCTCGCCATCACAAGCACGAACGAAAGTTCTCAAAAAATATTTTCCAAATCGGCGTTGAATGGATTTTGCATTTCGTATACGCATTCGGTGAACAAAGGTCGTGTGCGCGATTTTTTCCGCGTTGAAGACGATCGCCTGAAAATATTTAAAACCGAATTTCCAAGTTACGGCGCAGGAATGCCTGAATTGCAGGAAACGCCTGGCGCGACTTTCAAAATCGCGGACGACGCTTTTTTAATGGAATATGAGCGTGATGTGGGAGAAAAGTTTTTCCTTGCTGTGGGAATCTTGGCGCGGCATTCTATTGAAATTGACGGAAAAGAAATTTTTTTGGAAGATTTTTTCGCGCCGCAAACACGGCTTGAATTTCAAGTAAAAAGAATTTCTTGCGCGGAATTATTTTTTGCAAAAATAAGAAAACGAGTTTTGTAAATGGAACGAATGCAAAAATCTCCAAACTCTGTGAAAAAATTGTATTGTCTTTGGATTAAAACTGGTTTGGAAGAAAAATACATAGAAGAAATTCAGCCTGCCCTCGATTCTGATTTTAGCGAAAATAAATGTTCGGGAAAACTAATTTTTTTGGGAAAACAGATGCGCCTGAAAAGCGGCAAGGAATATATCGATCCTCTTTTTCCGGGCTATGTTTTTTTTGAAGCCGACCGCGCCGAAGATTTTGCGGTTTTGCAGGAAGGCAAAGGTTTTATGAAGATTCTTCCGCAAAGCGTCAGTCCACAGCCGTTGTGCGAAAAAGACGTGGAATTCGTCTATTCGCTTTTGAAATACGGCAGTCTAATTCCGATTGTTCACGTGCAGTTCAACGTAAATGATCGGATAGAAATCCTTGACGGACCTTTGAAAGGCAAGGAAGCCTCGATAGTTGCCGTAAATCGCAGAAACAATCGCGTGAATTTCGAAGTCCGCCTGATGAACGGAATGCACATTTTGGGCTTGACTTACGA
The DNA here is from genome assembly GCA_014804005.1 of Treponema sp. GTDB lineage: Bacteria > Spirochaetota > Spirochaetia > Treponematales > Treponemataceae > Treponema_D. Next base: position 15,992 of record JAAVAP010000030.1, on the reverse strand, counting down.
AATCGTAAAAAAATGCGAAGAGTGAGAAAAAATGGGGATGGGGATTTTTATTTTTTGAAGCCTATTAAGTGCAAAACTCGCGATACGCAAACCGCAAGGTTTGCGACCTAGCCCTAGCGGAAGCGAAAATTTTTGTTTCGTAAGGTGGAACACTTTGTTTCACGCAATGAAACATTCTGTTTCGCACTGAAAAACATTTTGTTTTGCACAGAAGAACATCTTGTTTCTTACAGGAGAACACTATGTTTCATACTTTGGAACATAGTGTTTTGCGCAGGGATACACGAGGATTCCTCTTCGTGATATTTTTTTCTAACAATGACGAATATATATCGAGTTGTTGATATTGCATTCAGAACATATTGACAACCGCGCGAATATGGGATAAAATTAAACTAAATTGCTGAAATTGCGCGATTTTTTACTGCGCGCGCCTAAATTGCTGGCATTTAATGTCGTGTGTTTAAAATTGTCGCCAAAATGGTGCGACAATTTTAACTTCGAGTTTTCTTCGAAAACTTGTCCATTTACTGCCGTTTCTCATTTCATTGCGAAACGGCGTTTTCAGCAATGAAGAAAGTTGACACTTTCTTCATTGCTGAAAATTAAGGAGCGTTTTTAAGGAAGCCATCGTTCGGCTCGGAGCTTGGTTCAAGCACGAATACCAAATGGCGAACATAACTCTTTCGGAGGGCAATCACTGAAAAGCGGTGCGTTGCCAATGAGAGAGGTGTGTTTAAAAGATGCGCATTTGGAATTATCATCAGATTTAATTACAAGTTCTCTTTCGAAAAATTCATTTATTATGCTGCGATATTGCGATTTTTCACTTTGTTGCAAAAAATCGCATACTTTGGTTTGTACAATATACTAAAAGCATGCTTACGAGTTTTTTACTTGCTTTTTTTGTGTGAAAAACTTGTGTTGCAAACTTTGACTTTGAATTTTCTTGCAAAGAGAATCGGATGTTATACGGAACGTGAAATAAGCTTCTTTGAGAATGATATTCGGGAAAATCTTGGAGCATGCCCCAATGAGATAGATGGTAAATCTATGCTGGTAAACGGTGGTGAAGAAAGCATAGGCAAATGCATACTTACGTTTTCAATCAAAGTTTTCCGTTGCTATTGATATAAACGAAAAAGAACTTACAGGATTTTACAAAGTGAGACGTATGTTTTTGAATTTTCTCCTTGAAACATTTTTTTTCTAAAAGATATAAGTATTTTGTACATTCGGCACTATTTTAATGGTTTTGCGTAAAATTGTATTCAAGAAAATTGATTGTATAAGTATAAATGAAACAGAATTTTTTATAATTCGAAAATACTTTAAAACTAATGCAAAAAGAGTTAATTTACAATATCCAAATCATGTGCAATCTGAGAATCAGGAAAATGAAATTGTATTGTTATACAGTAAAAAGAATTCAAAGATAATCTTTATGCATATATTAAAGAACTATTTTTATAATGTAAAAATATGGTATAGTAAATACAAATAAGTATTGTGTGAATATGCCCACGGCAAAACGTCAGCAAAAAGCTCGCAATGCATATCACAAATGGAACACTACTTTTGATGCGGAAAAAAATTATGCAGCGTTTGCGGAAGAAATACGAAATATAACGCAAAAAAATTGAAATAAGGGAGTTATAAAATGAAACATTGTTTTTTGAATAAAAAGAATAAGATTCTTGTGAAAGAGTTCAATAATCCTCAAACGAACAAGACTGAAATGGCTTTATTGGCATTTAATGGGAAAATGAGAGATAAAATTATTGAAAATTTTAATCAACATTTTTTAATTGAGGGGGATCATATAAAAAACGGAGGCATTTCAAGCCCTAAAACAATACTTTCTCTTTTGGGTGGAAGTGTTGGGGCATTAGGACTTGCGGGAGTGGCTTCAGGACAATTATTTATGGCTACTGCCAATCCCGCTACATTGATGAGCATTGGAAGTGGAGTTGGCAGTGCTGTTATGGGTGCATCTGGAATAGTTGGTCAGGCACCTTTTTTGCCGGTGAAAGGTGCGCTTATGCCAGTTGCTGCGCCTTTAATTGCTTTTCAAGCTCTTTCAACAATTACAATTATGAAACAATTTAAAGTTGTGAATGAGCACCTAGATAAAATTCAAGACACATTAAATACAATTCTATACAGAAAGGAGGCAACTTTTATAGGCGAAGTTATAAGTGCTTCTAATAGAATATCTGAAATAGAAAAGCAGTTTTATATTTGCAATCAATTTACAGACGACATGATAGTTCGATTGGCTTTGCTAGAGGACAAGATAAATCCGATTTTTGAGAGATATAACTATCTTTATAAAAATCGGTCAACCAACACTGATACAGGCTTGGTTGAGCTGGACTTAAATGATGCATATATGGCTATCGTTACTTCAATTTTAGATATCCAAATTGATTTGTTGAAAATGAAAATCAATATTCAAAATAATCCTGGATATATGGAAACTGCTGCAAAAACATTTGTCGATAAAATTGATTATTATAAAAAATTATGGACAACAATTCAGAATGATTCATCAGAAATTAATAAAGTTAAAGAGGAGTTAAAAGATGCTGTTTCGGGGATGAATTGGTGGCAAAAAAATATGCCTTCATGGTTGCTTGGAAAAAACGCAGAAAGAAAAGAAAATGAGAATAAGATAAAAACATTTGAAAAGGCGTTACAACATCAGCCTATGATTGATGGGTCGATAGAGTCTGCAAGGGAATTTTGCAAGAGTATACAACCTGCAATAAATAAAATGAGTTTGATTTACTGGAAAGATGACTTAGGGGAACACTCTTATTATACTGATGATTTGCTAATTGAAGAAGTTGCGGCAAAGAATATATGACTCCGTTTTTCGTTGATTTTCCAAAATAATAAGGTTATCCTGTACAAAATATGGAGGTTTAGGAACTATGGATAAAATTATTACTGTTTATGGTGATGAAAATACTGGAAAAACAACAGTTATTAATGAGATTTATGATTTTCTCATAAAGAATGGGGCAACTGTAGTACATAAAAAAAAGCAAATTGACGGAGATCAAAATGACTTTACTGCTGTACTTTCTTATAAGGGAAAAAATATTGCTTTTTTGTCTATGGGTGATTACAGAACTGCAGTTGATAAGCATGTGGTAAAATTCAAAAAGCATGATATTTTTATAACTGCTCTAAATAAAAAATTCGCTACTATTGGAACGGTTTGGCTTAAGAATTCTAATGCCATATATAAAGTTGATAAAACTATGGCAAATTCTATTGACAACCAAAAGGTAATGAATACAGTTATTTCAATGATTTAAAAGACGGGAAGTTTTATAACAAATAAAGATACATGGAAAATAATGTTACTGCGGGTAGTTTAACGTGATAGCAGATTGATGAATCAGTAGCTGAAATATTGCGTCCAATTAAGGTTGCAAAATCATGGACATTATTCTCCTTTGACAGAGGGGGATATTGATTTCGCATATTCATCAATGTATGAGGATTTGTGATTTTAATTTGTTATCTACACGCAGACTATTGTGTTGTTGAAATGGCTGTGTTGCGTATTGATGATAATCGTGAGGGCAAACATTTGTAATGCTAATCTTGAAAAAACACAAGAGGTACTACAACTACTTGATGACTTTTGTCGAGAAGGTGGAAAAATTATCTTGGCTTAGAAAAGTTTTGTTACTTTAACTGATTAAGAGTCGAAATAAAATATAAGAATGCTTTTAGGGGGTATCATGATTTTAAAAAAAAATTAATGATACAATCTTTTGAAGGTGGAAATAGTTTTTATATGCCTTCTAACAAGTTTGAATAACTGAAACTAGCCGTTTTTAACGATTAAAAACGACAGGATTTGGCAGGTAGGGGTGACTGTTTTGTCTCCATGAAATGTTCTTGACTGGCGTCGGGCGATAGGGTATACTGTCTGCACATCAGTTGCATGCTGCCTACGAGGCCTGATAGAGGCATAGGCAAGGGCAGCGTCGTTTCTTCTCTCCTGTGCATGGTGAAGCGCGTTCCTACAGCGTGTGGTAATGTTTTTTCTAATTTGGGGATGATGTAACTGGTAGCATTTGATAGTTTCATGAAGCATAAGGATATCTTTGTTGGATATATTTTCATTGGCTATGACTTGTTTTTTTCTATTGGCAATAGGTATGCAGAGGTGTGTGTTTAGCTTAGATATAAAGCAGTTTCTGTTTTTATGTTTGAATGATTTTAGTGCATGGTGGGTTGCATAATGAATTGTAAGAGTTTTCGTATCAATTGCATTCGAGTTTTAAAATATTGCAAAAAAGATTTGAAAAAGAATCTAGAAACCGGGGTATATTTTTTCAATGATTTTTATGAAAAACCTGAAGGGAATGAATTTGATGAAGAGAAGAATTTGAAAAAGAATCCAAAATCATTTTTAGCAAAGAATCCAAATTTTTTTGGGAAAAATATAAACATACAAGCGATTGTCGGAAAAAATGGAAGCGGAAAAAGTACGCTGATGGATTTGGTCTATATGACAATTAATAATTTTTGCTATATGTTTACAAAACCGATAGAAAGACCTGCGGCAAAAAAATTGTATTTTGTAAAAGGTTTGTATACTGTTTTGTATTTTTCAAGTGATTTGGACGAATTTCAGTTGCTATGCAAAGGAGATGAAATTTGCTTGAAAGAGCGAAAAGATGAACATTGGAATAAATTGTTTCCTTTTAAAATAGGTAAAAAAACAAAAGATTTTGGTTTTAATCAAAATAAAATATCAGAAATTACTCAAAAGTTTTTCTATACAATCATTTCTAATTACTCTTTACAAAGTTTTATTTGCACGAATTATAAAAGAAATGTTTATTCTTATGAAGATGGGGAAGACGTGGGACAAGATGATTTAGCATGGATAAACGGAATCTTTCATAAAAATGACGGCTATATTTGTCCTATAGTTTTGAATCCTTATAGATATGAAGGTACTATAGACTTAAAAAAAGAAATGGAATTGTCTAAAGACCGACTTGCCTCTTTGCTTATTTATTATGGCAATAAAAATGAAACGCCTTTTGAGCCTTATCGGTTTGCGTCAATAAAAGTTGATATTCGTGAACAATTTGCTTTGGAAAAAATTTGGAATTTTTTAAAGGATGAAAGTGAAATAGAAGACGAAAATAGTGTTAATGATAATACTGTGAAAAATTTTATCACTGGTTATTCAAAAGAACTCAATTCTATGTTAAAAGAATTGGCGTTGCCGGAGAAAGGTAAAGCACAAAAAGAACTGGATATTGATGTAGTACGTTTGAATGATGTTGGTAAGGAATTGGTTGTTTACATTTTGATAAAAATTCTAACGATTGCTAAACGATATAATTCTTATTTAGAATATAAAGGGGTAGCGAAATTTATTGCTGTTGATGACGAAGGAAATTTGCAATTTTATATAGGAGAGGATGTGCAAAAATGGGACGGTTTTCTCAAAAAAATAAGGAATGACAAGTCACATATTACTAAAAAAATAAGGCGGGCTGTTTATCTATTGCAAAATGGAGAATTTTTTGTGGGTGAATTCGACAAGGAGAAGTATGCAAGGCATTTCAATAGTGAAACATTCAGGGGGCTTTCTCCGGCAGAGATTGATGAGCGTTTGCCTCCGTCAATTTTCAGCTACGAACTTTTTATGAATAGGGATGGTGAAAAATCAGCAGAGATGATTCCTTATTCTCAATTAAGTTCTGGTGAGATTCAGATGCTTCAGACTTTAGTTGGTCACGCTTATCACATTGAAAATATTTTATCTATTCATACCTCTAACAAGAGTCTTCCTAGATATATGCGTCCTGAATATAAGAACTTGAATCTTGTTTTTGACGAAGTGGAGATTTGCTTTCATCCAGAATACCAAAGGCAGTTTATTAAGAGACTTTTAAGCGTTTTGAATGTGATTGCATATGAGGAGGAATGTTGCTTCAATGTTTTTATTATAACGCATTCTCCGTTTATTTTGTCAGATATTCCTTCGACCAATGTGTTGTTTTTAGAAGAAAAGAATGAGGCGAATACGGATGAGGTGCTAGTTTTTTATCCGGATGTGGAAGAAAAAACATTTGTAGGTAATATCGGTGAAATGTTTTATAGTTCATTTTTCTTAGAGAGCACAATCGGGGCTTTTGCAGAAGAAAAACTCAAAGATCTTATCAACAAAAAACAGGGCGGGGAAAGTAGAATGTCCGATTTTGAAGCTAATCAAATTTTAGAGGGCATTGGGGATCCTGTTATAAAAACTCTTATCAATGAAATAGGCAGTGAAAAATTTTAGATATGATAAAAATAGAGCTATCGAAAGAAAAAAGAAAAGAGATTGAAGATCTCCATTGGAAGTGGTTTGAAAAGAGTTATAAAAAAAATTATGCAAATATAAAAAAATCTTTAGGATTGGTTTCGGATGATGAAATAAAAGAAATTATTATTGGGAAAAAAACAGTTTTAGAGAAATATAGACTAAAAATTGGGAAAAAAAAGGACAAGGCATTAGAAAGAAAATTTGGTTATGATACTTTTTCAAAGGGCAGTGCAGAATGGGGGGCTTACCAACTTTGTGAGAAGTTAGGGGTTGATGTCTGCCCATACTGTAATCGACAGTATATTTTTACTGTAACTGGAAGAAAAAGAAAAATCGCACGACCGGAAATGGATCATTTTTACAATAAATCAGACTATCCTTACCTTTCCTGCTCGTTATACAACCTCATTCCGTCATGTCATATTTGTAATCATGTGAAAAGTGATAATATAGATGAGATTATTTATCCTTATGAAGAAGCTTTCGGAAATGATGCTGAATTTTGTATACGTTATAAACAAAATATTGATTTAAAAAATCTTTTAGATGTTAAGAATATTGAAATCTTTTTTAAGAATATGTTTGCACAGAGGAAATCTTGTAATTTTAAGAGATGTAAACGGATAATGAATTCTATTGCTGTTTTTCATCTTGAAGATATTTACAATTATCATCAGTTGGAATTAAATGATTTGCTTAAACGATATAAAAATTATTCCAAACAAAAGGTAAGTGATATTTTAAAAATGATTGTAAAAGCAAGTGGAAACTCTTCTGAAAACGATATAGAAATGATTCTAAGATTGTATTCGAAGCAAATAAAGGAAATGATTCTTGGAATAATTCCTCTTGGAGCAGGATATAGGCAATATCCTCTCCGCAAATTTAAAGAAGACATCATCGCACTGCTGGATAATGCAAATTAGAGTATTGCTGAAATAATAGCTTTCTGAAATTTTGTGGAGACTTTCTGGCTGTAATAGGTCAGAGTTTTAAAAAAAGATAGGTATAACTAAAATCCTGACATGGAAAATTCTAGTCAGCTTAAAATAAAATCTATAAAGCATAATTTTGTTCTCAACAATGTGAGGCTTGTTCTTAATTTCATTGTACCTGTTGTTATTTTCCCATATATAGGCAGGGTTCTTGGACCGGAAAATTTAGGGAGGGTTGAATTTGCAAATTCTATCATCTCTTATTTTGTTCTGTTTACAGCGTTGGGGATTCCGGTTTACGGAGTAAGAGAGATTGCAAGGGGTCGAGATGATATAGAAATTCGGTCTAAAACTGTTTGGGAACTTACCGTTATTTTGTTTTTTACAGTATTTATTGGCTATGTGATTTATTTTGTTTGTGTCGGATTTGTTCCAAGGTTTAGGAATGAATGGTTGCTGTTTTTAATTGTTGCTCCTACAATCTTCCTTTCTGATTTTTCATATGATTGGTTTTATGTAGGAATTGAGGATCAAATTTATATTACATTACGGTATATTATTATAAAGATTGTTCAAATTGTATTGATTTTCTTATTGATACATCATTCATCACAGTATTTGCTTTATGCTGCAATTTCAATCGGGATAAACAGTCTTTCAACAATTTTTAATATTGTTCATCTAAGGAAATATATACAATTTATTCCGTTACAATTGCTGAATGTGAAGCGACATCTAAAGTCGATTTTGATTATATTTGCTTCCCTTGTCGCGACAAATATGTATATGCATATTGATGTTACAATGGTTGGAGCTATGGTCGGGAATGAGGCTGTTGGTATCTATGTTGTCCCTAATAGGGTGGTGAGAATTATAATTCATTTGATAACGTCTCTAGGAACTGTAATGATTCCTCGGCTTGAAAACAAATTAAAAAATGGGGATGAGAATAAGTATTATGAACTTTTAAATAGATCCTTGTCTTTTTCATTGATTTTTTCCATTCCTAGTTTTTTTGGAGTTATTGCTACGGCAAAGGAAATTGTTTTGTTGTTTGGTGGAGTTGCATATGCGAAAGCAGTTTTAGGAATGAAATTGCTTTCTCCTATTTTACTTTTTGTCCCAATGGCTCATTTTATAGGCTTGCAAATATTGTATCCTCATAGGATGGAGGGCAAGTATACAATATCTGTTAGTATTGCATCTGTGACGAATATTCTGTTCAATTCTTTTGCTATTCAGAAGTTCCAGCAGAATGGTGCTGTTATAGGCACTTGTCTTGCAGAATTTGTAGGAGTGATAATTCAGGTTTGTTTTGCATGGAATTTCTTGAAAAAAACAGAATTATTTACTGTTAATACAATAAAAATACTTGTTTCTGGGTTTTGCATGTTTATTATGATAATGCTTTTTAATTGTATTGTTGTCATAAATAGTATAGTCATAAAACTTTCAATTACAATTGTTCTTGCTGGGACGATATATTTATTTTTTCTTCTTCTTTTTCGAGAGAAAATGCTTTTTGCCATTATTCATAAAAAGACAAAAAGTTTGTGATTTAGTCTTTGTATGCTGTGTTTTTTAGTGTTTTTATTATCTGTTAATCTTTTTGTTATATATAAATTCTTTAATAAGAATTTTATGTCTCCGTCTTTTTTGTTTTCATTTGGATTGGTTTTTAGTTGCATTGTTGCTTTGGTAGTTCAGAATCGATGGGGATTTGTTTTGGAAATAGAAACTGTTTTTATTATATATGTGGCAGAAATTATTTTTATTTTAGGCGAGGTCGCTGTTCGCTTATTTTTAGAAACCAGTAGGTGTGGTGATAATTATAGGAAATTACAAAAATATGCATCGGATAGAATAAATTTTATTATTGTTCTTATTTCATTTGTTTTGTCGATTGTTTATGTAAAAGGTCTGTTATCCGCAGCAAGGGAAGCTGGGTGGAAATCTGGGGTAATCGGGCTTCTGTATTATATCAGGAGGGCAACTCAATATGAGGATGATATATCCTTGTCCCGTGTTGCATCGTGGTGTTTTAACATTCTGGAGGCTCTTGCATATTACGCAGGGTTTTCTGTTGTTTTTGTTTGTTCGTCTCGAAAGAAAAAACTATATGCTTGTTTGATAGTGATTATATATACGTTTTCAGTTGTATTTTCAGCAGGTAGATTACCATTAATTATTTTCTTTATTTATCTGCTAGGATTATGGATTATCAAGGTTTATCAACAAAAAAACTGGAATTTTGCGGCTAACAAAAAAATAATAAAAAAACTTATTGTTCCGATTTTCGCTTTTGCAGGCTTTTTTTTGATGTTAGGATTTGCCAGACGGAATCATGATGCTGATCAGAATCAAGGGCGGAAAATGGTGGATACGATTGCTTTATATGCAGGATCGGGGATTGTGGGATTGAATCAATATGTTGTGAAAGAAGAGCATCGTTCTTCGTATGCAGGACAGACTACATTGAATGGCTTTTATACGTTGATGAACCGATGCGGCTTTAGTTTCCCTACCCAGAAAAATACGCTTGAATTTATAAACGTTGCCCCTCGAATTAAGTCAAATATTTATTCTATGTTTGGTCGGCTGATACTGGATTATGGAATTGCAGGATGCTTCTGTGTAGTCTTTTTTATGAGCATATTTTATTCTTTTTTCTTTTATATGATACGAAATACAAATGGATTTGGCATGATGATGTATGGGGGTATGCTCTATCCTCTTTTCTTAACGGGCATAGAAGAAGTGTTCCTCGTTCGTTTTTTATCTATAGATTTTATTGTCAAAGTCGTTTTCTATTATATTGTTTTTTATGGTGTAAAAATTTCACTTGGTAAAAAGTATTTCAAGGCGGTCTTATGAATTCCGTAGCAATAGTCATGGCAACTTATAATGGTGAAGCTTTTTTAAAGGAGCAAATCGATTCTATCTTAGATCAAACTTACAGAGATTTTACGCTTGAGATTTTTGATGACTGTTCTACAGATTTGACTGAAAATATAATACGTTCGTACAATGACAATCGAATAAGATATAGAAAGAACTCTGAAAACAAAGGATATGCCCATAATTTTATTGATGGAATGAGGCAGATTTCTTCTGATATTATTTTTCTTGCAGATCAGGATGACATTTGGTTTAAAAACAAACTGGATATTATGATTTCAGTATTGGAGTCACAGGGGAATATAGGACTGCTTGTCAGCGATGATATAGATTTTTCTTTAAAAATTCCTATAGTCCCTGTCCAGAATAAAAAAACAGGCGTCCGAAAGGTTTGTGCTGAAGAATTCTTAAAAAGAGGAGCCTATCGTGGGATGAATATTGCAATGACGCGGAAATTCCTTTTGAAGTTTTTCAATTCCCCTGATTTTACAGAGGATTATAATTCCCATGACTGGATGCTTGAATGTAATGCCTGTAAGTATGGGCAGATGTATAAAATAGATATTCCGCTTGCCTTTCATCGTAAGCATGGCAAAAATACTGCAAGTTTAGGAAATGATACTACATCATGCTATACAGTCAGAATAAGTAGTACGATTAGAAAGGTAGTCATCTACACATGGGCATTGAAGCATATAGATGACAATGAGATTCAAAAATATGCAAAAATCAATTTGCTCCATCATCAAAAGCGGTTAGAACTTTTGGAAGCCGTAAAGTTTCAAAAACGTCTTTTATATTTTTTATGGCTTATGGTAAATGCATTCAAATTTCGGTTTCCTAAGAAGCGCATATGTGCGGATTTGATTTATTCACTTAGGAGGATGTGAAATGAAGATTGATTTTGTTGTTCCATGGGTGGATGGGAATGATCCCGCATGGATTGAAGATTTTAATAAATACAGTTCTTCTGATAGAACTATTGACAATAGGACTTGCAACTACCGTGATTTTGATTTGTTAAAATACTGGTTTCGTGGAGTTGAGAAATTTGCGTCATGGGTCAATAAGGTTTATTTTGTCACAAATGGTCAGAAGCCGTCATGGTTGAATCTTAACAATGAAAAGTTGGTTTTTGTTATGCATTCTGATTATATGCCGAAAAATTGTCTGCCAACATTTAGTTCAGAAGCTATAGAAATAGCACTTAACAAACTTCCAGGGCTTGCAGAGCATTTTGTTTATTTTAATGATGATTTTTATCTGACAGATTATATTCAGCCGTCATTTTTCTTTAGAAAAAACATACCTGTTGATGAATTGATTCTGTCTCCCTTGGTTGGCAGTCTGAACAGTCTTATCGGACATAGTCAACTTGTAAATTGCGCGATTATTAATGAGCATTTTTCTAAATTCAAATTTGTAAAGAACAATCTTATTAAATACTTTAATGTGAAATATGGATTAAATAATTTTAGGAATTTACTTATGCTCCCGTTTCCATATATTTCTGCATTTTTGAACCAGCATTTTGCACAGCCTTTTTTGAAATCTGTTTTGGATGAGGTTTGGTCTGAGTGTTCAGAATATTGTTCAGCTACACAGAGAAATAGGTTTCGTTCCGCATGTGACGTGAATCAATGGTTGTTTAGGTACTGGCAGCTTATGAGCGGAAAATTCTTTCCAATAAATCTTGAAAAACAGCGGAAATATTTTGTGCTTGGTGAGAAATTTGATGATATGTGCGATATGATAAAGCGGCAACGATATAAAGAAATTGTGATAAATGATTCAGGGTACAATATGACGGATTTGGAACAGCGTAATTTAAGAAATGCATTTGATTTTATCCTTGCGGAAAAAAGTTCATTTGAAATTTAAAAACAGGTTCAAAGAATCTTTCTTATAACAGGGGCTTCTTCCTTGAATTCTAACGAAATTACTTATAGGAGACAAAATTGAAAGAATTTTTTTATGGTTGCTTTAAATTTACGCAAAGTATAACTATGTTTTTACCATTTTATTATGTCAGATTATTATGGTGCAGGATATTTTTCAAAAGTTTTGGAAAGAATGTGTATATTTCAAGAAATATTGATGTTCGTTCTCCATGGAGGTGTCGAATTGGTAATAATGTAGTTATCAATAAAAGATGTGTATTAGATGGTAGGGGGGGGGTAGACATTGGTAGCAATGTTGATATTGCACAGGATGTTCAAATTTGGAGTGCGGAACACAATGTAAACAGTATAAATCATGAAATGATTTGTGCTCCGATTGTGATCAAAGACAATGTATGGATTGCTTCTCGTGCATCAGTTCTGCCTGGCGTAACGATTGGTGAAGGCGCTGTTGTTGCATGCGGGGCTGTTGTCATAAAAGATGTTCTTCCTTATACGATTGTTGGGGGGATTCCCGCAAAAAAAATCGGTGAAAGAAACAAAGTTCTTAATTATATACTGAATCACAAACCGTTTTTTGAATAAGAATATGAAAATACTTTATATAGACCCTCAGTCATATAATAATCTTGCAGATTATGATAAATGTCTTTTGGAAAATATCAACGCAGAGAAATTATATGTATGTTCTATAAATATGCCGTATAAAATAATTTCAAATGCGAAAATAATTAAGATTTATGATTATCAATCAAAAAAAGGTATATTTAAGATACTGAGTTATATAACTTCACAAAGACATCTTTTAAGAATTATAAAAAAAGAAAAACTTTCGGTAATACATTTTCAATGGTTTAAGATTCCACAACTTGATTTAGAGATTTTGAAGAGAATCAAAAAAATTATGCCTCAAGTAAAGATTGTTCATACTGCACACAATGTGCTTCCTCATGATAGTGGAAGTAAGTATAAAAAAATCTATAGAAAAATATATAATTTCGTTGATAAGATTATTGTGCATGTTGAAATTACAAAAACAGAAATATGCAACGAATTTAATTGTGAAGAAGGAAAAATTGATGTAATACCACATGGCTATCTACCTTCAAAATTCAAACTTGAGAATACAAATGATAGCTTTTTCACTTTTTCGTTTATAGGTTTCCTTTCGGATTATAAAGGCTTGGATATTCTTTTAGATGTGTGGTGTAATACCCCTGCGATACTTAATAATGAAAAGTGTCGTCTTGTTATTGCCGGAGCTGGTAATTTGCCTTGTTTAAATACAATACCAAATGACAAGAACATCGTCTTAGAAAACTATTTTCATACAGATGAAGAATTGGCGAAGATTGTCGCAGAGACGGATGTTGCTGTTTTACCTTACAGAAAAATCTCCCAAAGCGGTGTGCTTCTTACCTTTATTGCGGAACACATTCCTGTGATTGTTTCAGATATTGGTGGTCTTACACAACCGTTTGAACAAGGAAAAATAGGGTGGATATTGGAAGAATTATTACCCGATGCATTAAAAAAAGTATTGCTTAATGTTATAGAAAATCCTGATATGGTTAATTCCATAAAACATGACAAATTATTGTGGTCAAAAATTGATGACTTCTATGATTGGAAGAATATTGGTGAGAAAACTGCTCATTTATATGAAGAATTAGATCTTAATTAAATCTGACTTAATACGGAAAAAAAATGTACACGCAAAATTTAGTCTCTATCATTACGCCGAACTACAACTGCGCCCGCTTCATAGCGCAGACAATAGAGTCCGTTCTTGCGCAGACTTATACAAACTGGGAAATGCTCATCGTGGATGACTGCTCCACGGACGGCAGTTACGAAATCGCGCAGGAATACGCAGAAAAAGACAGTCGGATAAAAGTATTTCGCAATGAAAAAAACAGTGGCGCAGCGGTTTCGCGGAATCGGGCGATAGAGGCATCGTCCGGCGAATATGTCGCGTTCCTTGATTCTGACGACCTGTGGTTGCCGGGAAAACTGGAGCGGCAGCTGAAGTTCATGCAGGAAAATAACTGCGATTTTAGTTTTACTGAGTATGAGCATATTGATGAAGACAGTCGTAGCCTGCTGAAAGTTGCGCAGGTAATTAGGCATCTCACATATACAAAGATGATGTTGCACTGCTTTCCCGGTTGCCTGACAGTCATGTACAGTCAGGTTGTTACTGGCAAAGTGTATGCGCAGGATATAAAGAAGAACAATGACAATGCGCTTTTTTATCTGGTGCTTAAAAAATGCAAGAAAGCCATGGGGATGCAGGAGTGTCTTGCGTTATATCGCATTCGTCGCGGAAGTATTTCACGGAATAAGTTAAAAATGATACGACCATACATCACTGTTCTGCATAACTTCGAGGGACATTCAAAGATTGTCTCCTATTTCTGCGTTCTGACGCATTTTCTAATAAAAACTTTCTTCAAATACAAATCTATTTCATTGGAGGAATCTGTATGTGGAACGTACAGCTTTTCAAACTGAACTATGACGAACGCGAAAAGCAGGCGGTGAACGAAGTCCTTGACTCCGCATGGATTACGATGGGGCAGCGGACGCAGGACTTTGAGGGCGAGTTCGCTCAGTTTCTCGGGCATGGCGTGAAATGTCTTGCGCTCTCAAACTGTACCGCCGCGCTTCACCTTGCGCTGCTTGCGCTTGGCATACAGCCGGGAGACGAGGTTATAACGCCCTCGCTCACGTTTGTCGCCGACCAGAATGTCGTGACGATGACGGGAGCGCGGAACGTGCTTGCGGACATAACTTCGCTTGACGACTGGACGATGAATCCCGCTGACATCGAGCGGCGGATTACGGGAAAGACAAAGGCGGTCATCATCGTGCATTATGCGGGCTTTGCCTGCGACATGGACGCAATCACGGACATCTGCAAGCGGCACGGCATCTTCCTGATTGAGGACTGCGCCCATTCGCCCGGTGCTGATTACAGGGGGCGACCGCTCGGAACGTTCGGCGACATTGCCGCATTCAGCTTCTTCACGAACAAGAACATTTCCTGCGGTGAGGGCGGCATGGTTGCGACGGCGAATCCTGATTTGTACGAGCGGGTCAAGCTGCTGCGGGCGCACGGCATGAGCGTCCCGTCGTTCGACCGCTTCAAGGGACGTGCCGTGTCCTACGATGTCGAGTCTGCAGGGCTGAACTACCGTATTGACGAAATCCGCTCCGCGCTGGGGCTTGTGCAGCTTCATAAGCTTGAGGAGGCGAACGGACGGCGTGCCCAGCTTGTGCGGCAGTATTACGACCGCCTTGACGGGGCGAACGGCGTGCAGATTCCGTTCAGGCAGTTTTCACGGGGAAAGCCGAATTTCCATATCATGCCCGTCATGCTGGATGAAAACGTGGACCGGCTGAAAGTGATTGAATCTATGAAGGCTGACGGAATTCAGACAAGCATCCATTATCCTGAAATCCAGTCGTTCTCGGCGTATGAAGGGAAAGTGAATCCTACGCCCATGGTGCAGCAGGTCTGCCGCCGCGAACTGACGCTCCCGCTGTATCCCACGATGACAGAAAGTGAAGTCGGCATGGTCTGCGACGCGCTGCTGAAAGGAATCGGACGCGCATGATTCGCTTTTTTGATATTCTTTTTTCGGGAATTGCCATCGTCATACTCCTGCCGTTCATGCTTCCTGTCATGGTTGCGCTGAAACTGACCGGCGAACACGACATCTTCTACTGCCAGGAGCGTATCGGCAAGGGCGGGAAGCCGTTCGGTGTCTTGAAATTCGCCACGATGCTCCGCAACAGCCCGAACATGGCGGGCGGGGTGCTCACGCAGAAGGACGATCCACGGATTTTGCCGATGGGAAAATTCCTGCGCAAGACAAAAATAAACGAGCTTCCGCAGCTGGC
>JAAVAP010000029.1 GCA_014804005.1 Treponema sp. | reverse complement strand
TATTTTTTTGCGGACGGGGAAAAAGCCCCGCCCATTTACATAAAATTATAACGCCCGTTTAAATTTTAACCGAATTTCGGGCATGGGAGGGGATTAGGCAGGGGTAATGGGAGGGGAAATTATGGCGAGTTTCGGTAGCACGAAGTGCGCACGAAACTCGGTAAGCAGGGCGAAGTCCTGCGATGCTTGCGTAGAGGGGGTGAAAAATGGCACGTTTTCTGCGGGAAGTTAGCAGGATTTCCGCGCGAAGAATGCCGCTTTTCGCGAGAAAAATAAACGAGCCTTTCTCGATCATTTTTCTCGGAAGCAGGTCGCGCAAGCGACCAAGTCGAGGTAAACTCTTGTGCGAATTCTAGCAAAGCGTCAAAAAGATACTATCTTTCCGTTCAAATCACTGTATCTTTCGCTTCAAAACCTTTGAGGATTTGGTCTAAAACCTCAAAGGATTCGGCTTGAAACCTCAAAGGATTTGATCTAAAACCTCAAAGGTTTCGGCTGAATTCCCTAACGGATTCGGACAAATTCCCTAACGGAATTCATCCAAATCCCTAAAGGAATTCAGTCAAATCCCTAAAGGAATTTAAATCAACATACCTCGCCGCAAGCGTCGGGGTATGAAACTATCCGCACGAATCAAAATCCGCTTTGTTTATCATAGTAGTGTTTTCGACAGGTTCAAGTTAAGCAGGGTCTCGCCTTATTTCAATAAGGCCTGGGCGCGGGAAATTATTCGCTTTACAAATTCGCCGTTCATTTCTTCAAAATTCACGTCGATAACATCCAAACATTCATGCAGCCTTTTGAGCAAATCTTCCACCGATGAAAGTTTTTCAGCCGAATTCAAAGTGTAATAAATTTGCGTTCCTTCTTTATACGAGTCGATGATTTTCGCCGCTTTCAAGACTTTTAGATGATGAGAAATGGATGGGCGCGAAAGCCGCGTTTTGCCGGAAAGTTCAGTAACGTTTTTTCCGCTCGGACCAGCGTAAAAAAGTTTGAGCAAAATGAAAAGTCTCTCGGAATCGGCCATCGCCTGAAAAATCGGAATGTATTCATTCGCCTTTTCGAAAATTTCCATAATCGCGTCTTCTTGATTCATAAAAAATTCCCATCCATTCAAAAACTAATTTTTCTCGAGTCGTCGCGAGAACAACTTTTAAAAATCACGAAAACGCAAGGAAAAACTTTTGCTTGCGATGCAATACGATAAAGTCGAATTGCGATTTTAACATCAAGTGGAACTTCGGAAATCCGCGCCGTTTGACTGGGCGGAAGTCATTCAACTCACCGCTCGCTTACTTTGCGCAGAATCCAACGCGAATTTCCAAAGCGCCTCAAATTATAAAAATTCTAGAACGAATAATGCACGCTCAACTGAATGAAGCTGTTGTCAAGCCAGCCAGCAAATTCGCTGTCCTCATCGTCGCCGAAATTGTGGATGAACAAGCCCGAAAGGCGCGCCTTCCAGCCGTCGCGGATTTTGTACGAAACTTCCGGCATCAAAACCAAATCGCGCCGCTCGAATCCGTAAATGGCTTTCACCACGGCTTCGACTTTTTCGTAATAGAACGTGTCCTTGAGCTGCACGACAATTTTGTTGTTGCTGTAGCAACCGGTCGGATCGTAATCTGTGTCAAGATCTTTTCTCCCACCTTTCGCAATCATCGTATCAGAAATTTTGTCTTTTTTCAAAACGAAATTTCCAGTTCCCTGGACGTTCAAATTCAAATTGTGAAGCGGAATGCCCACGTCGAATCCTGCCAAATACGAAATGCTGTTGTTGTGCACCCACGGATCGTCGCCCGCCGTATCTTTGGTGAGATTGTAGGCAAGTTCCGCGCGCAACGTGAACGGACCTGCCGCCGCCTGCGCGTCCAATCCGAACACTTGGAGTTTGTCGTATTCCAAACTCGGCATTCCGTCATAGCCCGGAACACCTTTCTTCGCCATTATTGTAGAAAGCATATTCGCGCTTACTTGCTTGTAATGTCCATTGTAATATGAAACGCCCAAATCCACAGCGCCTATCGAAAAATTTCCGTAGAAGCCGAATTGTCCGTATTCAAGGCGATTTGTGTTCGGATACATTTCATCTTGCTTTTTCATCATATCAAGAAGTTGCGGAATTTTCATTCCGTCAAGTTTTGTTTCGCCGACAATTCCCATAACTGCATCCGTCAATGTATTCACTTTGTTTGGAACCCAGCGTCCGTCCTCGGCATAAATTTCGCCGCGCATAATCGGAGTCCAAATTCCTTCCAGGCGGAACACGGATGGCGCGTTGTATTGCACTCGGAACATATATTCGCCCGCACGTCTGTCCAAATAGTCGGGAATCAAAAAATCCGTGTAGTCGTTCGCGTTGAAATTGTCCAGAACATGAAGCTTGTCGCCTTTGCCCCAAACCACTTTCATTTTTCCCGCGCTCAAAACGAAGTCACCCAAAAACAAGTCCGCGCGGAATTCATCGAGAATGTCGATTTGATTGTGAAGCAACGTACGCTCCGAAAGATTTATCCGCGCGCTGAAATTCGTGGAAGGGCCTTCGTAGTCCAAACCGATTTCCAATTCGGGAATGGCGCGCGCTTCGGTTTTTCCCGCGCTTTCGTTGTCAAAATAAATTCTTCCGCCCAAACTAGCGTCGCCAGAAAATTTGAATTTGTCCCAAAATCCGCCCGCGCTTTCTTCGCTAGAAGCCGAAGCGGAGTCAGAATCGCCGCCCCAATCGTCATCCCAGTCCTGCGCGAAAATTTGCGCCATAGAAAAAAACGCGACCAAAGAAATAAAGAAAATTTTTTTCGCAGTTTTCATTTTTTTCTCCACAAGCAATTCAAGTTTGTGGGCAAGTCGCGCTTTGCAAAATGGCATCTCGAAAAACTTGCCCACTATTTTTTATGAATTTTTATTTTGCCACTTTTCCGTTCTGCAAGAATCCTTTTGAAAAATATGCGGGATTTATCGGCTCGTCAAACTTGAGGCGTTCTTCGCTCATCACGAGGCGAGTTTTGTGTCCCGTTTCCAAATTCGTCATTTCGTTTTCGAGCGGTGTGGGATAGCCTTTGATGACTTTAAGATTTTTCACTTCGAGCGTCTTGCAAACTTTTCCGTTTTTCTTGCTGTACATTTCGACGTAAACCGGAACCCAAGTGTCCTTGTCCACCCAAGAAATTCTGTAAGCATATTGGCTGCTTTTCGCGTCCTTCGGAGTGGACTTGACTTTGGCGCAATTTTTGAATTGACCTTTCGCTTCGGTTTCGGCAAGAAGCTCGTGCGTGTCTTCGTCAACGTCGCGAGTGGACATATCGTCGTAAGTGGCGTCGCTTCCCATGAAGGAACTGCTTCCTTGGCTTGCGGCGACTGGGCGAACTGTGCCAACGTCCGGCAAGAAAATAAATTTCGTGTCGGCTTTTCCGCCGCCGTTTTCTTGCTGGCTGAATCGAGTGCCTTTGACGCTCGCGGGACTGTTGAACTGCATCACCATTGTTGAAAGGCCGTTTTCGTTTTTGCCCCATTCGTCGATGACGCGGGTTTCGCTCGCACCGCTTTTTTCGATCAAAATCATCTGCACTTGCGCCCGAGTGAATTTCGGCTTTTCAACATTGTCCGCGTTTTGCATTACAGTGCGTCCGTCCAAAGCGAACGCCGCACAACCGATTGCCAATGCGCCGAGTACGGCCGCAATTTTCTTTGTAATTTTCATTTTTCAAACCTCCGAGTGTGAAAATTTAATTATTTTTTTATGCGCGCGAAATTAAAATTCCGCGCGATTTTTTTTCACGCTTTCGCGCAATTTTTTCTTTCAGATTTTTCAGTTTTTGATTTCCTCGCGCTCCTCCTTTGACTGCATAAATTTCGGATCGAATGCATTCAATATTCCCGGAATCACCGTCATCGCCAAGAACGAACTTGAGAACATCACTATGGCGACAAGAATTCCTATGCATCGCAAAATCGAAAACTTCGAAAGAACCAAAACCAAAAATCCGAATCCAACCGCAAGCGCATTCGTCACAATGCCGTGTCCTGCCACCGCAAAAGTTTTGAGCGTTACGTTTTCCACATTGCGATCCGTGCTGCGCAAGGCTTTGTAGCTTTCCATAAAGTGAATCGTGTAGTCAATGCCAACGCCAATCGCCACCGAAGCGATGATGCTCGTTACCAAATCCAAATGGATTCCTGCGAACCCCATCGTCATAAAGTTCAATATAATCGTGAACGCAAGCGGAATCGCGCCGATTATTCCGGCCACCGGCGACTTGAACGAAATTGCGATAATCACGAAAACCATCGCGATTGAAAAAATGATGCTCGTGAATTGGCTCGAAATCACCATTTCGCTCATCGCAAGTTCCATTTCGCCGTTTCCAGTCGCTTTGATTGAATATCCTTCGGGAAAATGCGTCGCCGCGAATTCCTCGGCATCGAGAATGATTCTTTTCGTTTCCTCGGTGCTGTGGGTGCGCAATTGCACTTGCATGCGAATCGATTTCGGCGCAAGCTGATCGTCGCTGAATCTGTCGAGCGAGCCAGAATACAAAAGCAAATATTGGCTCACAAGATTCGCCAAGCCCTGATTGTCCTTGGCGGGATATTTTTCCAAATCGTAGGGCGTTTCGTAATATGCAAGTCCGTTGTAGTTCAAAGACTTTTGCAATTCGGCGGTCATTCCTTGCACTGTGGCATTCTTTCCGCCAGCAGCCGTGTACGCGTCCGCAAAAAGTTTGAGCGCGTCCTGCACTGTGATTTGGCTTTGCAGCACTTTCGCATATTCGATGTTCGGGTCAACCCACGCTTTTTCAGGCGCGGCTTCTTCGGCAGTTTCATCGGAATCACCCCAATCGTCTTCGCCCCATTCATCGCCGGCATCCGCCCATTCGTCGTCCGAATCGCCCCAGTCATCCGTGCCCCAATCGTCTTGAGCGAAATCTCCGCCGAAATCAGCCGTTTCAGTTTCCGCCGATTCCGCCATCGGAACGTGCATCACTTGATTCATTCGTTTGATGAATGTCGTGAACGAGACAATTTTTCCAACGCCCGTATATTTTCCGTCGAGATAAAATTGCAAGTCGTCAACCGCCTTGAGAATTTCAGGCTTCGTCATGTCGCCGTTTTCCTGTCCCGAAATCACGAAATAAAGCGAATTCGTTCCCGCGAAATTTTCATCGACATATTTTATGTCCTTGCGGAATTTGCTGTTGGTGGGAAAATAATTCACAAGCGAAGTGTCGATCACCAATTTGCTCAATCCCCACGCCGAACACGCGACAATCACAACCGCGAAAACCGAAAGACGGATTTTTGTTCCCGTGAAAAAGTGATAAATATTATAAAGCGTTTTTCCGTTCGCCTCTGCGGAAGAAGCGCCGCCGCGCCTTTCAAGTTCGCGATCGAGCTTCTTCTTCAATTTCGCAGAAATTGTTCCGCCACGCTTTTTTCCAACTTGCGCGAGCGGAGTGATGCAAAGCATCGCCGGAACAAATGTTATCGAAAGAATCAGCGAAAACGCGATTCCCAAGGCCGTGAAAACCGCGAAGCTTTTCAAAGGAACAATCGGGCTTGTCACAAGCGAAATGAAGCCCGCTATCGTGGTAATCGCCGCGAGCAAAACCGCCACCCAAACATCCTTCAATCCGGCGCAAATCGCGTCAAGATGTTTTTCCTTCGTCATCTCGCCTTCCGTCTTTTCGAGGAATGCGTAATAATGCGTCATTACGTGGATACCGTACGCGCTTCCGCAGGCAATCAGCGCGACAGGAATAACGCTCGCAACAATCGTGAATGTTATTCCGAAAAGCGCCATAAGTCCGCAAGTCCAAACCGTGGACATCAAAACCGTGGCAAGCGGCAAAAGCGTTCCAGAAATCGTGTGGAACGAAAGATAAAGCGAAACCAAAACCACAAGCGCGACGAGCGGAATCAAGCGGAACAAATCGCTTATCATATAATCCGTGGCGTTGTCGCTCAAAACAGGATCGCCAAAAAACCGCGCCTCAAGATTGTGTCCTTCGATTTCTTCGTAAGTGATTTCGCGGATTTTATTCAAAAGCGCGATTTGCTCTTTTGAATTCAGCGAAGGATTCAAAGTGGTGGCAACTTGCGCGGCAGTAAAAGTGTCGTCAACAATTACGCGGTTGTACATATCCTGCCAATCGACAATTTTTTCTTTTATCGATTTCATGTCGGCAGAAGTGCCGGCATAATCATCGTCCAAGATTTTTCCAGCGGCAAGTCCTCCGTCCAACGAGTACACAAAATCGATGTTCGTTATCGAATCCACCGATTCAATTCCCTCAAGATTTTCCACGCGGTCGGAAATTTTCTGAATCACGTCAATGTATTCCGGCGTCAAAATCGTGGACTTGTCGTTCGCCTCAAGCGAAACTCCAATCGGCACCATGCTTCCGAATTGCTCTTCGGTCTGAATGAGATTTTTGTAAGAATCGCTGTGATACGGCATGTAGACGCGCACATTGTTTTCGATGAAAATCGAAGTGAGCGGCACAGCCATCGCAATCGTAATCGCGACGCAAACAAAAATAATAAGTTTTGGATGTTTGAGAAAATTCCTCATGAAGCAAAACCTCGCAAATATTTATTAGTTTATCCGTTCAAACATTTGAACATATAAACATTCTATTATTTTTCAATTTTTTGTCAATGGGTTTTTAAAAAAAAATTAAATTTTTTTTCGGAAGGAAATTCGTTCGCACGGCAAAAAAAGGCCCGCCTCCATTTTGGAAGCGGGCTAGTTTTAATTCGCAAGCGCGGGCTTTGCAAAACAAAACCCGTTATGAAAGCCTAGAGGCTAGCGTGGCAAGTGCGCGCGATTACGTCGTCCTGCTGCTCCTTCGTCAAATTGATGAAGCGAACCGCATAGCCTGAAACGCGCACAGTGAAGTTTGCGTATTCGGGTTTTTCAGGATGCGCCTGGCAATCCTTGAGCTTTTCAACGCCGAACACGTTCACGTTCAAGTGGTGCGCGCCTTTTTCGAAGTAGCCGTCCATCACGCTGACCAAGTTTGAGACACGCTCGTCCTCGTCGTGGCCAAGTGCGCTCGGGTTGATTGTCTGCGTGTTGGAAATGCCGTCAAGCGCGTATTCGTAAGGCACTTTCGCAACCGAGTTGAGCGATTTGACCAAGCCTTTGGTTTCCGCGCCGTAAGAAGGATTCGCGCCCGGGCTGAACGGCTCGTGAGCCTTGCGTCCGTCGGGCAAAGCACCTGTCGCCTTTCCGTAAACAACATTCGATGTAATAGTAAGAATCGAAGTTGAATGCTCGGCGTTGCGATATGTCGGATGCTTTTTGATTTTCGCCATGAAATCCTTCAAAAGCCATTTCGCGATTTCGTCTGCGCGATCGTCGTCCTGGCCGTAGCGAGGGAAGTCGCCTTGGATTTCAAAATCCTTTGCCAAGCCCTGCTCGTCGCGAATGACTTTGACTTTCGCATATTTGATTGCGGAAAGCGAATCGACGACATGGCTGAATCCAGCAATTCCGGTCGCGAATGAACGGCGAACGTCGGTATCAATGAGTGCCATTTCCGCCGCTTCGTAATAATACTTGTCGTGCATATAATGAATCGCGTTGAGACAGTTGACATAAAGTCCGGCAAGCCAATCAAGCACGATGTCGTACTTTTTCATCACTTCGTCATAATCCAAATATTCCGAAGTAATCATCGGCAATTCAGGACCGACTTGCGCATAAGGCGTAAGTCCTGCGCCTTCGTCCTTGCCGCCGTTGATGGCGTACAAAAGCGCCTTCGCCAAATTCGCGCGCGCTCCGAAGAACTGCATTTCCTTTCCAGTTTCCGTCGCGGAAACACAGCAGCAGATTGAATAGTCGTCGCCCCAAATCGGTCGCATGACATCATCATTTTCATACTGAATCGAAGAAGTGTCAATCGAAATTTTCGCGGCATATCGGCGGAAATTTTCGGGCAAACGCTTTGAATAGCAAACCGTGATGTTCGGCTCGGGGCTTGGTCCCATGTTTTCCAAAGTGTGCAGGAAGCGGAAGTCGTTTTTGGTAACCAAACTGCGTCCGTCCACGCCAAGGCCAGCCACTTCGAGCGTCGCCCAAATCGGGTCGCCAGAGAAAAGCTGATTGTAAGATTCGATTCGCGCGAAGCGCACCATGCGGAATTTCATTACAATGTGGTCAACCAATTCCTGCGCCGCTTCTTCGGTCAAAGTACCGTTTTTGATGTCGCGCTCGATGTAAATGTCGAGGAAAGTCGAAATGCGTCCGACTGACATCGCCGCGCCGTTTTGAGTTTTGATTGCCGCCAAGTAGCCGAAATAAAGCCACTGGAAAGCTTCGCGGGCATTTCGCGCCGGCTTTGAAATGTCGTAGCCATAAATCGCAGCCATCGCCTTGATTCCTTTGAGAGCCTTGATTTGCTCGGCGATTTCTTCGCGCTGGCGGATGATTTCTTCCGACATCGTGCCGTCGCCACAATTCGCCAAATCTTTTTGCTTTGATTCCATGATGAAATCAATTCCGTAGAGCGCGACACGGCGATAATCACCGACGATTCGTCCGCGTCCATAAGTGTCCGGCAAACCTGTGAGAATGTGCGCGCTGCGAGCCTTGCGGATTTCGGGAGTATAGACATCGAAAACCGCGTCATTGTGAGTTTTGTGATATTCAGTGAAAATCTTGTGCAATTCTTCGTTGGGCTTGTAGCCGTACATCGCGCAAGATTGCTCCGCCATTTTGATTCCGCCGTAAGGCATGAAAGCGCGTTTGAGAGGCTTGTCTGTCTGAAGTCCGACGACTTTTTCCAAATCTTTGCCTTCAGGACAAATATAGCCCGCCGGATGCGAAGTGAGTCCTGTGACGACATCCGTGTCCAAATCCAAAACGCCCGAGCGTTTCACCGTAACAGTGGTGACTTCGCCGGTTTTCTTGTTCTTTTTGGTTTCGGTCACTTCCACAACTTTGTTGTGCTCGGCCTTTTGCAATTTCTGCAATTCGTCGAACAATTTCTGAGTTGCTCCAGTCGGACCTGCCAAAAATGATGCATCACCCTCGTAGGGCGTGTAGTTCATTTGAATGAATTCGCGGACATTGATTTCGTCCTGCCAAAGACGACCAGCCTTAAAGCCGGTCCATTCTTCTCTTAAAGCCATAAAGACCTCCATTATATTTTAGGTTGCGAACAACCGACGCTCCCAAAAAACTTTGGAAGCACACCAATTCTCATTACTTAAAGTATAACGCCATTTCGGTTTTAAATCAACATAATTTTTGAAAAAAGTTGCATAAAATTAAATTGTATTCAATTAAATCTAGAGCAACTCCTTCACAAGCGCGTCCATTTTTTCCTCATCGCAGGCTTTCATCGCGCCTTTTATAGAAACGACATTTTCACAAAATTCAAGATTCTTGCAATTTCCAAATTGCGCGCACATTGATTTTGCCGCCATCGGTGCCCAAGAGCCGTTTTCGATAAAACCGATTTTTCGGTTTTGAAAATTCCGTTCCGTCAAAGCCTCGATAAAATTTTTCATCGCGGGAAAAACGCCGCAATTGTAAGTGGGCGCGGCCAAAACCAATTTTCCATAGCGGAACGCATCCTCGACAATTTCAAAAACGTCATCACGCGCCACGTCGAAAACCGAGACTTTCGGGCAGTCGGCTTCGCGCAGCTTTTCCGCGAATTTTTCAGCGGCGGCTTTCGTATGACCATAAACTGAAGCATACGCCACGACCACGCCTTCGCTTTCGGCTTCGTATTTCGACCAAGTGTCATAAAGCGAAATGTATTCGCAAAGATTTTCGCGCAGAACAGGACCGTGAAGCGGACAGATTTGATTTATTTCAAGCGCGGAAGCTTTTTTCAACACCGCCTGAACGTTCGCGCCGAATTTCCCGACAATTCCAAAATAATAACGACGAGCCTTGCACGCCCAATCATCGAGCGGATTTTCTTCATCAATCGCGCCAAATTTTCCAAAAGCATCAGCGGAAAAAAGAATTTTTTCGTTCGGCTCGTAACTGAACATAACTTCCGGCCAATGCACGTTCGGCGCGGCAATGAAATTCAATCTGTGCTTTCCCAAATCAAGAGAATCGCCTTCTTTCACGACAATTCGTCGTTCGGCAAAATCCGTTTCGAAAAAATTCTTCATCATCGAAAATGCCATTTGCGAAGAAACGATTTTCGCGTTCGGATATTTTTTGGCGAAATTCAAAATGTTCGCGCTGTGATCGCTTTCCATGTGATGAACGACGAGAAAATCCACATTCGCGCCGCCAGCCGCCGCCTCGATTTTTCCAAGCCACTCATCGCCGAAATTTTCGTCCACAGTGTCAAGCACGGCAATCTTTTCTCCACGAATCATATAGGAATTGTAGGACATTCCGCAAGGCACGGGAAACTGCCCTTCGAACAAATCGATTTTTTTGTCATTCACTCCGCAATAAAAAATGTCATCGGAAATTTTCATAACGCCTCCAAGCGAGATTTTCTACAAAATCAAATTTTTTACATTATAAAGCAAAGCGGATTTTTGGGCAAGCGAAAAAGATTTGTGAATTGTCGCTCTCAATCTTTATGTCAACAATTCCTTTATTTCTTCCAAAATTTCCAGCGCGTTCATTCCAGTTTGAAGCGTGGACTTGAGCGGCGCGTGGCCGTCCAAAAAATCCACGGCGTTTTGTACCATGTTCGAAAAATATCCGGTCTGCACGCGACCGCGTTTTTTGGGCAGAACAATTTGCGCGTCTTCTTCAAGCGAAAAAAATCCCGAATACAATTTTGATTCCGCGCGATGAAAGAATTTGGCGAAGCCATTACCAATGAAAATTCTTCCTTCCGTTCCGATTACGTCAACTTCGAATCCGAAAAATCGGCTGCGTCCGCTCATTTCCAAATTCACGCTCGGACAGAATTTCGTGGAATAATGCGCGCACAAATTGCGCACGATTTTTTTGTTTTTCTTGTCAAAAACGATTCCGCTTAAAATTGGATTTTTCAAAATCGCGCGTCCGCTTTTTGCGCCTGTGTTTTTTTGAATCGCTTCAAGCAAAAAAAGCACGATGTCTGCCAAATGCGTTCCGTCGTGAATCAAACTGTAGCCGCCCGTATTTTCCGCGCCAGGGTCGTAAAGTCGCATTCCCGAAAAAAGCCTCGCGGATATGCTTTGCACGTCGCCGATTTTTTTGATGTATTCCGCGGCGGAATTCCAGTCCATCGCGAAACGCCGCTCATGATTCACCAAAATTGGCACTGAAAATTTTTTCGCGGCGCGTCGAATTTTTTCCGCTTCGTGCAAATTGAGCGCGACGGGCTTTTCCAAAATCAAAAGTCGCGGCTTGTGCGAAATCGCTTCGAGCGCGACCGACAAATGCGCGTCCTCGTTCACTGCAACCACAACGATATCTGGCTCGCAATCATGCGCGTTTTTTGTGCGGCGATTTTCGTCACGACATTCCGATTTTTTTTCGCAAGATTCCGCGAACGCTTCGTACATTTTTTCAACGCTTTCGAACGTTCGTGCGGCAGGATTTGCTTTTTTCCATTCGGAAAGATTTTCGGGATTTTTATCCACGCCCGCAATTATTTTCACGCGCGGATTTGCGTTCAATGCCATCGTGTGGCTTGCGGGCTGCTCGCGCTTTTTGTCGAAGCCCAGCGAAAAGCCGATGCGTCCTGTTCCCACGACTGCCGCCGTGTAGATTTTTTTCGGAACAATTTTTTCGCTCATTACAAATGCTGCTCCAAATATTCGATGAAATCTTTTTCGGAAAGCGGCTTGGAATAGAAAAATCCCTGAACATAATTGCAATTTATGGAACGCAGGACATTCACATGCTGTTCGGTTTCCACGCCTTCGCAAATCGTTTCCTTGCCCAATTGATGCGCCATCTCAACTATCAGCCGCACGACCTTCAATTCATCGTCAGAAGAAGACGAAGCGTCTTTTATGCCAAGCATGAACTTGCGGTCAATCTTGATGATGTCGGCGGGAATTTTCGAAATCAAACTCAGCGAGGATTCGCCCGTGCCAAAATCGTCGATGGACACGCGGAAGCCCATTTCATGCAGTTGTTCCGCCACTTCTCGCGCACGGTCATCCGCCACGCCAAGCGAGCGTTCAAGGATTTCCACTTCAATCATCTGGGGCGGAATGTTGTATTTGCGGAAAAGACTCAAAAAGTTCGAAACGAATGTCTCGTCCTTCAAATGGAATCGCGACATATTCACAGAAATCGGAACGAAATCATTTCCCCTTTTTGTAATTTGCGTTTCCACAAATTCGAAAACTTTTTGGTAAACGTAAAAATCAAGGCGTTCGATGTAACCGTTGCGCTCGAAAATCGGAATGAAACTATCCGGCGTCACATTTCCGAGTTCGGCGGAATTCCAGCGCACCAAAGCCTCCGCGCCGATAATTTTTCCGTCGCTCAAATTTATTTTCGGCTGATAGACGACATAAAATTCATCGTGCGCAAACGCGGTCGGAATGTTACGTTCCATTCGCTTTTCATTGAGAACGCGCGCCTCCATGCCGCTGTCGAAAACCGAATAATTTTTCAGCAAATTGTCCTGAATCACGCGCTTCGCGTAACTTGTCTTGCCTATGAGATTTTGAATGGTGTCGCGCTCGTAATCCTTTCCAGCGAAAACAATTCCAATTCTCGTCGGAACAAGCTCGCCAACGCGCCCGGCAAGCAAATTGCCGTTGTACAAAAACGAGTCGAATTCCCGAAGCGCGCTCTCGCTGTCGGAAATCGGATACATCAAATAAAAATGATCTACGTGGCCGCGCGCGGCGATGCCATTTTTTTCGCGGGCAATTTCGCCGAGCCTTCGCGAAAGAAGGACGAGCTGCTCGTTCGCTATGGCAATTCCTTCGGTCTGCTGCACGATTCTGAATCCTCGGATGTCCACGCCCAAAATTAGAAAATTTGCATCGGGATTCGTGTTCAAAAGTTTTTCGGCCTGCTCCTCGAAAAAAACTTCTGTACAAAGCCCCGTGAGCTTGTCGATGTTCTGCGCCTGCTGCAACATTATGCGGCGATGGGAAAAATGCTTTCGCAAAATCGAAAGGAAAATCAGCACGGAAACGACGAGCACAACGACAACAAGAACGCCGCAAATTGAAATTATCCGCGCTTTGGAATCTTGCGCCACGAGGTCAATTTTGGAAAAAGGCGCGGTAAGCCCGATCACCCAATCCGTTCCGCTGATTTTCGCCCATTCCACAAATTCGGCGGAAAAAATCCGCGAGCGCAAAACCAAGCTTCCATGCTCGCTTTCTTCCATTTGAGAAATCAGATTCCGCAAAACTTCCAAATCATCTTGCTCGAGAGAATCCTCGCCAATATTCAGGATTGATTCGGTTTTCAATGGAACGATG
This sequence comes from Treponema sp., assembly GCA_014804005.1. Classification (GTDB taxonomy): domain Bacteria; phylum Spirochaetota; class Spirochaetia; order Treponematales; family Treponemataceae; genus Treponema_D. The sequence goes on along the minus strand of JAAVAP010000029.1, from coordinate 68,561 downwards.
AATTCGCCGGATGAATTGACGGCGAAACTTGAAAACACGTCTTCGGCGACGTGCATTTTCAAATAGGGAGAATCAAGGCTTGAAAAGCGCATTGAATAGAAAACGACGCCCGCAAATTCGCCGTCCGAATGAACGCCTTTCGCAATGACAAATTCGTCGCCACCAAAATCCGCATCATACAATTCGACCACGAATTCATTTTCGCCGTTCATCGCCCGAGCGAAAAATTTTTCCCGCGAAACGTCCGCATCGCGCCCGTCCAAATAATGAGCGTCGCCCTCTGCAGAAGCGAAAGCCGCCACTACAAAAGCGCGTCTCCGTTCGGGAACGGCGCGCGCCAATGCTTCCAAAGCGACGCGAGAACTTGCGCCTTTCACTTCTGGCATTTCCGAAATTTTTTCCAAATCATCAAAACACCGCGCGAAAACTCCGTCCAAATATTCAGCGCGACGTTCAACCAAATCGTGCCCAATTTCGGCGTACAATTTTCGAATGTAATTGAGGGTATTTAAATAGGCCAAGAAACCCATCACGCATATAAGAGCGATAACAAATGCGGCAAGAGAAAATAAGACTGTCACGGTCCATTCTTTATACCTGCGAAAAAGCCGCAAGCGTCTGAATGTGCCTTGCCATGCTTTCATATAGACTTAAATATAGCACCCTTCCAGCGAAAAGTCAATGTAAAATTTATGGCGCGTCAAATTTGCGGCGCTTGAAGTCTGCGGCGAAATGGCGAACTTCTCCGCACAAATCCGAGGCGTATAAAAAAGCCTTGCCTCTAAACGAAGCAAGGCTTTTTCGTCAATCTTTGACAGTGAAGAAAGTTTCAATTTTCTTCGCTGTTAAAGGACGCGCGTCTGCAACGCAAACTCGGCATTTTTTATTTCATCTTTGCCTTGGAAACGAAGCACGCGATTCCTTCGACGGGATATTTTTTTCGCAGAGCCTTCACAAAGTCAACGATTTTTTCCGCCTCGTTCTTTTTGCAATAGACGATTATCATTTCGTTCAACTGCGGCCAAATCGCGTCGCCCAATTTTGGCGAGGAAAAGCCCGAGCCAGTTACGGCGGAAATCTTGCTGTAATGCGAGCCGATTTTGTGTTCTTTGAAGCCTTCGAAAATATCTTCTTCCACCGCCTGCGAAAAGATTATTTCCACGCGGCGCAGAGAGTCTTTCGATTCTGTTTTCTTTTTCGTTTCTTCTTCGCTCATAAAATTCCTCCTGTACTAAAATTGCTAAAATCGAATTTCAAAATTTCTCGCGCCGGTTTTACGCCCTTGACTCAAGTTTGGCTTGGCGACGCTCAAGCCTTCTTTGGGCACGGCGGGCTTTTTTTGCCGCGCGTCGTTCTCTTCTGCTGTTGAAAATGAAGTAAACCGTCGGCATCAAGAACAATGTCATCAGCGAGCCGAACGTCATTCCGCCGAACACGGTAAGAGCAATCGGCTGCATCGAAGCAGAGCCTTCGCCCGGGAAGAACGCCATCGGCATAAGCGAAATTACCGTCGTCAAAGTTGACATCAAAATCGGGCGCAGACGGTTTCGCGCCGCCTCGACGCAAGCCTCTTCCAAACCGAGCCCGCGCTTTCGCAAAAGATTCGTGTAGTCCACAAGAACGATACCATTGTTTACGATTGTTCCGACGAGAACAAGCATACCCATGATCGTGACGACGCTCAATTGATTTCGGCTTATAACATAGATTGCCATAACGCCTATAAAAGAAAGCGGAATCGTGAACAAAACGATGAACGGATCTTGCAACGATTCGAATTGGCTCGCCATTACGACGAAAACCAAAAATGCCGCCATGATAATTATCATTCCGAAATTCACGACGGCTTCCATCATGTCTTCAAACGCACCGCTCATCGTAATCGTCACGTTTTCATCGGCAGGAATGTTGTTGTTGATGAGCTTCATCAAGTCCGCCTGAATTTTGTCCAAAGAAACGCCGTCGGCTGGCTTGGCGGTAACGTGGATTACGCGCGCCTGATCTTCGCGGTAAATCGTAACCGGAGAAAGAGTCTGCTCATAGTGCGCGAAACTCGAAAGCGGCACGCGCATTCCCTGCGAATTGACGACAGAAATTTGATCGAGGTCGGTCAATTTGGAAGCATCTTTTTCGGCAAGGCGCACAACCACGTCGATGTCATCGCCGTCGCGAGTATAGCGGCTGGCGGTAGTTCCGTTGATTGCGGCATTTATTTCCGCGCCCACGCTGTAAATGTTCAAGCCGAGCTCGTACATGCGCGCGCGGTCTACGATGATTTCCGCCTGCGGAAGTCCGTCCTCTTGATCGCTCGAAACTTCCGTAACGATGTCCGTGGCTTTTTCCTTGAGAAGCTTTTCCACTTGCGCCGCAGTCGAGCGAACCAAATTCAAGTCGTCGCTTTTTATGTCAACGCTGATGTCGTTGTTGCCCGCACTGTTGCTGTTCGATTCAAAGCTCAAATCCGCGCCAGGGAACATGCTGAAATATTTTCGCAATTTCGCCTTGGCGGTTTTTTCGTTGTCATAACCCGGCTGGCGTTTCTTTTCTTCGTAAAGCGCGAAGACGACGCTCGCCGTGTTCGAGCCGTTCGAAGCGGCCATCATTCCTTCGCCGCCCACCATTATGAGCGAATATTTTACGCCGACCAAATCGCGCATCGCCATCTGCTGCAATTCTTCGGCGGTCTCGCCCGTAATTTCAAGCGGAGTTCCTTTCGGCAATTCCATTTTAATCGTAACGCTATTCGACGCGGACTCAGGCATAAAAATCACGCCAGTCAATTTCACCGCGAAAATCGAAAGGACGAACAAAAGCCCCAAAACTAAAATACAGCTTTTTTTATGATGCAAAACGAACGCAACGCCTTTCGCATAGCCGTTGTCCAAATTTTTGAAAAACCTGTTGAACGCGCGGTTTATGCTTCCCGAAATTCCCGTGGATTGAGTTTCGTTGAGCTTGTCGATTTTCAGATAACTCGAACAAAGCACAGGAACAAGCGCGATTGCGACGACGAGCGAACACATCAAAGAAAAGATGATCGTCCAAGCGAGGCTATCGAACATCTGTCCCATAACGCCGAGCTTTTTTCGGAACATAATCATCGGCAAGAAAATACAAACCGAAGTGAGCGTACTCGCCGTAATCGAAGTGACCATTTCCTGCGAACCGAGAACGGCGGCCACTTTCGGCTTCGCGTCGCGCTGGCGGTAGCTGTAGATGTTTTCCAAAACTACGATTGAGTTGTCAACAAGCATACCTATTCCCAAAAGCAAGCCCGCCATGGAAATCATATTTATCGTGAGGCCTTTGAAGTACATCAAGAAAAGCGTCACCATTACGGAAATCGGAATCGAAAGTCCGATGATAATCGTGCTTTTGAACGAACGCAAGAATATGAACAAAACGGCGATGGCGAGCAACGCGCCGACAATTACCGAATTCACGACTTCGTTGATTGTCTGTTCGATAATGTCGGTGGTGTTGTAAATTTCGAGAATGTCTATGTCGGAAGGGAGCACTCCAAGAATTTTCGGAATTTCCCTTCGCGCGTTTTTCGCAGCCGTAACAGAATTTTTTCCGCTCTGCTTTTGAATCGTAAGAACGACGCAGGACTCCCCTCCAACGCTTGCAAGCGACTCTTCATCCTTGTAGCCTTCGTAAACGTCGGCAATGTCGCGCAGCAAAACCGTCTTCAATTCCATGCCCGCGGAAAGTCCGTAAGTGCTTGCCTTGTAGCTGATTACGGTGTTCTTCAAGTCTTCGATGCTTTGATATTTTCCGCTCGTTTTGATTGTGTAGTTCATGTCGCCCGAAGTGATTATTCCGCCAGAAGACTGAATGTTCTGCGCTCCAATCATCTGCGCCACTTGGCTTATCGAAAGTCCGTAGGCTTCCAAACGGTCGCGCGGAATATCAACGTTGATTGAAGCCTCGCGGCCGCCCATGATATTCGCCGAAGCGATTCCGTCGAGCTGCTCCAATCGCGGCTGAACAACGTCCTCGGCATAGTCGCGCAATTCCTCAGGCGTGCGATTTCCTTTCATCGACAAAACCATAATCGGCATCATCGAAGGATCAAGTTTTATCGTTATCGGCGAATCCGCGTCGTCGGGCAAATACGAGCGCACTAAATCTATTTTGTCGCGAATTTCGTTGGCGGCATTGTCAAGATTCGTTCCGTAGTCGAATTCCAAAATCACCATGCTGATTCCGGTGGAAGAACGCGACTGCAATTTTTTCAAGCCGCTCAATCCGGAAAGCGAACTTTCCAATATGCGCGTCACGCTTTGTTCGATTTCTTCAGGACCAGCGTTGGAATAATTCGTGTACACAATCATGTACGGCAAATCCATATCGGGATACATATCGACAGGAAGATTGAACGTACAAAAAACTCCAAGCGCAATCACGACTATAAAAACTAGCAAAGTCGTAACAGGCTTGTTCACGCATTTTTCAGAAAATGTCATACTAATCCTCCGTAACTGAAATTATGTTTACGTTCGCGCCGTCGTCCAAAAGATTTTGACCTTTGATTACGATTTCATCGCCGGCAGAAATTCCTTGCGCGATTTCGGTTTTGTTGTCCACGGAAAGTCCCGGCACAATCGAAGTGAGTCGAACTTTTGCGCCGCGGCTGTCCGCAGATTTTGAATCCACCACGAAAAGATACGACTTTCCGCTGCGGGTTACGATTGCAGTGGAAGGAACGACAATCGCGTCGCGGATGCTTTCCGTAACAAGTCGGACACGCGCGTACATTCCCACTTTCACGCGCTCGTCGGCTTTTGTCAAACGCAGCTTCACGCTCATCGTGCGGCTTGTCGTGTCCAAAACCGGGCTCACTTCAAAAACCTTCGCGACGAATTCGATTCCGGGATAAGCGTCGAATGTCACCACGGCTTCCTGCCCCATCGTTATTCGGCTGATGAACCGTTCGGGAATGCTCACCTTGATCTCCAAATCGTCGGTTTGAGCAATCTGCGCGATCACGCTGCCCTGCGAAACTTGAGTTCCAATCGTGGGCACGAACGAAGTAATCCGCCCGGAAATCGGCGCGCGCACAGGGCTCAAACTGTAATTCAAACCGGGAAGGCTCGGATCGACATAAGCGATAGTTTGATTGCGGCTTACCATTTGCCCGACGCTTACCATAATGCGAGCGACTTTTCCTGCCGCATCGGGAAGCACCGCGACCGAAGAAACCGAATCAACGTCGCCTCCGAATTCCAAATAGTTGTCCAAGTTGCCGGACTTGGTTTTGTAAGTGTTCACCGCGAAAAGCGATTCGACTTCGCCCGAATCAACCGTGGCTTCTTTTTTCGCACAAGACGCAAACGCAAAAACGGCGAGCAACGCAATCGCGAACTTTTTAATCGTGATTTTCATAGTTTTCATAATTTTTACAATCTCCTTCATAATAAAAATTTATTCTTTGTATTCGGACAAATCCGAGTTCAGCTCATATTCCAAATCCATCAGCGCGGAAATGTAGTTGAACTTTTGGTTTAACTGCCCGAGCATCGCCTGATTCAATTGCGTCTGCGCGTCGCGCACATCCAGCAATTCCATTCGACCATTGTTGAACGAACTCACCGACATATCGTAAGAACGCTGCGCCAATTCCACGGTGCGCCCCATCGAATCGATTTGCTCGCGCGCCTGATTCAAAGTGTCCACAGCTTTGCGGACTTGCACTTTTTGATTTTCCGTGAGCGTTTCCATCGTAAGGTTGAGTTTCGAAATATTGTCTTTCAAATCTTGCGCCTGCTGACGATTTGCGGACCACGGAAGCATGTTAGTAATGTTGAACGCGAGCGTTATTGAAAGCGAGCCTTGGTCGGCAAAATCCAAATCGCCGCTCCACCAAGTGCCAGTCGGCTGATATCCGTAACTCAAAACAAGCGCGGGCGTGTAGCTGCTCAAATTCAACGCCTTGAGATTCATATTCAAAATGTCGATGTTGTTTTGCAAAGCGCGCAAGTCCAAATTCTTTTCGCCATATTTTTCCAAAAGTTCTTCCGTAGTAACGTTCACATATTCAGGCTCAATCGAGCCGCTCAATTCAATTTTCGTTCCCACGGGCATTCCAATCAAAAACGCGAACGTGTCCAATTGCTGATTAAAACTTCGCTCGGCGGTTTCCACTTCGGGACGCTGATTTTCGTAAGTCACTTGCGCGTTAAAAAATTGCAGCTGCGGAATGCGCCCGTTGTTGAAATTGATTTGCGCTTGGGCGGCACGTTGACGCGCATTCTCCAAAGACATTCGCTGGATTTCCAAACTTTCCTGCTGAAGCAAAAGTCCGTAGAACAACTTTTTGATGTTCATAATCGTTTGCTTTTGACTTTGCTCCCAAGTGATTTTGCCGCCTTCATATCCAGCCTTCGCCGCCCTGATGCTGTAGATGTAAGCGAGGCTCAAATTAAGTTGCGCGTTGATATTGCCGACCAAAGCCCAATGATATTTTTCTTCGGCTTCGAGCATGCGCGGAACACCTCCATTTATAGCTGCCAAACCTTGCATCGCGTTCATTTGGTTTAAGGTGGAATCAATGTCCGTAGTTCGTGCCGCAGTTCCGCTTACGGTAATGTCCGGCAGAAAAACATTCCACGAGTATTTCGCGCTTCGTTCCTTGATTGCCAAATCAATATCATTGCTTTTCAAATCACGGCTGTTCTGCAACGCATAGTCAACCGCCTGATCCACGGTGAGCGTCACGACTTCTTCCTGCCCACCGTCCTGTTGCGCGCTCGCGGCAAAAATCGAAACCATGACAATTGCCAGCGAAGCGATGAAAATTTTTCTCATGCCTTTTCCTCCGTAATACAAATATTATTTTATGCAACTTTTTGCGCCGCATTCTATAAATTCATAAACTGCCGAAACAAAGAAATCGCGCCATTCCGGCGGAAGCTCGTGCTTCTTTCCCATAAACAAAAACGAGATTGCCAAAACGGAAATCCATTTTATGAAAATGCCCTGCGCGTCTCCAAATCCCAAACTGAAATCCTGCGGAAGCTCTTCCGAAAGAAACGAAAAAACGCTTTTGTCAAAAACCTCGTCATAAGTGCCCATATCGTGGTAAGTGAAAAACGCGTGCATCAAAACAAGCTGCGGATGTTCGGAAAAATAATTCACTTCGCCACAAAGCAAAACATAAACCACTTCGTCAAAATTTTCGGCGAACGCGCATTTTTCCTGCAAGACTTCTGTAAAAAATTCAATTTCCTGCCGCAGCATATTTTTCATATAATCCGTTTTGCCAGGAAAAAAAGCATACATCGAACTTTTTGCAATCCCAAGCTCGTTGGTGATTTTTTCCACGGTAACATTCTTGCCTGGATTTTTTTGAATCACCTTGAGAAACGCCTCGAAAAAACGATCGGCCTTTTCATTCTTTTCCAATTTCACTTTGCAAAGCGCGTCCAGTTCCTTGCGGCGTTCCTCCGAAATCGGATTCTTTTTTTTGCCAAAACCTTCAAAAATTATCTTGGCAATTTGCGTGCGAAAATCCGTCTCGCCTTCCGTCAGCTCTTTTTTTTCCAAAGCGCGCGTAACTTCCGCCCAAAAATTCAAAATCGTGATTTCGATATAAAGCGGAAGAATCCTTTCGTGCACCCATTTTTTTTTGCTGCCAAAAGAGTTTTCCTTTGAAAACGGAATTTTATTGAGCGTGAGAATTTCCGCAAACCTCGCCGTCATTTTTTCATTGCCAAGCAAAGACTGAATGTAATAGTCAATGTAGCCCGGATATTCCTTGTCGAATTCAAAAACATAATCCACCGATTTATAAGTGGCGGCAAAAGTATGCTTTCCATTTTCGCCGGCGATCTTTTTCGCAAGAATTTCAAACGCCTCGAAAAAGCGTTCGTTCATCGTGGAAAAAAGTTCAGCCTTGTTTTTAAAATGCCTGAAAATCGCGGTCTTCGTAATTCCGGAAGAACGCGCAATGTCGCTCAAGGAAACTTCTTTGAAAAGCATTTTCCTATACATCAAAAACGCGGAGGAAATTATTCTTTCTTTCGTGTTTACTTGCCTTGACATAATTTTCAAGTTACCGAATGTTCGTCAACATTACCGAACATTCGGTAACCATAATATAATGATTTCGCCAAAAAGTGTCAACACTTTTTCAAAAAAATTTTTAACCGTGGAATTCCTTCCAGAAAATACTCTCGCATTCATCGGAACAATTTTGCGGATTTTCATGCGCCCTTGAAAGAAAATCGCTTTTTTGCTACAATAATATCCATGCGTTTTGTTGCAGTCCTGCTTCAACTAATGGGAAGTCTCGCGTTCCTTTTGTACGGAATGAAATTGATGAGCGACGGTGTGCAAAAGAGCGCGGGCGAAAAACTCCAACGCGCGCTTTCCGCCATGACGGGCAACCGCTTCAAAGCCTTGCTCACCGGCACATTCATCACGATGATAATCCAGTCGTCGGGCGCGACAACCGTGATGGTCGTAACTTTCGTGAACGCAGGACTTCTCACGCTCAAGCAATCTGCCGGCGTAATTTTCGGCGCGAACATCGGGACGACGGTCACGGCTTGGATTGTTTCTATTTTCGGATTCAATTTTAAAATATCGAATTTCGCCTTTCCGATTTTCGGAATAGGATTTTTTCTCACGCTCACAAAACGAAATCTCAACAAAAACATCGGCGAAGCGTTGATGGGATTCGGGTTGCTTTTCATCGGACTTGAAATGCTCAGCGAGGCACTTTCGCTCAAGCCGGAACAATTGGAGCGATTCAAGTGGTTTTCGCAAATGCAGGATTTCGGCGCGCTTTCCATTTTTATCGCTTTCGTAATCGGAATCACAATCACCGCAATAATGCATTCTTCGAGCGCGTTCAGCGCAATCGTCATCACGCTGGCTTATAACGGAATCGTAAATTGGGAATTCGCGGCCGCGCTCACGCTCGGAAGCGGAATCGGTTCCACTGTGGACGCGGTGCTTGCGGCCATCAACGGAAGCACGAACGCAAAACGCGCAGCACTGATTCACGTTTTGTTCAATGTCGTTGGAACAATCGTCGCGTTGATTTTCTTCCATCCGTTTCTTTCGTTCGTGGAATTCCTCACGCCGAAAAACGCGAACATCGCGATTCGAATTTCAATTTTGCACACGGCATTTAAAACAATTTCCACGATTTTGTTCCTTCCTTTTACAAATCAAATCGTGGCGATTTCAGAAAAGCTCATCAAGGAAAATGCGAACGACAAGAAAAATTTTTACAAGCTCGATTATGTGGAAAGCGCGCTTGGAAAAGAAAACGTCGGCGCGTACATTGTTCGCGCGGAAAAGGAAATCGCGAATCTCACGGACTTGGCAACGGAAATGTTCGACAGAATTCAAGTCGGCTTAATGAAGCGCGACCAAAAATTCATCGACGAACATCTCGAACAAATCGAGCGCGCGGAAAATTATGCCGACCAAATGCACGAGCAGCTTTCGCGATACATCGTCCACATAGAGCGTCTCGCAGTAAACGAAAAGCAGCTCAACAATCTTTCGATTATGCTTTCAATTATCGGCGAACTGGAAAACATGACCGACGAATGTTTGAGCATCGGACTTTTGCTGAAACGTTCCATCGAAAAAAATATGCAGTTCGAAACCGAAGACACCGACCGCCTGATTCCTTATGTCGAGCTTGTCCGGCAATTTTTGCAATTCATTCACATCAACATCAACAAACATTTGGACGCGGAAAAACTTGAAATGGCGAAAGAACTGGAAGATCAAATCGACTTGTTCCGAAAAAATTTGAAACGAATCGCGCGAAAGCGACTGGAAAAAGGCGCGGACGTAAAATCGGAATTGCTTTACATCGACCTTGTTCGGCAAATCGAAAAAATCGGCGACAGAGCATTCGGAATCGCGGAGGCTCTCGGACAAACCGTTTAAATTTTAACCTAACGCCAAGCCCAAAAATTTTTTCAAAAAGCCGCGACGACGACGCGCTTCTGTCCTTCCAAGTCGCACAAAATTTCAACATTGCGAAAATTGTGAAGCCGCAAAAAATCGGCGGCGGCATCTGCGTTGTATTCGCCCGTTTCCATCAAAAAAATTCCATTCGGCGAAAGATGATTTTTCGCTTCGAGCACAAGTCTTCGCGCCACTTCAAGCCCGTCATTCGTTCCGCTGAAATCACCGTTCGAAGAAATGTCGCCGTCCAAAGCCAAAAGCGGCTCGCCTCGTCCGTCCGCCAAAAGCGCGCGCGCTTCTTCGTGCGGAACATAAGGCGGATTTGCCAAAATCACATCGAACGAAAACGGCACGACTTCGAACAAATTGCTTTGGATGAATTTCACGCGTGAAATTTCCGCACCGCGCAAAAGTGTCTCGGCGTTTTTTTTCGCAACGTCAAGCGCGCCTCGGCTTATGTCCGCCAGCGCAAATGTCGGCAAGCGTTCAATCGGCACACGCTCATCGTCCGCGAGCGTTCGCAAAACGCTCAACGCAACGCAGCCGCTTCCCGTGCACATGTCGCAAACGGTGAGAATAGAATTTTTATTCGCGGAAATTTTTTCAGAAATAATTTCGACGGCGCGCGCCACAAGAATTTCCGTGTCAGGTTTGGGAAGCAAAACATTTTGATTGACAAAAAAATCGTAGCCGAAAAATTCTTTTTTTCCGACAATGTACGCCACCGCCAAACCTTGCTCGCGAGCGCGCGTCCATTCGGTGATTTTTTTTTCCTGCGCTTCTTCGAGCGCGAGATTTTTATTCATCAAAATGAAAGTTTTATCTTTGCCCAAAATTTCTTGCAAAAAAATTTCGGCATCCAAAAAAGGCGTTTGCGAAATTTTTTCTATTTTTTTTGCGATAAATTTTTTCGCTTCGAAAATCGTCATTTTTGCGCAGAATTTTCCTCAAGGCAAAATTACGCGCCAAGTTCGCTCACGTCGGCCTTGAGCTGCTCTTCCTTCGCGTAAACATTGAGCGCGTCGAGCATTTCGTCCATCGCGCCGCCCATAAATCCAGGCAAATTGTGCAACGACAAATTTATGCGATGGTCGGTGACGCGATCTTGCGGAAAATTGTAAGTGCGAATTTTTTCACTTCGCGCGCCCGAACCGACCATGCTTTTTCTCGCGTCGGCGCGTTCGGCCTGCCGCTTGCTTTCTTCCAAATCAAAAAGTCGCGCGCGCAAAACTCGCCACGCCTTCGCCTTGTTTTTTATTTGGCTTTTTTCGTCCTGCTGAATTACGACGATTCCAGTTGGAATGTGAGTGAGCCGCACCGCGCTATCCGTCGTGTTGACGCACTGTCCGCCAGGGCCGCCCGCCCGCATCACATCCACGCGGACGTCTTCCGGCTTGATGTCGATTTCGGTTTCCTCGGCTTCCGGCAAGACTGCCACAGTCGCAGTAGAAGTTTGAAGGCGACCTTGAGATTCGGTTTGCGGAACTCGCTGAACTCGATGAACGCCGCTTTCCCAACGCAAAGTTCCGTAGACAAATTTTCCGCTGATCGAAATGACGATTTTATTGAAGCCGCCCACTTCCGTTTCCTGCGCTTCCATCGTTTCAGTTTTCCAGCCTTTGCGTTCGGCAAGATGAACATACATTTCCCAAAGGTCGCGAACAAAAAGCGTTGCTTCGTCGCCGCCCGCCGCCGAACGAATTTCCAAAATTATATTTTTTTCATCAAGCGGATCAGGCGGAATGAGTTTCATTTTTATTTGCTCTTCCAACTGCGGCTGGCGTTCTTCCAGCGTGCGCAATTCTTCGCGAGCCATTTCTTTCATTTCAACATCGTCTTCTTCGGTGATTAAAATTTTCGCCTCGCTGATTCCCGAAAGCAATTTTTTGTATTCGTCATAAAGCGCGCAAACTTCGCCCAAATAATTATTTTCGCGCATCACTTCTTTATATTTTTTTTGGTCCTTCACCAAATTCGCATCCATAATTTGTTCTTTTACAACTTCGTATCGAGCGGCGCAACTTTCAAGTTTTTTCAACAAGTCCATAGAAAATTATTTTAGCATTTTCGCTAGATTTTTTCAATGGGATTTGTTATGATAAATTATGAATTCTTCAGACGAAAAAAACGAAAATGGCGCGCGCGCAAAAAGCGGAGTCGTCGCAATCATCGGGCGGCCAAGCGCGGGAAAATCAACTTTTTTGAATTCGGTTTGCAAACAAAACGTTTCGATTGTTTCACCGATGCCGCAGACCACACGAAATTCAATTCGCGGAATCGTGAACGAAGCGCAAGGGCAAATCGTTTTCATCGACACGCCTGGCTATCATCAAAGCGAAAAAAAATTGAATTTGAAATTGCAGGAAAACGCGAAGTCCGCGCTTGACGGATGCGATGCGGTTTTGTATTTGATTGACGCGAGCCGCGCTCCGGGCGAAGAAGAAAAATTGACTTCGGACTTGCTGAAAAAATTTTCGCAAAAAATTGTCGTCACAATAAACAAAGTCGATTTGACGAACGCGGATTCGCAAAAAGCCGCCGAATTCGCAAAAAACGAATTTCCTGAAATTCCCGAAAATCGGATCGTAAAAATTTCTGCGAAAAAATCAAGCGGACTTGACGCGGCGCTCGCGGCGATTTTTGAAATTCTTCCTGAAGGCGAAAAACTTTATCCCGAAGATTTTTACACCGACCAAGAAGTGGGATTTAGGATTTCGGAAATAATTCGCGGCGAAGCAATAAATCGGCTCGAGCAAGAAATTCCGCATGCAATCTACGTTGAAATTGCCGACATGGAATTCAAGAACGACGGAAAAAAATTGTGGGTGCGCGCATTTTTGTGCGTGGAGCGCGAAAGCCAAAAAGGAATCGTCATCGGAAAAGGCGCGGTGATGATAAAAACTATTCGCCTCGAATCGTTGAAAAAATTAGGCGAAATTTTCGACTACAAAATCGATTTGGATTTGAGCGTAAAAGTTGACAAAAATTGGCGACAGCGCGACAAAACGCTTGGAAAAATTTTAGGATAAAAAAACAAAAATAGAAGCGCGCAAAAATCATGCATAATTTTTTTTCAAAATAAAAATTAGCGATGAAAAAAAACACGCGCGCGGGCTGAAGCGAAAAAATCAGATGGGGGGGGGTGAGTCGTAAGGCGAAATTTCCATCGTGCTTCCCCCTCCACTGAAAATTTATTTCATCACAGTCTCGCCGCGTCCCATCGCCGTGAGACCGGTTTTTGCATATTCCAAAATTCCGTATGGCTCGAGCAGGCGGATGAGACTGTCAATTTTTTCTTCGCTGCCCGTCGCTTCCACGATGACGGACTCCAGCCCGACATCAACAATGTGGGCGCGGTAAATGTCGCACGTTTCGATGATGATCGCGCGCTTTTCGCCAGAGGCTTTGACTTTTATCAAAGCGGTTTCGCGCTGGCAAGTATTTTTCGAATCGCAACTTTCGATAGAAATCACTTCAATTAATTTTGAAAGCTGCTTTTCAATCTGTTCCAAAATATGCTCGTCGCCGCGCACGACAATCGTCATCCGCGAAATGCCTTTGTTGCTGGTCTCGCAGACAGTAAGGCTGTCGATGTTGTAACCGCGCCGGCTGAACAATCCCGAAACGCGGCTCAAAACTCCGGCATGATTTTCTACTAAAACAGAAAGCACAAATTTATTCATAATTTTCCCCTATAAAAATTCAATTTATTACGACGCATGCATCGGGGTATGAAACCCTCCGCACGAATCAATTTGCAAAAACTTTTATCTAGTCTCCGCCGCGTACACTCCGAGCAGCCGAACGTCCTGCGCCACTTTCATCAGCGAGTCCAAAACTTGGCTCACATAATCGACAGTGCGTTCGTCCTGCGAAAGTTCCGCGTCGGCGTAAAAACGATATTTCCAAGTTTCGCCGTGAATCGGGCGCGATTCCAAGCGCGACAAATTCAACTTAAATTTATCGAAAACGCCGAGACATTTGCAAAGCGAGCCAGGCTCATTTTTTGTGGAAAACATAAACGAAACGGCGTTGGGTTTTATGCCGGCGACTTTTTGCGCACGGAACGCAAGCGAAGCGGATTTGTCGTCCTTTTTTTTCGCGATAAAATGATTTGCGGCAATGACGAAAAATCGCGTGTAATTTTTCGGATCGTCTTCGATTGATTCGCGCAAAATGTCAAGCTTGTAATATTTTGCGTTGACCGCGCTGGCTATGGCCGCGCTGTTTTTGTTCGGATTTTTCGAAGCGAGAAGAGCCGCCGTCGCCGTGGAAACAGAATCAATTTTGCTCCAGTCCAGATGCTCGCCCAAAAATTTCGAACACTGCGCGAATCCTTGCGGATGCGAATAAATCGATTTGATGTCTTCGAGACGCGCGCCCTTTGCGCCCAAAAGTGCGTGCTTAATCCGAAGCGTCACGCTCGCCACAATGCTGATGTCGTCGAAGTTCGCGAGATTGTCGTAATTTTCGTAGACCGAGCCAGCGAGCGAATTTTCAATCGGAACCATTCCGTAATCCGCGCGTCCGTCCAAAACATTTTGGAAAATTTCCCTGAACGAATCCACCGCCAACGCGCTCGCTTCGTTTTCAAAATGCCGCGTGATGGCTTGCTCGGCATACGCGCCGCGTTTTCCACAGAACGCGCACACGATTTTCTGCTTTTGACTTTCCGCAGATTTTTTTCCGCTTGAAATTTTCACGGGCTTCAAATTCGGACGCAAGTGCGCCAATTCTCTTCCCAAAATCGGGGAAAGCGCGTCAATGTCCCGCATGAGTGTGTCAAACTGTTCGGGATAAAGCGATTGCGGCCCGTCGCTCAAAGCTTTTTCAGGATTGCAATGCACTTCCACGATGATTCCGTCCGCGCCCGCAGCGATTGCCGCGAATGCCATCGGAAGAACTTTGTCGCGGATTCCAAGCGCGTGCGAAGGATCTACGATTATCGGCAAATGAGTGAGTTGGCGCAAAATCGGAACTGCGCTCAAGTCGAGCGTGTTGCGCGTGGCTCGTTCGTAAGTGCGGATTCCGCGTTCGCACAAAATCACTTTTTCCGTGCCGCTCGAAAGAAGATATTCCGCGCTCATAAGCCATTCTTCGATTGTGGCAGAAATTCCGCGTTTCAAAATCACAGGCTTTTTCAATTTTCCAAGGCGTTTCAAAAGCTCGAAATTCTGCATGTTGCGCGCGCCCACTTGATAGCAATCGATGCCGCATTTTTCCATTGTCGGCAAATATTCCGCCGCGACCACTTCGGTTACAACTGGCATTCCGAATTTGTCGCCAGCTTCTTTCAAAATCTTGCAGCCTTCTTCTCCCAAACCCTGAAATGAATACGGAGAAGTGCGAGGCTTGTACGCGCCGCCGCGAAGCATTACCGCGCCGCTTTCGGAAACGCGCTTTGCGACGCTTATCATTTGCTCGCGATTTTCCACGGCGCAAGGGCCTGCAATCGAAATGATGCGCTTTCCGCCCACGCGAATCATTTGCTTGAACGGCGACGGAATTTCCACCACCGTATCTTGCGGCTTGAATTCGCGGCTCGCCAATTTGTACGGCTTGGAAATCGGAATCACTCGCTCAACGCCCGGCAAAATTTCCACTTCGCGCACGTCGAGATTGAGCCGTCCCACAGCCGCGAGAATCGTTTTTTCTTCGCCAGCAATTTCATTCGTCTTGAAATTGCGTTCGCCCAAAAAATTCGCCAAGGCTTTTTTTTCGGTCGGAGAAATGTCATGCTTTAAAACTATAACCATATTCTTGCCTAAAAAATTTATTTTTTGCTTTCAGGATTGAAACTTACGGTGCGCAAAATGTCGCCGAAAACTCCGGCCGCCGTAACTCCCGCGCCAGCCCCGTAACCGCGAACTGTAAGCGGAATCGGAGTGTAACGCCTCGTGTAAAACACGAACGCATTTTCTCCGCCGCGAACGGCATAAAGCGGATTTTCCGCGCCGACTTCGAACATTCCCACAGAGCATTCGCCATTTTTGATGTGCGCGCCCATTCGCAAAACTTTTCCCTGCTTTTTCAGAGCGGCGATTTTTTGCTTGAAATATTCGTCGATTTCGGGAAGCCTCTTCAAAAATTCTTCGGTCGAACCGCTCGTGTCAAAATCATCGGGAAAGACCTTCGCGATTTTCACGTCGGAAAGTTCAAGTTCAAATCCAGCCTCGCGCGCAATAATCAAAGCCTTTCGCGCAACGTCCATTCCGTTCAAATCGTCGCGCGGATCAGGCTCGGTGAAACGCTGTTCCTTCGCTTCCAAAACCGCCTGGCTGAACGGAACATCTTCGTCAAGTCTTCCGAAAATGTACGAAAGCGAGCCGGACATAATTCCAGTGAACTCGGTAAGATTGTCGCCGCTTTTGAAAAGATTTTGCAAAGTGTCGATAATCGGAAGTCCCGCGCCGACATTCGTTTCGTACAAAAAAAGCCTGCGTTTTTTGTTTGCCGTTCGGCGAAGATTTTTGTAAAAATCCATTCCCATTGAATTGGCGCGTTTGTTCGGAGTGGCAATCGACATTCCCGCTTCCAAAATATCCAAATATCTTTCAGGCAAATCGTAACTCGCCGTGCAATCCACAAAAACCGGATTGAGCGGCTTTTTTTCGCGGACGAAATTCAAGATTTCATCAACAGCATTTTTCGATGCAAGAACATTTTTATTTTCGCGCCACGAAGAAAGGTCGATTCCGTTTTCGTCCAAAATCAAACCTTCGATCGTGGAAATCGCCATCACTTGAATTTCGATTCCTTGATTTTTGAGCGCGACTTGTTGATTGCAAATTTGGTCGAGAAGGCGGCCGCCGATATTTCCCGCGCCGAACGCGAAAATCTGAATCGACTGTTCAGTGCCAAAGAAAAAGTTGTGCGCCATTCGGACGGCCATGTCGCCCATGTCGCCTTCGATTACCGCGCTGATCGAACGTTCGGAAGAGCCTTGCGCGATTGCCAAAATGCTCACGCCCGCGCTCGCGAATGAATCGAAGAATCGGCTTGCAACGCCAAGCTGCTTTTTCATTCCGTCGCCGACAATCGAAATCACGGCGCAATCCGAATGAACTTCAAGCGGATTTATCACGCCGCTTCGAATCTCCAAATCGAATTCTTTTGCAATCGCTTCTTTCGCTGCAAGAGCCGAATCGTCGCGCACACAAAATGAAATCGTGTATTCGGAAGAAGATTGCGTGATGAGCAAAACGGAAATTCCCGCGCGTGAAACCGCCGAAAAAATGCGACCGGCAACGCCAGTTCGTCCGCGCATTCCGCTTCCGCTCACTGAAATTATCGAAGTTTTTTTGAGGCATGAAATTCCGCGCACGAAATTCATTTCGCCTTTATTGTTGAGCGTTCCTTCGTAAGGGTCTTTGCCAATTCGAGTTCCGCGCGCGCTCGGATTGTGCGAATTCAAACTCCACGCTTCGATTCCTTTTGCTGCCAAAGGCGCGAGAGTTTTTGGATGAAGCACTTTCGAGCCAAAGAACGCAAGTTCCATCGCCTCTTCGTAAGTCATGTCGTTCACCAAAACCGCGTCCTTTACAATTCGTGGATCGGCAGTGAAAATTCCGTCAACGTCCGTCCAAAACTGAACTTGCTTCGCGCCCATGCATGCGCCGATTATCGCCGCCGAAAAATCCGAGCCGTTGCGACCGAGCAAGCCCGGAACGGCTTCGCCGCCCGCGACCGCGCTCCAAGAACAAATGAATCCCGGGAACAAAAGAATGCGCGTCTGCGATTTGTACTCGCCGTCAACATAAGGGCGCAACAAATCCGTGGTACGCGCGTAGTCAACGTCGCCTTCTTTTTGATTGCCCACGGTCATAATGAATTTGCGCGAATTCAAAACAATGACGCTTTGCTTTTTTGCAAGCAAGACGGCTTCTACAATCAAAACGCAAATCAATTCGCCCATTCCCATAATGCGGCAGTGCGCAGTGTCGGTGCATTCGCCGAACGCAACCACAGCCGTCAAAAGCGTCTGAATTTCGACGAAATATTTTTCAAGGCTCGCCATCACGGAATCGCTTTGAAACGCCGGAAGTTTCGACTGCAATTCGCGACAAATTTCCAAATGAATCGCGCGCAATTCCTGCGCAAATTTTTCGGGATTTTCTCCGCGCTCGCAACAATCTATGCTTTCCTGAAGCTTGTTGGACACGCCCGCCACTGCCGAAACGACGACGCTCACGCGATCTTTTTTTTGCTGCTCAATCATGATGTCGGTGGAATCCAAAATCCGCCTGGCGTTTCCCATCGAAGTTCCGCCGAATTTCAAAGTAATCATAAAATCCTCTTTGATCAGTTTGCAATTATTCTACCAAGTTTCAAAAGGATTTGCAATAGCGGAAAAAATCAAATCGCGCCAAGAAAACAAAGATTTGCGAATTCGCTCCAACTCAAAATTTCATGCGTCGCAGAATCATAATTTTCGTGCGCCTTGATTTGAACAAAACTCATTCCAGCGTGAAGCGCGCCCTGCCCGTCCGTGTCGGCGCGGTCGCCGACCACAAGGCATTGCTTTGGCGCGACTCCTAAATTTCCCGCCACTTGCAAAAATCCGCGCGGCGCGGGCTTGAGACAGCCGAACTCGGGCGCAGAAAAAAATCCAGCACACAGCTCCATGGATTTTTCAGAAATTCCAATCTCGAGCATTCGCTCGCGGACATTTTTGTAATCGGAAAAAATCGCGATTTTCGCGCCGCTTTCGCAAAGGGCGGAAAAAACTTTTTCGACATTCGGCCGCGCGCGAAAACGCTTTTTTTTGAGCACGTTCAAAAAAATTTTTTGGTATCGTTCTTCGTACCATTTTTTGTATTTTTGGCTTGAAACATGCGCAAACTTTGAGGCTCGTTCGAAAAAAATCTCGTCGAATTTTTCTTGAGAATTTTCATCGCAGCCCCAAAGCCTTTTTCGCGCAATGCGATCGGCACGAATTTTGAACATATCAAGCGGCGCGGAAAAAACCAAGGCCTTGCCAATTCCGGAATTGTCGTACAATGTGCCGTCAAAATCGAATATGACGGCCTTGAATTTTTTCACGTTCATTTTCGCTCGCTTTCATCTAAAAAATTTCATTCCGCGAATTCTATTCGGTGAGCTTTTTGAAAATTTCGTGCTTGGCATCATCCTGCATCAAAAGAAGCATCTTGAACTGCGCGCCATCGCGTCCGCCGTCCTTGAGTTTTTCTTCCTTATATTTTTCAAAAGCGTTCCGAACAAGAAGGTGTCCCACAGGAGCTTTTACGCGGAACGAATCGCGCTTGGCGGCGTATTCCATATTTTCCTTTTTAAGATACTCGTCAACTTTCGCGGTGAAATCATTGCATTGAGCCTGCGTAATGTCGCGCTTTTCGAATTCAAAATACATGTGATAAACTGAATCCTGAAGGTCGGCGAATCCGACGAAAAATTGCACGGCAAGTCCAGTCTGCCTTGAGGCTTCTTGAACCGCGTCGATGAACTGTTTTTCATGGAGCTTTTCGCCAGTCATTGAAACGATTCCATTCACTTTTTGGATGAATTGAATCATCGGAATCGTACCATAATAGCCAGTGCATTCCACCATGTCGTTCATATTGTAGCGGTAAAGTCCTGCGTAAGTCGTAACGTAGACGAGATAGCGTTTGCCTTTTTCGAGTTCATGAAGTCTGTAGAAATGCGGATTCGGATTTTCCATGTCGTCCGCATCGGTGAATTCGAAGAAATGCATGTGCGCAAACAAAACCGTATTGTCGTCGTCGCCGTTCATTACAAGACCCGCGCGGCATTCCGAAGAAAAATACGAGAATTCCTGATAAAGCATTCCTTCGGGGAAGAAGTAGTTGAAGCGTTCCATATAGACGCGCGTGTTTCCGCATTTCCATGTCGTGAGCACCTGCAAATTCGGCCAATAATGTTTTGGCAGAACGCGGCCATATTTCGCCTTGAGGCGGCGCAATTCGTCGGCGCGCTTCGGATTCGGCTTGTAATTTTTTTCCAAAACTTCGCGCAATTCAGGCTCAATATTCATCTTGGAATTGAGCGTTCCGTTTTCAATGTCGGTAACATAATCGTCATAAAATTCGTCAACATTTTTTTGCAATTCGATTATCGTTGAAGGATTCGCGGCGATCAAAAGCGTAACGTTCTGTTCGATTCCAGTGCGCATCAAAGTGTAGTAACGCGCGGTGTAATCTTGGATGGCGAAAACTTCGGCGGGCGCGGAATAGCCGCCTTTTATGAAATCGGGGCAGTCAACCCAAGTGCGCCCAGAAACCGAGCCGCAAGGCGTTCCGTCGGGAGCATAGCCTTCCACAGCCTTTCCTACAATCGAGACAATTTTTCCATGGAAAACTTTCGGGCGATGCTCGATGAAATTGTAAAGCCAAACTTTGCTCATCTTGCTGAAAATGTTGTCGTAATACATCGACGTAATCGGAATCCATTTCGGCTCTTTCGTCGTGCCGCTCGTAGTGGCGTACATCATAGGCTTTCCGGGGAACAAAATGTTTTCCTCGCCGTTCTTATGCCGCTCAATGAACGGACGCAAATCCTCGTAATCCTGCACAGGAACATTTTCCCGCCAAAGCGCGTAAAGTTCGTCGCTTGTCCGCGCGGAAAGAATTTTCGAAAAATTGTGAGCCTTTCCCCATTCGGAATCTTTGGCGTATTCCAAAATTCCGCGCAAAGTGTTTTCTTCCGCGCGCGCGCAATCCTTAGACGCTTTCGTAAGAAATTTTTTATTTTTCCTTCCAACCCAACTCAAAGCAAAAGTTATCAAGCCAGCATTTTTCTCTTTTTTCATTTTCACATCTCCCAAAAAATTTTACCGAAAAATCGGTAACTTTTATTATAACCCATTTTCGTTTTTTGTAAAGAGGTGTAGACATTTTTTGCATTTTTTGATAAAGTAAATCCGATGTCGATTTTGGAATTACAAGGCGTGAGCAAAATTTATCAGATGGGAAAAACCTCTGTGAACGCGGTCAACGAAGCGTCTTTTTCAATCGAACAAGGCGAATTCGCGGCCCTTTCCGGACCTTCAGGCTCGGGAAAATCCACCATGCTCAATTTGATTGGCCTCATCGATTTGCCCACTTCCGGAAAAATCATACTCAACGAAACCGATGTCTATGGCGAAATCGCGCTTTCAAATTTGAAAAGCATTCCGTCAAAATTGGACAAGCGGATGACGGAATTGCGCCGCCAAAATCTCGGATTTATTTTTCAGAATTTCAATTTGATTCAAGTGCTGAACGTGCGCGAAAATGTGGAACTGCCGCTGAAACTTGGACACCTTCCGCAAAGCCGCGCGATGAACGCCGCGCAACAAACGGAATGGGTGGATTTCCTCATCGAAACAGTCGGCCTCACGAACTGGAAAAAGCACAAGCCTTCCGAACTTTCGGGCGGACAACGCCAGCGCGTCGCAATCGCGCGCGCGCTTTCCACGAAAGCTCCGATAATTCTTGCCGACGAGCCGACCGCCAACTTGGATTCCAAAAACGGCGACCAAATTCTGCAATTGATGAAAAAGCTCAACCGCGAGCTTAAAACGACTTTTGTCTTTTCCACGCACGACGCGAAAATCGTGGAAATGTGCGACCACGTAATTCGAATAAAAGACGGCAAGATTCTAGGCGAAGACCGGCGATAAAACACACCAATTTTCAATGCACTTTGTGTCGCGAATTTTGGACGCATCGCCGAATAATTTTTCATGCAAAAATCTGCGGGTTTTTGACACGGAGCTCGTGCGAATTTCATGCGATTTTTTCGAATTCAAATTTAATATTTCAAGTTTAAAATCAATTCGAAAATCAGTCCGTATTTTTTTGTCGAGCCATAATAAATCGGCGCGGCCATTCGGAAATCCGTGTAGCGAATCACGTTTTCGATTCTCATCACGGGGAAAATCGTTCCGTAGTTTTCGCGGCAATCGTGAAACCATTCCACTCCGAACGTCCATTTTTTATTTAAGATAAAATGCGACCACGCCACTTGCGCCGCAAAAAAATGCTGCCACTGCCGCCACTTTTCAATCGAGCCGTAGTCTTCATCCCAAATCGTCTGATACTCGAACGCCAATCCAAGCATGACAGGATTTTCCCAATATTTGTAAATGCCGGCGGAAATTCTGCCGCGATCCACATAATTCGAAGGCTCGACATGCACGAGCCCTTGAATGAACAAGTTTGAATTTTTTCCGAACGCGGTGCTCACGAATTCCAAACCGAGCGCGGGATTAAGATTTGCGTCGGCTTCCCAACGCTTGGCAAAAAATGCGAGCGAAAATTTTCCGATTGAACCTTCGATTTTCCCGGCGACGGAAACATTGCCCAAAGAAACTTTGTCGTCCAGCACGTCGCTTTCCAAATTATCATATTGCGCCACGCCCTGAATTGAACCATAGGAAAAAATCGGGACATTCACAGAAACCGTAAAACGCCCGTCATCGGTGGAACGATTTTTCACATTGAAAACTTCTTCGAGAACTTGATCTTGATCATAAATTACAGAATTCTTTTTTTCTTTTTTGTCGTCCAAAATGTCCGTGTCGAGCATTCGCGAAAGGCTCCAGGAAATGTCGCGTTTTCCGGCGGAAATATCGACCAAGCCAAAAATCGTATAGCCAAAATAAAGTTCGTAAACGCCGATGTCCATTTTGGGAAAATCCGTGAGCAACGAGCCGGTTACGAAAAAATCCGTGAAAGGCCGTCCAGTAAATTTCAGCACATTGCGGAACGTCGCCAAAGGACGAGTTTTTTCCCATGGCATGAGCCAAACATATCCGCCCAATTCCGCCTTGAGTTCGCCGCTGAAACTCACCGCCTTGCCTTTTTCGTCAACCTTGACGGTTTCGGTGGTAGTGGCGACTACGCTGTCTTCCAAATCGCCGTCGCTTTCAAAAAGCGAATCGAAATCCTCGTCGCTTTCAGGAACGGAAAATCCGCCGTATTCCGCCATGGACTCTTCGTTCAAACTTTGGATTCGCAGCACATCTTCTTCCGAAACTCTTTCCGTACGATTTTCGATTATTCCATTGTTAGAAATCTCGAGGCGCGTTTCGCCCGAAGGTGAATTTTGCTGCGAATGCAAATTCGCAAGGGAGAAAGTCGCCATAAAAAAAACAAGGGCGACGGACAAAATTTCCCGCCCAAGAAATTTTCGCGTTGAAATACGGTTCATCTACAATTCTCTACTTTTCAAAATTTTTCGGCATTTTCAAATTCGGAAAAATCAACATACCTCGATCAAGCATCGAGGCGTAAAAAATTCCGCACGAATCAAAGACTCATATTTTCAAGATACTGCTTTGAGTATACAACATCTCCCAATTTTTTGAAAGACACGTTCGACACAGTAATCTGCGTGCTTTCATATTGATTTTTGCCGTTTATTTTTTTGGCGCGAAGTCTGTCCTGAATCACCATTTTGGCGGGAACGGAAAGTCCGTCCACTTTTTGATAACTCGGAATCGCAGTCACGCGCAAAAGTTGCCCCGAAAGGCTGTAGTCCTCGCGCTTGCGTGTGAGAAAATCGTCCTTTGTCACCCAAAGTTTCAGCTTGGGATAATCGGCTTCCTTGGAGGCTTTTTTCGTAACAGAAAGTTCAAAAACGATGCAATCGTAATTGCCGAGTTTTTCGTAATACGCGCGTTCGATGTCGTATTGTTCCGCGTAACGCTGTGGACGCAAATCGCTGTTGTTGACATTCGTATTTTGAAATTTGTCGCGCGGCGCGGTAAAAGTGAACTGCCTGTTTGTGGGATCGTAAAACCAAATATTTTTGTCGAACTGAACGTATCCTTTACCCTTGTCCGAATCCGGTCCTGTGATGCGAATCGTGCACATGGATTTGCTGTCGCGGCGATACATAATCGCGCTGGTAATCGATCTGCCCTGTCCCAGCTTTTCCTGAACGAGCATATATTCGCCCGTAAAATCCTTTCCGTAATACGCGGTTTTTTCGCCAGCGTTCTTTAGAAATTCTTTGGCCTCGTCAAGCGGAATGTCCTGCGCGAAAATCGGCATCGTCAAAAAAATCGCGCTCAATGTCAAAAAAATTTTTTTCATCAAATTCTCCTAAAAAGAATCCATTTGCAAAATTGCAATTTCACGAACGGATTTTTTGCGTGCGCATCAAGTCACCGTGGACAACGCGCCCACAGGACTGATATGAATCAGCTTACGCAAAGTAAACAACACCGCGCCCAACGTGGTTACGAAAATCACCGCCAGCAAAAAAAAGACTTTGCCGATGTAAAGGCTCGGCGCGAGATGCCCGCCCATCAAAAACAAATCGAATCCGACCACAAATGAAAGATTGAATCCCGAAATGATTTTCGTCACGACGAACGAAAGCGCAAATCCAATCGCGCAGCCGGAAACGAGCAACACGAAAACTTCAGTAAAATAAAGCAGCATCAATCCTGCGGGTTTCATTCCCAAAGCGCGGAACGTGCCGCTTTCCACGGCGCGCTTCATCACGATGACGCGGAACGTGCTCGAAATTCCCACGGAAATTATCAAGACGAGCATCGCGACAATCAGCGCGACAATGGCGTTCAATGCGGACGAAAGTTTTCGCAAATCTGAAATATTCGCTTCAAGCGGAATGAGCGCGTAAATAATATCGTCATCATTCCTGTCAAAATTTCGCCAATCTTCTTTATTATACGAAAGCGGAAACATATCGAAACGCTTTTCAAGTTCGCTTTGAACGCGACGAATTTCGCCCGAAGAAGGCAAGCCCCTCGGATAGTAGACACAGATTTTGTCCGTCAGATTCACATTGATAGAGAGGAGTTTTATCAAAGCCTTGTAGTCGATGTAAGAAGTGTACATTCCAAAAACACTTGAATCTTGAAAAATTCCCGTAACCACAAGCGAGACCGTATTTTTCAAATTGTCTTCCTCAAAAAAAAGCACCACTTCGTCGCCAACATGAACGCCAAGTTTTTGCGCCACGGGAAGCGAAATCACAGCTCCGTCGCCATCTGCGCGCGCATCCGCATTTCCTTTCACAAATGTGAATTTTTGGAAAAGCGCGCGTTCGTCTTCAAAATTCACGCCCTGAAGAGTGCGCTGCTTTACGCCGATTCCTTCAAAGAAAAAACTTTTGTCGCCATTAGTTTTTGAAAGACGAGCAGAAATCTGAGTGTCCTTGGAAAGAATTTCTTTCAATGCGACGATCATTTCCTGCAATTTTTCAAGCGGATAACCGCTATATTTTTCATCGTAATACTTTTCGCCGCCCAAAATCATAAAGTCGCCGCCGTAGTACTGGCGCATTTTTTCCGTCATCGAATCAAGCATTCCGTCGGTAATCATGAGCACCGAAATCATTATGCACACGCCGATTGCGCTCACGGCAAAAAGCGAACGATATTGGCGCGCGCGATTCAAGAGCGATTTCACAGCAAAGTTCAAATAAAGGCTTTTCATCGCACCGCCTCCATCGCCACGACAGGACTTGCGCCGAGCGCAATCTGCACGGGATAAATCCACGCCACGAACGCGAGCACGAGCGACAACGCCATTCCCCAAAAAATGTTCGAAACGGAAACAGCCGTGTTCAAAGTCGTGCCGCCGAAAAGTTGAATCAAATACGGATTTGTGAATGTTATCGCGCCGCCGGACAAAATCGAATTTCCGACCACGCCGATTACGCATCCGATGATTCCAGCCGTAATCGTAAGCATCAAAGTTTCAAGCAAATATTCGGTCGCAACGAAACGCCTCGAAGCACCGATTGCGCGGAGCGCGCCGGTTTCCTTCGTTCTGTCCAGCGCGGCGATTACGAGCGTATTGTTCACGATGATGTAACCCGTGGCGATTATCACCAAAAGCCCGATGTTGAAAACGAGGCGAATCCAATAAATGTATTGCGCCGCCATTCCAGCCGCTGCGCGCCAATCCACCGCCTGAACCTGCCACTCAAATTTTTCGAAAGCGCGGTTGAGGCGACGAATCGCCAACTTTGGCGAAACGCCGTTCGGAACGGAGCAAACGATATAATTCCAAATCGTCTCTTCGCTTTCATCGGGCGCATTTTCCGAAAGCGCGGAATTTTCGTTCGCAATTTCATCGGCATTTTTCGAAATTTCTTCGGAAAAAATTTCATCGTTGAAAAAAATGTCGTCAGCATCAAAATCGCTTGCTCCGCCAAACAAATCGTCGATAGAGCCGTTTTCCACGGCTTCAAGCAAGCCCGAATTTTCATTTGTAAAAAGCGCGGGATCAATTTCCGTAGTTCCAAGCCCAATCAATGTGCGCAGAACCGCCGGCGAAACCAAAATTATTTTGTCCTGCAAATCGTTGTGCACGGAATATTCGTAAATCGCGGCAAGACGCGCGGCGCGAAGCGCGTAAGAAGTTCCCGTGAACGAAGCCATTTGAATTTGGTCGTCTACTTTGACGCGGACACCGCATTTTTCACTTATTTGCGCGACGATGTTCTCAGAAAGCATCAGCGCGTCTTCGTCCGACGAAAAAGGCTCGCCTTCCACGATTCTAATTCCTTCCATAAGTTTGACGTAGGAATCGCCTTCAACGCCGAAAAAATATCCCGCGACATTCTTGTCGTTCACGCGCAAAACCGCCTGCCCCGTAATCTGCGGAACGGCTTTTTCCACGAACGGACTTTTTTGAACATATTCGAAAATATCCAAATACGGAATGAGCTGCGGCAATTCGGAAAATTCTCCGGTAATCGGAGTTTCGTCGCCGAAAAGGCTCATTGGAAATTGGGCGCGCGGCCGAATCACGACATCGCCAGTAAAATTGTCGCTGAAAGTTTTTTCTACACCGCTTCGAGTTCCGTCGAAAACCGCGTTTGCCATAACCAAAATCGCGATCGAAAACGCCACGAACAAAACAATGACAATCGAACTTTTCCGAGAAATTATATTTTTGAACGCGAATTTCAGCGTAAACATCGGGAAGAGAATTATACAGGATTTCCGCGATTTAATCAAGAGCGCGTTCACGGAATCGACTGGACGAAAATGAAAAAAGGCGGAAAGAACGCAAGCATCGCGCACAACACAACCAACGACGCAGATTTTGCGGCCGTTGATTGTGACCGCTCGACAATGCGCCGAGCGGTCCATGATTTTACAGGCTACTGTTTTTTGTAGTCAGTCCCATAACTATAGTCCGTTCCGTCATCGTTTTTGCCAGAACAAATTATTTTCAATGAACTTCCGTCCGCGAAGAGTTTCAAATCATAATGACATGTGTAACTGCCACTACTGCTCGTATAGTCTGCAAAATATTCGGACAGTGGTCGCGATTCGTCATTACTCTTTTCAGTTAGCGTCTTACCATCGTCTGAGAGTGTATAGCATTCCTCATCATGATAAGTAAACTTTTTTATCTCTTCTTGTGTGAATGCACTGCCGTTACGTTTCGTATAAATGTGCGACCAATTGTTTTTCGCATTACTGCCAGTAATGACAAACGTGTCATTGTAAACATCGTGACACGGAATATTATAAACTTCAACATCGCCTTCCCATTTATACACCCACGTTCCTTTGATTTTCTCAACGTCTGTGGATTTTGTTATGTCGATGGATGTCAACAAGAACTCTTCAGCCCTACAGTTCGTGTCCAATGTATAGCCATCCCACTGATACTTGTATTCCTTTTCGCTATATTTGTAGAACAGTTTCGGGCGGTATACAATGAAGTCAACTTTCGTAACATCGCCATAAGTGCGAGGATATGTATAGAAATTGTATTTTTTATTGAGAATTTCCTTGTTGGGAATGTCGATTTCAGTAAGCCATTTCGAACGCCTGTCATCGTGAAGCCATGACACTCCCTCGCTCAGTCCTATGCCCAATATCCAATCTTGTATCAAGTTCTCATTTTCGAACGCGGGCTTTTTCGTAAACTTGAAGTCGCCGTTCTTTTCCACCGCTATTTTGCCGAAATCATTCAAGCGCACTTCACCCTTGCTGCTTGCGCCTGCCGTTGCCTTCACGTCAAACCAGCCTATAATTCCATCGCCATCGGGATGACCATAATTCCATCCATCTTTTTCAACCTCTGCTTTCAAAAACACGACGCGAATTGTGTATTATTTGTTGGGGGCAAGGAAAGGATAGAAAAAGTCGTCTTCGGTCATATTTCCCACGCCAAAAAAATTTTCAGTGACTAGTCCGATTCTGTCTATGTACACTTCGTAAGCGTTAGCGTCTTTGGGAATGGTGAACTTTATTTGTATGCCATCCGCGTTTTGCACTGCGGAGAAATTTTCCTTAATCTTCAATTCTTCCGAAACGTCATCTCTGAGCGAATGGCGAATGTCAGAACTTGAATCGTCGCTTCCCGGATTGCTAGCCTGCGATCCTTTATCCCCCTCTTCATACCCATCGATATCGGACCGTGACACGTTGATAGTTCCATTACCCTCAACCTTCAACACCAAACTGTCTCCCGACGTTGCTTTGCCGTCGCTCGCCTGGTCTACCGTGAGCGTAAAGTCGTTTTCGCCACGGATGTAAGTGCCTGAAACTGTTACGGAGTTGTCTTTAATGATTGTGAACGTGTTGTCATCATAAAGGCAGATTATGTCGCCATTCAGTGTGTACGCCCCGATGATTTTTGGAGTACTGTTTACCGGCGAACTGCTGTTACTGCACGAAGCGAAGCAGATGAGAATTGACAAAAAGAGGGTCGCTAATACCCCCCCCCATACATGAATTTGTTTTTCATTTTTTCCTCCAATGAAAAATGGTTTTAAAAGTTATCTTTAAGTTTACAGCACAATTTCGCGCTAGTCAATATATTTGTGTGCAATTCCCGCGCCTTGCGATGCAAGTTTTAGGCGCGTTGAAAATTCGCTTGAAACGAGAATTTCCGCTTGACAATTTTTTCGCATATCTATACAATATTTTGCATAAATATACAAAAAGCGAAATCAACATTTCGCGATTTCATTTCTTATGTAGGAGAAAATTATGGCAAAGGACAAAGTTATTTTGGCTTATTCTGGCGGACTTGACACTACCGTCATCATTCCGTGGCTCAAGGAAAATTACGACTACGATGTGATAGCGGTCTGCATCGATTTGGGACAGGGCGACGATTGGCCGGCGATAAAATCGCGCGCACTCAAGACTGGCGCGTCGGCTTGCTACGTCGTGGACGCTCGCGAAGAATACATTGCAGAATATTGCTGGCCCGCGCTCAAGGCCGGAGCCATCTACGAAGACGAATATTTGCTCGGCACTTCCACGGCGCGTCCGCTCATCGGAAAAATTTTGGTGGAATACGCAAGGCAGGAAAACGCCGTCGCGATTTGCCACGGAGCAACAGGAAAGGGCAACGACCAAGTTCGCTTCGAGCTTGCGATCAAGGCTTTCGCTCCCGACATCAAAGTCATCGCCGCGTGGCGCGATCCGAAATGGAATCTTGATTCTCGCGAAGCCGAAATCGAATATTTGGAAAAACGCAATCTCGAGGTTCCCGCGAAAAAAGATCAGTCGTACAGCCGCGATGAAAACATTTGGCATTTGAGCCACGAAGGTTTGGAATTGGAAAAAGTTGAAAACGAGCCGAACTATCGCCACATGCTTCAGAACACGACCGTTCCCGAAGACGCTCCTGAAAAAGGCGAATACGTTCAGATTGATTTCGTCAAAGGAATTCCTGTCGCGTTGAACGGCAAAAAAATGAACGCGCTCGAACTTCTCACCGAATTGAACAAAATCGGCGGACGCAACGGAATCGGCCTCGTGGACATTTGCGAAAACCGATGCGTGGGAATGAAAAGCCGCGGCGTGTATGAAACTCCGGGCGGAGCGATTTTGTATTTCGCGCACAGAATGATGGATCACATTTGCCTCGACCGCGACACTTATCATTACAAGCAAGAAGTCGCGATCAAAGTGGGAGAATTGATTTACGACGGAAAATGGTTCACCACACTTTTCGATTCGCTCATGGCGTTCGTGGACAAGACGCAGGAAACCGTAACCGGCTGGGCAAAAGTTTTCCTTTACAAAGGTCAGATTCGCGGCGCAGGCTCTTCGTCAAAATACAGTCTCTACAACGAAAGCATCGCGAGTTTCAAAACCGGCGACTTGTACGACCACAAGGACGCGCAAGGATTCATCACGCTTTTCGGCTTGCCGCTTAAAGTGCGCGCGATGATGGAGCAGGAAGTCGGCGAAGGTCAGGCAATCAAGGAAAGCAAAAGCTTCAAAAAGCGCCCCACGGAGTAATTTGAAGTGAGTTGAAAGTGAAACCCAGCCTTTTCCAAAGGCTGGTGTTGTTTGCTGTCATTTTCTTGTTCTTTCTGCGTATATTGCAAAACTTCCGCTTTGCTTGCATTCAACTTTGACATAAAGATACCGTGAAAGGTTTTTGTAAAAACATCTTCCGCAGACTTTCCTGCGGAAGAATAACAAATAATAAAAATTATGGAACCGAAATATAATCCTTGGTTGTAGCAGGAAGCGTTGGACTTGACGATGATATTTTACCAGAATCTAAACTAATTGAATATTCACATCCTGGCAAAAAATTATAATTTGACACAATCTGCATATATGAACCGTTTAGTGTTTTGCAATACTCAATTGAATGGTATCCTGGTTCTAGTGAAGCATAGGCATATTTGTTGCCTCCTTTAGGAAAAGTAAATGCATCAACAGTATCGCTGCCATCTACTGAAACATACCTTTTTATAGCTTGTTTTGAATTGTCTGTACTTATAGTATACTTAATTCTAGTATCGCCTAAAACAATACTTAAAGCATTTGCAGATATAGTTCCATATGTATCGGTTTTTGAACTAGTGGCAACTACAACATAATAATAAGTTTTGTTTTTCGTAAAATCAATATCAAAATCTTCAAATGCTATATTAGACGACCTTGATATCGTTTTGATTTTTTTATATGTGCTTTTATCTGTTTTTGATGTTGTAGAACGATACAAAATGTAGTAGTCAGCATTCATTTCACTGCTGTTCAACAATGGGATATAAAATCCATTTTTTCCATCTGTCAACTTGACAGCACCTTTATTAATAAGTGGTGCTGTAAATACGTTAAATGTTGTTATGTCACTTAATAGCTCATTCGTTGCTGTTGAACTACCACCGCCTGAACTAGAAGATGTTGCTTTCGTAGTTGCATAACCATAAGACGAGTAATCGCTTATTGTTGTATCGTTGACCGCTTTTACCCAAAAATAGTATTTCGTATTCGCTTTTAATCCTGTTGCGGTCGTAGAAGTTGATGTCGTACTACCAATGACGGATGCCGTAGAAGACGATGAACTTTCTGATTTGTATACATAGTATGTGGTTGCGCCGTTGACGGAATCCCATGACAGTTCGACAGATGAAGATGATACCGCAGTCGCCGTCAGTCCAGTTGGTGCGGAAAGTTTTGTTGTTGTGCCGGAACTTCCGCTTTCATCAGGATCATTGGTTGAACAGGGATAGTCGATTACAACATTTGCAAAACTTTCCCCTGCGGAATTTTGTGCTGTTACAAAAAAGATATAAATTTTCCATTCTGTCAAATCATATATCGATACAGAAGAATCGGTTGTCGATTTTACAGTTTCAGTTCCATCTCTTTCGTAACTCTCATTGCCAGCTCCTAAAGATAGCCGATAGTATACAGTATAACTATCGGCATCTTCAACGGCATCCCATGAAACTTTTATACTGGATGAACTTGTTGCTTCCGTTTTTACATTTTGAGGAGCGGAAGGAATGGAAGAACTGCCACTATTTGGGTTGTAGGAATACAAGTTGCCATCCTTAAACCACCATTCGCCAGCGGTTGCGTACAAATCTTCTGTCTTTCGCTCCCAGTTGTCTGTGAAAAAGATGAATCCCGCGGAATTTGATTTAATTTCAAAACGATACCAACCATCATATTCAGCTGTCATTTCATTTTCGTTCTCGTCTAGTTCACCTATTCCTGATTCCCAAATAAAAATATTATTATAATACTTTGCGTGAAGGATGATGGTTTCATTGCCTCCCCCTATGTAATAATCGTCTCCGCCAGAACTGGAATCATCGTTACTACAAGATACGAAAATGGTTGCCGAGACCAGTGCCGCCATCGAAAACAGGATTGCAAAAAATCGCTTCATAGAATGCTCCTTCAGCCTTTA
Source organism: Treponema sp. (assembly GCA_014804005.1). Lineage (GTDB taxonomy): Bacteria > Spirochaetota > Spirochaetia > Treponematales > Treponemataceae > Treponema_D. The sequence continues at coordinate 36,492 of JAAVAP010000029.1, read as the reverse complement.
CATCAAAATTGGCTGTCGTGAAAATATAATATTACACTACAAATAGCGTATTTAATATCATAGTAAACGTTATTTGTAGATTTGTCAAGCACTTTATACGCACAATGAAGTATTCTTAATCAATTATGGGTTCGTTATTTCGGGAAACTTTGCGCTCGGAACTTGATTTTCAAGATATCAAAGTGAAGGAACTTGCGATTAAGACAGGAATTTCGCAACGTACATTGGAGGGATACCTTGGCGCGCGCGGCTCTATTCCACCTGCCGATGTTGCCGTAAAAATTGCGCAAGTTCTAAATGTGTCTGTTGAATATTTGGTGACAGGCGACTCTGAGCAGAACTCCAAAAACAAGGCTTTTGCGGGCGGTTGCCTTGCCGACGCGATTTCCATGCTTCCCATGGGAAAAAAGCAGCTGCTCAAAGAATTTCTCGTTGTTTTGCAGAAATTTGACGTTGCTCCAAAACCACAGGTGGAATGACTGCTGTATCAATTTTTCTACAATTATGTGGAATCGGCTTACTTTCTGATAAACATTATGGTAAAAAATGATTTTTACCCATGTCCTTAATTTATTTATAGAAGTTTTTCTACCTTACAAAATAGAATTTTCTCCGTGCGGAGGTTTTCATGTCACGACGCTTGCTTCGAGGCTTTTGATTATTAAAAACTCTCGTTATAGACTATTGAAAACGTACGTTTTGAATGGTTGAAAATGTACGTTTTTAATGATTAAAAACGTACGTAATAGATGATTAAAAATTCTAAAAATTTTTAATCATTAAAAATTTCGAGAATTTTCAATGATTAAAAATTCTGAAAATTTTCAATCATTGAAAATTTTCCTTTAGCAGACAGCTTTTCGAAACAGTATACCGCTACCACGCGCTAGGCGAGATGTCCTTCACGCTCGACGCGGAGATGTATGCCAATAGCGGCGGAATACGACATGCTCGGGCGAAAAAAACGCGCTTTTTCGCCTCTTCTTGCACAATTTCGTCTTTTTCTGTATGATGAGACTTCCGATTTGAATCATCATTTTTAGAGGAAACAATGTTTTAAATCGGCAAAGGCGGCGCGCTGATTTCGGATTCGAACAGGACGACCGAAACTTTGCTTTGCAAGGCAAAAATTATTTATTGAAAAATCCGGAGAAAACTATGACATTCGCACAGAAAATTCTTGAAGCGGCGGAAGAAGGTATCGTACTTCTCAAAAACGAGTGCGGAACTCTTCCGCTTGACGCGCACGAATGCGTGAGCGTTTTTGGCAGAGGTCAGTTTGACTTTTTGAAATGCGGCCTTGGCTCGGGAGGCTCGGTGCACGCTCCTTATTCCACGAATTTAATCGAAAATCTTCCCAACGCGAATCCCGCGCTTTTGGAAAAATACGCGCAATGGATAAAGGAAAATCCGTTCGACAACGGCGGCGGAGGCTGGGCGGCCGAACCTTTCTGCCAAAAGGAAATGCCGGTTTCAAAAGAACTCGCTTTTGAAACCGCTGCAATTTCGCAAAAAGCGGTGGTCGTAATCACGCGCAACGCCGGCGAAGACAAGGATTTAATTTTGCAAAAAGGCTCGTATTTTCTCACGGACGAAGAGATTCAAAACATAAAAAATATTTGCGCCGCGTTCGAAAAAGTCGTGCTCGTTTTCAACACTTGCGGAATCATCGACACTGCTTGGACGCAAGAAAAAGAATTCGAAAACATCACTGCGATTTTAATGGCTTGGCAAGGCGGGCAAGAAGCCGGACGCGCCACGGCGAACATTCTTCTTGGCAAGACGAATCCGAGCGGAAAACTTTCCGACACAATCGCGCGCTCGATTGACGACTATCTTTCCACAGAAAATTTCGCCACGTCGCTCGACAGCATTTATTGCGAAGACGTTTTCGTCGGCTACAGATTTTTCAATACGTTTGCCCGCGAAAAAATTTTGTATCCGTTCGGATTCGGAATTTCTTACACGAAATTCAGCGTGGAATTTTTCGATGCGAATTTCGACGGCAAAACAATTTCGATTTCATCGCGCGTAAAAAATATCGGAAGCGTGGCGGGAAAAGAAGTCGTTCAAATTTATGCCGAAGCTCCGCAAGGAAAATTGGGAAAAGCGGCGCGAGTTTTGGCGGCGTTCAAAAAAACTTCGCTTTTGCAATCGGGGCAGGAAGAAACGATTTCGCTTTCGTTTGAAATCGACTCGCTCGCTTCATACGACGATTGTGGCGCAAGTGGAAACGAATTCTGCCGTGTGCTCGAAGCTGGCGAATATTTTTTCTACGGCGGAACTGATGTTTCAAGCGCGCAAAAAATTTCGTTTGGCGCAAGCGATTCGGTTTTTCTCGAAAATCAAATCGTCGTGGAAAAATTGGATTCCGCGCTCGCTCCAATAAATTCGTTCAAGCGAATAAAAGTTGGCGAAAAACTTGAAAATGGAAATTACAAAATCGAATGGGAAGACGCGCCGCGCAGAAAATACGATCTTGCAAAAAGAATCGAAAAAAATTCGCCGAAAGAAATTCCTTTTACGGGAAACGCTGGAATAAAATTCTGCGACGTTCTTTCGGGCAAAAATTCGCAGGATGAATTTATCGCGCAGCTCAACGACGAAGAATTAGCGACATTGGTGCGCGGCGAAGGAATGGCGAGCCGAAAAGTTACGGCGGGAGTGGCATCCGCGTTCGGCGGCGTAAGCCACGCGCTCTACGAATACGGAGTGCCTGTGGCTTCTTGCGCGGACGGACCTTCGGGCGTTCGAATGGACACGGGAAAAGAAGCTTCTCTCATGCCGATCGGAACTTTGCTCGCATGCACATGGAATCCGATTTTGGTGGAAGAACTGATGCGATTCGAAGGCAAAGAAATTCTCGCGAATAACGTGGACACGATTTTGGGACCTGGAATCAACATTCACAGAAATCCGCTCGGCGGCCGCAACTTCGAATATTTTTCGGAAGATCCGCTTTTGACTGGAATGATGACGCTTGCGACAATCCGAGGAATCGCTTCGAGCGGAGCGCACGCCACGATAAAACATTTTGCCGCGAACAGCCGCGAAACTTCAAGACGCGAAAACAATTGTATCGTCTCGGAACGGGCGTTGCGCGAAATTTATTTGAAGGCGTTCGAAATGGCGGTGAAAGAAGGTGGCGTGCAATCAATTATGACAAGCTACAATTTGATAAACGGAATTCAAGCGGCTTCAAATTTCGATTTGAACACGACAATTTTGCGCGGCGAATGGAATTACAAAGGACTCGTGATGACGGACTGGTGGGCGACGATGAACGACTGCGTGAATGGCGGAGAATCCAGCGTGAAAAACGTAGCGCAAATGGTATGCGCTCGAAACGATGTCTTCATGATTGTAGAAAACGACAAGGCGGAAAAAGACGGCAACAGCGACAATATAAAAGCCGCTTTAAAGCAAGGCACGCTCACTCGTGCGCAACTTCAAATTTGCGCAAAAGACGTTTTGAACTTTTTGCAAAATTCTCTCGTGGCAAAACGTCCGCTTCGTTCGCTCGACGAAATAATTTCGTTTACGCCGACAATTTCCGAAGAGAACGACGGAACGCCGGCCGCAGAAGAAAATTTCAAGTTCATGAAAAACGGCGAGACAAAACGCAGAATAAAAGTTCCTGAAGACGGCGTGTACAATTTTTTGGCATTGTATTCAAAGCCAAACGATGGCACAGTTTCGCAGTCGGTGTGCAATCTCAAAATCGACGGGCACGAAGCGCTCAGCCTTGACTGCCGCACCACCGAAGGAAAAACCGTCGGCGTTTTGATTGGACTTTTGAAACTCGCTGCGGGCATTTACGAAGTGACTCTCGAGCACACGAAGCCCGGAATCAAAATCGAGCACATAGGATTTTCGCGGCGCATTTCAAGCGCGACTGGAATAATGCTGTTGAAAGACTGAGCTGATTCGCACGCCGAGCTTTTTTTGGGGCATTCTCAAAACGCATCAAAAAAATTCGGCGCGACTCACTCGCCAATTCAAACCAACGTTTAAAAATTGTCTCGCTATTTCAACGACAATCTTAAACGTTGCTTTTTGCCTACATCGCATTTTATTTATTCTTATAGAAGCAATTGCAAAACCGCGCGAGTTGTGCTAAAATATTTTTATGAAAGCACGACACATCTTTTTTATTTTAGTTTCATTTTTAATTTTTGGCTGTGCGAAAAAGCCCGCGCAATTTTCCGAACAACAACTTGAGCGCGGCGAAGGCTTTGTCTCGCAAATCGGAGGAACAAGTCTCGGGCGGCTCGACTCAATCGTAATAGAATTTTCAAATGAAATTCCAAGCAACGCGAATGTCGCAGAAGCGATTTCGCTCGTGCCGTCGCAAAAAGGCGAATGGAGCGTTTCGGGAAAACGCGCAACTTTTATTCCGAGCAAGCCTTATCGCGCGGAACAGGAAATCACGCTCATTGCCGACTGCGCAAAACTTTTCGCGCTTTCGGAAGATGCGATTTACGTTCACAAATATTTTACGCAAAACGCGGAAGTCAAAGTGCAGTTCGACTCATTCGTGATTTCGGACGACAAAAACGAATTCACGCTCGACGGAACTTTTTCCACCGACATTCCCGTTTCAAAAAAACAGCTTCAAAAATCACTCAAAGCGAAATTCGGAACTTTCCAAAAACTTAAAATTTCTTGGGCAGGAAGCAACGCGAAAAATCCACTCGTCTCAAATTTTAAAATCGGCGGAATTACGAGCAAAAATAATTTCAAGACTTTGAAAATTTCTTGGAACGGAATTTCGCTCGGCGCAAAAAACGGGCGTAGCGAATTGCGCGGGCAAAAAAAATTCAGGATTCCCGCCAAAAACGATTTCGTGATTTTCGACGTGAACAAAACGCAGAAAAACAAAATCATCTTGAGTTTTTCAAAACTTCTTGATCCGTCGCAGGACATCAAGGCTTTCATAAAAACTGTTTCCAAAAACAACGACGCATTCAGCGTGAACGTCCGCAAAAATGTTTTGACGATTTACAACGAAAACGATTTTGAAAATATTTCGCAAGTAGAAATACAAAGCGGAATCAGAAGTTCGGACGGAGCGTTGCTCGCGCTTGGCGAAACTGTTTCCACAAAAAACGAGGCGTGGAATTTGCCTAGCGTCCGCTTTGTCGAAAGCAATTCCAACGCGGTGATAATTCCCACTTCGCAAAAAAACATTCTCGCCGTCCAAACCGTAAATTTGAGCGGACTTTTGATTCAGGCATTTTTGATTCACGATTGGAACATCACGAATTTTTTGCAGAGCAACGAACTCAACGGCAAGGAATCTTTGTATCGCGTGGGCGAGCCGGTTTGGGAAAAAAATGTTCCGCTGGAATGGAAAGACGAAATGAAAAATCGTACCGTTACATCCGGAATCGACATTTCAGAATTGACGAAAAAATATCCCAACGGAATGTTCCAAATTCGCGTGAGTTTCAGAAAGCAAAACGCAAAATATGTTTGCGCCAAAAACCACGCGGATTTTTCTGACTTGCCAATGCCGGAAGACACAATCGGCAACTACAAGTTGCGCGGCGAATCAAGTTATTGGGACAATGTTGAAAATATGGATTATGAAAAAAGATCCACTTATTGGCGATACGATGACGATCCGTGCCATCCCGCATTTTACATGTCGAACTACAACGGCGCAAGTTTGATCGAACGAAACGTATTGATTTCCGACATCGGACTTTTGGCGAAAAAAGACGTGGACGGAAATCTTTACGTTACGGCGGCGGATTTGAAAACGGCTTCTCCAATCGCTTCCGCAGAAATCACGCTTGTAAATTACGTGGGTCGAAATCTCGCCACGGAAAAAACAGATTCAAACGGACGCGCGATTTTCAAAAATCCTGACGCGGAAGTTTTCGCGGTGTTCGCAAAGAAATCAAATCAAAATTCGTTCCTCAAACTTTCCAACGGAACTGAATTGAGCGTGAGCCATTTTGAAACAGGCGGCGAAAAAGCGAAGAACGGCGTGAAAGGTTTCATCTATGGCGAACGCGGAGTTTGGCGGCCAGGCGACACCCTTTACCTGACTTTCGTTTTGCAGGATTTGCAAGGCACGATCCCAAAAGATTTTCCCGTGACGTTCGAGCTGCTAGAACCGAGCGGCCGCCTCTTGGAAAGCCGCATAATAAAAGAAAATGTTGACGGCTTCTACCCGATTCAAACTTCGACAAACGAAAACTCGCCCACAGGAATCTACCTTGCGCGAGTGAAAGTCGGAGGCTCGGAATGGACTCGCCCGCTGAAAATCGAAACAGTCGTTCCGAACAAACTTTCCGTAAAACTTGAAAGCGAATCCGAAATCTTAAAGGCAGGGGAAAACACATTCACATTAAAAGGCGAATGGCTTCACGGAGCGAAAACTCCGAATTACAAGGCGGACGTTTCCGTGAGTTTTTCAAGCGCCTCAAACAATTATGAACGCTATCCCGAATATTCGTTCACAAATCCTCGCGCCACTTTCGACACAAGCCATGACACAATTTGGGAAGGAAATCTCGACGCAAACTCGCAGGCGATTTTTTCCGCAAGGCTTTCTTCAAACGAAAATTTGCCGGGCAAACTTCGCGCAAATTATACCAGCCGAATTTTCGAGCCTTCGGGCGCGTTTTCGGCGGAAACAAAATCATTCATCTTTTCTCCATTCGAACGATATTGCGGAATAAAAACTCCAAAAGGCGACGCGGCGCGCGGAATGCTTTTGACCGACCAAGCGCAAAGGGCGGATGTCGTTCTGCTGGACGCAGAAGGCAAGCCAATTGAATCTGCCGAATTGGATTATGCAATCTACAAACTCGAATGGAAATGGTGGTGGGAAAAAGACGCACTCACAAACGCCACTTATGTTTCCTATGAATCGTCGTCGCTCGTGAATAACGGCAAAGTCGAAATAATAGACGGCAAGGGCAGCTTTGATTTCCGCGTGGACTATCCTTCTTGGGGACGCTACCTTGTATTGGTTTCCGACGGCTCAAAACACAGCGCGGGAAAAATCGTCTACATCGACTGGCCGAATTGGGCAGGACGCGCGCAGGAAAACGGTGCGGACGGTGCCGCGATGCTCACGCTTTTGACGGACAAAAAAAATTACAACGTCGGCGAAAATGCGCAAATCAGTTTTTCTTCAGGGAGTGGTGCGCGTGCGCTTGTTACGATAGAAAAATCAGGCAAGATTTTAAAGCAGGAATGGATTGACACAAAAAATGAAACTACTTCCTACAGACTTCCTCTCACGCAGGAAATGTCGCCGAATGTCTACGCGCACATCACGCTTTTGCAGCCGCACGCTCAGAGTGCCAACAGCCTTCCGATCCGTTTGTACGGAGTTGTTCCGATAAAAGTGGAAAATCCTGCCACGCTGCTTGAGCCTGTCATCACGACGGCGGAAAGTTTTGAACCGCACAAAAATTGTTCTATAAGCGTTTCGGAAAAACGCGGACGCGAAATGACTTACACGCTCGCCGTAGTTGACGACGGGCTTTTGGGCTTGACGAATTTTCACGCAGTGAATCTGCGCGACGAATTTTATAAAAAAGAAGCGTCGATGATTTCGAACTACGATTTGTACAAATATGTAATGAACGCGTATTCGGGAAAACTTGAAACGCTTCTCGCAATTGGCGGAGGCGATGCCGATTCCATCAACAAAACCACGCTTGACGCGAACAGATTCACGCCCGTCGTAAAATTCTTCGGTCCCTTCACGCTGAAAGCCGGCGAGAAAAAGGCGACGGAATTCGAAATGCCAGGATACATCGGATCGGTGCGCGCAATCGTAATCGCTGGCAAAGACGGCGCGTATGGCTCGGCAGAAAAATCCGTAAAAGTCAAAACGGATCTTATAGCGCAGCCTTCGCTCCCGCGCACTTTGGGTTTGGACGAAACGATTCAAGTTCCCGTGACAATTTTCAACGGAACGCAAAGGAATCAGGAAACTGTCGTAACCTTGAAAGTTACTGGCGCAGAAGCAATCGGAACAAATTCCAAGACGGTTACGATTCCAGCTTCCGACAACGCGGTCGTTACGTTCGAGGTAAAAACGAATTCGCAGGGCACGGCGAATTTTGATTTCACGGCGAAAACGAGCGGAGCGCAAACCACGGCGAGTGTTCCTGTAGTCATCGAAAGCCGAGGCATTCCCATTACAACGCGGCAGAATTTTATCGTAAAGCCCGGTAAAATTTTTGACGCGGAAATCAACAGCACCGCTCAAATCGGCACGATTCAAAACACACTCGAACTTTCAACCCTGCCGCAAATGAATATGAACGAAAGGCTTGCGTCGCTCATAAAATATCCGCACGGCTGCATCGAGCAAATCACATCGGGCGCGTTCCCGCAACTTTATCTTTCAGAATTTATGAAACTTACTTCAAAGCAAATCGAAGAAACAAAAGAAAACGTAAAATCTGTTTTGAAGCGGCATAAAAATTATAGGACATCTTCGGGCGGGCTCGCCTATTGGCCGGGCGGAAATTCGCCGAGCGAATGGGGCACTTGCTACGCCACTCACTTTGAATTGGAAGCAAAAAAAACAGGCTACGATGTCGATGAAAATTTCCTGAACGAGCTTTTGGATTACATTGCGCAAAGCGCGACATCTTGGAACGTCTACTCAAGCGACAAATATGATAACGGAACGGAAGTTCAAGCGTACAGGCTTTTTGTGCTTGCGTTGGCAGGTCGCGCGGACGCTGCATCGATGAATCGCCTTTCCGATGGTGTGGCAGGAACGCAAAACACTTCCGCACGGATCATGCTCGCATGCGCATATTCTTTGGCAGGACAAAAAAGCGCGGCGTTGCGCCTTTTGAACAATATCGAATTCGCGCAAAACAAATTCCGTCAAACTGGCGGCTCGCTCAACTCAAGCGTACGTGAACAGGCAATGAATCTTTTTGTCTGCGTAGTCACCGAAAACGACAAGGCGGACAAAATCGCAAGCGAAGTGGCGAAAACTTTGAGCGGCGACGAATGGCTGAGCACGCAGGAAATCGCATGGAGCCTCATTTCGCTTTTGCCATTCTACAAAAATTACGGAAGCGAAAAACTTTCGTACAAAATCGTTTCGCAAGAAAAAACGATTTCCGGCGCAGCCGAAGGCGCGCTCGCCGTGGAAAAATTGCCGACAAGCCAAACGCAAATTCAATCCGCGCGAATCGAAAACACTTGCAAAAAAACTTTGTACGGAACTTTTGTCTCGCAAGGAGTTTCGATTCCAGGAAAAGAAAATCCGCGTTCGGACGGACTTTCGCTCGACGTGAAATACATATCAAATTCAGGGCGCGAATTGAATCCCGCGAATATAAGAACAGGCGAAAGTTTTAAAATCAACATCAGCGTAAAAAACACGACGCGCGCGAACATCAAGAACATCGCACTCACGATGCCCATTCCGACTTGCTGGGAAATCACGAACGAGCGCATTAACGCCGACATGCCCGCCGACATTGCGACACAGGCGTTCACGTATCAAGACATCCGCGATGACAATATTTTCACATACTTTGATTTGCGAGAAAGAGCAAGCGCGAATTTTACATTCGCCGCCACTGCAGTCTACAGCGGAGAATACTTCATTCCCGCCATTTTCGCCGAAGCGATGTATGACAATGAAATTTCCGCGATTGTGCCGGGAAAAAAATCAAGCGCGGAGTAAAAAAGTGAAGACAAAAATGTCGCACAAATCGCGCGGCGTTTTTGTCTTCAAAGTTTGCGTCGCGGACTTAATTTTTAAGATGTGTTTTCATTCCATTGCAAACGCAGGTCGCGCGGTTCGGGCGGTCAACGGCGATTTCAAAGGGAATGCGCCGTTCGCGGATGACTTGCTTTGTGAATACATTGTACAACCCGGAAACCGTCATGCCGACTTGGTTGCAAAATTCTGCGATGCACTGCTTGTCCGCGTCGTCGATGCTGATTGTCAAATTTGCCATAATTTTCATGAGAAATACAAGACTTCACATAGCATTCCTCAAAAAATTCCTACGCCAAAATAACCAACAAAGAGGCAATAAAGAGCGCAAGGATTACCGCAAATCCAATTACCAACGGTTCAAGACGAACATCGTCGAATCGATCCGCGAGTAGAAATGCCACCGAAAAAAAAGAACCGATACAGTAATCCCACCAAGAAGAAGCCGGTGCTGCCATCAAAACAAAAAAATAAATCGTGGACATAAACAGCAACGCCGACTTTACCATTTTCGACTTGGAAGTGGGAAGAAGGATATTCGCCGCCCAACAAATTAGCAAAAGCGAGACCATGCTACCTTCAATTCGATAGTAGCTCTCCCATTCCAGTGACTCAAGCAGGCGCGAAAACACCGCGCGTTGTTGAATCAGCGCAAACAAAAGAAAAAACACGCCGCCCGCCGCCGCAAGAACGGCGGAAATCAAATCGCGTTTTCTGTGCGGCAGAAGAAATTCCTTTTCGTAGCGACGCGCATTTTCCTCGTCAAGCGGATTGTAGCCCTCGCAATGGTGGGAAAGATAATCGTGGAAAATAATCCGAAGCGGCTCGCACTCGCGGACATTTTTGAAAACGAGCGACACATGCGCGCCGCCGTTCAAAATCGTAATGACGGAAGCAGAGCCACGCTGCCCGGCAAACACCGACGCGCCTTTCAGCGCGGAAAGCAAAACCGAACAATACGGCGCGCGCCGCTTTTCCTGCCACAAAATGCGCCTGTCCGTGAGCATGACGTTCTTCGCCCGATTCCCGAACAGTGAATCGTCAATCAGCAGGCAGACCGTTTCGTCCTCAAGCAGCCCCGCGGACTGCCGCAAACGAAGCACATCTTTCTCGCACAGATTCGTGCAGAACCGAGATTTTTGTTGAAACGCGCGAAGCATTCGCAACCTCCTGAAATTTTTTCCCCTCCCAAATCCTTCCCCAAAAAATCACTCCACACACTTGCCCCAATGAACATTTTCTCCCGTGTAATCAAAGCAGCTGTAGTACCAGTCGAAGTTTTCGGGGTGATGGCAGTATGCGGGAATGTATAGTTGTGTTTGAGGGCCGAACACACGCTCCCGCACATAACGGACATGTTCCGGAATCTCAAAGGTGAGCCTGTCGCATCCTTCAAATGCCAAGTACTCTATCTGCTCAAGGCTTTTCGGCGCGTACACTTGTTCAAGCGCAACGCATCTCATAAACATAAAGCGGTCAATTGTTTTAAGACCTTCTGGCAGACGAACTGCCCTGAGCGAATTGTTTTCAAAAGAATTATAGCTGCCGCCGCCGTTTATTTTCACGGATTCCGTCAATGGCATTTCAGAATCTTGGAATTCTATGATTTCAATACCAGAGCCATCATAGTTACCCCAACAATATACAGAAGCCTTTGTCAGGTTTTTCGGAAAGATGATTCCTTTTATTCCCGTTACCTCGAAAGGAGAAAAATCACATTCGCCGTCGCCACTTTCGCAGTCCGTAAAGTCAAGGAAGAAACCGGCGGCAAACCGTTTTTCCGCTGCCTTGCAGATGCTTTCAAACGCAGCGGAATTTTCCACTGTTCCTTTGATGAAGACATAGCAGAATTCCGTCTCCTGCGGCAAAACATCATGCTCCCCGGAATCCGCAAACGTCGCCGCATCGAGCGTGACGACCTTTCCTTTTTCCTTGTAGCCTTGGATAATCGGATCGGCAAATTCGCGGTAACGCGCAAGCCGCCGCCGTGCGTTCGCGTCAATTTCTTCTTCGGAAAGCTCGATCAGCGCGGTGGCCGCCTGTTTACTCCTGCGAGTCTCGTTCAGCCCGTTCAGCTCCCGGTTTTTCTCGGAGTCTTCGGGCGACCATTTTACCGCTTCGGCTTCCCTGAAGACTTTATCAAGAAGGGTGACGCAGGAACTTCGCAGGAAATAGTGGTCTTTGTTTTCCGGGCGCGAAACGCTTTCCAAAAACGTTCCGCGAACCAAATCGTCTTTTTCGTCCAACGAAAAATCTTCCCAGCAACGCAAACCCCTAAATGCGCAGTCAAAAGAAAGCATATACAAATTGTATTGATATGGTTTGGAGGTGATGACAGGAAGCCAATAGGTATCGTATGGGGCATCAATGGGGTCTATGCCATGACCAGGCCACATCTTATACCCGACTGACTCTCTTTCCCATACGGAATCAAAGCGAATGAGGACGTGGAAATTCTTTACGGTGTACGTTCCCTTCATCACCCATGGACGCTCAGAATTCCACGGATCTTCGCCATCATAATATGAATAGCAGAAAACATCTTTTCCGTTCTTGTCAAAGTTAAAATACCACGCTATATCCATAGAAAGCTGCGGCACTTTTTTCCCGCACAAAAAATCCGCGCTGTTGCCGCAGGCAAAGAGTTCCTTCGCGCGCGCTTTCACCGTTTCCCCGTTCGGTCCGCCGTACAAGTTCGCGAGGTCGGGGTCGGAAAGCAGGTGATTCAAGTGCGGGTAGCCCGCGATAATCGCGTTGTACAGATACGCTTCCGAAAGCTCCAGCAATCCCAGAAGGCTCATACAGCAGGAAAGGTTGTAAATGGAATAGTAGAATTCCTTGCACTCGCCGTTCTCGTCGAGCGTCCCGGGATATGATTCTTCCTCTTTCCAATACCAATCAATGCCATCTTTGCGATATTCATACGACCTCGACTGAATCCCCTCCACCGCAAGCGCATACAGCTTTGCCGCCTCCTGATATTCCCCTTTGTCCGCGCACCGGTTTCCCGCATAATAATACGCGAGAGGATTTCGGTCAGACACTTCATTCCGCTTCAAAAACTCGTCGAGTTCCGCATCGGAATAAAGCCATTCCTTTTTCGGCGGGGTCTGCTCCCCGGATTTTTCCGAAGCCTTGGCAGGAACAGTTTCCGCGGCTTCGGCAGGAGATTGTTCCGCTCCCGTGCGCGCCGCCTTGCAACCAAAAAACACCATGGCAAGCAACGCGATACCAATACATTTCATTTTGTTCATAAGGGAAAGCATATCATATCGTCTGCCTTTCGTCAAAATAAGGAAGTCTGCCTCGGGCGAAAACGACATTCCTTACCATAAGGATTTCCGCTTTCAGCAAAAGTCACCGTTCCTTATGATAAGGAAAGCCGCCTCAAGCAAAAACGATGTTCCTTACCATAAGGATTTCCGCTTTTAGCAAAAGTCGTCGTTCCTTATCATAACGAAGCCAAGCCACACGCAAAAAAACTGCCGCAATGCACTCAAATTTTTCATTTTTCCTGCTTGCATAAATATTCTTTTTATGCTAAAATAATTGCATAAATATTCGTGCGCTTTTTGCGCCGAAAAAGGCGGAAATTATGCAGTTTGAAACGAAATTCATCGAAGGCGGCGTGTGCGCGCCAAGCGGCTTTACGGCAAACGGAATTCATTGCGGGCTAAAATCGAGCCGCACCACAAACGACCTCGCGCTGATTTTTTGCGACACGATGTGCGCCTCGGCCGGCATCTTCACTTCAAACCGCGTCAAAGCCGAATGCGTGAAGCTCACGCAAAAAAATCTCGAGAGCGGAAAAATGCAAGCCGCCATTTGCAACGTCTGCTTTGCGAACGCGTGCACGGGAAGCGAAGGCTACAAAAACGCCAAACGAATGGCTCAAGCGGCGGCCGCAGCCCTTGGCTTGAATCCGCAGAATGTAATCGTCTGTTCGACTGGAATAATCGGCCAGCAAATTCCCGTCGAAAAAATCGAGCAAAATATTTCGCGCCTTGCAGAAGGGCTTTCCAAAGAAAACCATGTCGAAGCGCGAAGCGCGATTATGACAACTGACACGAGTTTTAAAGAATGCGCGGTGGAAACTGAAATCGGCGGAAAAAAAATTCGCATTGGCGGAATGTGCAAAGGCTCGGGAATGATTCACATCAACATGGGAACGATGCTTTCGTTTTTGACGACGGACTGCGCAATCACTCCGCAGATGCTCAAGCTCGCGCTTAAAAAATCTGCCGCGCTCACCTACAATTGCGTGAGCGTTGACGGCGACACTTCCACCAACGACACGCTTACGATCATGGCGAGCGGCAAGGCGGGCAATGCGGAAATTTCTTCGGAAGGCGAAGATTTTGAAAAATTCCTTTTCGCGCTCAACAAACTGAATACGGTTCTCGCGATGAAAATTGCGGCGGACGGCGAAGGCGCGAGCCGCCTTGTTGAATGCACTGTGCGCGGAGCGAAGTCAGAAGAAATTGCTCGCGGAATCGCGAAAGCCGTCATCAAGTCGAATCTTGTGAAAGCCGCGATGTTCGGGCGCGATGCAAATTGCGGGCGCGTTTTGTGCGCGATGGGATATTCGGGATTTGATTTTACGGTTGAAAAAACTTGCGTCTATTTTTCAAGCAAGCAAGGCTCGCTCCGATTTTTCGATGCGCAAAACGATTTTCAAATCGGCTCGGAAAACGAAGCGGAAAGAATCGAAGTGATTCACGACGGCGTTGGGCTTTCGTTCGACGAAGAAAAGGCCGCGAAAATTCTTTCTGCCGAAGCCGTGGAAATCGAAGTGATTCTCGAGGACGGAAACGCGCAAGGCAAGGCGTGGGGTTGCGACCTCACTTACGATTATGTAAAAATCAACGGCGACTACAGAAACTGAAAATCAATTCGCAGCGAAAACAAAAACTGACAGGAGAAAAAATGGAAAACGAAAATACAAAGAACGATCCTCGGCTTGACAATGAAAAATGGGCAAGCGTGCTTGTGGAGGCGATGCCGTATTTCAAAAAATGGGTGGGAAAAACCGTCGTCGTAAAATATGGCGGCAACGCAATGCTCAACGAAGATTTGAAAATCGCGGTGATGAAAGACATCGTGTTGCTTTCCACAATCGGAATTCGCGTGGTGCTCGTCCACGGCGGCGGCCCTGAAATCAACAAGATGCTCGACCGCGTGGGAAAAGAAAGCCGCTTCATAAACGGCTTGCGTTACACCGACGAAGAAACGATGGAAATCGTGGAAATGGTTTTGAGCGGCAAACTGAACAAGGACATCGTAAAAATAATTTTGCAGGAAGGCGGACGCGCCGTGGGATTGAGCGGCGTAGATTCAGGCTTGCTTTGCGCGAAGAAAATTGAAAAGGACGGCGTGGATTTCGGCTACGTGGGCGAGGTGACGCAAGTTCATCCCGAAATCATCACTTCGCTTTTACAGGAAAATTTCATTCCGGTTGTTTCCACGATTGCTTCGGGCGAAATCGGCGATCCGCATTTTTACAATATCAATGCCGACACTGCCGCGGCGAAAATCGCGGTCGCGCTCAAGGCGGAAAAATTCGTGCAGCTCACGAACGTTCCGGGAATCTTGAAGGACGTGAACGATCCTGCTTCGCTCATTCCGCGCATTCCGATGCCGAACATCGACGGCTTGATGAAAGAAGGCATCATCGAAGGCGGAATGATTCCGAAAGTGGAATGCTGCATGATCGCGCTCAAGGGAGGTGTGCCGCGAACGCACATCATCGACGGCCGCGTTCCGCATTCGCTTTTGATCGAAATGTTCAGCGAGCGTGGAATCGGCACGATGATATATTAGAATTTAAGTCGCAATTTTGAAATTTTGCGATTAAATTTTTTTAAGGAGAAAAATCATGGGAAAAAACAATGTGGTCAACAATTATGGTTCGTTTGACATAACTTTCGTACGCGGAAAAAACGCCACGCTTTGGGATTCGAACGGAAAAAAATACATCGACTTCATGGCGGGAATCGGCGTGAATTCGCTTGGACACGCAAACAAGGATGTGGTCGCGGCGATTCAGGCGCAGGCGAAGAAACAGATTCACATTTCAAATTATTATTTGAGCGATGTCGGCGTTGAATATGCAGAAGAGCTTTTGCGCTACACTGGATTTGACGGCGTGTATTTTGGAAACAGCGGCGCGGAGGCGAATGAAGCGGCGTTCAAATTGGCGCGGAAATTCGGCCACTTGAACGGCGGCGCAAAAAGGCGGGTTATTTACACGCTGGAAAATTCTTTCCACGGAAGGACGCTCGCGACATTGACTGCGACTGGACAGGAAAAATTTCATCCAGAATGTTTCGCGCCTTACGTGGAATGCTTCAATACGATTCGCGCAAATGATTTTGATGCGATAAAAACCGCCTTCGACGAAACCACCGCCGCGCTTATGATCGAATGCGTCCAAGGCGAGGGAGGGGTAAATATCATCGATGCAGAATGGGCAAAGGCCGCCGCCGCCGCCGCACGAAAGGCTGGCGCACTCGTAATGGCGGACGAAGTTCAAACCGGAGTTGGACGCACGGGCGCATTTTTGGCAAGCGACGCGCTCGGCTTTGAGCCGGATGTCGTTACGCTTGCAAAAGGAATCGCGGGCGGAATCCCAATGGGCGCGTGCCTTTTCAGGAACAAAGCCGCGAACGTTTTCGTGGCGAACGACCATCAGTCAACTTTCGCAGGAAATCCCTTGGCGTGCAGCGCGGCTTTGACCGTCTTGCGCACAATGCAAAAAAAAGAATTTTTTGAGCGAGTGAATTTTGTCGGCGAAAAAATTCGCTCGGAAATAAAATCATGGAATTGCGATGTCGTGCAGGAAGTGCGCGGCAAAGGCTTGATGATTGGAATCCAAATCAAGTCGCAGGCAAAGCCAAGCGAAATCCAAGTCGAGTGCCTCAAAAACGGACTTTGCGTTTGCACTGCCGGCGCGGATGTCGTGCGATTTTTGCCGCCGCTCACAATCAGCGACGAAGAAATCAAAGAAGGGCTTGCAATTTTCAAAAGCGTAATAAAAAGTTAAAATAAAAAAACGCCGCTTGCGCGGCGTTCCTCCTCTTACCAAAACTGGCTACATTTTCACTTCCGTGACATAACTTTGCGTGTCCTTGAAAAAGTCCAAACTTCCGATTCGGCTTTTCCAATATTCGGCTTCGCTTTTTGTCGTGTACGGACCGACGCGAACTCGATAGAACAAAGTGTCCTTTTTGTCCTTGTAGGTGAACACTTCGGCAGGAATTTTGTTTTCGTCCAATTCTGTGCGGGCGCTGTCCGCGCTTTTTTTGTTCGTGAACGACGCGGCTTGCACCCAATATTTTGTGGCAAGTGGCGTGGATGTAGAAACCGTTTTTTTCTGCGCGTTCTGTGTGGATTTCGCACTTGTCGAATTCGATGCGGACGACGAATTAGTTTTTGTAGCTACTACATTTTTTTCACTTTGCGCGGACGCGACATAATTTGAATTCTTGTTTGAACCGTTCGCTTTTGCCAAAGCCTCTTCGCCCGCGCGGCTTGTCGCCGTGAGATTGCTTGAAGGCGTGTCGGAAGTTTTCAATTCAATATTCGTCGTGTTCGTGTTTATCGTGAGATTCGCAGAATCAAGCTGAACGCTATTTCCTTGCGCCCCGCTTTCCGCACTCGCATTTACCTCGAATGAGTTTTCCTCGCCCGAAATTCCGCTTTCGGTTTTTTGGAAAGCCAGCGTGTTGGTATCCAAAACATTTTCCGACGATGGAGTTTGAATGTGAGAAATATTCGGCGTTTCGCTTGTAGCAGCTACAGGCGTTCTGTCAATTGTCGTGATGGCAGCCGTGGTAGGCACACTTGCCGGCGACGAATTCAAAAGCAACGCCGCGCCAAGAACGACCAACAAAAAAACGCCGCTGGCCGCGATAATCCACAAAGTTTTTTTCTGTTCCATAATTTTGTCCTCGATATTTTTTATAAATTTCAAAATCGGCTTCGCTCCCGATTTTGTGCTTTGCATTATGCTGTTTTCAATATCGGAAAATTGGAAAAATTGTTTAGAGAAAATCGCTTTTCTTTATGCGTGAATTTTAACTTGATTTTTTTGAAGCCCTTTGTGTAAGCGCGGTTTTCCCGCATAACAAAATGCTACAGCGCGGAATTCAAAGCGGCACAGAGTTTCTTTTCCGTGCCCCTCCCCCAATTTTTAATTCTCACAATTTGGATTCCATGCGATTTTGAAAAATTTTTATATTGCGTGAACAAATTCCGTTGCGAAAAAAATCGCTTCAAAATCTCGCGCGGCGAAATTCCGTCACGGCGACACACACGCAAAAAACGAACGAGCTCGGGCGCGTCCACAAAAAAAATCGCGCGGCATTTTTCCAAAAGTTGCGGCGTTTTATAGAGCACTGCGGCATTGAGAACAATTCCGCGCGACACGTTTTTCTTATTTTCAAAATCTGCGTTGCGCGAAATCTGCGCGATGATTTTTTCCACCCGTTCCACAAAGGCAGGATAAACAATATTTTCCTGCCTTTCCAAAAATTCTTTTTTCGAAAAAACGAGCCGTCCGAGCGCGCGACGATTTGGAGTGCCGTCCGTGTTTTGCAAAGAAATCCCCATTTTTTGCGCGTCATCGCGAAATGCCGCAAAAATTTTGTTTTGCTTTTCTTCTTCATTGATAATTTCATGAATCACAGAATCTGCGTCGATGCAAAAAAATCCGCGCTTTTCCAAAATCGAACAGACAAAATTTTTTCCTGCGGCAATTTTTCCTGCCACGCAAAAAATCGGAATGCCGAGAGAAATATCTTTTTCATTTATTTTGCAATTTTTGTCTTCGAGCACTTTTCGCCTTGCAATTTTTTCGGATTTTCAGCGAGGCATTATTAAATTGAAAATTTAATCCCTGTTCCATTTTCCAGAACCAGCTCGCCATGGATAACACGCCCAAATGCAAACGTGATCAAATTGCTGGGAGCGGCCTTCAAAATCGATGGCGGCATAAATCGTATTTTCTGTTTCCAGCTTTGAAGGATCTACTACCAAAAGTGCGTTCACTTCGTATCCGCCGCTCATTATCGCATCGGCATTCGTAGCGAAATTTTCATCTCTGCCACCAACACTTCCGTCAGAATTTAGGCGATAATGTTCTATGCCACTTTCAGTTCCCACAAGAATGTAATCTTTCGTCACTGCGAGAGAATAAATGCGACTTCCTACACTTTTATTTCCAGACACATCTCCATCCCAATGCAACGTGCTTCCGTTTGACCAATATCGAACTTTACCATCGGCATCACCACCTATACCTTCATTGGTGCATGAGGTCGAACCATAATATGTGCTTGACGCGGGCGCGAATTTAACTTCACCATCTACATAAGCGCACGAAGCCGCACCCTTTGCGTCATCGCTTGATGTGGCAGAACCACTACTCAACTTGTAACCAGTACCATCATAATTGAAATACGCTGTGCGATTATCCTTTTCAATTGTGTTCGTACAAAAAAGATAAACTTCGGAATTGTCCGAACCAGTGCCAGTTGGCGAAGTCGGAATGTTATGCACAACGCTCCAATTTAAGCCGCCGTCGCCACTTGCGTAAATGGCACGCGTGTACCAACGGTTTTGTCCTTTGTTCGTGTTTTCATCCCAAGTGGCGGCGAGCGCGTAAAGATGGGTCGCATCCGCGGCAAGCGTCACGACATATTTTCCAAGTCCTCCGCTTCCACCCGAACACACTTTTTCCCAGCCACCCTCTTTGTGTTCGTTGACATCCTTTGGGCTTGCCTTGCGATAAACCGCCTTGCCGTTTGCCAAATAAATATATTCCTGCCCACCGTCTTCAAATCGAATGAGCGCGCGGATGCTTCCCGACACAGTCCCGTCATTGAGTTTGACTTCTTTTCTGATGTTCGCAAAAATCACATCCTGACAGCCGCCAAGAAAAAACGCGGCGCAAATCAAGGCGAAGGAGAAAAAGAATTTTTCCAGCAGTTTCATTTATCCCCTCCCGTTAAAAATGATATTTCATTCCAGCCGAAATCGAAACGATGTTCAAAAAATCGTTATACTTGGATTTTTCTTTGTCCGCGTACCATTGCGGCATATAAGTGAAAAAACCTTCGATTCCGGCCGACCAGCTTTCGTTGATGCGATAGTAGCAGCCCGCGCCGCCGCGCAAAATAAACGCAGGAAAAAACGTGTTGCTCAAATAATTTTCGATCGCCATTCCGACATTCATCGTGATTGGAATCTCGAATTTTTTTATGGCGGGCAAAAGAGTCACGCCAAGCGTCATCGGAATGTACGTTAGCATGTTTCCGCCGATAGTCGGATTGTAGCCGAACGCCACTTCCGCGCCCACGGCAAACCACGGCAAAACAAAACGTCCGTAGCCCACGGTGATTTGTCCGCCTACTTTGATCTTGTCGTCGAAATTAAGCGGAATGTTCGGCATGATTCGCAGATTCAAAAATTGGTCGCCCGGGCCATTTTGAAGATAAACATAATCCTCGCCGTCATCATATTCATCGGGGGCGGATTCGTCATATTCATCGGCATCGTCGTCATAGGATTCGCTTTGGGCAAATGAATTCGCGCTGAACGCAAAAAGCGCGGCGAACGCGAATATCGAGAAAACGAAAGCCTTAAATTTTTTTGACATCATATATCCTGTTTTTAATTTTCACATTTTGGCACTTCGAAAAACTTGCTTTGGCAATTTTTCGAATGTGCCGACGAGTTCTTCGTCGCTATAATAGCGCGACGAAGAACATCGCATTTTATAAGTTACCTCTAAAAACTGAAGTTTTTAGAGGTTCGCTTTTATGAAAAATCCGCGTTACTATAATATCGGTTTTTTCTTTTTTGTTCAATATGAAAACAAGGAAAAGCAAAATGAAGTTACAAGAAAGCCGAGTTTTTGGACGCGCAATTTTGTTTGACATTCGCGAGGGAATGCAATAATATGATACAATATATTTTATTGTAAAAAAATGCAAAAGGTGTGAGGGAATTATGGATTGCAAAATTATCGACGGAAAGGCGATGGCGGCGGAAATTAGGCGCGAAGTTGCCGAGCGAGTTGCTTCACTCAAGCAAAAAAGAATCGAGCCTTGCCTTGCAGTGATTTTGGTGGGCGACAATCCCGCGAGCGTTTCTTATGTCACGGGCAAGCAAAAGGCTTTGGCAGAATGCGGAATGAAAGATGTTTCGATGCGTTTGCCGCAAGATACGAGCGAAGGCGAACTTTTGGAATTGATTTCCAAATTGAACGGCGACAATTCCGTTCACGGAATTTTGGTTCAACTTCCGCTTCCGCCTCAAATCGACGAGGAAAAAATTTTGCTCGCCATAAATCCCGAAAAGGACGTGGACGGATTTCATCCCGTGAACATGGGAAATTTGCTCATCGGAAAAAAATCGTTTTTGCCTTGCACGCCGCACGGAATTTTGGTTTTGCTCGAACGCGCCGGCGTGGAAACGAAAGGCGCTCGCGTCGCCGTGATTGGCCGCTCGAACATCGTGGGAAAACCCGTGGCGGTTTTGCTTTCGCGCCGCGAATATAATTCCACCGTGACTCTTTGTCATACTGGCACTCGCGATTTGGGCGCGATCACTCGCGAGGCGGACATCATCGTCGCGGCGACTGGCCGTCCGAAAACCGTAACCGCAGAAATGGTGAAAGACGGCGCATGCGTGATTGATGTCGGCGTAAATCGAATTCCCGATGCGACAAAAAAAAGCGGATTCCGTTTGGTGGGCGACGTGGATTTCGACGCGGTAAAAGAAAAAGCCAGCGTGATTACGCCAGTGCCAGGCGGCGTTGGTCCAATGACAATCGCAATGCTAATGGCGAACACTTTGGAAGCCGCAAGCCGCGCGCCCATTATTGAATAAGTCGATTTTTTTTGCTAAAATAAATTATGGACACAAAAGAACAAATCCGCGCGGCGGTGGCCGCAGCGTTGAATCAATTGAAGGCAGAGAAAAATATTCAGGCGGAAAAAATCCAGGCGAGCGCGCTCGCGCTTGAAACGCCGCCCGACCCGAAAATGGGCGACCTCGGAATTCCGCTTTTTTCGTTCGCGAAAATTTTCCGAATCGCGCCGCCGCAAATTTCCGCGGACGTAGTTCGGATTTTGCGCGAAGCAAATTCGATAGAATGCGAAAGTGGCGACGGACAAAAAATCGAAATAAAAATTTCTTCGCTTGGAGAAATCCTGAACGCAGGTCCTTACGTCAATTTTAAATTGAACAAGGCGAACGAAACTTTTTCGATTTTGAAAAAAATCGCGGAGCAAAAAGAAAATTACGGCTCGCTTGACGCGGACGGAAAAATGCCGCTGCAAGGCCAGCGCATCATGCTCGAGTTTTCAAGCCCGAACACAAACAAGCCGCTTCACCTCGGACACATGCGGAACGACGCGCTCGGAGAAAGCGTCTCGCGGATTTTGAAAAAGGCGGGCGCGGAAGTTTTCAAAGTGAACATCATCAACAATCGCGGAATCCACATTTGCAAAAGCATGCTCGCCTACAAAATGTTCCACGAAGCGGCGGGCGACACGCCTTCCTCGCTCGGAATGAAAGGCGATCATTTTGTCGGAAAATGCTACGTCGAATATGACAAATATTCAAAGGAACATCCCGAAGAAAATCTGCAAGGCAAGGCGGAAGAAATGCTCGTCGCTTGGGAAAACGGCGACGCGGAAGTGCGCGCGCTTTGGCAAAAAATGAACGAATGGACGCTTGACGGAATCAAGCAGACTTACGAGCGCACAGGAGTTTCCTTCGACAAGCTTTATTTTGAAAGCGACACTTATCTCAAAGGAAAAGACGAAATCGAGCGCGGACTTGAAAAAGGAATTTTCTTCAAGGCGGCGGACGGTTCTGTGCGCGTGGACATAACAGAAGCCGTGGGCAAAGGAAAGGACGGCGAGGACCACGAAAAAGTTCTTCTTCGCAACGACGGAACTTCCGTTTACATCACGCAGGACATCGGCACGGCGATCGCGCGCCACAATGATTGGCAGTTCAACCAAATGATTTACGTCGTGGCGACCGAACAAAATTTCCATTTCAAGACGCTCTTCTACATTTTGAAAAAACTCGGATTCGAATGGGCGCAAAAACTTTACCATTTGGCTTACGGACTTGTGAACTTGCCGAGCGGAAGAATGAAAAGCCGCGAGGGAACTGTCGTTGACGCGGACGATTTGATTGACAATTTGCGAAACGCGGCTCTGGAAGAAATTCGGCAAAAAGGGCGCGACAAGGATTTGGCGGACGCAAACGACGTGGCGGAAAAAATCGCGCTTTCCGCGCTGCATTATTATCTGCTCCAAGCCACTCCGATAAAGGACATGCTTTTCAATCCGGAAGAATCGCTTTCGTTCAACGGAAACACAGGCCCCTACCTGCAATATATGACGGCGAGAATTTCTTCGATTTTGGAAAAGGCGAAATCTGAAGGCGTGGAAAGCGACGCGAGCGAAGATGCGGCCGCGCTTCTTGTGGGCGGCGACGAATGGGAACTCGTAAAGCAGCTCGGCGCGTTGCCCGACACCGTTTGCAAGGCGGCGCAAAATTTCGACCCGAGCCTCGTGGCGGCGTTCCTCTACGACACGGCAAAACTTTTCAGCAAGTTCTACCAAAACTGCCCGATTCTCGGCGCGGAAACAAAGCCGCTCGCACGCGCAAGGCTTGCGCTTGCGGAAAGCACGCTCGCCGTGATGAAAACCGCGATGGACTTGGTGCTCGTGCCGTTCTTGGAAAAGATGTAATTGCGAAGCGAGGCTTCGCAGTTAATAATTGACAGTGAATGGTGAATAGTTGTGGCGAATTCTCAAGCGGCGATATTTTTCCACCATTCCTTAAAATAAGGAATGCCGCTTTCGGTAAAAAGCACCGTTCCTCACCATAAGGAAACCCCACTTTTCGAAAAGTCGCCGTTCCTTATGATGAGGAATGTCATTTTCTGAAAAAGTCACGATTCCTTACGATAAGGAATCGCGCTTTGGACAAAGGCAGATTTCCTTATCATAAGGAAGCCCGCCCACCTGAAAAGCACCATTCCTTACCATAAGGAAAGCCAAAATCTATAAAATAAATCCTTATTTTAAGGAAATCGCTTCCCTCTTTTAGGCTTTTTCATTATCTTTAAAGGATATTCATAAAACAAATGGAGGAAAGTTTATGAACAAGTTGAGAACCGCAATCCGCAATGCGGAGGTTGACGGGCTTTCGGACACGCTCATACGCCTTTTCAAGGCGGACTTGAAGGCGCATGGCGACGCTTTTTTGAAGGCGACGATGGAGCGGATGGAGACGCTCTCGGCGCAAATCACCACGGCGATTCTGCAAAACAAGACGCTTTCCACGCTCGAAGCCGCAGACAGCGTGCGCGACGAGGCGGTCAGGACGCTCGGCACTTTGCTTGCCGCCTACGCAGTGTTCCCGATTGCTGGCAAGAAAGAGCTTGCCGCGCCGCTCAAGGCGATTTACGACAAGTACGCAAAGGCTGGAATCACGGGCGCGAACTATACGAGCGAATCATCGCTGATAGAGAGCTTGCTTGGCGATTTGGCGGAGGAAAGTCTCACCGACAATATCAAGGGTTTGGAGGGCATCGGCGAGGCGGTCGCGTCTATCCGTTCCGCGCAGGATGAATTCACAAAGGCGAACGACGAGTATGTGAAGGCGAACATGAACAAGGGAGCGTCCGCTTCAAGCTTCAACAAGCCGATTGTGTCGCTCATCAACGAGAAGCTCGTTCCGTACCTTGATGCCATGGTCATCGCGGGCAACGAAAACTGCCTTGAATTCGCGAAAGGCGTTGACGCGGAAATAAACCGCGCGAACGATACGATTGCGAAGCGAACTAAGAAAAGTGCGGGTGAATGAATTGAAATGACTGAACAGCCGCATCAGCGCAAGGCTGATGCGGCTGTTTTACAGCAGACATAGCGTTTCCTTCAAACATTCTCACAAAAACATCATCCCTCAAAAAAATAATTTCAACTCATACTCCACCCGATAATTTCCGCTTTTCCTTTTCTCTAAAATGTGCTATACTGTTCTCGCATTATGAAATCCATACTACGCTCGCTCGGAAAAACTTTCCCCCTACTCGCACCCGCATTGCTCGCTTCCTGCATCCGCGTTCCCGAAATGTCGCGCGAGCAAATCGAAGCCGCCCGCAAAAAAAGCAACGAGGAATTTTTCACCGCCACCGTTTCCAAGCCGTATCGCGGCGAGGAATTCGCACCTGGACAAGTGGGCGGCGTTTGGTACGACAGCATCATGGGCGATCCGAAAACTTTCAATCAACTTGTGGCGGAACGCGACGCGCAGAGCGCGGGCTTGATAAATCTCACCACTGATTTTTTGTTCGACTACGATTTTACGACGCGCGAATGGAAGCCACACGCCGCATTTTTCCAAATCGAAATCGACGAGGCGCGTGACATTCTCACCGTCCACATTCGGCTGCGCGACGATATGTTTTGGACGTATTTGAGTTCCGAAGAAAAAATTCCTGTCACGAGCGACGACATCGTTTGGTGGTACAACGAAATTTCGGGCGACGAGCAATTCCAAAGTTCCGCATATTCGGGACAATTCGTAACGATGAAAGACGGAAGCCTTAGCAGAATTGAAGCCGTGAAAATCGACGACAAGAATTTCGATTTCGTTTTTCCGCGAATTGTCGCAGACCCCCTCCTTGCGTGCAACACGAATTTCGCCCCAAGTTTCATTTACAAAAAAGCCAAGGACGAAGGAGGCGCAGAAAGCGTGAAGTCGATTTTCGGAATCGACATTGACATGAGCGAAATTCCTTCGATGGGAATGTGGCATTTCGAAAGTTACACCCCCTCCCAAAGAATCGTGTTCGCGCGGAACAAAAATTATTGGCAAAAAGATTCTCTCGGAACGGCAATTCCGTATCGCGAAAAAATGGTCTTCCAAATAATCGGCGACCAAAACACGGACTACCTTTTGTTCACGCAGGGAAAGCTTGAAACGTATTCGCCGCCGCCTGAGAATTTGGACGACATAATTCGCGGACAAGGAGACAATTATACCGTCTTCAATTCCGAAGGCTCAGTCGGCGCGATGATGTGGAGTTTCAACCAAAATCCCCGCAACGCCCAAGAGCCGTTTTATGAATGGTTCACGCAAAAAGAATTCCGCCAGGCGATGAGCTGCGTTTTAAATCGCGATCGAATCATCGCGCAAACTTATCGCGGGCTTGCTTCCGCCAAGTATGATTTTTTTCCGAAAGGAAATCCGTTTTACAATCCGCAAATCGAGCTTCAATACAAATACGATTTGGAACGCGCGAAAAACCTGCTTTCGCAAATCGGATTCGTTTTGGGCGCGGACGGAATTCTTCGCGACAAAAAAAATCGTTCCGTGGAATTTGATTTGACGATCGCTTCAAGCGCGAACGCCACGAGCGACATCGCGCAAATCATCACGGACGAATGCAAAAAAATAGGAGTAAAAGTGAACGTCCGCCAAACGGACTTTCAGAAAATGGTGGAAATGCTGACGGCCACTTTCGACTGGCAGTCAATCATAATCGGGCTTGGCGCGAATCTTTTTCCGTCGCAAGGCTCGAACGTTTGGCCTTCGAACGGAAATCTGCATTTGTGGAATCCGCTCCAAAAAACGCCCGCCACAAAATGGGAAGCGCGGATCGACTTTTTGTACAACGAAGGCTCGTACACAATCGACAAAGTTGAGGCGCAAAAAATTTGGGACGAATACCAGTCGCTGATTTTGGAAGAATGCCCGATGATTTACCTTGTTCGGCCGGCGAGTTTTTTCACGATTCGCAACAAATGGAACTTGACGAATTTTTATTACGACAATCTCGACGGCGCGAAAACGGACAGAGTGTTCCAATTGTTTCAGGAATGAAATTGCGAAGCGTTGCGCAGATTTTTTTTCAAACGAGGACGATATGAAATTTTTTAACAAATTGTTCGCAACGATTTCTCTTCCGTGGAAGCGGTTTCAAGAAAGAATGCCGCTCGCTTCTTTCATAACCGGAAGAATTTTCACGATGTTGATTTTGCTTTTTCTTTTGGGATTCGCGTTGTTCGCTTTGATGGCGCTCGCTCCCGGCGACATCGTTGACCAAATGATGACGCAGCAAATCATGGCGGGTGCGCAAGGCGAACGCGCGGGAACAAGAGCTTCCACCAGCGACAACAATTTTCAGGAAGAGCAGATGGCGGCGTTGCGCGCGGAATTGGGAATCGACAAGCCGTTTTATGTGCAATACGCGAAGTGGCTCAAGCGCGTAATCGTTCACCACGATTTGGGTGTGAGTTTGATTTCTCGCGCGCCCGTGGGATTTTTGATTCGCTCGCGGATTTGGAATTCGGTCTTGCTGAATTTGATTTCGCTCGTGCTGATTACGACTTTGAGTTTCGCGCTCGGAGTTTATTTTTCAAGCAAGGCCGGAACAAGGCTCGATGTGGGCGTAACTTTTTTCGCGCTTTTTTTCAATGCGTTTCCGGGAATGTTGCTTTTGATTTTGCTTCAACTTTTCGCCTTGCTCACAAATTGGTTTCCAGTTACGGCTTATCCCGATTTTCCGTTCAAAGCGGCAAAGGCGAAATTCGTGTTCAGTTACGCGCATCACATTTTCCTTCCGTTGCTTGCTTCGTTTTTGGGCGGAGTGGGCGGAACGATGCGAATGATTCGCGCGACTATGCTCGACCAAATGGGAATGCCCTATATTTTCGCGCTCCGCGCGCGCGGCATAAGCGAACGCCGAGTTTATTTCAATCACGCTTTTCGCAACACGCTGAATCCGTACATCACTGGAAGCGCGAATCTTTTGGCGAGCCTTTTTTCGGGAAGCCTCGTCCTTGAAATTATTTTCGCGTATCCCGGAATCGGGCGGCTTATGTACGACGCGGTTTTGCAGCAGGACATAAATCTCGTGCTCGCAAACGAAATGTTTCTTTCCGCGCTCGTACTCGCGGGAATGGTCGTCTCGGACATTCTGCTCGCGCTAGTCGATCCGCGAATCCGCTACGGCGCGAATTGAAATTTTCCTAGAAACTCAATTTTAAAAGCTCCTCCAAATATTTTTTTATTTCCTCCGCAGTCAATTTCCTGACCTCGGCATTTTGATGTTCGTTGTACTCCGCTGTTTCAAATATCGGGCGTATTTTTTCGCAGGACTTGTCCTTATTCTTTTTCAGAAAAGCGTGCAGGTCAGAAATGTCCGAGAAAATATTGTAGGACTTCCTGCCGCCTTTGCCTGCTATCTCGTATATGCCGCAGGATTTTTTCATTGTGAAGTCCGCCGTCCGCAGATAAAGCATCGCAATTTCAAGTGACTTGAACGGAAAATTCCATCTCTGCAAGCCGTGGACTTTATCCCTCTCAATGCAAATGCAACGACCGCAAGTTCCGCATATATACTGCGTGTGATTTTTAAGACAGTCCTCCGCTTTTAAGAGTGGAGTTATCCTGCATTTTTCTGAATAACATTCGATACACATTTTCATTTTATCCTGATTGAAGATACTGTTCAAACTTTTTATATTATAAGTTGCATCGTCGATTTTATCAATCATAAATTAACAAACTCCGACGGTATTCGCAACGAAGTTTCCAGCGTGAGTATTGTGTGGCACGAATCAAAAATTTATTTAAATCCAATGTGTCAATTTTTCCACGGACGACTTTTACCAAGCCAACCTTTGTCGTTCCAATATTCAAAGTCAAGTCCTGCAACGCCGTTTTTTTGTACTTGCTTCTGAATAAAACGACACATCATAAATTTGATTTTTGTAATAAGTTTCGTATACGCGGGCTTTGCGAAAAAATCGCGCTTTTTTAAATAAAATGGTGCGGAGGAGATTTTGTTATGGGGAGAGAAAAAGAACGCCGCCAACCTTATCGCCGTGATTTCTTTTCCTAACATTCCCCCGCCTGCCAATGCCCGTTTTTGTCCGCGCCGATGCGCTTTATCAGTCCGCTTTCTTGGAGTTTTTTCATATTTGCGATGATGTTTTTTCGTGCGATTCCGACGATAGCGACAAGTTCTTCTTGCGTGACAAACGGATTTGCTTTGATTGCGTCGATGATTTTCTGCTGATTTGCAGTGACGTTTACAGCCACCTTTTGAGTAACCTTTACACCCACCTTTTGGGTAACGCTTGCAGCAACCTTCTTTTCCGCCTCTATAATATCTTCAATCGTGCCTGCGATCAGCGAAAGCATGAATTCTATAAAGCCGGTGCTGTTTGCGTCGCGGTTGCTCGCCCCGAGCGCGTCGTAATATTCTTTTTGATGCTCCTTTACCAACGTTTCGACGGGCAGCCACGCAAAAATTGCTTTCCAGTCCTTTAAAATTGCTGTCTGCCACAAACGTCCCATTCTGCCGTTGCCGTCCTGAAAAGGATGGATGAACTCGAATTCGTAATGGAACACGCAGCTTTTTATGAGCGGATGCACGTCGCTCGCCTTGAGCCATGCGAACAAATCGGACATGAGCGCGGGCACTCGTTCGGCGGGTGGCGTAAGGTGGACGACCGTTTCGCCGTCGAATATGCCCACGCCGTCCGTCCGGTATGTGCCGCTTCTGCCGACCAAATCCCGCATCATAAGCGCGTGCGCCTTGAGCAAATCTTTCTCGCTGCAAGGGTCAAGCGACAAAAGCAAGTCATACGCCTGAATCGAATTTTCCACTTCCTTGATTTCGTTCGGATTTCCCAATACGCGCTTTCCCTCGATTATCGCCGTGATTTGCTCTATGCTCAGGCTGTTGTTTTCGATTGCAAGGGAAGCATGGATTGTCTTTATGCGGTTTTCCTTTCTCAGCCGGACATGCTGCGCGCTGTCCTGAAGATACTGTATTTCCCCGATTTTTTCCGAAACGACCGATATTAGCTCGATTATCCGTGACGTGATTTCAAACGGCGGCGTGTACATTTTATGCGGTCTCCTTTATGCGAAAAGCCGCAGCCCGGCGGCAATTTTTAAATTCGAGTTGCAACAATGTTCGTTGTATTCTGTTAGTTTTGACATAGAATTTGCTCCAATTTTTTGATTATTCAGATTTAAACAAAACCATATTTTTTTTCTCGTATATCAAAGGCTTCTTTTCCACCTTCAAGAATTTCGCAAACATGTTCACGTATGCCTTGTCGCTCAAGAACGGGAACATTTGCATCATCGGTTTTTGTTTTGGTGTTTTCAAGCGCACCAGCACAATATTGGAAAGTAATTCCATCTTTATTAGGAGAATCATTCCCATTTTTATTTGCAACAATAACTTGTTCCGCATCAGCACCAACAACAATATTTGCATTATGAGTAACAAGGATTATTTGCCTATCAATCTTTTTTTGTTTTAAATATGAAACCAATTCTTTATATATAGCCCTGTTGTCAAGACTGTCTTCTGGTTGATCTATTAGGATAGGACATTTCTTTTTACTAAAATCCAAAAGCATTTTCAAAACTACAAATGCTTGTTTTCCTGGAGACATTTCCATAAACTTATCATTTTGGTATGAAACTTCATAATCTATTGTATACCAAAATTGACTGAAAAGTTCAGATATAACACCTTGTTCCGTGTTTCCTCCTTTTAAGACAAATTTCTTTTGAAGTGCTTCTTTTATAAATTTCTTACAAAATTCGATATTTTCATCTTTTTCTTGATATGAATTTAAAAAATCATACGGAGAAAGATTTTTATCTCCACTTCTAGAATTAAATTTATTAGTATAAAAGTCAGTTAATACTTCCGTTTTTAATTTAAAATTTGCTTTTATTTCCAAATCGGTTCTTGTGCAATTTAACTTTTTACAAAGCTCTTCTCCGCTTTTTATTACTAAAAAATGTTTTTGAATTATTTGATTCAGAAGTTCGTCTTGCTGTCTCTGTTTGGCATCTCTTTCTTTTTCTAATTCTAAAACTTTATTAAATTTCTCTTTTTCCACTTCTAATTTTTTATTTAATTCATCAAAAATGGAATTTTGTTTTTTTAAATCCTCTCCGTTTTTATATGCATCAGACTCTTTTAAGTCTTTCAACTCCGATGATTTGGCATTAATTACATCGCTTGCATTTTTAACAATCTCATTTGACAATTTATCAAAATCTTCTTTGATTTTTTCTTCAAATTTATTGAACGATTTTTTAATATTTTCATCTTCTATAGCATTGATTTTTTCTATTATCGCTTTATCTAATATATTTTCTATGTTATTGAAAGATTCAAAAAGTTCTTTTATCTTTCTAGACCTTTCTACTGCTTTATTACACAATTCTATTTTTTTGCATAAATCTGAGTATTCTTCAATTAATAATTGAGTATTTTTTTCCTCATTAGATATATCAGCAATATTCCTTTGAATTTTATCTATTTCTGCTTTAATAGCTTGACTCGCTCCATTTTCTTTAATGCTAATATTTTTGTTTTCAATTTCTTTATTTAAAGCAAAAAGATTCGCTATGTTCGTAGCAATCTCTGTGGAAGCTGACTGTTGATTGGATTCAAAATCAAGCAACTCTTTTCCGGCAGAATCTTCCTTTAATATATTTCTTACAATTTCATTAAAATCATCTTTATTTTCAGCTAATTCATACATTCTTCCTTGTGGGAAATATTCTATTTCTGGAGTTTTGTCAGCTTCTTTATTTATCCAATTAACAATAATATTTCCAGTTTCTATTGTGTTTTTTAAATATTCTTGTTTTGATTTTGTGATATTTTTGAAATCTCCTAGAATTTTATAACATAATAATTCTATTAATGTTGATTTTCCTGTTGAGCGTCCGCCTATTATAGTATTCAGATTCTGATTAAAATATATTTTTTGATTACAAAAACTTGGAATTGAAAATTCAATGGAATCAATGACATTATATCCCAATTTCTCTTCAGGTTTCATTTCCTGGATTTTTACACGAGTCTCTGGTTCATAAATAATTTGTTTTAAGCCTTCAAATGTAGGCTCCGCTTTTATCCATGTGAATTTGTTTCCAATTTTTTCTAATGAATGGGCATCACTATTTTGAAGAAGAGGTTTATTTATAGATTCAAAAAATGACCTATCCTCACTAATATTATTTTCAGAATCAGTGGAATGAATTATTAAATCACACTTCTTTATAAAAGACTCATATAAATTAGCAGAACGGGAATTTCCTTTACCTCGAGCCAATATACCTGTTAGGTATTTACCCTTTACCCCTATGGCTTCCTGGCTTAATAAATCCATTGTTTTGTTAAAATCAATACATCCTTGTTGTTTTATGTCGCTAGATGATAATTCAGAAGCTTTTTTTGTTGAGTCTCCTATATTCACATCAAGATTGCTTAAAAATTTCTTAATAGTAGAAGTTTCAAGTTTATTATCAAAAATTATATGAAAATCACATAAATCATCATCCTTATTTCTATATGTCAATCTGAATTCTAAGTTCATAAAAACAGTTATTCCCTTTGCTTCTAATTTTTCCTTAAGTTCATAATCCTCATTTGAAAACATAAAATAATTTGTCAGCCCTATAGAACATAATCCAGAATCAATTATTTTTTGAATATAGACATCTTCTGTTATATTTTTATAGTTATTATTTAAATAAGTATAAAGGGAATGCAAATGCAAATCCCATTTTCTCCATTCTGAACCACGATAACCATTCATATTTACGCCTCCTTTGCTTCTTCCAAACTGCCCTTTATTAGTATCGGGCAAATATCTTTTATTTGTGATTTTAGTCTTTCGTTGATATTTCTACGCTCGTTGTATGCAACATATATTTCTATGATTGCTTTTTGAACATGTAGTTCTGGAACAGGTATTTCTATTTCATAGAAACGATCTATATCTAAACTTGTTCTTATACTCGCATCGCTCATAAACCATCCAAGACGATCTGTTTCTTTACGCGAAAACCACATCATAATATATGCAGGAAGAACGGTATTATTTTTTGTCACTAAAACTGAATATGCAGGAGAAATAATAATCGGATTTTCTCCATTGTATAAAGCTATACGAATGCATTCATCTCGTCCTGTCTGCATCCCTGAGAATGCAAACTGCCCTTTTTCAACCAACTTATATTTTGATAGATTAACATTATAAGTATTTGCGACCGATGGCATAAATTGTTTTGCTATATTGATGCCTTGAACATCTGTTATAGAACCATCTTCATTCCGGCAATCTATTTCTTTTAAAATGTCACCAACAGTCTTTTTGCTCGCTTTATGCTTGTATTCATCAATCA
The DNA here is from genome assembly GCA_014804005.1 of Treponema sp. Lineage (GTDB taxonomy): Bacteria > Spirochaetota > Spirochaetia > Treponematales > Treponemataceae > Treponema_D. The sequence goes on along the minus strand of JAAVAP010000029.1, from coordinate 3,500 downwards.
ATGCTTCAAAAGTGAGCTTCAAATCTTTCAGCCCGCGCTCGTAGCTTTGCTGATTTGCGAGCATGGCGTTGTAGACATCTACATACTTTTGCTGGATTGGCAGCGACGGGAGTTCGATTTCCATATCACACATATCTTCCCAACTAAATGTTTCTCTTGCAGAACCCCAAGAATTGAAACGCGCATATCGGTCAAATTCGGGGCGGTTGAAGTACATAAAAAGATAGTCGGAAAGAAGCAAATCTTTGTTTTTTACAGAAAAGACAACGTAAGATGACGAGACAATGTAAGTATTATCAGTTGTGTTATGGGCTAGAGTAATTTTTTCGCCATTGCGCGAAGTGACAGTGACATAGGCAAAATAGTCGGGCTTAACTAAAATGTATGGATTTAAAGACACATCTTTCATGTCGGCTTTCGTTTCGATAAAAATCTTTTGTATTGAAATTCCTTTCACATCATCAACAGTATATTTTCCTTTCGCATTGTGTTCATCGCAGAGTTCAATCAATTCGCCAAGTTTATACGTCTTGTTCATTTTCAACATCTCTTGTTTTGTTTATTTTATCACTTTCCAGTGTCCGCCCTTGTCGCCGCCAATGCGCTCAAGGATTTTCAAAGACTTCAACGCGCTGATTTCCCTGCTTATCGTCATACGCGTCACTGCCAGTTCTGCTGCAAGTTCGCTGGTGGTTATTTTATTGTCTTTCATTATGAGAGAAAGAATTTGCTTCTGCCTTTCTGTAACAGTTTCTGTAACAGTTTCTGTAACAGTTTCTGTAACAGTTTCTGTAACAGTTTCTGTAACATCCGGCTCACTATTTTTTTTGTCAAAGTAAAGCACAACATGAAAAAAATTAGGGCTGATTCTAAAAATATCGGGTGTGTATGCTTTCAGCATGCGGTTCATTCCGCTGCCGAGTTGCTCCACAAGTTCCATGTCTTTGAAAATGCGCATGATTTCCCTGTTACGAGGGCGGGAAATTCCGCTTGTAAGCTCTTCTTTTGTCATTCCGTCAATCAGTCCGCCGTATGAAGTGATTTCTAGGCGGTCGCTGAAAAGTTCAAAAACCGGCGTCATCAAATCCGTATAGTCATTGTGGACAAAGGCGTTTATTACTGCCTCGCGGGTGGCAATATAGTCGTACAGAGGATTTTCCTGCCTATACTTGGAGGTGATTTTGGTAAATGTGCGGTCTTCTATGCGAAGTTTGTCCAAAACACGGTCGGTAGCTTTTAAGAGCGAGCAGTAGCCGTATTCTTCATTTTCAATCAAATCAACTTTGTCTTTACCCTTATACTTTGCGACTTTTATGCTTATGCCGTTTTCATCGGAAAAGAGATAGGCAAGAATGTTGTATTTCTTTTCAGGCGTGTAAAATTCAAGGTTTGCCGCAAAATGATCGTTAAGAGGCATTTTGTGTTCTTCGTAATAAATTTTGAGCTGGTTAAAGGTTAGGTCTTGGCGCGGGGCTTCTATTACGCGGATATTATTCCGTGTTCTTCGAGCAAAAAGACTCTCTATCATTTGGACGGTAAGGCTTTGCGTTTGACTGCCCACTCGTATAAAACAGCCTTCGGGTGTCATTCCGTGTTTTTTTATGTAATAGGGCTTCTCGCTTCCGCTTGAAAAATTAACTTTTATATAGGTGAGCGCATTTTCTTCTTGAAGAATTATGTCATAAAGTCCCAAAACAGGCGGACAGATATTGTTTTTAAGGCGGTCCGCAATTTGGAGTTGAACTTCATCGGCATCTTTTACGCCAATGACAGTCCCCGCGTCATTTACGCCAATATAAAGAGAGCCGCCTGTCTTGCTATTCAAAAAGGCAACTGCGCTCCGCTCAAAACGGTCATTGAGAATGAGTTTGTATTCAATCATTTGGCTTTCAGAATCTTTCATTGAATTGTTCCTACTCAATCCCATAACCAATCCCCCTGAATGCGTCTTCCAGCATCTGCTGGGATTTCTTTTCGGCTTTCATGATTTCCTTCATTTCTGCCTGAATGCGGGTCATTTCCTTTTCATAGTCAATTTCCAAATCGTGGTCGATAAACTCGATGTATTTGCTCGGCGTGAGAGTCCAGCCTTTCTTTTCAATTTCTGAAATTCCCACGCTTCGATAAAGTTCGGGCACTTCGTATTTTTTTCCGTCTGTTCCCTTGCTCTGCCATGTGTGGTAAATGTCTGCCGCCCGCTCAATTTGCATCGTAATCAAACAGAATTTCTTTTTGTTTTCGCCCTTGACTGGATTTTCCGTCCACTGGCGCAAGTCCATAAAAAGGATTTCATGTTCACGGTTGCGCAATGTTCTGCCATGATAGTTGCCGCCCTTTTTGTTCTGATTCAGAATCCAAAGGGTAACGCTGATGTCGGTAGTAATGAAAAGTTCTCGCGGCAGGACGATGATGGCTTCAACCTTGTCATGCTGAATCAGTTTTTTGCGGATTTCCAAAGTGTCGCTATCGTTCAATGCGCCGTTCGCAAGCAGGAAACCCGCAACACCGTCAGCCTTTTTCAAGTGGGAGAGTATATGCAAAATCCATGCGTAGTTTGCGTTGTTTTCGGGCGGCACTTGATAGTCCGACCAGCGGGCATCGTTTTTCAGATTGTCATTATACCAGCCTTTCAGATTAAAAGGCGGATTTGCCATGACGTAGTTGAAATATAATCCCTTGTGCAAATCGTGCGTGAAAGAAGAATCATTCGTTTCGCCAAGATTGTGACTTAATCCCCGAAGCGCAAGATTCATTTTTGCAAGGCGATACGTGGCCGCGTCCTTTTCCTGCCCGTAAATATTGATTCTGTTGATGTCGCCCTGCTTGGATTTTACGAGAGCGGCACTTTGTATGAACATACCGCCCGAACCGCAGCAGGGGTCATAGAGCGTGCCGTCATACGGCTCTATCATTGTCGCGATTAGCTGCACAACATCGTGCGGAGTATAGAATTCTCCCTCTTCTTTCGTTGCGTTCACTGCAAATTCTTTTAGGAAATATTCATAGACGCGACCGATAAGGTCTTTTTCCGCTCCAAATGCTTTGTGGCTGATTTTGTTTACTTCATCAACAAGTTTTTTTATGTCATTCGGCGCAAGGTTACGGGTGGTAAATGTGCCTTCAATAAAGCAGCCTTTCAAATCTTTTGAATCTGTCGCAATGCTGTGAAGAGCGGTGTCAAGCGCGACATTCAGCCCCGGCGCGGGCGTGTTGATGATTGTCGTCCATTTCGCTTCGGCAGGCAAATTGTAAGTTCCGTCTGCAAAAGTATCGTCATCAAAAAAAGCCGTCCTGATATTTTCATCATCTGGATCAAGCCCTTGCTCGATTAAAATCTGCCGAAGATTTTTAATTCCGTCCTCGTATTTCTCGCCAATGAAGCGCAAAAACACGAGCGTAAGCATCATATCCCGCTTTTCAAAAAAAGAGCCGGAATTGCGCGCGGCACGCAAAATATCCCGACAGTTAAATAAAATGTTGTCGATGTTCAATGCCTTTTC
>JAAVAP010000028.1 GCA_014804005.1 Treponema sp. | reverse complement strand
CCCGAAATTCGGTTAAAATTTAAACGGGCGTTATAATTTTATGTAAATGGGCGGGGCTTTTTCCCCGTCCGCAAAAAAATAAGGAGGTTTTTTCTTATGAAAAAATTGATTGGTACGGCGATGCTCGCGGCATTGCTCGCGACTTCCGCCTTCGCGGAGATCACTTTCGGCGCGTGGCTTCGCACGGTTGTTGTGCCAGTAGCCGGCAACGGTGACAAAATTCTCACTGGATGGCAGAACTCCTGGGGACAGGGTGTTCGCACGGCGCGCTTGAATACAAGCTGGACATCTGACGACGAAAAGGTCGGTATGATGTTTGACATCTACGGCGACAATTTCGAAATCGAAGTCGGCGACTACGTGGCCGGCTGGTGGAAGCCTGCGGACTGGGTGAAGTTCATGGTCGGAAAAATCGACAACGGCTACACGATGAGAAGCGACGTGACTTATGGTTCATGGGCATGGATTCGTCCGGTAAACTGGGTATATGACGACGAAGGAATCACGTTCCAACTCGGCACCATGGCAGCAGGACTTCAGGTTGAGCTCTTCCCTGTGGAAGGCTTGCAGATTTTGGCGCGACTTCCGTTGATTGTGGAGAAATACTGGGTAGACTCTTCTGAAGCTGTAAAGCACAATGCATACGGCGTTAAGAATGGCGAAAAAGAAGAGGATGTCAATGTCTACGAGAAAGGCGCGTTCACTTATCAAGAGACCTACAAAGCCTTTGGTAATGGAACTGTGGCAGTCGGTTACACCATCGGCGACATCGGAACGATTAAGGCTGCTTTTCTCGGTGGATATGACTCAGGTGCAGGAAAATACGGCACTGTGAACGCCGCGTTCGATCTCACTGCCGTCGAGAATATGTTCCTCACAGTGGGCGTTCGCATCCCTGTTGAGGATAAAATCTCTGATGGAGAAATGCAGGCTACTCCGACACTCGGATTCAGCTACCAGATTTTGGATAACTTCAGGATTGCGCTTACGGCGGGTGCAGAGTTCGTGAAGGCTAATGACCCGACAATCAGCGCGGGCGTAGGAATAGACTACGGCTTCACCGACACGCTCGGTCTCGTCGCGGACTTCCGCTACCTCGGAGACCTTGAAAAAGACAAGACAGTGCTTTCGTTCCTCGTCGGAGTCAACTATGCACTTTCAAGCAACGGCACTTTGGGAATCGGCTTCCAGGGAGCTACGGAAGGAAATGGCTTGGGATTTACTGGTCATAAGGACGATTTCTCTTGGGCTGTTCCTGTAAAGTTTGAATTGGCTTTCTAGTTTGATTTTTCAAGCGCGCGAGCGCGCTTGAAAAAGAGCCTCCGCATTGCGGAGGCTCTTTTTTTGTGCGGGGGCGTTACGGGGGCGAAGCCCCCGTAGAAGAGGTAGCGTAAGACCGCGCAAGCGGGCTGGAGCGAGGGGGATTCGCAACGAGTGCGAGTTTTTGCGAAGCGAAACTCGGTAGTGAACGCAGCGAACGCACGAAGTTTCCAGCGGACTTCCCCCTGCCACTTATAGACTAAATCGCGAGAATCTGCTATAATGTCCTATCAAAAAAATCAATCAAATCGGGAGTTCGGGGGCGGATTATGACGAAATACATTTTTATCACGGGCGGGGTCGTTTCCGGCTTGGGCAAGGGAATCGCGGCGGCATCGCTCGGACTGATTCTCGAAAGCCGAGGCTACAAGGTCATCAACCAAAAATTCGATCCGTATCTCAACATCGATCCCGGCACGATGAATCCCTACCAGCACGGCGAGGTTTTCGTCACGGACGACGGCGCGGAGACGGACTTGGACTTGGGGCACTACGAGCGTTTCACCGACGCGACCTTGAGCCAAAGCTCCAACACGACTGCCGGGCGCGTCTATTTGAGCGTCCTCAACAAGGAGCGCGAGGGCGGCTTCCACGGCGGCACTGTGCAAGTCATCCCGAACATCACCGAAGAAATCTTGCGGCGAATGCTGCTTTCCACGGAAGAAACCGGCGCGGACATAATCATCACGGAAATCGGCGGCACTGTGGGCGACATCGAATCGCTTCCCTTCATGGAAGCCATCCGCCAAATGAAATACAAAGTGGGCGAAGAAAATTGCTGCTACATTCACCTTACGCTCGTTCCGTACATGAAAAAATCCCACGAGCTGAAAACGAAGCCTACGCAGCACAGCGTGAAGGAATTGCAGGAACTCGGAATCAAGCCCGACGTGATCATGCTTCGCACCGAGCACGCGATCGACCCGAACACGCGCGAACGCCTCGCGGCATTTTGCAATGTCGAGCCTTCCTGCGTGATTCAAAATCTCAACGCGCGCTCGATTTACGAAGTGCCGCTTCAATTGGAAGAAGAAGGAATGGGTGGCGCAGTCTGCAAAGTGCTCGGGCTGAAAACAATCCCCTCCCAGCTTGACGACTGGAAGAAAATGGTGACGCGCTTCAACAATCCCAAGCACAAGGTGAAAATCGCGCTCGTCGGAAAATACGTCGAGCTTCACGATGCGTATCTTTCCGTGGTGGAATCGCTCGTGCACGGCGGAATCCACAACGAAGCCGAAGTGGAAATCGACTGGGTAAAATCCGAGGATTTGACGGACGAAGCGACATGCGCCGCGCGGCTTTCCGCCGCCGACGGAATAATTGTGCCTGGCGGCTTCGGCGACAGGGGAATCGAAGGAATGATTTGCGCGGCGAGATTCGCGCGGACGAAAAAGATTCCGTATTTCGGGATTTGTCTTGGAATGCAGATTCTCGTGATTGAATACGCGCGGAATGTTTTGGGCTTGGCAGGCGCGAATTCCACCGAAATCGAAAAGAACACGCCGCATCCCGTGATCGACCTGATGGGCGACCAAAACGGAAAAATACTCGGCGGCACACTCCGGCTCGGAAAATTCGAATGCGCGGTAAGCGGCGGCACGCTTACCGAAAAGGCTTATGGCGCGAAAACCATTTGGGAGCGTCATCGACATCGCTACGAGTTCAACAACAAATACCGCGACGACTTGGCGAAGGCGGGGCTTGTCATCGCAGGCGTGAATCCCGAGCGCGACCTCGTGGAAATCTGCGAAGTGCCCGAACACCCGTGGATGCTCGGCGTGCAGTTCCACCCCGAATTCAAAAGCCGCCCGAACAAAGCCGGCCCGCTTTTCAGGGAATTTATACGCGCTAGTGTTGAGCAGTCAGAGAGATAGAAACGCGCGTTTGCATGGGCGGGCTTGTGCTTCACTTTGTTCAATCATTATTTGTAAATTTTCTTTCTGTGTCCGACATGAACCACAAGGACGGTTATTATTATTATCTGCTTGGGCTCTTTGTCGGTTTCCTTTTCGGTAATCGAAGAAATAACCCTGTAATCGCCCACGCGATACCTCCACAATCCGGCAAGGTTGCTTGCGAGCGCTTTGCCACGCGAGCGTGGGTCTGGAAGTTTCTCGACCTCGCCCATATACTCACGGATTCGCCTTGCGGTCTGCCTGTCAAGCTTGGAAAGTTCTTTTGCGGATTCAGGCGTGTATTCGACTTTGGTCATAGTCCGAGTTCTTTGTAAACCGCATCGGCAGGGATGGCTTTCTCGCCGCTCGCCTTGAACTTTGCATAAGCTTCTTCGCCCATTCTCGCGTCCTCTGAATCTTCCGCAAGTTCGGAAAGAAACCTGTTCAACGCCTCTTCCGCGATTTTGCTCTTGTTCCAGCCTGTGCGCTTTACGGCTCGTTCCAAATTATATAGAGTGTCTGTCTTTATGCTTACGCTGATTGCGGGCATGGCTTCCCCCTTTTATCTATATCATAATAATATTATTACGACAAGTCAAGGGTAAAATGTTTTATCGCAGAACCGCGCCCTACGACTTGAGCCTGTAGAAATCGGCGCAAAAAAAACGCGGTGCGCATGGAGCGCGCCGCGCCTTTTTTTTGGACTTTTGTCCTTTTTCTTTGCAGGCATAAAAAATGGGAAGCCGAACGCTTCCCATTTTTTTGTCTAGCCCGATTTTTTGCGGGCCAAACAGACAGTTTACTTAAGCATTAGTCGCGTGGCAAATCTTTAATCTTGTCCACAACGTTTGTGCTAATATTGTCACGCATTGCTTCCACAGCGTCAATTACTTTTGTGATTTCAGCTTTAGTCACTTTTTTATTTTCAAGTTCGTTAAAAGCTTTAATCGCTTTATCAGCGTTGTCAATTTTCACTTTGCATGTCGTTTTGTCAGCATCTTCGAGAACACTCTTGAGAGCCGCAGTCGCGTCGATGTACGCCTTCATGCTCGCAGTTTGACGATCATTGAGTGCGCCTTTGAGGATTGTGTTTCCATCAGGATTACCGATGTCATCAACAACATCCTCAGCATCAGACACCGCCTTTAAAGCACCCTCGATGGCAGGCTTGTAGACATATACTTTGTGGTATTCCTTCTCCTCTTTGTAGCTCTTATAGTATACGAAGTTGTCTTTAGCACTCGTAACACCGTTCGAACTGAGTTTAGTCGTATTAGGAATTCCGTTGTCTTTATCTGTCAGCATCTTGAAATAAGCCGCGAGACAGTCCTCACAATCGCCGAGCATATCCATCACAGCCTCGTGCGCTTTTTTGAGCGATTCGATTTCATCGTCTGACACATTCTGCTCGTATTTGATTGAATCAACGTATTGGTTGATTTGGGCGGTCAACAAATACTTCGGAGTTGTCGCGTCAACAACATCGTCGTCGCCGCTGCTACACGCGACGAGGCTCGTCACGAGAGCCATTGAGACGGCAACCGCCGCCAATTTAAATATATTTTTCATTTCTATACCTCCTATGAAAAATTAGAACCAGCAGCTGACTGCGATCGGCACAGCCCAACTGAATTTGTCTTCGTATCCGAGTTTGCCGAGGAAACCCGTTCCTCCAGTTGTTCCCTGGAAGCCGATTCCCACATAGCCGTTGCTAGACATAGCGTACTGCAATCCTGCGAGGAAGCTGAATGTCGGGTCGGTAGACTTTCCATCCGCTCTGTCGCCAACGAAGAGACCGCGAAAATCAACATTCAAAGTGAGCGCGTCGGTAAGACCTACGTCCAAGCCAACTCCGAACTGGAAGCTCGGGTCGTCCTCTTCGTATGTCTGCACGCCAAAACTAGCGGCAATCTTGAGGTTGTCAAGAATCTGATAGCTAGCTCCAAGCGCGACCTTGAGGAATCCGAAGTCGGGGTCATCTTTTTTTTCTTTTTCTTTGTAGTCGCTGTCGGCGATTGAGATTTTCGCACCGACAGTGAGATAGAGATTCTCCACCGCAGTCAAGTCGAACGCGACGTTGACATCTCCCCAGTACTTAACCTCGCCAGAAGGATCTACAGCGTCAAAATAATTCTCTTTAGCGTAAATAGTAGAATTAATATCAAGAAGGTCATTCATCAACTTTTCATCGGCACTTCCTTTAGCCGGGTTCGTATCTTTAAGAGCCAAACCAGCCTCGTAGCCATCCTTCCTTGATGCATAGTATTGGGTTTTGTCTCCGACGACGACTCCATATCCGGCGTCATGGCCTTTGTTCTTGTATTTGCGATCGCCTTTTCCGCCCCAACCGGCTTTGATCGTACCGATGTTGCCGATTGTGTACTTGGCGGCGATATCCTGCTGCTCAAACATCTTGTAGGCCTTGTCCCATGAGTCTATATTGCCGCCCATCGGGAGATTCCACATAACCACAAGTCCCTCAACTGGCGTGACTTCAAGCTGCATACCGCTCTTCGCACCAAGCTGGTCGAACGTCAAGCCCTCATCGTCGAATAGCCAGTTGTTAGGCCGAATCCAGTTCCACGAGCCGAAGCAGAGATCGCCGCGGAAAGTCGTGTAGTCCCAGCGTCCCAAAGAAATCTTGAGCCAGTCCCACGGCTTCGCCCAAATGGCCTTGTTGTCACCATCACCGATTCCACCGACATCGTTGTACACTCCCATGGAGAAACCGATTTTTCCGTCCTCAGACGCGCCGTTGATGTCAACGCGGGCAACACGTGTGCCCCATCCCCATGAATTAGTCATTCCAGAGTAGATGGAGTCTCCATTTCCTGCAGCAGGGGCAGCGATTGCTCGCAACCAAGTCCCGAGCGAGATTTCCGCGAAGGCGGAAGTCGCGAGCAATGCCGCGAGCATCGCCGTACCAATCAATTTTTTCATAAGAAAAAACCTCCTTATTTTTTTGCGGACGGGGAAAAAGCCCCGCCCATTTACAT
>JAAVAP010000027.1 GCA_014804005.1 Treponema sp. | reverse complement strand
GTCTGGCTTGACGAAGGAACGATGTTCGGAAAAGAGGGCGAGAAATTCCAGCGCATAAACGTTGCGACACCTCGCAAGATTTTGGAAGATGCCCTTGCGCGGATTTGCGGGGCATTCGGAGGCACTGCGAATTAGGCGCGTGGGAACGAGAAATCTTTGCACGGATATTTGAAAAAAAACGCCCCTCACGGACGAACAGAGTGCGCAGTTCCGGGCGGGGCGTGGGCAAACCATACGGCTTGCATAAATGAATAATTACATGGCGTTTTTCACGCCACAAGCTAAAGCTAAGTTAATTCTTCGAGCACGACGCAACATCAGTTGCCGTACTACGCTACTCGCATTAAGACGACAGTGAAAACTGCGCCATCATTTATTGATAACTGTTTGTCTAAAATTAATTCCTATAAAAAATAACAATATTTTTTTATTACTTGGCATCATTTTTTGCATTGCCATCTACCCCTACGGCAAAAGCATCGTAGGACATTTTTTCATATTTAACCTTGCCGACTTGCTCCTTCAAGCCGCCATCAGGTCTGTAGATTATTTTCGATCCCCTCACATCTTCCAAAGATGTCTCTTCAGGAGTATTCCGAGCCATACTCGAAACAGAAAGCCTGAACGAACCGAAACCATCGAACAAAACAATTCCTCCATTGATTAGATGAACGCAAAGTTCATGTTCTAGCGCGTCTATTACGGCAAGCACATCGGACTTGTTTACCGACGAACTGCGGGAAATGTTTTCCGCAATTCCGTCCAAGTCAATCTTGTACGAATAGAACGGCGCAAGCCGATACTTCACTTCCGAGGGATTTCTCGGATCAATACAATTGACTACTTTCAATTTCACAAGTAATCTCCTTCCCAAAAATTAAAAAACACCTCCTGCTTTTTCACTCCGTTCAAGGCAGCCCTTTAATCCTGGACTTCTTAAATCCGCTGGGTGACTTTCTCAAGAAAGCCATAATCCAGTCATATTATATAATACTTAATATTAAAAAAGGCAAATTTAAAAAACAAAAAAAGTCTTTTTTGCGGTCAAAATTTTGCATAGCGAAATTTCAGGCGGATTTCCTGCGGACTTGATTCATAGGAACGTTCCTGCCGACAAGCGGAAACGTATCCGCTTCCAAGTAGAAACGCTCTTACTGTTCTGTAGGAACGTTTCCACTGCCCCAGTGGGAACGTTCCCATTTTTAGTTGGATACGTTTCCACCTACGCGGATAGAAGAGTATTGGACATGGAACAACCTTCTTTGTGACAGACCCAAGCGCGGAATGAGAAGGGCTTGAGAAACATTTACAAAGTCCTTTTTTTTATTTTCGCACAAATCAACATAGCCCGATGCAGAGCGTCGGCGCATACCTCCCCACATCGCACGAATCAATAGGAGTTTGCTTTTCCACTGTTGAACAACATCAATGTGAATCTCGGAACAATATTCAAGCTAGTTGCGCTATTATATTCATACACTCCGTTAGCTTTGAGGAAAGCATAAGAAATCCAGCCTCTGACATCTTCAATGTTCGATGTCTCAACATATATTATCTTGCCGTTGATTTTTGCAAGGAACGAATATTCCGAAACCCATTGAAACACTTCCATAGACGAGCAATAATACACGCCTCCCCTTTCAAAACTATACGGATTTTCATAGCTCGAAAATTCCTTGTATGATGCATTTTCATTCCTACTTAAAAGACGCTCAATCGCAAGTCTGATGTTTTTAGAATCTCCGTATTGATTTATGAAGTTTATCATATTGTCAAGCGAACCTGATTTTATCGCGACGGTTTCCGCTTCCTGCCGTTCTAGTTCCGCTTGTTTGCGTTTCTGTTCTTGTAGCGCGGCATATTCAGCCCGCAGCCGCTCTTGTTCCAATTTCGCCTTTTTCACAGCCCTCTCATCTATAAGCGATTTTCGGAAAAAACCTCTTATACCCAACCCTATAGAAAAATATTTTTCTTTCGTATGCATGAGCCGCCCGTAAGTGTATGTCAAAAATAAATCCCCGCCACCTGTGGGATAGTCCACAGATTTTGTCCAATTAAAACAGATTTCACCCCCATAGCCAATATATGGCTCTGAGACAGTTCCCGCATCTTTTGGACCCCCATTTAAGAGTCGTAAAAAATTAAATTCTTTATGTTTGGAATATGCGAATACGGGAAAAACCTTTAAAACAGGATAGCAATTTCTTTCATGATTTTTGTAAAACAATCTTAATGACAAAGTAGGGGCAATAACAAAGTCTATGCCAATATGCGATGCGGACGAACTAGCAGTTCTAAGCTCACCGATAGTATTTAATCTATATTGATATCTATGACCTTTATAGCTAAGCATTGGAAACCTTAACTTCAAATCCATACCCAACCCTATCGGACCGTCAAAAGGATAATATAGCGTATCAAAAAAAACACTAGCATAATATCCGCCATTTCCCGCTTGATTTACATATCCATTGTTCAATCCACACATGAAATATACATCGCAATATGTGCCAGCAGAGAAAATGGCGAATGCGACAAGAACCATGAATTTTTTTTTCATAATTTTTTCTCCATAAAAAAATATTTAGTTTATCGTGAGAATAAAGTTTTAAAAACACAGCTCACGTATACAATTTCAGCACGGATATCTAATCCATCAATTACAATGCTTTCGCTTTTTTCTTTGTAAGTTTGTAGATTCCATTTCCGAAATATTCAGCTATCCCCATTTTTACAAAAATTCCGCCAATTGTCGTAAAGTTGCATGGACTTGATGCATGTTCGGCTTCAAATTCCGTTGCAAACCATAGTCTTGTCAATTTTTCATCTGTCATCAATCTTTCATAGCACCTAAACAATGTTGCAAACGGAATGCTTTTTTTGTGGTTTTGCCCAAACGTATATTGAAATCGATTTGGTCCGACCTTATCGCTCATCGTCAAAATTGTTTGACCGTTTGGCTTTGGAACGGGAGTTCTGTTTTTGCAAAGTTTTAAAACATAATTTTTGAGTTCTTGTTCCGTCATTTTTGACCATCCTTAAACAAATTCAATCTCAATTACAGTTGCGAAAACGACATTTTGCTCAATTACAGCAACATAATATCACATTTTGCTTAATTTTGTCAATAAAAATAATTTTCTGCTCAATTATACTAATTTTATGGACGCTTTGGTTAAAGAAATCCTTAACACTTTTCGATTTAACGTAAAAAATTATAGGGAGAAAAAAAACTGGACGCAGCGCGACTTGTCAATACAAATTGATTGTTCCACTGGCGCAATCGGAAGCCTTGAGGCGGGCAGCTCAAAACCTTCGTTCGATTTGATTGCGAAAATCGCGGGTGCGTTTCATGTGCATCCTGCATTGCTTTTTATTTCAAAAGAAGAACTTTTAAAAATCGCGCAGGAAAACGAAGATTCGATGGACAGAATTTTTTTGCTTCATCTTGAAAAAGAATTGCGCGAATATTTGAAAAATAAGAGCGCACTTTCGAATGACAAAAAAAGGCGAGTAAAAAAAGACATCTAAATTTCCGCATGTTTTTTTCGTTCATCAATATCAATATTTTCAAAATGTAATTTTCATTCAATTTATTAAGACTGCATTCTTATTTTCCAATCGTAGCAAACTTTCTTTGCCTCTTCCTCAATCAAAACTTAAAAACTTTTTGAAAATTTCGCTCAAGTCTTTTTCGCGAATTCCGATAAAAAAAATGTAGGGTGGTGAGGACCGGCCGAGCACAACCGGGTTCCTGTATTGAAACTTGTTTCAATAGCTGCTCAATCAAACCATGGAAGGAGATAATTATGGTTATCAATCACAACATGAGCGCGATGTTCGCGCAACGTTCAGAGGGAGTCACTGAAGTTGCAAACCAGAAGAGCATGGAAAAACTTTCGTCCGGCATGAGAATCAATCGTGCTGGCGATGACGCTTCCGGCTTGGCCGTATCAGAAAAAATGCGTGCCCAGATTCGCGGTTTGAATCAGGCTTCGACGAACGCGGAAAACGGCATTTCATTCATTCAGACAACCGAAGGCTATTTGCAGGAAACGGAAGACATCATTCACCGCATCCGCGAATTGGCAGTCCAGTCTTCAAACGGAATCTATTCTGACGAAGACCGAATGATGATTCAGGTTGAAGTTTCTTCACTCGTTGATGAAGTTGACCGCATCGCTTCTGCCGCTCAGTTCAATGGAATGAATATGCTCACAGGCCGCTTCGCGCGCCCGACTGGCGAAAACGTTGTTACTGGTTCTATGTGGTTCCATATTGGTGCTAATATGGATCAGCGCACTCAGGTGTACATCGGAACTATGACTTCTACAGCCTTGGGAATTCGCAACATCGGCGACGAGACAAAGATTTCTTTGGCCGCTCCAGATGACGCGAACCGCGCGATTGGAACGCTTGACCTTGCTTTGATGAAAATCAACAAGCAGCGCGCAGACCTCGGCGCTTATCAGAATCGCCTTGAGCACACAGTCGTGGGCTTGGACGTCGGCGCTGAAAACTTGCAGGCTTCTGAAAGCCGCATCCGCGACACAGACATGGCGAAAGAAATGGTCGAATTCACGAAGAACCAAGTTCTTATCCAGTCTGGCACAGCGATGCTCGCGCAGGCGAACCAGCAGTCGCAGAACGTTCTCAGCCTTTTGCGCTAGAGAAAGTTTTGCATGAACAAAAAAAGTCCGCTCAAAAGGCGGACTTTTTTTGTTTTAAATCTCACATTTAGAAAATTCGCGGATTTTCAATTTTTCCAAACGCTCACGCTGATTCCGTCTCCTTGCTCGAAAAATTGCGTTTCGAATTCTTCGTTCGCCTTTAAAAACTCGATGTACTTGCGAATTTTTTTCACGAGCTTTTTCGTGGAATAATTATGCGTCAAACTCAAGTCCTGAACCATTCCGTGAAAAAAAAGATTGTCGCTCAAAATCGCGCCGCCTTGCGCCAAATTGTTTTTGAACTTTTCGAAGAATTTTATGTACTGCGCTTTTGGCCCGTCGATGAAAATCAAATCGAATCTTTCAGCAAAATCGAATTCCAGCGCATCGCCAAAAAAACAAGTAACGCGCTGCGAAAGATTTTCGTTTGCGATATTTTTCTTGGCCTGCTCGTAGCGTTCGGCATCCGATTCAATCGTGAAAACTGAAATGTCGGCGGCGCACTTCGCGAACATTATCGCGGAATATCCGATGCCCGTGCCGATTTCCAAAATGCGTTTCGCGCCGTTTTTTTCGATGAAGTTCAAAATGAATTCCAGTCCTTCGTCCCGCACAATCGGAACGGCGTTTTGCGCGGCGCAATTTTTTATTTCTTGAATCGAATCGCTTTCCAAAAAATCAACTTTCATTTTTAAATTCAAAATTCTTTTTTCAAACGCGGAAATTCGCGCTCGAAAATTCGCGCCATAAATTCATGCCCCTTTTCATTTGGATGAATTCCGTCGAGGCACATCAACTTTTCAAAATCACCTTGCGCCAAAAATTCCGCGCGAACGTCAATTATTTGCGCGTTCAAATTTTGCGCAATATTTTTTGCCGCCTCGGAATACAATTCCTGACTTTGAAAAAGTTTTTCCTTGTCGCCGCCAAGAAAATCCGAAATTATTTTTTCGTCAAGTCCAAGGCAAATATTTTTGAACCACCATTTCGTGACAAGCGGCGGCGGCGTAATCACGATTGGCGTGATTTTGTTTTGCCGCGAATCCAAAATCATTTCTTCCAAAATTTTGCAAAATTCTTCGAGCAGACATTTTTGCGCGTACGGTGCATTTGGATTTTTGCAAACTTCGCTCCATTCAAAATCGCAGTCATTGCTGCCCGATTCTATGAGTCCGAATTCGGCCGAAATTCCGACGCGGAAATTTTTTTGCTGAGTGCGCCGCAATTTTTGAATTGTCGCGCCGTAAATGCTTTTGTTTGCGATTTGAATTCCGAGTTTGTTTCCAACAAGCGAAAGCGAATCGTTCGGCGTTATTTCAAAGTCTTTTGAATCGCCGTTGGAAACGACGCCTTTTAAAATCGAATCGCCCCAAGCAATCATTGATTTGATTTTTTCCATAAAAAATATGCTAGCATTTTTTCAAATTTTGTGCTAGGATGATTTTGATGGAAAACGAAAAAATCAAGGAAATGCTCCTTCAGATTCACGAATCGAATTTGGATTTTTCGGTGGTGCAAAGCGGCAAGGAATCCAAGCGCGTAAACGGTCTTTACAAGCCCGACACTCACGAAATAATTCTTCACAATAAAAATTTCAAAACAGACGAACAGCTTGTCTACACGGCGGTGCACGAATACACGCACCACATAATTGCGGAAGAGCAGCTCGCGCTTTACGGCTCGGAATATTTGTACAATGCGAAAGTGCACACGCAGGCTTTTTGGGCGCGCTTTCAAGAACTGCTTTCGATTGCGGAAGAAAAAGGATTTTACAAAATCGACATTTCGTCTTCGCCTGAACTTGAAGATTTGACGAAAAAAATCCGCACGGAATATTTGGAACAAAACGGAAAACTTATGTCGGAATTCGGAAGGCTTTTGATTCGCGCGCACGCGCTTTGCGAGCAGGCGAACATTCGATATGAAGATTACATCGACAGAATTCTTTGCTTGCCGAGAAACACCGCGCGGGATTTGAAACGCGTCGGCTCGGTGATGGGCTCGGAAAATCCGATGAATCCCGCCCTCGGTTTCGACAATATGAAAATGGTAAGCGCAATCCGAAAAGCGGACGACCGCGCTTCGGCGGAGCAGCAACTTTTGGGCGGTAAAAGCCCCGCAACCGTCAGCGAAATGATGAAACAAAAATCGCGCGCGCAAAATGCCGACGACGCGAAAACGAAATTGGAAAAAGAAGCCCGTCGCCTTACTAAGACAATTGCGCAATTGCAACAGCGACTAAAATTTGTGGAGGAAAGCCTTGAAAATATGTAAATCCGAATTTACATTTTTAATGTGCGCGTTTTTTTTGACAAACGCATTTTGCCAAACTGCGCCCAGCGCACCGATTGCTCCAATCGCGCCAGTAGTTCCGATGACGCAATTGCAAATGCCTCAAATGCCTTCGATTTCCGCGCCGGTGACAGGAAGCAATCTTTACATTCCGGAAAATCAATATTTGCAAAACAAAAAAACTTCGGAAGAAAAAAAAGACGAACGCGCCGAAAAAACCGAAACCTCCGTAACGCTCGAAAAAATTTTGGGCGACGAAACTTCCGATATTTTTTCAGGATTGAGCGCGTGGGATTTGTCGCAACTTGCCAGGCGCGGCGCGCTCGGAAACATTTCTTCTCTTTCCGCACTTTCGAACAATCCATTGAATTTGGGCGCAACGAATTTGGATTCCGCGAAAGGTCAAAAAATATTGGCGCAAATTCTTTCCGAACTCGAACAAATAAAAGCTGCGCAAAAAGATTTCATTTCCGCCGCGCCTGTCGGCGCAAAGCCTTCGTCCGCGCCGCCGAAAATCCTGCGCTTTTTAATCAATTCGAAAAACATCGAATGCAACCAAGTTTTTTTCAGCAACGAGGAAAACGACGGAACTTTTTTGCTCACAGGCGACGTAAAAACATTTTTCCAAAACGAAACTATTTCCGAAACTTTTTATTTGCTTTTCGCCGCGAACGGAACTTCGAATTCCAAACTGGAATACTTTGTAACGCCGACGCTTTTTCAAAGCAAGCCGACGCAAACTCCTTTGAGCCGATTTTGTTCCGCGCAAAATCTCACGGCAACGCGCACCGGCAATTTGATCATGCTGAATTATGTTGACGGCGACAACAATTGCGATTTGCTTTTGGACATCGGAAATCCTGCGAGCGCAAGATGAATTTTTTGGAAGAAGGACTTGCGAAATTAAATTTCTCAAAAAATCAAATCGTGCGAATCGCGCCGCTCATGGAAAATTATGCGGACGAAATTTTGCTTTTCAATGGCGCGTACAATTTGGTGAACGCTTCCAGCCGCGATGAAATTTTCGTGCGCCACATTTTGGACAGCCTTTCCGCCGCGCAAGAAATCTTTCGCGTTGCAGAAAAAATTTCCGCTGAATCTGCGCAATCGCAATCCGTGAATGCTAAAAAAAATGAATCCGAAAAAATCACGATTGCGGACATCGGCTCGGGCGGCGGACTTCCAGGCATTCCGCTTGCGGCGGCATTTCCGCAATTCAATTTTGTTTTGGTGGAACGAATGTCAAAGCGATGCGCATTTTTGGAAAACGTCCGCGCGCTTCTCGGCTTGGAAAATGTGCGCATAGAAAATTCCGAATTGGAAAAAATTCCGCACGAAAGTTTTGAAATCGCGACATTCCGCGCGTTCCGTCCGCTGGAAAAAAAGATGCTTTCAAACTTGCTCGCGGTTTTGAAAAAAGGCGGCGCACTCGCGGCTTACAAAGCAAAGCGCAAAAACATTGTCGAAGAAATGCGCCTTGCAAATTGTAGCAGCTACAATATAATCGCGCTCGACGTGCCTTTTTTGACGGACGAAAGCGCGGAAGAACACGAGCGGAATTTGGTTTTGATTGAAAAATAAAATCCGCCTTTAAATTATTTAAGCGTGACTTTTTTGAGCAAGCGCATCAATTGTTCTTTTTCTACCAAATCCACGGGGCGGCCTTCAACATATTTGTGCGCCTCTTCACTGAACAAGCCAGGAGTTATGCAAAAACCTCGATCCACTTTTCTGTCGCGAACTTTAGAATGGAAATTGCGAATTGTCAATTCGCCCAAAGTACTCGCGTTCTTGTAAAATCGGAACAATTCTGTGTCTTCCCATTTTGCGGTTTCGATTTCGCAGAGAATTTCCACAGTGTCTTGCTGGACTTCAACATCAGTGATTTTCACGAACGAATGCGGATAGTAGCTGTTCACGATGTTTCGGCACAGCGCGGCGAATTCGCTTGTACCGCTGTTCA
The DNA here is from genome assembly GCA_014804005.1 of Treponema sp. Classification (GTDB taxonomy): domain Bacteria; phylum Spirochaetota; class Spirochaetia; order Treponematales; family Treponemataceae; genus Treponema_D. The sequence goes on along the minus strand of JAAVAP010000027.1, from coordinate 23,552 downwards.
AATAAGTCTGCAAATTTGAATTTTGATTCAATTCTTTGTAGCGCGAAAGGAGCGAATTAACGTCCTTGTAACTTGGCGTTATGCTGTTGATTTTTGAAAGGCATCCCAAACCTTGCGCGACTTTGTTCATCGAAAAATAACATTTCGCCAAACGATAATTCAATTCCAGCAAAGTGTCTTGCGGAATTTCTCCCAACTTGAGTCCGATTTCGTAATCCTGAATCGCCTCTTCATTTTGTCCCATTCGCACATGGATGTTGCCCGCCGACAAACTTGCCTTTGCCCCGAAAACCGGATCGGGACGCAAATGCATAAAAATTTTGAGAGCCTTGTTTCCCATTCCGCCTTCTTGCATCGCGTCTGCCATGCAAAAAAGCATTTCCTTGTTTTGAGGATCTTCGTCGAGAGCCTTGCGCAAAATCGGCAACGATTCCTTGTACTTTTTTCCTTTGTAAAGCGCGAGACCAAGCATGCCGACAATGCCCGTGGCTTCGGAATCCAAAGTATACGCTTTTTTGAAACAAGGAATCGCCTTTTCAAAATCATTGTTTTCGTAGCACGCTCTTCCCAAATAATAATTCACTTCGTATTTTGAAGAATCCAACTTGTACGCCACGACAAGGCTTTTGAGCGCGTCCTGCGGCCGCTTGAGTTTGATGCAACAAATTCCGTGCCGAAGATAAACCATGGCCGGATCTATTTCGTGATGTCCGGCAGCCAAATTCGCCAACTCATTGTAAATGTTGATGGCCTTGTCCCACAGATGTTCGTTGTAGTAAAGTTCGCCGAGCGCGAGAAGTGCCGGAATATTGTGAGGATCGTGCGAAAGTTTTTTCGTAGCGTCGCGAATAATTTGCGCACGGTTTTTGGAACGAGAGCCGCTTCCGCCGCGACCCTTTTTTGCTCCGCCAGATTTTTTTCCGCCAACAACCAACAGAAGCGCAATGACAGCAAGACAGACAATAACTGCAATAATTACAGACATAACTTTACTATTATCGGCATTTTTGATATAATTGTAAAGTAGCAATCGCGATATTTGGGCGATTTTTTGGTTTGGGTTTGCTAGATTAAAATCGGCGTGAAATTTTTCGGAGGAAATTATGGCGCATACATTTGTTCCCGCAGCGGAAGAAATTTTGGACAAGGAATACAAAGTTTTGGACAAAGGCTTCGTCCGCCTTGTGGATTATCTTGGAAGCGACCAGCGAATCGTTCAGGCGGCGCGCGTTTCTTACGGCGAAGGCACGAAAACCGTTTCGCAAGATGCCGCGCTCATCGACTACCTTTTGCGCCATCAGCACACTTCGCCTTTCGAGCAAGTGGTTTTTACGTTCCATTTGAAAATGCCGATTTTCGTGGCGCGTCAATGGGTGCGTCACAGGATGGGAAGAATGAACGAAGTTTCCGGTCGCTATTCAATTATGAAAGAAGAATTCTATGTTCCCGAATTGCAAGACATCGAAGGCCAAAGCGCGAACAACAAGCAAGGCCGCGCGGACGAACCGTTCGAGCAGGAAAAGGCGGAAAAAATTCGCGCCGAATTGCAGGCTGGGCAAAAGTCCGCTTACGAATCATATTCCGAACTTTTGGAAACTGGACTTGCCCGAGAAATTGCAAGGATAAATCTTCCGCTTTCGCTTTACACGGAATTTTATTGGCAAATGGATTTGAACAACTTGTTCAAGTTTTTGAAATTGCGATTGGACGGACACGCGCAGTTTGAAATCCGTGAATTCGCGAACGCGATTTTTGAAATCGTGAAAATCGTTTGCCCGATGGCGGCGGCTTCTTTTGAAAACGACATGCGAGATTCCGTGAATTTCACAGGCGAGGAAATTCAAGCCTTGCGAAAAATTCTCAAAGGCGAAGAAAATCCGCTCGAAGGAAAAAAACTCGAACGCTTCAACGCCAAAATTGAAAGCGGTGTGCAGCTGTAAACGCGACTCGCCGCAATCGCACACAAATTACTGCGCGGCTTTCTTTTGAACCATTGCGCGGATTGCCGCCGCAAAAAGTTTGTCTTGGTCTTCGCGCGCTTCCATTGAAAATGCCGGCTCGGATGTGCCCGGGCGCGTCCGATAGATTTTATTTGGATCGGCTTTATACGCGGGCGAAGTCTTGTCATTGACCCACCAATCCAAAACCGCAAAAATATGCGAAATATATTTTACGACATTTATGTTTGTCGCAGTCATATTTGCGCCACGCTCTCTCGTGTTCAAAAGCACGTCCATCCGTTTTGAAATCGGCGATTCAAATTCGAATTCGTAATGCTCCCATGGATTTTCAAATCCGCCCACCACGCCTTTTGAACCTTCCACCTGCGCGGCCTGCTTCACAAAATCATCGAACGCCGCCTTCAAAAAAGAAATCCTGACGCTGAGCGGAAGATACTTGTTGTTGTTGAGCGGGCGTTCAAGCAAAAGCTGCTCGAAAGAAAAAAACGGCAGGAACGAATACTTTGTGGTCCAAAGAATTTCGGTGACAGTTTTTTTGCCAGGATGCGTGTTAATATAATTCGGCTGCGAATAGATTTGATTTGCCAAAAGTTTCAGCGGCTCGCCATATTCCTTTTCAAAAAGCGTGTCAACATAAACCGGCCATTCGCCCAAAGCCTTCACAAAATTGTCTTCCTTCGTCTTTAAAAGCGGATTCGCTTCCACATCGAATTTCATCTTGATGCAAGCGTGGAAAAAATCCTGCAAAATTTCGCACAGGACAATCGTGATTTGCATTGGATTTTCGGGAGAAAGCAGCAGGAAACCTTCGTCAAAATCATAAAGAGGATTGAAGTAAGGCCACATGTCCGGGAACGTGTCGATTCTCTCCCAGCCCGCGCCGGGAAAAAGCCTGTTGAGCAAAGAAAGCCCGCGCTCGCGCATTTCCACCCGCTCCGTGGCTTCCTTGGCGGCCTGCTCTTTTTTTTGCGCCTCCGCATCGTTCGCGGATTTATTTTCGGCTTCCTTCGTCTGGCGCACTTCCGTCGCGTCCGGCTTTTTTTCCGCCAAAAGCAAATCGAATTTTTTCAGTCCGACGAAGTTCAAAATCTGCTGAACCTGCCCCGTGAAAAAATACGGAAAATCGGAATACGGAGTTCCGCACATTCGCATCAAAAGCGGATAAAGTCCTTTGATGATATGCAAGTAAATGTAATTCCATTCGTTCACGGCGTTTTTCGCAAGATTCGCGAATTTCACCTTGTCGATATTTGGATAATGCAAGATGTCGGTGTAGACTTCCTTGATCAATTTGCCGACCATGTTTTCAGACAAATAATAAATCGTAATCACTTGCCTGTACATCGCCTTTACAAACGGAATCAAATCCGAAACCACGGGCGTTTCTTGCAGCGCGCCCAAATTCACATAGGCGAGCTTGATGTCGCGGGCGGACCATTCCGAGATTTTTCGCAAAAGCCGAAATTTCAAGTCGATGTCGATCTGGACTTTCGACTTGTAAGTGTCGGGAGAAGCTTGAACCAAAGTTTTTATCGCGCTGACGAACGCCTCGAAATGTTCGGTCATCGCCTTGATCGTGATTTCCGCGAATTCAGGAATCACGCGCTCCGAACCGTTTTTCGAAAAATGCTTCACGAAATTGAAAAGTCCGTAATTCGGCTTGATGGCGTAATAACTGCTCATCATAAGCCTGTCGATTTTTTGATTGTCCCTTGCGGAAATGGGTGGAAGGCTGAAAGAGCCTGAAATTTTCGGCGCAGAACTTTCTTCCGAAGAAGATGCCGCAGAAGTTCCGTGTGAATTCGCGGACGCAGACTTTTGCTGGGAAGAACGCCGAGGGCTTGCGCCCACAACCCGATTGCTTGCCGCGCGCTTCGGCAATTTGGAATAGTCAATCGGCACTGACTTTTCCGTCATGATTTCGCCGCCCAAGACTTTCGTCATGCGGGCGGCTTCTTCCGCGTCTATTGCGCCTATGTTTTTTCTTGTCGCGTCCAACGTGCCTGGCGCCCAGACAGCCTGCGGCCTTTTTTCTTCTGCCATAATTTCCCCGAAATATTATAAAAAAATTATTCCACGGAATCTTCCGCTTTCTTTCCCGACGCTCTCCGCGCAACGGTGTCGTTGGTGCTCTTGATGTTGCCCGCCACCGCCGCGACGAAGTCCGCGTAGCCGTCCATCGCCGCCACGATGTTCAGATACGGCACGATGCCGTCGTTTATCAGCGACACGAGCGGCTTCTTGAGCGATGACGCGCTCTCACCCTTGCCCGCCTTCGCCTTGATGTAGCCGTCGTGCGCCGCCGCGAATCCGTCCTGCGCCTCGCGCAAACTCGCCACAAGTTCCGCCACGCCCGCGAGCGACTTAACCTGCGCGGCAATCTTATCCGCACCCAAATCCTCAAGCAAAGACTCCGTGAGCGCGGTCTGCTCGGCATAGCCCTTGTTCGTTATGCCGCGCCCGTACTTCTCAAGCACCGCGCAAACGTCCTGCGCCGCCGCCTTCACCTCGGAAAAAGGGCTTGCGGTGTAGCCCGTGGACAGCGTGAAAAGGTCGCGCGTCACCGAATCCCGCGCCGAATCCGCATCGTCCAAAGTGGACACCACCGCGTCCTGCTTGATTGCCGTGGTATTCCGCGCGCTCAAATCCGTGAGCTGCGCGAACTGCGTTTTCAAAATCGCGTCTTTCGCCACCGTCGTAGAGCCGTCCCCGCAAGCAAGCGCATACTCTCGTTCCATCGCGTCAGACAGCGCGTCAAGTTCCGTAACGTGCGCCTTGCCGTTCACTTTTGCCACTGTTGTCATATTGAAGCCCTCCTGGTCGATATGCCTTTATATGATTTCCGCGCCGTTCGCGGATGTTGCCATGGGGAAAGGTTCGGGAGAACTCCCGAAAGTCCAAAATGCGCCGGGGAAGCCTCGGGAACGCTCCCGAAGGTTGAAAATGCGCCGAGCGAGGCTTCGGGAGTGTTCCCGAGGCATGAAAACGTGCCAGCAAAGCCGCAGGAATGCTCCCGAAGCATGAAAACGCCCCGACGGAAGCAAAAAAAGTTCTCCCGAAGCCCGAAAACGCCCAAAGTGAGGCAACGGGAGTGCTCCCGAAGGTCGGAAATGCCCAAAGCGAGGTTTCGGGAGTGCTTTCGTTCAATGCCCATTGCGATGATTATACCACGGAATCCTTTTAGTGTATAGCCAAATCGTCTAAATCGGCGGAAATATTTAGAAGGCGTAGTTCTGCCTTAAATCCGTAACAACACGCTTTCTTTCACTGCCGAAACGCCGGTCTTTGGGTACGCTGTAATCTCAAGTCCCATGCCAAGACTGTCAAGGTAGTCTATCAGCGTGGAGATTTTAATATCCCCGCGCTTTTCGATTTTTGAGACGGATGACTGTGTGAAATTCTGCATCTCGGACTGCCTGATGTTCATCTCCTCGCGCAGCTGGGCAAGGCGGATTGCCATGACATCTTGCTCCGCCTTTATATACGCGCGGCGCAGAGATTCGGGGGACATTTTGTTTTCCATTGATTTTATCGCGTCTTTCATTTTTCAATCTCCTTCTCGTGCCTTTCAATTATCGTCTCGGACTCTGCAATTAAATCCTTGTAGAACTTTTTTTGGTTCTTGCCTTTTTTGTCGCCACCAGTAAGCAGAAATGCGTTTCTTTGCACATGACTCTTCGTCAAGAGTATCAAACCAAGCGTCATATTCGACCGAAGAGCTTATGTTCCACACAGATACATTATATGAATTAAAGTGAATATCTGTCAAGTGCAGGAGATGCCTTTTTACTACGCGACAACCCCAAACGCATTTCTCTTCTAGTCGCCTTTCCTCGCCCCTTTAAAAAAAATCCGAAATGTGATACAATTTTCGCATGGCAGATTATCCTGTTTTTGATCCCGCGCCGGAAGGAACGCCGCCGGCGGGTTTTGTTCATCTTCACGTTCATTCGGACTATTCGCTTTTGGACAGCTGCGCCACGATCGAAAGATTGGTGGAAAAGGCGAAGCGGCTCAATATGCCCGCGCTCGCGCTCACCGACCACGGCAATATGTTCGGCGCATTGAACTTTGAGATTCTCTGCCACAAAAACGGAATCAATCCGATCATAGGCGAAGAATTCTATGTGGCTTACGGAAGCCACAACGAAAGAAACGACGTTCCTTTCGCCAAGGCAAGCGGCCGCCACGCGCATTATTTTCACTTGATTTTGCTTTGCGAAAATCAAAAGGGCTACGAGAATATTTCATGGCTTTCGAGCCGCGCCTTTTGCGACGAGAACGCGCTTTATCACGGCAAGCCCCGAATCGACTTCGAACTTCTCAAGCAATATCACGAAGGGCTGATTTGCCTTTCCGCCTGCATTCAGGGCGAAATCCCGCAATATCTTTTGAACGGCAAGACCGAGGAAGCCTACAGAATCGCGCGGGAATACAAGGAACTTTTCGGGCCGGATCGCTACTACATCGAACTGCAAAACCACGGAATCAGCGAGCAGAAAATCGTCGCGGACAAGCTGATAAAACTTGCGCGCGACTTGGACATTCCGATGGTCGTCACGAACGACATTCATTATGTCGAGCGCGAGGATGCCGAGGCGCAGGACGTGCTCCGTTGCATCGGCTTCAAAAATTTGCTCAACGAGCCTCACCCGAAAATGGGCGGCGACAGGGATTTGGATTCCTGGTATTTTAAAACCGAGCAAGAAATGCGCGCGATTTTTCCGCAAGTTCCCGAAGCCTACGACAACACGATCAAAATCGCGAACATGTGCCATCTCAAAATCCGCCAGCTCGACACAAAGGAATTGAAAGACACTCTTCCGCGGTTTGAGCTGCCCGCCGAATTCCGGACGCATGGCGAAGATTATCAGTCCGACCAAAATGACTATCTGCGCCACATCGTGGAAGAAGGCTTGAAAACCCGTTACAAAGAAATCACGCCTGAAATTCGAAAGCGCGCCGAATATGAAATGGACACGATTTTTTCGATGGGATTTTCCGGCTACTTTTTGATTGTTTGGGAATTCATAAATTGGGCAAAATCCACTTATGACGATTTGCACAAAAAGCCCAAGCCTTACATTCCAATCGGGCCAGGGCGCGGCTCGGGCGCGGGAAGCCTCGTGGCTTACGCGATGACAATCACGGACATCGACCCGTTTCGCTACGGTTTGATTTTCGAACGCTTCTTGAATCCTGAGCGAGTTTCAATGCCGGATTTCGACGTGGACATGGACTACGATTTCCGGCAGGACATCATCCAGCACACGCGCGATTTGTACGGCGAAGATCAAGTGGGACACATCGTCACATTCGGAACGCTCAAGCCGAAAAACGTAATCGCCGACGTGGGGCGCGTTTTGGACATTCCGCTTTCCGAAGTGAACATTCTCAAAAAAGCCATTCCTGACATCGCGCCGAAATTCAAATTGAAAGACGCGTTCACTCCGCCCACCGAAGACCATCCCGAATACGGCGGGCTGATTCCGTACAAAGACGACGAACGCTACGAAAAGCTTTTCAAGTTGGCTTTCAAACTTGAGGGGCTCAAGCGCAATACTGGGCTTCACGCTTCGGGAATGGTGATTGGCTTAACGCCGCTTCCGAATTGGGCGCCGGTTTTCAAGGATTCAAAAACTGGCGAAGTCGGCGTTCAATATACGATGGACATCATCGAGCCGTGCGGCCTTGTCAAATTCGACTACCTCGGGCTTAAAACGCTTTCGCTTATCCGCTATTCCGAGGCCATCGTCAACAAGCACAAAAAGCCTGGCGAGCCTGATTTGATTACGGCGAACGTCAGCGAAACCGACAAGGAAACTTTCGAAATGTTCTGCCGGGGTGACACGATTGCCGTGTTCCAATTCGAAAGCTCAGGAATGCAAAAATACATGAAGCGACTCAAGCCCACTTGCATCGAAGATTTGGTCGCAATGAACGCGCTTTACCGCCCGGGTCCGATGCAATTCATCGACACTTTCATCGAAGGAAAAAACAATCCTTCAAGCGTGCATTATCCCGACCCTTCCCTTGAAGATTTGCTCAAGGAAACTTATGGCGTAATGGTCTATCAGGAACAAGTAATGAAAGTGGCGCAAATCATCGCGGGCTTTTCGCTCGGCGCGGCCGACATGCTTCGTCGCGCGATGGGTAAGAAAAAGCTCAACGTCCTGATGGAAAAGAAAAAAGAATTCGAAGAAGGCGCGCAAAAAAACGGACACAGCATCGAGCACGCCGATGAAATATTCGACATAATGGTTCCGTTCGCTGGCTATGGATTCAACAAGTCGCACGCCGCCGCCTACTCCGTTTTGGCTTACAGGACGGCTTGGCTCAAATGTCATCATCCCGCTGAATTCATGGCGGCAAACTTGACCAACGAAATCAACTCGGCGGACAAACTTCCCGCCTACATTGAAGAGGCGCGAAAAATGGGAATTCCCGTTGACGCGCCAGACATAAATCGCTCCGACATAACTTTCGACGTAATCGACGGGCACATAATTTTCGGACTAAAAGGCATCAAAGGAATGGGCGAGACGGCCGCGGCAATGATTGTCCGCGAGCGCGAAGAAAACGGCGCGTACAAATCTTTCTTGGATTTTTTGCAACGAATCGATTTGCGCACGGTGACAAAAAAGCCGCTTGAAGTTTTGATAAAAACCGGCGCGTTCGACCATCTCGACAAAAACCGCCCGACGCTTTTGCAGAATCTCGAAAGAGCCATGGCGTATGTTGAATCGATAAATCAAAGCAAGCAAAACGGGCAAAACAGTTTGTTCGAGGAAGCGGGCGAAAAAGAATTCGTGGATTTCGTTTTCGAGGAAGTGGAAGATTTTCCGCGAATGGAAAAACTCAATCAGGAAATGGAATGCATCGGCATTTACGTTTCGGGGCATCCGCTCGACGACTACCGAAAAATCATCACGAACTGCGCCACGATTTCAAGCGAAAACATTGAGCGCGAATCAAAAAATGCCGCCGCAGAATCCGCCGCGATTCCCGAAAGCGAAAGATGGCGCACGCGAAATTCCGGCAAGCAATACACGGCAATCGGAATGCTCATAGAATTGCGCAGCATCCGCACGAAAAAAGGCGATGAAATGGCTTTCGCAAAATTGCAGGATTTCACGGGATTTTTGAGCGTAACTTTTTTTCCGAAAGTTTGGGGCGTGCTCCGTTCGCAAATAAAAGATGGCGACGTGGTTGCGCTCAAAGGCAAGATCGATGTCTCGCGCGACGAGCCTTCATTTTTGGTGGACGAAAATTTGGAATTGAATTCTCTCAAGGAACGCTCGATTCAAGAAGTGCACATTCAGTTAAAGAGCAACTTGCAAGACGAATTGAAGCTTCACAATTTGCGCGATTTTTTGGTTGCCAAAGAAGGCCAATGTTCGGTATATTTTCATATAGACACGGAACAAGGTCCGTACATCGTAAAGGCCGCGTCGCAACTTCGCGTTCCATGCGCGCAAGATTTTATCGAAGATTTGAGCGAACAGGAAGAAGTGCAAGAAGTTTGGTTAGCGTGATTCGCGTAATTTTTTGAAAAAACAGGGGAAAGAAAAATGTATCATTTGTTCAGGACGTTGGCGACATTGTTTGCAATTTACAATCTGCTTTGCATAATCCGAGTGGCTCTCACTTGGATTCCCGGGCTTTCGTATTCGCCGTTCGTAAGATTTTTGTCGGCTATATGCGATCCGTTTTTGAATTTATTTTCGAGAATCCGATGGCTTCATTTTGGCGCAATCGACTTTTCGCCGTTGCTCGCGATTGCTGTCCTTTCAACTACAGGGTCAATTTTTTTAAGTCTTGGACACGGCGGTCATTTTACATTAGAATCGTTCCTCCCTCTAATAATTCGATCGATGTGGACAATTATATCAGATATAATTTTATTTTTTATGATTATAGTCGCGGCTCGCCTGATTGTCGCCTTGGTTGGCGGTGACAAAAATTCGTCGCTTTGGAATCAAATCGATTCTTCGCTCAGCCCGCTCGTTTATGCAATCACAAAACCATTTTCGGGCGGAAGACCGGTGGCGTACAGAAATGCGCTCGTGTTCGTGCTCGTCTTGCTGATAGCCTTGAACTTCGGCGGCAGAATCGCAGTGAGCTGGCTTATCGATATGTGCCACCGTATTCCATTCTGATTTTTCAAAATGAAACTCGCCGAAATTAAAACTCCAATTTCCACGCTCGCAGGAATCGGTCCTGAAACGGCGCGGCTATTTTCAAATCTCAATGTTTTTACCGTGGCGGACTTGCTGCAATTTTTTCCGCGCGACTATAAAGATCGCACGAAAATCGTTCCGCTGAATTTGTTCGAAACTGTGAAAGAAATTCACACCGTGGCGCAAGTCGTGGCGCACGAATGGTTCGGTTACGGAAAAATGAAAAATCTAAAAATCCTGATTCGTGACAAAAGCGCGTCCGCCGAATTGATTTGCTTTAACCGTCCTTTTTTGCAAAAAACTTTTCCAGTCGGAAGCATCATAATCGTAAGCGGAAGTTTTTTCATAAAGTACAACTCATTGCAAAGTTCAAGTTTTGAAGCGGAAAAAATTTCGGATTCTGGCGAACTTCCCGATTTCGACGGCATACATATACCCGGTATGGGTATAGTTCCAGTCTATCCGCTTACGCAAGGGCTTTCGCAAAAAAAAGTTTTCAAGGCGGTGCAATCGGCTCTTTCGCAATATTCGCACGGCATCGACAATGATTTGAGCGACGAAATAATCGCCAAGCGCAATTTGCTTTCCAAACAAGAAGCCATAAAAAAAATTCACGCGCCGCAAAATTTGGACGACATAGAATCCGCGCGACGGACTTTGGTTTACGAAGAACTTTTCAAATTGCAAAAGACAGTTTTCTTGCGCGCTTATGAACACAAGGGCGCACTTCCCGCAATGGACATCGCGCAAGCAGATTCCGAAAAACAAAATGCGGACAAAAACGACCCTGAAAACAAAATTGATTTTTCGCCAAAGCAAAGCGCACTTTTGGAAATGCTTCCGTTCGCGCTCACGCAAGATCAAATGAATGTGATTTTGCAAATGAATCGCGACATCGACAAAGGCTACAGTGAGCGAGCGCGAATTCTTAAAAACGAAAATCCTGTAAAAAAGCCGCCTTTTACGATGCAACGACTTTTGCAAGGCGACGTTGGTTCGGGAAAAACTTTGGTCGCACTTTTCGCATGCCTTCGCGTAATCGACTGGGGCGGACAATGCGCGTTCATGGCACCAACGGAAATTCTTGCAAAGCAGCACGCCGAAAATTCCGCAAGGCTTTTGGAACGAATCGGCGTGCGAAGCGCGTTTTTGAGCGGCAATCTCAAGGCGGCCGGGCGCAATCCACTTTTGAAGGCTTTGAAAAATGGCGACATTGACATGCTCGTTGGAACGCACGCGCTTTTTTCCGCCAGCACCGTCTACAAGGATTTGCAGCTCGCCGTGATAGACGAACAGCATCGATTCGGAGTTTTGCAAAGGCAGGCAATAATAGAAAAAGGCCGCTCGCTAGTTTCAAGCGATTCGGCTTCGGAGAAAAAAATTTTCGCCGCCCCGCATCTTCTTATGATGAGCGCAACTCCCATTCCGCAAACGCTCGCTCTCACTGTTTATGGCGATCTCGACGTGAGCACGATAAAAACTATGCCCGCAGGAAGAAAGCCCATCACGACTTATCTTGTGGCGGAAGGGCACGAACAAAACGCCTACAACGCCGTCCATGCGGAATTGGCGAAAGGCAGGCAAGCGTATTTCGTGTATCCAGCAATCGAAGAAAATTTTGATTTCAGTGAAGACGGAGGAAACAATTCAAGTGGAATAAAATCCGCCGAAGCCGCATTCAAAAATCTTTCGCAAAACATTTTTCCGCAATACAAATGCGCGTTGCTTCATTCAAAAATTCCCGAAGACGAGCAGTCAAAAATCTTGGATGAATTCCGCCAAAACAAAATTCAAATTCTCGCCGCGACAACCGTCGTCGAAGTGGGCGTGGACGTTCCCAACGCGACATGCATGGTCATAGAGCAAGCCGATCGTTTCGGGCTTTCGCAATTGCATCAATTGCGCGGGCGTGTTGGTCGAGGCGAAGCGCAATCATTTTGCTTTTTGATTTATCGAAAAGACATCACGGAAAATGGAATTGCGCGAATGAAAGTGCTTCGTCAAAGTACCGACGGATTTTTCATCGCCGAAGAAGATTTGAAACTTCGCGGTCCGGGGCAAATCACAGGAACAGCGCAGTCAGGACAACTTGAACTCGGAATTGCAAATCTGAGCCGCGACAAAGATTTATTACTTCTCTCCCGCGCCGACGCTTATGCGCAAGTCGCGCAAGCGACGAGTTGAATAATTTCCTCTTATGCAAACGACGGCATGTCGTATGCACAAGTTGCGCAAGCAACGACTGGAATGAAATGAAACTGCAACCATGAACAACCCGCCCATAAAAAAAGCCCCGCAATTTCTTGCGGGGCTTTTTTACTTTGTATTTTCCCGGCGGAAAACCTACGCCGCCATATAAACGTCCAGCCGATTTCTGCGAACGGGCATTCTCATTCGCTCGATGGCGTGCTTTTCGATTTGGCGGATGCGCTCCTTTGTGAGGCGGCACACATCGCCCACTTCTTTGAGCGACATCGGCATATAGCCGCTAAGTCCATACCGCATTCGCAAAACGCGCGCCTCGTTGGGGCGAAGCGTGTCCAAAACAGTGTCGATTTCGCCTTTCATCGAATTGTTCACGGAAGTATCTTCCGGATTTTCGTAGCGATCGTCCACCATAAAATCTCCTACCGTGGAAACTTCGTTCTTGTCGGCGCGCACCGTAGTGTCAAGCGAAATCATCTCGCGCGAAATGTTCAGCAATTCGCGAACATGCTCTTTTTCCATTCCAAGCGAATCGGCAATTGCGACAATTTTTTGTCCTTCGGATTTTTCGCTGTCAACCATTTTTTTCGCAGCCTGAATTTTCGTCAATTCCGCCACGCGGTTCAAAGGCAAGCGAATCGCCGAACGATTTTCGTAAATCGCCTTGAGAATGCTTTGGCGAATCCACCAAACCGCATACGAAATGAAATGGTAGCCTTTTGAAGCATCGAATTTGTCGATTGCCGTCAAAAGCCCGACATTTCCTTCGCCAACCAAATCCTCAAAATCAAGTCCCAAATTCTGGTACTTTTTTGCAACATTAACAACAAAGCGCAAATTCGCGTTCACGATTTTTTCACGCGCCGCCTTGTCGCCAGCCTTCGCCCGAACCGCGAGAATATTTTCCTCGTCGTGATTCAAAAGCGGAATTTTGTTGATCTCTTTGAGATACATCGCAAGGACACTTTCGTCCGTTTTCATAACCGTCCTCCTTAAAGATGGTTTTGGATATTTTTAAATGAGTGTTTTTACTCGCATTTTTATTAGCAAAATTCGTGCCAAAAATGTATTTCTGCAATTTTTTTTTTGCGATTTGATGAAAATAATTGAAAACGGTACATTTTTTCGCAGAGAAATAGAATTTGCCAATAAAAAACAACGTTTTCTGGTTAAATTTCCAAAAAAGCTGGAAAAAAACGGCCTGGATTTTCGCCAAATTTCAAACAGTTTCAACGATTTTCAAAAGTTTTCCAAAATTGAATCAACCCATAAAATTCCTTGGCATATTTTGACTCATTCGAAAAATTTTCAAGGAAAAGGTGCGTCATTTTGACACAGTTTTTGCAAAAATTTGCAGAATATGCGGAAAAAATGTCGCAAATTCAAAGGATTTAATCGCAAAATTTTGAATTTTGTCGAATTCCATTCGCAAGACTTGGATTTGCTTGCGGAATTCGCCTTGATTTTAAAATCCGCTTGAAAATCCGCGCAAAAATTGCCGAAACTTCGCCTTGCGCGCCATTTTTCAATTTCATTCTTCCACACGCATCAAACTTGAACTTTGATATTCGGGCAGAAATTTTTTTGTACCGCCGTTTTGAAACGCCACTTCGATTACATATTCGCCTTCGTTCAAAAAAGCCTTGACCACTTGACCATAACCGTAGTCGTCGTGGAAAACAGTTTGCCCGACGGAAAATTTTTTCGCAAGCGGATGATTTATTTTTTGAACGCCGCTCGGCACGCCGCGCATTTCGCAGAAATCCTCGTCTGAAAAACCTGATTCGGAAAATTGATTTTTCGTGTCGCGCCCAAAAATTTCATATTCATAACTTTGCGGCGCATCGCCCAAAACTCGGAAAGTGTCCGCGCCCGCTTCCTTCAAAAAAATGCTCGGTCGCACAAATTCAGTTCTGCCGAAAAATCGTCGCTGGGCGCAACTTGTAATATAAAGCTCGTCTTTCGCGCGCGTGATTCCCACGTAAAAAAGCCTGCGTTCTTCTTCCAGCTCCGCGCCCGTTTTGTCGTCACGCGGAAAGATTCCCTGCTCAAGCCCTGTTATTATGACGCGCTCAAATTCCAAGCCTTTTGTGTTGTGCAAAGTAATCAGCGTAACACGGTCGGTGGCAAATTTTTCTTCCTCGCTCGCAAGCGTCCTGTCAAGTTCGATCGTGTCCAAAAATTCCAAAAGCCCGTCAATGCTGAATTCGTAAAGCGCGGCGTTGTTCGCAAGTTCCTGCATGTTCGCGACGCGCTGAGTTCCATTGATTTCGTCGTCCGCGCGATGCAATTCTTCAAGCCCGCTTTTTTGAATCACTTCTTCGACAAATGCCGAAAGCCGCTCGCCGCCTTTTTTGCCAGAAGAAATTTCTTCTATGAACGAAAGCACAAGATCGCAAAATTCTGTAACACCTTCCTTTGCCTTTTTGGAAAGTTTGGGCGCGAGCGATTTTGCCGCCTCAAGCAAATTTTTCATCGAGCCATCTTCGTTCAAGGCGGAAGCGACAAGTTTGTCCTGCGTTCCCGCGCCGATTCCACGCGCGGGCTTGTTCACGATTCGGCGGAAAGCGATTTCGTCTTTTGGATTTGCGCACAAAGAAAGGAACGCGAGCAAATCTTTTATTTCTTCGCGCTCGTAGAATTTCAAAGTGCCCACAACTTGATAAGGAATTTTCCTGCGCAGGAATTCGCTTTCGAATCCGAGCGACTGCGCGTTGGTGCGATAAAGAATCGCCCAAGAATTGTACGGCACGCCTTCCGCATATTTTTTCGAAATGAGGTCGGCGCAAAACGTCGCCTCGTCTTCCTGATTCGGCAAAAAAACAAGCGCGGGCTTTTTTCCGTCGCCGCGTTCCGCGATCAAAGTTTTTCCAAGTCGTCCCTCGTTCCTGCTCACGACTTTTCCCGCCGCGTTCAAAATGCTCGCCGTGGAACGATAATTTCGTTCAAGCCGAATCAAATCCGTCCCGGGAAATTCTTTTTGGAAATTCAAAATGTTCCGCACTTCCGCGCCGCGAAATTTGTAGATCGACTGATCGTCATCGCCGACGACGCAAACATAAGTTCCCGAATTTTCGTCAACGCCGCTCAAGGCTTTTAAAAACAAAAACTGCGCGATGTTCGTGTCCTGATATTCGTCAACCATAATCACGCGATAGCGAAAGCGCGTTTGTCTCGCGACGTTTTCATTCGAGTTGAGCAAATCAATCGGAAGCATGATCAAATCGCCAAAATCCACATTGCCCGTGGCGCGAAGCTTTTTTTGATAGGCGGAATAAATTTCGGGGAAAAGCGGATCGGCGGAAATCTCCACGAGACGCTCGCTGTCGCAATGCAAATAATAATCTTTCGCCAAAGAAATTTTATGCGCGTAAGAAGCGGCCTCGCTTTTTTTCAAGCCGGGCGTGGATTTTTGCACGAGAGTCGCCATGTCGTCGTCATCGTAAACCGTGAAATTTTTGTCGATGCCGGCTTCCTCTGCATAACGCCGCAAAAAATACGCGCCAAAAGAATGGAACGTCCGAATCTGGCAGCCGTCGGCAAGCGGATACATCGCCTCGACTCTTTCGCGCATTTCTTTCGCCGCCTTTTTCGTGAACGTCACCGCCAAAATCGAACGCGGGTCGTAATTTTTTTCCGCAATCAAATACGCGATTTTCGTAGTGATGACGCGCGTCTTTCCGCTGCCCGCGCCCGCCAAAATCAAAAGCGACTTTCCCTCGTGTTCCACCGCCGCCCTTTGTTCGGGATTCAAAAGCGAAAGATGTTTTTCAAATTCGTTATCCATTTTTTCAATCTTCTTTGTAATTCTTGATATTTGCCGACAATTTTAAGGCCTTGCCCTATTTTACACCGAAATTGACAAAATCGCAATAAATAAATCAGTGTCAAAAATGACGATTTGTGTTTCACCGTGATTTGAGTTTCGTTATTTTAACGATTCTTGCCGCACGGTGATTCGGCTTTCGTCAAAATAACGATTTATGTTTCACGGTGGTTTAGCAATCGTTATTTTAACGATTTGTGTTTCAGCGTGATTTGAGTTTCGTTAAAATAACGATTCGTGCCACACGATGATTCGGCTTTCGTCAAAATAACGATTTGTGTTTCACCATGATTTGGGAATCGTTATTTTAACGATTCCTGCTACACGATGATTCGGGCTTCGTTAAAATGACGATTCTTGCCGCACGGTGATTTGGCAATCGTTATTTTGACGATTCTTGCTACGCATTGATTTAGGCTTCGTCTGTTCTGAAAAAATCTGTTTCACGCTGTTTTGTCAAAAATATTCATGCTCGTACGGCAAAATTCATTTGTTGAAAAATCACAGAATCAAAACCGAATCAATGTCAACGCCGCGCACGCCGAGTGCTTTCGCGCGAACGACGCGGCCGGGCTTTACCAACGCGCGCGCGGCTTCGTCTTCGCCGTCGAATCGCACCACGAAATTTCCGTCCACGTCGGGTGCTTGAAACCAAGCGCGTCCAATCGCGAACGACTCGCCTTTTTCTTCCGAAAAAATTTCTTCAATCAAAACTTCGTATTCGAGATTTTCGCCATTCTCATTTTTGATTCGGCGCGCGAGATTTTCCGCCGCGATTTTTTCCTGCGCAGAAAGCAGAATTTTTTGGCGAGCGGCGGCAATTTTTTTCGGCACGGGATTTTTCATCTTCGCTGCTGGAGTGCCGTCCTCTTTGCTGTAGCAAAACGCGCCCGCCCAATCTGCGCGAATCTTTTTCAAAAAATCCAAAGTGTTCGCAAAAGCGTCTTCATTTTCGCCTGGAAATCCTGTAAGAAAAGTCGTGCGAATCGCGGCGTTCGGAAGCGCGGCGCGGATTTTGCGCACAAGCTCGACGTAATCTTTTTGCGTTGACTTTCTGTTCATCGCGCGGATAATTTCATCATCGCCAGATTGGAACGGAATGTCGAAGTACGCGAGCAGGCGCGAATCTTTTTTGAGCAGTTCCAAAATGTCCAGCGGAAAATGATCGGGATGAATGTACAAAAGCCGCACCCAAAAATTTCCTTTGAGCGCGCTGATTTTTTCGAGCAACGAATAAAGCGGCGAGCGCGTTTTTTCTTTTCCGCGCACGAAAGTTTTTTCCGTGCCATACGCCGCCAAATCTTGGCCCACAAGATTTATTTCAAAAATGCCGCGCCGCAAAAGCGATTTTATTTCCGAAAGCACATCTTGGGAAGGGCGGCTTCGCAGTTCGCCGCGAATGAGCGGAATCGCGCAAAACGCGCAATGGTTCGAGCAGCCTTCGGTGATTTTCACGTAAACCGAATTTTCAAAGGAAAGGTTCACGAAGCGTTCCGCGCAATTTACGCCAGCCTGTTCCGGCGCGAGCACGGTTCGCTTGCCTTGCAAGACTTTTTTCGCCACGTCCGCAATCAAATTCAAATCGCCGTTGCCGAAAATTCCGTCGGCTTCGGGAAGTTCAGTTTTGAAAATTTCGGAATAACGCTGGGCAAGACATCCCGCAAAAATTATTTTCTTTTTCGGAAAGATTTTTCGCGCGCCGACCAAAGCGTCAAGCGATTCTTTTTTCGCGCTTTCGATGAAGCCGCAAGAATTGATTACGATGAAATCCGCGTCCTCGGCATTTTCCGTTCGCTCGTAGCCCGCAAGAATCAAATTCGAAATTATTATTTCGCCGTCAACCTGATTTTTCGCGCAGCCGTGCTCGTCCAAAAAAAACTTTTTCGCTTTTTTAGTCAAGTTCTTCAACCACCAATCTGTAGTGAATGTCGTCGATGCGAATCCATTTGATGTCCTGGACAATCACTTCGCCCGCCCTTGCGATTTGCAAATCGTGAGTGCGTCCCGCCGCAATAATTTGGAATTTGACTGCGTTGCCGTTCGCGCCCCAAATGCGCACGCGGTTGTTCGCCGTCATCGTAATCGCGTCGCCGCTGGAATAATAATTTTCCACCGACTCATTGCGATCCACTTCATAACGGAAAACGCAAGGATTCCTGAACGTTGCGTTCAGCGTGAAAGGATATGCGCGGTTGTCGTCCAAAATCGGAGTTTGCGAACGATTTTGCGAAGATGAAGTCACTGGAATTGAAGTGGCATCGGCATTTTCCACGAAACTTGAATCACGTAGCATCATATATACTTCCGCGCCGCGAGATGTTTCGTTGGAAGAAATTTCCCAAACATCGATTACGACATCAAAGAAATTGTCGCCGTCCACGTCAAGTTCGCGAGTTTCGCTTAGCTCGAAATATTGAAGCCCAATCGGAGTTTCCAAGCCCAGGCGTGAATGGGTGTCGCTCATCACGGTGAACACGACGTTTCCGCCGCTCACGGGAACAAGGATTTGGTCGCCCACATAAAGCCGTTCGTTCAAAGGCGTATCGCCCAATTCATAAGTTTTTTGCTGAACTTTGCTTGAAATCGCGTAAGTGTTTTGTTTTTCGATTTGCTGCGGACGATAAACTTTGAAATAAAGCGCGAGCAAAACAATCGCCGCTACGACGACAAGTCCGCCCAAAATAATCGCCGGAATGACATAAGGCGGAATCGGCTTTTCGATCAAACCTTCGGGAATGGGCGATTCCTGAAGAAGCATATTTTTGTAAAGATTGATGAGCCGCTGGGAATCCAGCTCGAGATAGTCGCCGTAATTCCGTAAAAATCCCACAACATAAGCCTCGCCGTGAAAAACGTCCGTCATTTCGTTTTCCAAAGCCTCGATGTATTGCTGCAAAATCGAAGTCTCTTGAGCTGCGGTTTCTATTGAAATGCCTTTTGATTCTCTGGCCTTCCTTAAAATCGTGCCGTAACTTTCCATAAAAAAATTCCTGATTTTTATTGGGAGAACATAAAATTGTCGTAAGTATTCGCGGCGGACGGAATGTCATATTTGAAACGTTGTTCCGTCAAACCTTGATTGATTTCGTAGCTCAAAAAATCAAAAACATACGCAACATTCGCGGGCGTCACCGCCTCAAGCCGGCGAATCATTTTCGTGTTCGGATTTATCGAAAGCCTAATGTAGCGGAACGCCTCGCTGGTAGTTCGCCGCCAAAGCATAAGGCGAACGACTTCTTCGTCCGAGCCTTCTTCGAGCGGAACTGGCGTTTGGCTTGTTTCGTAGCTCACGGAATAATAACGGCGCATCAAGGAAAGCCCTTCGGAAGTCGCCAAAGATTCGGAATTCGCGTCCTGCGTAAGAAGCATCGCGTTTTCGGGAAGATAGACGACGAGTTTTTTGCCGTCAAAAACAATCGCCTGTGACGCGGGTTCGGAAAAATCGATGCGCATCATATTCGGAGAAAGATAAGTTATGCGCCCGCGCATTTCCCTTTTGCCGATGATTATATTGGCGGAGGATTCGTAATCTTTTATCGTGCCATATTTTTCGGAAACTTGCGCGAAATATTCATTGGCGGTGACGATTACTTGCGAAAACGCCGCGCAAATGAAAAAAGCAAAAGTCAAAACGAAAAACGTTATTTTTTTAAACATCAGCATATTATACAATATTGAAAACAAAAGGTCAATAGCGAGCGCGAACGGCAATTCCTGCCCTTGCATATTTTTCTTTTTTCTGCTATACCGTTTCTTGCACGGGGAGGCGGCGCGAAGCTGCCTGAGAGTAGGATGTTTCCTTGACCCGATGACCTGATTTGGATAATGCCAACGTAGGGAATGCAACCATCTCTTTTTGCGCTTTTCAAGTCAGAACCTATTTTTAAGGAGTTTCCTATGCGGGGAAAATGGCTTGCTATCACGCGCACGAAAAATCCGCTTATCTGGAACAGCACGAATGATGAAGCCGCGTTGCTTGCGCTCGGCACGAGGGAATCGGCATGAAAACGGCATTGACAATTGCGGGAAGCGATTCCTGCGGCGGGGCGGGAATTCAGGCGGACATCAAGACGATGACGGCGCACGGCGTGTATGCGATGAGCGCGATTACGGCACTCACGGCGCAGAACACAACGGGCGTGCGCGGCATTCTGGCAGTGGAAGCCGATTTCTTGGAAAAACAGATTGCCGCCGTTGCGGAAGACATCGTTCCCGACGCGGTAAAGACGGGCATGATTCCGTCCGAGTCGCTGATTCTTGCGACATGCGGCTGCGTAAAAAAGTTCGCGCTTGCGAACATCGTCGTTGACCCGGTGATGGTCTCCACGAGCGGCGCGCGGCTCATCGATGAAAGCGCGATGGGCGCGCTCCGGGATTCGTTGCTTCCGCTCGCGCTCGTCGCCACGCCGAACATTCCCGAAGCGGAAGTCCTTGCGGACATCACAATCGCTTCGGAAGCGGACATGGAAAAGGCAGCGGAAATCATGTTCCGGCGGTACGGGTGCGCCGTGCTGGTCAAGGGCGGCCACCGGGTGAACGACGCGAACGATTTTTTGTTTTCGCGCGGCGGCAGAACGTGGTTTTATGGCAGTCATGTGGAAAACCCGAACACGCACGGAACGGGCTGTACGCTTTCGAGCGCGATTGCCGCGAATCTTGCGAAAGGCCTGCCGCTTGAACAGGCGGTCGAAAAAGCGAAGCGGTATGTGTCGTCTTGCCTTTCGGCACAGCTTAATCTGGGCACGGGAAACGGCCCGATGAATCACGCGTTCGCGATTGAGGGAGATTACTGAAATGAAAAGCATGTCAAAAGGATGCCGCATGGCATTGTTGTGGTTCGGCGCGGGCGTTTCGATTGCGGAAATGCTCACGGGAACATATTTCGCGCCGCTTGGATTCGCCAAAGGGCTGTGCGCGATTATTGTGGGGCACGTCATCGGTTGCGCGCTGCTGTTCTTTGCCGGATATGTGGGGGCGGTCTCCCAAAAAAGCGCGATGGAAACGTCGAAAATCAGCTTTGGCGTGGCGGGAAGCAAATTTTTCGCGCTCCTGAACGTGCTTCAGCTTGCGGGCTGGACGGGAATCATGGTGTACGACGGCGCGGCGTGCGCGGACGGGATTTTTCCGTTCGGGCGGTGGCTGTGGGCGGCGTTAATCGGTGTGCTGATTGTCCTGTGGATTGTCACGGGCGTTTCGCGCATTGGCCGCTTGAGCGCGGTGGCACTCGGCGCGCTGTTCGTGCTGACGCTCCTGCTCTGCAGAACTGTATTTTTTGGCGGCGGCTCGCCCGTCTTTGCTCTTGCGCAGGAAGAGACGATGCGCTTTGGCGCGGCGGTGGAGCTTGCCGCCGCAATGCCAATCTCATGGCTTCCGCTCATCGCCGACTACACGAAAGACAGCCCCCGCCCGCTTGCGTCGTCGCTGGTGAGCGCGGTCGTGTATGGCATCACGAGTTGCTGGATGTACGTCATCGGCATGGGGGCGGCACTGTTCACGGGCGAATCGGACATTGCGCAAATCATGCTCAAAAGCGGGCTTGGCTTTGCCGCGCTTGCCATTGTCGTGCTTTCCACGGTCACGACGACATTCCTCGATGCATATTCGGCGGGCATTTCGTTCGAGACGATTGTTCCGCGCCCGGTCGGAAAACGGGTGGCGGTCGTCGTGGCGGCGGCAGGAACGGTGGGCGCGGTCTTCCTTCCCATGGACGACATCACGGGATTCCTCTATCTCATCGGCTCGGTGTTTGCCCCGATGATTGCCGTCCTCTGCGCGGATTTCTCCGTCCTCAAGTCCGACTCGTCCCAAAAACGGTGCAACGTGCGGAACGCCGTGCTCTGGCTGTTCGGATTCGTCCTCTACCGCATTTCGCTCGGCTGGGATTTTTTCCTCGGAAACACGCTCCCCGTCATGGCAATCGTCTTTGTGGCAACCGTTGTCGCAGGAAAGATTTTTCAGCGCACAGAAAACAAGCGCGCCTGATTTTTTTTTGCATTGCCTTTTCCGGCACTTCTGCATTTCACACCACCGCAAGTGCAGCTTGGGCGCGACGGGCTTTTCTTTTGGCGGGCGGCGGTGTAGTATGAACGGTCGGAAAGGAGGGCGGAACGCTGAAACTACTTCTGAAAGAAAACAAAGGGCAGCCGCTGACGGTCACGGTGGAATATCCGCGCTACGACAGGTTCGTGGAGCATCTCGTCCGGGGCATCCGCAACTTGGACGGGGCGGTGTTCGGGTTTGAGGCGGAAAGCGGTGCGCGGCGGAAAATCAGCATTGCGGACATCCTCTATATCGAAAGCGTCGAAAAGCGCACGTTCATCTATACCGACGGCGCAGTGTTCGGGGCGGACTGCCGGCTCTACGAAATCGAAACGCGGCTCGCGCGGCGCGGCATCATCAGGATCAGCAAGTCGTGCCTCATGAACATCGCCGTGCTTGAGAGCGTCCGCCGGATTGCCAACAGCAGGCTTGAGGCGGTGCTCAAAAACGGCATGCGCCTGATCGTCTCGCGCACGTACCTGAAAGACATCCGCGACTATCTCGCGTCGGAGGGGCTATGAAAAAAGCCGTCAAAGAATTCGTCCGATCCGCGCTCGCGCTGTCAACGCTCGTCATCGCGGCGGTGTTCGGCATCTCCCGGATTATGTGCGGCCGCCATCAGGCCATCTCGCTGACATTCGAGCTGATCGCGCTTTCGTTCGCCATCACGGCATTGCTGCGGATTCTCGATGCGATTCCGTTCAGGCATGTTGCCCTGCGCGTGCTTGCCGTGTACGCCTCCGTCTGCGCGACGGTGCTCGGCACGGGGCTTGCGCTCAAATGGTTTTCGGCGGAAAACTGGTGGATGGTATTCCTGTACGTGGGCATCGTCCAGGCGGCAGGATTTTTCCTCGACATGATAAGCGTAAAGCGCGACGTTGACAGCATCAACCGCATGCTCGAAAACCGGCGGAAAGAAGCGGCGGAGCAGAACGACGCGGCACTTCTGCCGTGACAGGCTCGCGCATATAAAAAAAGGCAATTGCAAATTCTGCAATTGCCTTTTTAACGGTAACAACGTGCGCCGCCTGCGAAATTCCGCTTAGTCGGCCAAAGGAATTTCTTTCTTTGTTATCATCATAATCAGGTCAACGAGCCAAATAAGCCCGAAAAGGTTTCCCGTCAGGAACTGCACAACGCCGATAATAACGGGAACCGTTTTTCCGCTCGTAACGCGGCGGACGATTCCGTACACATCGCCCCAAACGACAAGGATGACTTTCAGGACAAAACTGAGCGACTTCAACTCTTCGCCGACTTTCATTCCGTTCTTCAATCCTTCTGAAACTTCCATAACACCACTCCTACTGTTGCCTAGCCTGCAACATTGTTGTAAAAAAT
>JAAVAP010000026.1 GCA_014804005.1 Treponema sp. | reverse complement strand
GGTTGAAAACACGCCGAGCGAGGCTTCGGGAGTACTTTTGAAAGCCGAAAACGCTCCGGGCGAAGCGATGCCTTGCGACGTAAGCTGCCCCGAAAGGTCCGAGACAAAAAAAACTAGGTCGTTATACCCCCCCCCATACATAGGGGAGTCTGTCTCCCATTAGAAATGCCGAAAACGGTGTGATTGCTGTGCGTGATTGGGTAGATTTTTCCATTGAAAGTAGTAGCATCTCTTTATCCTATGGGGCTTCGGTCTACCCTGCAATTTGCTAGTTTTCAGATACAAAGATATTTTATTGTAATTCCAAAACTTTGTCAATGTGGGCGAAACTTTCATCAAAAAAATATGAAATTCATTTTACAAAATTCAAAAGGTGTTGTATAATTAAATCATAACAAAAACATTTCAAAACATTTTTCCTAAAGAAGGCATTTTATGGCAGAAAAACAATCTTCAAAAGCGGCGGCGACTCCCACCCCGCATAACCGCGCAAAACTTGGGCAAATCGCGCCCACGGTGATTTTGCCGGGCGACGGCGAGCGGGCGGAATGGGCGGCGCAAAAATTCCTCAAGGACGCGCAAATCGTGAGCGATGTCCGCAAATTAAAGGTGTTCACTGGAACATACAATTCCAAGCCAGTCACGATCATGGCAAGCGGAATGGGAATGCCGTCCGCGGGAATCTACATCCACGAGCTTTACAATTTTTACGGCGTGGAAAAAATCATCCGCACGGGAACTTGCGGAGCATTGCAAAAAGAAATCGCGCCGGGCGAAATGATTCTCGCGATGAGCGTGTCCACCGATTCAAATCACGCGCACCAATTCGAACTCAGCGGCACTTTTTCTCCGCCGGCGGATTTTGAGCTTTTGAAAAGCGCGGCGGATTTCGCGCGCTCGGAAAAATACAAGGCGCACATCGGAATGGTTTTTTCGAGCGACTTTTTCAGCGCGTACAATGCAAAAGGCGAACGCGAATGGAAGGCCTGGGCAAAAATGGGCGCGCTCGCGCAGGACATGGAAACTTACGCGCTTTATTGTGCCGCCGCGTTCGCGCAAAAAAAGGCCCTCTCGATTTTGACAGCAACGATAAATCTGCACACGAAAAAGACCACAAAGAATAATGACGAGGCTTTCATTCCGATGATGCTCACAGCATTGCAACTTGCATAGATTTCTACAAAAAGCGGCGCATTTTTTCGCGCCGCTTTTTTATTTTACAACAAAGTCAAATTTTTAGAATTCCTTCGAACGCTTGCTCTTGAAAAAGCTGCTTCGTCCGTTGCGCTCCGTGGGCGTGTGCGGATTCGGGCGGCTGCTTCTCCTGCCGAAATCTCGGTCGCGGTCAAATCCCCTGCCCCGTCCGAAATCTCTTTCGCGCCCGAAGCCTCTTCGTCCGCCTCGTCTGCGCTCGCCAAAGTCGTCGTCGAAATCCCTGTCGCGTCCGCCAAAGCCGCCTCTTCTGCCACCGCGTCCGCCTCCGGCAGGCTTCGCGTCAACATGGATGTGCGGAATCGAAGAATCTTTTCCGGCCATTTCAAGCATTCTGTCCGCATCGGAAATCGGAAGGCTCACCAAACTGAAATTCGTTGAAACATCGATTCGGTCAACCAATTTTTCGGGAATATTGAGAATGCCGCTAAAGTAGTCCGCAATTTCGCGCGCGTTGTAGCCGTCTCGCCGTCCCAACTGGATGTAAAGCCGCTTTTGGCTCGGGTCGGAATCATCGAATTCGCGTCCGCCAAAAGAGCCGCCTCTTTCGTGCCGCGCGGAATCCTTTGATTTCGGCATGGCGGACTTGCTGATGTCCTCGTAGCGTTTTTTGCTCAATTTCTTTCCATACATCACGGAAAGCACCGCCGCCAAAACTTTTTCCGGCTCGTCGTTTTCGCAAAGCTCGCGCGCCATTTCCACGAACATTGAATCTGGGCGGATGAGATTTGATTTTTTTTCGAGCGAATCCGCGTTTTCAGAAATTGCATTTTCGCCTTCGGAAGCGATTTCCGCCTGCGCGTTTTCCGCATTCTGATTTTCAGGCGAATCTTCCGAAACGATTTTCGCGCCTTCGTTCAATTCCGAATCCTGCGCTTCCGCCAAATCCGAATCGTTCAAATTTTCTGCGACTTCATCTTCTTCGATTTCTTTTTTCAAGCCAAGGGATTTTTTCAACTCATCAAACAAGGCCGCCTGCTTCACTTTGATGACGTTCTTCACGGAAGGAATTTCGCCTTCGTTCAAATCGCCCTTGCTCGCGCGCGCAACCCGCGCCTTGAGGAAATTCAATTTCCTTGTTTCATTCGGACAAACGAACGTAACGGCAAAGCCCGAAGAGCCGGCGCGTCCAGTGCGGCCGATTCGGTGGACATAAGTAGTCGCATCGAACGGAAGCGAATAGTTCACGACATGGCTCAAGCCCGAAATGTCGATTCCTCGAGCGGCGACATCCGTTGCGACGAGCACGCGGGTTTTCCTTGAACGGAATCTCGCGAGAATCTTTTCGCGCTGGCTTTGCGGAATGTCGCCGTGCAAAGCGGCCACGTCATAGCCTTTTTCGTCAAGCCTTTTGGAAACCGTGTCCGCGTCGTTTTTGGTTTGAGTGAAAACAAGTCCATAAAAATCCGGGCTTGAATCGATGAGGCGAACGAGCGCTTCAACTTTGTCGCCCTCACGCACGACCCAATATTTTTGGTCGATCAAAAGCGGCTCTTCCACCACGCCTTCTTCTTCGACGATTTCATAGTCGCCCATGAATTTGGCGGCAATCTTCAAAATCGGCGCGGGCATTGTCGCGCTGAAAAGCAAGATTCGCGCGTCAGGATTTGCCTGTTCGAAAATATGCTCGATGTCATCGATGAAGCCCATGTCAAGCATTTCGTCGCCTTCGTCGAGAATGAAATATTTTATTTTGCTGATGTCGAGAGTTCCGCGCTCCAAGTGATCCTGAATGCGTCCCGGCGTTCCGACTACGATTTCAGAACCGCGCTTGAGTTCGCGGATTTGCGTGTTGTAGCTTCCGCCGCCGTAAAGAACGCACGTCCTCGGATAGCCACCCTCGGTGAACGACTGCAATTCAGTACAAGTCTGCATGGCAAGTTCGCGAGTCGGCTCGAGAACCAAAGCCTGAGTGATGTCGCGGCTTTCGCGCAATTCCTGCACGATCGGCAAACCGAACGCGGCGGTTTTTCCCGTGCCTGTCCGGGCGCGCGCGATGACGTTCGCATCGCCATTCAAAAGTCGCGGAATTGCCAACGCCTGAATCGGCGAAGGTGTTTCGAAGCCCTTGCGGGCGATGGCGGCCAAGGTCTTTTCGTCAAGACCGAGGTCTTCAAAAGTAATAGAGTCTTCCATTATTTTTCCCCAAAGCGCGTTTGCCGCACTTCAAGAAAAAATTCTCAAACCCTATGCAGCGTTCGCGCTTTTATTTAATTCTTTTGCGCCCTTGCGCAACGCGCCGTTTTCGGCGCAAAAGTTTTGATATTGTAGCGAAAGTTTCGGAATGTGTCAAGCAGTTTTTTTGAAAAATTTGGAGTATTTTTGCAAATGTTGCGGTT
The DNA here is from genome assembly GCA_014804005.1 of Treponema sp. Classification (GTDB taxonomy): domain Bacteria; phylum Spirochaetota; class Spirochaetia; order Treponematales; family Treponemataceae; genus Treponema_D. Next base: position 119,146 of record JAAVAP010000026.1, on the reverse strand, counting down.
TGTTACGTTCGATACGCAGCCTTCGGCTTGCTACCGAGAAAATTTGCTCGCACAGCGAGCAAATTTTCTCGTGGGGCTTCGCAAACTATCGAGCTTTGTATTGAGCAAAACCCGCCTAATTCCCAAATCGCACTTCCTGCCATCTTTCGCTGTACTTGTCGATGCCATCGCCCAAGTCGGCCTTGAGCGTGCAGTTGAGTGCTTGCTCGGGGTCATACATCGGTTTCGTCGTGACGTATTCGAGCGCAGCCGGATTTACCACACACGGATATCGGAACTGGTCGATGAAAAGCGCGTAGTTTTCGGGGCGATGAATGAAGTTGATGAATTCATTCGCCAAATCATAATGAGGCGCGTCCTTCAAAATGCACATGCAGTCGAGGCTCGCCATTCCGCCTTCTTTCGGAATGAAAAAATCGATCATCTCTTCCCAGCGCGATTCGTCCACTTCGCCGTAGACGATTTCGGGATAGCCTTGGCAAAGCCAAAAGTCGCCCGACGCAAAAGATTTTCCGAAACCTTCCGCGTCGAATTTCACGAGATTCGGCTTCCATTCTTCTTTGATCAAATTCAGCGCGGCATCCAAATCAGAATCTTTCAGTGAATTCGCGTCGAATCCGAGGAACAAAAGCGCGTCGCCGAAAACCTCGCGCATGTCGTCCATCATCGTGGCGTGGCCGGCAAAACGCTTGTCCGCGAAAATGTCGTAGTCGCGCGAATAGCCCGAAGTTGGCACTTTCGTTTTGTTCACCATGATTCCAGTCGCGCTCAAAGCGTAGGGAACCGAATATTTCATTTCAGGATCGTGCGTCGCCATTTGCAAAACGCGCGGATTTATTTTTTCGCTGTTCGTCAATTTTGATTTGTCGAGCGGACGCAGCATTCCTTGCTTTATCATTATCGAAACAAAATCGTTCGAGGGAATTACGATGTCGTAGCCTTTCGCGCCTGCGCGTAATTTGGAATACATTTCCTCGCAAGTGGCGTAGCTGTCAAGTTTGACCGTGCAGTTGAATTCGGCTTCGAATTTTTCAACCACTTTTTCCGGCGTGTAATAAGTCCAATTGTAAAGATAGAGTGTGTTCGCTTTGTTTTTGGAACATGACGTGATTGTGAGAAATGCCGCCGCGCAAAATGTCGCGAGCGCAAGTTCGGCTTTTTTAATTGATTTCATTTTTTTCTCCTGTATCGATTTAACCTCGTTTAAATTTGGCGGTATCATACGATGCCGCTTTAGTTTTGCAAGAACATCGGCTTTCAAGAATGCCGAAAACCGCGCGGATTTTGCAAGCGCAACCTGCACTGCAAATTAATCCGTAAATCTTATTCGCTGCCACCTTTCGTTGAATTTGTCCAAGCCTTCGCCCAAGTCGATTTTGAGCGTGCAATTGTTCATCTGCTCGGCTTCGTACATCGGCTTTTCTTTCATGAATTGTGCGGCGCGCAAATTCACAAAGCACGGAAAATTGAACGCATCCAAAAATTTTGCGTACACTTCCGGGCGGTGAATGTAGTTGATGAATTCGTTCGCCAAATCATAATGCGGCGCGTCTTTCAGAATGCACATGCTGTCGAGATAACTCGCGCCGCCTTCGGCAGGAATGAAAAAGTCAATCGTCTCTTCCCATTTTTCTTTCGGAACTTCGCCGTAGACCACTTCCGCATATCCGTGGCAAAGCCAAAAGTCGCCCGAAGCAAAAGATTTTCCGAAACTTTCCGCGTCGAATTTCACAAGATTCGGAAGCCAATTCTGCGTGATGAATTTTTCCGCTTCGTCCAATTCGGAATCGGAAAGCGAATTGACATCGTGCCCCAAATGCGCGAGCGCGTCGCCCATCACTTCGCGCATGTCGTCCATCATCGTGGCGTGCCCCGCAAATTTCGCGTCGGAAAAAATGTTCCAGCTGCGCTCGTAGCCCTGCGGAACTTTCGTCTTGTTCACGCTCACTCCCGCCGCGCCAAAATAATACGGAACGGCATAGCGCATTTCTGGATCGTATTCTGCCTTTTCCAAAACCAAAGGATTTATGTTCGCGCGGTTCGTCAATTTCGATTGATCCAATTCGCGCAGCATTCCCTGCCGAATCATTATCGAAACATAATCCTGCGAAGGAACTACGACATCGTAGCCTTTTGCGCCAGCGCGGAGTTTGGAATACATTTCTTCATTTGAAGCATAGCTGTCAACTTTTACCGTGCAATTAAATTCTTTTTCAAAATCGCGCAAAACTTCGTCGGGCGTGTAATAAGTCCAATTGTAAAGATACAAAACTCGCTCGTCTTTTTTCGAGCAAGATGAAACGAGCGCGAACAATGCGAACGCGAAAAACGCCGCAAAAAATCGCGCGGCGTAAAAGTACTTGCACTTTCCACCTTGCGAAATTTTCGCCGAACGTGCGCGAACAAAATTTTTAACGAAACTTTTTTTCATAAAAAATTCTCCCTAATTTTCATCATCTTGAGGCGGCGAAATTTTTCACGCTTTTTCGCAACACAATCGTTATCATGCAAATCGCAAGCACGATGACAAACGAAAGCGCGTTTATCACTGGACTCACGCCAAAGCGAATCATCGAATAAACGTAAAGCGGAAGCGTCGTGCTGCCAGGACCGCTCACGAGAAACGTAATCACATAATCTTCGAGCGACATCGTGACGCTCATCATAAATCCGCTGATGATTCCTGGCATCAAAGCTGGAATCACGACTTTCGTCAGAGTTTGAATTTCGTTCGCGCCCAAATCGTGGCTTGCTTCGATAATCGAATAGTCGAATTCGTCGATTCGCGCGCTCACCATCAAATACACGAACGGCATGCAGAACGTCGTGTGCGAAATGAAAATCGTGAGCAAGCCGAGCGACATTTTTATTCCGCTGAAAAAAATCAAAAGCGAAACGCCCATAATCACTTCGGGCAAAACCATCGGCAAAAAGCTCGTGGTCTGAATGTACGAGCGTCCGCGAAATTTGTACCAAGTTATTCCGATTGCGGCCAGCGTTCCCAAAATCGTCGCGACGATCGAAGAAGTTATCGCGACGAAAAAACTGTTCCAAAGCGACGCCCACAAATCGCCCGAATTGAAAATCAGCTTTTCATACCAAACGAACGAAAAATTCGTAAAGGTCGAATCCTTGGATTCGTTGAACGAATAAAAAATTATCACGAAAAGCGGAATGAACAAAAACAAAAGGCAAAGCGCGAGCATCGTTTTTGAAAAACTGAAATGCGGCGAACGTTTTTTCCAACTGCGCTTCGCGTGCTTTGCGGGTTCGGAGGCGTGGATTTTTTTCGAAAAAATCTTGAAAGGATTTTTCATTTCGCGCCGCCTCCTTTCGCATTATGCTGATTCGCGCCCACGGAATTTGACAAAGCCGCAGCCAAAAACGGCGTGTTCGTGTTCGCGGCAATTTCTTCTTTTGCGGAAACTTTTTTGAGGCTTTCTTCTTTTTTGTTCGAAGTGAGCATCCACAAAATCGCCGCCACGGAAATTATCGTTATCACGAGGCTGAACGCCGAGGCGAGCGGCCAGTTGCGAACTTTTTGCACTTGATCGACAATGATGTTTCCGAGCATGTAGCTGTCTTTGCCGCCGACCATTTGCGGAACTGTGTATTGCCCAAAAATCGGAATGAACGTGAAAATCATCGCGCTCAAAATTCCGCTTCGAATTCCCGGAATCAAAACTTTGATCATCGACTGGGTTTTCGTCGCGCCCAAATCTCGCGCGGCTTCAAGCAAACTGAAATCAAATCTGTCCACGGCAGTGAAAATCGGCAGAATCGCGTAAGGCAAATACATATAGATGCTCACAACGACAATCGCGCCTTGCGTGAACATGAATTTGTGCGGAACGAAATTTTCGCCTTTTGCAATTCCGAGCGAATTCGCGAAATTCCAAAAAAATCTCAAAAGCGAATTGAGCAAGCCGTTGTCGCCCAAAATCGTAATCCAAGCAAAAATGCGGATCAGCGAATTCGTCAAAAACGGAATTATCACCAAAATCAAAAAAAGCGTCTGATGGCGACTTCGCGCGATGGCATAGCCGCATGGAAGCGCGAGCAAAATCGTGATGAAACTTGAAACGGCTGCGATCCAAAGCGTCCGCAGAAAAATTTTTCCGTAAGCCGCGTCAATCATTTGGCGGTAAGCCTTGAGCGTGAATTCGCGCACAACTCCGCCGTAAACATCGCGCTTCATAAAAGAATAGCACACGATGATCGCGATTGGCACGATGAAAAAAATCGTAAACCATCCGCCCATCGGCCATGCGTAGCGCGGACCGGGATTGCTTTTTTTGTATGTACCTTTTTTCGCTTCTTCCAAATTTAAATCCAACCTTAAAATGCTTTTCAAAAATTCCAATAATTGCGCGAGTTTTAGAAGAAAACTCGTAGTAAGAATTGCGCAGCAATTCTTACTTATTTATGTCCTCGACGATGTAGCCGTCGTCGGCCGCCCAGGAAACATAAACCGTATCTTTCCACGCGATTTCCGGCCCGTCGTCAAGATAGTTCACGTGCTGCTTGAACACTTTTATCACCGTGCCGTTTTCCAGCCGCACATAGAATTTCGACTGGAAGCCCGTGTAAATCGGCTCTTCGACAATTCCCTTGAAAACATTGATGTCGCGTCTGCCGTGAACGTCTGGCTCTTCGAGCGTGATTCGGATTTTTTCCGGCCGAATCGTGAACGCCACTTTTTGCCCGACATCGGTGTGCTCCCAGTCCGTGACCAAAATGTTCTTGTCCTCTTCTTTCGTGGCCTGAGTGTCGCCGGCAAGCTGCGCCTGCAATCCAAGCGCGGGCGTGTTGAGCGTCACCATAAAATCGTCTTCGCCTTTCGGAGTTTTGTGCGCCTCGCAATTTACGACGGTGCTTTCAAAAAGATTCGTCTCGCCGATGAATTGCGCCACGAATTGCGTCGCCGGGCTTTCGTAAATTTCGAACGGACTTCCCACTTGCAGAACATGCCCCGCGTTCATCACCGCGATGCGGTCGCTTACGGCTAAAGCCTCGCTTTGGTCGTGAGTAACATAGATGAAAGTTATTCCGATTTTGTCGTGAATCGTGTCGAGGTCGATCAAAAGATTTGCGCGGAGCTTCGCGTCGAGCGCGGAAAGAGGCTCGTCCAAAAGAAGCACTTTCGGCTCGTTGATGAGAGCGCGCGCGATTGCCACGCGCTGGCGTTGTCCGCCCGAAAGCTGCGAAGGCTTTTTGTGCATGTGCGATTCAAGCTGAACCAAAGCCAAATATTTTTTCACGCGCTCGTCGATTTCGTTTTTTGGAAGCTTTTGAAGCCGGAGCGGAAACGCGACATTTTCGTAGACGCTCAAATGCGGAAAAAGCGCGTAGTTCTGGAAAACCGTGTTCGACTGCCTTTTGTTCGGCGGAAACGGAATCACATTTTCGTCATCAAAAAGAATCGTCCCTTCGTCGGGAAATTCGAATCCGGCTATAATACGGAGAAGCGTCGTCTTTCCGCATCCCGAAGGACCAAGCAGCGAAAAAAATTCGCCGGGCTTGATTGAAAAATCTATGTCGTCCAGCGCGACAAAATCGCCGAACCGCTTGGACACATGGTCAATTGTAACCTGACTGCCTTTCAAATTGCGAGCCTCGTCTATCTAAAATAATCCTTCGTTTAAAATCGCCGACTGATTAAGCGTCGTCAATTTTAATTGTTCGGTTTTACGCCGAAAAAAAGCATAATAGATAGATTGATGTTATTCGCGGATTTTGTCAAGTGGATTTTGAAAAAAATCATTTTTTTAAAGTTCGGACATTGCCGTGCAATCTGAAAGTTTATTTTCCTCTAGTCAAACTTTCCAAAATTCACTACAATGTAAAAATGCACGAATACCAAATTGAAGGCGGCTTCCCAATCAAGGGAAAAATTTCTGCGGCAGGAAACAAAAACGCCGCGCTTCCTTGCATTGCCGCCACGCTTTTGACGGCGGAAAAAATCACGCTTCGCAACATTCCCGAAATCGAGGACGTGGCGGTGATGTTCGAGATTTTGCGCGCGCTTGGCGCGGAAGTGAAAAAAGTCGAAAAGCATGTTTGGGAAGTTACGGCGCAAAAAATCGATTCAAGCGAGATTCCCGCAGAACTTTCCAAAAAAATTCGCGCTTCGATTTTGTTCGCAGGCGCGCTCATCGCGCGAACAGGCAAGGCTTTGATGATGCCGCCCGGAGGCGACGTGATCGGACGGCGCAGGCTGGACACGCATTTTTTGGCACTCACGGAATTGGGCGCGCGCGTGGACATCGACAGCCGCTTTGAGTTTTCGGCGAACAAACTTGTGGGCGAAGACATTTTTCTTGACGAAACTTCCGTCACTGCCACCGAAAACGCTTTGATGGCGGCCGTCCTCGCGCAAGGCCGCACGACTATCACAAACGCCGCAAGCGAGCCGCATGTTCAAGATTTGTGCAAGATGCTCAATGCGATGGGCGCAAAAATCACGGGAACTGGTAGCAACATTCTTTACATTGACGGCGTGAAAAAATTGCACGGCTGCGATTTTACAATCGGGCCGGATTATATGGAAATCGGCTCGTTCATCGGATTGGCGGCGGCTACAAAAGGCTCGATTACGATTGAAAATGTGAATCCCGCCGACATGCGCCCTTTGCGAATTGCGTTCGGAAAACTCGGAATTCGCTGGAACATAAATGGCAATTCGCTCGAAGTGGCGTCTCCGCAGGAAATGCGCGTGAATTCAGATTTGGGCGGAATGATTCCCAAAATTGACGATTCGCCGTGGCCGGGATTTCCGCCGGATTTGACGAGCATAATGACTGTGCTCGCAACGCAGGTGGAAGGCACGGTTTTGATTTTCGAAAAAATGTTCGAAAGCCGAATGTTCTTCGTGGACAAGCTGATTTCGATGGGAGCGCGAATCACGCTTTGCGATCCTCACCGCGCCGTAGTGAGCGGACCGTGCGTGCTTCACGGAGAAAAGCTCGTTTCGCCCGACGTTCGCGCGGGAATGGCGATGGTGATTGCCGCGATGGTAGCGCATGGCGAAAGCCGAATCAGCAACGTGTATCAAATCGAACGCGGCTACGAAAGCCTGATTCCAAGGCTCAAGGCTTTGGGCGCGCACATTGAATGCGTGGAAATATAGCGAATTGATTTTCGCGACATTTTCAACAAACGAGCTTCTGAAAAGAAACTCGTTTGTTGAACTGCGATTTTTTGCGCGAGGTATGTTGTTTTTTTTAGTCGCCCTTTCGCGAAAGAAAAATCGTAATCACCGCTCCCAGCAAAAGTATGTAGAAAACGATTCCCGCAAAGAACGCCATGTCCGCTCCCGCCACGGCGATAAAAACATAACTCGTGATTCTCACAATGTATTCTACAAAATGCGAAACAAGATAGAAAAGAAAATTGAAAAGCGGCAATATGAAAACCCACTTGAATTTAAAAACTACGCCAGGCGCAAGCCGATAGTTCCATGCGATGGACGCGGTGAAAATCAAAAAAACGAGAACCATAAACGGATAGAAAATTTTGTTCAACGTGGCGAAACTGAAACTTTCGTGCGGAAATCCGTAGCTTGCCGAATTGCGCGCGAGACGCATTATCGAAAATATGTTCAGATTGTCGTGTCCCGCGAACGCTTCCGTAATCATCGTGAAATCTTGATATGGAATCGGCCAAAAAATTTTCTGCGGCATTTCGCTTTGGCTTGGATTGGGATTGTTTTCAAACACATAGCGCGGCTCTTGGCGACCTTGATTTTTCGCGCGGTCGAGCGAACAAAGTTGAAGTTGCGGAATTATTTTTGCCGAATTGACTCCAGCATAAATCCAGCGAACGTTCTCGTCCAACGTGTCCACATCTATTGCGGTCATTTTTGCATAAGGCGTTTTCATCGTGCTCAAAAGATTGCTGTTCGCGTCAAAAGAATATATTTCCAAATTGCGCAAATATCGCACGAGCTTTTTTCCGCTTCCTTTTATTTCCGTAACGCCGCGAATCAAAACAATGTCGTATCCACCCTGCGGCTTTTCGATTTTAAAATAAATATTGCTCGCGTTTTCGAATGTTTCCAAATCCGACGTTTCGTCTATGAAAAAATAATTTTCGAGCAGGCGGTTTTGCGAAAGCTCAAGGTATCTTATGACATCGGGATCGCGCTCCTTGCGGACATCTTCATCGGAAAGTTCGCGGAAGCCGTAGTAAGCGTCCACGATTTCGCCGTTTATGAGCGCGCTGTATGCGGCGAGCTTTCTTCGGAAAAAAATCATTCCTTCCGTGTCGCCTTCCATTTGGGCGCGCTCAAGTTCTTCCCAGGAATTTTCCGCCAATTTTTCGGCGGCTTTATAATGTTCGGAATTTTTTTCGCAAAGTCGCATTACATTGACGGCAAAATAATGTGCGGTGAAAAAATCGCGCTCCTCGAAATGCCTTTGCGCCCGTTCAATCATTTCGTCTATGCTCATTTTGCTTTCGTCGAAATTGTCGGGCAAGCGCGCGCGTTCATTGAAATTGGTCTGCGCATAACTTATGCTTCGTTCCTCGGATTTTTTTATTTCAAAATCTTTGATGAGCCGTTCAGTCTCATTTTTCATTTCTGCAAGCCGCTCGTTTTTCGAATCAAGCGCGATGGCTTGCTCCAAATATTTCAGCGCGTTTTCAGGCGAATCTGTGTCCAAATGTTTTAGCGCGAGCAAAACATATTCGTTCACTAGGGAGGGAATTTCCTTTATGCTTTTTTGCTTCGCGACTTGATTCGGCTCGTAAACAATTCGGCACAATGAAATCAAAAGCGCGATCAAAAATGCCACAAAAAGTGTGCTTTTTAAAAGCGCGGAAACCGTGGTGCTGAATCTTTTTTCCGCCTTGGAAGCAAAATCTCCGAACGTGAGAGAACATCCAAGCAAAAATCCTGTAAAGCAAATCGAAGGCAACACTTCGAAAAGTTTTATGAACGCCTCGGAAATTTTGAGCGGCATCGCGAAATTTTGCGGAATGTCATCGACTGGCATTTGGAAAAATCCTACGCAGAAAAAAATCGCCGCCACGAACAAAGTGTAACACAAAAAAGTCGTGATTATTTTTTTCATAAATCGTCCCCGCGAAAATTATTTTTCACGAAAATTTTACAAAGCGTTCCGGCAATTATCAGCACGGCGGAAATTATGCAGTTCATGATGAATTGGAAATTATTTTTTATCATGATAAAAAAACTTCCCATGCTGTCAAGCTGCCTTGTTAGCGGAGCAAAATAAAAATTCATATAAAGGAAATTCAGCGCGATGATTGTGATTGTCGTGAACAAAATCCAGAATGCGGAAACCAGTCGCCACGAGCTCGAGTTGATGAGCGCGCCCACGGAAAGCAGCGCGACCATAATCGAAGAAAAGAAAAGCCAGTTTTTCAAACCCGAGGCGCATGCGCTGAACGCGCTTTTTTCCATTGAATAAAGTCCTTGGAAAATCGCCGCGAAAATTTTCGAAGGCTGCAAACGCTCGCCGACAAGCGGATCTGAAAATCCATATTTGTCCCGCTCGAAAACCATTCGCCTGTCTTTGACAAGTTCGACTTTTCGTCCAGCCTGATTTTTCTGCGAATCATCATTTTCAAATTTCAGCGCGTCGATGTATTTGTTTTTCACGGAACTCAAATAGTAAGTGTCCGAATCAAGTTTTCGGAAATAGCCTTCCGTGAGTTCGCTCGGCGGCTTTTCAAAAAGCGCATCTCCCGCGTGAGCCGCCTTTTCGCAAATCGGCACAAGGAAAATCCAAAATGCCAAAGAAAGCACACAAATCGTGGCGAGCGCGAAAATATTTTTTTTTGTTTTGTGGCGAACAAGCGAAAGCAGCCTTAACATCGGAATGAAAAAAAGGAGCGGCGGAAAACAAATCAGCATTCCGTCGAGAAAAATATTGGGCAGGAAATAATTCATCTGCGAGCCAATCACATACGACGTGATTACGTTGTAAAGCATAAAAAGAAGGCCGCCAAAAATTGTGCCGCAAACGCACATCAGCAGAAATCCGACTGTCTCCAAAATAATCGATTTCATTATCCAAATAGAATAACATATTTTAAACATAAAATCAATCAAAAGTTTCCAACTTTCCTTTCGCAAAATTTCCACAAGTTTTCCACAGCTTTTTTTTGAAAAAAAGTTGATTTTTCTATTTATTGGGATATTATGGATTTAGCCCATTTTGTTGAAATTTGCCTGTTGACACATTTAATTCCTTGAAATATAAAGAATTAAATGTGCGAAAAACTTTAATTTCGCTGAAATTCGCCCTCCGCACAAAAATAAAGTGCTTGACACGAAAATTTCAAACATTTTTTCCACACGTTTCCACAAAATTTTCCACAGGTTTTGCCCCGAGAAAATCTTCAGAATTTTCAATGCGGAACAAAAATTTTCGCTTCCGCTGGAGCTAGACCCTGATCGCAAATCAGAGATTTGCTTTCGAGTTTTTTTCAAAAACTAGCGAAGAAAAGCACTCGTAAAGGGCTTCAAAAAACAAAAAAAAACGCTCCCCGCTGTGGCATTAAAAAAACTGTTGAAAAAATCTTGAAACCGTGTTAAAATTATTTATCACAAATTAGGAAAATTTATTATGGAAAATGAATCTCAATACAAAAACATCACGGATTCGCTGGAAATGCCCGTTCTCGTGGCAAAGAAAATCGCGGGCGGCGATTATGAGATAATTTATTCGAATTTGGCCTGCGAAAAAATATTTGACGGAATCAAAAGCGAGAAAAAACTTTCTTTGATCAAAGCCGGTTCCGTGGATTGGCTTGGACTCGTAAAAAGGACAGAGGCGCAAGAAAAAATTCCCAGCGAAGAATTGATTTTCGAGACAGAAAAAACTTCATACGACATCAAAATAAAATTCACGCAAAACGGAATGCTCACGATATGCCTGAACGACATCGGCGCGAAAACTTTTTTCAACGAGCAATTGCGATCCGCGTTGTACATGGACAAACTCACCTCGCTTCCGAACCGCCTGAATTTCAACAAAGAATTCACAAACCTATCGAATGAATGCGAAAAAAACGGAAGCCGTTTCGCGCTGATTTTGTTTGACCTCGACAACTTGAATTTTATAAACAACGCTCGCGGACACATTGAAGGCGACAACACGCTCGTAAAAAGCGCGCGCATTTTCAGAAGCTTCATGAAAAATCAAATCCAAGCGTTCAGATTCGGCGACGATGAATTCGCGATTTTGGCGAACAATCTTTCCAATGCGGACAGCGCGATCACGATTGCCGACGCGGTGGAAGAATCTTTCATTGGAGCGGAAATAGGAATATCGGGCGGAATCGCGGTTTTTCCGGACGACAGCTCTTCGAGCGACGACTTGCTGAATTTCGCCGACCTTGCCCTCCGCAACGCAAAATCACAAGGCAAACGACGCGCACTTCGCTTTACTGCCGAAATGCAAAAAGCCGTTCTACGAAAAATCAACTACAGTTCGAAAATGCCGGTCGCGTTCGAGCGAATGGAATTCCAACTTTTCTTCCAGCCGCAGTTCGACATCGCGACCAACAAACTGCGCGGATTCGAAGCTCTTTTGCGCTGGAACGAAAGCACCTTGGGAAGAATTTCGCCTGAAGACTTCATTCCCATCGCGGAAGAAAACGGATTCATCACGACGCTCGGAACTTGGGTTTTGGACACGGCGTTTAAATTCCAAAAAAAGTGGCAGGAAAATTTTGGCTACAAAGGAATTATGTCGGTGAACATTTCACCGATTCAGCTTCGCGAAAACAATTTCATCGACACGCTTTTGGACATCACAAAAAAGCACGACGTTAAGCCCGAGACAATCGAACTCGAAATCACGGAAAGTGTTTTCATAAATGAAATCGAAAAGACGGCGGAAAAATTGCGCGCCATAAAGGAAATGGGATTTGGAATTTCGCTCGACGATTTTGGCACGGGATATTCTTCGCTGAGATATTTGCAGACGCTTCCATTCACCGCGCTCAAAATCGACAAATCGTTCGTTCAGTCAATCACGGAAGACGACAATTTTTCTGCGGAAATCACAAACGCGATAATTTCGATGGTCACGAAAATGGGGCTGGACACGATAGCGGAAGGCGTGGAAAAAGTCGATCAGTTGAAAATCCTTCGGACGCTCAATTGCAAGAACGCGCAGGGATTTTTAAACGGAAAGCCGATGGATGCGAGCCACATCGAACTTTACCTTTCGGGCGACGAAAGCGCATTGGATAAAATCTAGCCGCGTTTCAAATCGCATCGACTCATCGCTCGCCGCAAAAAATTGTCGCGCAAGTTTTTCACAAAACGCATTTTTCAAAACGAAATTATTTCTTCATAAAGCTGAATTGCGAATTGGTCTGTCATTCCGGAAATATATTCAATCAAACATTTTTGGTATGACTCGTCGGAGTTCACATCGAAGACTTGCGGCGTTTCGTAACGAAGCATCTTTTTTTTATCGCCCGCGTAGTTCGTGTATTTCACAAGCCAGTCTTCGAAATTCGAATTGAACTTCGGAAAATATTTTAGCGCGTAGGAGACGCGGCCGCGTTGCACATAAATTTGCGCGCGTTGCAAAGTTTCGTAAATCGTTGTGATGACGTTGCGCGCGTATTTTTGGAATTCCACGAGCCGCCAATGCGTGTAGATTTTCGCAAAATTGAATTTGTTCAATTCAATGATGAATTTAAAATATTCGTCGCTAAAGCAGATTCCTTTTTGCGGCGAACTTTGCTCGCACAAATCCACAATCATGTCGTTCATCAAAACTGTCGTGTTCACGGCTTTTCCGCTTCGCAGCGATTTTTTTCCCTTGTCGTCAAAGCCGAGCGTCGAGCCAACGATGTCGCGCAGCATTCTGTACGAGCCCATGTCCAAAATGTGATACGCGCGCGCGTCTTCCAAGTCGCGTCCCAAAAAAGAAATCTTGTCGGAAATTTTTACGACGCATCCTTCCCACGTGAACGGCTGAATAATTCCCGGCCTTTTCATCGAATACAAATCCAGCGCGTCTTCGCGTGGACGAATTCCCTGCTGATGAATTTCGCCGCAATGACAAATCAAACCGTCGCGCACAGCATAAGTCAAGTCGAGCGTTTTCGCATTGCCTTCGGGGTCGCGCAAAGTTTCGATGTAGTCGGCAAAAAAAAGGCTGTTGCGCTCATGCCAAAATTTCTTGGGCGCATTTTCCCCCTCCTTTTGCTTCAAGAGCGAATTCAAACATTCTTCGCCAAAATGTCCGAACGGCGCGTGCCCGATGTCGTGCCCAATCGCAATCGCGCGGGCAAGTTCCTCGTTCAGTCCGAGATATTTTGAAATTGTAGTAGCTACAGAGGCGACATGGTTCACGTGTTCCATTCGCGTGCAAATGTGATCGTTGTGCGGCGCGAAAAAAACTTGCGTCTTGTGCTTGAGGCGGCTGTAAGCCTGACAATGCAAAATGCGCGTGTAGTCGCGCTCGAATTCGCCGCGGATTTCATTGCCGCGACTGTAAAGAGAATTTTCGCGCTTTATGCTTTGTTCCCATTTTGGAGAATTTTCCCTGCACGCTTGCTCTTTAAAAGAATCTTTCATTCAATTTTAATTTTAACAAAAAAAAGCAATATTATCAACAAGCGGAAAATAAAAAAAGCGGCAACTGCAAAGGAGGAAATCAGTTGCCGCCCTGGAGGCTTTGCTTTTGCAAATTGTCTGTATCTATAAAATAAGCAACGCTCGCGAAAAATAGTTACAAAGAAATCGAAAAAAAATTTTCTCGCAACACATTTTTCAAAAACACTTTGTCGTGGCTCACAATGATGAGCGCGGCGGAAAGATTTTTCAACGCGGCTTCAATCGCGAGCACGGATTCCAAATCAAGGTGATTCGTCGGCTCATCGAGGATGTACAAATAAGGCGGCGTTTGGCAAAGCGACATCGCAATCGCGATTTTTCGAATTTCGCCCGGGCTGGCATCGAAAATATTTTCGCGCTGCGCAAGCGAATCGGGATTTGAGTTCAAGCGATAAAGCGTGGAAAGCACCGCGCCTTTTTCGCCGTCCGAAAGCGATTCGAATTTCTTGCAAAGAGTTTCGCGGAAATTTTCATCGGTCACTTGCGGCAAATAAAAAACATTTTCCGCGCGACCTTTTTCTTTCGCCGTCTGCAAAATCGATTTCACCAAAAGAGTTTTTCCACTGCCATTTTTTCCGACGATTGCAATTCGCGCACCGCGCTTTATGTCAAAAGAATCGATGCTTTTTCCATTCGCAAGAATTTTTTGCGGAAATTGCAAAATGTTTTCCGGGATTCCGTTCGCGCTAAAACGGTTGCCCGCTTCAAAATCCGCGTTCGCCTTTGAAAACGCGAAGCCCGATTTTTTTGAAAGCGGCCTTTTTATTTTGTCGCGCCGTTCGTTTGTTCGCGCAAGCAAACTTTCAAAACGCGCTTGCGTGTCGCCCGCCGTTCTGTCTTTGCCGCTTATTCGCGCAATGTCAATTTTTTGCTTTGCGTCGTGGTCGCCTTTTTCGATTGCGGATTTTTTCATGCGCCCAGCAGCGCGCGCGGATTCTTGCCGCCATTTTTCTACGGCGTTTTTTATTTTCTGCGAATTTTGATTCGCGTCTTGCCATTCATTTTGGAGCGAAAAAAATTCCGCGCCGCGCAATTCCAATGCCCGGCTCAAATTCGAATTGTAGATTTTCGCACAAACTTTGTCCTCGCCGTCTGCAAACGTTTCGCTTTCACGAAAAAGAAAAATCGTCTGTTCGCAAAGCGCGTCGGCGAATTCGCGATCATGGCAAACAAGAAGAATTTGCGCGCGCGAATTTTTCAAAGCGGAAATTATTTTTTGTTTGTTCTCGCCGTCAAGGTGATTCGAAGGCTCGTCCAAAAAAAGCGCGCAAGGATTTTCCGCCAAAGCCGCCGCAATTTGAATGCATTTTTTTTCGCCGCCCGAAAGTTCTTCCCAACGGGAAATTTTTTCTTCAGTCACGCCGAGCATTGAATAAAATTTCCGCGCCTCGTTGTCCCCGCCCCAAAACGATGAAAAAACGCTTTGCGGAATTTCGTCGCATTCTTGTTCCACGTAAATCGCTTCGCCGGAAATTTTTATCGTTCCTGAAGCCGGCTCAAGAATTCCTGCCGCCAATTTCAAAAGCGTCGATTTTCCAACACCGTTGTTGCCGGCAATGCAAGCGCATTTTGCGTTCGTTGCGAGAGAAAAATCCTGGAACAAAATTTGCGCTCCGAATGAAAATGAAATTGAATTTATTTGAATCATTTTGATTTTGATAAAACACAAACAAAAATTATAATGCACAAGCAAATTTTGCAAAGCAAAACTCACTGTGTTTTCAACAGCGAATAAGATTGATTTTTTATTTAGATATGAAAATTACATGCTACTTTGAATTCAAATTTTTCGGAAACTAGAATTGAAAATTCCGCGCATCAATACCGAAAGCATTACGCCAGCCATTTTTGCGCGGACTTAAAACATCTTCTAGTTTCTTGCTTCTTTGGGAACGTGAACTTTTTTTACCACAAAGCCGCTTCGCAAGCATTGCGTACAAACATTGATTCTGCGCGCGCCGCCGTCGCCAAAGTCCGCCTTGACTTTGTGAAGGTTCGGAAGCCAAACATGCCTTGTGTGGTGGTAAGTTTTGCTCACCCTGTTTCCATGCTGCGAGCCTTTGCCGCAAATGTCGCATCTTCGCATAATATTTTACCTGCCTTTAATTCAATATAAGTTTGAATAGTTTATAGAAAACCAAAAATAATGTCAATAGGTTTTGCGGCGTTTTTAAAATTGCGTAGGCGCGCGAATTTGAACGCCGCTAAAGCGACTGTGAGTTTCGCAAAGCGAAACTCGGTAAGCAGGGCGAAGCCCTGCGACACACACGCTACAGGTGCGCGAGCGCGAAATCGAGCACATATTTCAACCCGTCCGCATAGTCCTCCCAGTACTGCACGAGAGCATTTTCCTTGTCCACTTTACTCCCACTCAATTGTAGCTTCTTCAAATGGAACTCGAACGCATGGTGGACGAGACTAGTGGGCGCAAACGACGTGATGCTCTCAATGTTCTGTCTATAGTAATTCTCAAGATTCGGCGTGCCATTTGCGAATGCGTCTAGCAGCGCGAACATGCGGCTCATCTGGTATCCACCATTGTTATTTTCTCGGACTGTTGTGATGATGGCGTCAGGTCGCACTCATTTTGCCGCGAGTCCATCGAGGTACTTGGCTAACTCAGTCATACGTCTGTCATCATCAGATGGGGAATTCAGCACGATGTACTTGCCAATTTTCTCGTAATGCGAGATGAAGTCAATTTTGGACGTATTCGATACATTCTGAGTAACATCGAGCACCTTAAAGGACTGGTCTTCCGCAATCCTACTATGCAACTTGTTACAGGCATGCGTCTTTCCTACATTCATATCTCCGACAATAAGAATAAATGTCATAATGTTTCTCCCATAAAAAAGTCAATCGAAAGTTGCAAATTTCGGGGATGTCGCATTCGTCCGCGGCAGGCAACTTGTTACGTCGCGGACGAATGAATAAGACAGTTTCGTAAGAAACTGTCAGCTGAAAACTGACGCGCCATTTGAGCGGCAGTTTTCAGCCCTCCTGTTGCGTTTTACTTCCGCCGAAGAAGACATGCAAAACACGGCGGCCTGCCCCGCCGTGTCCGCTTTTTCCTGTTATTTTACGACAGTATCACCGTCCATGCAGATTACCGTCTGTGCACCAAACTATGATGCCGGTTGTTTTGGACACACAGTTCCCCTTTAAGATTGCTTTCCACTGCGCCTTTGTACCGTCATACTGAATATTGAGGTTCGGACTGTTTCCGAAAGCATCCAATCCTATTTCCGTCACGCTTTTGGGAATGATCACGTTAGCAAGCAACGTACAACCACAGAATGCACCTGCGCCGATTTTTGTCACGCTACGCGGAATAATTACGCTCACAAGCGACTTGCAGTTCTGAAACACTCCATCATCGACTTTCGTCACGCTACTTGGAATGGTCACGCTCGCAAGCGATGTGCAACAACCGAAGGCAAAAGCGCCGATTTTCGTCACGCCCGCAAGATCCCCAGCATCAATCTTAGTCAGCTTCTTCAAGTCTTTTCCATCGGACAACGTTATGATTTTCGCATTTTCACAGATAGAATAATCCCAATCCGTTGCGCACCAGTCTTTTAACGCCCCTTTGTAAATAACCTCAATGCCTTTGCAACCTTCGAACGCCCCACTGCCGACTTCCGTTACGCTTTTAGGAATCGTCACGCTCATAAGCGAAGTACAACCACTGAACGCAGAACTGCCGATTTCCGTTACACCATCGATAATAATCACGCTAGCAAGCGACTTACAATCTCTGAATGCCCCTTCGCCGAATTCCGTCACACCACCAGGAATAATCATTCTTTTAAGAGACGTACAGCCTGCAAACACCTCGTTGCCAATGTACGTCACGCTTTTAGGAATCGTCACGCTGGCAAGCGATGTACAACCACTGAACGAAGCTCCGTCAATTACAGTCACGCTGTCGGGAATGGTAACGCTCGCAAGCGACGTGCACCCACTGAACGCAGCCCCGATTGCCACTATCCCGTTCGGAATATTCACGTGCGTGGGAACTTCCGCAGGATCCGTCACACCCACGACTACCTTGCCATGAATGTTGTAATCGTAATCATCATAGTCAATGTCCTCAATCACAAGGTATGATGGCACTTTCTCCTGACAAACGGCGAACTCCACCATCAGTACCAGTACCGCGAACGCAACAATCCATTTCTTTTTCATTGTTTTCCTCCTTATGTAAGTTAGTTTGGGTTTTCCGTCATTCCGAAAGCATCGCCATAATGGATTCGAGTGCCACTTGGTTTTTCTTTACGAAAGGCTCAATGTTTTTGAGCTTCGGCGGCGGCGTGACGGAAACAGAACGCAAGTCGCATTCCGGCGGAAGCAACCGCTTGTATTGTTTTTCGTCTACCGAAAGCGTCCGCGTGTTCACCAAAATGTCAGAACCAACGCCTTTTATCCATTCAGTACCTTTCAAAAACTCAAGCCCTTCCTGTATGTAATCGATTCTGTCCCCAATGCTGTACAGCATGATTTTCCGCGCACGCCATATCACGACCGCATAAAAATCATTGAGCAAATGTCCGTAAACCCTGTAATACAGCACCTCAGCCCCGTCGTTTACCAAGCGGCGCAGCACATTTCGCACCAGCGTAGTCTTTCCGGAATTCTGCTCGCCCTCAATCGTAATGACTTTCATTATCTTACTCCCTCGCGTTTTACGCCCGCGCGGCGATTTTAAAGATGAACATATGTCGCAGGGCTGCTTCGCTGCCTTGCTTACCGAGTTTTCTTCGAAAACTCGGTAGGACTTTTGAGAAAAGCACGAAAACTCGCGCTTATTCTGCGCTCTTCTTTTTCGACCCGCCCAGCACCTCCTGCCGGAAATGTGCGATTTCGGTGTTCGCGTAGTCAATGAACGCCGCGTAATCCGCCTCGCCCTCAAGCAGAGCGTGGGCGTTCACATGAAGCACGAGCATTCTATACGCCTCGTCGCTCACGTTCCGCGCCGCTTTGAGCGCACCCGCAGTTTTCGCCGAGCGTTCGTCCGTGCGCTGTCCTGTGAGCGTGCGCACTTCTTCGTTCGCGGCTTTCAGTTTTTCCACAAACGCCGCAAGCGAAAGCGTGTCCACCTGCGTCTTGTACTTGCCCTCCAAATCCTGAATAAAGTTCACGAGCAAGCCCGTCTCCTTGTCCAACTGCGCTTTCACGTCGATTTTGTAGTCCTTGATGTGCTGCTGCAGGACTTTCGCAGCGTCCGCCATGTCGGTCATGGGAAAGCCCGCATAGCCCGCCACCGCTTTCTTGTAGCCAGCATAAAGCTGGTCGCGCAATCTGTCCGCGTCCACGATTTTGTCTGTGGTGAGACTTTTTGCACTGATTTGCAAATTCTCGTCCTCCGCCGTGACCGCCGCGCGCAATGCCTTAACCTGCGCCGCGCATTTTTCGGACACCACCGCGTCCTTTTCCGCCCGCTCCGCCATGTTCGAGACGAACATAAAGTGCGCCGCATTGTTCATGCTCGTAAGCGGGAGTGTTTGAATCTCTTTCATAGTGAATCTCCTTTGGTATGAAATGCTGCCGCGTCGCAGCCCTTTCGGGCTGCTTAACGAGTATATTTGCTCGCTACGCAAGCAAATATACTCGCAGATGTTTTTTGTAAAACTTGCGAGTTACATTATCTTTCGCACCAAATATGTATTTTCCGACCTGCGTGAAGCTGTCGGAGGGCTCGGATGGCATGTTCCCGAATTGCGCGAAGCCGTCGGAGGCCTCGGATGACATTTTCCCGAACTGCGCGGACGCATCTGAGGTCTCGGACAGCATTTTCCAGAACTGCGCGAAGCCGTCGGAGACCTCGGACAGCATTTTCCCAAACTGCGCGAAGGAATTTTGTCCGCTGAATTTGTATTTGTTGAGTAACGAGCGATTATCAATTGTGATTTTGCGGGGGCTTTGGGGAAAATAACACGAGTTTTTGCGGAAAGACTGCGAGTTTTCCGTAGGAAAACTCGTTAAGCAGGGCTTTGCCCTGCGACGCAAACCGCAGGTTTGCGTAAAAAAGGACGCGCACTGCGACATTCCGTCGCCGTGCGCGTCCTTCTATATGAGAATTGGCTTTCTTCGAAATTACCTAGGTCGTTGCCCCCCATACCCACGGAGGATTTATTGCCCATTAAAAACGCCGAGAACGGCGTGTTTGAAATCTGTGCATAGATAAATTGTTCGTTATCAAAAGCCATTATTTTATTCATTTCAGATACAAGCCATTTTACAGAAATTCCCTGCGTTTGTCAATGTGGCGAAGTGAAAACCAACTATTCCCTATTCATTATTAACTATTCACTTTCCATACTGCCTTTCTATGTCCGCGATTTGGTCGCGAATCACTGCCGCCTGTTCGTATTCCAAATTTTCGGCGTACTCGTTCATCTGCTTTTTCAAAGCCTCGATGAGCTTGCGCCGCTCTTTCGGCACAAAAAGGTTCGCGCTTTTTTTCAGCACGTCGAGCTGCATTTCCGCTTCTTCCTTGGCTTCCTGCGTCTTGTGCTCGAGAATGTCTTCCACCGCCTTTTTTATCGTGGTGGGCGTGATGCCGTGTTCCTTGTTGTAGGCTTCTTGAATCGCGCGGCGGCGCTTGGTTTCGGAGATGGCTTCTTTCATCGCGTCGCTCATTCTGTCGGCGTACATCACGACCATTCCGTTCGCGTTGCGGGCGGCGCGTCCGATGATTTGGATGAGGGATGTGGTGCTTCGCAAAAATCCGATTTTGTCCGCGTCCAAAAGCGCGATGAACGAAACTTCGGGCAAGTCGATTCCTTCGCGCAAAAGGTTGATTCCGATCAGAATGTCGATTTCGCCCGAACGAAGGCTTTTCAAAATTTCAACTCGCTCGAAAGTGTCGATTTCGGAGTGAATGTATTTGACGCGCAGATTCAGTCCCGAAAGATAGTCGGTCAAATCTTCCGCCATTTTTTTCGTGAGCGTAAGAATCAGGCTTCGCTCCTGCCTTTCGATTCGCGCGAGCACTTCCTTGTAGATGTCTTCCATCTGTCCTTCGCTCGGCCGCACTTCGATAATCGGATCGAGCAATCCCGTGGGGCGGATGATTTGTTCCACGACTTGGCTGCTCTGCTTGATTTCGTCGGGACGAGGAGTCGCGGTGACATAAATCACTTGGTTGAGTTTTTTTTCGAACTCGGCGAATTTGAGCGGACGGTTGTCAAGCGCGCTTGGAAGGCGGAAGCCGAAGTCAACGAGATTCTGCTTTCGCGAGCGGTCGCCTTCGTACATCGCGCCAATCTGCGGAACTGTGACATGCGCTTCGTCGATGATGCAAAGAAAGTCGTCGGGAAAATAATGAAGCAAAGTCGCAGGCGGCTCGCCCGGCGCGCGCGCTGCGATGGGCGCGGAATAATTTTCGATTCCCGAGCAATATCCCATTTCCTTGAGCATTTCGATGTCGTAAGTTACGCGCGTTTTGAGCCGCTCGGCTTCGAGGAATTTTTTTTGCGCGGTCAAGATTTCCACGCGCTCTTCCATTTCTTTTTGAATCCGCTCCGTGGCTTGCAAAAGCAAGTCGCCCGAAACTACGAAATGCTTCGCGGGATAAATCACGGTTTCTTCAAGTTCTTCGACGCGCTCCGAAGTGATCACATTGTAACGCTGGATTCGCGCCACTTCGTCCCATTCAAGCTCGATTCTGTAGGCTTCGTCCGTTTCCATGTAGGCCGGAAAAATTTCCATCACGTCACCTTTTATGCGGAAATTTCCCCTGTCCAAAATCGCATCGTTTCGCTTGTACTGAAGTTCCGTGAGCTGCCGCGCCAATTCGGAAAAATTCACGGTCGAGCCTTTTTCGATTCGGATTCGCATTTCCTTGTAAAGGTCTGGCATTCCCAAACCGTAGATGCAAGAAACCGTGGCGACTACAATCACGTCGCGCCGTTCCATGAGGCTGTATGTTGCCGCCAAGCGCAGACGGTCGATTTCCTTGTTCACGTCGGCATCTTTTTCGATGTAAAGGTCGCGGGCGGGAACGTAGGCTTCGGGCTGATAGTAGTCGTAATACGAGACGAAATATTCGACGGCGTTTTCCGGGAAGAACGTTTTGAATTCGCGGAAAAGCTGCGCGCTCAAAGTTTTGTTGTGGCTGATTATAAGCGTGGGGCGTTGCACGGCTTCGATTATTTTTGCCATCGTGAAAGTTTTGCCGCTTCCAGTAACGCCTTTCAAAGTTTGGTAGCGGTCGCCGCGCATAAAGCCTTCGCTCAAGGCTTTCACAGCCGCGCCTTGGTCGCCCGCCACGTCGTAAGGCGCATGCACAACGAATTTTTTCATAGTCGTTTTCCCTTGATTATTCCGTTTCCGCGAGAGTTACTTTGCAGTCGTAATTTCTGCCATCGCGATAAATCGTTATCGTCACAGAATCGCCCGGACGTTTGCTTTCCAGCATCGAATAATAGTCGGAATATGTTTTCACTTGCACACCGTCAATGCCGACGATGATGTCGCCGCCCAAATTGAAGACGCGCGAAGAACGAGAATTGCCGTAACGCACGGGCATCGTTCCGCCCTTTATTCCTGCCTTTTCTGCGTTGCCGTTTTTGTCCACTTGCGAAACAAGAATTCCATAGCTGATGCCGAGCCGCGCGTAGTCCGCGATGGGCTTTGTGATTTGCACCAAACTTGCCTGCAGCGTTCCGCGCCGAACCCTGCCATATTGAAGCAAGTCCGCAACGACGCGCCGAGCCGTGGAAGCCGGCACTGCGAAACCGATTCCGGAATTGCTTCCGCTCGAAGTGTAAATCATCGTGTTCACGCCGATCATGTTTCCTTTCGCGTCAAGGAGGGGACCGCCGGAATTGCCGGGATTTATCGAAGCGTCAGTTTGAATCATGTCGCGGATGATTACATTGTTGGAATTTTTTATCGGACGGCCGAGCGCGGAAACTATTCCCGTTGTAAGCGTCCGCTCAAAGCCGAACGGATTTCCGATGGCGATGACTTTTTGTCCCACCTTGAGTTTTTCGCTGTCGCCAAATTGAATCGTTTTCAAAACCACATCATCAGGCGGATTGAATTTCAAAACCGCGATGTCGCTTTCCAAATCCGAGCCGACAACCCTTCCCTCATATTGCGAGCCGTCGAAAAGCGAAATGTAAATTTTTGAAGCGTTTTCAATTACGTGGACGTTCGTGATGACATAGCCGCGCGCGTCAATTATCGAGCCAGAACCTGAGCCGCCTTCTTCCGCAATCGGCTCAAGAAACCAAGTGACTCCCATCACTTGCGTCGTGATGTTTACAACCGCCTCGTTGAAATTTTCGTAGACGGAAATGTTTTCCTGTTCGTCCATCGTATATTGCGAATTGCTCGTAGCCACTTGGATTTCGCGGGCGGGCTTTATCACGGGGAGGGGCGGCTTGCTTTGCGCGAGCGTCTCGCTTTCGTTTTTTTCTTGCAATGTATTTTCTTTTGCCGCGCCTTCATTTTCCTGCGTCTCTTCACGCGCCGGATTCGCGGAAGCCGATTTGTTCTTTCCAAAAATTTTTTGCGCGCCCAGCGTGAGTAAAATGCTTGCCGCCGCCGTTGCCGCGATCGTAAGCACAATGTGGCGATGCGAATAAAGTCTCATGTCTTCATTATAAATGTTTTGCGAAAAAGAAAATACTTGATATTTGTATAAGTGCGCATTTTGCCGATTTGCATTTCACCGCATCACAATTTCGAATTTCTGCAATAATTTTACAATTGTCCCCAAAAAGTTGTGCAGGAAGATTGTATTTGTTTTATTGTATCGTATATAATTAGGAGGCGAAAATGAAATATAGCACAACTCAATTTGTCATTATACGGAAAAGCTCGACATGTATGTCAAGATTTGAAAAACCGTTGTCTGAATACGAATCATACAGCGACGCATTGGAAAGTGCGCATTATACAGGCAAGAATCTAGTTCCATACCAATGTAAAAAATGTGGCAAATATCACTTGAAACCACAGGAATTTTATTGTGAAAAATTACAGACCGTATGTTCTTGCCGCAGTCACGAGGGAAACTTGAAGGATTCTTACAAATCCTATGATGATGCACAAAAAATGGCGAACATTCGTGCCATTAACGGCGTTAATTTAAATGTTTATAAATGTCCAGAAGGAAATGGCTATCATTTAACAAGCCATTATTAAAGTGCAAAATACCAAATACAAGGAGATAAAGAGTTATGGAAAAATTAACATTTGGTCATATCTCAAAATTGTTTGAAGACTTGTTTAGTTTGAACGCGATTGCAGAACCTCTTGGAAAGAAAAACTATGAAAGCACAAAAAAACTTTTTCAACGCGCTTCATTGATTGAAGATTCGAACATGAACAAAACTGAATCAGAACGCTTCAAGGGCTTAATACAAAAAATCAATGAGTTTTGCGAATGGGCAAAAGAAAAAAATTATATGAGTGGCTTTACCCAAACTGCAATTACAAATTTTTTCTCGGTGCTGATGGAGGCTGCGCAATATGAAATGCCTGCAGACAAAAATATGATGGAACATTTGCTTGTATATGCACTGGCGAACGCAGTCTATCAAAATTATTTGGAAATGCAAGAACACTATCCAGACGAAGAGAAATTCCAAAATCTTTCCGACGCTTTGGCACTTTTTGATGTTTTCGGAACAGACGATCGTTATGTTGAGGATATGTCACCGCTTCGTGGCAGTCTTTCAATATTTCTAACATGGGTAAAAGACAAAAAAAGCATGTTCAATTTTTGGAACAAAAGAATTGACGAATTGGGAAAAAACAACGACACGAAAATTGATTTGGGAATCAATTTTCAAAAATGGTTTGATGAAAAAACAAAACCGTCTTGGAGTATTTTGAAATTATTTTTAAATGACGAAATGTCTTTGCCAAAAGATTATTACAAAGAAATTGATGATGAAATAGGACTATCAAAACAAAACTATTATAAAGCGTTCAAGCATCTTTTATTTTTATCATATTTACTGCGAAATCTTTTTGATTCCATGGAGCGGCAAAATTTGATTTCAGAAGAAACAAGAGATACGATTCGCAACGGCGCGAGAATGTATTACAGAGAATTTTATATTATTCGAGATAAGGGCAACAATGAATATTCAAGCAACTTTGAAAATAAGTCGAGGGAAAATTTGATGTTCAGGACGATGTTTTGTTTTTTGGATGGTAATTTGGGAAAAACGAATTTAATTGACTACTTAAATCGTTCGTGGTATTATCCTAAAATACCGATTTTAAAATAATATTACTTATCTTTCACCGCATCACAATTTCGAATTCCATGAAAACCAATTTTATGTCCTCGCGGAATTCATAACCGATGATTTCCGCCTCTTCTTCAAGAGCCTCGCGCGTGCGCCCGCGCCATTCTTGCAAATTTTCGTCCTCGCCTTCGAGCGCGGCAAGACTCCACGGAACTTCATTGAACGGAAGAATTTCCACGCGCTGAATTTGAATCGCGCACACGGCTTCTTCTTCGGCATCTTTCACGATGTAATATTCGCCGCTCACAGGAAGGATTTCGTTGTCAATCGCATAGACGGCGCAAGTGGAAAACGCGGCGCGCTTTTTTCCTGCGAGCAGCGCGGCTATTTTTTCCGTGCCCGCAAATCCTCGCGCCTCAAATCCAAAGTCACCCGCAAAACTTTCGTCGCCTTGCAAGTTCAAAGCCGCTTTCGTTTTTTGCCAAAATTCATTCGAAGTCATTTTCGCCTCGCCTAGAATTCAAATGCGGATTTTTCCAACTTTCTGAAAACGCCCTCGTCCGCGCCGAAAGGCACGATCGAATCCACCGCGCATTCAGGGCTTATCGCGATCGCACAGTCAAGACAATGCAAAACGAAATCATCGTATTTTTCAGGCGACATTTTCGGACGCAAATAGCAGCCTTCGCGCCGCCAATATTTCACAAGAATTTTGTCGTAGATGAAAAAATCTTTTTCGCAGAAATCTTTTTGCGCGGAAATCAAATCGTAAAAACTTCGGCTCGCCGCAGCTTCCAAAGCCGGGGAAATCGGCTGCGCAGAAATTCGCGCCTGCTTCAATTGCTCGGAAAAATATTCGCCGCAAGAATTCTCCGAACCGTCGCAAAGGACTGCCACAATGAAAATGTCTTTCGTCCAAGGAAGCGGGGGGTAAAGCACGACGCATTTTGTCGCGGAAAAATCAATCGGCTCGCCTTGCGCGTTTTTTGCGAACGGCTTGAAAAACGCCACGCTTTCTTTGCAAAAAATCAGGCTTGCTTGCAACGCGATTTCTTTTTTCGAAAATACAAAAATTTTTCGCTTGGAATTCAAAATGTCTGAAACCGCTTTTTCAAGTCGCGCGCGCGAAGCCGTGACGAACGAGCCAGCAAGTCCTTTGTTCAGAGTGTTCTTGAAAATTGTATACGCGCCGTTTCCCCAGCCCAAAATCGCGCGGCCTTCTTCGCGGTACAAGTCGGTGATGCGAACATTTTTTTGCGTGTACAAAAAATTTCCGCGCGCCCGCCGAATGTTTCCGAAACGTTTGTGAATTTCTTCGTAATATTTTTTAATTTCCATTTCGTGCCGCCGAAATTATTTTTCATTTTCAATTGTCTTGAGAAATTCAAGCCGCTTTTCTTTTTGCGTTTCGAACGCGCCCCGCGCCGTAATCGTGCTCGTCCTCGTTCCGGGCTTTTTTATTCCGCGCGAAGTGAGGCAGGAATGCTCCGCCGAAATCACGACGATCACATCTTCCGTTTTCACGACCTTGCTCAAAATGTCAGCGATGTCGTTTCCGATTTTTTCCTGAAGCTGAAGCCGCCTCGTGACCAAATCGACGATTCGAGGAATTTTGCTCAAGCCAACGATTCGATCGCGCGGAATGTAGCCGACGCTCACGCGCATATTGTACATCAGCGCAAGGTGATGCTCGCAATAACTGAAAGCCTCGATGTTCGTGACGGCCACCGTCGAATTGTTCGAAATCGAGCCTTCGGGGAGGGGAAACGTCTTGCCGCATTCCTCCGCAATTTCGTCGTTCGAAAATCGCGTTCCTTCAAAAATTTCGTCCACCATCCGCGCCACGCGATCGGGCGTTTCCAAAAGTCCTTCGCGCCCGGGATTCTCGCCGATATTCACGAGAATCGTTTTCACTGCCGCGCGAATGTTCGCAAGTTGAGTTTCCGACAAATGCCGCGTTTTGTGTTCCATAATTGGACGAGATTATATCACATTAACGAAATTTGTTCTACTCTTTGCGGCGAAGCGAAGACCTGTATACGAATTTTTCACTTGTTCTTTTTTTGCGGATTCCGCCGCAAATTTTAATTTCAAGTTTTCGCAGAAATTGCCACTGGAAAAAATTCGATTTTTGACTTATAATCGATTTATGGTTTTTACGATTCTTGGAAGCGGCACGAGCCACGGCGTTCCTGTGATTGCGTGCAAATGCAAAGTGTGCACTTCGCAAGACGCGCACGACAGGCGGCTTCGCGCGAGCGCGTTGATAACGAACGAGGCGGACGGAAAAACAACGCGCGTTTTGATTGACGTGGGGCCTGATTTCCGTGAGCAGGCTTTGCGCGCGAAAATTCCTTCGCTCGATTTGATTTTGCTCACGCACGGACACGCCGACCATTTGCACGGGCTTGACGACATTCGGATTTTCAGCCACACGAAAGTTCCGCATTCTTCGACAAAAATCGATGACGCTGCGAAAAACGCTCCGCCCGAAGGAATCCACATTTTTGCGAACGCGGAAACTCGCAAAATCGTGCGGCTTCATTTCGACTACATTTTCAAACGCACCCAAGTAGGAGGGGGAAAGCCAAGAATAAAACTGCTGCGCGGCGAAAGTCTCACGCCGAAAAATCCGCTTGAAATCGGCGGAATGCAAATAATTTCAATTCCGCTGAAACACGGAAAAGTGGACTGCCTTGGTTATCTCGTTTCCACGCGCGACGGGGAAGGGAAAAAGCGCAGCGTCGCGTATTTGACCGACTGCAATTTCATCGCGCAAAAATCCATAGATTTGATTTTGGAAAACTGCGGTATCTTGGAACACGCCGTAATCGACGGGCTTCGCGAAAAGACGCATTCCACGCATTTTGTTTTTTCGCAGGCTTTGGACGTGGCGGAAAAAATCCGGCCGCGCCACACTTGGATGACGCACATGACACACGACAAAAGTCACGAGGAAGTGAAACTTTATCTTGAAAAAATTCTCGCGGAATATCCGAACTTAACGGAAATCGTAAAAAGCGGCGGAAGCGTCGAGCCTGCCTACGACGGCTTGGAATTGAACGCTCAATAAAAAAAAATTGAAAGGCGGAAAATAAAAACCATTTAATTTTTGACAGTGAAAAAAATTTCAACTTTTTTCACTGTCAAAAACGCCGTTTTGCAATGGAATGAAAATTCGCGGTACAATTTATTTCCAGTTGACGAATAATTGTTTTTGTGATAACATTTTCCAAGAGACTTTGGGTGCGCAATTCAGTTGCATTCGCATGGTTGCGCATCGTTCGCAAAAGGGGACAAAATGCCGTATTCTGATCCGACTAATCTTGCGGTCGTAGCATGCCCAGGCGGTGAATTTTTCGCCGACGAAGTGATCACTCACCTGCGCAATATTTACAAACATCGTTTCACTTTAAAAAACGAGACAATATCCAGACGTTACCAAATCGACAAAAACGATCTTATAAAAAAAATCAATTTTGAAAGCGATGTCAACACATCGGACATCTCGATGCGAAACGCGACCGACAAATATCGTCAGCCTGTTTTCAAAGTCAAGGCGCGATTCACGTATTTTATGAACGGCGAATTCAAGACCGAACTTTTGGAATGTGTGCGCGGAAAGGACGTTTTCATTTTTCAGGACGTGGAGAATCACGAGCCGCTCGCGCTCAATGACGGCAAAAACGTAATGTCGCTTTCGGTGAACGACCATGTGATGTCAATGCTTGTTACTGTTGACGCTGTTCGGCAAGCGGGCGCGGCAAGCGTGAGCCTCGTTGTTCCGGCGTTTCCTTACAGCCGCCAGCACAAAAAGAAAGGCCGCGAAAGCCTCACTGCGAGCATGCTCGGGCATATCTACGAACTTCTCGGCGTAAAGCGAATCATCACGCTCGACATTCATTCGCGCGAAATCATAAATGCGTTCAATACGATTTCATTGGAAAACCTGCATGCGAGTTATCAGATAATCCGCGAGCTGGCGAAGCTCCTCGACCTCACTGGAAAGACCGAAGATTTGGTCGTGGTTTCGCCCGACACGGGTGCGGTGGACAGGAACAAATTCTATGCTTCTGGCCTCAAGCTTCCGCTCGCGATGATTTACAAGGAACGCGACTATTCAATCGTGACGCAGGACGCGCACAGCACGAACATCAAATCGGTGAAACTTTTGGGCGACGTTCAGGGCAAAGTCGCGTTTCTCGCCGACGACATGCTCGGCACGGGCGGCACGCTTCTCAAAGCGATGCAGTTCCTCAAAGAGCAGGGCGCGACAAAAGTCATCGCCGCGATTTCGCTTCCGTTTTTTACTGGCAACGCGATCGAACTTTTTGACGAAGCGTATAAGCAAGGCTGGTTTTATCGAATCATCGGAACGAATGCCGTTTACCACGAAAAACTCAAGAACAAAGAATGGTACATCGACACGAATGTTTCGGGGCTTTTCGCCAACGTCATCACGCGCGTTCATCACAATCAGTCGCTCGGCGATTTGCTCGACAACCGCAATATCATCGAAAAACTCGTAAAGCCTGACACGAGCGTAAACGAGGACGATGAATAATTGCGTCCTCGCAGTTGACATAGGAACGAGCGCGCTGAAGGCGGCAGTAATTTGCGCGGACGGAAAAGTCTTGGATTTTTGCCGAGAAGAATTTGCGCCAATAGAAATTCCTTGCGAACAAAAATTTTCCCAAAAATGGATTTTCGCATTCGGCACGGCTTGCAAAAAAATGCATGGCGCGATTTCCGATGCGCGCGCGATTTGCGTTTCTGGCAATGGACCAACTTTGGTTTTCGAAGACGGAACGACGCTTTTGTGGAACGCGCCTATTTCGAAAAATGCAGAATTAGAAAAAGCGGAAGCGGAACTGGAAAACGCCGCGCCTGATTCAAGCGGCATTTTTTGCGAAGCGAAAAAGTCGATCTTCATTCCGAGAATTCTCGCTGCGAAAAATATTTTTCCCGCGCAATGGAACGAGGGCAAAAAAATTTTTTCTTGCCCCGAATTTTTAATCAATAAAATTTGCGGCGCGCAAATCACGATTCTTCCCGAAGCGCGATTCAGGGCGGCTTATTGGACGGAAGAAATTTTGGATGCGTTGGGAATTCCGCGCGGAATGCTTTGCGATTTTTTTCCCAGCATGAAAATCGCAGGATACGCCACGGAAAAAGCCGCCTGCGAATTCGGCGTGCCTTACGGAATTCCAGTCATCGGGGTGGGGCCTGATTTTGTAGCCGCTTTGATTGGCACTGCCACAATAAAAGCCGGCGCATTGTGCGACCGCGCAGGCTCAAGCGAAGGGCTGAATTTGTGCACGTCGTTTCCAATCACGGCGGACGAAATCCGAACGCTTCCTTCGCCAGTCGCGCCTTTTTGGAACGCGTCTTTTTTGATCGAAAATCCTGGAAAATCGAATTCTGAAAAAGTGAAAAATTTTGCACAAGGAATTCGCGCGCTAAAAAAATGCGCGGAAAAGCACGGCGTTTTTTTTGACGACACAATCGCAATTACTGGCGGGCAGTCTTGCGATGAAAATCTGATTCAGCAAAAGGCGGACACGGCGGGAATAAAAATCGCGCTCGAGCAAATTGCGGACGCGGAACTTTTGGGCGACGCTGCGATTGCATTTACCGCGCTCGGCGAATTTGATTCGCTTCAAAACGCGACGGACGCGATTTGCAAAAAGCAAAAAATTTTTTATCCGAAAAATTCAAAAGGCGAAAAATGAAAATCATAAAAATTCCTCAAAATTTGAAAACGATAATTTTCGACATAGATTCCACGCTTTACACAAACGAAGAATATGCGTTCGAACAAGTCGATTGCCAAGTGCGACGCTTCGCGAGCGAGCGCGGAATTTCCGATGACGAGGCGCGAAAATTGGTGGCGGACTTCCGCGAAAAATTCGCGTGCGAAAATGACGGAAAAAAAATCAGCCTTTCAAACACGCTTCTTTCATTCGGCGTTCCGATTCAAAAAAGCATCGAATGGCGGCGTGAACTTTTGGAGCCGAAAAATTTTTTGACGCGCGATGAACGTTTGCAAAAAACGCTTTCCGCGCTTTCGAAAAAATTCAATTTGATTTGCGTGACGAACAATCCTGTAACGCCCGCGAAAAAAACTCTCGTCGCTTTGGGCGTGCAAAGCCTGTTTTCGAACATCATCGGACTTGACACCTGCAATGTTTCGAAGCCCGCGCGCGAGCCGTTTTTGCTGGCCGCCGAAAAATGCGGAAGCCAAGCGCAAGAATGCCTGAGCGTCGGCGACAGGTATGATTTGGACATTGTCGTGCCGCTCGAACTTGGAATGGGAGGGGTATTAGTCGAAGGCGTGGAAGATGTGTACAGGCTGCCGGATTTTTTGCAATAATAGATTTTGCGAAGGACTTGAAAAAAAAATCGCTTTGGTGTATATTATGAAAACGGTCCATTAGCTCAACTGGATAGAGCGGCCGCCTCCTAAGCGGCAGGTTGTGTGTTCGATTCACATATGGGCCAAAAAAATAGGATTTGTGTCAATTTGCGGAAGCGCAATGTTTTCTAAATTTTGTCTTTTGCAAGCAAGACAAACGCAAAAAATGCAATCAGTTTCACGTAAATCCTCCTTTGCCGAAATCAAATAAAAAAGGCCGGCGAAATCGCCGACCTCAAAGTCACTTCGCTTCAAAGTTTTTCAAGCAAGCATCAAATGTCTGCGCAAAGTCTTTTTTAATTTTCGCCTCCATTGCTTTCACGGCTCGAACCTTGGCCTCGGAATATTCGACATGGCCTTCCCTTCCGGAAATTTTGAACGGGCACAGTTTTTGTCCGCTTTCCATGTCGAACAGGAAGCCCTCTGCGGCGTAGCGGCAGCGCGTCGTCTTTCCGTCCGTCGCGTCCGAGCGTTCGAAGCTCACCTGCGCCGAAAGCACGTAGCGTTCCCCGCTGTCGAGCGTACCACGGAATCCAAGTGAAGATATCGCCTCGCTGAACGCCGATGCAAGCCGCGAGCCATCCTCGCCTTCCACGATGACGCAAATCGGAATGCGCTTGGAAAGCTCCGCTTTCTGCGCGTGGAGCTTTTTCGGGGAAGGGAAGCCGTCCTTTAGGAACGCCGCGACCTCTGGCTTGATGACTGAAAGTTTTTTCAGGTGTCCTTCGTTTTCCAGCGCGATGTCCTCTGCAAAGTCCAGCGCAGCGTAAGCCTCGAGCGACTTGCCGTTGGACTCCGCGCTCGCGACGAACGCGGAAATCGCCGACGTGTTCTTGCGGATTAGGTCGCTGTAAATGTCAGAAGCCTTTTCCTTGTCAAGCACGGCCACGGCATACCACGTCTCGTTGCCATCAAACCAAAATTCTTTCGTCTCCACGCCGATTAGGGAATCAACGTCCACGGTGCGGAGGATGTCCTGACTGAACGCGCTCACGTTCGCGGTGGCGACCTTCCCTTCCGCCTTCGCCTGCGTCATTCTTTGCGACGCGACGGAAGAGGATTTCACCGCCTGCCCGAACACGGACGCGAGACCTTGCAACGCCTTCATTTCCGCATTGTCGCGGCTCGTCGCACTTCCGACCGACGAGATGTAGTCTGCGGACGGAAATACGGCGGAAGGTTGGCTCACCCATTCAGGCATTTTTTGAGCACTTTTTTCAGCTTTCGTTTTGGCAGCAAAAGCCGTGCCGCCTGCCAAATGGAGGATTGACAGGCAAGCGACGACCTTTGCAAATAATTCTACTTTTCGCATGTCGAAACCACGACCGTTGGTTTTCCGGCTTCTACAACAACGTCGCCTACTTCTTTTGTTTCAACGACATTGTTTCCAGAAAGATATTCGACTTTCACCGAGTACGTTCCCGGAGCGACAGAGAATCCTGCTGCGCTCGCCTTGTGCGGGAAGTACGAGCCTTGTCGCACGTCCGCTTTTTCCGACTCTACAATTGCGTCAAGCGCTTTGTTTAATCCTAAAATAGCAGCATCATAGGCCTTCGCAGTGAGCGGGTTGTTCGCTTTTTGCATCGCTGCATCTGCGCTCATAACAGCGCCCATTCCTGCTACCGCCGCCGCTGAATTCTTCAGGATGTTGCGGGCAACGCTTCTGTTGTAGTCGCGGCGCGCTTTCTTTTTCACGTCGATTTCTACCGCCGCGTCAAAGTCTTCCACAAGCGCCGCCGACTTCGTGTTTCCATTGGAAAGTGTTACACGGACGGAATTGATTGCATGGTTTTGTTTTTCAAATACCGGGTAGACAATCTTGAATTTGAGAGGTGTATTAACAATCGGCATTTGTTCCATCACGGTGAACGAATTGGCAGATTCACTTCGCTTTCCGATAGTGCCTGAAAGTGCCACAACGTCAAGCCGTCCCATTCCCGCCGGAACGGAAACATCTTCGGACACATCGACTGCGGAATTTACTGTTCTCAGAACATTCGCAAAGTCCTTCGCATGTTCGGCATCGCCGTTTGCTGCATAAGCGAGCGTTCCCAAATATGAAAGGAAGGCGGAAGTATCATAGTCCTTTCCAGTGTACTTTTGAGGCTTCTTGCTTGTCACTGCGCTAAGGTTAAGTGAAAATCCTGCTTGCTCCATCGCATTCAGTGCGTTTTTTACATTGTCGCTTTCAAGGTTGCCTTCGCTCTCTTCATCAAGCTCCTTTTCCTGTGCAACAAGTGCCGAAATGATATCCTTGTAATCACCAGTGTAGGAATCCATTACACCTTTTGCGTTGCTCGCATCGCCGAGCGCGAACGCGTTTGCCGCGCGCATTGCATACGAAAGCAAACGTTCGTACACGGTGCCGGCATAAGTTACACCACTCTTGTCGTCTTTAACTTTCTGCTGCATCATCTCGCCCTGCGTATTCAAGAACGCTTTTGCAGAATCAAGATAGCTTCCGTTCAAATGCATGAGCATGTCAGCATCGAGCGCGTCAAGAATCGCGTCACTTTTAGAACCTTTGCCCTGAAGCATGGATATGCATGTCGCGTAGTCGCCGGAAGCAAATGCTTCATCATACGCCGCCTGGTCAAATTTGACTTTTTTGGCTTTGGGCGTTTTTTCTTTTTTTGACTTTTCTTTCTTGGCTGTGCTTTCAGTGGCACTGTCACCTTTTGCTGTCTTTGACTTTGCCGAAGCAAATGCCGTAGAAAGCACCATTACCGAAGCCGCAATAGCGACTGCCTTTAAAATCTTTTTCATTTTTACCTCCTAATGAAAAATCTTTTGTAATTTTTTACCGGCTCTTTATCGAACCGATTTTTTTCAGATAATCCTTTACGCCTTCGGACGGCTCGAATATGTCAACCGTGCGATGCGTTTGCAAGTCATTCAGTTCGATGTTTACGATGTAAGTCCGCTCTTGCTTTTTTCCGTTGTTTTGGACGGCAAGTTTTACCGAGCCTGTGAGCATGAAATCCGCCGCGTCCTCTTCGTCCATCGCCTTCGCCACATCTTCGCGCGCATGATCCGCCTGATTGATGACTTCGCTTCTGAGCGCGTCCCGAACATCGGAATTCGCCATGAATTCCATGATGCCGTTTTTCAGGATTGCGGTTTTGAGCGAGTTGGCGATAATTTGCGTGTCAAAAAATTCGCCAGTCTCGTCCTTTATCTTTCCGATTGTGACAATCGGATCTCTGCCGTTTGTTTCTGCAAAGCGCGCAATTCTTCGCGACTCTACAATCTGCGACACGATGTCAGTGCAAACTTCCCGCGCGTCGGACTCGTTCAAGTACGGCGTCAAATCGGCATCGCCACCGCGCTTCACTTTTGCGGCGAAGGCGGACGAGGCGATCATCAGGGCGAACAAAAAAACAATAGCTGCTTTTTTCATTTGAGTTCTCCGTTAAAATTCATATTCGACGGAATCGTCATTTGCCTTGTCAATCAACGGTTCGCGTAGATTTGCACTCAACGCTTTTTTCAGCAGAACAGTTTCCGAGGCATTGTCTTCAACTCCGTTCAACGCAGCGTCAAGCTGTTTGTCATAAATGCTGCGCTTCATTGTAAAGACAACGTAGTATTCGTAGTAATAGTCGAACGCGCTTTCGGGAGATTTCTTGTTGACTTTTACGCCTTGCTTCGGCCTTTTGAACTGAATCCAATACTGCGCGTCCTTGAGAAGTCCGTTGATTTCCATCGCGGAAAGTGCCTTCACAGTCTGGTCGATCGCGCGCTGCATATTGCTTTCGCTGCCCGATGTTCCCTGCAAGACGGCGTTCGCGCTTTGACCAACCGCCATTGAAAACGAATTGGCTACCTGCCGCTGCACGTCCACTTGATCCGTCCAAGTCTTGAGGAATTCAAGGTCGTCGCCCTGATTTGAGAACACGAAAACCTGCGTTTCTTCGGGGTCGATTTTCAAAGCCTTCGCTATTCCCTTGTTGTCTCCCTCCAAGACGGCCTGCACCCAGCCGGGAACATCCGTTCCGAGTGCCATACCAGGGCGGTTCACGATTTCAATCTTCACTTTCTGCTCTTTCGCCTTTGCAGCAAATGAAGCGGCCGAGCCGAGGCACGCAACCAGCGCGACCACGGCAAAAATTTTTGTACTTTTCATAAGTACCTCCTTGCGATTGTTTTATCGCGAGTTCGATTATACCCCCCCCCATAAAATGTCAAGTGGTTTTGCGCATTTTCTTAAAAAAAATTTGAATTTTTTTGCTTTTTTTAAGAAATTTGACTAAAATTCAGGGAAAATTTTGAATTCAGCTTTCGATAAGAAAAATTGAAATTAAATTTTCTCATTTGACAAAACTCGCATACAATTTTTTTTGTTTTGTGAAAAAGGTCGGATAATTTAAAATCGTATTCGCACAAATTTCCCCATTGACAGAATTTCGAATTTCCGATATACTTTTTGAAACGATGGCGTTTGCGCAAAGGGCGTTTTGTCTTTTGGGCGAACGCTTTTATTTTTTTAGGAGATTCGCAAAATGGGAAAAGACACTGGTTTCATCGAATACAAGCGCGAGGCGAACGGCGACATTCCGCCTTTGGAGCGCATAAAAAATTTCAAGGAATTTCATTCGTACCTTAACGACGGCGAGCGCAAAAATCAGGCGGCGCGTTGTATGAATTGCGGCGTGCCGATGTGCCAAAGCGCGCTTCGCCTCAAGGGAATGGTTACGGGCTGCCCGCTGCACAATTTCATTCCCGAATGGAACGACGCGCTTTACAAAGAACAGTTTGACATGGCGGCGTGGCGGCTTTTGAAAACTTCGAACTTTCCCGAGTTCACTGGTCGCGTCTGCCCCGCGCTTTGCGAAAAGGCTTGCAACCTCGCGGGCGAAGGCGGCTTGGAAAACGCCGTCACCGTTCACGACAACGAACTTTACATAATCGAGCGCGCGTTCGCTTCCGGCTACATGAAGCCTGAAATTCCGAAAGTCCGAAGCGGAAAAAAAATCGCGGTCGTCGGCTCTGGTCCTGCCGGGCTTGCCGTTGCCGATTCGCTCAATCATCGCGGACACAGCGTTACGGTTTTTGAGCGCGACGACAAAATCGGCGGACTTTTGATGTACGGAATTCCAAACATGAAGCTTGACAAAAAAATCATCGAGCGGCGCGTGAATTTGATGAAAGAAGAAGGCGTTGAATTTGTCACGAACGCCGATGTCGGGAAAAATATTTCTGCCGAAGAACTTTTAAAAAATTACGATGCCGTTGCGTTGTGCTGCGGCGCGAAAAAGCCTCGTCCGCTTTCTGCTCCGGGTGCGGACGCAAGCGGCGTGATGTTCGCCGTGGATTTTCTTAAATCCGTAACAAAAAGTTTGCTTGATTCAAATTTAAATGACGGCGCATTTTTCGATGTTAAAGGAAAGGACGTGATAATTTTGGGAGGCGGCGACACAGGCAATGACTGCACGGGAACTTGCATTCGACTCGGCTGCAAATCGGTGTCGCAACTCGAAATGATGCCGTGCCCTCCGACCGAGCGCGCGCAAGACAATCCGTGGCCCGAATGGCCGAAAATCCTCAAAGTCGATTATGGCGCACAAGAATCAATCGCGAAATTCGGAAATGATCCGCGCGTCTACAAAACGACGATTAAAGAAGTTTTCCAAAAAGACGGAAAAGTTTGCGGCGTGAAAACCGTCCAAGTTGAATTCCGAATGGTCGATGGCAAGCGGCAACTTTGCGAAATCGAAGGAAGCGAAAAAGATTTGCCCGCCGATTTGATTTTGGTGGCCGCAGGATTTTTAGGCGCACAAGAATACACGGCGCAAAGT
The DNA here is from genome assembly GCA_014804005.1 of Treponema sp. GTDB lineage: Bacteria > Spirochaetota > Spirochaetia > Treponematales > Treponemataceae > Treponema_D. The sequence continues at coordinate 82,108 of JAAVAP010000026.1, read as the reverse complement.
TTTGGCGTGGAACTTACGCCGCACGGAACGGTCGCTTCCAAAGAAGGCTCGTATTCTGCAAGCGCGCAAAAAGTTTTCACGGCGGGCGACATGCATCGCGGACAATCGCTTGTGGTTTGGGCGATTGCGGAAGGTCGAGAATGCGCGCGCGAAATCGACGAATATTTGATGGGCTATAGCAATATGTAGCAATGTTCAAAATCCGCGCAAATAGAGGCGCGGATTTTTTTATCAACTCGCACATCGCACTAGAAAAAAATTCGATTTTCCGCTAAAATGATTTTATGGGAACAAAAAAATTCGATGACGAAACAATTTATATTTTGGATTCTTACGGCCTGATTTATCGTTGCTATTTTGCGTTTATTTCGCGTCCGCTCACGGATTCTCACGGGCGAAATATTTCCGCGCTGTTCGGATTTTTTCGCAACTTGCATTCGCTTTTGCAGCATTACAAGCCGAAGACTTTAGTTGTCGCGCTTGATTCAATTTCAAAAACTTTTCGGCACGAAATGTATTCGGAATACAAAGCCACTCGCCAAAAAACGCCCGATGATTTGCACGCGCAAATTCCTTGGATTGAAGAAATCTTGGCCACGCTCGGAGTTCCTGCGATTCGCGTCGAAGGCTATGAAGCAGACGATGTGATTGCGACGATTGCGACCAAAGCGGTGGCGGCTGGAAAAACTTGCCGCATACTTTCTGGCGACAAAGACTTGATGCAATTGGTTTGCGACGATGTTCAAATTTTAAAGCCCGATCACAGCGATGTTTGGAAAGTCGTTGGCAAGAAGGGGGTAAAAGCCGAATGGGGGGTGCCGCCCGAAAAACTCTTGGACTTGCTTTCGCTTTACGGCGACACCGCCGACAACGTTCCCGGCGTGAAAGGCGTGGGCGTAAAAACCGCCTGCAAACTTTTGGACGAATACGGTTCGCTCGAAGGCATTTATGAAAATGCGCAGGAAATCGGCGGCGCAATCGGAAACAAAATCCGCGATGGAAAAGACAACGCGTTTTTTTCAAAAAAATTGATCGCGCTTTGCACGGATGTTCCTGGCGTGGAATTGGAAAAAATTCCTTCGACAAATTTCAATTATTCTGCCGCCGCCGAAAAATTAAAATCTTTTGAAACGCCACAAGTTGCAAAACAATACGCGACGCTCGCAGTCGAATCGGGACAAAAAATTTCAGGCGATGAAAATTCTGATTCCGCAGAAAAAAAATCAAAATTGAAAAATTCAAAATTTGCGAAAGAAAATAGTTTTGAAAATTCGTTGGAAGAAATTGCCGAGCCAATTCCGCTCAAAAAAAATTCCGGCAACTACAAAGCGATTGAAACGCAAAAAGATTTGGTCGCGCTTATCGATAAAATTTTGTCTTTCGGAAAAGTCGCGCTCGACACCGAAACGGATTCACTTGAAACTACGAAAGCGAATTTGGTGGGATTCAGTTTGTGTTGCAAAAAAGGCGAGGCTTTTTACATTCCGGTTTTGGCGCAGGACGCTTCGCTTTTTGAGCAACGCGGAATTTCTTTGAATGATGCGCTCGCGCAAATCCAGCGACTTTTTGACGCGAAAAATTTTCTGCTTATTTTGCACAATGCGAAATTCGACTACAAAGTTTTGCGCGGCGCGGGCTTGAACGCAAATACAATCAAGGCGAAAATTTTTGACACGATGATTGCCGCGTGGCTTTTGGAACCAGACAGGCTTGGCCGCTCGCCTTATTCTCTTGAAACGCTTGGGCAGACGAAGCTTGCATTGATTGGAATTGAGTTCAAAGATTTGGTTGCGAAGGGACAAACGTTCCGCGACGTGCCGCTCGAAAAAGCCGTGGATTACGCCGCCGAGGACGCGGACTTTACTTGGCAACTTTTTGAAATTTTTTCGGACGAACTCAAACAAAAAAAACTCGACACGCTTTTCGAGAAAATTGAAATTCCGCTTATCACGATTTTGGGCGAAATGGAAATTCAAGGAATTCACCTTGATTCGAATGCGCTTTCGGATTACGCGAAAAATTTGGAACAAGAAATTTCCTCCGCCGAACAAGAAATTTATTCGGAAGTCGGACACGAATTCAACATCGCTTCTCCAAAACAGCTTCAAGAAGTTTTGTTCAAGGAACGCGGACTCAAGCCGGGCAAAAAAACAAAAACCGGCTATTCCACGGACACAAGCGTTTTGGAAGAACTCGCGCTGTTCGATTCCGTTCCCGCGAAGATTTTGAAATTCCGCGAAATGTCAAAATTGCAATCAACTTATGTCGAAGCATTGCCGCGCCTCGCGGATGAAAACGGTCGCATTCACACGACGTTCTTGCAAACCGGAACTGCCACTGGACGGCTTTCCAGCCGCGATCCGAATTTGCAAAACATTCCAGTGCGCAATGATGCTGGCCGAAAAATTCGAAGTGCGTTTACTGCCGTTCCTGGAACGATTCTTATCAGCGCGGATTATTCTCAAATTGAACTTGTTGTGCTGGCTCATCTTTCGGGCGACAAAAATATGCGCGAAGCGTTTTTGAGCGGAAGCGACATTCACAAAGCGACGGCTTCGCTGATATACAATGTGAATCCTGATGACGTTACGTCCGAAATGCGTCGCACGGCGAAGACAATAAATTTCGGCGTGATTTACGGAATGAGCACTTTCAGGCTTTCGAACGAACTCGGAATTTCTCGAGCCGCCGCCGCGCAATTCATCGAAAATTATTTTGCGCAATATGTTTCGATTGACAAATTTATAAAAGAAACAATTGCGAGCGCGGAAAAAAATGGCTATGTGAAAACGCTGATGGGTCGCCGCCGAAAAATCCTGAACATCAAAAGCCGCAATAAAATCGAAAAGTCTGCCGCAGAACGAATCGCAGTGAACACGCCAATTCAAGGCAGCGCGGCCGACATCGTAAAAAAAGCGATGATCGATGTAGATGCGGCGTTGAAAGAAAATTCATGCGAGGCAAAACTTTTGCTTCAAGTTCACGACGAACTGATTTTGGAATGCGCCGACAACGAAGCCGCAATCGAAAAAACAATTTCAATTTTGCGAGAAAAAATGGAAGGCGCGGTAAAACTTTCAATTCCGCTGAAAGTTTCGATTGAGCACGGCGCGAATTGGGGCGAGTTTCATTGAATTGACACGCGAAAAAAATGTCGCTAAAATAAATTCATGTGGGCGTGGCAATATCGTAAAAAGTTCCTGCAAAATTGAAAATAAAATGTCCGACGATTTGTTTGAAAAAGAAAACATTTCTCACGAGCCGCTCGCATCCCGAATGCGCGCGCGAACTTTGGACGAATACATCGGACAAGATCACATCGTTGGCAAAGGCCGCCTTTTGCGAAGGGCGATCGCCGCCGACCAACTTTCTTCGGTGATTTTTTACGGTCCGCCCGGAAGCGGAAAAACCACGCTCGCCCGAGTAATCGCGAATCACACGAAGTCGAATTTCATCACTCTGAACGCCGTGCTCACGGGCGTGGCGGACATTCGCGCCGCAATAAAAAAGGCCGACGACTTCAAGAATTTTTACGGACGCAGGACAATTCTTTTTGTGGACGAAGTGCATCGCTGGAACAAGGCGCAGCAGGACGCGCTTTTGCCTTGGGTGGAAAATGGCACGATAATTTTGATTGGCGCGACTACGGAAAATCCCTTTTTCGAAGTGAACAAAGCTTTGGTTTCGCGCAGCCGAGTTTTCCAATTGAAGCCGCTCACAAAAGACGATTTGCAAAAAGCCGCTTACTTGGCTTTGAACGACACGGAGCGCGGCTACGGACATTGGAAAATCGAATTTGAAGAAGGCGCGTTGGAACATTTGATTCAGACGGCAAACGGTGACGCGCGTTCGCTTTTGAACGCTTTGGAACTCGCGGTGGAAACGACGCCGGAAATTTGGTCGCCGCACTCCACCCCTCCCCGCCCTGCTTACGGAAGCACAATCTACATCAGCCGCGAAGCCGCCGAAGAATCGATTCAAAAAAAAGTCGTGCTTTACGACCGCGACGGCGATTATCACTACGACATAATCAGCGCGTTCATAAAAAGCCTGCGCGGGCGCGATGCGGACGCGGCGATGTATTGGCTTGCGCGGATGGTGCGCTCGGGAGAAGATCCGCATTTCATTTTTAGGCGAATGCTGATTTCCGCCTGCGAGGACACAGGCCTCGCAGACCCTTACGCAGTCTGCGTCGTAGAATCCTGCGCGCGCGCGTTCGATCGAGTTGGGCTTCCCGAAGGCCGCTACCATTTGGCGCACGCCGCGCTGTATCTTGCCACCGCGCCCAAATCGAATTCCAGCATGGCATTTTTCGACGCGCTTTCTTCCGTGGAAAAAGAGGACGACGAAGTGCCAAATCATTTGCGCGACGCAAGCCGCGATGCGGAAGGCTTCGGCCACGGCGCGGGCTACCTTTATCCGCACGCCTACCGCGACCATTGGGTGGCGCAACAATATTTGCCCGACGCGCTTGTGGGAAAAGTTTTTTACAATCCGAGCGATCAAGGCTACGAAAAAAAAATTCGTGGCGAAGTTCTTTCTCGGCGCGAATTGCAAATCGCAGCACTTCTCGAAGACGACACCGGCGAACGTCCGCTCGACCCGACCGCAACGCAAATCACAGGTTCAAAAAATTCCCAAGAAAAAACTCCTCCAAAACAAAAAAGCGAATTCGGCGCGAATCCAATTTCCGAATGGTGGATAAAATCGCATTTCAAGGGAGGAGAAATCAAAAAAGGCGAATCGCTCACGTTCAGCCCGAACGACGCTTCGCGCGAAAGCGCATTGGATTTCGCCGACAAATCATGGCGGCAGCGAATCGATTCCAACCGCGCGGAAATTCTTCTCGACATCCGCGACACGATGATTGCCGCCGCGCGGCTCGCACGAAGCGACCGCTCGCTTGTCTGGAACGCCGACGACTCGCTTTTGCTTTGGCAACTTTTGCGCGAATGTCCCGAAGGCATCACTTGCGGAATTTGCCGCTCGCAAAAAGGCAAAGAAATTTGCGAGCATTACGCGACCACGCTCGACGAACTTGACAAGCCGATTTTGATTGTAAATCCGAATTCGAAAAATGCCGATTCCGACGGCGAAAAAAAATCCGCACATTTTTTGACTGCGGAAATTTTGAAAAACGTCTTGGAAATTTTTTCCGAAAAAAATATCATTTTCGACAAATTCTTTTTCAGAAATCCGTTCGCAAACGAAGAATCAATTTTGGCAATGCGCGACGCTTTTTCGCAGGCGGCTTTGGCAGACGCGCTTGCGAAAAAATGGCAAATCGTAATTTCGCAACAAATCCCGAACGCCACGCAACACATTTCTTCGCTCGTGGAAAAGCAGATTTTCAGGGAAAATCCCACGGCGGAATGGAGCGAAGTTTTGAAAAAAATGTCGGACGCGGAAGAAAAATTTTTCGGCGACAAAGAGAATCCGCTTTTTTCATGGAACGCGAATTCCGTGAAAAAAATCTTCGAAGAGCAAGGATTCAAAATCGACGCTTCGTCAAAAAAAATAGTCGAAAAGCGGCGGATCACGCAAAAAGAAATCTTGGCTTGGTTTGAAAGCGAACGCTCTGCTTACGGCGCGGCTATGCGCGCAGCCCTCGGCGAACAAAAAAGCCTTGAACTTTCGCGCCTTTTGCAAAGCGCGTCGCAAAATTCGATTTTCAACTGGCAGAGCGAAATCGCGTTTTTCACGATTTCGGGATAAAAAAACATTCCACAGTTTTTCGCAACTGCACAAAAAGCATTGCCGCAATCGCGCAAAAAGCGCGGCATTCTTACAACGGAATTATCACACAAAAAAAACCGCCGCCGTCTTTCCGACGGCGGCGGTTTCATTATTTTCCAAAAATCGCTTAAACTTTGAACTGGTCGATTTGGCTTGTAATGCGATAAATCGAGCCTGAAATCGAAGTGGCGATGTTCATGAGCGAATCGTCGCCCTCCTCGATTGTCTTTACGCCACTTTCGATCGTCTTGAGTTCCGAGCCGACAGCGTCCGCAGACTGATGCAGTTTTCCCATGTTCTCGACGATTTCGCCGCGCGCGTTGTCCACATCGTTCGAAGCGTCCTTTACCTTGCCGGCCGCGTCGTTCATATAGCTGAGAGCCTCGCTGATTTGCTTTGAACCTTCCGACTGCTCGTCCATAGAAAGCTTGATTTGGCTCACGAGGTCGCCCGTGCCCTGAATCTTTTCAGAAACGCGCGTGAACATCTTGTCCGAAACAATTGACGCTTCAACCACGCTCGAAATCGAATTGAGGATTGCCGTCAACTGCGCGCCAATATTCTTTGACTGCGTTGACGAATTTTCGGAAAGTTTTCTGATTTCGTCGGCGACAACAGCGAATCCCTTTCCAGCGTCGCCCGCGTGAGCCGCCTCAATCGCAGCGTTCATAGCAAGGAGGCTCGTCTGGTCGGCGATCGAAGAAATCACGTCATTCGCGTCGTTGAGCATCTTCGACTGCTGTTCGATTTTCTGAATCTGCTCGTTCACTTCGCGCTGTCGCAAAATTCCGTCGTGCACGTCTTCTTGAAGCACGTTGAATTCTTCCGCCATCTTTTCGATGGAGCGCGAAACCGAACCGATGTTTCCGATCATCTGCGTGACCGCGCTAGAGGCGTTCTGCATTCCTTCGTTCTGCGTCACGAGCAATTCGCGCAACTGCCGCACCGCTTCCGAAATCTCGTTCACGGATCTAGAAGTATATTCAAGCATCGTGTTCTGATTTCCCATTTCCGTTTCGACGCTTCGGATGTTGCCGATCATCTGATCAACGAACGCGGTGTTTTCCTGAACCATTTTTCCGAGCCTGTCGCCGTAGCTCAAAAGGTCGCCTTCCGTTCCCTTGATTTCGCCGACGATTTTCTGAAGCTTGTCGCAGAACGCGTCAAAATTGATGACAAGGAATCCGATCTCGTCGCGGATGAAAAGCTTGCATCGCTTTGTAAGGTCGGCCTCGCCGGTCGCCATTTCCTTGAGCGAATCCGTAACGTTCTTGATGCGCCACATAAGCCATCGAATGAACATAAAGCTCAGCAATGACAACACAATCGAAAGCACCAAAGCGAACGGCAAAATGACGACCACCGAAACTTTGATGACATCGTCAATCGATTCAAGCGACTTCGCCACGAAAAGCATTCCCGTAACTTCTTTGTCGTCTCCCGAAAGCGGCATATATGCAGAAATATATTTTTTTCCAGTTTGCACGATAGTGTTATACCCGATATACATTTCGTTACGCCGCAGAACTTGGTCGGCAATGGCGCGATTCGAAATTTTCGTGCCGACGAGTTTTTTTCCGCCATCCATAAGCGACGTGTCCACGCGCAAATCATCGCAGAACACAGTGCATTCAACATCATAACTGCTTTTCAGCTGCTGAATCAAAAAATCGTTTGTAAGGCTGTAGCCCAAACAGATTGTTCCCACGATTTGCTCGCCGGAAAAAAGCGGAACCGCCGAAACCATCGCATACTGGCAGTCGGAAAAAGTCTCATACGCAAACGTCTTCATTCCCGAAAGCGCATTCGAAACCGTCTTTGAGGAAGAAAGATCCGCGCCCGCAATTCCGCTGGTCCAAATAGTGCGCCCCGCCGCGTCCGTAACAGCATAAAAATCAGTGTCCGTGTCGGAAAGGCGAGCCTCCATGAGCCTTCGCAATTCATCATGGTCATCTCGGACGGCCTCAACAATTTCAATGTCGCGCGCGTAAATTGTGGCATAACCGTCAATGCAAGTTCTCCAATCGGAAAGCGTGCGCGTAACGCCATTGACTGTAGATTCAAGCCCTTCTCTTTGAGTGCTTTCGACTTCCCGCTTGAATACTCCAATCGCAACCAACGAAACAAGCATCGCAGTAAGAAGGATAAATCCGCCGATGATAAGGATAAGCTTCGTCTGAATCTGCATATCCTTTTTGTAAGTCGTAGCAAAACGATCAAGTTCTTTTTTGCTTCCCATAATATGAAAACCCCTTATTATAAAATACCCCCCCCCACGAAAAGAATAAATTTTCCGCGCAGGGATTTTTGAAAATTAAAAAACATCATTAAGCGGCTTTTTCAAAACCGAAAATGATGTTTTGCTGCAAATTCATTTTTTCAAAAGGTCGGTAAATTCCTTCGATGTAATCTCATAGATTTTTTTGTTGAGCGACGCTTCATGCTCGCTTTCAATGCCAGGCTCGTCGTCCGGCTTTTTGATAAACATGAAGACGGCGTTGGAAATTTCGCCCTTTTCACGCTTCATAATCAAAACGACATCCGACGAAAATTCAAGACCGTTCACGCAGATGTGCGCTCCGCGAGCTTTGTCATATATTTTCATACCATGTACGCCCTCTTCACCGAGGACGCAGGAAATGTGCGAGATGTTCACGTCGTCAACACGGGCATGAAACATTTTGCCGCCCAATCCGAACGAAATATAGCTCGACTCATTGCAACGCGCGCGGATATTGTTGCGCCGTCCTTTCGCGCCGATTTTTTCCAAGGCGGCCACAAGATTCTTGAAATTTTCCCCGCTTTCGCCAGGAACAAGCGCGACGCAACCCGCCAAAGAGTTCACAGCTTTGCCGTATTCCGACTCGACATGTTGAATTCGCTCGTGATGGGATGCCGAAAATACAACGCCCACAACAAGATCCGGGTTTCGCTCCTGTATATGCCGGATGAATTGAAGCCAAATGACACCCGGAATGTTCGCATCAATATCGATGAACAAAACCGCGTCAGGAAAATGGCTTGTGATGACGTCGATGTTTGCCATCATAGCCCCGTCGCCGCGGCTCAAAATGTGCGACTCGTAGCCAAGCGTACAAAAATCTTCCATGAAGGACATGGGAACAAGCGAACTGTCAGGCGCAATGAAGAACACCTTTCGCCCAAAGATGTCAGTGTTTTTGATACTCATGATTCCACCAAATAAATAATAACATTCTTTAAATACCGTGATTTTGCAACAAAGCGAAAATCGCGGCGAATAAGTCCGCAGGAAACATAAGCTTCCAAGGAACTTAATTGCGTCCACAACGTAAAAACAATCGTAAACGCGAATACATTATAACATAATGCTTTAACAAACACAAGTGAATTTTTCAATATATAACGAAAAAAATACACCCCCTGCTTTTGAGCAATGAAAAAATCAATATATTTTGCCGCGATTCTTCAAAATGTGTTATACTGAAATCGTGTTTGAAAAACAAACCGCGAAATTAGATATTTTAAGGAAGATTGTATGAAAAAAATCATCGCGTTGCTTGCGTGCCTTGCTGTGGGCGCGCTTACCTTTGGCGAAGTCGTCGCTTGGAAAGGCATGGAATTCGGCATTGAGCAGAATCCGAAATGGCTCAGAAGCCTCGTCGAAAAGCACGACGAACGCCCCGCGCGAAAAAAATTTGACATCGCGAAGAACGCCCGGCTTTTCTACGGCACGGGAAATGCGCCCGACCTGGAAAGCGCGCGGAACTACGCCGCCGCCGACTGCATGCAAAAAGCCCTCGGTGCGGAAAGCGGCGCACAGACGATGAGCGGCCTTTCGCCCGTCTACGAATACTGGGAGCAAGACGACGAAACCGGCTACACGGTTACCGCGATTTTTGCGCAGGAAAACAGATAGCGGGCAGAAAGAAACAATGCGCACGTAGGCGCGAATTCTAGCAAAGCGTCAGAAAGATAGTATATTTCGGTTCAAAACACTGTATCTTTTGGGTCAAAAAGGGGTGTTTTTAGGGGTAAAAGATACTATCTTTCGGTTCAAAACACTGTATCTTTTGGTCCAAAAGACTGTATCTTTTACCCCTGAAACACTGTATCTTTTGGATGAAATCACTGTATCTTTTAAACCAAAAGATAGTATCTTTTTGACGGAGTTGGTCTCGACTGGCTCGACCGACAACTCTCGGAAAGATTGCCTAGGAAGGCTCAAGTCGCAGCCCTTTCGGTCTGCTTAACGAGATTTCTTTGGAAACTCGCTTTTTGATAATTTCTTTAAAACCCGCTTGAAAAAACTTCGGAAATGCTGCATAATATTCAAACATTTTCGCATATTTAGAAAATGTTTAAAATCTATTAGGAGGATCTTATGAAAAAGATTCTGACACGATGGGGGGGGGTATAACCGCCTGTATCATTGCAATTGGTTTGGCAGCTTGCTCAAACCCTGAATTCGACGGACGCACAGACACTGTGATTTCGCTCGAAACACCGAGCGTGACGGCAAAAGCGTATCCGGGCGTGAACTTCGTCTCATGGAAACCCGTGACGGGCGCAAGCGGCTACGATGTTACCGTGTACGAGGAAGGCACATACAAAGGTAGAAAGTCTCTTTCGACCTATTCTTTTCCCGACACGGATTTGGTGAACGGCAAGACATACACTTACTCTGTCGAGGCGATAAGCACCACAAACCCGGGCACTATGCGGGAAGTGTACGCCACGAACAGCCGCGGCGAGGCTTCTGTGAAAGCAATCGTTCCCCCGGCGGGCACCAAGTCGCTCGAACTCCCGGCATACGAAGGCGGCTACGACGGCACGAACACGAAAACCGTTTCCGAAAGCGACAATTGGGTCGTCAAGCCGGGCAACATCACGGTCGCCGTCGCGGACGGAACAGTCTCTGTCAATTTCCCGATGAAAGCGTATCTGAGATACACGGTCAAATACTACAACAACGACCTTCCGCATGAAATCAATGCCGCAGTTGATGGCAAACTCAACGTATCTGACCCCAATGCAAACAACGCGCTGGGGCAGGCTTCGTTCGACATCACGGACGCGGGCAGCTATCAGGTTGCAGTCGTGGCGAGTGCCTACAACGAATACTATGCGGATTCAGATGAAGTCATCTACGGCGAGCTGGTTAAAATCGAAAAACTGGAGTTGGGCTCCGATACTAGAGATGCCAATGCCAATTATATTTATAATGACATCAAGATCGCCAACAACGCAGTTGTTAATGGTGCGACGAATGATGTTCGCGTTTCGTTCCTGCCGGCAACGAAGAAAGAGGACGGAAATGTGCCGACCAGCTGGTACAAGGTATACCGCCGCGTAGATGGCGAATATACGAACACCTTGATCACCAATGTCAAAGAAGACGCTGCAAAAGCAACATATTACGTTGATGACAAAGTACCCGATGTCAACACAAAGAAATATGTATACACTATCGTTGTCACTGATGGTGAAAAATACGGCAAGGCTGCTACAGCAGATTTGAACCGTCCGGGTGATATCAAGGTTAAGGGTATCGATATTGAATACGTAGGACAAGAAGATCTTACCAAAAATGAATCTACCTGGCGTATTGATATTACTCCCAATAGCGTTGCAGATAGCTCAGCCACTACCCTTACCGCATACTACTGGGTTAAACCAGCTAATTGGGTTACACCAGTTCTTGCTAACGATATCATCGAGCACAATCAAGAAGTGAAGTTAACCATTGTAGACAAAACTGAAAACCGACAACGTGTAGGAACGACGACGGTTGAAGGCAATGTCTATTTGCTTGTAAAGGCGGAACGTCCAGGCTATACCACGCAATACTTTATGAAGGATTTTACCATTAAGTACTAAGTATAGTTATGACTAATCACTCATAACCAAACAATGCGGCATACGCCGCAAAACTCGCGCCCTGCAAATCGGGCGCGAGTTTTTTTATCCCATACCGACTTTTTCCCACAAATCACTTGATAAAATCACCGATATAAAAGTAAAATAGTTTCGGAGGAAACAATGAAAAAAACACAGATGCTTGCGGTGACACTTTCGGCATTCATGGCGGCGACGGGATTCGCGCAGGAAAGGCGCGTACTCGTGGCGTATTACAGCAAGAGCGGCAACACGGAAAAAGTGGCGCGGGAAATCGCCGCGGAGACAGGCGGAACGCTCGCCCGCATTGCCGAGCGCGATCCGTACCCCACCGACAAAAAGGCGCACATGGAACGCGCAAAGGACGAGCACCGCCGCCGCGTCCGTCCCGAAATCGAATGCCCGGTCGCCGACCTTTCCGCCTACGACATCATTTTCGTCGGTTATCCGCTCTGGTGCGGACACGCCCCCGCGCCGGTCCTCACGTTCCTTGAATCGCACGACTTTGGCGGCAAGCGCGTTACAATCGTGCCGTTCGTCACCTACGGCGGAAGCCCTTTCGCACGCGGCACGGAAGATTTGCGTCAAAGCGCGCCCAAAGCCGTCTTCGACAAAACAATCGCCGTCCGCGCGGCGACAGTCCCCAAAAGCGCAGACCGCGTGCGGAAAGAGGCGCGAGAAGCGATGGCTCGCGCGAAGTGAGAAAGAGGCGGGAAACTCGCCTCTCCCCACTTTCCCTGGCAAAGACGCAAGGCTTTAGACCGCCTGATAGAGCATGGCATCGGCAAAGTTCACCGGAAACCGGCGCATATACGGCTTAAGCATATCGAAAATCCGTATGCAAGCCAAGTCGTCGTGCTCAACGGATGCGACGTCGATGAATGTGCATCCGAGATTTGACGCGAGTTTTTTGAGTTGCGCGTTCAGTTCGGAAGCATTCTTGTTGTCGGAAACCACCGAAACAATGTGAATCCGGCAGCCGCCGCATTTCCGATGCAGACTGAGCAAAAGCCATTCGAAGTTGTTCAAAAACGACTGCATTTCAAAGCCGCGCGCCGCGAGGTCGCACTCGCCGATGTTTATGAAAATTCGCGACGGCTGGAGTCCGTGAATGCAAGATTGCAGGAAGCGCCCTGCGGCATCAATCCGCAAGCCTTCCAAGCTGCGATTGTATACCGTCGCGCCGATTCCGCTGTCTGCGGCAAGCTCTTCCACGTTCATTCCAGCAAAATACGACGAGCCGAAAAACACTATGCCGCCCTGCTTTGAAATCCTGTTCAAAGTTTCGTAACGATTGATTTTTTTTTCGATTTTGTTCATCAGACTGCCTCCCTTTGCGCCACTGATTTCGTTCCTATCGCCTTTGCCGCCTTTCTTTCCACCAAATTCCAATCGTACTGCTTGTTTATGAAATACACCGCCATGTTGACGGAGACAATCAACAAATTCAGCACGTACACGGCGAGGACATAGTTGACGGAATGCGTCCACAATTTTGCCGTGATTCCGGCGATGTAGCCGACGATGATGAGCAGATTGAAACGGAAGCTCATGTTTTTCGCCGAATGCGCCTTGATGTTCTTCGCGACGGAAATCGGCCATGAAAGTCCGAAACAAATCAGCATTACGCTTTCAAGAATTTCTGCCATTTAAAACCTCCAAAGTTTTTCCGGGCAGCCGGAAGATAATTTTTCTAAATTATATTTGAAAATTATAATAATGTCTAATATATTATTTTTATCATATCAATAATTATTTATTATCGATATTCCGCTGTACACGCCGAATTGATATCGATATAATATGAATCCAAGCAAACTAATTGATGAATTGCAATTTGCCGCGCTTTTTGACGCAAAAAGGAGGACGGAATGGAACTGACGCAGTTGCGGTATTTCGTGGAAGTCGCGCGACTTGAGCATGTCACGAAGGCGGCCCGCGTCCTGAATGTGGCGCAGCCGGCTCTCACGCAGGCGATGCACCGCCTGGAAGACGAAATCGGTGTGCCTCTTTTTGTGACGAAAGGCAGGAACATCGTGCTTTCTCCTTATGGAAAATATTTTTTCGAAAAACTTGAGCCGACGCTCCGCAATCTTTACGAGCTTCCTGAACACCTGCGTCAAATGGCAAAGACAGAAAATCGGACGCTTCACTTGAACGTCCTCGCGGCATCGTCCTTGGCGACCGACGCAGTGATTGAATACCAAAAAATCGACGAATCGATGCGGATTGAATTGAAGCAGAACGCCCAAAGCGATTTGTACGATGTCTGCGTGACGACGCGATTGTTTTATCAGCTGCCGCCGACTGAACACGACATGATGTTCGTCTGCACGGAAAAAATCTACCTTGCCGTTCCGAACATTCCGCGATTTCGGGGAATGAAATCGATCGCGCTCCACGATGTCCGCGACCTTGGATTCATCGCGCTGCTCGGCTCGCGCCAGCTTCGGCAGATTTGCGACAAATATTGCATGAACGCAGGAATTGTCCCACGAATCATTTTTGAAAGCGACAGTCCCACGGCGGTGCGCAACATGATTGCGGCGAACATGGGAATAGGATTTTGGCCGGAATTTTCCTGGGGAAAACTGGGCACGGAAAAAGTGCTCCTTTTGGAAATCGCAGATCCCGTTTGCAGCCGCGACATTCTAATCACCGGGCGAAAGAACAAGCAGGACAACGGCGCGGTGGAACGATTCTACCATTTCCTTACAGACTATTTCCGCGCCGCCTCGGAACACTGCCTGTAGCAGCGTCCGTTTTGTCGCGCGCGCGAAATCGACACAAAATCGTTGACGCAAGTTCACATGACGTGAAAAAATGCGCTACGAAAAACTGTCCGAACGGCAAAATTCGGATATAATGTTAAAAATAAACAATTTCAGGAGAAAGCAATGAACGACATTCCCGACCCAAACCAAATCTTTCCGAACGAATACAAGACTTCCGTATTCCTCAAGAACGTGATTACCGCGCCGAACATCATCGTGGGCGACTACACCTATTACGACGACGCGGACGATCCCGAAGGCTTTGAGCGGAACAACGTCCTCTTCAACTACCCCGAATTCGGCGACAGGCTTATAATCGGCAAATTCTGCCAGATAGCGAGTGGCACGCAGTTCGTCATGGGAAGCGCGAACCACCGACTTTCGAGCGTTTCAACGTACCCGTTCAACGTCTTTGGCGGGGCATGGGAAGCGAACACGCCGCCGCACCTTTCCCAACTGCCGCGCAAGGGCGACACCGTTATTGGCAATGACGTATGGCTCGGGCGCGAATGCCGCGTCATGCCAGGCGTGCATATCGGCGACGGTGCAATCATCGCGGCGTACTCCGTCGTGGCAAAGGACATTCCGCCCTATACCGTTGCGGGCGGAAACCCCTGCCGTCCCATCAAGCCGCGTTTCGACACGGAGCTGAAAGAACTGCTCCTGCGTCTCAAATGGTGGAATTTCGACCCGCAAACGCTCGTCTCGTTCCTGCCCGACTTGTGCAGCCCCGACCTCGAACAAGTGCGCGCAAAAATCCGCCGGATTCTGGAAGAACGGGAAAGATAAGGGGAAGTGAGGAATCATCATCCCCCGAATTTTGCCAGCAGTTCCTGCTTGCCCGAGGATTGCGTCTTGTCGTAGATCCTGCTCAGGTGGTTAGTGACGGTGCGCTCGGAAATGCCGAGCGTCTTGGAAATCCGCGCGTTGTCGTAGCCGAGCACGAGGCATTCGATGATTTGCCGTTCCTTTTTTGTCAGGGCGGCGCAGACTTTCTCGTAGGTATTGAGCCTGTCGGGGAGAAGGTTTTCCTGGACGTACGTTCCGCCCGCGGCGACGGTCTCAAGAGCCTCAAGCACGACGGAAAAATCCGCCATCTTCGAGACGAATCCCGCCGCGCCTACGGAATTGCCCATGACGCTTCCCACGGTCGCGGGAGAATCATACGTGGAAAGGACGATGCAGCGGATTCCCTTGCCGGAGTCCGCCGCATGGCGGATGATTCTGAAGCCGCTGTCCCCGTCCGACGCGAACGACAAATCCACGAGCGCGACGACGCAGTCATCCCCCTGCGCAGGAGCCGCCGCGTCAATCACCGAGATGGCCTCGCGGACGCTCCCCGCCTGCCCCGCGACGTTCCAGTCCGAATTCTTCGAGAGCAGCAGCGCCATGCCTTCGCGCGTGAGCGTATGGTCGTCAAACAAAAACACGTCTTTTCTCATAACGGAATCATACCACATTCGCGCAGACTTGTCGTGAGTAATTTACGCACGGTTTTTGGGTATTTTCGGGCGACGAGAAGCCATAAACCGTGGTTTTTGCTTACTTGTGTCGCAGGGCTTGCGCCCTGCTTACCGAGTTTTGCTTTGCAAAACTCGCAGGATTGGTGTCAACGAATTTCGCGCGAAAAATTTGTTCGCGCACTTCGGCGGCAAGGAATTTTGCGCAACAAATTCGTCCGCGCACTTCGGCGGCAAGGAATTTTGTGCAACAAATTCGTCCGCGCACTTTGGCGGCAAGGAATTTCGCGCAACAAATTCGTCCGCGCACTTTGACGGCAAGGAATTTCGCGCGGAAATTCGTTCGCGCGCTTTGGCGGCAAGGAATTTTGCGCAACAAATTCGTCCGCGCGCTTTGGCGGCAAGGAATTTTGCGCAACAAATTCGTCCGCGCACTTCGGCGGCAAAATTTCCGCCCGCCATTTTTACATCACGGTTTTCTGCGCAATCCGCTAGCTCAAGAACTTTTTCAGCACGGAGATAAGCGTGGTAATGTCAAGCGGCTTGGCGATGTGGTCGCTCATGCCGTTTTTGAGCGCGGCTTCCTTGTCTTCGTCCATGGCGTTGGCAGTCATGGCGATAATCGGCAGCGTTTTCACGTCGTCGCGCGGCATGTTGCGGATAGTGCGCGTGGCTTCGTAGCCGTTCATGGTCGGCATTTGCACGTCCATCAGAATTGCGTCGTAGTAGCGTTCCGGCGAATGCTCGACCATCGCCACGGCATCCGTTCCGTCGGGCGCGGTCTCCACGACAAATCCAGCTTCTTCCAAAATAACTTCCGCAATCTCGCGGTTCATGTCAACGTCGTCCACGAGCAACACGCGCTTTCCGCTGAAATTCTCAAGCGTCCAAGGCGCGGCATCGCTTTCTTCCTTCGCGGAAGGATTGTTCGCGGCGAGCAAGGCGGACTTGAGGTCGGACATGAAAAGCGGCTTGGCGCAGAACGCCGTCACGCCCACCGCGCGCGCCTCCTCTTCGATGTCCGTCCAGTCGTAGGCGGTCAGAATAATGATGGGCACGTTCTCGCCGACGGAGCTTCTGATTTTGCGCGCGGTCTCCACGCCGTTCATTTCGGGCATCTGCCAGTCGATGATGTAGGTGTGGTATGAATCGCCTTCATCGTGCGCCGCCTTCGCGCGGTACACGGCTTCGCGGCCAGATGTCGTCCATTCTGAGCGCATTCCCAGCTGCCGCAGCATTTTGTTCACGCTGTCGCACACGTTCATGTCGTCGTCCACGATGAGCGCGCGCAGTCCGTCAAGTTCCTTGAGGTGCTCGGCGTTCTTCTTGCCGTCCTGAAGTTTGAGCGAAAGTTCCACGGTGAACGTGCTTCCCTTGCCCTGCTCGCTTTCCACCGCAATCGTGCCGTTCATCATCTCCACGATGTTCTTGGTGATTGCCATGCCAAGCCCCGTTCCCTGAATGCCCGACTGCGTGACCGTGGACTCGCGCTCGAACGGCTCAAAGATGTGCTTGACGAATTCCTCGGACATGCCGATGCCGTTGTCCTTGATGATGAACGTGTAGTCGCCCCAGCCGTGGCGGAACGTCTTTCTCTGCATGATGCGGAACGAAACGCTGCCACCCGCAGGCGTGTATTTGACCGCGTTGCTCAAAAGATTGATGAACACTTGGTTCATCTTGAGCGCGTCGGCGATGATGTCTTCGTTGACGACCTCGAACGTGTCGATGAACAGCTCGAGCTGCTTTGCCTTTACCTGCGGCTGAATGATGTTCACGAGGCTGTGCATCATTTCGGAAATGTTGCATTCCTGTTCTTTTATCTGCACCTTGCCGCTTTCGATGCGGCTCATGTCAAGGATGTCGTTGATGAGGCTCAAAAGGTGGTTGCTCGACGAAAGGACTTTTTGGAGGCAGTCCCTCACTTGCTCCTTGTTGTCGATGTGGCTCGCCGCGATTGTGGTAAAGCCGATAATCGCGTTCATCGGCGTGCGGATGTCGTGGCTCATGTTTGAAAGGAACGTCGTCTTTGCGTTGTTGGCGTGCTGCGCCTGCATGAGCGCGTCCTGCAATGCCTGCGTCTGCTCGCGCTGGCGGCGCACCTGCTCGGTAACGTCGCGGGAAACGACCATCGCGATGATGTCGCCGCTTTCGTTCTGCACCATGATGAATGACTGGCGCACGCACATCTGCCCGTCCGCGCTGCCGTCCTTTCCCCAGTAGTCCACATCCACTTCGGCCTCGCCCTGCGCGAAACGCCGTTGCAACGCATCCACGTTCACCGCCGCGCTGTAATCTTCCAGCGATTCTTCGAGCACGAACTGCTTCCATTTTTCAAAGCATTCGGAAGCCTTGCACGGCGCGGAAAGCCCCGACCGCTCAAGCAGCGAGATTTGCCGCCCGTCGTCCATCGTGCGAACGATGTCGCTTTCAATCAAGTCTTTCGTGAGATTGCACTCGAACGTGCTGAACGCGCCCGACATGATGGCGATGCGGTACTGCCGTTCCTTGCGGTTTGCGAGCGCCATTTCCGCCTGGATTTTCAATTCTTTTTCTTTCAATGCGGTGGTGTTCTGCCGCGCGAACAAAACCTTCGTGGCGTTTCCGTTTTCGTCGCGCTCAAGGCAGATGATGTTCATGTGATTCCATTCGTCGTGGAGCACGCGGCATTCGATGCGGACTTCGTTGCAGTCGGCGAACTTTTTGGCGAGCGACTCAAGCGAAATCTCCTCGGCGAATTTGGGGCGTTCGTTTTGGTCGCCAAGAATGTCGCAGAAATAGTCCGCGAGGCTGCTGTAGTTTCCGCTGATCGCAATCTTTCCGTCCTCGGGCAGCGTCCCGGCAAGATAGCGGTACGTTTTCTCCTTCATGTTGACGACAGCAAAGCGCGTGAAAAGCGTGTTCATGCCGCTGACGATGTAGCCACTGTCCTTGTTCTCGGCCTCAAGGTATTTCTTTTCGCGGGCGGAACGGAAAATCAGCATGACGATATAAATAATGAAAAGCACGATGAGCGACGCTTCCAGCTGGATTCCGACGAAATTTTCCGCCTTAATCATCCGTTGCGTGATGCTTTTGGGGAATGTCTGCACGAGTACGAATCCCGAATGCGGCAGGCTCGTTACGCAGATATTGTCCGTCTTGCTTCCCTTGCCGCAGACAAACGCGCCGCGCCCGCCCTCGCTGAAAACGCGTTCCGCCTCTTCCGCCGTCTGCGCGTCAATCGTGCCGTCGTCCACCATGGCATCGACAAGGCGTTTGCTGTATATCTTGCCGTTGGAACTCGCGATGGCCATGCCGTCCGGCTCGCACAGGAAAACGTCCGCCGCCTCGCCAAAATATGTGGTCTCAAGCATTTCCTTGAGGTACTCTTCGGCAAAGTATACGCCGCGCAGAACGCCGATGATTTTTCCTTCATAGCGCAGAGGCGTGTAGAAACACGCCATAGTCTTATTAAAAAAATACGGAGCGAATACAATGTCGATTCCGGATTTGCCAGCTATTCCTTCCCGATAAAATTTTTTGTCGCTGGCATCAGCAGTGCGCCCATCCGACGTAAATTCTATGCCGTCAAGAGCGGTGTAAACCATGGCATCAAAGACAACATTTTCTTCTATCGTCTTAAGTATCTGCGTCGTAACAAGCGGAGAATCAAGACTTTTTCCAATAAAATACGAATGCGTTCGGATTCTCAAAAGCGCGTTGCTCAGCTCGTCGTCAATTTGCGCCGCCTTGATACGCGCGGAATCGGCGGCATAGTTTTTGTTGCGATTCACCATGCGCCGACTGTTCTGCGCCGTGTACCAACAAAATACCACGAAGACAGCCGAAATCAGCATCAGCGCAAATATAATTTCCTGCACGGGTTTTCGCACCCTGACACATTTATACCCTTCCATAAAAGCCTCACGTTTTCAGCACGGAACGCGCCTTTTGAAAATCGGCAAAACGTCCGCAATTTTCATAACGATGATTATAATACAAAAAAGAGTGAATTTCAACGGCAAGAAGAATAAAATTTATGTCAACTTTAAGAAGAGAAAGCCTCGCGAAAATTTATGCATTCACGCAAGTTTCGTGGAAAACAGGGCGAAAGAAACGGCGCGACATTCCATAACATTCCGCCGATTTTTTAACTCTTATTCAATGCGTTCCAAATCGCTTACTGTCGTAATTTCCGCGCCCGATGCCAAAAGCTCGTTTATAAGCAAATGAAATTTTTCGTACAGGCCTGAACTGGAAAATTTCCGCTCGCCGTTCGCGCCGATTGGAATCACGAACGGATTGTTTGTATCTATGTATGTGTAGCCCGCAGCTTTTCCTTCCTCGCGAATTTTTTTGTCCGCCTTGTTCCACGGCGCATGCCAGTAAAGAGAAAGTTCTTCTCCTGTGCAAGCAAGGAATTCGTCCTCAAGCCGCGCGAGTCCTCTCGCTATGAAAGTCCTGTCGTTGTAAACAACATTGTCCATCAAGTTGACATTGTAGAAAAAAATTGCCGCGCACTCGTGCCCGCTTTGCGCAATATTTTTCGTCGCGCCCGGATAGCGTCTGATGAATTCGCCGTTGAAGAAAAACGTGCATTTCAAATTGAACTCATTGCACAAAGCCAAAATCGAATCCAAACCGTCGCAATTTTCGTCCGCGTCAAAAACAATCGCGACTTTTTTGCCGAAAGAATTCTGCGCGACACTTTGTTCAATCAATGCGTTCGTTGTGATTTCTCCTGCGAGTGTGCGCACATAAATCGCGTTTTCATAAAAATCGTTTTTTGTCTCGCCGCAGAAAATTCTATAATTTTGATTTTGAAGCGAGATGTGTCTTACCGCCTGATTTTCTTTAAACCAAGTTCCGTCCCGCTCCGAAAAAATGAACGCGCCTTTTTTTTCATCGAACAAAACTATTTTGTCGCCGCTCCACCAGGCTTCATTCGCACTTGAAGCGAACAGTTCTTTCACGGAAAAATTTTCGAGCGAGATTTTTTTCACCGAGCGACTTCCGCCCACGCACAAATTTTTTTCATCGCACCATGCGAGCGAAACTGATTTTTCGTCTTTGAGCTGGCAAACAGGTTTCCACGAAGAAACATTGTACACAAAAACATTTTCTTCTGACATCAGCGCGACGAACGCATCGTTTGGGCTTCTCGCAAAAAATGAATGCGTGTCGTTCGCAAGAATTTGGCGCATCATTTTTCCCGACGAATCCAAAGTATAAAGCGCGCAACTTTCCACGCCGCTTCCCGAAGCCACGAGCTTTGCGCAAAGCGCGACTTGTCCTGCCGCCGTCCAAAACGCGTCGAATTCCAGCGCGGACATTCCTTGTTCAAAAAAAGAAACGGAATAAACAGGCTTAAAAAAAATCTCGCCGTTTGGCTCAGAATCTTTTTTGTACCAAGAAATTATTTCGCAATCACGCACCACAATAAATTCGCTCGCGCTTTTATTCACGAAAAAAATGTCAAACTTCGCATCGAACTTTTGCGGCAGCCGTCCTAATATTTTTCCGAGCGGAACAAATTGCGAATAAAGCCCGAAAGAAAAAATCTCATTTTTGCCCACTTGAAAAATCAAGTCGGAAGAAATGTACGTGATAAAATTGTTATCATTCCATGTAGCGCAATTTATAGCGCCTGCGCAGATTTTTCGAAATTCTTCGCGAATCAAAATTCCTTTGAAAAGTTTTTCGGCATTGCAAAGATACAGCGTGCCATTTTTTTCATAAATAAAATTTTCGCCGTCGGACGACCATTTGACTGGAACAGTGGAATAGCTCAATTCGCATTCTTCTGCGAGAACGATTTTTTTTCCTGTAGCTACTTCAATAATTACAAGGCGGCCTTTGAAAAATTCTTTTTTTTCGAAAGAGCAATACCATTTGCCCGTGTTGCTGAACGTAGTGGGAAAAGACAACGCTTGGCCTTCCTGAAAAGATTGCGCGCGTTCCGTCCATTGCAAAGTGCCCGAGGAAAAATCATAAACCGCTTGCCCGAATCGATTTTTGATTTGCAACTTGCGTCCAAAATCCAAAGCCTGCATTTGTTCAGGGAAGCAAGTGATCGCGCGAGGAAAAAATTCCGCCTTGCCGTTTTTTATTTTTGTCTGGAAGATTGTTGAAAATTCATTTGCATCAGAAAAATTTTGCTTCAAAGCAAAAAGCGTTTCGTCGCGCTCGTTTAAATTGAGCGAAGAAAAAGCTATTTCTGAAAAGCAGTTTGCCGTGAAAAAAATTGAAATCGCCGCGAGAAAAAAAATTCTGCGCAACCGAAAAAAAATCATTTATGCATCTCCGCGCTCAAAATCAAAATTTTCAATTCTTTTTCCAGCGCGTCTAATTTTTTTTCCATTTCGTCAAGGCGCGCCGCGCGGCGCTCGATTCGTTCTTCGACGTTCATTTCTTGAACAGAATCCGCCGCTTCCTTTGCATCGTCGTCGCAAACGCGCGAATGTCCGCACCACGGACAGAAGACGTAATTTTTTTCGACAGTGCGTCCGCAGCCGCCGCAGACACAGATTGCAGTCATTTTCGGAAATTCCATTTTTTACCTCTTTGCAATTTGTTCGTAAAAATCTATTTTCCCAAAAGCGTTTGCGGATCGACGACCTTGCCGTTTTTGTAAACCGTAAAATGCAAGTGCGGTCCAGTCGAATATCCTGTGGAGCCGACAAGCCCGATTTTTTGGTTTTGCGAAACCTGCTCGCCCGCGACGCTGATTCTCTTGGACATGTGTCCGTACAAAGTTTGGTAGCCGTTTCCGTGATCGATGATGATGTAGTTGCCGTAAATGCGCGAAACGCCCGAAGCCAAAACTTTTCCGCCCATCGTCGCGTAAATCGGAGTGCCGGTGGGACAAGCCATGTCCATTCCGGGATGATATTGTTTTACGCCCGTAAAAGGATCGGCGCGCCAGCCGCATTTCGAAGTGAGCCGCCATTTCGATTTGAGAGGCGTTGCCCAAGTTTCGCCCATTGCCTTGCGAAGCGCGTCGCGACTGAGCTTTGCGCCAGGAATGAAAATCTTTTGTCCCGCCACAAGTTCCGTAGAATCCAAATCGTTCGCGTCGAGCAAGTCTTCCCACGCCACCGAATATTTTGCCGAAATGCTAGCAAGCGAATCCCCCTGCGCCACGACATGAAGCAAGCCGTCGCACGAAGGAATGACGAGCTTCTGCCCTGAAAAAACTTGGCGCACGTTTTCGATTTCGTTCACCGCGATGATTGTCGAAATATTTTTCAGCCCGAATCGGCTCGTAATGCCGCCGATTGTTTCGCCTGATTTCACAACATAATCTTTGTATGTAACTTTGTCCTGAAAAAGCGAGAGCGAAACATCAGAGCCGGCAATATTTCCGTCCGCGTCAACCTCATCGCCCGTAGAAAGCGCGAGACGCGACATCGCCTCCTGCAAAAAAGCCAGCTCATCAATTTTTTCGTTTTTGAGAACAAGCGGATTCGTCTTTGTCTGCATCATCGAAAAAGCCTTGTTCACGGCATAAGGCACGAGCGCAATCGTGATGAAAAGCGGCACAGTCCAAAAATATTTTCCCAACTTTTTCAAAATTAAAAGCGGATGAATTTTGGGAAGCGAAACCGCATTTGCCGCGCTGCCGAATTCATACGGTCGCGTTCGTTTTTTTAAATTTCCGAATTTCGGGAAGATGACTTTTGAAAAAAAACTTGCTCGCGTTTTTTTTGCGCGCGACGCGCCGACATAACTTATGATTTCCATATTTAAACTATCGACAAAATTTTATCGTCATATTAGAATATAAAAATAAAATTTATGAATCAAATCCAAATTGAAAAAAACAAAAAAGATTCTCGGATTTCATTTCGATGCGTCGCGCTCGGAATTTTCATCGCCGTGATTTTGAAAATCTTCGCATTTGATTTTTTTCGCGTGGAAGGAATTTCGATGTCGCCGAAAATTCAGGACGGCCAAATCATTTTTGTGAACAAATTGGCGTATGGACTTGTGAATCCGCTCACTGCGGAAATTTTTTTGCGATGGAAAAATCCGCAGGAAGACGACATAATTTTGTATCTCTACGAAAATTCTTGGGTGGTAAAAAGATGCGTCGCAATTGGGGGCGCACCACTAGAATATTTTGGCAATTCGGAGTATAATCTAATTGTGGGAAACAAAAAAATTTCTTTGAGTTCGATTCAATTTCACAAAATGCGTTCGAGCGAAAAAATTCCGCAAGGCTATGTCTTGGCGGTTGGCGACAATTACGCGCTTTCTTATGATTCGCGCAATTACGGTTTTGTTCCCGAAAAAAACGTCGTCGGAAAAGTGATAATAAAATGAACAATTTTTTTCCAAAATGGCGCGTCATAACTTTTTCTGTCATCTCAATTTTGATGGTGCTCGTGTTGCTCGCGAGGTACACCCGCCTTTCGTTTGCGTCTCAAGAAAAAATCATTCCGAGAAAACCGTCCGTAGAACGCGGCTCGATTGTGGATCGCAACGGAAAGCCGCTCGCCGTGGAAACGCATTTTTATCACATGGGAGTAAATCCGCAGAAAATAAAAAATCCCGAACAATTCGCTAAGGACGTTGGTCCTGCCCTTGGAATGAGCGAGGCTGAAATCTTGGAAACGATTCGCGACGCTTTGGAAAATCGCAGCGCGCGTTTTACTTATCTCAAGAAAAAAATGCCTCTTACAACTTACGAGGAAGTGAAAAAAATTACGGACGAAAAAAAATACAATATGTTCGTAAGCTTCGACAAAATCCCGGGACGCATTTATCCCGAAAACACGCTCGCCTCGCAGTTGATTGGATTTATGGGCGATGACGGACGCGGACTTGCGGGAATCGAATATTCGATGCAGAAAATTCTTTCGCCCGATCCCAAAATTTTGGAAAACGGAAAAATCGAACAAGGCAAAAATATTTATCTCACAATCGACGCGAATCTTCAATACAAACTCACTCAGATTGCGCGCGCCGCTTTGGAAGAAACGCAGGGCGCAAACTTGATGCTGCTCGCGGCCTACGCCAAGACGGGCGAAATCCTTGCGTATTTGAGTTTGCCCGAAGCGAATCTGAACGAATACACAAGCGCAGGAATCGAAGAAACGATTGACAGACCTGCAATCACTTTTTTTGAACCCGGCTCGGTTTTCAAAGTTTTCACGATTGCGGCCGCTTACGACGCGGGACTTTTTTCGCAAGACGAAAGTTTTTTGTGCGACGGCGTTTTTGAAAAAGTGATGCCGAGCGGCGAACGGCTCAGGCTGAATTGTCTTTCGCATCACGGCTACTTGACTGCGCGAGGCGCGCTCGAACAATCGTGCAATGACGTAACGGCGCAAATCACGGACAGAATGGAAACCTCGGCTTTTTTGAGCAAATTGCGCGCGTTCGGATTCGGACAAAGAACTGGCGTTCAATTGCCGAGCGAAAGCCCGGGACTTTTTCAAGACCAGTCGAGCGCGCGTTGGTCGGGTCGTTCAAAGATGACAATCTCAATCGGACAAGAAGTTGGCGTGACCGCACTGCAAGTAATTGAAGCAGCTACAGTTCTTGCCAACGACGGCCATCCGCTGAAACTTTCTGTCATTTCGAAAATCACGGACAACGAAGGCAACGCCGTTTTTCAAAACGAAGTCGAGCGAATGCCGGCGGTGATTTCTTCGCAAACTGCCCGCTACATTTTGAGCTGCATGCAAACCGGCGCGGAAAAAGGAATCGGCTGGCGCGCAAATGTCGGCGACATGACAATCGGCGTAAAAACCGGAACAGCCCAAATGGTTGACGCGGAACGCGGCGGATACAGCCAAACGGATTTTCTTTCGGACGCGCTCGCCTTTTTCCCCGCCGAAGATCCCGAAATAATTTTGTACATCGTAATTCAAAAATCGCAAGGAATAAATTTCGCAAGCCGAATCGTCGCGCCCGTAATCAAAGATTCCGCAAACGCCATAATCGATCATTTGGGAATGAGCCGTGGCGATGCCGCGTCGCTTGCGCACTCGGGCAGAATTTCGATTCAAGGAAAAGCCCCTCTCATCCTCGGAAAAACTTTGCCCGATTTGACAGGACTTTCAAAGCGCGAACTTCTTACGCTTTTGAGCCGCAAGGATTTGAACGTGAACATAAACGGAAGCGGCTGGGTAACACGGCAATCCCCCCCGGCAGGAACTCCGATTACGGAAGGCATGCAAATTGATCTCTATTTGGAATAAAAATATTTCGCTTTTCAAAAATCGATTTCCCGCGCTCTACGAAATGCTTTTGCCGCAAATTCCAAAATTCTTTTTTGAAGCAAAAGAACGCGGCGAGATTTCCAAAGAATCATTTTTGAAAATCTTGAACGAACAATTTTCATTTTACGAATTTTTTTTCGCAAAGAACGGCGCGTTCACCGCAAGCGAAAATTCTTTGGCGATTCATTCTGCATACAATCCGCAGCGCGAGGCCGAACAAACGGCGGAAAAAAATAAAGACTCGCAAAAAGAAATTTTTATTTTCGCGGGAATTGGACTTGGATATTTGCCGCAGGCGTTCGCGAAAAAATTTCCGCAAAGCACTTTCATTATTTTAGAACCCGATGCGCCGCATTTTTTTGCCGCCCTCGCCTGCCTCGACTTTTCGGAAATCTTTAAAATCGAAAAACTTTTTTTCATAATCGGCGCGAGCGCGGAACAAGCGGCGGCTCTTGTGGAAAACGCAGGCGGTTTTGAAAACGCACAAGTTTTTCTTACGAACGCGCAGACTTTCCACGCAAAAAAATATTTCGAAAAATTTTTCTCGATTGAAAATCAAAACGCGCAGAAATCGCAGGCAAACACGAACACGCTCGAACGATTCGGAATGCTTTGGCTAAAGAACAGCGCGCGCAATTTGCAGGAAATGCAGAGGCTTTGCGGTGCGAACATTTTTTTTGGCGAAGCGAAATCCACCGAAAAAAATTCTTCGATGCATTCGGTGATTCTTGCGGCAGGTCCGACATTACAAAATATTTTGCCGCATCTTGCGCAAATAAAAGAACGCGCGATTTTGATTGCGCTCGACACTTCGCTCCGCGCGATTTTGCGGGCGGGAATCGAGCCTGATTTTATCGTTTTGACCGACCCGCAATTTTGGGCGGCGCAACACATCGCAGGACTTTCTTCCCCCTCCTCGATTTTAATTTTAGAAAGCGCGGTCTATCCGAGCGCGTTCCGATTCGACTGCCGAAAAAAAATTTTGATTTCGTCGCTTTTTCCGCTTGGCAAATTCATCGAATCAAATCTCGGAAAAAAAGGCGAGCTTTCTTCGGGCGGCTCGGTCGCCACGACTGCTTGGGAATTCGCGCGCGCGATTGGAAGCGAAAAAATTTTCTTTGCCGGATTGGACTTGGGATTTCCGCAAAAAAAAACGCACATCAAAGGAAGCACGTTCGAAGAAGCCGCGCACGCTTTTTCCACGCGAATTTCTTGCGCCGAAAATGCGCTTTGCAAAATTTTGTTTTCTGCCAAAAATAAAATCGCGCACGACTACGACGGAAAAGAAATCATCACAGACGAACGAATGACGCTTTTTGCAAATTGGTTTGAAAATAAAATCGCGGCGATTTCGCAGGAAAAAAATCACGCGCGCACTTTCACTTTTTCAAGGGAGGGGCTTTTTATAAAAGGAATTGATTTTTTCGCGCTGGAAGAATTTCTTTCCATGCCAAAAATCACGGAGCAAAAAAAAGAATTTTTTGAGCGCGCGCTGAAAAAAAATTCCGAGTATGAAAAAAACAAATTCGACACCGTCCTTGAAAATTTGAAAAAGCAATTTGAAGAGCTGAAAAAAAATTCCGAACGCGCGAGAACGATTTGCAACGACATTCTCTGCGGCGATCCTCGCGCGAAAAATTTGCTTTTGGAACTCAATTCGCTTGACAGGGAAATTTTGTCGAGCGACGCGAAAAATGTCGCCGCGCTCGTTTTTCCGACGCAGCGCAGGCTCGATGAAATTCTTGCGAATACGAAAATTCCAAGCGACGCGCTTTTGGCGAACGCCACGAAAAGCCGCGTTGTTTATTCCGAGCTTCTCAGCGCGATTGAGTTGTACCTGAAATATTTGTGCTGATTCGTGCGGCAATTATGCGCAACAAAAAGCTGTCCTTGTCATAAACTAAACATTAAAACGTCCAATCTCATCGCCGATGTCCGCAACAGACTCGTTCATGCGCTTAAAGCCGTCACTCAATTGAACGCCATGTTTTGCAATGGCAACTGCGCCGTCAGAAATTGTGCGCATTCCGTTTTCCAGCGACTCAACGCTGTCTTGAAGCCGCTTCATTTCTTCAAGGATTCGGCGGTTGCCATCCGCCATTTTTACAGAAGCGTCCTTTACGTCCGTGGTGTTGCTGTCCATAGAGCGCAGGGAGTCAATGATCTGATTTGAATTTTGATTCTGCTCTTCAAGAGCAAGCCGCATTTGGCGCACAAGTCCGTCCGTCTCCTGAATTTTGTTCGAGAGTGCGGAAAACGCTTCGCTTGACTCCAGCGACGCTGCGACAATATCCTCGATGCCGGTCTTGATTTCCTTCAACTCCTCGCCGATGGTACGCGACTGCTTGGACGATGTTTCAGAGAGTTTTCGAATTTCATCCGCGACCACGGCAAAACCGCGTCCTGCCTCTCCTGCGTGCGCAGCCTCAATCGCGGCGTTCATCGCAAGCAGGTTGGTCTGCGACGCTATGCTCGCAATCGTTTTGTTCGCGTCCTGCAACATCTGCGACTGCGTTTCAATCTGCTGAACGCGCTCGTTCACTTTTTTCTGTTTTTCTACGCCGTTTTGCGCCTCGCCATCCAAAGCACCAAAAGAGACCGCCATCTTCTCCATAGAATTGCTGATTCCCGAAATGCTTCCGATAAGTTGCTCGACTGCGGACGAAGTTCCAGCGATGCTAGCGACCTGCGTGTCAATCATGGCAGCAAGCGCGGTGATTCCGCCAGACACATCCTGCACGACATCGGAAGTCCTGCTGAAACTTGTCTCTTGATCATCAATCTGCCCATGCACGGCATCAATGCTCTTTGTAATGTCCGCGATGAAATCAGATGTCGCGTCCGCGCTCGTCTTAATCTCCTGCGCCACGGAAGCCAAAACCGACTCCGACTTTTTGAGACCTTGCATCATGGATTGCATCTTCGCGAGGAATCCGTTGAAGCCCTCAACAATCTGCGGAATTACTTTGAACGGAGTGCGGATGTCCGTATCAAGCCTGCGCGTCAAATCCGCCTCGCCTGCGGCTATTCTGGAAATCGCGCGGCGCACAAATGAGAGCGGCGTGATTATGCTGCGCAAACCGAAGAATACGAGTGACGCGACAAGCAGCACAAGCACACCGACAAATGGAAACGCCGCATACTGAAAAAATGCGGAAAAATTATACGGAATGAACAAGACCATCGTCCAGCCGACCTGCGTCAGCGGAACGATGATGTACTCGCCCTTCCATGTGGAAACGAAAGTGTCGTCTTTTGGGAAAAGCGTTTCCGCCCGCAGAAGTTCCGGCATCACCGCGCCGATAGGCACTTTATCCTCAAGGTGATGCAAATCAAGCGAGCCTGAAATTTCCGCGTTGGAATTATACATGTACATTGTCACGCCTTTCTCAAGGTGCGCGTACATATCATCAACAAAGTCCGTAAGCTCGATGCCCGTGCCCGCAATTCCCACCGCCTTGTGCTGTTCGTTGTACACGAGCGCGTTTATCCACATAAACGTCTTTTTCAGACCAATGTCGTAGTCCACGTAAAACTGATACGGAGCGCCGCTGTTCAACGTGGCGGAATACCATGCGTTGCCCGGATCGTCTTTATCCACATCATAAATGAATTCCATGTTCGAATAATATCTTAAATCCAAGTCGGAAATCCAAAACGTCCTGTGCGACTTGAACGATTCTTGGAAAACGCGGAATTCCCCGAACGCAAGCTCGCCAATCGCCTCGTCCGCAGGATTTGAAAGATGATCCACGATGACAGGCGACTGCACCATTTGCATTGCGAGTTTCAGCTCAGGCCCTGTTCCCACGTCTATTTCCAAACGCTTGACGTAAGCCATCTGGCTCAAACGAGAATCCGTGCTCCGCCTGAAAAGCGCGTGCGAGCCAAAGAAAACAACCGCTGCGGCGGCAAGAATGCCAAGCGCGAGAAGAAAAATGAAAAGCTTGTTTTTCATATTGCTAAAACGTCCTTAGTTTATAATCTTTAATATATAATATACTATTATATATATTGTCAACAATATTTTGCAAAAATATGCCTTGCAGGAAACGCCCGAAAAAAAATCCAAAAAATATTTTTCAATATATGCTAAAGTTTTTTCGCACGATGACGATATTATAAATACAAGTTATACGCGAGCGGTTAGACATCCAGACGCTTGCGGAATGGACAGTGCATCTAGGTTGGGAACTGTGTGAGGTTTCCAACCATTTTTGTTTTAAAGATTTAGCTGAAAAATGCGCGGATGTTTTCCACTTCCGATTCGAACTGTTCGTCCACCAAAGGCGGATGCGCGTTGAAATACAAAATCTGGCTGAGTTCTTCGAGGTTGCGAACGCCCCAAAGCGGAACGACGTTTTCATATTGATACAAAAATCCGAGCGCGAGCGGAATGTTCCTCACAAGCCCGCCGTAAAGCGGCTTCATCGCGACAAAGCCAATGTCGCAAGCCTGCGCCTTTTTTACGAGCGATTCGACTTGCTTCATCACAAGAATGTTGAACGGAATTTGAATCGAAGCGAAAACGGAAGAATCAAGCGCGCTTGCAGCAATTTCAAAATCTTCGGTGGTAAGTCCGAAGTGGCGGATTTTTCCGCGTTCTTTGAGCCGTTCCATTTGCGCTGCGATTTCGTCAAACGCGACAATATTTTTTTCGTCGGTTTCATATTGAAACAAATCGATGTAGTCGGTGCGAAGCGCGGAAAGCGAATCGTCCAAACATTCTTCCAAATCCCGCGCGTCCAAAACGCACGCTTTCGTGGCGAGCACGACGTTGTGCCTGATTCCGTAAAGGCACGCGCCCAAACGCTTTTCGCTTTCTTTCGCGGAATGCGAAATGTCGAAAAAATTCACGCCAGCATCATACGCCTTGTGAACCAACGCCGAGGCGTTTTCGTCCGTGTCGATTTCCCCGAGACTCATCGCGCCGAATCCGACGCGGCTCACCATCAAGTTTGATTTTCCGAGAGAAATATAATCCATTTTATTTTTTCGCCACGGGCTTGTAATTTCGAATCGCGTTTTGTATGTACGCAGAAAGCACGGCGACTTTCACGCGCTCTTGTTCCATCGTGTCGCGGGCGCGGACTGTCACCGTGTCGAAATTCGGATTTCCCTGCGTGATCGTGTCGTAGTCGATCGTGACGCAAAACGGCGTTCCGATTTCGTCCTGGCGGCGATAGCGTTTTCCGACCGTTCCCGACAAATCAAAATCCGTGACGAATTCTTCTTTAAGCGAATGCTGGATTTCCTTCGCGCGCTCGGCAAGGCCGTCCTTTTTCATAAGCGGAAGCACTGCGACCGTGACAGGCGCGAGGCGCGGATGCAAATGCAAAACCGTGCGGAAATCTTCTTTTCCATCTTTGCCGCAATTTTCCTCTTCGTAAGCCTCGCACATAAACGCCAAGAAATTTCGGTTGAGGCCGGCGGAAGTTTCGATGACATAAGGCGTAAAAGTTTCATTGCCGTTTTCCTGATCGATGTACGACATGTCCTTGCCCGAAACTTTCGTGTGCTGACTCAAATCAAAATCCGTGCGGTTGTGGATGCCTTCGATTTCCTCAAAGCCAATCGGGAAATTGTACTGAATGTCGTAAGCGTCCTTCGCGTAGTGCGCCAATTTGTCGTGATGATGCCACTTGAGATTTTTCTCCGATATTCCATATTTAAGATAAAAATTCCAGCGATATTTTCGCCAGTCTTCGAAAATCTGCTCGTCGCTTCCCGCCTTGCAAAAATATTCCATTTCCATTTGCTCGAATTCGCATGTGCGGAAAATGAAATTCTTGAAAATGATTTCATTGCGGAACGACTTTCCCACTTGCGCCACGCCGAACGGCAATTTCATTCGGCTGGACTGAACTATGTTTTTGAAATCCGTGAAAATTCCTTGGCAAGTTTCGGGACGCAAATAAATCAGCGAAGTGTCGCTCGCCACAGGTCCGAGGTGCGTCTTAAACATCAAGTTGAATTCGCGGACTGCCGTCCATGAATGCTTTCCGCAAGTCGGACAATTTATGTTTTCGTCGATGATGGCTTTCATTTCCTCGTGGCTCATCGTGTCCACGGGCTTTTCGGGCGCGACACCTTTTTTGTCGTAGAATTCTTCAATCAAATTGTCCGCGCGAAATCTCGCCTTGCATTCGGTGCAGTCGATCATCGGATCGGAAAAATGCGCCACATGACCCGATGCTTCCCAAGTTTTGTTATGCTGGAAAATTGCGCTGTCCAAGCCCACGACGTCGTCGCGAAGCTGCGTCATATAATGCCACCATTCGTTCTGAATGTTCCGCTTGAAATTCACGCCGAGCGGACCGTAATCCCACGCGCCCGCCTGTCCGCCGTAAATCTCCGAAGCCTGATATACAAATCCGCGCCGCTTGCAAAGCGAAATGATTTTTTCAAGCGTGCATTCGTGTCCAATTTGGTTTGCCATAGTTTTTCTCCCAAAAATTAAACGCCTCAATTGAGCGATATTTTAGCTACAAATATTTTATCACAAAACGCTGATTGTTTCAAGTGAATCACCGCTTGCATTGTCGCCAATTGGAAAGACAGTTTTCAGCGCAAGCGGAAATACAGTTTGACAAAACGCTCTTCCAATTATTTTTTTTTTGCGATATAATTAAATTCTATCCTGTCGCTGCGCAAGGAGATTTTAAAACGATGATAAAAATTGTAGAAGCCAAAAATATTGAACAAAAATTTTTCGAAGGACGCGACTTTGCCGATTCGCTTGAAATTGTAAAGACGATTTTGGCGGACGTGAAAAATTCTGGCGACGAAGCGTTGCGCGAATATGGCGCGAAGTTTGACGTTTGTTCGCCGCAAAAATTTGAAATAGAATTTTCGGAATTGGAACGCGCGGCAAAAAAAATGCAAGATGAAAATCCCGCGCTCTACGATTCGCTCGTTTACTCGCATGACTTGGCTTTGCTTTTTGCAAAAAAGCAGCGCGAATGTTTTTCCGATTTTGAAATTGAATTGGAAGAAGGACTTTTTACGGGACAAAAAAACATTCCCGTCGAACGCGCGGGCGTTTATGTTCCAGCAGGAAGATTTCCGCTCGTTTCCACTGTGATTATGACTGTCACTCCGGCAATCGCCGCCGGCGTGAAAGAAGTCGTGATGTGCACGCCGCCTCGTTTGCATCCTGACGAAAAAAAATCGGCGCAACCTTATGCCGACGAAAAAATAATGGCGGGGGCTTACATTTGCGGCGCGAAAAAAGTTTTTGCGTGTGGCGGAGCGCAAGCGATTGCGGCGATGGCGTTCGGAACGCAATCCATTCCAAAATGCGATGTGATTGTCGGGCCTGGAAATAAATTCGTAGCCGAAGCGAAACGCCTTGTTTACGGCACGGTCGGAATTGACATGCTCGCAGGTCCGAGCGAAGTTTTCATCATCGCGGACAAAAACGCGAACGCGCAATGGGTGGCGGCGGATTTGCTCGCGCAGGCCGAACACGATGTTGTGGCGCAGCCGATTTTGGCGACGGACGATTTGGATTTTGCGAAAAAAGTTCAGGCGGAAATCGAAGTTCAGCTTGAAGATTTGCCGACGAAAAAAATTGCGCGCGAAAGCATAGAAAATTGCGGAATGATAATCGTGGCATCATCGCTCGAAGAAGCCGCGCAAATCGCGAACAAAAAATCGCCCGAACATTTGGAACTCGCGTTGGACGAAGGCGCGGATTTGGAAAAAATAAAATCGCTCGTCCACAATTATGGCTCGCTTTTCATCGGCCACGGCGCGGCGGAAGTTTTTGGCGATTATGCAGCAGGTTTGAATCACACGCTTCCCACTGGCGGCTCGGCAAAATTTACTGGCGGCTTGAGCGTGCGATGCTTTTTGAAGACAGTTACAACCTTGCGAACGGCGAACGGAAAAAAGGGCGTAATTGCCAGCGCGAACGCCGCAGGAATTTTGGGAGACACCGAAGGACTTGCAGGACATGCGCGCGCCGCGCGATTCAGGTTGAAGTGAGTTTTGAAAAATCTTGCGACGAGGAACGAGAATTTTCGCTTCCGCTGGAGCTAGCGTCTGCGCTGTTTCGCTTCCGTAAGGGGCTTCAAAAAAGAGAAATTTATTTTTAATTCGATGGAGTGATTTATGAAAATTTACAAATTGGGCGAAGAAGTTCTCGCGAAAAAAGCTCTTCCGATTCCGCAAGAAGAAATCAACGACGATTTAAAAAAACTTGCCGACGAAATGTTCGAAACAATGATAAGCGCGAACGGAGTTGGTTTGGCGTGCCCGCAAATTGGACAAAGCCGCAGAATGTTCGTTGTGATTGCGGACGACGATGTGAGGCGCGTTTTCATAAATCCGCAAATTGTGCGCACTTCCAGCGACAGCGTTCCTTATGAAGAAGGCTGTCTTTCTGTTCCGCAAACTTACGAAGAAATAATGCGCCCTTCCAAAGTTACAGTTCAAGCGCAGGATTTGAATGGAAAAAATTTTGTACTTGAAGCCGATGGACTTTTGGCGAGAGTGATTCAACATGAAAACGATCATCTTGACGGAATTGTTTTCATCGATCGTGGCGATGCCGAGTTCGCAAAAGAAACTCGTGAAAAATTCGCACGTCGCGCGGAACGCGCATTGCAAAAAGCCGCCGAACGCGAGGCGAAGGAAAAACGAATCGCCGCAAAAAAAGCCGCCAAGGAAGCCAAGAAAAATGCAAAATGAAATTTGCAAAAAAAATTCCGAAAAAAAATTAGAAAAAAATCGAACGCTGAAAATTCTTTACGCGGGAAGTCCAGAAGCGTCCGCGCGGACTTTGGAAATTTTGCTCGAGCGTTCTCAAGGCGTTTACGAAATTGCGGGCGTTCTCACAAATCCGCCGAGCGCGAAAGGACGAAAAAAAGATTTGCTTCCGACTGCGGTGGGCGCGTTCGCGCAGAAAAAAAACATTCCTGTTTATTCACCGCAAAAATTGGATACGGATTTTCGCGAAGTGATTTCCGCGCTCGATTTTGACATTTTGGTTTGCTTTGCCTACGGAAAAATTTTCGGTCCGAAATTTCTTTCGCTTTTTAAAATCGGCGGAATGAATTTGCATCCATCGCTTTTGCCGAAATATCGAGGACCCACGCCGATTCCTGCGGCGATTTTGAACATGGACAAAGAAACGGCCGTTACTGTTCAAACGCTTGCGCTCGGAATGGACGAAGGCGAAATTTTGGCGCAAGAAAAAATCGCGCTTGATTTTACCGAAACCGCCGATTTGCTTTTGGAAAAAAGCGCGATGATTGGAGCGGATTTGATCGACGGCGTTTTGCGAGAATGCGCGCGGCTCGGAAAAATGCCGCAAGGCACGGCGCAACAAGGCGCGGCTTCCTACACGAAAATAATTTCGCGCGAAGACACTTTGATAAATTGGAACGAAAGCGCGCAGAAAATTTCAGCTTTTGTTCGCGCGTACACGAACGAAGGCGGCGCATTCACTCGAATTGGTTCTGTGGAAGGCGAGACTTTGAAAATTTTGAAATGCGTTCCGTTCGACAAAGATGAAATTGAAAATAAAAAAATCGCCTTGCCTGAAAATTTTTCCGAAATAAAAAATGGACAAGTTGCGGCGGCGGACAAGCAAAACGGAATTTTCGTAAAATGCGGCGAAGATGTTTTGTGCGTGACGCAACTTCAACGTCAGCAGCGCAACGCGATGAACTACAAGGATTTTTTGAACGGCAACAAAAATTTCATCGACACTGTACTTTTCTAAAAAATAATATTGATATTCGGCGCGAATTTTGATAAAATGGTTTTCGAGGAAATTTTATGACGAAAAATGAATTTCAAGGTGAATTGCAAAAAAACATTCGAGTGTTTTCTCTATATACACTCGCAACTTTTTTACTGATGGTGCTTGCCGCGCTTGCCGTTTTCTTTTTTGCCAACAAAGGCGACGAGCAAGTTTTAGTTCCCGACGTTACGGGAAAAAGCCTCACGCGCGCGCTTTTGGAAATGCAGGAAAAAGAATTGTACCCGAAGCTTCAATTGCGTTACAGTGATTTGCCCGGCGAGGCAGGTCAAGTGCTTTCGCAGTCGCCGAACGCGGGAAGCATCGTCAAAGCGGGCCGCAGAATTACGCTTGTAGTCAGCCGAGGCGTGGTGATCGACCATGTGGGAAATTACGTCGGAACGAACATAGATACAGTCAAAACAAAATTGGACATGCTTTACGGCGGAGTTGACACGCCTCCAATTACAATCGCCGAGCCGGTTTTCAAGCTTGATTCATCGCCAATCGGAACGATTTTGGAACAAGAGCCTGAGGAAGGCACGCCGATAACGCAAGGCGTGGAATTGCATTTCATCGTTTCAAAAGGCGCATCTGATTCGCTCGTAAAAGTTCCGAATTTTTTGGGAAACACGATTGCGCAGATTTCTGAAGAAATGGGCAAAGTGAATTTGCTTTTTCATTTTCAAAGCCACATTGCCGGCTCGGACGAAACCTCTGGAACTGTAGTAAATCAGTCGCTCGCCGCAGAAAGCGAAACTGCGGAATTTTCGCAAATCACGCTTGAAATTGCGTTGCCGGCTTCGGACGCGATTTTTTCTGGCGACACAATCGTGGAAAATGTGCGCGGACGCAACGAAGCCGAAACTGCCGGAATGCAAATGAACAATTTTTCGAATGCCAGCTACGGAATTTTTTCGACGAATATTTCATACTATCCGATCGCAGTTCCTGTAAAAATCGACGCGTATCCTCCCGAAGGCTCGCCGTTCACAATCGCTTCGTTCAATCACATTGGCGGAAACATTTCGCTTCCGTACTCTGTGCCGCATGGAACGATTTTGGCGCTCAGCGTGCTCAATCAAGAAAAGGAACATTTTACGGTTCAATAATGCAGGCCACAAAAGTTTGTCTTACGCTCACGGAGAGCACAATCGAAAAAAATCTCGCGCTTGTAGAATGCTATCGAAATTACATAGACATCGCGGAATTGCGCGCGGATTATCTTGACGAGGACGAAGCCCTTCACATCAGGAAATTTCCGAGGCTCGCGAAGATTCCGTGCATCCTGACGATTCGGCGATTAAACGACGGCGGCGCTTACCGCGCGGGCGAAAGCTCGCGGGCGATGCTTTTCGCGCAGGCGATGGCTTTTGCCGACGATCTTCACAGGGAAAACAATTTTCAATACGTGGATTTTGAAAACGATTTTTTCGTTTCGAATTTGGAAGATGCTGCGATGGCTTTTGGAACGAGAATCATTCGAAGCTATCACAATATGAAAGAACCAGTGAGCAACATCGTAAGGCGTTGCAACGAAATGCGACGCACCGGATATGAAATTCCGAAGATCGCTTTTATGCCGAAAACTTTGGACGACGTGAAAAATCTTTTTAGCGAGACGCGCTACTTTTCGGACTACGATCACATTTTGTGCGCGATGGGATCAATTGGAACTGTTTCAAGAATTCTCGCGTACAAAACGCATTCCTTTCTCACTTACACTTCCGCGGCAGACGGAGAGAATTCGCTCAAAAACATAGGGCACATCGATCCGCTCACGCTCGACCAAGTGTATAATTTCAGGAATCTGAACGAGCGCACGGAAATTTTCGGCGTAACAGGATGGCCGCTTGAAAAAACCGACAGCCCGAAATTGCACAACGCAGGCTACAAAAAGCATTCGATGAATGCGGTTTACGTCCCCCTCCCTTCTGCTGATATTCATCAAACAATCAACTTCGCAAACGAAATCGGAATGCGCGGACTTTCCGTAACCGTGCCGCACAAAGAAACTGTCGTGAACGATTTGATTGAAGTGGACAAACATGTCAAGGAAATCGGCGCGTGCAATACGATTATCCGAAAGAACGACGAATGGTGCGGCTACAACACGGACTTTTCAGGATTCGCGAAGGCACTCTTGGAATTTACCGGGCTGAAAAATTTGCGGCGCAAAAAAGTTTCGATTATCGGCGCAGGAGGAGCGGCTCGCGCGATTGCATGCGCGATAAAAATTTTGGGAGGAAAGGCGTGCGTCTTCAATCGAACGCATTTCCGCGCGGAGCAAGTGGCGAACATGTTCGGATTTGATTCCGCATCGCTCACTGTGGATTCGATCAACATGCTGAAAAAATATTCCGACTTGATAATCCAAACGACTTCGGTCGGAATGAATTCCACGGAAACGAGCAACGCGCAAAACGACCCGATTTATTTTTACAAATTCAGCGGAAAAGAAATTTTGTTCGACATCGTTTACACTCCCGAAGTTACGCCGATTATGCAGCGCGCGATGATGGCGGGCTGCAAAGTTTGCAACGGCAGCGAAATGCTAAAATATCAGGCATACGAGCAATTCAAAATTTTCACAGGAGTTGAATATGCTTAGTCAGCAAGAACAGAAAGAACTCGTGGCGCGGACTGCGATTGATTCGCTCATCGAACAGAAAAAAATTTTCAGCGGAATGAAAATCGGTCTCGGAACTGGCTCGACCGCGATGCCCGCCGTACGAAGGCTCGCCGAACGAATTGCCGACGGTACTTTGAAAAATGTCCTCGCCGTGGTAACGAGTTTCCAAACCGCGAATCTTTGCGCCGACTTGGGCATTCCACTTTATTCGATGAACGACCGCGCGATTGGCGGAAAATTGGATTTGGCGATTGACGGCGCGGACGAAATCGCGCCCGACAACAGCGTCATAAAAGGCGGCGGCGCGGCGTTGTTCCGTGAAAAAATCGTAGCGTACAATTCCAAAATTTTTGTCGTCATAGCGGATTCCTCGAAAGTAGTGAAAACGCTCGGAACAAAATTCCCCCTCCCAGTGGAAATCCTCGAAGAAGCGCGAGTGCCTGTCGTCAACGCGATTGCAAAACTCGGCGGCAAATGCGTTTTGCGCCAGGGAATCAGAAAGGCTGGACCTGTCATCACGGACAACGGAAATCAATTGCTCGATGTTCTTTGGAAAAAAAGCGTTGATCCTGCCGCGATGGAAAAAAAAATCAATGCGATAACTGGCGTGGTGGAAAATGGATTTTTCACGCACAAAAAGCCGATCGTTTTTCTGGCGGACGAAAAAGGCAAAACAATTCAGCGCGCGCCGAACAGCAAAGCAAAATAAGCGACTGTGTTTCCTCCGTTTGACAAAGATGCCGCGAAAAAAATCTGCTTTGAAATGATTCGCGAGCTTAAAGAAAAAAAATCGCTTTGCGGCAATTCGGAATTTTATTTTTTCAAAGGAATGTTCGGCGCGCTTGTTTGCCTTGATGAAAATGGCGAGCAACTCGTGCTTCGCGCCTTTTCCGGATCGCTCGGCGGCAAATGGAACATCGAAGGTTTTGTTCCGCCACTTTTCGATGAAGAAAAATACAACGCGGTAATTTCAATCAACGACAAAAAAATTCACGAACTTTCCGTCGCGCCAGCAGGCGAAATTTCCGAACAAAAATCCGCGCGAAAAAAATTGCGAATAAAACTTTGCAACGAAACTTTGCGGCGCATTTATTCTCTTTACAATTTTTTTTGTGCCGACGGAATCGCGCGAAATTTCAACGACATAATAAAAGAAAAATTGTACGCAAGTTTTCGGCACGAAGAAAATTCTGCACAAAATGAAAATCATGAAAAAAACGAGCGCGATGAAAAACGCAGTTTTTTAATTCCAACAGGAACTGGCGATTGTTGTGCGCCGAAATTGCTGAGTTACGCTTTCGAAAAACAATTGCTTCCGTTCAGCCTTGAGGAATTTTATTGGAATGGCTCGGACGCGCAAAAATTCGAAAATGCCGATGACGCGGATTTCAAAAATCCTTGCGACGAAAAATGTGGAATAATTCTGCCTTTGATTTTGGGATTAAAAATAATTTATCGCGACGAAAATATTTTGGTTGTGGAAAAACCGAGCGGCTTGCTTTCCGTTCCGGGGAGGGGCGCGGAAAAACAAGATTGCGTCGTGCGACGAATGCAGCGGCTTTTCCCGAAAACAATTGCGCAGCCTTCCGTGCATCGCCTCGACATGGACACAAGCGGGCTTATGGTTTTGGCGTTCGATTCGAAAAGCCACAAAAATCTTTCGGAACAATTTGCGCTCGGCAAAGTTCGGAAAAAATACATCGCGGTTTTGGACGGAATCTTGCAAAATGAAAAACTCGGAATCACTCGCGCGACAAAAAGCGGCCGCTTGGAAATCCGCCACCGCGTGGACATCGAGAATCGCCCGCACCAAATCCACGACGACACGCACGGAAAACTTGCAATAACTTTGTGGAAGCGCGAGCGCATTTGGAATATGCGCGGCGCACAAGGCAAGAACGGGCGCACTGTTACAACCGTGTGCTTTGAACCGCTCACTGGCCGCACGCACCAATTGCGATTTGCCGCCGCAAGCCCGCTCGAATTGAACACGCCGATTGTTGGCGACAATCTTTATGGCAGGGAGGAAACGCAAGGCGGGCGGCTTTTGTTACATGCCTCGTACTTGAGTTTTGCGCATCCCGCCACAGGCGAGCAAATGGAATTTTTTTCCAAGCCTGAATTTGAATATTAAAAAATAAAATTGCATTATTGCGCGTTTCGTGATATAATATTTTTCAAAAATGTGCGTCAAAAAATTCGCCTTTGTCTTTATATTCATTTCTCTTTTCTCGCTCGCATTTTCGCAGACGGCGCGGCCAGACAAAAAAAGTATTTTGTATTTCTCGACAAGCAATTCGCGCATGGACAACTCGCAATTTTTTTCAATTTC
The DNA here is from genome assembly GCA_014804005.1 of Treponema sp. GTDB lineage: Bacteria > Spirochaetota > Spirochaetia > Treponematales > Treponemataceae > Treponema_D. The sequence continues at coordinate 41,338 of JAAVAP010000026.1, read as the reverse complement.
AAATGCGCTGCCGAACAATTTCAATTTGTATTATCAGTCGCTGGACTACAATTTGTACAATTCAAAATCGCAAGACGAGCGACAAGAATGGCCTTTTAAATTTTTGGATCTTTCGAAATTCGACGCGGTAATTATAGGCGACAATTCGGCGTTCGAATTTTCGCAAAAGATGCAAGCCGAATTTTTTGGAAAGACGCCGCTCGTTTGCATCGGCACGGACGATGGATTTTTTTTGGACAACGCGGAAAAAATTCCGAACGTAAAAATCATCAATGACGAAATTTTCATCGACGAAAACATAAAGCTCGCAATGACGCTTTTTCCCGAAAGGAAGAAAATCGCGTTCATCGGATGTTCCGAAGAGCAAATCAAAAATTGCGAATCCGAAATAAGCAAATACGAAATCGACGCGGAATACAAAAATGTCTCTCAAATGAGCCAAGACCAAATCGAAGAATATGTTTCGCAGCTCGAAAACTGCCCGATAATTTTTTTGCCTTCGCCGAAAGAATTGAACGAGAACATTTTGAATTCGTGGCAGATTCTCGACACGATTTTGGACAATACCGAAAACCCGACATTCGTTTGCCACGACATCGGATTTGGCGAAGGCGTTTTGGGCGGATATTTTATTTCTATCGAGGAATTGGGGAATTCCGTGGCGCGCGCGCTGGGAATTTTTTTTGAAGGCACCACGGCTCAAGCGAAAATCGAAAGCGCGGCTCGCACTCAAGCGCAGGCGAATTATTTTTTTGATTCTGAACAAATGCAAAAATTCAAAATCAAAAGCGAACTCCTAAATCCAAAGACGATTTTCATCAATGACAATCAAAATGAAAACACGAAGCAATTTTTTTTGTCGCTGTTTTTTTTGCTCAGCCTGATTTTATTCGCGGCGATAATAATGCTGATTCTTTTCGCGAAAAGAAAAATCAATTTGCAAAAATCTTTCCTGGACGAAGAGCGCGTAAAATTGAACATGGTCTTGAGCCAAGGCGACGCGCTTTTTTGGGAATGCGATTTGGATCCCGACAAGAACGACGCGATAAAAGTCGGAGGCAACGAACGCAAAACGGACGAAAATGCCCTGCTCTCCGAAAACATAATCGAAGGCTGGATCGATCAAGGCTTGATTCCTTTCGAATACATCGGCAGCTACAACAAAATGATTTCCGACCTAAAAAGCGGCAGGGAAACGGTTTCCATCGATTTGCCTTTGCAACAGGAAGACGCGCACACTCATCTTACGAGCACCGTGTGGAAACACATTGTCTACAGAAATTTGAACCAAGACAACAGCAAGTCCATAAGAGCCATCGCGACGGCGATTGACATCACGAGCCAAAAATTGGCGGAAGAGAAATATGAAGGAGACATGTCATACCGCGCGTTCGTGAACAAAGCCTATCCTGCGTACACGCGGCTGAATCTCACCAACAACATCATAATGGAACGAATGATAAACATTCCTGAAATGAAATTGGCGGTAAGGGACAGCGCTGCGGACAGCGAACTGCAGCTTTTCTCGAAAATCTCGACAAACGGCGGACAAAATCCTGCGTTGCCAGAAGTGCTCAATCGAAAGGAACTGCTCACTTCTTTTATGAACGGAAATCGTTCGCACGAATGGGAATTTTTCTATCCGTTTACCAACGGGATGATTCGCTGGTATCTGCTACACACGGAAGTTTCCCTGAATCCTTACACGACTTGCGTTGAAGCGAATATTTATCTGCGCGATATCACCGAACAAAAGATTATGTCAATTTCAAAAGATTCGGTTTTGGATGAAGAAGTCGAATACATTTTGTGGCTGGATCTTTCCAACGCGAAATGCCACATGATTCACAAGGCGAACAACGTGAACTGGATTTCCGTAAAAGATGAAATTGACTACGACGCGCTCGTCCAAACAATTTTGAACGATGTCGTGGCTTCCAAAGACAGAAACGCGGCGGAAGAATTTTTCGCGCTGAAAAAGCTCATACTAAAGCTCAAAGACAAATTCGCCGTAAACTGCACTTTCGAAATCGTTTCCGAAAACCTGCGCGTTGCAATCAAGCAAATGCGCGCATATTATTTGAACAACAATCAAAGCATAATTCTGTTCATCTGCCGCGACATTACGGACATCACGCTTTTTGAAAAATTGCAGAATGAAAAACTTTCAAACGCGATCGAACAGGCAAAAAAAGCGAACGCATCCAAAAGTGATTTCCTTTCAAGGATGAGCCATGACTTGCGCACGCCGATGAACGGAATAATCGGAATGGCGGAACTTCTCGAAGACGAAGTTGACAAGCCGCAGGCTTTGAGCGAAGACATTCAGAAAATAAAATCTTCTTCAAAATATATGCTTGGACTTTTGAACGACATTCTCGACATGGCGAAAATCGAAAGCGGCAAAATGGAAATCCGCAAGAGCCGTCAAAGCGTCGGTGAAATCGTCGAAGCCATTACGACGATGGCAAATCCAATGTTCGAAACGAAGAACATAAATTTTTATTGCAACGTCGATACGCGCAAATACAAGAATTTTTTCGTGAACATTGACCGCCTGCATTTGCAGCAAGTGATTATGAACCTGCTTTCCAACGCGAGCAAATTCACGCCTAGCGAAGGCCGCGTGGAACTTCTCCTGAAAATTCTCGATCGCACGGAAAAGACAATCAACTTGGAAATCGTCGTGAAAGACACGGGCAGCGGAATGACAAAGGAATTCCAAAAAGTTATGTTCGATTCTTTCACGCAAGACGTGAATTCCGTGAACAAAGTCGGAACAGGGCTTGGACTTTCGATCGTGCAAAATCTCGTAAAGCTTATGGGCGGAACAATCAAATGCGATTCCGCGCCCGGCAAAGGCACGACTTTCACGATCACGCTCGCGATGGAATTCATCGAAGAACTCGCAGAACCCGCGCAGGAAAAGCCCGACGAAAAATCCAAGTCAAAATCCGAGGCCGAACTCGACGGCAAGAAAATCCTGCTCGTAGAAGACAATCCACTCAACCAAGAAATCTCGCGGCGCATTCTGCAAAAAAAGGGAATGGTCGTTACAATCGCAGAAAACGGCCAAGTCGCGCTGGACACTTTCTCACAAAGCGAATCGAACGCTTTCGATTTGATTTTGATGGACGTGATGATGCCCGTAATGGGAGGAATCGAATCCGCTACAAAAATCCGCGCACTGGAACGCGAAGACGCGAAAACGATTCCGATTATCGCGCTCACCGCGAACGCCTTCATGGAAGACATTCAAAAGTGCGTGGATGCCGGAATGAACACGCACCTTTCCAAACCCATAAATCCTGTCCTGCTTATAAACACGATTCGCGAATATCTTGCGAAATAGCGGAGCGAACTCCTCGCACGAAAATTGACTTTTGCATTTTATTGCGCGGGATTTTCTTCCGAATCATCTTCCGTCGAATCACTCTGCGCGCGAATCTTTTCAATCCATTCGCTCGTGAGCTCAGCCTGCTCTTCCATATATTTTTTGAAGCCTTTGAGATAGCTTTTTTTGTTCTTCTGATGCTTGCTGTAGCGCACCCCAAAGTTGCATTGATATTCCCAAACATAGTCGAAATCGCGAAAACCGCGGTTTGAGCCAAGATTGCCGTTGTCCCAGCTGAACATTCCGCCAAGCACGATGGTCCATCGCGGGCTGAGCGGAAACTCCGCGTCCAATTTTATTCCCGGACCTAAATTCCAATATTTCCATTTGTCCTGCTTTTGGTATTTCAAATGAAGCCCCGGCTCCAAATCAAAGCGCACGAAATCTTTCAGGCTGAACGTGATGCAAGGCGCGGTGAAGAAGTCCAACGAAATAACAAGCATCTGCGCCGGAAACTGGCGGATGTTTCGGAAATAATATCGATACGGATAATAGAGTGCCATGCGTCCCATAAAATTGAGCTGAAACCATTCGCTGAAATTTTTCAGATTGTACGACTGGCATTCGTAAAAAACGCCGACCATTTTGTCGTTCCAAACAAAATTGCTCACGGTGGACTGCTTTTGAATTCTCGTGACGCTCGCCCAAGCAACGCCGCCGCTATTGTAAATGCCAAATTCTTCTTTGGCAAACGCGAATGCAAAAAGAGAAAAAATAACCGCAAACAAAAACAGTCTTTTCAAAATATTTTCCTGCAATAAGCGAGTTTTGCAAAAACTCGAAATTAAAATTGGCAACGCAAAAAGCCGCCAATTTTACAAAACCTAATTATGATAAAGCTGCAAATTCTTTATCGTTTCCGAATATCCTTGCGGCATCGTCCAATCAAGGTACAAAATCGAGCCGCGAATGTCCCATTCAGTCACAATCGTTCCGTAGTCCGTGGAAAACGAAAGCACGTTTTCCGCGACAGAAAAACTTCCGCTGAATGTTTCCGTCACTGGAACGTTATAGTCGTCGTCAATAACAGTTCTCTCCACGGCAATAATCGCGGTGAAAGTATTGTCATCGGAAAAAGTGATTTTGTTTCCAAGATTGTCGCTCCATGTGCCGTAAAGCGGCGAAGGCGTGAAGCAAGAAAAAAGCACGAGCACGGAAAAAATCGCGCAAAGAGGAAAAAACACCTTAAAAGCATTTCGCAAAATTTCATTTCTTTTCATATTCATCACACTATTTATCTCCCGCCTTCCAGTCAACCTGTACGGCATTTGAATCGATGCCATTGCGAATCACGCCGTAAGTTCCGCCTCCGGCCGCGCCGCCTTTTATTTGCACATTGTTATATATAACGCTTCCAGGATACATTCCATTGCATGTTACAGTTCCGTCCATATTGCCGTTCGCGCTCATATTCGACGTAGTGTTCGTATTGCCATTGAACAAAAAGTAAATTCCCAAATTCTTATTATTGCTGATGTAAGAATCGGCATAATTCGTATACGGCATCGTAATGCGCGCGCCAAGCCCTTCCACTTTGGCAGTGTAGGAAAGCGTTCCACAAATATTGCCGTTGATAGTCTCGCTTCCCACTTTGTCCAAATTGTTCGACTTGTGCATGAGAGTCAATTTTTTCTGCGAAGATTCAACTGTCTTGCGTTCCTCGCGCATGTATTGCCACGCCGAAAGCGCGCCCCAGCCCCAGCCGCGCCCGCAAGGAGTGCCGTCGGCATTTTTCGTCTTTATGATGTTGCCTTCGAGCGTCGGCGTATCGATTGCAGATTTTTCCACGCCTTGACCCAAAGAATTGAGCGAAAGGACATAGTAATAATAAATCGAACCTGCTTTCGCGGAATCGTTTTTGTCGATGTATTCGAAATCCGTTCCGCCGTTAGCAGGAATTGGCGAGTCCGTAATTTTCCTAAAGCCGCTATCCTGCTTTTCGCTGCGATAGATATTGTACGCATCCGCGCCGCCTTCGGGGGCTTTCCATGTGATTTTCACTGGATGCACGCCGTTGGCATTCGTGCCAGGCTCAGTGGTGGAAGTGGTAGAGGCCGGCACATATTGGCTGTAATCTCCGACGAGTGCCGCGCGCGTAACATAGACATCACGAGCATCATAAGGCGCGGGCGCGACCACCGAAGTCTGTTTGCTTTCTTCCCCATTGTATTTGACTTTCATTCTGTAGAAGCCGAATGGCGAAACTTTCATTGAATATTTTCCGTCCGCAAATTCAAGGGCGGAAGAAGAAGCAGTTTTTACTTCGCTGAAGCTTCCGCTTTGAGTACCGCCTCCAAGCACGACATATTCATACTTGTTATCGTATTTTGCCTTCGTTTTGTTCGAAAAGTTAGCGTCGCCAATTACAGGAGTAAAACTTATGCGATATTCTGATTCTCCGCGAATTTTTTGCACTTCCACGGTAGAAGGCTCGCTCAAAATAAATCCTTCGGCGGGCGAAGCGTCGTCAGGTCCCGATTTTGACATAGGACCTTTCAGGAGAGTTCCTTCTGTGTCACTCTCATCCTTCATTTCTATTTTGGAAGTCTGAACATAATAGTAATAATATACGTTCGACTTCAAATCTTTTGAATCTGCGTAAGAACCGCTTCCTTCGCCCAATTTTCTCATAGTGGAACTTTCGGAACTTGAACGATAAACCGTATAGGTAATTCCGTCGCCTTCAATTGAATCCCATTCGATTTCAATGGATTTAGGACTGTCGCCATGTCCTTTTGTTACGCGCACGTTGGATGCAGCCTTCGGCGCGCCCGGAAGGAGCGTGTAGCCCAACGCCACGGAACTCGGCACGCTTCTTTCTCCCGTCTCGCTGCTTACGGCGCAGACCGTGTAAAACAAATCCTTTCCGCCGTATGAAGAAACGGCCTCGTCCTTGTATTTGTCCATGTCCGAAGTTACAGTGCCCACTCTCGTGGAATTCGTTCCGTCCTCGTTTTCGCTTCGGTAAATTTCATAGCGAGTCGTGCCAGAACTTTTTATCCAAGTAACCTCAATATATTCATCGCTTTCACCCGCAGAAGCCTTTGTACCCGAAGGCGGCGGCAAAAGCGCACCATAACTTGAATTTGCATATTCGCTTTCTTCGTAGCCGAGTCTCGGATTTTCCGCGCGCACCCGATAAAAAAAAGCGTAACCGTATTTTTCATTTTCGCAATCCAAAGGATCGTTCATACTATCCTCGATTACGATATCCATAAAGGTAGTGGCGTAAAGAAATTCACTGTGTTCAAGAAGTTCATATTCGCTTTCATCGGGAGTTTTCCATTCGCCCTTTTCATTTCGTTCAGTAACAATGGCACGTTCCAAAGAATAATATTCGGCATATTTCACCGGCGACCACGAAATGCGGATTCTGTTACTGAACTCATAAAGGCTAACATGTATTTCAGAAGGCGTGTCCAACTTTCCAACAGTCACTCCGCCCACAAACATTTCGCCGAGCGTTGCTGGAGTTCCGCTACTCGACATTGACACCTTGTCTTGAAAAATATTCGCGCAAGAAACAAAAGCCAAGCAAACTCCAACTATGAACGCGCCAAAAATACGCGATGAAAAGCCCTGCAAAGCGGACTTGCGCCCAAAAACAAAAGTACGCGCACTTCCTTTGCGCGCACCCCATCCCGCAAGAAGCGAAAATGCCGCGCGAATCTTTTTTGAGAAAATCAATTTTTTTGTCAAATGTTCTTCATTAAACATAATATAAATCCATGGGTAGTTTTCGCCATTTGCCACCTTCAAAACAAATTATAGCATACACCGTTATAGAAAGCAACCTATTGCATCGCAAATCAGAAATTTGCTACCGAGTTTTCTTCGAAAACTCGCGTTGAGACGGCTATCGCCATTCACGCACCGTATTCCGCCACTGCCGTGCGCACCGATGAATTGATGTACGACTCAAGGTCAAGCCCTGTCGCGTTGAATTTTTCGAGCAGCCCTGCTTCCATCATTATTTTCACCTCAACTTTATTGCGAAAATGGCCGCGCGAAAAATCCGCTTCTGTGAGTTCCCGAATGTCCGAAAGGTCTATTGCCCGCGCCTTTATTTCCGCTATCCTATCTGCCGTCAAAGTTGTGCTTCTCATAATACAGCGCCTCCTCCCGCGCCGTCGCCCTGCGCGACGAAATTATTCTTGTCCTTGTCCGCTCGGTAAAGACCGTCGTCACCACCAATATTCCCTGTATATTTCCCACGCCCACCATTCGCTCCTCGTCGTCAGACGAATGCAGGGCATCATACATTTCAAAAAAATACGGGTCGTCGAACACCTCAAGGATTTCGGCAAAATGGAAGCCATGCTTCCTAAAGTTCGCCTCGTCCTTTTCCGAATCCCACTCATACTTTCCGTCATCGCTGACAACCGTCGCCATTCCTTTGCCGCCTACAAGCAATATTTCGCAATCAGTTCCACGATTTCCTTGTTCGACAAAACTTTGTCATCGTCCTTTTTGCTGTATATCGTCAAAAGGTAAACCACCTTGTTGTCCATAATTACGTAATAAATAATTCGATAGCCGTTGGACTTGCCGACTTTCATATCCGTGTTCGCGGCGCGGACTTTGTAAGTGTGTCCACCCGATTCCAGTTTCAAATTGGGTATCTCTTCGCCGATGAAATTGCCTTGCTCCAATTCAACCTTTACGGTTTTTATGTCGTCAATAATATGAGTATATTTTTTCTTCTTCATATAAAAAACGACATCGCTTTCAAATTTCGCGGTCGGCATCACATCAAATTCAGTCGGTTTCTCCACTTTTCACCTTCTCCACAAATTCTCGCATTTCCTTTTCAAACACATCCCACGGTTTTTTCGGCATAAGCCCTGCCTGCATAAGTTTCACTTCCTTGAAAGACTGTATCAAGGATTCTTCCACGGTGCAATATCGTTCTTCAATGATTTTATCTTTTGTCGTAGTCATATTTCACCTCCTTCCGTCTTCGCTGACAACCGTCGCCATTCCTTTGCCGCCCATAAAGCCAATGCCTGTATATCACAGGTAATACATAATAACAACCAACAAGATAAAAAGCGTATTCATGCAACCGAATTCAATGAATCTTGAATCGTTCTGCCATTCTCATAGAGAACCAACGCATCCAAATCAAGGCAATTTGCGCCGTCGTATTTTCCGTCAAGCGTCCACGCCAAGGTATGGTTGAGCACAGTACAGTTATTCCTGTAGAAATCTTCGTCTTCCAAAACCTTGAACACCCCCTGCCCCACAAGATGCGAAACATCACATTCTTTTATTATTCCGTCAGAAAAATAAACATCGACTTTGTAATTGGCTTTAGGGATAACTTGAATTACTGTAACCATCATACCTCCTTGCGCGCCTCAAAATGGCATTATTTTTTTCGGCATCCGCTTGTTTTTCACATCATCCCACGCCTGCATAAGTTCAGTTTTATGAAGTTCGCACCATCCCAAAACCAATTTTGCCTTGTTTGAGGGAAACATCCCCTTTAAGATTACACAATTTTGAATGTCTATCAGCGCCATAAAACTTGAATATTCCGCGTGAACATGCGGCGGAAGATGGTCGTCCCAGTATACATATACTTTGATACCATTGAACTCGCTCAACAATGGCATATCATCCGCCTTTCTTTTTCGTGTTCAATTTTCATTGCAACCCTGACTTCTTCTGCCAGCCTGTGGAGTTCCGTGTGATCCGATTTTGGCGTGTTGGCAATTCTGTACGCCAAACTCTCAGGGTCGTAAATCGTACCCTTTAAATGCTCTTTGTCATAGTATCTCATTTTTCGCCTCCTTTCGCCATTCACGCGCCGTATTCCGCCACTGCCGTGCGCACTGACGAATTGATGTATGACTCAAGATCAAGCCCTGTCGCGTTGAATTTTTCGAGCGCGTCGGAATCAACGTAGACCGTTATTTTCTGCCGTTTCTCTTTGACGAAGTTTTCAGGATGCGCGGGGCGAAATTCCGCAAGCTGCTCTTTTGTGAGCTTCGGGCAATCTTCAAAATCCGTGTTCTTGAAATTCTTGACTTCCGCAACTTCCTCGGCAGTAAGCGGAGGGAGCTTTCTCACATCATCGAGCGTCATAGTTTTCATAGTATTCCACCTCCTCGTCAGGTTCAGCCATCCGCGCGGAAATAATCCTTTTCTTTCCGTCTCGGTCTGTTGATATGACAAACAGAATCAAAAAGTCGGATACCCGACCGATTATGTTCATCCGTTCTTCTTCAAGCGTTGAATGTTCCAAGTCTAGTCTCTCTATTCGCTTTTCATCAAGAAAAACTCTGACTGCCATTTCAAATGACACGCCATGCTTTTTCTTGTTGCTTTTGTTTTTCTTCTCGTCCCATTCAAAAGTCATTCACCCTTCCCATCGTCATCGTTGACAGCTTTCGCCATTTGCTGCTTCAATCCCCAGCCAAATAAAGTTCCAATGGCGAGTTTTCTGCAATAAGCGAAAAATCGCGGTCGATTTGCAAAATCGGGACATTATTCAGCAAGGCGTAAGACGCAATCATGCAGTCGTTCGTCTTTCTGATTGTAACGCCTTTTTTTCGCAGCGAACGGTAAAGCGAAATCGTCTTTTCCGCCACAGCCATAATATCATTGTCCAGCATTACAAAATCGCTCAAAAATAGGCGCATTTCCTCCAACGCCTTGTCATCGCGAACGCCTTGCAAAATTTCCGTCCATACGATTGGACAAAGAACCGCTTTGCCGTTTCGTATTACATTTTCCACCATATCGGCAACCGGCGAAAAATCATTGAAATATCCAATCCATGCCGAAGTGTCAATCAAGACCATGATCACCACCTGCGCATTTCATCGAGGCTGCCTTCCCAAACTTTCGAGCCGCGAAATTTCAACATGCCAAGCCCCACAGATTTCGCTATTTTTTCAGAAAGCAAATCCTCAAGCATTTTTGAAAGCATTTCCTCGTCGTAATTTTCGTCAATCGCATTTGCGGCGACCGCTCTTTTTACGAGTTCATCACTTATGGTAACCATGCTCATTTTCCGCCTCCTTTCGCCATTTTGCGCCCTCAAAACAAATTATAGCATGCGTAATTACATAGCCGCAATTATTGCAGCCGACGCGCCGTATTCCGTTACCATTTACACAAGCAGCATATCAAGATTTGGCACATTCTTGAAATGCTTGTCCGCCGTGACAAGCCGCAAACCGTATGAAATGGCGGTGGCGGCTATCCACATATCGTTCATTGGAATCGGAGTTCCACGCTTTTTCAAGCAAGCGGCGATTGCTCCGTATTCACGCGCGACTGGAATAGTCGTGTTCAGAATCGGAAAAGAACTACAAAACGACTCATATAACAGACGGTTTTTCGCGCTGTTCTCGGAATTCTCCGCCCCGAAAAGCAACTCGCCAACAACTGTTATAGGAATGGAAACATTTTCGAGTTCCCTGACAATATTGTTTATATACATATCGCCGTTCAAAAGCCGTATAACTATGTTCGTGTCAAAAAGATTTCCATTCATCGGCTTCCACTTTCCTGCAATTCTCCATAGCCTCCATCGCGGCTTTCGCTGAACTGTCATCAAGAACGCCAAAATAGCGGTCTATGATTTCGGATGTCGTCGTGCGCTTCTTTAGCGGCATTATCAAAACCTCTTCGTTCAGCCCGAAATCCGCCTTTTCAAACGGCACACAAATGTTGCCGTCAAAATATCCTTGAACCGCATTCATCTCTCGCCTCCTTTTGCCGCCCTCAAAACAAATTATAGCATGCGCAATTACAAACCGCAACCATTTCGCGTTCGGGAGCGTTTTCGTACGCCCGAACAACCCGTTTTTACGCGAGGGCGGCTATTGCATCGCAGTCCTTCGCCTTGCTACCGAGTTTTCTTCGAAAACTCGCGCTAGGACGGCTATTGCCATTCCTCTACGCCGTCCTCAAGCGGTTTTGCGTCATATTTGCCATTTCCATTGCCGAACACAAATGGCGTTATGTTTCCAAATTCCTTTTCTCCGCCACCATCAGAATAACTGATCTTTAGACCTGATGTTCCATTCACTGTAAGCGAGGAAATTGTTATTGTAGCCTTATACAGTTCACCATCTTCAGCTGCACTCACGGTAAACGAGCCGTCTGTATAAGTTTTCGGCGCATAATGTTGCCATAACGAACCGCCGCTGCCTGTTGTTCCTGTCATAGTTCCATTAACAGTAAGAAATACAGCCTTTTCCCCAGCCTTTGTTGGCATAGCAGGAGTAAAATTAGTAAATGTAAAATAGTGTATAAGTTTATCCCACGAAACACTTCCTCCCACATTTTTAACAATTGCAGTACCATGGCCTGGAGAAGATTCTCCATAAGTGTTGTCGCGCGAATTTGTAACAGTAGCCCAATCTGTTCCTGTTTTCTGTATTCCATAAGCCATTGCCAATGTCGCCGCGCGTACCAGTTCCTCGCACGTTATATGTCGATGCGCGCCCTTTTCATAAGATACAGTCTCTTCCCCATTTTTTAGTGTGAGCGTATAATGAGGTGAATCGCGTAGAACTTTAAGCATACCGCTCGCTGTTCCTTTTCCATTAACGAGACTTTTTGATGTGATATTGTAAACAGAGACAAAGTCGGCTTCTTCTACGTCAGTATCATCATCAATTTTTTTCAAATCCACACTTATCCGTCCAGTAGTTTTGTCAGTCGTAATAAGAAAAACGCCATGTTCTTCTGCATCGATATTGTAATTTCTCAAGGTGAGTTCCATAGTTTCTGGACCAACGGCGCGGATATCATAATCCCATGGAGTCCAAGAAATTTGCTCGGCGTATGTGTATTTTTGTTGTGAGTTAGGGTTAGGATGTGGAATCGTATTAAAGTCCACAGCAAGCAGATAGCCTTTGTTCTTCTGCTCTATTTTTTCTCCTCTAGAAGTAATCCGCGGCTCTTCTTTTTGTCTTGCGATTTCATCGAACAGAGAATCGGGCAACCTGATATTCGGACTCGGACTAACGCCTTTTTCATAATACTTGACAATATACTCGAATGCATTGCAGAGGTTATCTTTCTCAACCAAAATCGTTGCATCAGTATTATTAGGAGAAACATTAAGAATGCGCTCAAATTCATTATCTCTCTTTCCGTCAGTTGTGTACATGCGGCGGTAAAACACTGTTTGTGTTTCTTTCAAGTTGTTTGGAACATCCCATTTTATATGTTGCGTCGTTCCGCTCGTTGCCTTGTCCGCCACAAGATTCAATCCGTAGCCAAAAGTGGCGGCTTCCTTGGTTTCAATTTTGTCAATATTGCTATATGGCACTTTGTTGCCGCTGTCCGCAAGCGCAAGAGACTTGCTTGCAAAATCAAAGTCGCCTTTGTCCAAAACCGGCAGCACGACATATCGGAAAGGCAAGCCCCACGCGATTTTCGCCTGCGCTTCCTGATAAATCTGAACAGAGACTTCGGCATTCGGGTTCGCTTCCTTATATGTGTCAGTAAGTTTGAAACTCGCATCGCTAGGTTCAACTTTAACTCTGACATCGGAATCATTGGGAGCATCGCCGTCCGTTGTAATGCTTCCAGTCGCAACTTCATAATAATATGTTACGTCAGAATTTTCTGCGACATTTTTCATTCCCGCGTCGCTGTACATCACGCGCCTTATGAGATAGCCTTTCGTGCCGTCCACCTTCTTCCAAGTGAGCGTAATGGAATTTTCGGTCGCCTCGGCGGCTTTGTTCACCTCTGCGTTCAAAAGCGCAGGTCCGAGCACGTTCACATCCACGGCTTCGCTCGGCGCGTCGTTCACATTGCTGTACGCCGTTACGGTCAATTTGGCCGGCGCACCCGCCTTCGTCGCGTCGTCATAGCCTTTGGGCTTGTTTATCGTAACGGTGAACTTGTTCCCCACAAACGTAACATTCGCCGTCGCTTCGTCATATTTCGCTTCTTTCACCCATCCATCACCGCTCTTGGTGATGTCAAATGTTGCGCCGCCGCCAAATCCGCCGCTCGTGCCGAGTTGCACGGCGTATCTTTCCGCCGCCAAAACGCCGTCGAACGAAATCGTAACGGAATCATAGCTCAGGCTTCCTTTTTCGAACGAGACTTTCGGCGTGCCCAAAGTTTCGGCTTCCTGCGATGGCGACAGCGAGAACGCACCGTTCGTCGCTATGGCTTTGAGCATATAAGAATATCTTCCGTTGCCTTCCACGGAGTCGGAATATTCAAACGATGCGCCGTGATTTTCAGGCACAGTAATTTCAAATTCCTTAACATCCTGCGGGGTTGTGTCAAGCCGCGTCCTTACAACCTTGTATGTCACGCCTTGCTCAACAGTTATTTTAAGGACAACCTTGTCCTTGTAACCGCCCTGCACTTCCAATTCCGCTTTCGGCAGTTCCACAACGTCCGTAACGACAATTTCGTCGGTCGCCTTTACGCTGTCGAGCACTTTTTCGCCGCCGTCCGTAACATCGCCGATTGCGGCATCCTTGAGGACGACGTAAAGCGTGTAGGAATAAACGCCTTCTTCCGCTTTCAAGTCGCTTTCCGAGCCGAATTTGACGGCGCAAGACTTGATTTCGTCAATAGTGTCGAAGAACGGTTCGCCGCTCGCGTTGTTAAGCCAAGAGTCTTCGCCGTTGCCGGTATAGTTTTCTTTCCAAGGCTTTTTGTTTTGCTTTATGGCGAATTTGTAGTCGCCCGCCTTGCCCAAGTCTTTCCATCCCGCGTCGAAGCCGAACGAAACGGAAAGAACCTTTGTCTTGTCCGGCGAAAGCGTCCTGCTGTCTGCGGAATAATTCACTTTGAAATCAGGATGCGCGCTCTTCCAGCCCAAAGCCGTGGTGACCTTGTTGGGGGGCGTAGAAGCAGAGCCATCATATTGTTTATCATCAGGACACACAACCTTGCTATAATTAGTATCAACGAACGAAATGATTCTATAAGTATACTTTTCTCCGCCGACCAAATTCGCGCTTTCATCAAGCCATTTGATTTCCGCACCAACGTTGTAGGCTTCGGCATAATCCGCTTCCGCCGGAGGAGTGGTCGTTCCAACGCTATGTCCTTTTTCATCGATGTTGCAGTACAAACGTTCGCAAACCGGCGATCCCCAGTCTGCGTCCGAATCCCCCTCGCCCATCTCGCCGACTTTTCGGTAAATCTTGAAATAAAGCGGATACGGCTCGTCCACCTTTTCATTCGGACTGAGTTTTGTCTCGGTCTGCACCATCACCTTTTCAGGAAGCGTGATGTAAAGCCAAATTCCCTTCGCGCTTTCTCCTTGCGAGGCAGTGAACACAGGCGCAAGAGGCGTATACGAAGTGAGCGTCTTTTTGTCAACCCTTGGAGAACTTTCAACGCTGCTTTGATCGCCCGAAAGATACGCATCAATCCAAAATTCATAGTCCGCCGCGCCCGACAAATTTTCAATTTTGTGTTCATAAAACGAATTCTTAAAATCTTCTTTCGCGGAAAGTGTTTCTTCATTTGGAGTTCCGCCGTTTTTTTGCTGCCAATGGACAACAAACATCAGCGAACTTTCGTAATTGTCCGTTCCGTCCACAGCGCGCGCGTTTTCCATGAACCAGGAAATGGTCGCGCTATCCGCCTCCACGTCTCCGCCGCTTATGACAGGCTGGGCAAGCGAAGTGCCTTTCACTGTCGCAGAAAATTCCGATTGCGTGCCGTCGGATTTTGTGGCGCACACTCTGTAATAAAGAGTTCTTCCCGCGCCCACCCTGTCGTCAAACGAATTCTTGTCAGTTCCGCCGATTTTTTTGAATTCGGCGGTGGCGCTTTCGGCACAATAAATGTCGTAATATTTCGCGCCGGAAACAGGAGTCCATTCAAGCGAAATCATTTGCTTTCGACCGTGCGTGGCCTTTAAGTCAGTCGGAGCGGAAAACGTATTGCTTACGGCCACCCTCACCCCGTCCACATTCGGATCAAAACTGGTCAACTGTTTGCACGAATTGAAAAACATCGACGCGAAAAACGCGCAAGAAAGAAGAATTGTTTTTACGAATACAGGCGGTTTAAAAAAACTCAAGGAATTACCTCTCATAATTACCCCCCCCATGTATAAAAGACGAACTAAAAACTCCTAAAATTGGCGAATCCCACATCACCAATTTCGAGTGCTCCTCTAATTCTAGACAAATTTTCGGATTTTGTCAATGCCACATTCGAAAAATTTGCTTTTAGTAATTTTTCGACTTCGGGAAAATCCGCGCTCAATCCGAAATGGGCGCGCGAACCTTTGCCCTTCGCGCGAGTTTTCTCTCGCTAAACTCGCGTTCCGCAGCCTTCGTGCTCGGATTCCCATGATTGCGCCGCACGCAAGATTTTCACTTCGCCGAACATCGCGCCGACAAACTGGATTCCAATCGGCATTCCGTCCGCAGAAATTCCTGCCGGAACTGAAAGGCTCGGGATTCGCGCGAGGTTTACGAAGGTCGTGAAAAGGTCGCTCAAATACATTTCAAGCGGATTGTCCACTTTTTGCCCGAGCTTGAACGCCGGCGTCGGGCATGTCGGGCACAAGACCAAATCATAATTTTTGAAAAGTTCGGACATTTCGCGCTGGATTCGGGCGCGAACCGTCATTCCTTTTTTGTAAGTGTCGCCGGAAAATTGCTCGGACAGAACATAGTTTCCCACGATGATTCGACGCTTCACTTCCGGGCCGAATCCTTCCGAGCGAGTTTCCACATAAAGCTCGTCGTAGCCTTTTCCATTGTCCACGCGGTGGCCGTAGCGGATTCCGTCGAAGCGGCTCAAATTCGATGCCGCCTCGCTCAAAGCAATTACATAGTAGGAAGCGATCGCCGCGTCCAAAATGGACATGTCTACCACTTCGATTTTCGCGCCTTTTTGCTCGAACCATTTTCGGGTTTCGGCGAAAACCGCGCCCACATCGGGAGAAAGTCCTTTGCTTTCCAAAAACTGCTTTGGAATCGCAATTTTCATTTCGGAAAATTCCTGCGCGGAAAGCGGCTTCAAATCCAAAAGCGAATCCGATTCGGGCAAATCCGCGCTCGTATCGTCGTAAAAATCCGCGCCGCAAGTCGCAGCCAAAACCGCCGCCACATCCTTCGGAGCGTGCGCGATGATTCCCACCTGGTCAAGCGAAGAGCCGTAAGCCACCACGCCCCATCTGCTCAAAACGCCGTAAGTGGGCTTGAGGCCGTAAACGCCGCAATAACTCGCGGGCAAGCGAACCGAGCCTCCAGTTTCCGTGCCCAAAGCGAAAATCGCCTGATTCGCCGCCACCGCCGCCGTGCTTCCGCCCGAAGAGCCGCCCGAAACATATTCGCGGTTTATCGGATTTCGCGTAGGTCCGTAAACCGAATATTCCGTGGAACTTCCCATCGCGAATTCATCCTGATTGCATCGACCAAGCGGAATCGCGCCCGAAGCCTTGAGCCGCGAAATCACCGTGGCATCATAAGGCGCGACGTAGCCTTCGAGGATTTTCGAAGCGCAAGTGAGGCGTTTTCCGCGAACGGAAATATTGTCCTTGTTGGCGAACGGAAGTCCCAAAAGCGGCTTTTTTTGGAAAAGCGCGTCAAGCGAGCCTTCGTTCCGCGCCGCAGAAATTTCCACGTCCGCCGCCTGCGCGAGCGAAATAGCGTCGTCGTACATTTCCAAAAAAGCGTTCAGCGGAAGCGCGGAATTTTTGTCCGCCTCGAAAGTTTCTATTGATTTCTTCACGAGTGCTTCGCTCGTAATTTCGCCTGATTTCAATTTTAAAATTGTTTCGCTAATGTTCATATTTTTCCCTGAATTTAACTATTCTCTATATAAATAACTTTTAACTGAGAAAAAAATCGCCAGCGATTTTTCTCACGCCCCTTCGCCCAGCACTTTTGGCACTTGGAAATATCCGTCCATAAAATTCGGCGAAACTTTTTTCACGTCGGGAATGTCAAGACCCGCGACAATTTCGTCCGCGCGCAATTTTTCGCTTTGCGTGGAAGGATAAGCGTCGTAGGGATTTTCGCTGTCGTCGAACTTCGAAAGAATCTCAAAATATGAAACGATTTCGCCAATCTGCTTTTTCAGCGTCGGCAAATCCATGCTTTCCGGAGAAAGCCGCGAAAGATACAAAAGTTTTTCGAGCGTATCTTCGTCAATAGTTTTTTCCATAAAAACATTCTAGCAATTTTGCGCAAAAGTTTCAAGTTTTACAATAGAAAAAATCGCGCAACGCAAATTGTCATTGAGGAACAGAAAACTTCACTCCCGCTGGAGCTAGGTCGCAGCGCGGTGCGCTGCTTACCGAGTTTTTTGCTCGCTATACGAGCAAAAAACTCGCAGCATTTTATTTGAAATTAAAATTTTCGCGAGTTTTACAAAGTAAAACTCGTAAGCAAGCCGTGAGGCTTGCGATTTTCGCTTCCGTAGGGGCTTCAAAAAACTCGCAAAAAACCTCTGGATTGAAACGCAAATCTTCGATTTGCTAACGAGTTTTTCACTTGTTTTTCTGTGAAAAACTCGCAAAAAACCTCTGGCTTGACTTTTCAAACGCATTTCAATAATATTGCACTCATGAACGAAAGTCCAATTTCCCAAGAAAATCTAAAGCTCGAGCGCAAGGAATTCGGCAGGCAGCTTTTCGCCGTTGTAACGCCGATGATGGTGCAAAACTTGCTCATCACCGCAGTGAGCGCGGCCGATGTGGTCATGCTCGGATTCATCGGGCAGACGGCGATCGCCGCCGCGTCGCTCGCGAATTACATTCAATTCGTTTCAGTTCTTTTTTACGCGGGGCTTTCTTCGGGCGTGATAATGCTCGCCGCGCAATATTGGGGAAAAAACGACGCGCATTCAATCGAAACGATTTTCGGAATCGGCGCGAAACTTTCTGCTGTCGTCGGAATAATTTTTTCGCTGCTTTCGGGATTTTTTCCAGAATTTTTGATGCGGATTTTCACGAACGATTCGGAACTGATTTGCGAAGGCGCGAAATATTTGCGCATAGTGAGCCTTTCGTATTTGTGCCTTTCCGTTTCATCGATTTATCAGGCAACGCTGAAAAGCATCGAGCGCGTGAAAACCGTCACGATAATAACGACGGCGGCTCTTTTGCTCAACATTTTTGGAAACGCAGTTTTCATCTTCGGAATTTTCGGCGCGCCAAAATTGGGCATTCGCGGAGTCGCGTTCGCAACGACAATCGCGCGAATCATCGAAGTCGCGCTTTGCATTGCAGTTGCTTCGCGCATAAAAACGCCGAGCCTCGGACTTGCGTGCCTTTTCAGAAAGAACAAAATTCTTTTCAAGGATTTCATAAAATATTCGCTTCCCGCAATCGGAAACGAAGCCGTTTGGGGCGCGGGCTGGGCGACTTACGCCGTGATTATGGGACATTTGAGCGCGGATTTGGTGGCGGCGAATTCGCTCGTGAACACGCTCCGCAATTTGGCGACGATCGCATGCTTTGGCCTTGCATACGGCGGCGCGATTGTGATTGGAAAAGAAATCGGCGCGGAAGAATACGACGTGGCAAAACGGAACGCCTCGCGCCTCGTTCGCATCACGATTCTTTCGGGAGTGGCGGGAGTCGTGCTTTTGCTGATTTGCCGACCGCTGCTTTTCAAGATGGCGAAATTAGAGCCAGCAGCAAAGGAAATGCTAAATCCGCTTTTATACATAAATTGCCTTTCGGTGCTGGGCGCGTCGATAAACACGGTTTTGATCGCGGGCATTTTCCGCGCGGGCGGCGACGCGAAATTCGGATTCGTCTTGGACACAATAATGATGTGGTGCATTTCAATTCCAGCGGGGCTTGTGGCGGCTTTCGTTTTGCGCTTGCCGCCAGTCGCAGTCTACTTCGTTCTTTACATCGACGAGTGGCTAAAAATGGTTGCCCCAGTGACGCACTACAAAAGCGGAAAATGGCTTAAGAACATCACGCGCGATTTTAAATAGCAAAAAAGAGAGAACCACTTTTAGGATTTCACAAAAAAAACATTTTCTCGCAATATTTTCAAGCCGTTTACGAATCTGATATTAGAATCGCTCATTTTCCCATGATGATTTCTTCTACGGACTTCTGAATTCTCTCCACTAGCGCACGCTTTTTTTCAATGTCGTCGGCAGGCGCAAAGTCGGCTTCATCCTGAAATAGCCGGAAAGGACGGATGCCGAGAGCGAGTGCAATTTTTTCAATCATTTCAACAGAAGGAAATTTTTTTGCGATTTCGATTTCGCCTATGTAACTCGTCGAAGTCTCACACAATTCCGCAAGGCGCATTTGTGACATTTTCCTTTCTTTGCGACAACGTTTCATGTTCGTGATGAAAACAGTCCGTAAATCCATATAAAAATATGCTATCGGCATATAAAATTACTTGACAATACGCCTAAAGCACATTATAATGCAAATATTTATCTGCTTATAGCAAATAAATATACGGAAAAACAATGCTATGAGAGAATAGGATGACGAAACGGACTGAAAAACGAAATCGTTCATAAGGAAGCGGAATGTCGCTTCACTAACATTTGACATGAGCGGCAAATTACCACAAAAACAGTTTAAGTGAAAACATGCGTTGCATGCTTTTCTTAAAATAAAAAGCCCGATTCACAAGGGCAAAATAAAATGCGAAGCATTTTGCTTCAAAAGGAGTTATCTATGAAACTTATCAAACGGAACATCGCGCTTGCCTTGATTGCAGGAGCGGCACTTTCTTTCGGCATCTTCGCCGGATGCGACAACGGCAGTAGCGGGGATGATGAAAATGGCGGGGAAAATTCTTCTGCTAGTATCAGCTGGAGCAATGAATCTTCGGGAACGCTCACGGTGCTTAACAACACTAACAAAGACATGATTTTGTTTCAGGGACAGACACCTTCTGTAAGCAACATACTTGGTGGTGTGCGTGCTACCAGTTCCCGGACATTTGACATTTCAGATGATGTGGATGATTTTGATGTCGGCGGCTATATGATTCTTCGCGGTATTTCAAAAGACGAGTATGAGAAGAATCAGCAGGATCTTTCAGCGGCAAAGATTGAGTATTCTGCCATGGCGACATATGGAAACGGAAAAAAATTCCGCGCAGAAATCAGTCCTTCATATTCAGGAGACTATTATTATAAATTGACAAACAAAGGACGAATTGGCATGGAATTGAGAAAGGACAGTCCTGATGGCGAAAAAATCGGATACCTTCCTGCACTTGCGACCAATTATGCTATATATAGCAATTCATCTGATGATTTGACGATTTATCCTGTATATTTACAGCAAAACAACGCAAACTGTCACTACAGTAAAGTCAACGAAGTTGGTGGAAACCGTAAGCATTGGTCCACGTCCAGTGACTGACAGTTCTGTGCAAACACGCATTTTGCCGAATGATCCGTCGGTAACATGGGATCAGATTGCAAAGGCAATTACATATCCTGTTGCTTTTGTGACGGTTACAAACAATGTTCCAAATCAGAGTAGTCGTGTTCAGATTGCTTCCGGCTATCTGAAAGCGCAGAATGGTTACGACTCCCTTAATTCCGGTGAAATGGCAACATATGAAGTCTCTTCAACTAATGAAGGACAAAACAAAAATCTCGTCCTCACGTTGTATGGCGGAACGGTACAGATTCCTGTCAAGCAGGACGGAAACTCACCTGTCATCAAAAATGGATATGACTACACAATCACTTTGGAGTATACAGGAAACGGCGCGCTTGATGAACCTGCAAGCTACACGGCGAGCATTGTTGAAGGCGCAAAGCGAGATATTGAAAACGAAATAGAATCACTTTAGTTTTACAATGATTCGGGCTTTCGGCTATGGCTGGGAGCCCGATCCTTTATTTTTTTGGAACACTGTATGAAAAAAATAATTTTTGCTATTTTGCTACTGTGCTTGTTGTTTGGTTGCGCTGAATCTTCCTCCGACAGCGGCAGTTCTGATTTTGAGGATAAACCGACAGTCCAATATGGAACTGTTTCTTTCTTCAATGAATCAAGTTATGCTGTAAGCATTCATGCGGATGCATTTTCTGGGGCAGTGGTGACGGAACTTGCAGCGGGAGAATCAAAGTCTGTTTCTGTTCGCGCTAGCAACAATTATGGAATCGGCTCTGTATTTGCAATCGGCTTTAGGACAAAAGTTATAGACGACTTCAACATTGCATGCGGTGAAATTTATGCCTATGGAATTGATCCGAATATGCAGCTTGCGGTCAATGTAGAAGCCGGAAAAAAGTATACGCTACAGATTCCGCAGCCTTCGGAACTGGTCTATGAAACGGCTTTCATTACGATACTCAACGCATCGTCAAATTCATTTGAGCTGACAAAAAATTCTATGAGCTACAAGCAGGCGGGAAACGGCGTTCTTCCTGTTGGTGTCGGTGAAATCGGTGTGTACGAAATCCCCGCATCTGCAAAGGGAATTGCTTTTGAAGACTTCAAGCTGAAATCTGTTTTCAAAGATTATGATATTCCGTCGTTTGAGGCTATGTACAGTCATGTATATAATTTTTCTTTCGACGGTTCTTCGGTAATGAAAACCGGCGAACAGAATATCGTCTATTGATTTTTTTGTATGTACTAGTAGGAGAACAAAATGAAAAGAATGGATATGAAGAAATTGTTTTTGCTTATACTTGCGGCACTTATGATAACTGCGCTCCTGTCATGCTCGGTTGATGATGGTGGGGACGATGGTGGCAATGTATCTGGCGGACAAGAAAATTTGGGCGCGACATTGACGGTGAAAAATGCCTCTTCCTATACTTTGTATGATGTAAAATGGGAAGGCACGTCTATTTCCTCCTCGGCAGGAATCGTTTCGGGGTTTTCGGCAAAGGAATCTGTTTCAGAAGGATTCGGGTATATCTACTTTTCATTTTATCCGAAAGGCAGTGACGAGAAAATGCGGTGTTATACTGCTGCCACGATGGATATATCCAATGGAGATGCGGCATCGTTCACGTTTACGAACAATACTGTTGTTGTACAGTTGAACAATGTGAGCAATCAAAAAGCACTGGATAAAATTCAGTTTCCCTCAAACGCAGTGCTGTCGCTTACATTTGATGGGCGTGTTGTTGAAAAAAATGATGTCATTGACTTTGGAAAGATTGTTACAAATACAAAAAAATCTGCTGAATTTTCCATGACGAACAGTGGGAAAGATTTGCTCCGTTTTATCGGAAATGCTCCCGTAACAAGTTCTGATGTCTGCATTGAAATATCGTCTCAGCCTGAAAATTCAACATTGCGGACTAATGGCTTGGACACGTTCAAGATTTCTTGTTCATCGTCTGCCGTTGGATCTTACACTTCTGATATTTCAATTGCATCAAATGATGAAACGTCTCCGTACACATTTACGGTCAAATATACGGTAGCAGAGCCGGCTCCTGAATTGTCTGTCCAATATGACGAAGAAACGGTTGGAAATGAAGGCACGGTAGATTTTGGACAAGTGACGTTGGAAAAATCAAAAACAATTGAAATTTTCTTGCTGAACACAGGAACAAAAAAACTGACATTGACAGGCTCGCCTTCTGTTTCCTTGACGAATGCTTCTGATTGTTTTGAAATTGTAAGCCAACCGATTCCTGAAATTTCTGCGGGCAATTCGTCAAAGTGCATGATTAGATACACGCCCACACAAGAAGGAGAGGAATCTGCCATACTGAAAATTACATCGGATGATCCTGAAAAAGAAAATACATACATTTATTTAAAAGGCTCCGGCTTGAAAGTGTACCCGAGTTTTACGATTTACAAAAGCACCAGTTCCACAACAAATAGCAACATTGTGCGAGAGAATTCTACCGTATCGTATAGTGGAAATGTTAGAAAAGATAATACAGCATCATGGAGTTTTCAGGTCGTGAACACCAGTTCAGAAGTTGACTTGCGCTTATCAGTCCATACAGGATCGGCAGGAAGCAATATTTCCGTTTCGGACGCAAATATTGTTATTGCTCCTCGCAGCAATGGAATCTTTACGATTTCTTTCAATCCTGATGGAATCGTAGGAACTTTTTCAGACTCAATCGTTCTGACAACAAATTGCGAAACGCCTAAATTTACATTTACTGTGTCATTTACCAGCCGCGAGTTTGGAACAGAAGCAACTCTTTCAAATATTTATGATTTGGGAGGAACTGTTTCGCCCATAATTTCTCCGAACGAAAAAAGCTATGTAGTTACGTTTGATTCCAGCTATGATACGTTTTCTATTCAGAGAAGCGATGTCCGTTGTTCAAATTATGCGTCTGTTTATTTTGACGAAATTCTTTTGGAAACATCTTCAAAATCTTTCAGTCTTTCTGACGGAAGAATTTATAATATGAGAATTGTTTCGGAGGATGAGTCACAGGAAAATACGTATACCTTCAAATTTGCAACAAAAGCTAATTATGACGACACATCTTTTTCTAAGTTTTACTTGAAAGCAACTTCTAGTTCAGAATTGGATATAGCGACTTCTTTATTATCTGGAATTTATTATACTAAAAAATATACATTTAGTTTGAAGCCTGTATTGAATAATCCAAAAGCAAAAGTTTACATTGGTCCGCAACTTACTTCACTCAATGATATGATCAATATAACGAACAATGCATATTCGTCAGAGATTAAATTGCTAGATTATTCTTATGATGGAGTGTTGAAAATCGCCATTGTATCAGAATCTGAGTTGAAAATAAAATGGTTCACCATAATTGCGGAATAGATAAATCATCTACATCTATGTGGGCGGTGCAACGCAGACTTTTACACAAAACCTCGCTAGTCGGAAGAAAAACTTTCCGTTTCTCCCCCGCCCCGATTTCCCGCCCTCCTCGACACTATCCGCACACGCTTTCCTGCGCTAGCGTCGAGGCATGAAATTCCGCCACGCGAATCATTCAGAAATATCTTTTCCAAAATATTTTTCTGAAATCGCAGAAAGCGTTCCATCCGCGCGGAGTTCTTCAATCGCGGAATTCAGCGCGGCCTTAAGCGTTTCATTTTCTTTTCCCTTGCGAATCGGAATCGCGATTTGCGCGGCGTTTTCGGTGAGCGCGACGATTTTAACTTTCGCATCAGGATGCGCTTTGAGGTAATCCATAAAACTGACGTCGGCATTCAGCGTGGCGTGCGCGCGACCATGTTCTACAAGTTGAATCGTTTCTTCAAGCGTGTCAATCGTGATAATGTTCGCGCCGTAACTTTCCGCCAAATCCGCGTAAGTGCTGCCAAGCGAATTCGTGGAAACTTTTCCTTTCAAGTCTTCGAAAGAATTTATATCCGAATTGTCGTTGCGAACAATGAGCGCGGTGTGAATGTAGCCGTAAGGAACCGAAAAGTCATATTTTTGCTCGCGCTCGGGAGTAATTTCCACGCCGTTCAACGCGATGTCGTAACGCTTTGAATCCATTCCCGCGAAAATTCCGTCCCATTCCACTTCGGCGAATTTTGCGCGAACGCCGAGTTTTTGCGCGATCGCCTTGGCGACTTCCACATCGAATCCGACAAGCTCGTCATTCTCATCGTGATAAGTCCACGGCGACCAAACGCCTTCCATCGCAACAGTGATTTCTCCACGCTGCTTGATTTGTTCGAGCAAATCAAGCGAAGATTTTTTTTGGCAGGAACAAATCAAATTCGCGGCGAGCAAAATCCCCGCGACAAAAATTAAATTCGAAAAATTTCTTTTCACAATCTTCTCCTTCATTCTAATGTACATTTTTTGCAACTTTATATTACACTTTTTTCAAATAATTTTCTATCGGTTCAAAATCGAATTCAGGAATTCTTTTGTGCGCGACTTTTGCGGCGAAGAAAAAAATTCTTTTGTCGCGCCGCTTTCCACGATTTGCCCGTCTTCCATAAAAATAGTTTGCGTCGAAATATTTTTTGCAAAACTCATTTCGTGCGTAACGATGATCATCGTCATTCCTTCTTCGGCGAGCGAGCGCATCACTTCGAGCACTTCGCCCGTAAGTTCAGGATCGAGCGCGCTTGTCGGCTCGTCAAAAAAAATTATTTCAGGATTGCAGGCAAGGGCACGCGCAATCGCAAGCCGCTGCTGCTGGCCGCCCGAAAGTTCATGCGGATAATTTTTTATTTTTTCGGAAAGTCCAACTCGCACCAAAAGTTTTTTTCCGATTTCGGCGGCGGCATCTTTTTTCATTTTTCGCGCGACAGTCAAAGCGAGCGTGATATTTGCGAGCGCGTTTTTGTTTTGAAACAAATTGTAATTTTGAAAAACAAATCCAGTTTTTTGCCGAAAACGCCTTACGCTTTTTTTGTTCGCTGAATTCATCTTCAATTCCATTCCGTCGAAATTCAAAATTCCCTCATCGGCTTTTTCCAAAAAATTCAAGCAGCGCAAAAGCGTCGTCTTTCCGCCGCCGCTCGGCCCGATAATTGCGATCACGTCTCCGCGCTTCACCGACAAATCGATTCCGTTTAAAACCAAATTTGCCCCGAAAGATTTTTTTACGCCCCGCGCCTTAAAAATAAAATCTGACATTTTCGTTCCTTAAAAATTTCCTCAATTTGTTTTCGCCACGGAAACATTCAGCTTCTTTTCGCCAAAATGTTGAAGCCGAGTGAGCACCGTGCAGAACACAAGATAAATCAACGCGACTTCTATATAAAGCGCGAGCGGCTCGTAAGTGCGCGCGACAATTCTTTGCGTGGCCATGAACATTTCGGCGACGGTGATGTTCGCGGCGAGCGAAGTTTCTTTTACCATCGCAATCAGCGAATTGGAAAGCGGGGGGAACGCAGTGCGGAACGCTTGCGGCAAAACGATGTGCCAAATAATTTGCGGATAGCTCATTCCCACGCAATAGCCCGCTTCGATTTGACCGGGGCTAACGCTTTCAAGCGCGGCTCGCATCGTCTCGGCGGAATACGCGCCTTCGTTGAACGCAAAAACGAAAATCGCCGCAGGAATCGGATCAATCATAATTCCAAGGTTCGGCAAGCCGTAAAACACGACATAAAGTTGCACCAAAATCGGCGTGCCGCGAGTGACCCAAATGTAAAATCGCGAAATCGTTTTGAGAATTTTCACATTCGCAAACTGAATGAGCGCGACCAAAATTCCGATTACGAGCGAAAGCGAAAACGAAACGATCGTGAGCGGAATCGTGATTTTTATTCCGGGAATGAGAATCTTAAAAAACGAATCAGCAAGAATATTCCAAAGTCGCTCGTCCATAAAATATAATATAATGAATTTTCGAAAAATATACAAATGCTTTCATATTGAAGCCGCCGCCCCAAGACCCTGCGCTCGCGGATTTTTTTGCTGCTATTTTTTTATGCTCACAGTAGTTTGCGGCGCGACTGATTTCGTGATGAACGTGTTTCCGCCGATGACGCAATTTTTTCCAATTACCGTGTCGCCGCCCAAAATCGACGCGCCGGAATAAATCGTCACGTTGTCCTCGATTGTCGGATGCCGCTTCACGCCTTTTAATTTTTGGCCGCCGTTCGTGCTTATCGCGCCGAGAGTCACGCCTTGATAAATTTTAACATGCTCGCCAATAACCGTAGTTTCACCGATGACAATTCCAGTTCCGTGATCGATGAAAAAATATTTTCCAATCGTCGCGCCGGGATGAATGTCGATTCCCGTGCGACTGTGCGCGAACTCAGTCAAAATGCGCGGAATGAGCGGCACGCCCAAAACGAAAATTTCGTGCGCGAGACGATTCACTGTGATGGCATAAAATCCGGGATAGGACAAAATGATTTCGGTTTTGTCGAACGCGGCAGGATCGCCGTCGAACGCCGCCTGCAAGTCCGTTTCCAAAAATTCCCGAACGCGCGGAATTCTTCCGAAAAATTCATGCGTGATGGCTCGCGCTTTTCCTCGCAATTTTTTTTCATCGAAATTGTTTTCGCCGTGCGGCGCAGAATTTTCAGGAAGTTTTTTCAACGCCAAAAAAATCTGCTTGTTCAAAATCAGCATCACTTCGCGGCACAAAACCGAAATATAAATTTCTTGGTCGCTGACTTTAAAATCGCGCTCGCGGAAAAATCCCGGAAATACAATCCGAAAGAATTTCTCGATCAGGCTTTGAATCAAAATTACGTCAAGCTCGACCTCGTCGTCCGCCTTGTTTATGAAAAGGCCCTCTTTTTTATAATGCGACAAAATCTTGCGGATCGCGCGAGTTTCAATTTGCTCAGGTTTTTCGGACATAAAAACAGTCTAGCAGATTTTAGCATTTTGTTAAAGTGGCGAAATTTGAATTTTACCTTGACAGGCTCAAGTCGCAGCCTTGAGGACGAGCAGGTGCGCATTGACAAGGTGCTCGAAGAAAACTACATGCTCGGCGCATGGGGCGGCGTGCCGGTTTTTGCGGAGGAAGAATAGGCTAGATTTTTCCTTGCCGATGTTCTATAATATATTACAATGAAAAAATTCTTTCGCTATCTTAAAACTCGGCCGCTCGCTTTTGCGGGAATCTTGATTTTAGCGTTCCTTTACTTGATAATGATTTTCGCGGAATTCATCGCGCCTTATCCTGCCACGCAGACTTTCGAAAACAACACGTTTCATCCCGCCAATGTGAAAATCACGCGCGAAGGAATCGTCGCGAAAGAAGCCGCCACAATCAGCACGATAAATTGGAAGTACGCATACATTCAGGGCGAACGGCACAAAGTGCGCTTTTTCGTAAAAGGCGCACCGTACAAAATTTTGGGAATCATTCCGTGCGAGCGGCATTTGTTCGGAACGGTTTCGGAAAAAGGCGAGAGTGGCGAAGCCTATCCCGCATATCTTTTTGGCGCGGACAATTTGGGGCGCGACGTGTTCAGCCGCATGGTTTACGGAAGCCGCATTTCGCTTACGATTGGATTTGTGGCGAGCGCGATTTCGCTTGTGCTCGCGATAATTTTCGGCGGCTTCGCGGGCTACTATGGCGGAAACGCGGACTGGGCGATAATGCGCTTTGCGGAATTTTTTATGCTGATTCCTTCGCTGTATTTGATTTTGTTTTTGCGCTCCCTTTTGAATTCAAAGTTGGACAGCGGAAGCGCGTACATGATAATCACTCTCATTCTTTCGTTGGTCGGCTGGCCTGGAAGCGCGCGCACAATTCGCGGAATGGTTCATTCGATAAAGCGCGAGGAGTTCGTTTTGAACGCTTCGCTAGAAGGCATTCCTTCAATCGTGATTGTTTTCAAGTACATCATTCCGCAGATTTCAAGCCTTCTCATCGTGAGCACCGCGCTTTCGATTCCGGGCTTTATCATGAGCGAGACGACTCTTTCATATTTGGGATTGGGAATCGCAGATCCTTCCGTGAGCTGGGGCTCGATGATAAACCGCGAGATTTCCACATTGAGCAATTTGCGCCGCTATCCTTGGCTTTTGAATCCTGTGTGGCTTTTGCTTTGCGTCACGCTCGCGTTCAATTTTTTCGGCGACGCTCTGCGCGATTATTTCGACCCTTATCATGCGATTTTCAAAACTTGGAAAAAAAAGCGCAAGCCTGCAAAACCAGAAAAAATAGATGCAGCGGAAATTCAAGGCGATACCCCTACGGGGTATGGGTATGCGGAAAAATCGTCTTCGCAAAATCTTTCGGGCGAAGAAAAAAATGACGCGCTTCTTGAAATAAAAAATCTTTTTGTGGATTTCGAAAGTTTTTCGCCGGCGCAAGATTCCAAACTTTCGATAATTCACGCGGTGCGCGGCATTTCATATCAAGTGAAGCGCGGCGAGATTTTGGGAATCGTCGGAGAATCAGGCAGCGGAAAATCGGTGAGCACGACGGCGATTCCGGGATTGCTTCCTGCGAACGCCGCTTTGCGCGGAAAAATATTTTTTGACGGCACGGAACTCACATCGCTTTCGCAGAACGAATTGCGCCCGTATCGCGGAAGGCGAATCGCGCTGATTTTGCAAGAGCCGGGGCGTTCGTTTGATCCGCTTCAAAATATCGGAAATCTTTTTTTCGAACTTTACAGAAATCTCGAGCCGAAAATTTCCCGCGCCGATTCGGACGAACGAGCGGTGAAGATTTTGGGCGAAGTCGGTTTGCCCGATCCGCAAAGCCGCCTGCAAAATTATCCGCACCAATTTTCTGGCGGACAGTTGCAGCGAATTGGAATCGCGCTTGCGCTCGCGCAGGGCTGCGAACTTCTGATTGCCGACGAGCCGACCACCGCGCTCGACGTTACGATTCAGGCGCAGATTGTCGCGCTGCTTTTGGATTTGCGCAAAAAGCGAAATCTTTCGATAATTTTTATTTCGCACGACATCGATTTGGTGCTCGCAATTTCCGACAGAATCATCGTGATGTACGGCGGAAAAATCATGGAAAGCGGAAGCGCGAAGGAAATCGGCGACACGCCAAAAAATCCGTACACGCAGGCTTTGCTCGCGGCTTCTCCGAAATTCGGCCAGCATTACAAGAACTCCGCGCTCGCTTCGATTTCGGGAAAGGTCGTCGATCCAAAAAATCCGCCTCCAGGCTGTCCTTTTGCTCCGCGATGTTCTTTCGCGAAGGCCGAATGCGACGAGGAAAATTATTCGTGCCATATCGAAAATAATTTTTCGAAAAATTGAAACGGAGCTTCGCAATTAAATTTTTACATAGAGGAAATGCCATGTCCGAAAATACAATTCTTTCCGCGCAAAATCTTTATAAAACTTTTTCGCTCGAAGCTGGATTTTTCGCGAAAAAAAATCAAAATGTCTACGCCGTGAACGACGTTTCGTTCGACTTGGCTCGCGGCGAAACTTTGGGCTTGGTGGGCGAATCGGGCTGCGGAAAAACCACCACAGCGCGCTTGCTCGTGAGAATGTACGAAGCCACAAGCGGAAAGATTTTTTATTTCGGCGGCGAAAAGGAGAACGCCGCGCGCGATGACGGCGGAAAAATTCTCGGCGAGGAAGTCGGAACATTCTCAAGGGCGCGTCTTGCGGAATACAGGCAAAAGGTAAAATATATTTTCCAAGATCCATCGCGCTCGCTCAATCCGCGCATGAGCGTGCTTTCGATTTTGACGGACGCTTTTAGATTCGCAAAAAATTCCAAGGACGAAATTTTCGCGCTCGCTTCAAAAACGATTCAGGAAGTGGGGCTTTCCGAAAATGATTTGTACAGGCATCCTTCGGAATTTTCCGGCGGCCAACGCCAGCGCATTTCCATTGCGCGCGGGCTGATAATGAGTCCCGAAATTTTGATTTGCGACGAAGTTGTGAGCGCGCTCGATGTTTCGATTCAAGGACAGATTTTGAAACTGCTTTGCGATTTGCGTCAAAAGAAAAATTTGAGTTTCGTTTTTATCACGCATGATTTGAAAGTCGCCTGCTGGTTTTGTGACACAATCGCCGTGATGTATCGAGGCGTGATTGTGGAGCAAGCTCCCGCGCAGGATTTGTTCAAGACGGCAAAGCATCCGTACACGAAATTGCTTTTTGAAGGCGCGATGACGGAAAGCAAAAAAGAAAAATCTTCGCTTGAAGTGAAGACGACTTTGCAAAAAGAAAATTCCTGCCCGTTCGCGCACAGATGCCCCGTGGCGCAAAAAGAATGCTTTTCTGAAATGCCGCAATTTCACGATGTGGGGGCAGGGCAAAAAGTGCGCTGCTTTTTCGCGTGATGGTTTTCCTTAAATTTTTTACAGGTGAAAAAAATTTATATTCCGCGCTCCATCAGCGAATGAAGTCGAATGTCGTCCGTGAAGACGAGCCGTCTTTTGCGTTTGAGTTTGTGAAGGTAAATGTCAAAGTGAATGTGCTCGGTCACCATATTCACTAAAAGGCGATTTGTGCTTGTCATTCCCAAAAAATCTTTTTCGCCCGTCGGAAGTTTTTTTGTAATCTTTTTGTGTGGAATGAAAGTCGATGTGTCGTTGCTCCCGATGACGCACCGCTTCAAATCCGCAACCAAAAACAGCCGCTCTTCGCTGCAAAAATCTGTGCCTTCAAAATTTGAATATAATTCTATCGGCAAGCCAAGCGTGTCAATGTTTTGCCAGCTGAACAAAATTATGCGCACTTTTTGGCGGGCGGCTTCTTTGAGCGAGGCGTAGAGCGGTTCAAGCGGCATCGAAGAATTCATCAAAATTTCTTTGCGCGCGCTCATGATGATTCTGTTTGCCGTGCTGAGCAAATTTGATTTTCCTTCAATGTTTTCAAAACGTGGAGTTGCCTTTTTTGAATTCAATTCTTTGAAAATTTTTTTCGCGTTTCCAGCCGCCCCGGTCACTTTGCGCGAAATGTCCGAAAGCAAAAGTTCGGGTTCAACGGCAACATATTCCGTGCCGATTTTTCCCTGCACAAAATTCACAAATCCTTTTTCAAGCAAATTGTCCAATGCGTTGTAAACTGCGGGGCGGGTTTTGTTCAAAACTTTTGCGATCGCGTAGCCGCTCATGCTTTTTCCTTGCACAAGCGAAACGTACACTTCCGCTTCCAATTTTGAAAAACCTAAACTTTGCAGATTCAAAACAAGTTCTTCTTCCATAATTTTATGGTATAAAAAATATTTTAGTATGTCAATTTGTGCTACTATTTTTCGCGTAAACTTGTTTTATCCATTTTTTCATCTTTACGCGGCGAAGTCCCATTACAAGCCGCCAAATTTCTTCTATCGACAAAATCGCGTAGACCGCTTGCATTGGAAGTTTGAATACAAATGCCGAGATTATCCCGAGCGGAAGCCCAATTGCGTACGTGCCGACAACATCCAAAAAAAGCGTGTATTTTGTTTCGCCGCCGCTTCGAATGATTCCGCTTCCCACAACCATGTTCAAAACTTTTACTGGGAGGTATGCCGAAAAAATCAAGAGCAAATCACTGACAACAGTTTTCACTGCATCATCAACTTCGTAGAGATTGACATAAAATCCTCTCGCAAAGCATAAAAATGCCGACATCACGATGCAGCCAAGCACCGAATACTTTATAAGATGCCATGAGTTTTTATACGCCTCGTCAAATTTACCGGAGCCGAGATTGTTTCCGATGATAATTGCCGCCGATGTGGAAAGTCCTGAAAAAAATCCGACGGAAAGTCCTTGCACTGGAAAGGTGAGCGTCATTGAGGCAAGTGAAAATGTTCCCAAATGGCCGTATATCGCAGAATACGCCGCGTCTCCAATTGCCCATAAAAGTTCGTTCCCGATTGCGGGGAGTGCTGTTATGAAAAAATTTCGCAAAAATGATTTTTCGCATTTTGCGCCGAACGCCTTTTCGATTGAAGCGGGGTGTTTTTTTGCAATCATGAAAATAATCAAAATTGCTGCCTCCAAAAAACGCGCAATCACCGTGGCAAATGCCGCACCGCGTTCGCCCATTGCAGGAAATCCAAAATGCCCGAAAATTAAAATCGCGTTCAAGGCGGTGTTGGTCACAACAGAAACAAATCCTGTGACAAGCGGCACTTTCGCATTTCCCGTTGCCCGCAGAATTGCCGAAGCGGACAGTAAAATAATTTCCGCAAAATAACTTGTGGAAACGATTTTCAAGTAAATCGAACCTTTTTGAATTACGGCAGAATCGGAAGTGAAAAATGTGAGCGTAAAGGACGGAAAGAAAAACGACAAAACAAAAAACGGCACAACGCAAAGAAAACATCCTGCAATGGAGGCTTTCATTATTTTAGAATGCTGTGCCTTGTCGCCTGCGCCTTCTGCCTGACTTGCAAAAATTGAAGCGGCCGCGCAAATTCCGCCAAGCGCAAAAATCAAGATGAAGCAAGGTCTTCCGCCCAAGCTTACTGCCGTGACGCACACTTCTCCAAGCTGCCCAATCATGATTTGGTCAACCATTCCAAGCGAATTCGCAATCAGTGCCTGAAGAGAAACAGGTATTGCGATTTGCAAAACGGTTTTTAAAAACGATTGCCGTGAGTTTTCTTTGATTTCATTTTTCATAATAAGAAAAGAGTAGCCAAAATTATTTTAGTATGTCAATTTATACTACTATTTTTTTTTGAAATTTTTTTAATCACTAAAATATGCATTCAAAAGCGCGAATATAGTGTTTGACAAAAACTTGAATTTGATTTATTCTGTTACTAATGATAGAAACGCAGGAAAAACTTTTTTCAGACAGTTTCGATGAAATCTGTTCGATACTCGCCGCGTGTGAAAACAAAAACTCCGTGCGGGATTTTTTGGAATGCCTTTGCACGTCTCCGGAGCGGCTCGACTTTTCAAAACGCTGGCTTTCCGTAAAGGAACTTTACAGCGGAACTCCGCAAAGAAAAATCGCGGAAAAATTCAATATGTCGCTTTGCAAAATCACGCGCGGCTCAAAAGAACTGAACAAGGAAGGAAGCGCATTCAAAAAAATTTTGGACGCGCGTTTTGGAAAATGAAAATTCTCGTAACAGGCGGAACGGTTTTCGTAAGTCAATTTGCGGCGCAATATTTTTCCGAACTTGGCCATGAAGTTTTTGTCTTGAATCGTGGAACGAAGCCGCAAGTTGAAAATTGCACTTTGATTCGCGCGGACAGAAATTCGCTCGGGGAAAAACTGCATGGAATTTATTTTGATTTGATTCTAGACATCACGGCATACAATGATCGGGACATTCTTTCCCTTCTTGATTCTGGCGTGAAATTCCATAAATACATTTTTCTTTCTTCCAGCGCGGTTTACCCTGAAACGAACTCGCAGCCTTTTTGCGAAAATCAAACAGTCGGGAAAAATTCTTTTTGGCTCGATTATGGAACGGATAAAATTGCCGCAGAAAAAATTCTGCTCGAACGATTTCACGATGCTTACGTAGTGAGGCCGCCATATTTGTACGGCATCGGCAACAACATTTATCGCGAGGCGTTCGTTTTTGAATGCGCTGATTTAAACCGAAAATTTTATTTGCCGCGACAAGGAAAAATGAAATTGCAATTTTTCAATGTCCGCGACTTGTGCCGAATGTTCGAAGCAATTCTTGAAAAAAATCCGAAAAATCACATTTTGAATGTCGGAAACACGAACGCGATTTCCGTGCGAGAATGGGTTTCGCTTTGCTACGAGGCGGCAGGAAAAATCCCAAATCTCGTGCAAGTGAATGATGAAATTCCGCAGCGAAATTATTTTCCGTTTTATGATTATGAATATTTTTTGGACGTGCGCAATCAACAAGAAATTTTGAGCGACTTGACGGAAATGAAACAAGGCTTGCGCGAAAGTTACGAATGGTATTCGAAAAACAAATCGCGCGTGAACAAAAAAGATTTCATTGCATTTATTGACTCGCATTTTAAAGAATGAGAATTTTTGCAAAGCCGCTCGAATGCAAAATTCCCGCACAAATCAAAACATTTCGCATTCGCTTCATATCAAATCCGTTTTGAATTTTTTTGCGGGGAGGGGTTGACAAATGGCGCGATGAGGGATTATACTTTTACAAAATGGAGATTCGCCATGAATGACGAGACCAAAAAAATTAGGATTGCTGTTCCACAAGTTACCACGAAAAACAAAGTGGAAATTTTTGAAAAGCACGAAATCCGCACCGCGTTCAACGAAAAAAAAGGCAAGCTTTATTTTTGCGTGCCCGATGTCGTTACCGCATTGCGCGATGGGAAGGATTCGAAAGATTACATCAAAAAACTCAGAAAGCGCGATCCAGATTTGAATGCGAAATGGAATAGAGTGATTAAATTTCTTCCGTTTCAAACCACGGGCGGAAGGCAGCCGATAAAATTCGCCGACCATGAAAATCTTCTGCGTGTGCTTCGAGAAGTGCATTCAACGAAAATGGACGAGTTCAAAAAATGGGCTGAACAAAAAGTAGAAGAAGCAACGCAACTCGTTGCAAGCGGCGAAAAATGAAATCTCCGCACGAATTAAAATGATTCAAAAAAATCGGCGCAAAGTCGCGCCGATTTTTTATGCTTGTTTTTCAATTCGAATTTCAGTTCTGCACTTTGAGCGCGTCCTTTTTTTTCATTATCAATTGGAATCCAATCAATACCGCCAAAATCGCGATGCCTATTATGTCGGTCGAATGCGTTGGCAAAATGCACATGATTCCAGCCACTGCGAAAATCACTCGTTCCAAAATGCTCTCGCGCCTAAAGCAGTAGCCTTCCAACGCCGCGCTCAATGCGAACATTCCGATTAACGCCGTGATGCAAATCGGCAACGCGCCCCAAACTGTCGTGTTTATCATGAGCATTTGCGGATTGTAGACGAAAATGTATGGAATTATGAATGCGCCGATTGCGAGCTTCGTTGCGTTCAAGGCTGTCTTGATGGGCTTGGCCTTTGCGATTGCGGCTCCTGCGATCGCGGCGAGCGCGACTGGCGGCGTGATGTCTGCGATGATTCCGAAGTAAAACGCGAAAAGGTGCGCCGCGAGCGGCTCGAAACCAAGCGAGATTATCGCGCCTGCTGTGATTGTGGAAGTAATCAAATAATTCGCGGTAGTCGGCGCGCCCATTCCCAAAATTATCGAAGAAACCATCGTCAAAAAAAGCGTGATGAATGCGACTCCGCCGCTTATGCTGATTAGGCCCGCGCCGAATTTCAAGCCGATTCCGGTGAGCGTAACAATTCCGATTATTATTCCTGCCATCGCGCAGGCAATCGCCACGCTGATTATGTTTCGTGCGGCGGCCGTCATCACTTCCACAATGTCTTTCATCGTGAACTTCGGCGGATTGCCTTGAATTATGTCCACAACAGAAGTGGCAAGCCCGATGAGAAGGCATGCGAGGATTCCCATCAAAGCCGCATAAACCGCCGTGCGTCCCATGCACAAAAACGCCACAATCACAACGAGAGGCAAAATCATATAGCCGCGTTTTAAAAGCAGCGGAAGGAATTTCGGAAGCTCTTCGCGGGGAAGCCCTTTAAGCCCGAGCTTGTGCGCTTCGAGATGCACCGTCATGAAAATTCCAGTGAAATACAAAATCGCGGGAATTATCGCGGCCTTTACAATCGTGATGTAAGGAAGTCCCAAACTTTCCGCCATCAAAAACGCGGCGGCTCCCATGATTGGCGGCATGAGCTGTCCGCCAGTCGAGGCTGCGGCTTCCACCGCGCCCGCGAACTCGCCTTTGTAGCCCAATTTTTTCATCATCGGAATTGTGAAACTTCCAGAGCCAACAGTGTTGCTCACAGAGCTTCCGCTCACCGTGCCCAAAAGCGCGCTCGTCAAAACCGCCACTTTCGCAGGACCTCCGCTTGCGCCGCCCGCGAGCGCGTTGCAAATTTCGATGAAAAATTGTCCGATTCCTGTTTTTTCAAGCAACGCGCCGAACAGTATGAAAAGGAAGATGAACGTCGAGCACGCGCCGATCGGGATTCCCATGATTCCTTCGGTGTTGTAAAAAAGATGCGTCACGACGCGCGAAATTTTATAGCCGCGATGATTCAAAAATCCCGGCATATAGCGTCCGCAAAGCGCGTACAAAATGAACGCCGCGGCAATTATCAAAATCGGGATTCCGACGATTCTCCGGCAGCTTTCGAACAAAATCAAAATTCCCACGATTCCCACGGCGATGTCGAACGGAACGTATGCGCCAGTGCGCCGCACGATGCTTTGGAAATTCACCACGATGTAAAGCCAGCAAGCCGCGCCCAAAATTCCCAAGACCACATCATACCAAGGAAGCGTGTTGCGCGGCGATTTTTTCGTGGGAGGAAAAAGAAGGAACGCCAAAAGTTGCACGAACGCCAAATGCGTCGCCCGCAAAATTTGCGCCGTAATCGAGCCTGTGAGCGTGGCATAAAGTTGGAACAGGCAGAACAGCACCGAAACTACAATAGTAACATGCTGCCGCCAACAATTGTGCTCGCGATAAGCATGCTCGCGGTCAAGTTCGCCCATCAATTCGCGCAAGTCGCTTTCGTTGGAAGTGGGCAGAATGCTGTCCACAACCGCGCCTTCGGTTGTGGGGTCGTTCGTTTTTTCTTTGTCCATTTTTTCTCCAATTTATAAATTTAAATACGATTAATTATAAACGAAATTATATTGATTTGCAAGCGACGAATTTCGCGGGCGTTGTGCCAACGATGCGGCGGAATGATTGCGTTCAATAACTTTGATTCGGAAAACTCAAAATCAATGCTATGTCGCAAAGCATCGGGATTTGAAACCCTCCGCACGAATAAAAGACATTTTTCTTACATCGAATTTAAATAAGCATAAAATTTTAAGGAGATTTTATGAAATACTTATAAGGATTTAATTCGCAGTTGACAACAGCCGCGACAGAAACGACATATTGAGCAAGGCAGCTTATAAAGATTATACGCGAGTTCTTGAATTCTTCTGGAAAATGATTCCAGTACAAATTGTTTGAGATATTTTATTATGAAAAATATCAAAACGTTATGGAGAAAACCCATGAATATTAACACACTTTCAACCCCCAAAGACACTCCATAGATATGGCGTTCCGCATGGGCAACAACACAAAAAGCCACCTTGCGATTGAAGGGACGGACGAGTCCGTCGGGCTGTATTTCATGAATGTCGATGACGAGACAAAGAGCGTCAGACTTGAGAAAAGCAAAATTGGAACAAACTCATCAACACGCTTGGCATGCGCCGTGCCGACAACACTTGCCGACGGCACGTACAGAATAAAGGTAGTCACGCAGTTTACAAAGTCAAAGGCAACAAGGAAAGAGCCTCTTTCGTTCGTGTTTGACAAACGGCTTAATACGGGAAATGCTACGGCTTAACGCAAACAGTCATACGGCTTGGTGAAGACAATCATACGGCTTAATGAAAACGTTCACACGGCTTGGTGAAAATAGTCATACGGCTTAATGAAAATGTTCATACGGCCGTTGCCCGCAATACTACGAGTGTTGCGGGCTTTTCTTATTGCCGCAAGGCGATATGCCATCGGGCATAGGAGAAGATTGTTTCAACTTAGGAAGGGCTTGCATATCATGACATG
Organism: Treponema sp.; assembly: GCA_014804005.1. Classification (GTDB taxonomy): domain Bacteria; phylum Spirochaetota; class Spirochaetia; order Treponematales; family Treponemataceae; genus Treponema_D. Next base: position 3,092 of record JAAVAP010000026.1, on the reverse strand, counting down.
AGATGGCGGAGACATGCCATTTTTCGGCAATTGCCACCGTTTCCGCTACCTTGACGCATAAGCAGCGGACACAAAAAAAGCCGCGCACGCCAAAAACGGCGCACGCGGCTTCTCCCCGCAACACGAACATTCCCCGCAGGATCTACATCCTGCCGTCAAGGAATTTGCCCGTCTCCTTGTGGTTGAAATTCGGGATCATCTCGTTGAAGAGGTCGATCAGTTCCCCGCGCGTCCACTCACCTTTTGCGCGCATTGCTTTTATCTGCGCAACGAACAGGTCAAGTTTTTCCCGCTCAAAGGCAGGCTCGTTTTTTATGACGCCGAGACTCTCAAACCGTCCCATGTCAAGCGTCTCCTTGTCCGTGAAGAATTCCTCAAAGTCCTTCTCCCCGGTCGTGTCGCTTTTGAAAAAGTAGACGGGGTACTTCCCGGCGGATTTCAGCTCGCCCACCCTCGCACGCGCCTCGTCCTCGCTCCCGCACTCATACGGCTCATAGCCGCGGCTCTCAAGGTATCTTGCCGCAATCTGGCTGAACGTGACGAGGTTCAGGTCATGGTCAAGCTTCGGGAAGAACACGTCGCGGTTCTCCCCAATCAGGCAGCTCATCAGGCACAGCTCGCCGGACTCCTTCGGCGTGACGAAATAGCGGCGCACGTCGTTCGGGGCAGAAAGTGGCTGCCCCTTCTCAAGACGGCGGTTGAAACCGTACAGGAGCGAGCCGTCACTGAATGCAACGTTCGCGAAGCGGGCGGTTGAAACGGGCATCTCAAGGGAACGCCTCGTCAGGAACATCTCCATGATGCGCTTGGACGCGCCCATCATGTTCACGGGGTTCGCCGCCTTGTCCGTGGATACGCAGAAATATTTCTTCGCGCCCATATCGCGCGCCTGGCACATCGTCTTGTCGGTGTTGAATACGTTCACGTCGATCATGCGCATGAGCGTGTACGGGTCTTTTTCCGAGCGCACGTGCTTCAGCGCGGAGAGGTTCAGGATATAGTCGTACCCGCCGATCCGTTCTGCCTGCGCCTTTATAAAATCATCGAATATGTCGGATCCGCAGTCGATGGCGAACGTGGCGAACTCGCCGTCCGAATAGCCCACCGACGAGCGTATGTCGCGCACCAGCTCGACCATGTTGTTCTCGCTGATGTCCACGACATGGAGCAGCCGCGGGTTGCGGGCGAAAATCTCCCGCGTGACGGCAGAGCCGATCGAGCCTGCGCCGCCGATGACAAGGAAGCGCGAGGCGCGCACCGTCCCGGAAAGGAAGCCTTCGTTCGAGGCGATGTCGCGGTCAAACAAGGGCGCAGTCCGCCCGATGAGGGGAAGGATGTTGTCCATAGGAAATCTCCTTTTTTGAGAATTGTGATATAAACCAATTGTCGAAAACAATATCGTTTCAAGAAAAAGCTAATTTTCAGTCGGAATTGCAAAAATTAAAAGCACTTTCTAGTATGAATAAACCAAATAAAAAACAATCGGAATACTATTTCTTTTCTACAAACCAAGCTCTTCCAAATCTTTCTTTGAATAGGTAACACTGTTTCTTACAGCATCCTTCAATTCCGCCAAAAAATTGTCAGAAACCTCTTCCCTGAAAGATATGCTACCTTTAGAAAGCATATCCAAAAAATCTTTTCTACTAATCTTTTTTAAATTTGCTTTTCCGCAGTAAATCCAAGATTCCTTATGTTGCTCTGAAAAAATCCTATCTACCAATAAATCAGAGACCCTTACAACAGCTTTTTCATCATATTTAGAAACAGAATCGATAAAAGATTTTGAAGAAGATATACAGTAACAATTCAGCCTGTCATTGTGCATTGTAATTACAACAGCAGCATGAAGAGAAGTATCTCTCGCAAATTCTCCATAGTAGACTTTTCCTTCTTTCAGAGAATTAAATTTCTCAAGTATACCTACTGCTATCTGCATAAGACAGATTCAAACTCTTCCTTTTTAGCTTTTAATGCCTCAGCATCTTCTTCAAATGGGTCAATGCCATTAAAATACTTTTGTATATATTTATCATTTAGCTCAGGATTATCAAAAAAATCTGAATATGACATTTCCTCTGCATTCGAAAATTTTGTTTCCAAAATCGTCTTGTACCTATTCCATTCAGGATATGCATGGGAAATCTTGCTTAAATCCTTTCGTTCAAATTGCGAGAAATGTTCTATAGAGAAATCAAGTGCGATTTTATCAGATACAGATAAGCAGTCACTGCCAGTATCCAATACAGTTACAACAGTTTCTTTTTTGCAAGAAAGATTTTTGGAAACAAATTGCCGCTGTGAAGCAGGTAGATAATCAAAATACTGTCCTTTTTTAATCAAGTCATACGTTTTTGAACACACAGGTCCTTGCCGCATGGCTGTATAAGAATCGCAAAGCATTGGTATACAAAAAGTACGGACATGAAACCTGTCTGCGAAAAACAGCAGTTTTACAAGAGACATCTTGTCCGTTATTTGAGTCTTTGCTTGCAAATAATACAAAGCCTGCAAAGCTTTTTCACAACTGTAACTAATCCGATTCATACTATCAGTATAATTATAAAAACAAAAATTGTCTATACTAATTCATAGCATTACATATACCGCTCCAGTGCCTCCGGCACGGGTGGCAGGTCTTTGAACGCGGTCCGCCATGCCTTTGAGGACGGTCGCAGGACGGCAAGAACGGTGAGCCAAATCAGCTTGAAATAAACGGCGAGCGTCCGGTGGCTTGCAAACCAGACTTCGAGCGCGCCCTTGTACGGAGCAACAACATCCGCATAGAATTGCGCCCGGTCAGAGACGGCGTTCAGCATATCCTCCTCGTCACGGAACACAACGGAGCCGATGCCGGAAAGTCCTGGAGGAACTGCGTCAATAGCCGCCTTGACTTCTTCGGAATACAAATCATAGTGCGCCTTTGCCTGCGGGCGTGGCCCGATGATGCTCATCTGCCCGATGAAAATGTTCGCCAGCTGCGGAAGCTCGTTTATTTTTGTCTTGCGCAGGAATTTTCCCATCGGCAAAATCCGTGGATCGTCCTTCTGCGTGAGCACCCCGCCCGCCATGTTCGGGCTGTTGCGGAGCAT
>JAAVAP010000025.1 GCA_014804005.1 Treponema sp. | reverse complement strand
ACGTTTCCGTCTGAAGCAACCGTCGCGTACAGCACGTCGTCGCCGGGGAGCGCGAACTGCACGGTGCTTTCGCCCGGAAAGTCGGCAAAGTGCGCCGCCCGTTCCATGACGCAGACTTCCACGCGCTTGCCGAACAGGTCGTCCAGGTACACGGCCTTTGCCAGCGCATCCGCGCCAGTTTCCTGCGAGAGTTCCTTGAATGAGCCGAGCCACTTGCCGCCGTCTGCCCGCGCGAGCGTCTCAAAGTCCGCTATCGTGATGCTTTCGATGAGGAAATTTTTGTTCACCGGCAGGTCGGCAAGGCACGTGCGCACCGCCGCGGAGAATTCGGGCAGCGTTGCGTTTTCCGCCGTCTCAAAGACCACGTTGTCCTGCTGGACGACTTCATCGTAGCGCAGCATTTTTTCCTTGATGTCGGCATATTCGGAAAGCGTGGCATCCTCTATGCCGAGCGCGGCGAGCGCGTCCGCCGTTTCCGCGCTTTCGTCGGGAGTGGCGAACGCACCGGCATGCACGTCGAACGAAAAATACGCGTCGTCGTCATAAGTTTTTACCACATAAGCGTCGATATTGTTCGCGCGCAAGCGTTCGCTGCTCTGCTGCGCGGGATGCTCTTCCTTGTAGCTGCGGACTTTGAGCGAGTAGGGCTTCTCTTCCGAAACGGGAAGCGTCGCCCCGTCGTTTTTCTGGAGGACTTCGCCTGCCGCCGTTTTTTCGCCGCCGGGGTTCGCCTCGCAGATCCAAAGTCCCGAAAGCCTCAGCAAGCGGACGCGGGGGTCGTCGAACAGCCCGCCGCGGAATATCCGCGCTTCGTCCCGCCGCTCGAACGGCTTGTCATAGAGCACGCGGTACAAGGTTTTGCCCGCCGCAGTATGGACGGAGACGGCGTTCGGCAGCCCTCGTTTGGTAAGGACTGCGGAGAACTGCCGCGCGTTGTCGGCGGACGTGAACGAGCCGAGACAGACATACCAACCGTCCGCAGGTGCGGCGGCGATTGCAAGGCAGAAAAGGGCAGCGCACAGGATGCTTTTGAGCGATTTCATTTCGGATTCCTTAAAAAGATTGTGTTTATTTTCTAATTACAGATTAATTATACAATTCCATTTCTGTGCCGTCAAGTAAGAAATGCACCTGTTCCGTTTTTCTATGCTGTGCGTTGCTGATAGTAATTGCAATTGCGTTAATCCTATTTTTCTGCGAAGCGATTTTGCCGTAAAAAAAGCGACCTGCCATTCGGCAAGCCGCTTTTCGCCTTGCTTAACGAGTTTTTGTTTTACAGTACAGGCTTCATTGCTGTCATATATGCTCGCAGACGTGAACCCACCACTTCAATCGGATGGTTTCGGATTTCGGTGTTCACGGCGACAAGCTGTCCGTTGGAAACTGCGCAGTCTTTCTGCTCAAGGCCTTTGCCGATGTCGGAGGTTGTAACCGTCTTCATGAAATCCTTCAAAAGCGGAACGGCGGCGTTCGCAAAAAGGTAGCAGCCGTATTCTGCCGTGTCGGAAATGACGCGGTTCATTTCGTAGAGCTTTTTGCGGTCGATCAAATTCGCGATGAGCGGCACTTCATGGAGCGATTCATAATACGCGCTTTCTTCCTTTATTCCGGCATCGACCATCGTTTCGAACGCGAGTTCGCAGCCCGCCTTTATCATCGCCACAAGCAAGATTCCCTTGTCGAAATATTCTTGCTCGGAAATTGCTTCGGAAGATTCCGCCGTCGTCTCGAACGCGAGCTTTCCCGTTTCCTCGCGCCAAGTCAAAAGGTCGTGATCTTTGTTCGCCCAGTCCTGCATCATAGTCGCGCTGAATTTTCCGCTGATGATGTCGTCCATGTGTTTGCGATAAAGCGGTGTGCAGATTTTTTTGATTTCCTTGGAAAGTTCGTTCGCGCGGATTTTCGCAGGATTCGAAAGGCGATCCATCATGTTCGTGATGCCGCCCCATTTGAGTGCTTCGGAAACGACGTTCCATCCGTGCATCAAAAATTTCGTCGCGTACTCAGGCGCGATTCCGCTTTCGACCATTTTGTCGTAGCAGAGAATTGTTCCTGTCTGGAGCATTCCGCAGAGGATTGTCTGTTCGCCCATCAAGTCGGATTTCACTTCCGCCACGAAAGATGATTCAAGCACGCCCGCCTTGCTTCCGCCCATTCCGACGGCGAGTGCCTTCGCGTAAGCCCAGCCTTTTCCTTCGGGGTCGTTGTCCGGGTGGACGGCGATCAAATCCGGCACTCCGAATCCGCGCTGGAATTCATGCCAAACTTCCGTGCCAGGTCCTTTCGGCGCGCACATTATTACGGTGATGTCCTTGCGAATCTGCATCCCCTCTTCGACGATGTTGAAACCGTGGCTGTACCAAAGCGCGGCTCCCTGCTTCATCTTCGCCATGACTTCCGTGATGACAGGCGTGTGCTGCTTGTCCGGCGTGAGGTTTCCAACAAGGTCCGCGGTCGGAATCATTTCGTCATACGTTCCCACTTTGAAGCCGTTCTCGGTCGCGTTTTTCCAAGACTGCCGTTTTTCCGCAATCGCAGATTCGCGCAAAGCATAACTCACGTCAAGCCCGCTGTCGCGCAGACACATTCCCTGATTCAGTCCCTGCGCGCCGCATCCGACGATGACAATCTTCTTGCCCTTGAGAGCTTTCACGCCGTCCGCGAATTCTTCTTTCGCCATCGAGCGGCAATGTCCCAATTGCATCCTGGCTTCGCGCCACGGAATCGAATTGAAATAATTGTTTCCCATTTTAGAATCTCCTTAAAAATTTTAAAAATTTGGACGTTCCCCGCTTTGCGGGTCGGGCTTTTCGTAGTTCCGCGCCACGCGCTACATTGCTCCGCTTCGCGTTGCAACAGCTAACGCTGCCACTACAATCCCTAACGCATTTTATGAAATCTAATTATAGAAAAAAAATTGAATTTAGTAAAGAGGGCGACAGATTTTGCGCGACTCCCCCCAAAAATTCTATGTTGCCATTTTCTGCCAAAAATGTTATCATAGAAAAATGCGAAGAATTATTCCTGCGTTTTTTGTGATTGTCGCAATGGTTTTGCTCGTGATTTTTCTTACGAAGAAAACTTCCGAGTCCGCGAAAAAAGTCGGCGTGCAGGATTTGCCTGTTTCCGGCGAATCTCAGGGCGAAGGTTTTTCCGTCGCGGAAAATTCGCTTGGAATCGAGGACAGCGCGATTGTTTCATTTATGCCGCTCCGCGCGAACGAAACTCTTTTGGGCTCGAGCGGAATCGATTTGAACGGCGACAATTTTGACGACGAAATTCTCGTGGTGCGAAAAAACGAAAATCCTTTTTTATATTTGATTGTCGGACTTTACAATCCTGAAACCACGCTTTACGATCGCGTCGCCGAATTGCGCACGGAAATCACGCAATTGCGCTCGCTTTCGTACAACGGAATGGACGTTACGGGCGACCACAGGATCGCGCTTGTTTACCAAGGTTTTACCGATGACGAGCAGGCGGTCTTGCAAATGTTTTTTTGCAGGCGCAGCGGCGTTGTAAATATCGGCAGTTTCAAATCCGATGGAACGATTTTCATTCAACAATATAATCGCAGCGAAACTTACAATCTTTCGCAATCTTCGGGCAGAAGTTTTCCAGTTTGGGTTTACGCTTCGGACACGCGCCCGGGCGTGGGAAATTTGAGCCAAGTTCAAACCGAATACAATTGGGATGAAGGCACGGGACGCTACGTTCAGACGCGGCAAGTTTTCGTCACGGGAAAAAATATCGCCGCCGCGGAATTGGCGAAAATTCAGGACGGCACTGTGGAAACGTTCGCGAATTACTTGAACGGCTTGTGGTATATGACCGACAGCGCGGAGAAAAAAATCCGCTACATTTTTTTCGACTACGCCGCGCGCGAAGTGATTTTTTTGGAGGACGATTCCCAGGAAATTTTCAGCTGGCAGAATTCGAATTTGTATCGCAACGGAATTTATCTTTCCACGGTGAACGTTTCGGTGGAAAATTTGCGCCGAAGATTCGACATCGGACTCACAGGGCTCAACGAAATTCGTGTCCGCGTTTACGATGACGTTCGGATGATAATCCAAGTTGACGCGCTTTGGAACGGACAATACAAAAAAATGAACATGCGCAGGAATTTCAATTCCGTCGAAGAAGTGCCGCAAGAATTGACCGCGATTCGGGAAAGGCTGGAAGAAGTTCCGCATTGGATTGCGCCCAACGGAATTTCGGTCGCGTTCAAAAATGGCGGCTACGAAATCGACGGCGAAGGACGTGACGAAGACGGCGTTTATTTTTTGATGATGGTAAAGTCCGCGATAGTCGTTCAATTTAATTCGCGCGCCAAAAATCGATATTTCGACGAAGTTTACACGATTGCGCGTTCGCAAACAAACGACACGCTTTTGTTCCGTCCCGCGAAGATTCTTTCTTCGGATGTCTACGAAATTCCGGGAAGAATCATCACGCTTTCCGCTGGAGAATGATTCGCCGCGAAAAGTTTTTTTTGAAAAACAAAGCTTGTGCTGCAAGAAACTGTTGCGCCTTTCCGAATTCCTTCCTGAATTTACGCCATATCACACTATGGGATATGTATATAAGTGTGCATGGTATATGTACATAAGTTGGTGTGGGATATATGCATAAGTGTGTAAGGGATATGTAGAGGGCGGCAGACGACCGCATTCTTTGTCATGGCGGATTTCTGCGTTCAAGTTTGCTATAGGCTTGATGTTTCGAGATCTGCGACATTCCGTGCCGTTCCCAAGCACCGTTGAATGTCGTTGGCGACGGAAAGCAGCAGATTCCGTTGAGAGGTTGGCAACGATGAATATATGCGCAACAACTTCCGTTCATTTTCTTTGCTTTTCGTGGGTTGTGCAGAATCAGTTTCGCCTGTGACGAGGTATTCGACGCTAGTGTGCAATGCTTTTGCAAGGCGGACTGCAACATCTGCGGACGGCATGCACGACTGGCTGCTGACATAACTGTCCAAGGCGCGCTTTGTGATTTCCGCCTTTGCCGCTACCTCCTTGTTCGACAGTCCTGAAAACGCGATTTCCTCTCTTAATCTTGAACGAAAACTCATATCGCTTCAAAATATCAAAATCCTGTCATTTTGTGCTTGCATTTTACAGTATAATGATATACAATATGGACGCTTGACAGTATACTGTTATGCAAGGGTCGCGTCATTGCAGAATTTGGAACAAATCTTGGGCATAATGCGAATCGTATTTATAGGAGTTTAAGCTGAATGACACGCTACGCAATCCTCGTCGGGGCAACGGATTTTTCGGACGGAATGCAGAAAAGCCTCGTGGCATTCAAGGACTTCCTCACAAGCGACGCTGGCGGAAAGTGGCAGGAAAGCGAAATTATGATTTGCGGACCGATGGACTGGCAGCTCGTGCAGCTGCTCCAGTCGCGCCTGCGTGAGTACGACTTCGTGCTCGTCTACCAGTGCCGGTTTTCGCGCGGAGAATCGGATTCGGACTGGAGCGGAAAACTGCGCTGCGTGACGGAAGGCGGGCGCGGCGTTTTCATCGGAGACGTGTGCGACGATGTTGTGAGCATGGAGGAGCTGGGCTACGAGCGCGTGGAAGCGGAAAGGTGAGACAGAGGACTGAGCCGCGCATAAGCGACGGGATAAGGCTGGCGGACGCGCTCGGCGTGGATGTAATGGACTTGGCGGAGTGACGCGCAACTTTGTTACAAGAGCCGGTTTGGAAAAGTCGGCGGGCTTGCTCCGAAAACGCAGCGAGTTTTTTAGCGTACAAATTTGATATTTCATGAAAGAAAGTGAAAAACTGGGTGTGAAGAAAAGTTTCTCCCTAAAAGGCGACGCGGATGCGACCGTCGCCCGCCAATCCAGCACATCGCGCATAGCAAGGAACATGCTCTTCCTCTACTTCCGGCAGATCCTGATCATGCTCGTGTCGCTGTATACGGTGCGCGCGGTGCTGGCGACGCTCGGCGCGGAGGACTACGGCATCTACAACGTCGTTGCGGGCGTGGTGGTGATGTTCGGCTTCCTTTCCGGGGCGATGGCGACGGCGAGCCAGCGGTACTTCGCGTTCTGGCTTGGACGGGGTAACGCCGAAAAATTGAGGAAGACCTTTTCCGTCACGGTGTGCGTCTACCTGATCCTTGTCCTGACAGTCGTCGTCCTCGCGGAGACCGCCGGGCTTTGGTTCGTCAGGAACAGGCTCGTGATTCCCACGGAGCGCATGAGGGCGGCGGTGTGGGCGTACCACTTCTCAATGGCGAACTTTGCCGTCACGCTGATGTCCGCGCCGTACACGGCCGCGATCATCGCGCATGAGAACATGGGCGTGTACGCCTATGCGAGCGTCGCGGAGGCAGCGTTGAAGCTCGCGGCTGTTTTTCTCTTGAAGGCTCTTCCTTACGACAAGCTGGCATTGTACGGCGCGCTCCTTCTCTGCGCCGGGCTCGTGAACACCTCTGTTTACCGTTTTTATTGCAGGCGGCGCTACGAGGAGTGCTCGTTCCGCCCCGTTTGGGACGGCGCGATGTTCAGGGAGATTGTGGGATATATGGGGTGGAATCTGTTTGGAAGCGCGGTGGGCGTGTTCAACAACCAGATCCTGAGCATAATGCTGAACCAGTTCTTCGGGCCTGCGGTGAACGCGGCGCGCGCGGTGTCGAGCCAGATAAACAGCGCGGTCAATTCCTTCTCGGCGAATTTCTCGACGGCGACACGGCCGCAGATCATAAAGGACTATGCCGCAGACAGAATAGACGGCTCCCACAGGCTTGTGTTCCGTGCATGCAAGATGACATTTTTTCTGATGCTCGTGCTCACGCTGCCGCTCGTCCTTGAGATGCCGTATGTCCTGGGGCTGTGGCTCAGGGACGTTCCCGGGAACACCGTGACCTTCGCGCGGCTGACGTTGGCGGACGCGCTGGTCACATCCGTGTCATACCCGATAATGACGCTCGCGCAGGCGACCGGGAGGATAGCGCTGTACCAGGGCGTTGTCGGCGGAATCCTTCTCTGCAACCTGCCCGTCGCGTATGTCCTGCTGAGGATGGGATTCCCGCCGTATTCGGTCATGGCGGGGCAGGTGGCGATCGCGGTGCTTGCGACCGTCGTCCGCCTTGTCATAACGAACTGGCTCTCGCGCTTCTCGCTCCGGAGGTTCGCCGTCAAGGTGGCGCTCCCGCTTGCCCTCGTCGTTGCGCTGTCGGCGTTGCTTCCGACGCTCATTGTGTGGAGGCTCGGCGAGTCGTTCCTTCGGTTTTTCGTCACGGTGGTTTCAAGCGTGGCGGGGTCATCCCTGTTGTTTCTGTTTGTCGGATTGGACAAGGGAGAGAGGGGCGCGGTTGTGGCGGGCGTTCTCAAGAGAATAAGGAGGACGGCATGACGCAGGTTACAGAAAAGGAGTTGTGTTGCGGATGCTCCGCGTGCCAGTCTGTCTGCCCTCAAAATGCAATCTCGATGAAGCCCGACGCGCTGGGCTTCCTGTATCCGGAAATCGACGGGGATAAGTGCGTGGACTGCGGGCTGTGCGCGAGGACGTGTGACTTTACTTTGAGGGCGAAAAATCCTCTTGTTCAAAACAACGATGCAAGAATATATGCCGTGCGACACAAGGACATGGACGAAGTTTCGACAAGCCAAAGTGGGGGTGCCACAGTTGCGTTGGTTGACTGGATTCTTGAGAGAAATGGCGTGGTGTACGGCTGCGGATATGGGGAGCATTTCCATGTCATGCACAAGAGGGCTGCGACAAAAGAGGATGCGAACGAATTCAAAGGCTCAAAATATGTGCAGTCGGACATGGGCAGATGCTTTGCAATGGCAGCCGAGGATTTAAAGAGAGGGCTTTGGGTCTTGTTCACAGGGACGGGATGCCAAGTGGCTGGATTTCTGTCATTTGTTAGAATCAAGAAAATTGATGAAAGCCGACTCTTGACCTGCGACTTGATTTGCCATGGAGTGCCGTCACCGCGTCTTTGGGAAGATTACTTAAATTATGTGGAAAACAAAAGGCTTAAGAAGCCTGTGATCAAGGTGGACTTTAGGGACAAGACTCACTATGGCTGGAAATCCCATAAGGAGAGCTTCTACACAACATACACAACATACACAACATACACGTACATATTTTATGACCATGTGGCGTTCCGCCATTCATGCAGGGTTTGTCCCTATGCTTCTACGAGGAGACTTTCGGATTTTACCGTTTGCGACTTTTGGGGATACGAGAAAGTCGTGCCTGAAATGGGCGCCGACAACAAAGGGCTGTCCTTGATGTTCGTTTCCACGGAGAAGGCAGAAAGTGTTTTCAGCGACATAAATGGAAGTCTGAATCATAAAAGGGTGGATGTCAATGACTGTCTGCAACACAATATGCAGCGGCCGAGCGTGATAAACATGGACAGGGAGCAGTTTGAGAGGGACTATGAGGCAAAGGGTTTTGAATATGTGATGCGGAAGTACGGGCGCGAAGGGCTTCCCGCTCATTGCGCGCGGATTGCAAAAATGTGCGCGAGAAAACTGCTTGGCGACAAGTGTGTAAATGCGGTAAAAAGGTTGATTGGGAGGGGAAGATGAAGATCGGGATACTCACGTTGCATCATGCTATAAATTATGGGGCGTTTTTGCAGTGTTACGCTTTGCAAGAAGTTTTGAAGTCTCTTGGGCATGATGTGAGCGTAATTGACTATAGCCCGAGATATTTTAAGAAAGACTATGCTGTAGTGAATTTTGATGGTTTTAAATCCCTATCTTTATATCGAAAATTGCGCAGAGTTTTAGGAATAATTTTGCTTTTTATCCCGCGCATAATAAGGCGTGTGGTTTTCTTGAAAAGTATAAAATCTTATCTTCGAATTTATGGAAACTCGTTCTCTGATATTGAAGAAACTGATATATCCTTCTATGATGTGATAGTCTTTGGTTCTGATCAAATTTGGAATTCTAAAATCACGCGTGGTTTTGACAGCGTGTTTTGGGGTGATTTTAATTTTCAAGGAAAGAAAATAACTTATGCGGCAAGTGCTGGCGATGATTTTTCCATTTTGGAAAATGATATTGAAAGCTTCAAGAATTCTCTTTTAAATTTCAGTTCTATTTCGGTAAGAGAAAGGCGGCTTGAGAAATTCTTGATTGATAAATACAATGTCCCTTCGGAAACGGTTCTTGATCCTACGCTCCTTTTGGATGACGGCAAGTGGAGTAAATTTGCGGGGGAAAGAAGAAAGAACGAGAAATATCTGCTTCTATATATTGTGATTCCCTCGCCAGAGGCAAAAAGAATCGCTAGAAAAATTGCAAAAGAATTAAACCTAAAAATAAAAGAAATTTTTCCTTCCGCAAGCCCGAATCCTATGTCATGGGCGAATGCCTCATGTTCTCCCAGTAATTTTGTTCGTCTTTTTCGTGATTCGCAATTTGTGGTCACTACATCCTTCCACGGTACATCATTTGCCATAAATTTTCATAAGGAATTTTATGCCGTGAATACTGGAATGCCGAATGAGCGTATACTTTCACTTCTTCGATTAACAGGATTGGAAGACAGGTATATAAATTCTGCTGATAATGTGAATGTCAAATACATTGATTTTTTACTTGTAAATAAAAAATTGCAAAATGAAAAGATAAAAAGTTATTCATTTATAGCGAATAGCATGGGACTTTCGGAGGTCTGAAGAATTATGCCATTGTATTCGAAAGTTTATTCAGTTCCATATATACTGATTTTTTCTGTTTTGTTTCTGCTTTCAATAAAATTTGGATGTAAAAACAATAAGATAAATTTGGAAATGCAATTTTTGCAAGAGCGAATTTCGTTTTTTATTTTATTTGTATTTTTAGGATTGAGAGGATTTATTCAGTCTGATTGGAGATCTTATTACGATGCGTTTCTAAAAGCGCCAACTTTTTTTGATGGCAATGAAAGAATGAATTACTTTGTCAATAAAGGTGCTTACTCAGACTGGGAAAAAGGATTTTTATTGCTTTACATTATATGTAAGTCAATGGTATCTGAATGGTGTTTTTTTCAGGCGTTTTCTTTTGTTTTTGATTTCGTTATAGCGTTTCATTTTATACGGTCATTTGTTCCCAAACACAAAGTTATGGGAATATGTTTCTATTTTGTTTGCGGAGCGCTGCTTTATGATGTCAACTTGATGCGAAACTCAAAATCCATAATGCTTTTTTGCTTGTCATTGAAATTCATAACCTCAAAAAAATTTATTCCATATCTGTTGTTAAATTTGCTGGGAATGTTATTTCATGCATCTGCAGTTGTATTTATCCCACTTTATTTTATCCTCGGTTGCAAACCATCAAAAAAACTTATGCTTTTCATTTTTATATTAGGAAATACTATATATATTTTACAAATTCATTGGGTTCAATCGATATTGGGATTGAGTGCGGGAATTATAGGTGGAAGATTGGGGGTCATAACTATTGGATATTTGAGTAACGTCAAGTGGACTACTGGGTACGGTATTTCAATAGGTTATTTGGAACGAATATTGACATTTTTACTTGCCATCCATTTTATGGATAGATTGCTTCAAAAACAAAGAGAGAATAATGTAATATTGAATCTTGTTTTCATTTATATTTTTTCGACGCTTTTCTTGTCAGAAATGTCCATTCTTACAGACAGAATAGGTCCACTTTTTTTATTTTCTTATTGGGTTTTTTATCCACAGATTTATGAATTTCTTAACAAGGAGAAAAAAATTATGTTCCTTATGATTTTTTTTGCATATTCGGTTATGAAGATTCTTTCTGGATATGGCATGCTTCCATGCTTGTATGATAATCTGCTGGTGCAAAAATATTCTGTTCAAGAAAGGAAAATATGGTTGAACAGATTTTATACCTTCTTGATGAAAGGAGAATGACAATGAAAAAGATAATTTTCTTGATGCCAGCCGTTGCTCATAAACCTACTGGAGGCTTCAAAGTAATTTATGAGTATGCAAATCGTCTTTCTCGTGCTGGATATGATGTGACTTGTTGTTATTCTGTAACACCTCCTAAACCTTATGTGAATAACGTTGGGATTTTCACTGTTCTTGCGAAGCATATCGCAAAGTTGCTTTTGAATTACTATACCTGTCGTAATTGGTTTGCCCTTGATAAATCTGTGCATGAGCTGCATGTATGGAATTTGGAACAAAAAAATGTTCCGTATGCTGACATATATATAGCTACGGCTGTTCGTACTTCATATTTTTTGGACAGATATAAAGTTGACAAAAACACACAAAAAAGACTGTACTTAATACAAGGTTATGAAAATTGGGACTGCCCTGACGAGTTTGTTGATTTGTCCTATAAATTGAATTTAAAAAAAATTGTGATCTCCGATTGGCTTCTTGAAAAAGTAAGGAAACAAGGTGAAAATGCCATTCTTTGCTACAATGGATTTGATTTTGAATATTTTAAAATGACGAATCCAATTGAAAATCGTAGCCCTTATATCATTGCTATGCTCTACCATGAAAATGAGTATAAACGTTGCTGTGATGCTTTTGCGGCACTTGAAATTGTTAAGAAAAAAATTCCTCAAATTCGCGTGAATATTTTCGGACAATACAAAAAGCCTAATTTGCCAAATTGGTTTACTTATTATCAAAGACCAAACAGAGAAACTCATAATGCGCTTCTGAATGAATCGGCGATTTTCATTTATGCGAGCAGGACAGAAGGCTTTTTTTTGCCGCCCGCTGAAAGCATGATTTGTGGCTGTGCGGTTTGCGGTACAGACATTCCAGGAATTCCATACAAAAAAAATGAGGTAACTATGTTGGCATCTCTTCCTGAAAATCCTGAAGCGTTGGCGCTGAACATAATTCGCCTTATTGAAGACAATGAACTGCGTTTGCGTCTTGCAAAAAATGGACATAGTTTTATATTCCAGCATTATAAATGGGAATACAGTTTGGAAAAAATTATCAAGGAAATTGAAAGATGAACGCGGTTGAACACAAGAACAAAATAGCCGTATTTGATCTTGACGGTACGCTTTGGAAAATGAATTCTCATAATATGGTTTTGAACTCATATTTCAATACAAAGTTTTATACCTCTGTTTTCTATAGAGGACTTCGACATTTTTTTCCACAGAAAATGTATGAATTCATTTGTTCCAAGTATAAACAAATTCCAAAGGAATATGTTTTATCTTTTGAGCCTGAATTTGATGAAACAATTCTTTCTGTATTGAATGAAAAACGAAAACTCGGCTACTTTGTTCTGATACTTTCAAACGCGCCTTATGAAATAGCGTTCCATGCTTCCGAAAGAATAGGAATTCCATTTCTTGTCGCACCTATAGGAGGCAAAAAAGAAATACTTGATAAAAATTATTCGTATGATTTTCTTTTTGTCTGCACTGACAACATGGAGGACATAGATTTGCTTGACGCATCGAATGAACGAAAAATTATATGGAATAAATATAACTCGGATTTTTTTGTTTCGCATGGATTTGAAAAGGATATATGATGTTTAAGTATTTTGTGCCGTTTTATTATACGATTCATTCTCGGAGCCATGGCTTGCATTTTGTGTCATATATTTTGATGGTTTTCTTGCCATCTTATATAATATTGCTGTCGAACGGTTTTTGTCCATTTGATTGGAAATTCAACGCTTTATATTTTCTTTCGTTTGTCGGTATGCTTTCAGTTTATGAATTAGGCTATATTTGGAATGATTCCGTATGCATAAAGAAAGATCCGAATCCAACGAAACGAATCTGTGATGAAGAAATCGATCGTCTTTCAAAGCGAATTTATCAAGTGTCGCTCATGAAAATTTGCTTTTCTGTAGTAATAACCATTTTGCTTGTATTTTTGACAGGTTTGAATCAGACCGCACCTTACGGAATATCACTTGTCGCATTGCTGATAATTTATGTTGTGCACAATAATTTTCGCAACTTTGTTAACTATATAACAGTTTTCTTTTTGACCGTCTTGAACTATTCCTGCACATTGATTTTTCTTTCTGAAAGGGAATTTCTTTTGCAAAATGTAGTAGTTGTTGTTTTTCTTTTCGCAATACCAAAGTGCTTTTTTTATGTAAGCAGAAAATTGAATTATGTTTCCACATTTGATGAAGGCTACAAGTTCGGGATTTATTATTTGGTTTGCACGGTTGTTTTGTTTTTTTTGCACTTTGTTTTTCATATTTCAATATTGTTTGTGATACTTTCTGCATATATGTGCGTATATCGAATTGGAATTAATTTTTTGAGGAGCAGACATAAAATATGAAAAGAATCCTTTTTATTCTTCCAGTGCCAACGGAATGCGCCCGCTGTCGTCTGAGATAAAAAACAAAGGAGAAACATTTAATGGGTAGAAAGATTATTCTAAACGGTCAATTTTTCATTCAAAAGACGACCGGCCAGCAACGGTATGCACGAGAAATTCTTTTTGAACTGGACAAGATTTTGAAAAAAGACGAAATAATCCTTGTCGTTCCCAAAAAAGCAATTGTGCCTGAATACAAAAATATTGCAATTGTGCGATTTGGTTGGTTGAACAACAGGTTTTGGGAACAGATTTGTCTTCCGCTGTATTTATGTATGCATGGTTGTATTTCATTCAATTTTTGCAATACGACACCTTTTTTAAGATGTGGAATCACAGTTGTACACGACATACTTTTGAAAGTGCATCCGGAATATTTCACGACAATCAAAGGAAAACTGGCACGATTTTATTACAGTTTAAACCTTTTGCGAATAATACGAGGGACGCGGCCAATTGTTACCGTCACCGAATTCTCAAAACAGCAGCTTATACAAATATGCAAAGTAAGCCATGAACGGATTTCTGTCATAGGAAATGCATGGCAGCATTTTGAGCGTGTTGAGGAAAACGAATATTTCTTTGAAAACCATCCAAATATTGAAAAAAATAAGTATTATTTTGCACTTGGCAGTCTTGCAAAGCAAAAGAATTTTGACTGGATTTATGAGAATGCGCGTATATTTCCAAAAAATATATATGTAATTGCAGGAAAAAGTGTTCAAAATTATAAGTCTCATCTGAAAAAGCCAGAGAATATAATATATCTTGGATATGTCAGTGACGGAGACGTAAAGACTTTGATGCGGAATTGCAAAGCTTTCTTATTTCCATCGAGTTTTGAGGGCTTTGGCATTCCGCCTTTGGAGGCTCTTTCTGTTGGAGCGCAAGTTGTATCCTCGGATGAGGCATGTCTGCCCGAAGTGCTTGAAAAAGCGGTTCATTATATACATTCATACAATCCAAATGTCAATCTTGATGAACTCATCGCAGTGCCAATTTCTCAAAGGGCGAATACAATTCTTCACAAATATAGCTGGAAATCTTCTGCACAAAAACTATATGAGTGCATAAAGCAGTATGAAACGAAAATGTCGGAGTGTGCGTTGAAAAAATCAGAAATGTTTAACGAAAAGCAATATTTTAAGGATTTTACCAATTTGCTAAATGACATAGGAGAAAAACATAATGCCTAAAATCCTGTTCGTATCAAACACTGCGAATTTTCAGAAATTCAATCTGCCCTTTATGCGCGACTTGCGTGCCAAGGGCTGGCAGGTGGACTACGCCTCTCCTGCCGACGAGCCTGTCACGGAGTGCGACAATTTCGTCAGCCTTGATATGCCGCGCTCTCCGCTCCATGTCCTGAAAATCTTGAGGGCGATAAGAATTCTTCGTCGGCATCTTGAGAAATCCGGCTATGACATAATCCATTGCCACACGCCGGTCGGGTCTGTCGTCGCGCGTCTTGCCGCAAAGAAACTGCGGAGGCAGAAGAAGGTTAAAGTCATCTACACGGCACACGGATTCCATTTTTATAAGGGCGCGCCGCTGCTGAACTGGCTTGTGTATTATCCTGTCGAAAAAATGTTGTCAAGATGTACGGATGTCCTCATCACCATAAACGAGGAGGATTATCGGCTGGCGAAACGCAGATTTCATGCGGAAGAGATCCTGAAAATAGACGGGGTGGGCGTTGACCTGGAAAGATTTGCGCCATTGGAGGAAAAGCATGAATAAGTCCGAGTTACGGAAAAAATACGGGTATGACGAAAAGGACTTCATACTGATCTACATAGCGGAGTTCATTCCGAGAAAGAACCATACATTCTTGCTCAACACCATTCCCGCGCTCAGGGAACAGATTGCCGGCCTAAAGGTCATTCTTCCCGGCAAAGGAACGTTGCTGAAAGACATGAAGAAGCTTGCCGTTGACTTGGAGATAGATGACATCGTGAAATTCTTGGGGTACAGGAAAGACATCGCCGACTTGTGCCGGGCGAGCGACGTTTATGTTTCCGTGAGCCTTCAAGAAGGGCTGCCCGTCAGCGTAATAGAGGCGATGGCCTGTGGCTTGCCAATTGTCGCCAGCGACATTCGGGGGCATCGCGACAACGTGGTTGATGGAGAGAACGGGTTTCTGTTCGCGTTCGGAGACAGCAAAAGAATATGCGACGGCGTTCTGGATATTTACAAATCAATGGAACTCCATGAACGTTTCTCAAGAAATTCCGTTGAGCTTGCAAAGAAATACGACCTGAAATCTATTCGCTTGAAAATGGCGAAGATTTATGATGAGGTGGAAAGTCGGGGTTTATAATTTTTGAATTTGTTTAGATTTTGTATTTTTAAAATATAAATTCTCGGTGTTTGTTTCATTTTTCAGGGATGATTTTTGATAAAGAAAGGTGCGTGATGAGTAAAAAAAATCTTGGAGGAAATGTTGTCTTTTATCTAGTCAAGAGCCTTGTTATTGATAATTTTAAATGAAAAATGAAAGAGAATGGAAAATAGGAGGCTTTTTTAGTGCGACTAAATTCAATGTAAATATTGTTGATTTTATGGCAAGTGAAAGATTGCTTTTTTTGTTCTGTGCTGTATAATACGAATGTTTGTCATTCTATAAGTATGGAGATAGCATGTTTGATTCAAATAAGTTATTCTTAAAAAGGATTGAAATAAGTGGTTTTAAATCTATTGGCACAAATGAAAATGCGCAGAAAATTGATTTGGACAATATAAATATAATCATTGGCGCAAACGGAGCTGGAAAGAGTAATTTTGTTTCGTTTTTCAAAATGTTGAATTATATGATGACAAATAATTTGCAGACATTTGTCAGTAAAAATGGCATTGCGGACGATATATTGCATTTCGGCTCTAAAAAAACTCCTGTAATTTCTGCGAATTTGTTTTTTGAAAATGAGAATTTCACAAATGGGTATGATTTCACTCTTGTAAAATCGCTTGACACATTGATTTTTGCGGAAGAAAAACTTGTCTGCAATGATGAAGAACATTGGCTTTCTGGTGGACAAAGAGAAAGTTATTTTGTTTCGGATTTTTTGGAACATAACAACGAGCGCGCGTTGAAAAGTATATTGACGAGATGCAAGGCATACCAGTTTCATGATACATCGGAATCATCTCATATACGCAGTGCTTCTAGAATTGAGCAAGGAAAGGCACTTCTTAGCGATGGAGGGAACGTAGCGTCTTTTTTGTATATGTTAAAAAGCTCTGAAAAATTCAATAAATATTATGGCAGGATAGTAAAATATATTCAATATGTCATACCTCAGTTTTCGGATTTTGTTTTGCAGTCAAGTATAAAAAATTCTGAATATGTTAATTTGGAATGGAGACAGAACGGGGAACCTGAATACACTTTGGGAGTTAATCACTTGTCTGATGGCTCGATAAGGTTCATTGCGCTTGCAACTTTACTTTTGCAACCGCCAGAACTATTGCCGAATGTCATTTTGATCGATGAGCCGGAATTGGGGCTTCATCCACAAGCGATAGATATTCTTGCTGCTATGATTAATATAGCGGCGGAAAATTCTCAGATTATTATTGCAACTCAATCCGCAAGGCTTTTGGACAGTTTCGGTCTTAATCAGATAATCGTGGTTGAAAATGACAAGGTGTCAAATTCTTCGCATTTCAAACATTTGAATGAGGACGAATTTACTGATTGGTTGGAGGAATATAGCAATTCACAGCTTTGGGAGAAGAATATCTTGGGAGGACAGCCATAATATGTATAAAAAAATTTTTGTATTGACGGAAGGCCAGACGGAAACAAAATTTGTAAAAGAAATTCTTTGTCCCTATTTTTTTGAAAAAGGAAAACTGTTGTTTCCGTGCACGATTGTAACTAGTTCACTTTTCTGCCGATCTGGTATAATGGGCAGGCAGTGAAAAGAGCGTGGTTCAAGGCTGTGAGCCGTGCAGTTTTTGTTGTTCGCTCCTGGCGGACGAAATTCGTCTGCAAGATTTTTTCCTTCAGTTTGACGGACGGTCGGAACAAGACCTTTGGGCGGGTGATGTTTGTCGCCGAGACCTCGTTTTCTTCCCGCGAGCTTTTCACTTCAGAATAAAATAACGAGAAAACTCTTGCGTATGATTTCTCATTTATCAATAAACGATATAGTGCAATTATAGATTTTTATATCTTTCGCTCATACAATATATGTGCTATAATATTTCTTGATATTATATATTTATAAAAGGAATGCTATGCAACTTATAGGAATTTATTTGGGAACTCATGGAAATCCCGTTAGTAAAAATCTTAAAGAAAATTGGTATCCATTTGGCAATTTTGACAATTGTCATGAGGTAAAGGATTTTTCAAATATTCTTAAGCAAGTAAAAGAAAATCAAACTTTCATCAATAAATTTTATAATGTTCGACAAGGAAGTGGAGAAAATAAACCTAGTATAAATCTTAATTGCATTGTAGGAAAAAATGGCTCTGGAAAGTCTTCTGTCTTATCCTTGTTGTACAGGATAATCAATAATCTTGCTTGTAAATTAAAAGAGATTCTTCCAGATTATAATAAAGATTATTCTCCGATTTGGGCATGGGGATTTAATGCAGAACTTTATTACGAGATGGACGGGAAGCTTGGATGCATAGAAATTTTTGATAATGATAAACCTTTATATGCTAAAGAAAGGACTGAAAATCTGCCTGTCAGATTGGCAATTTTTAATGCAGAAGGAAATAGAGAAGAAATATTGTCAAGGAAACTAGAAATTTCAGACGAAGATCTTTTGGAAATACTAGGCAAGTCTCTTTTTTACACTATAGGAACAAATTATAGTTTATACACAAATTCAGTTGTCCGATTTGATTATGACGAGTCTCAAGAAAATTGGATGAATACAATTTACCACAAAAACGACGGCTATTTTACTCCGATTGTTCTTGTCCCATATAGAAATTATAATGGTAAAAATTCAATTATAGATACAGAAAAAGAGTTACGGCTTGCCAACGAACGAGTAAATACTTTGGCGATTTTGTTGAAGGCATCTGATGACAGTGCTTTTATTGAAGGTTTCTTGCCGAAAAAAGTGGTTTACGAATTGAAAAATGGAAAAACCTATAGAAATGAGATCAAGAATAAAATCAAGAAGTTATATTCCAGTGATGATAAGAAGGATTGTAGTAATTTTGATGAAACTGTTACTAAATTGATGGATTTTATTGGGCGGGAATGGGAAAAGCAGTTTGAAAATAAAAAAATCCTAGGCACTGACAGTTCGAATTTGAAAAATGAAAAATTAAAAAATATTATTTTCAAGAATATTGTTTGTTATTTATCTTACAAAACAATTAAAATTTGTATCTACTACGATAGATATAAAAATCTTTTCAAAGAAACAGGTATTCTTGATGACTATAAAAATCACGAAGGAAACTGTAAAACTAAAATAAGAAATATAATTCGTAGAATTTGTAATAACAAAGAATCGACAGATTTTATAAATCTCAAGAAGAATACAGCGCATGACTACATTTATAATGATACGGAACCGACGGATTTTATAAATCTAAAAATCAGGCAGTGTATAGATTTTCTTGAAAATGGAGCTTTTTATTTGGAAAAAATAAACAAAGAGAAGGGAGAAGTTCTTGTAGATGATGCAATCAAAAAATTTTTTAAAAAGAATGAAGAGAAGCCGAACTATGATTCTGTTTTTCTAAAGCTTCTTCCGCCTATTTTTAAGAAAAAATATGTATATAAGAAAATCGGTTCTGATGATGAAACGACTATTTCTCAAATGAGTAGCGGTGAGCAACAGCTGCTTTATTCATTGAGTTATGCTGTCTATCATATGAAAAATGCCGCAAGCAATCAACTTCAATCAAAAAATGAAAAGAATTGAATATGAGAATGTTAAAGATTGTGAAAGAGAGTATTTGAAGGCTCTGGGCTTTTTAGATGAAAATGAAGAATTTACGAATTCATATAACAAGTTAAACAACAATTGGAAAATTATTAGAGAAAACAAAGATTTCCCATTCCTGATTTCATTGCCAAAAGAAATAAAAAATTTATTAATTTGTTCTTATGAAAAGCTTGTTGATTATTTTCTTGAATTGTATAAAGAAAAAGGAAGTGATGATAAAAATTTAAAAAAACTTTTTGATGATAATAAATTCAGTTATGACTGTTATAAAAATTTTATTGCAGATTTTTTCACAAAAAATGCTGATAAATTAAAAATCCATTCCTGCTTTTACTGCGATGCGGCATATACGGGAGTGTTTTCAACAGATGAGGAAGTTCGGCGAACCTTTGATGTTGATCACTTTTTTCCTAAATCTGAATATCCGATGTTTTCTTTGTCATTGTACAATTTCGTTCCAAGTTGCCAAGTTTGCAATAGCAGGGTAAAAGGATGAAAGAATTTTATGAATTTTTATTTTTTAGAGAAATGCTCATCATTAAGAAAAGTTTTGCCGCAGATTTCCCCTGCCAATAAACGATATGATATGGCTAGTAATCTAACAATAAAAGTGTATCCTGAAAAAAATGATAAAAATTCAGATGTGGAAGAACGAAAAATTAATAAAGAATCCAATAAAGCAAATCGAAATGAAGGTTCGGAAACAGCCAGCGAATGGCATTACACGCCTGTATTTTCAAAGAATTCTGAGAATTATAGAATTTTTTTTGATGTAAATGAAGAGACTTCTTATAAAAAAGTTGTTGATGCGTTTTTACTTGAAGAAAGATACAATAACATCGCTATAAAGTCGCAGGCTTTGTATTTAATGGGTTTAAAGAAAAAATATCCTGACAGCAACATAAAATTTTTAAGCGATATTATAAATCAAACTCGTTTACATAAAAATAAAATTGATTTGATTTCTCCAGAGGAAATAAAAAGAGCCATATTTCATAATGATAATAAATATTCCCTTTTGAAGAAACTGCGGAATGATATTGTTGATTATGACATTTTTGACTAAGAGAGTCTTTAAATCTAGTTGTAAGAGATTATGAACTAGGGCTTTAGCACGAAAAATTATGATATATGAAAGTTGGAAAGGCTTTGTGGGCAGAATAAAAAGGAAACATGAGAAAAAGAGTGTATAAAACTCAATTGCAAAATTACAAGGAAATTCAGCATAAGTACAGCAATGGAATATGAAATAGAATTCTGTAGAAAGGTAAGAAGTGCGAAATCTAGTACAAAACGTACTCAGACTAGTGTTTTGTTGATTGTATACGAAATTTGTGATATTATATTAATAATTCAATACTTTTTAGGGATATTGAGCAAGGGGAATGATAATGGCAACAATAAAAATTACAGATTTGTTTAATGATAGAGTCTTTGAAATACCATGTTATCAGCGTGGATATGCATGGGAAAAATCTCAGGTTAGAGATTTATTTGAGGATATAAAAGAAGCTGTTGAATCTAATTCATCTCATTATATCGGTGCTATTGTACTTTCAAAATGTTCCGATGATGCAAAAAAATTTTATGTTGTTGATGGTCAGCAGCGATTGACAACCATTACTTTATTGATTGCCCAGTTACTTAGAAAAGTAACTGATGAAGACATAAAACTTTATCAGAAAATGCATTATTTAAAGAAAGGTGAAAGGTACAGTCTAACTCCATTGGTTAAAGATATAAACTTCTTCAAGATTTTAATTGACGGTGATATTTCGAATTTAGAACCACAGAATAAGAGCCAAAGATTCCTAAAAGATGCTGTGGAAGAAATACGAAATTTAATTGAGCAATTACCCGATCCTGTGAGATTTTTGGATGCTGTAGAGAATCTAGAGATAATGGAGTTTATTGAAAATTCAGAAGGTGATGCCATTCGAATTTTTCAAACTGTAAATGATCGTGGAAAACCATTGTCTATAATGGAGAAAATTAAAAGTCTTTTAGTTTATTTTTCAAATAAGTATCTAAATAAAAAATATGACGATGAAATAAACCATGTATTCGGCGAGATCTTTGAATTTTATGATTCTATTAAAGATAATGGAGATAAACTTGGAATTACTTTGATTAAACGACAAGATTTTAATGAAGATAATATTCTTTGTTATCACTATGTTACTTATTTTTCTGATAACTATGAACCAACGGCTGATTTCGTTCTGAAAAGCATCAAGCAAAGACTTACTGATATAAGAAAAAATGGGGATTACACAGAAGAAATGTCCGTATTTATTGAGGGGTACATTATTAGTCTAAAAGAGTTTTTTATAAATTTAAATGAACTTATTAATAATGCTCAAACGTTTCCCAAATACTATAAGTTATTTGTTATTCTTAATTTATCTGCAACATTATATCCTTTAATTGTAAAACTACAAGAAAAACAGCTTTTATCTGTAAATCTAGAGGGTGATAACTGCAGTGGAATAACATTTTTTGATTTAGTTGAACTCATTGATGTACGTGTATATAAAACTAGAGGAACAAATCCTAGGGCGGATATCGCAAATTTCGTAAGTTCCATTGATTCGCAATCAAATTTGGCTATTCAAAATTGGCTTCTTTGGTTTAATACAAGATGGATGAGCAAAGAGCAATTTAATGCAGCATTAAGTGTTGGTTTTTATCCAAATGTTGCACTAACAAATATATTTATTGATTATTGTGAAAAAATAAATGGTAGAGATTATACACTTGAAGAACTCAAAAACATTGTAAATACCGTACCCACTATAGAACACATTCTTGCTCAAATTCCTGATTTTGCGCCCGAATCTCTTGGTTTTAAAGATATGGAAGATTTCTGTTCATATGAACACAGGCTTGGAAATTTGAGTTTACTTGAAAAATCATTGAATTCCGCAGTTCAAAAAAAAGTTCCTTTGATTAAAGTCGAACTTGGTTATGATAGAAGTATGTTCTCAATGACGAAAAAGTTAGGAAGTGAAATAGCGAATTACGGCAAGTTTACCAAAGTCGAATTAGACAAACGAACAAAGGAACTTCGTGAATATTGTATGAAGCGATGGTGGGCAGATGTTCCTGCAGAATCTCCTATGGATGTGATTTCTTTTGATGATGAATAAAAAGATGAGTTTGATCTCGTTTGATTTTTATGATTCGTGTGGAGGATTTCATGCTCCGATGATTGCGTTTTAATAAAGGGATTGAAAATCGACTGCAATGTCTTATGAGAACGGCATACCTCGATGCTTGCGTCGAGGTATGTTGATTCAATTCTCTTGTTATACGGGAAAAATCACAGAGGAATGAATATGATTTTGTGCGGGGCGTGTTTTTTGAGGGATGCGAACTTTACAAGAATGCCGGCTTCCGCGAGAGGAATCATATTCAAATATCTGTAATCAATCTCAACTGTATAAAAGGTTATTCCAAAGTAAGAGAAATTAACGCGAATTTCTTGCAAGTATAATCTGATTCGTAATGCAGTCAGTTTTGAAATGCGATTACGCAACGACTATCAGCACAAAATTCTATTCCATAATGATAAAGTTTCTACGCCGTATTGGAGGTTGTCGCATTTTTTTTCCTTATACATAAATCCAAATTATGGTAAGTATAAATCGATTTATATTTACCATAATTCTCATGCAAAAGCCCACGCTATTTGAAATACATATCATCAATTCCAATCAGCTTGCAGTTTTTCGCATTTTCTTTTACATACTCTGAAAATCCGCTGAGTGAAAAAATGCAAATCATTGGATTTGAAGTAGGCACATATTTTATTTTATCCAGCAACTTTTCGTATTCAGTTTTGTCAAATTGTGTGTTTTTGAATTTGCATTCTCCAACGAGCAATATTTTTTTTGCGTTCTTTCCCAATAAATCTATTTCTATTTGTTTTGTTTTATTATCTTCATCAATGACCGTCATCTGGCAATCTGTAATTTCAGTAAGAAGCGGAAAATTATCCGCACCTGCATGAATCATCAGATATTCCTTCGCCATTTTTTCAAAGATTTTGCCCATAAAATCATGAATGTGCCCCTTTACTTCCGAATGATAGTAGGCGCTTCCTTTTTCTGCGTTTATAAGGCTTGTCGCCCTGTTCACATAACGGAACCAAAATTCAAGCATAGAGTCATTCAAGACATAGTACGGTTTTTTTGACATTCTCCTTTCAAGTATTTCTGCATTTGTCAGAATCTTCAACGGGTAAGTTATGTCGCTAGCACCTACATAAGTTGCAATCTCATTGTTTTTTGTGTGTCCTGTCGCTATGGCTGATATTATTGAATTGTACAATGCAGGATTTTGTCTTTCACTCGTGATTACGGTTTTTATCTGTTCTTCCGAAAAATATCCGCCTATAGAATAAAACTGATTGACAATATTTTCTTCAAGAGATAAAGCCGTATCAAACTGTTCTATATATTTCGCAACCCCATTGGTAAGACCATAACAGATGGCTTTTTCTTCATTTGTATACGAATCCAAGAAGTCTGCGGTTTCAATATAATTAAACGGGTGGAGTTTGAGCTCCAAATCGCTTCGTCCATGCAAGGGGGCAGATTCTGCTAAAACTTCATCTTTCATAAAACTTACAAGAGAGCCGCATATAATAAAAAACAGATTCCCCTTTTTCCAGTTGGTATCAATCTCTTTTTGAAGCACAGATTGAATATACGGACATTCTTTTACAAGATAAGGGTATTCATCTATAAAAAAAATTATTCTTTCCTTTTCCGCTCGCTTGCCAACAAATTCAAAAAGCTTTTCAAAGGAATTAAAACTTATTTCCCCGAGTAGTTCTGGCGCAAGAGATGCAAGCACTGATTCCGTTAGCATTGACAGCAATTCTTGTTCGCCACGTTCGACTGCTGTAAAAGACACATATTTACAATTATGGTTACTTATAAACTTATTAACTAACCTTGTTTTTCCAATTCTTCGCCTGCCATATAGGATAGCCATAACAAATCCATTTTTCTTGAACTTTTTATCCAGCACTTTAAGCTCGGTTGCTCTTCCCTTGAAAATCTCTTCCATGAATTAGCCTCACTTTACCTTATTTCATTTCACCGAAATGCATTTCGCCCAAATGCATTTCGGTGAAATTGCATTATAGGCATATTTCTGAAAAAAGTCAAGGATTCCCTGTTTTTTAAAGTCAAGAAAGTGTGCTGGACACTTCGCGTCACTTAGTTTAACTCGTTGCAAGAACAATGTTCGAACTGTTAAAAAGTCATTTCGCAACGAAGCGAACGAAAACGCCGCATTTCTTCCGACTAATTGACAATATTCGCGTTTTTCATTAAACTAAAACCATGACTGCGAATGAACTTCGTGCGAAATTTATCGAATTTTTTAAAAGCAAAAATCACGCCGAAATTTCGGGGCAAAGCTTGATTCCCGAGAATGACCCTTCGGTGCTTTTTACAACGGCTGGAATGCATCCGCTTGTGCCGTACCTTTTGGGCGAGCCGCATCCTGCTGGAACGCGCCTCACCGATTACCAAAAATGCATCCGCACGGGCGACATCGACGAAGTGGGCGACCCAAGCCATTTGACGTGCTTTGAGATGCTCGGCAACTGGTCGCTCGGCGACTATTTCAAAAAAGAAGCGATCGCGTTCTCCTACGAATTTTTGACAAGCCCGCAATGGCTCGCGCTCGACCCGCGCAAGCTTTCCGTGACGGTGTTTGAGGGCGACGAATCCGCGCCGCGCGATGACGAGGCGGCGGGCTACTGGAAAGAGAACGGCATGAGCGAGGACAAAATCGCCTATCTGCCCGCGAGCGACAACTGGTGGGCGGCGGGTTCGACAGGTCCGTGCGGTCCTGACACCGAAATCTTCTATTGGGTGGGCGAGGGATTGCCGCCGCAGGGTAGCAACAAAAAGACCGACAGCGCGAATTGGATGGAAATATGGAACAATGTTTTCATGCAGTTCAACCGCATTGACGAAAAAACGCTGGTCAAGCTGCCCAAGCAGAACGTTGACACGGGCATGGGCTTGGAGCGCACGAATTGCATTTTGCAGGGAAAGACGAGCGTCTATTTGACCGAAGTGTTCCAGCCGATTATCGCGGAAATCGAAAGGCTCGCTTCTTACAATTACGGCGCGGACGAGGCGAAGGACACGAGCGTCCGCATTATCGCCGACCACGCGCGCGCGTCGGTGTTCATTTTGGGCGACCAGCGGGGCGTTACGCCGTCAAACCTTGGCGCGGGCTACGTTTTGCGCCGCCTGATTCGGCGCGCCGTCCGCCATGGGCTGAAACTCGGCATCGAGAAAAATTTCCTCGTGCAAGTCGCCGTTGCCGTAATCGAAAATTTCAAAAAAGCCTATCCCGAATTGGAACAAAACAGGGAAAAAATTTTCGCCGAGCTCAACTCGGAAGAGGACAGATTCCGACTGACTTTGAAAAACGGCGAGACGGAATTCCAGCGGCTTTTGCCGAATCTGCTGAAAAATCCCAAAAAGGAAATCAGCGGAAAAGTCGCGTTCCGGCTTTACGACACGTTCGGATTTCCGCTTGAGCTTACCGAGGAACTGGCGGCAGAAAACGGCTTTACGGTTGACAAGGTTGGATTTAAGGAAGCGGAAAAAAAGCATCAGGAGGCTTCCAAAAGCCTTGGCGCGGGACAGGCGAAAGGCGGACTTGCGGAGCAGAGCGAAATCACCACGAAGTATCACACGGCGACGCATTTGTTGCAGCAGGCGTTGGTCAACGTGCTGGGCGACAAAGTTGCGCAGAAAGGCTCGAACATCAACAACGAGCGCATGCGCTTCGACTTCACGTTCGACCGTCCGATGACCGCCGAGGAAATCAAGCGGGTGGAAGCAATCGTCAACGAGAAGATACGGGAAGATTTGCCCGTCACGATGGAAATCATGCCGCTTGAGCAGGCGCAGGCGGCGGGAGCGCGCGCATTGTTCGCCAATAAATACGGCGAGAGCGTCAAAGTCTACACGGTGGGCAAAGATCCCGCGCGCGACTGGTTCAGCAAGGAAGTCTGCGGTGGTCCGCACGTGCAGCACACGGCGCAGATTGGCGAATTCAAGATTACGAAAGAGCAGTCGTCGTCGGCAGGCGT
>JAAVAP010000024.1 GCA_014804005.1 Treponema sp. | reverse complement strand
GCCCAGCGGGCGAATTCGGCTTGCCGAACGGCTCGCTTTTGCGTTGGGGAAGCACCGCCCGTCCGGGTTTTGGGCAAAATTGCGCCAAGACGACGAAAACCTTTTTGGGTGGAGGTTGCTTTTTGCCCAGCGGAGGAATTCGGCTTGCTGAACGCCGCGCTTTTTTGTCAGCGGGTGAATTCGGCTTGCCGAAAGGCTCACTTTTGCGTTGGGGAAGCACCGCCCGTTTGGGTTTTCGGCAAAATTGCGCAATTTCCGTAAAAACCGTGCAGTTTGGGCGGCCGTCCGTGCAGGTCGGGGCGAAATCTGCCCTGCGAGGGGAGCGTTCGTGCTATATTTTGCGAAACTTCAACGTTATAGGAGGACTTATGAAGAAGGTTTTTGCAATGGCAGTGGCGGCGGCGATGGCGGTCGTTCCGTCGTTCGCGGCGGTGGAGCTGAGCGGGGATTTTTATGTTTCGCCGATCAGCAGCAGGCGGATTGATTTTGGCGGCGAGACTGGCAAGGATCGGTTGCACGAGCTGTTTCCTGTCGGAACGCAGTTGTCCGCGACGTTCTTTTTCGGCGAGATGAAGACGTTCAATGTCGGGCTGAATCTGGGGCTTGGCTGGGATCGAGTGCGCTTCGTGCAGCATGACGGACGGCATCGGCTTGACGGCGGCTGGAACGCGGCGTTTCAGGCGGGGCCTGCGTTCGAGTTTTCGTTCGGGCGGCACTCGCTGTTCGTGTCGCCGGGCGCGTTCTTCAATGTTATGAACGCATGGGACGAGCGCGGGCATTCCGGCGTGTACGATTCGGCACTTTCGTTCGAATACGGCGTGCACGTCAACGGCGCATACCGATTCTGGGTCGTTCAGCGCGAAAAGTTCAACCTTGCCCTGAACTTTGGCGCGGACTATTCCGTGGGGCGCGGGCGGTTTGGCTACGGAACGCTCG
The DNA here is from genome assembly GCA_014804005.1 of Treponema sp. Taxonomy (GTDB): domain Bacteria; phylum Spirochaetota; class Spirochaetia; order Treponematales; family Treponemataceae; genus Treponema_D. Next base: position 21,483 of record JAAVAP010000024.1, on the reverse strand, counting down.
ACGATTCAAGCGATTCATGGAAAGATGTCTGGGATCTCGGCGACTGGCACGATGTCGTCAGCGTTCAGCGGCTCAAAGTGTATACCGGCGTAACGTTCCGCCTCGGAAAGTAGCGGGAAACAGCGCGCGGGCGGCAGGGATGCCGCCCGGTTTTGAAATGAAAATTCAACTAGCCTCGGAAAACTTGGCCTTGTCCGTCCACCGCCAAAATCGACTTGCATTCCGAACAGCGGAATTTTCCCGAACGCAACGCCTTGAGCTTTTTCTGGCAAATCGGGCAAGCGAAAACTTTCGGAAAAACGCTGTTCATCGTTTGCGTCGCGCCCGTCTTAAAATATTCGATGGCCTCATCCGTAGAATTCCTGATATTGAAAAATTGCAAGAATCCCAAAAGCTGAAAAACTTCAAAAACTTTCGGCTGGATTTCCACAAGCACAATATCGCCGCCTTTCGGCTTGACCAATTTCAAAAACGTAATGAACGAGCCGATTCCAGTCGAAGAAATGTAATTCAGCGAGTAGCAATTGAACGCCAAATTCACAAATCCAGCATCGACAATTTTGTTGAGCTGTTTCAGGAAAAAATTCGAATTGTAAGTGTCAATGTAGCCATCCAAAATGACGGAAAGGCAATTCGGCATTCCATCGATTTTGTTCAGAGAAATTTTTATACCAGCGTCTTTCGCGTCGTCAAAGCCGGGAACCAAACTTTCATTATCCGCCATAAATCCAACAATCCTTTGATGTATCTTTTCTTGTAATCATAAATAAAAAAATTCAAAATGTCAACAGAGTAATTTACGCACGTTTTTTGAAAATCCTTGCCGAAACCAAAACGCGCAGTATTTTCAAGAAGGTCGCCAGCCGCCGTCCATTTCAAGCAGCGTTCCGTTCAAGTTCGAGTCGGAAAGCAAGAAAAGCGCGGCGCGCGCAATTTCGTCCGCGCGAATCATTTTTTTGCCGCCCAAAAGTTTTTCATATTCCGCGCGCGCTTTTTCCGAAACATATTCAGTTTGAACGAAGCCCGGAAAAATCGCCGCCGTGGAAATTCCGCATTCCGCGAATTCCAGCGCGAAAGATTTTGCGAGGCTCGCGATTCCGGTTTTTGCGGCAGCATAAGCGGCGTTTGTTTTGAAGCCGTTGATTTGATTTGTGCGCGTTCCGCCGAAAAACAAAATCCGCCCGAAGCCGCGCCTTTTCATAAAACGCGCCGCGTAGCCCGCCAAAATTCCTGGCAACGCCAAATTTAATTTTGCCGTCCAAAGCCATTCTTGCGCAGAAGTTTGCGCGATTTTTTTTTGTAAAAAAGGTCCGTAGCAAATGCAAAGAATTTCAGATTTTTTCAGCGCGGACTTTAAATTTTCGAGCGAAGAAATTTCGCCAGCAAAATGCGCGGAATTTTTTTCGTCGAATTTTTCCAAATCGATTTTCGCAAAATCCAAAATTATCTGCCGATGTTTTTGCGCTTGAAATTCGGAATTGGAAATCGAATTCATCTCGCGTAAAAGCAAGTCGAATTTTTTACTGGCATGTCCGCCGTGCACCGTGACGTTCGCGCCGAATTTCGCGAGCATAAGCGAAATCACTTTTCCGATGCCGCCCGAGCCGCCGACGACGAGCGCGTTTTTTTCGCAAAAAAAATTATCGAAAGAATTCATAAAAAAATCCTAGCACAAAAAACGAAAAATAGATATAGTAAAAAAATGAATTTGAAAAATGTTTGCATAATTCTCGCGCACCCGGAAGAAAGCCGCAACATAGGCTCGGCGTGCCGCGCGATGGCGAATTGCGGAATCGAGTGTTTGCGAATTGTCGGCCGCCGTTCCGATTACGACGACGAGCGCGTGAAAATTCTTGCGATTCACGCGGCAGAAATTTGGGAACGCGCCGAATTTTTTTCCGACATAAAATCCGCCACGGCCGATTGTATTTTGAGCGCGGCCACCACACGCAGGCGCGGAAAAAAACGCAAAGGCAAACTTTTTCTTCCCGAAGAATTTTGCGAGTTCGCAAAAAATTCTTCCGATGGAAAAATCGCAATCGTTTTCGGAAACGAGCGCGCGGGACTTTCCGACGAAGAAGTCGCTTCGTGCACAATTGGCGTTACGATTCCTTCGAGCGAAAATTTTCCTTCGCTAAATTTGTCGCACGCCGTGCAAATAATTTGCTACGAATTGTTTCGCGCGCAAAATCCGAACGAAAAAGGTTTTACGCCGATTGATTTGAATCGCTTGGAAAAAACGGTTTTTAAAATCAGCCAAAGTTTGGAAGAAATCGGATTTTTCAAAATCGCCGGAAAAAGCGACATGGAAAATTTTTGGCGCGGAATTCTGTCGCGGGCAATTTTGTCGGAAAGCGAAGCGAAATACATCGAAAAAATTTTCACGAAAGCCGCAGGGCTTGCCTCGAAAAATTTTCTTTCGAAGCCACAAGAATTGCCGCTTGATTCAGCGGCTAAAAAATAATTGCCTCGTGGTCGATGATTCCAGTGTGGCGCGAAAGCAACGCCGCGCGACGAATGCACGATTTGAACTGCCGAAAATTTCCCGGCCATTTTCCCGAACAAAGTTTTTCCATCGCCTCGCCCGTGATTTTAAAATCAATGTTCAAGCGCGACTTGATTTCGCTCAGGCTGTCCTCCGCCAAGCCAGGAATGTCTTCCGCGCGTTCGCGCAAGGCAGGAATTACAATCGGAAAATCCATGATGCGCCAATACAAATCCTCGCGAAATTTTCCTTCCTCGACCATTTGCTTTAAATCTGTGTTCGTCGCAAAAATCAGGCGCACGTCGGACTGAATTTCTTCGTCAGAACCGACTGGGCGAAAAAATCCAGTTTCAATCACGCGCAAAATTTTCGCCTGAGATTCCAGCGAAAGGTCGGCGATTTCGTCCATGAAAAGCGTGCCGCCGTCCGCAGTTTTGAAAAGTCCTTCGCGCGATTTCGCATCGGTGAACGCGCCGCGCACAGTTCCGAACAAAACGCTTTCAATCAAATCTTTGTTGCTGTTTCCCATGTTCACGACGACGAAAGGCTTGTCCTTGCGGCAGGAAATTTCGTGCGCGATTTGCGCGGCAATTGTTTTTCCAGTTCCGCTTTCGCCGAAAAAAATCAATGTGACGCTTGTGTCCGCAACCAAAAGAATTTTTTCTTTGATTTCGTTTATCTTTTTTGAATTGCCCGTAAGACGCGAAAATTGCGGAATCGATGAGAAAAGTGAGGCTTGATTTTTCTCGTCAAAATCATTCGTCCTGCCGTTTTCTTTTTGAACCATGCTTTGGACTACTTTTTCAATATTCTATGCCAGACAAGTAATATTTTAAAGTATAAATATGGAAAAATCAAGAAAATTTTAAACGGATTTTTGAAAATTTCGCTCCAGATTTCGCGGCCCGCGTTGAAAGTGGATTCTTTTACGCGGCGAACTTGGTCGGAAAAAATTCCGATTGCGTCGCGATAATAAATGAACATACTCGACGAAAATCGATTGCGCCTGTTGAAAATCCAAGTGTCGCGCTCTTTCACGCCTTCGCTCAAAAGCACAAGGGAGGGGGAAGCCTTGTAAATTGCCTGAATGATATCGTCCTCCTGATTTTTCGGATAGTAGCCCACATACCTTCCGACGATTTGCAAATTGGGAAAAGTTTTTCGCACGTTGCCATAAGCCTTTTGCAGCGACTTTTTTTTGCCGCCCAAAATATAGAAAGTCTTGTAATGCGAATCCAAAATCGAAAGCACGTTGATAATCGCGGTGAACGGATTGTAACGCACGGGAATTTTTCGTTTTAAAAACGACGCACCTTTTAAGATGCTTTTTGAAATCGGCAAAATCAAATCGGCTTCTTTCACGCATTCAGAAAAAGAATTTTTTCTTCGCGCCTTCAAAAGCCCCCACACCGAGAGAAAGACGATTTGCTTCGTGCCGGGTTTTATGAGAAGTTCCAAAATTTCCGTCTCGAGATTTTCTTCCGGGCAAATGTCCACTGGCACGCCCAAAATTTCAATTCGTTCCATTTTAATTTTCCCCTCAATTTTCGCACATTGAGTGCGCGTTAATTTTCAATCAAACTTTGAACTGCCGCCATTCCGTAAAGCGCGGCCGTTTCGCAGCGCAAAATATTCGTGTTGAAATGCACGCCGCAAAATCCTGCGTCCAAAAGCCGCGCGAATTCCGCAGGAGAAATTCCGCCTTCGCATCCGACCGCGAGAGCGCACGCCTTTATTTTCTTCAAGTCGAATTTTTCCGAAACCGATCCATTCGCAAAAATCGCATTTCCAAACGCAGTCGTATTTTCGCAACGCTCATACAAAACAAGCGCGCGTTTTTCCTGCGCCGAAAAATCGCAAGTTTCACGCCGCCAAAATTCCAACGCTGCATCCAAATTTTGCGCGGGCAGAATTTTTGTTTCCACGGCAGAACCGCTTTGTTGCCGAGCTTCGCGAACTATTCGTTCGTAGCGCGCGGCGTTCTGCAAAGTTTTTTCGCAGCCGCCTTGCGTGTATTTGCCAACAATCGGCACGACAAAACTCACGCCGCATTCCGTCGCCTGCCTCACAATCAATTCCAATTTTTGCGGCTTTGGCAAAAACTGGAACAAAAAATATTTCGTATTCAAGGCGCACGAATTTTTTTCGCCAAAATTTTTGGCGGATGCCTCGGACGAAATTTCCGCGCATTTTTGCAAAACAATTTTTTTCCGCGCGTCGTCAATTTTGCAAATCGTCATGTTCGCGCCAAAAATTTTTTCCGACGAATTTTCGATCCGAACATTTATCATGTCGCCGACGCTCAAACGCAAAACGTTCCGCAAATAATGAAAATCTTTTTTTTCCAAAACCAAAAGCCCGTTTTTGTCGAGCGGCGTTTCACAAACAAACTGCCTCATCTAAATTTCCGAAAATATCAAAAATTTCAATTCAATAAAAATTTTCAATTTTCGTTTTGTGCTTGCGAAGAATTTTTTTCGGAAAGCGCGTCGGCGGCTTCCGCTTCTTCCTGCAATTCTTTGAGCGTCTTCGTGCTCTTCACGAGTTTTTTGAAATTTCCTTCGCGCAAAATTTCCAATGCCGCGTTCAACTGCACGTCAAAATCCAAATCGTAAAGCTGCGGCTCTTTCGTGCGTCCCACTTCAATCCGAATAAGACGACGCAAAAGTCGCAAATCCAAGTCGCACACTTTTTGCAGTTCCGAAGCGTAATTCGCGATTTCTTTTTCGCCCATGTTCGGATGCGATTCGACATATTTTCGAATCGTTTCTTCCTCAGACAATTTTATCAGAGCCTTGGTTTGCTCGTCGGTATACTGCGGACTCAGCGCGACTTCCTTGTCCGGCGGAATCCCGATTTTGTCGATGTTCGTATCGCTGGGAGTGTAGTAACGCGCCACCGTGATTTTTATGCCGTCGCCATGATTCAGCGGCATCACTTGCTGGACGCTTCCTTTTCCGTAAGTGCGCTCGCCGACGAGATATGCCAAATGATTGTCTTTTAACGCGCCGCTCAAAATTTCGGACGCGCTCGCGCTTCCGCGATTTATCAAAACTACGATCGGAATATTTTTTACAACCGTGTTTTTTTCGCTCGCATTGATTGAGCGCGATTCATAAGGAAGGCGACTTTTCGTGCTGACAATCGGGCCGGAGTCGATGAACTTGTCCGCGATTTTCGCCGCGCTGTCCAAAAGCCCGCCGGGATTGTTTCGCAAATCGATTACAAGGCCTTTGTATTTCTTTTCGTCAAAAAAATCGATCGCGTCCTGAACTCGCAAAACAGTTTCCGGCGTGAACTGAATCAATTTCATATAACCGTAATTGCCAATCATTCCGTATTCCACGGTGGGCACTTCAATCAAATCGCGAATCAAAGTTCTTTTGAACGTAACGCTTTTTCCGCGCAAAACCGTCACTTCCACGCCTTCGCCTTTTGGCCCGCGCAATTTCGAAAGAACCGTTTCCATCGACATTTCGGGAGTCGGCTCGCCATTGATTTCAATCAATTTGTCGCCCGCCTGAATTCCGGCTTTAAATCCAGGCGTTCCTTGAATTGGCGAAACCACGTCCACATACGCGGGATTTTCCGGCGTGGAATTGTTGCGCTTGGAAATGGAAAGTCCCACGCCGTAGAACGCGCCTTCGGTCGTGTCGTTGAGCGAGCGCATGTCCTGAACGTCAAGGTAAACCGTGTAAGGATCGCCAAGCGAATCCATCATTCCTTTGAGCGCGCCTTTGTACAAAACTTCGGGGTCGATTTCCTCGACATAACGATTTTGAAGCGTGTAGAAAATCTGCGCGAACGTGCGGATGTATTCGCCAGAAAGTTCCTGTTTGGAACGCGAGTCCGACTGCGAAGATTGCGCGAAACATTTTGAAACAAAAAATCCCGAAACGAAAAAACAAAGCGCGAACGCCGTCGCCTTGAAAAATTTTATTTTGTTCAAAGAATGATTTTCCATATCAGAATATTCTATAACAAACGCGACAAGAAATCAAGATGAAAATCGCGCGCTTGTCAACAACAAGCGAAAAAAACGACTTCCGCGAAAATTGCGAAAGCCGTTTCAATGAAACTGAAGTTTTAAACTCGCGCATCAATTCAATGCGAATTTGTAGCAAGGTTATTTGTCGGAAAGGTATTGTTCCTCTGTATAAGTATACGTGCCCAACGCGCCCAAATTTACTGAATATGTTGTGATGGTACGATCTTCCTTTGGTTTCGCGCTGTCATAAGAGTTGGGGTCTCCTTTAACAAATTTGCTGCTTATTTGGCGCACAGTTCCTTTTACCGTCTTGTCGTCAATTGTTACCGTTATCGTGTCGCCATTCTTTACAGCATTCTTGCTTCCGCTAGTTTCCCATTTCCCTTTGACTTTTTCCATACTGTTAGGTTTGGAAGCTTCTAGTCTGCCATTGCTCTTAAGGTCTATACTATCATACGGTGCTTTATTATTTCGACCATCAAGTATCACGACTCTGTTACCGCTGCCTCCGCCAATGCCCATCTCTTGCTTCAACTTTGAACCAAGAACACCACTAAGGCTTTTTGCGTATGAAGTCACGCAGAGAAGCCCAGACATAATGGCGAAAACCGCCATAACTTTGCAAATCTTTTTCATGATTTGTCTCCTAAAAATAAAAAATGATGTGTCATTATACCGTATAATGGGGGGGGGTATGTCAAGTGCTTTTTTTGGAAAAATTTGTTTTTTTTCGCGATTTTTTTACAGTTGAAGAAAAGCATCTTGGAATTTTCCCTTTTTTCAAGAAAATTCCAAGATAAAATTTTTTATATTTTTTTGAAAATCAGCGATGTGTTCACGCCGCCGAATGCGAAATTGTTCGACATCACGATGTCGGTTTTTATTTCGCGGCCGTTGCCCATGATGTAATCGAGCTTTCCACATTCGCCGTCCAAATTTTCGCTCGTAAGATTCAGCGTCGGATGGAACCAGCCGTCGCGCATCATGTTCACTGCGACCCAGGCTTCAATTGTGCCGCACGCGCCGAGTGTGTGTCCCGTGTAACTTTTCGTGGAACTAATCGGAACGGCGCGCTTGAACACGCTTTCGGTGGCATTTGTTTCGGCGACATCGCCGTGTCCTGTGGCCGTTCCGTGCGCGTTCACATAGCCAATTTCATCGGGACTGATTTTCGCGTCTTCAATGGCAAGTTCGATTGCGCGCGCCATCGTTGCCTGATTCGGAGTGGTGATGTGGTTGCCATCTTGATTCGTGCCAAATCCGATAATTTCCGCGAAGATTTTTGCGCCGCGGGCTTTCGCATGTTCGTATTCTTCCAAAATCAAAGTGCCCGCGCCTTCGCCAATCACAAGACCATCGCGTTCCTTGCTGAATGGGGAGGGGGTGGTTTTTGGCGTGTCGTTTTTCGTGCTCGCCGCATAGAGCGTGTCGAAAATGTCGCTGTCCGCTGCCGAAAGTTCTTCCGCGCCGCCGGCGATCATCATATCCTGAAAACCGTATGCGATTTGTTCATAAGAATATCCGATGGATTGGCTTCCCGAAGTGCAAGCTGTGTTCGTCGTGATGATGCGTCCGCGAATTTGAAAATACACGCTCAAATTGGAAGCCGCAGTTTGAGGCATTGCGCGAACGTAAGTTGTCGCGTCCATTCGCGAACAATCGTTCGTTTCAAGCATGTAGCAAAAATCCATGTTCGCATCCAAACTTCCCATGCATGAGCCATAAGAAATTCCCGTGCGCCCATTGTGGATTTCTTCGACAGTATTTCCTTCGGCATCAACAAGACCCGCCATTCGCAAAGCGTCGTCCGTAGCCTGAAGCGCGAGCCGGGAAACGCGCCCCATCGAGCGAATTTTTTTTCTCGGATATGCGCGCAATTCTTTTGTATATGGAGCGGCAAGTCGCGTGTTCATTCCGTCGCCAAATTTATCCCAATCGTCCATACGCACGACGCAATTTTGCAAGCCTTTCAGCGTCTTCAAAATTTCTTCCCAAGTGTCGCCAAGCGAGCTGCAAATGCCCGCGCCTGTAATCACAACTCTTCGTTTTTCCATTTTAAATTATTCCTCCGTTTACATTGATAACTTGTCGCGTGATGTAACTCGCGCCTTTCGACAAAAGAAAAATCGCCACGGCCGCAACTTCTTCGGGAGTGCCAGCGCGATTCATCGGAATTGTCGGCAAAATCATATCGAGCGGAGCGTCTTTAATCATTTCGGTTTCAATCACTCCGGGCGCGATGCAATTCACTGTAATTTTTCGCTTTGCCAATTCCACCGCCAAAGCTTTCGTCGCGCCGATGATTCCAGCCTTCGACGCGCTGTAATTCACTTGGCCGCGATTTCCCATAACGCCGCTCACCGAAGCGATTGTGATGATTCGGCCTTTTTTTTGGCGGCACATCGGCATCACCAAAGGCTGAATCACATTGTAAAAACCATCGAGATTCGTGTGAATTACTTCGTTCCAACTTTCCGCGCTCATTCCAGGAAAAGCCGCGTCGCGACAAATTCCCGCGTTTTGTACAACGCCCCAAAACGCGCCGTTCGCTTCAACATAGGCGTTCAATTTTTGCTCGCAGTCCGTGCGATCGGCAACGTTAAATTGAAGCAGTTCGCCAGAGCCGCCGGCGGCCTTAATTTCATCCAAAAGTGCCTGCGCCTTTTCCGCGCCGCGATTGTAATGCGCCACGACAAAGTAGCCTTCCTTCGCGGCCGCCAACGCGATCGCCCGCCCAATGCCGCCACTTGCGCCAGTCACCAAAACTTTTTCTTTTAAATTTTCTTCGCCCATATTTCCTCCAAAAGTTATTTTCCAAAAATTTATTTCGTCCGCAAAATATTCAAATCTTCGGTTTCCATCACCGTTACCGTCGTGGAAACGGCGGGCGTTTCGGGATTTTCCTTGGAAAACGCCTCTCCGTAATATGTCAAAATATTTTCTATTTCATCGACTTTTTTTATTTTGACATGAATCGAAGTTCCCGCTTTGAAAAGCGGAACGTTCGCCGAATAATTTATCAGGCTCAACAAAAATCCGGGCTTCGGCTTGCAACCCATTTCGTAGCCGGTCACGCCGCTCAATGCGGAAATGCTTTGCGCGATCAATTCAAACGCGACATACGAAGGCACGCCGCCGATTTCCTCGTCGTAAAAAATATTTTCTTTTGTTATCAGCGAAATCGATTCCAAAGTTCGCGCCGAAGTATCATGCTGAACAAGATGGTCGAGCAAAAACATTTTGCTTTTGTGCGGCAAAAGTTCGATCAATTTTTCGCTGGGAACATTTTGCGGCAATTCGAATTTTTTAGCCATTCAATTTTCCTCGCCGCGCCGAAAATTTTCGGAACGACTTTTTCCGATTATTAAACTGACGTTGCATCCGCCAAAGCCGAACGAATTCGACATGCAAATATTTACGGGACGCAAGAATTTTGTTTCGCGACCGACCAAATTTATTCGCGGAATTTTTTCGTCGCGCTCGCCGTCATAAACATGAAGCGGCAATTTGATTTGTTCGGAATTTTTTCCGCAATTATTTTTGATTGCCAAAAAACATGCCGCCAATTCAACCGCACTCGACGCGCCAAGCGTGTGCCCGGTAATCGGCTTTGTGGAACTTGCGAAAATTGTTTTTCCATCGCAAATTGATTCGCCAAAACATTGTGACACTGCAAGCGATTCCATCGCGTCGTTCAATTTTGTTCCAGTTCCGTGCAAGTTCACATAATCGATATTTTCATTTTCGAGCGAAGCGTCATCAAGCGCGGCTTTCATCGCGCAAAGTGCTCCGCTTCCGTCCGCCAAAGGCGAAGTCATGTGATGCGCGTCGCAACTTTCGCCCACGCCCAAAAGTTCGATGCAATTTTCCTCGTCGCAATCCGAAGAATTTTGCACGACGCAAAAATCTTTTGCCAAAACGAAAAACGCCGCGCCTTCTCCCAAAGTTATTCCCGCGCGATTTTTGCTGAACGGATTTATCTTTTCAGGCGAAATCGATTCAAGCGAATTGAATCCGATCAAAGCCGTGTCCGAAGCGACATCCGCGCCGCCGACAATCGCGGCATCCACGATTCCCGCACGAATCAATTCCGCGCCTTTTGCAATCGCGCTCGCGCTGGAAGAACACGCCGTCGCAAAAACGAACGCAGGCGCATTCAAGCCGAATTTCTCTTTTGCAAATGTGGCAGGATAATCCGCGCTTTGCATTTCCAAAGAATAATTTTCGGGAAATTTTTTTGTCGCAAAAAATTCGCGATGCCCCGCCAAAGAAAATTCCGAGCCGTTGTCGCACGAGCCAACGCAAACGGCAATTCGCGCCGCGCCGTATTTTTCTTTCGCGCGTTCAACTAATGGCGCAATTTGATTCAATGCCAAATCTTCAATTTGAATGATTCGCATATCATATTTTGCGTTCGTCGGAGAAAGTTTTTTGTCGTCGATTTTTCCAGCGAAAAAATTTTCATCCGAAAAAGTTTTCACTTTTACTAAACCCGAATTGTTTCCGTCAACGAGCGAGTTCCAAAAAGTTTGCGCGTCGCAACCTGCGGCCGTGGCAATTCCGGGATTTGACAAATATAATTTTTGTTTCACGAAAAATCCTTTTTGAAAAAATTATAATCGGAATTCAAATATTTGTCTAGACGTGTTTTTTTAAAGAAATCTCACATCATCTCGCTGACCACATCGCACGGATTTATACCGTCGTAAAGCCACGCATACATCGCGGCGGCGGAAATCACGCGGCGACCATAATCGCGAGTTTCGGCGAAAGGAAGCGACTCCAAAAACAAGTCGCTTGAAATTTTTCCACGCGCATCAAGCTGAATTTTCGAACCGCGAATCCAACGGCGCACGTTTGTCAAACCAGCATTGTACGCGAACAGCGCGAGAATCTGCGAATCGTCAAGCCGCGATTTCATTTTGGAAAAATAAAAAGTTCCGAAGCGGACGTTCACGGCAGGATCGTGCAAATCATATTCGGAAACTTTCAGGCTTGCGGCGCAATCGGCGGCAGTTCCTTCCATAAGTTGAGTAAGTCCAATCGCGCCCGCATGACTTTGAACGCCCGGCTCAAAAAAACTTTCGGTGCGAATTAGCGCGTACATAACATAGTCATCAATTCCGAATTCGGCGCAAGCGGAATTTACTTCTTCGGAAAAATCCTGCGGATAAAGAAGCAGAAAATTTTCGCGCGAAATCTTTTCGCCTGCCAAAGAATGCGTTTGTGAAAAACCTGCGTGCCGAGAAATCATTCTCAAACTTTTCGAATAAAATCCACTTTGCCCATCGTCGAGTTTCCGCAAAAATTCGGCGAGCTTTGTAGCCGTCGGCAAATCAATCGTTCGCTTGTCCTGTTCGAAAAAGAAAAGCCATTCGTCGTAGATTTTTTCCGCAAAACCGAATTCGGCATAACCAAGCAAAAGTTTGCGCGCAGAAATCGCCTTTTCGTCGGACGAAAATTCTTGATTTTGAGAAATTGAATTTTCTTGCGCGACTTTTTTTCGCGCAGAATTTTTTTCGGACTTTTTTTGTTCCGATTTCGTCCCGAAAAAAATTTCTTCGATTTGCTCTTTGGAAAGTTCAAGTTGCTTTGCCGCCAAAAGTTTGTAATAAACGTAAGTTCCCGCGTCGCAATTTGCCGCCACCCAAAATGCCTTTTCGATTTCGTTGTCGTCGCCTTCCAAAAAGCCGGCCTGCATTATCCGCGCGGTGAGGTACGCGAATTTCGAAACCATCGCAGGGCTTGCGTAATTTTTTATTGTCGAAAAAATTTCCGAAAACGCGTTCCACTTGCCGCCCGAAAAAAGCAGCACGGAAAGCGAATCGAAAAAATCATCAAAGTACGAAGCCTCATTCCATGCCGCGCAATATTTTCGCAAACCGACGACGGCTTCGTCCACGGAAATCCGCAAACAAGATTGCAAATAATACCAAATCGCTTGATCGCATTCTTCTTCGCTTCCAGCAAATTGAATTGCCAAATCAAATTGCTCGAGCGCGCGGCGCAATAAGCTGTCGCTTTTGTTGTAAAGCAAGCCCGAATAAAGCAGCGCGTAATACTTTATTTTTTTGTCCGAAAAATTCTCATCTTGAGCAAGTTCCGCAAAAAATTCCGCGTTCGCAATATTCTCCTTGCTGCCGTTCAAACAAGCGCGCCCCATGTCCGCCACAAGTTGGTATGTCAGCGGAACGCTTTGCCGCGCGATTGTCATTTCGCGAATTTGGTCGAACATCTCGAAAGCCGCGTTGTAGTTTCCGCGATAAATTGCGATGCGAAATTGTTGAATGAAATTCACATTGAACGAAAAATCGTTGTGCGATTCAAGAAAGTTTCCTTCTCTGGTGATAAAGTTTTCAAGATCGTCACGCGCGTTCTCGCGATAAAAAATGTAATGGTCGGCAGAAATTCGTCGCTTCGTAAACCAATCATAAATCGTCCGTTCCAGGCGCGAATCTTTTTTCCGCTCCATCAAATCTAGCCGCAATCGAACAAGTTCATTTGGCGCGTTTTCAAAATCCAAATTCTCGGTCGCATCAAGCGCAAGCGAAAATTCTTTGTGCCGAATGAATTCGCGGCAAGCAAAAAGTTTCGCAAAATCGTCATCGTATTTTTTCAAAAATTCACGGCAAACTTTTATCCTTTCCTGAACGTTTCCAATCAACGCGAACTGTTCAAAACTTCGCCGCGCAGGATAATAGCTTCCGCGCTGAACGCATCGCACAAAACATTTTTTGGCTTTTTCTTCGTCACCTTTTCGAAGTTCTTCCAGCCCAAAAAAATATTGAACGTCCTCGCCATAAAATTCGTTCAAAGAATTTTTTGACGAAGCATTGCATCCGAAAGAAAACGCCGCGAAAAAAACTACAAAGGCGAGAACAATTTTTTTTACTTGTGCATTCATCATTCTTCCGGAATTCGAATCGTGCTGCCCGCGATTATGTAATCGGGATTTTTGATGTTGTTGTAGCGAGCGATTTTCGGATAAAGCCACGGATTTTTGTAATACGCGGCCGACAAATCCCAAAGCGTGTCACCCCATTTTATTTTGTAGACGATTTCCTTTGGCGCGGATTTTTTTTCTTGCGGCGGCGGAAAATCTGGAACGACATTTTTCGTTTCCGTAATCACGACGATTTCATCTTCCTTCGCAGGCGGAGCAATCGGCGCGACAGGCTCGGGCGGAGGAGGCGGCAATTCTGAAACATTTCGTTCGCCTGAAAAATCTTGCGGCATTTCTTGCGCCGAATCTTGAGTTTGATTTTCGCCAGACGAATTGAAACGCGTTGGCGCGACGAACAAAATCGCAAGCAAAGCGAGCACGCAGATAATTGCGCACACGACGCAAACCACGACGGGAAATTTTTGATTTTCATTTTGCGAATTTTTACCATACTCGTTTTCGTCATCGTACAAATCCGAAAAATCAAGCGCGTCCGCTGAAGAATTGTTTTCCGAAAAAGAGCCAAAAGAATTTTCCGTCGCTGATTTTTTTTCGTCATCGAAATTTGAATCAATTTCATCCGAAGAAAAATCCGTGTCGCCAAAATTCGGAAGCTCAAAATCCATATCCGAAAAATCCAAATCGTCATTCGCGGAATCAGGCTCATTTTGAATTTCATTTTTCGGCGCGGAAGAATCAGGTTCGTCAAAAGAAAGATCGGGGAAATCCAAATCGGGCAAGGCGGAATCTTGCACGACTTCCTCTGTGGGTGCGTCGTCCTGCGGCAAAGATGCGATGGTTGCGGTATCCTCTGCGATCGCGTCGTCTTGTTCGGAGCTTTCGGGCAAACTCAAATCCAGTTCGTCAAGCGATGGAAGATCGTCCGAAAAATTCTCTTCCACTGGCGTTTCCGTTGTCGTCGTCTCCGCAGCGTTTTCCTCGGTGGGAATTTCTTCTGCCGCAGTCGCTTCGGCGGTTTCGCCAAGATTTGTTTCGTCGGAATCTTCCTGCGTAAAATCAAAATCAGGCAAATCTAAATCCGGCGCAATTTCCTCTGTTGGCGTGGCTTCATTTTCTGGCGCAGGAGCAATAGCCACGCCTTCGGCTTCGTCGGAATTCTCCGCATCAGAATTTTTTTTGCCGTTCTTATTTTCCGAAAGCAGCGAAAGCGAAACCTGCGATTCCGCGCCGCTTTCCTTGTCTACGATTTTTGCCGAAAGTTCGTTTTTTTCATCGAGCGAAATTTCAAGACCGATGTTCGGCTCGCCGTTCGGATGTTTTTTCATTTTCGAAATTTCCAACGTGTCCAAATACTCGGCTTCGTCAATCGAAGATTTTTCTCCGCGATACAAATCGACTTTTACTTTCGTCTGATTGTCCTTCACGGTCGTGAGATTGATTTCTTTTTTTTCCGGCGAACCTTCTTCCAAAATCGGAAAGAAAGTTCCGTCCGCCAATTTTATGCCGATTTTTTTCATAAAAGCCTCGCGAAAACTGATAGAACATTATATCACAAAATCAAGTATATGTATAGAAAAAATGTTGAAATTAACACACTTCTCGCGAACTTTACGCACAAATCACGCGCGCAAAATAAGTCCGTCCACCGCCAAATCCAAAGTCTCGCGAATCGCGCCGATGGAATCTTCGCCCAAAACTGAAAATCGAAAAACCGAAGAAAGAATCAGGCTATAAAGCATTTCATAAGTTGTGCGGACATTCGTTTTTTTGAATTCGCCGTTTTTCATTCCGCCGATGAGAATTCCGTCAATCAAATGGCGCAGCCGAATCAGCCTTCGCCGAACGCGCTCGCCCGGATCGACTCCATTTTTTTTGCAGCCCAAAAGATAATAAAGCACCACGGAAAAAAGTCCTCTGTTTTTTTCGCATTCATCCACCATCGCGCCGAGCGTTTTTCGCAACACGGCTTCCGCGCCGGATTTTTTTTCGGCGACAATTTCTTTCAAACGCAATTCGATTCCGGCGGTAAGCTGCTTTATGCTCCATGTAAAAATCTCGCGCTTGTTTTTAAAATAAATGTAAAGCGTCGTGCGCGTGATTCCGCAACGGTCGGCGATTTTTTGAAACGTAACGTCTTCGTAGCCTTCATCAATAAAAACTTCGAGCGCGTTCTGCAAAATTTCTTGGCGACGTTTGTCGTGTTCAACAATTATTGACATTTTTCCTCAGGCGATTTTCACAAGCGATGCGAATTCGCATTCGAATTATAGATATAAAAACACGTGTTCAATTTTCCGGCTTTCAGATTTTTCAAAAGCGGCGCGTAATGTCCCACGCATTTTTGGAATTCCCTGTGCGACGTGATGAATCCCATTTGCCAATTCGGAAAATTTTCAAAAAGGCAAGCCATTTCCTTGTAAAGGATTTCGGCCTCGGCAGCATCGCCCAAACGTTCGCCGTAAGGCGGATTTGAAAGCAATAAGCCTTGCGGATAAGGCGCGATCAAATCTTTAAAGTCGGCACGAACAAAATCCACTCGCTTTATTTTCGCATCGCTTCCGATTGACTGCAACGAGCGCCCGGCGATGACGCAGGCGCGTTCGACATTTTGCATCGCGTTTTCGATCGCGCTTTCGTCGATGTCGCTTCCTGTAATTCGGATTTCAACATCAGTCCGAATTTTTTCCGCTTCGATTCTGCGCAATTCTTCCGCGCGCCTTTTGTTGAAAAACGGCAAATTTTCTATCGCAAAATTTCTTCCCAAGCCAGGCGCGACATCGCAAGCGTAAAGCAACGCTTCGATTGGAATTGTGCCCGAGCCGCAGAACGGATCATGCAAAGGAATTTTTCTGCGCCAAAGCATCATCTGCAAAAGAATCGCGGCAGTGGTTTCGCGCATCGGAGCGAGCCCGCCTTGCGTCCTGTAACCGCGCTTGTGAAGCGGCTGCCCCGAAAGGTCGAGCAAAACTTGAACGCAATCATTTTCGATGTAAATGCGAACGTCACTTTGTACTCCTGTTTCGGGCAAAGAATTCATTCGCCAAACATCGCCGAGTTTTTTGTAAATCGCTTTTTGCGCCATCGATTGAATCGTGTGTTCGGAATCGAGCCGGCTTTTGAAAATGCGAACTTTGTCAACTACAACGCGCGAATCTTTTTTGAAATAATTCTGCCACGGCGCGGCATAAATTCCATCGAAAAACAAATCGAAATTGTCGGCGGAAAATTTGGCGACTTCCAAAAAAACGCGGTCGGCTGTGCGCAAGCACAAATTCGCAAGGAACATCGCGTCGTCGTCGCCCGAAAACGCCACGCGCCCAGGAATTTTTTCCGCAGCGGAAGGCGCGAGTTTGTAGCCGAGATGCTTTATTTCATTGCCCAAAATTTTTTCCGCGCCCACCGCGCACAAAGCCACAAGATTGTTCATGATTTTGAGTTTAGCATTTTTTTTCGATTTAGACTAGTGGGGAAAATTTTGACGAGCGCGAATTCGCTTTGCGTTGCATTCCAAAAAAAATTCTTTCCGCTCGTATTTTTTCCTTGAAAAAATTCCGATTTTGGTTTATTATATAATGTAATACCAAGCGCGATTTTGTCGCAATTTTGCACATCGTGCATTAAGGAGTTTTTATGTCAGAAAAGAAATTCGATTTTACAATAGAAGAACTTGGAGAATGCAAGTTCGATTCGCCGATTGAACTTTCCAACGTGGTGGGCGACCACAAAGCGAATTATGTCAAGGACGATTCTTTTGTCCGCAACAATATAAAAGTTTTCGACAAAAGCGAGCCGGACGATTTGACCGTGGCGAATCTTTTGCAAAAGGCAGGTCCGCGCGAAAAAATTTATTTCGACCCGGAAAAAGTCAACGCGGGAATCTGCACTTGCGGCGGACTTTGCCCTGGCCTCAACGACGTGATTCGGGCGATCGTGCGCTGCTTGTGGAAACGCTACGGCGTGCATTCGATTCACGGTTTCCAATTCGGCTATCAGGGATTTTTCGAAGAAAACGGCTACGACACAATCATGCTCGATCCGTACAATGTTGACGAAATTCACAAAATCGGCGGTTCGTTTTTGGGAACAAGCCGAGGCGGTGGACAGCGCGTCAGCGATATTGTTGACACGGTTGTCAAAAAGCACATCAACATGCTTTTCATAATCGGCGGCGACGGCACGCAGCGCGGCTCGCTCGACATTGCGAACGAAGTGGCAAGGCGCGGCTTGGAAATTTCCGTCATCGGAATTCCTAAAACCGTTGACAACGACTTGCAATTCATCGACCGCTCGTTCGGATTTGAAACCGCCGTCCAAAAGGCGAAAGATGCCGTGGCTTCGATTCACATGGAAGCGCATTCTCAGATAAACGGAATCGGCTTGGTAAAATTGATGGGACGCGAATCAGGCTTCATCGCGACTGCGACGGCGCTCGCTTCGCACGAAACGAATTTCTGCCTGATTCCGGAAGTGCCGTTTGATTTGCAAGGACCGAACGGACTTTTGCATCACCTCGAAGTTCGCCTCGAAAAACGCCATCACGCCGTGATTGTCGTGGCGGAAGGCGCGGGCCAGGAATTGCTTTCGAAGACAAATCAAAAAGATGCTTCGGGCAACATCAAGCTTGCCGATATCGGAACTTATTTACGCGACGAGATAACAAATTATTTCAAGGAAAAAAATATCCAAATCAATTTGAAATACATCGATCCCGGCTACCAAGTGCGCGCGGCGGTGACGAACGCCAACGATTCGATTTACTGCGAACGCCTCGGCAACAACGCGGTTCACGCGGCGATGGCTGGAAAAACAAAAATGGTCGTGGGACTTGTTCACGATGAATACGTTCATTTGCCAATCCAAATGGTCACGGCGCAGCGAAATTTTGTCGATCCTGAAGGCGCGTTTTGGCGCGACGCTTTGGATGCCACAGGCCAACCGATTCTCATGGTAAACGACGTGAACGCGGCAAAAGCGCGAATCGCGCAAGCGATTGTCGAAGCTGGAAAGAAGCCTGCGGAAAAATAGCGACAAGGTTTGGGCGGCGAAAAATTTTGTCGCATGGCATAGCGCAAGAAAACGACGAATCGCCGCTTTTTAGGAAATATTCAAGATGGCTTACGAAGTAACTGCTACGCGCCGTCGTCCGCAAAAATTCGAAGATCTCATCGGTCAAGAATTTGTGGCGGCGACGCTCAAGAATTCTATTCAAAGCGAAAAAATCGCACACGCTTATCTCTTTTCCGGACCGCGCGGTTGCGGAAAAACTTCCACCGCGCGAATTTTCGCGAAGGCTTTGAATTGCCAAAACGGACCCACGCCAACGCCTTGCGGAGAATGCGCCGCCTGCCGCGAAATCACGAAAGGCTCAAGCCTTGACGTAATCGAAATTGACGGCGCGTCCAACACGAGCGTGAACGACGTTCGGCAAATCAAGGACGAAGTTCAGTTTCCGCCGAATTCTTCGCGCTACAAAGTCTACATCATCGACGAAGTTCACATGCTTTCCACGAGTGCATTCAACGCGCTTCTAAAAACAATCGAAGAGCCGCCCGAATATGTCGTGTTCATTTTTGCCACGACGGAATTGCAAAAAGTTCCTGCGACGATAAAAAGCCGCTGCCAGCAATTCAACTTTCGGCTTGTGGCAATCGAAAAAATCAAAGAGCAACTCGCGGCGGCCGCCGCGGAAATCGGCATTCAAGCGGACGACGAGGCTTTGTATTGGATTGCGCGCGAATCCACAGGCTCGATGCGCGATGCCTACACTTTGTTCGATCAAGTGGCGGCGTTCAGCGAAAATCACATTACTTACGAAAAAATCCGCGACAAACTCGGGCTTGTCGGCACGGAAAGATTGAACGCGCTTTTTGAAGAATGCGCGGCGCAAAACGTGAGCGGCGTTCAGGAAAAGCTCGGAGATTTTTTGCAGGCAGGAATTTCAGTCGAACAGCTCATCACAAACAGCGCGGATTATTTGCGAAGCCTTTTGCTCGTGAAAAACGGAGTTACAAAAGAATCGCTTTTGGGGCAAGACGCGGCGCGTTTCAGCCAAAAAGTTTTGTCGGCGTGGAACAGCATCCAACTTGAGCGCGCGCTTTCAATTTTTTTGCAGCTTTATCGCGACATTCGATATTCGCTTTCACCGCGTTATGAAATCGACTTGGCTTTCAGCAGGCTTTGTTGGCTTTGCGAATATGTCTCGCCTGCGGAAGTGAAACAGGCGGTGGACAAGGCGCGGGCGTTGTTGGAAAGCCCACCGCAAAATGCGACGCAAGCGCAAGGCGGAACGCAACAATCTTTTAGCGGTGGCGCGGAAAATGCGCAGAGCGGCGCGCCTAAAGAATTCCACTTTGCGCCATTGCATTTTTCGCAAGAATCGAATTCAGAAAATTTGGCGGAAGCAAATTCGATTTTGCAAAATTCGAATTCCGAAAATTCCGGAGAACAAAATTTTTCGGAACAAGATTCGGAAAAACAAAATCCGCAAGAAAATTCGCCTCGGCAAGAATTCGCACAAGACGCTCCGATTGACGATTCGCTTCGAGGCAAGGCAATTGCCGCGCTTTTGGTCGATGACGAAGTTTCGGCATCGCTTTTGAAAAACACGAAAAATTGGCGGGCAAGCGGCGAAACGATTTTGGCGGAAGTTTCCGACGAATTTCAAAAAAATCAAATCGACGCGAAAATCCAAATCATAAACAAAGCGGTTTCCGCCGCGTTCGGGGGAAATTATTCTTTCCAAGCGCGAGTCGCTGCGGCAAGCGAGCAAAATTCGCAGACGGAAATTCCGCAAGTCGTGAACACGCTTTGCAAAGTTTTTAAAGGTACAGTGATAGGAGGGGAAATATGAATCCGTTCGACATTTTAAAAAATTTGAACATGGACTCGATGAAGGAAAATTTGGAAAAGGCGCAGGCGGAACTTGGCACTATGGAAGCCGTCGGTTCTTCGGGCGGGAACATCGTCAAAATTACGATGAACGGGCGCATGGAAATCACGCGAATTCAGCTCGATCCGATTTGCGTTGATCCGCGCGACATAAAAATGCTCGAGGATTTAATTTTGGCCGCGCATCACGACGCAATGTCAAAAATCCGCGAACAGATAAAAGAAAAATCCGGCTCGCTTCTTGGCGGCATGAATGTGCCGGGGCTTGGTTTATGAACGCGATTGAAGAACTCGTGGAAAGTTTTTCGCGCCTTCCAGGAATCGGAAAAAAAAGCGCGGGCAGAATCACGAATTTTCTTTTGAAAGCCGACCGAAATTATGTGGAACGTTTCGGCGCACAAATGATTTCGCTTCAAGAAAAAATTCATCCTTGCCCGATTTGCGGAAATTGGACCGAAAAAGATCCATGCCCGATTTGCTCTGACAATTTGCGCGATCAAAGTGTGATTTGCGTTGTGGAGCAGCCGCAGGATGTTTCCACGATAGAATCGTTCCATGAATTCAACGGGCTTTTCCACGTCCTTGGAGGCGTAATTTGCCCGGTGGAAGGAATCGGTCCTGACGAACTGAACATCGCTCCTCTCGTGCGTCGCGCAAAAGAAAGCGGCGTGCAAGAAATCATCATCGCAACAAATCCCACCGTCGATGGCGACGTAACCGCGCTTTATTTGCAGCGGATTTTGTCGCAGCAAGTTTCGGCGAAAATCACTCGGCTTGCATCCGGCCTGCCCGTGGGAGGGGATTTGGAATACGCCGACAGGCTCACGTTCGCGCGAAGCTTTCGCGGACGAACGGAGATTTAGGTTTTTTTGGGGGGAGGGGTGAAATTTTTGCGCCGCACTTTCGAAAAGTCTAAATATAGCATCTACAACAGTAGAAATTTAATATTGAATGCAAACATTGGAGGCAAGGCGGGAGATGTCCTATCTACAACAGTAGAAATTTAATATTGAATGCAAACCGACCACGCGAAGTTCGACAGGGTTGTATCTACAACAGTAGAAATTTAATATTGAATGCAAACGCTAATAATAACAAAGGCTCTTGACTAGTTAACTCAATCCAAATAGGATGTAACTAGTGATAAAACAAAGAGTTACGGCGCAGAAAAGGAACAGGATTTTTCTGTGCTTCAAGAACGACCTGACGGCGACGCAG
>JAAVAP010000023.1 GCA_014804005.1 Treponema sp. | reverse complement strand
GACAATGCGGTCAAAGGAACGGCGCGCGCGCCGCACCGCAGTTTGTTTTATGCGATGGGATACACGGACGAAGAGCTTGAGCGTCCGCTTGTGGGCGTGTGCTGCGCCAAGAACGAAATCATTCCGGGACACATCGAGCTTGATCGGATTGCCGAGGCGGTAAAGGCTGGAATCCGCATGGCGGGCGGCACGCCGATAGAGTTCCCCGCAATCGGCGTGTGCGACGGCATCGCTATGGGGCATGAGGGCATGAAATATTCGCTTGTCACGCGCGAGTTGATTGCCGACAGCGTGGAGTGCGTGGCAAAGGCGCACCAGTTCGATGCGCTCGTGATGATTCCCAACTGCGACAAAATCGTGCCGGGCATGCTCATGGCGGCGGCGCGGCTCGACCTGCCCACGGTGTTCTGTTCGGGCGGGCCGATGATGCCCGGCCGCCTTCCGGGGAATGATGAAAGCA
This sequence comes from Treponema sp., assembly GCA_014804005.1. Lineage (GTDB taxonomy): Bacteria > Spirochaetota > Spirochaetia > Treponematales > Treponemataceae > Treponema_D. The sequence continues at coordinate 91,811 of JAAVAP010000023.1, read as the reverse complement.
ATCCGTATGCGGGAAAGAATCTTTCGCTCACCGATATGTTCGAGGCGATTGGCGGTCTTGCGGTCGGAAAGATAAACGAGGCGCAGCTTGCGGAGCTTGAGCATTCCGCTTGCCCGGGCTGCGGCGCATGTTCGGGCATGTTCACGGCGAATTCGATGAACTGCCTCACCGAAGTCTTGGGACTTGGCTTGCCGGGCAACGGCACGATTCCTGCCGTCACGGGGCGGCGGATCGCGCTTGCAAAGCATGCGGGCATGGCGGTGATGGAACTGTACCGGCGCGGAATCACGGCGCGGCGCATGATGACGAAAGAACATTTTGTGAACGCGCTCGCGGCGGACATGGCGCTCGGCTGTTCGAGCAACACGATGCTCCACGTTCCGGCGATTGCGCACGAGGCGGGCATACAAATCGACCTGCATGAGGTGAACGAGATTTCGAGCCGCACGCCGAACCTCTGCCACCTCGCTCCTGCCGGGCACACGTTCATGTGCGAGCTTGACGAGGCGGGCGGCGTGCAGGCGGTGCTTGCCGAGCTTGCGAAGAAAAACCTGATTGACACGAGCCTGATGACGGCGACTGGAAAGACGATTGCTGAGAACATCGCGGGCGTGAAGAACCGCAACCCGCAGATTCTGCGCCCGATCGAGAATCCGTATTCGGACAACGGCGGCATCGCCATTTTGTTCGGAAACCTTGCGCCCGACGGAACGGTCGTGAAGCGTTCTGCCTGCGCCCCGGAGCTGATGAAGCACACCGGGCCTGCGCGCGTGTTCGACGACGAAAGCGAGGCGATGGAAGCCGTGCAGAAGCGGCAGATTCACGCGGGTGACGTGGTGGTCATCCGCTACGAAGGACCGAAAGGTGGGCCGGGAATGCGCGAGATGCTCGCAGTGACGGCTGCGCTTGCGGGGCAAGGGCTTGACAAGCAGGTCGCGCTCATCACGGACGGACGCTTTTCAGGCGCGACGCGCGGCGCGTCGCTCGGTCACTGTTCGCCCGAAGCAGCCGTGGGCGGACCGATTGCGCTCGTGCAGGAAGGCGACAACATCACGCTCGACATCAACAACTATAAGATTACGCTGGAAGTGAGCGACGAGGAGCTGGCAAAACGCCGCGCCGCCTGGAAGCCGCTTCCCCCCAAAGTGACGACGGGCTACCTCGCGCGCTACGCGAAGCTCGTTTCGTCCGCGGACAAAGGCGCGATTCTGGAGTAGAGTGAAACCGAAAAGAACGCAAGTTTTTGCTTGATACGCGCGAGGTTTATAATCGAGTTCATCTCGTGTAAACCTCGCGTAATTTTTTGCGCTGTTCCTAAAATTTTTCTTTGCATTTTTTGAAGCGGCTATCTTTTGTCTTGAACTTGCAATTTTTTGTCCAGAAAATTCAAAATATCATGGCGAACAAGAGCGTGAAGACCGTCTACAACTTCATCGGTAAATTTCTCTGCATCGAATGCGATGGTATTTTTTGGCGAGCCTTTTTCGTCGAATAATTGTGCAGGGCTGATTCCTAAAGCGTCTGCCAATGCGTCGATTGTTTCTGCGGACGGAAACTTGTTACGGGATTCAATTCCTGAAATATATTTTGGGTGGCAGTTAATTTTTTCGGCGAGTTGTTCCTGTGTCAGACCGCATTTCTTGCGATAAAATTTTAAATTTGTTTTTAAAATTTCCCTTACGCTCATAATCAATATGATAAAAATTCTGTGTGTTTTTTATACCTCTTTACAGACTACTTTTATAATATATTGACAATAAGTATTCTTTTAGATATACTTATATCGCCTAATAGTTGGGATTATTGCGCTTTTTTCGCTAATCCGTCTTTTGGTGGGGAGTGTATGATTTTCCTCGCCTTTTTCAAAACTGCTTCGAGCAGCGTTGCATTCATTCAATGTTAAGGTGGAAAGACAAATGGCTGAAATTCTTTATTTGGTGATTCCTTGCTATAACGAGGAATCGGTGCTTCCTAGCACATCTGGGATGTTTTTCGAAACGCTTGCGGATTTGATTAAAAAGGGAAAAATTGACGGAAGGTCGCGCATTCTTTTTGTCGATGACGGAAGTTCGGACGGAACATGGAATGTCATTTCCGACCTTGCGAAGAAGGACGAGCATTTTCTTGGAATGTCGCTCAGCACGAATCGCGGGCATCAGAACGCTCTTCTTGCCGGGCTTATGGAAGCGAAGGAATTTGCCGACATCACCATTTCTGCGGATTGCGACGGGCAGGATGACATTGCTGCGGTAGAAAAAATGATTGACAAGCGTCTGGAAGGATTTGAAGTTGTGTTCGGTGTGAGAAACAGCCGAAAGCGCGATGCTTTCTTCAAACGGTTCACTGCGCAGACATTTTACAAGTTGATGAATGCTTTGACTGACGGCGAAATTATTTACAATCATGCTGACTATCGGCTCGTTTCCTCACGTGTCTTGAAAGAATTTGCAAACTTTCATGAAGTCAATCTGTTTTTGCGCGGCATGTTTCCGCTTGTGGGATTTAAAAGCACATGCGTCTATTACGAAAGAAAGGAGCGCATTGCGGGAGTTTCGCATTATCCGCTTTCAAAAATGATTTCTTTGGCTGTAACTGGAATTACGAGCCTGAGCATAAAACCGCTTCGCTTCGTTATGTTCCTTGGATTCGGCGTTTCTTTTGCCAGTTTTTTTGGCGTTCTTTGGACTTTGTTCTGCTGGTTTGTGAGGAAGACGGTGGAAGGCTGGGCGAGCATGTTTTGCGTCTCTTGTTTTATTGGCGGAATTCAACTTATTTGCCTTGGAATATTGGGAGAATACATTGGAAAGACGTATTTAGAAACAAAGGCTCGCCCGCGCTACATTGTGGACAAGCGCACATGGGATGCGGCGTAGGTTTTTCGGGGGCGTATTGCACAGCGGGGGCTTTCTAAAAATAATGTTAGATTAAAGAACGAAACGTTATGACGACGTTTGCCTGACTTGTACTTGGTCGGCGCATATTTTTTTCTATGGAGCAGGTATGAAACAGTTTTCCAAAAATACGGGAGCGGTGATGTTTGCGCTTTCGCTAGCGGGGCTTATGATTGGCGGAGCAGTTGTCCTTTTGACGCCGCAGATTGTGCGGTGGCTTCCCGAATTCCTTGAGGCAAATGTCTTTCACCGGACGTTCGACCATGCGGCATATTTTGAGTCGATTGTGTCGCTCATCTCGTTTCCGATTTTCATCGCGATTGTCGTTACGTCGCTTGTGTTCCTCAAATTTTCGGATCGTCAAAAGAATGTGCTGATTTGGGCGTACATTGTGTGCGCATTTTTTGTCACGGCGTATGTGACGTATCGTTACGGCGGAATCCATTTTGACGCTGACGACGCGAGCGAATATCTGCTTGCGCGCGAGTGTTTCCTGCGAAAAAATTTTATGCCTCGTTCTTGGTATTATTCGACCGAAATCCGCATACTGAACACGGAGCTTATTGCGTCGCCGCTTTTCTTCTTTACGCAGAATCTCGCGCTTATCAAGACGATTACGACCATGACGACGATAGCCGTGCTTTTCCTTGCTACGCTGTTTCTCGTGTCGTCGTTCGGGATTGAAAAGCGGTGGCTCATCCTGTTGTGCGGGCTGCTTATCATCTGTCCCGTCTCACGATCGATGTGGACGCATGTGCATTTCGGGAGTTTCTACGCTCCGCATATCGCGATCTGCTTTTTCTACGTGGGGCTTTTCCTGCGGCTTTCGTTTGCGGATATTTCGCCGCTGCGGCGGAGAATTTTTGCGGGGCTGTTCCTGTTCCTTGCGTTCTGCGGCGGGCTTGGCAGCATCCGTTATTTCTTGAATTTCATTTTTCCGCTTGCGGCGGTCGTAATCGGCAGGAAAATCTTGCTCCAGTACCGGGCGGCGAACGAACTGCGCGCCCGTGCGCTTTTTGAGCATGACCGTGAGACATTTTGGGCGGGGCTCGGCTGTGCCGTGTGTGTGCTCGGCTATGTGGTAAACACGCTGGTGCTTGCGAATCTCTATTCGGTCAAGAATTATAACAAAATCCGTTTTCTTCCGCTCGGCGAGGCGACGGTGACCGGCGTTATCGACATGATTCTTGAGGTCGCGGGATACAACAGCAACGCGAGCGTCTTGACTCCGGCGGGATTTGCGACGGTGCTCCTCGGCGTGGTGGCGGTCGTGGGAACGATACTGTTCGTCGTCCATATTCGGCGGGAAAACTCGGTGGCGGAGACTTCGTTCCTGCGGTTCGTGGTTTTTCTCTGCGCGTTCACGTTGTACATCAATATCTGCACGGAGATGGTTGCCCGTTTTTTGTGCACGACGATTGCCATATTCGTTCCGGTTCTTGCGCTCGTGCTTCGTGACAGGCGAATTCCGGGCTTGCATCGGTATGTCCTCGGGGTCAGTTTTGTGATTCTTGTGCTGACAAATGCGTTTGGTGCGTGGTCGGTGTTTCAGTCAAAGGACGATACGGCAGGCTTTCGGAAGACGTGCGATTTCCTTGTCGAAAATGGCTATTCGTTCGGCTATGCGTTTTTCAGTTACGCGAATCCTGCATGGTTTCTCTCGAACGGAAAGCTTGAGGTCGCGATTCTGAAAGACACGGAGGCGGATGACGGCTCGAAGATTCTTTCGGATTCGTACTGGCGTTCAAAGTGGCTCACGCCGCGCCGGTACTATGACCCGGGCTATAACGGCGAAAACCGCGTGTTCTTGCTAATGGCCGCGGACGATGTTAAGAATACACCTGAGAATCCCGCGCTTCTTCGTGGCAATATCATATATGATGCTGACGGCTTTGTGGTGTACGACTACGAAAACCACGCCGCGTTCATCAATTCGTTTGAGTAAGGGCGCGGGGAACAGCAAAATTCGTTTGGAAGAAAAAAGGTTTGAAAGGGAAAAGGAAACCTTGCCAAGGTGTCCTTTTCCCTTTTTAGCCGCCGTGAAAAAATCTTATAAAAGTGCTCGCGCGCTCAAAGTTAAATTTTTGAAAAAAATCATCCTTGTCAAAAATTCTATCTTCCAAAAAACAAATTCAATTGCTCCGTTTTCCGCGCGTATTCTTTCATCCAATTTTTTATCGGCAAATTCCATTCGGCGGAATTTTTTCCTTCTTCGTAAAATCGTGCGAAAATGTCTTTCATGTAATTCACGATTTCTTCGCGCGAGCTTTCTGAAATATTGTCGCGCGTGATGAACATGTCGTCCAAAAATTTTTGCGCATCGTTTTCGGAAAAATTTTTCGGCAAAATTTTCGTCATCATATAAAGCGCGGCGGGAATGCAATTTACGCTGTGCTGCTTCACGTATAAAACTGTTTCGGCAATTTTGATTGCGCCTTCGTAAATTTCGCGCGTCCACAATTCACGCTGCTCGCGAGTGAAATTTTCTTTTTGCAAAACATCGCGGAAAAAAGCGTAGCACAAAATCACGATCGCAATGTGCAGGGAGGGGACGCACAAATAATGCGGATCGAGCATGCGCATGACTACGAAAGAAGTTCGTTTTTTGTAAAGCGGGCGGTTCGTCGTGGTCATGCAGAATCTGTAGATTTGCGATGCATACTTGTAGGATTTTCTCAGCAGCGAAAAATATTTCGCCAAATACGGCGCGGCTTTTTTCGTGCCGAGAATTTTTATCAGCATCGCGAGCGGACGAATCCAAAAATTCACGAAACCCAAATAGTCGTTAATGCATTGCGGCACGAACGGAACTTTATTGTCGAGCGGCGTTTCCACATTCAAAATCGGAATGCGCGCCAATTTGAGTTTTCGCAAAAATTGAATGCCAAAAAAATCCGCCGTTACCGCGTGGATGTATGCGATTGTGTGCGGAACAATTTTCGGATGCGTGAGGCTTGCGATCCAAGTGGGCAGCGGAGAAAAATTTTTTATCGATTGTGTTTCGCTGGCTTCGAAATCTCGCGATGAAATTTTTTGCTTTTTCATTGGTTGCTCGCGTTGATGATGTCGCGCAAATTCGCCACGATTGATTTTGCGATTTCGCTTTTGTTCATCGTGTAAATGTGGATTCCTCGAATTCCGTTTGAAATCAAATCAATTATTTGGTCGGTGGCATACGCAATTCCAGCTTGGCGCAACGCTTCGGGCGAAGAGCCGAAAGTGTCGCAAATCGCCAAAAGTTTTTTTGGAATGTAGGCGTTTGAAAGGCGAATCATTTTCGGGATTTGCGTGACGCTTGTAATCGGCATGATTCCAGGAAACACCGGCAAATGAATTCCCGAAGATTCGAGGCGGTACAAAAAACTGTAGAGCATGTCGTTGTCAAAAAACATTTGCGTCGTCAAAAAATCCACGCCGGCATCGACTTTGAATTTGAGCCGCTCGATGTCGTCGATGCGATTTGCGGATTCGATGTGGCCTTCGGGATAACACGCGCCGCCGACGCAAAATCCTTTTTCCTTGAGAAGCGGCACAAGATCCGAAGCATGCTTGTAGCCGCCTTGCGTCGCCTGCTCGAAAGTCATTCCGTTTGGAATATCGCCGCGCAACGCCAAAATATTTTTCACGCCCGCTTCTTGCATTTTTTGCAATGTCGCTTCCAAACTTTCTTTTGTCGCGTTTATGCAAGTGAGGTGAGTGAGCGCGCTGACATTTTGCTTTTGAATGAATTTTGAAATTTCGATTGTATTGCTTTGCGTTGCGCCGCCCGCGCCGTAAGTTACGCTGATCCAGTCGGGCGAAAGTTCGGTGAGCGTCTTCGCAGTTTTTGCGACGGAATCAAAATTGCCATCTTGCTTTGGCGGAAAAACTTCAAATGAAAAAGTGAGTTTTTTTGATTTCAAAATTTCGGTAATTTTCATTGTTTCAATTATAAGGACTTTTTCAAAAAAAAGCAATCGAAAATTTTTCGCACAAAATTTTCATGCGGATTTTTAAATTGCGGCGTTTTCCTGCCGAATCGCTTCAAGACGCGCAAGACGATTTTTGTCTAGCACAACGTTGAGATTTTTTTCGTGCGTCGGAATCACCAAGCCTTTCGGACCGTTTTTTGCGCGTCGCAAATATTTCACTTCGGTGTAATACAAGTCCGCTTTGCCCGCTGCGCGTGCCTTGGAAAAATAAAGCGCGAGATTTCCTGCGTCCAGCAAAATGTCCAGCGGAATGGTTTTCCCTGCGCGGCACTTTATGAAAACATACCCCCCTGGGGTATCGCGCGTGTGAAGCCACATATCATTTCCGCGAACGTGATGGCGCAAAAGCTCGTCGTTTTCATTGGCATCGCGCCCCACCAAAATGTACCAACCGTTCACAGTGTAGTCGAGTCCGGGATGCGATTTTTTTTGCTTTTGCTTTGGCGTGGAACTTTGCCGCAAAAGTTGCTCGACTTTCATTGGATTTTTTTCTGCCAAAATTTCTTGGTAAACTTTTTCGAGCGACTCGATTTTTTTCTTCGCAAGTTCAATTTCAGTTTTGAGCGCTTCCGCGCCGCTCAATTCTTTTTTGTAAATCGCGTAATATTCTGCGGCGTTTTCCTGCGCGGATTTTTTCGGGTCGATTTTTATTCGCACAATTTCGCCAGTTTCATAATCTTCGCATTCCAAAAAATCTTGCGAATCTGCTTCGCCGAACAAATGAGCGTTTGCCAAAATCAAATCGCCGAAATGTTTTTTTTCCGCCGAGGCAGAAAAATCCAAACGCTTTTTTTCCAAGCGTTCAAGCGCGGCACTTTGGCGAGAATGATGCGCTTCGTACCATTTTTTCGCTTTTTCCAAAAGTGCTTCGCGCGAAAGGCTCGTCGCATGCTCGGCGTACCAAACATCGATTTTTTGGTTGAATGAAATTTGCTCGAAATCTTGCGCCGAAGTGTGTTGATTTTTTTCGGAAAAAAATTCTTTCAATTCTGGAAATTCGCGGATCGGAAATTTTTCCAAAATCGATTCAATTTGCAAATCTTTTTTTTGTTCGGGCAGAAAAAATTTTCCGCCAGTAATTTCATTTTTTTGTGGACGGCGAAACATCGTGTCCAAAATGTTGTCGTCCTTGTCGCACAAAATCACGTTTGAATTCGCGCTCCACAAACGAATGTACATTGTGTATTTTTCGTCCGAATGCGCCAGCTCCATTTTTATGATTCTGTCAAAATTGATTTGTTTGCACGAAAGAATTTTCGCGCCTTTGATTTTCGATTTCAGGAATTCCATGAATCGCAAAGGCTTTTTATTTTTTGGAATTTTTCGACGAGTTTCGTTCAGACGGCACGCGCCGTTCGCCGTGCAAATCAAAATTGTTTTTGCCGCGCCGTTTTTGTAAATGTAAAACGCAATCGTGTCGAAGCCAGGCTGAATAATGTCCTGAATGAATGCGCCCTGCAAATTGAGTTCTTCCAAAATCAAATTTATTTCGTTGCAATTTAGCGACATAAAATCATTGTAATGGAAAAAATCAATCAGCGCAAGAAGCAGCTACAATTCGGGCACGACGGCAAAAAAATCTATGAAGCCGCCCGCAGGACTTTGCAAAGAATGGCCACAGCCTTTTGGACAATAATGGCAATCGCCGGCTTTCAAAATTTCTTCGCCGCTATCGCAAACGACTTTTCCGCTGCCTTCCAAAACGAAAATTATTTCGCTTGAAGTTTCGTGCGTGTGAAATCCGATCGTGGCGCCGTCTTCAAGCCTGCCGTGCATAATTTTGATAGAAGGATAGGTGTACATTTTTGCGATAAAATTTTTTTCGCCGCCCTTGAAATTTGCGATAACATTCTGCGGAATTTTTTCAAAATCAATTTTCATGGAATTTATTTTATCGCGAATTTGGGGAAAAAGCAAGAAATTCCGCGCAAAGCCAGCGCAATATTTTTCGCACTTTACATTCCGCAAAATAATTCTTATAATGTAAATATGAAAAAAAATGGTGCACAAATTATTTGCGAACTTTTGAAGATGCATAAAATAAATACCGTCGCAGGAATTCCGGGCGGTTGGATTTTGCCGCTTTATGACGAACTTTCGAAAAGCGGAATCAGGCATATTCTTGTGAGGCAGGAACAGGCGGCTGGATTTATCGCGCAAGGAATGGCGCGCACGACGGGGCTTCCTGCCGTTTGCATGGCCACGAGCGGACCTGGCGCGATGAATCTTCTTACTGCGATTGCCGATGCTCGTTGCGATTCAATTCCGATTGTCGCGATTACGGGGCAAGTGAACACTTCGATGATTGGGACGGATTCTTTCCAGGAAGCGGACACGTTCGGACTTTCGTTTCCGATTACCAAACACAGCATGATGATAAAATCCGCGCGAGAACTTTTTGATGTGATTCCAAAGGCGTTTGAAATTGCCACGAGCGGGCGGCCTGGGCCTGTGCTGCTTGACATTCCGCGCAATGTTCAGGAAGAAATCGTGGAATTTTCTTCGTGGCCAAAAATCAGTTTTGAAAAAAAATCCGCGCGTTTTCATGCGCAAAAAAAAGAAATCGCTTCTACGCTCGATTCGATTTTGAATGCGCTTTCACAGGCGGAACGCCCAGTGCTTTATTTGGGCGGCGGATGCAATTCTGAGGAGGGGGAAAAATTCGTGCGCGAATTTTTGCGGCTTTACGATGCGAGCGCGGTTTCCAGCTTGATGGGCTTGGGCGTAGTGAGCGCAGATGACGATGCGTATTTGGGAATGCTCGGAATGCACGGAAGCGTTGCCGCGAATCAAGCCATGCACGAAAGCGATTTGGTTTTTGCGTGCGGCTCACGTTTTGACGATCGAGCCGTGGGATTGCGAACGCAATTTTGTCCGAATGCGAAAATCATTCACATCGATATTGATGCCGCCGAAGTGAACAAAATTTTTCGCGCCGATCTTTCGCTGGTTTGCGACATTGAAAGCGCGTTCAGTTTGTTGAACGAACTTTTGCGCGAAAAAAAATCTTCGTTCAAAAAAGAAAAAATTGCGGCGAGAAAATCTTGGGTCGAAAAAAATTCAAAATTGCGCAAAGAAACTTTTTCGATTGAATGCGGCGCGGCGAAAAATTCCGCTTCGGTAAATCCAAGAAAATTCATTTCGGAAATTCCCGCGTTGGCAAAAGCCGCCGGCACGAGCGAAGAAAATCTCATCATCACCACGGATGTCGGCCAGCACCAAATGTGGGCGGCGCAATATTTTCCGGTTTTGAAAACGCGCACTTTTTTGACTTCGGCTTCGCTCGGCACGATGGGCTTCGGGCTTCCTGCCGCCATTGGAGCGGCCTTGGCAAATCCCGAAAAAAAAATAATTTGCTTTTCTGGCGATGGCTCGATTATGATGAACATTCAGGAATTGGCGACGCTTTCGGAACTTGGACTGAATGTAACGGTAATCGTTTTGGAAAACGGCGTGCTCGGAATGGTGAGGCAGCAACAAAAATATATTTTCGGAAAAAATTACAGCGCGAGCATTTTTTCGAAAAGCCCTGATTTGCTTGCGATTGCGCGCGGCTTCGGAATCGAGGCGTTGGACGCGAACGAAAATCCTGATTGGTCAAAAACTGTTTTTGCTGCGAAAAATAAAAAGCCGTTTTTCGTGCGCGTTCGAATTGACGCGGAAGAAGACGTGTTGCCTTTCGTAATGGCTGGCCGCGCAAATATTGATGCGATTGTGAATTGAACGTTTAAAATTGTCGCTGAATCGGAGAAAAAAATGCTGGATGGCAAAAAAATAGTTTTGGGCATTACTGGAAGTATCGCCGCATACAAATCGTGCCTGATTATACGCGAACTCATAAAGCGCGGGGCGGAAGTGCAAGTTGTGATAACGCCGTCAGGAAAAGAATTCATTACGCCAATAACTTTGTCCGCCTTGACGCACAAACCCGTGGTGAGCGAATTTTTTTCCAGACGCGATGGCACATGGAATTCGCATGTTGACCTTGGATTGTGGGCGGACGCGATGCTCGTCGCTCCATGCACGGCGGCCACTTTGGGTAAGTTTGCGAACGGCGTTGCCGACAATATGCTCGTGACTACATACCTGTCGATGAAAGCGCCTGTTTTTATCGCGCCCGCGATGGATTTGGATATGTACGCGCATCCTTCGACGCAGGCGAATATCGAAAAACTTCGTTCGTATGGAAATCATTTCATCGAACCGCAAACGGGATTTCTTGCCAGCGGATTGGAAGGCAAAGGTCGAATGGAGGAGCCTGAAGCAATTGTTGAAGTGCTGAAAAATTTTTTCAACAATTCGCAAAAGCTTGCGGGTAAAAAAATTATGATTACCGCCGGTCCAACTTACGAAAAGATTGATCCCGTGCGATTCATTGGAAATTATTCGAGCGGCAAAATGGGATTTGCTTTGGCAGAAGAATGCCGCAAAAGAGGCGCGCAAGTTACGCTGATAAGCGGCCCTGTGCAGCTCAAAGCGTCCGCAGGAATTCGACGCATCGATGTGGAAAGTTGCCAAGAAATGTACGATGCCGCAACCGAGATTTTTCCGCAGGCCGATGCCGCAATTTTGTGCGCCGCCGTCGCAGATTTTCGTCCTGAAACAATTGCCGAAAAAAAAATCAAGCGCGAAAAAGACGACCTTGTTTTGCGCCTTTGCCCCACGCACGACATCGCTCAGGCTTTGGGAAAGGCAAAGGGCGAAACGCAGATTCTCGTGGGCTTTGCGCTTGAAACAAATGACGAAGCGGCAAATGCGCGGCGCAAGTTGGCCGAAAAAAATCTTGATTTCATCGTGCTTAATTCAACTCGAAACGACGGCACAACTTTTTGCAGCGACTACAACAAAGTTGCAATCATTTCGGCGGACAACGCGATTGAATATGATAAAAAAACAAAAGCCGAAGTCGCGGTCGATATAATCGATAGGCTTTGCGTTGAGTTTGGAAAAAAGGCAAAGTAAAATTCGCTAAATGCGTGCGGCAAGGATTGTAGCACCTGCCGCAGGCAGTCCTGTAGAAAGCACGAAGTGCGCACGGAAGGATGAGCCGCGCAAGACGGCGAAGTGCGAAAAGCCTGATTTTTGTGAAGCGCAGCGCAACAAAAAGCCGCCCAAATAATTAATTTAAAATTTGAATTTCGACTAAAAATAATGTTTGTGCATTTTCTGCAGACTTGCGCTTTTTGCAAATTCGTGATAGCATGTCTTTATGAAAATCGAAACAAAATGCGTTCAGGCGGGCTACACGCCCAAAAACGGCGAGCCGCGCGAAATCCCGATTGTGCAATCCACCACGTTCAAATATGACACGAGCGAAGACATGGGGCGGCTCTTTGACTTGGAGGCGAGCGGCTATTTTTATTCGCGCCTGCAAAATCCCACGTGCGATTTTGTCGCCGCCAAGATTGCCGCGCTTGAGGGAGGGGCTGCCGCGATGCTCACTTCAAGCGGACAGGCCGCGAATTTTTTTGCAATGTTCAACATTTGCGAAAACGGCGGACACATCGTGGCTTCGTCTTCGATTTACGGCGGCACGTTCAACTTGATTTCCGTCACGATGGCGAAAATGGGAATCCAAGTCACGTTCGTTTCTCCCGACGCTTCGGAAGCGGAACTGAACGCGGCGTTCCGCGAGAACACGAAACTGGTTTTCGGCGAGACGATTGCAAATCCCGCGCTCACGGTTTTGGACATTGAGAAATTCGCGAAGGTCGCACACGCCCACGGAGTGCCGCTCGTCGTTGACAACACGTTCCCCACTCCGGTGCATTGCCGCCCGATCGAATGGGGCGCGGACATCGTGACGCATTCCACCACAAAATACATGGACGGACACGGCGCGTGCGTTGGCGGCGCGATTGTCGATTCCGGCAAGTTCGACTGGATGGCGCACAAGGAAAAATTTCCCGGGCTTTGCGCGCCCGACGATTCCTACCATGGAATCACTTACGCCGAAAAATTCGGCAAGGCTGGCGCGTTCATCACCAAATGCACCGCGCAGCTCATGCGCGATTTCGGCTGCACCCAGTCTCCGCAGAGCGCGTTCATTTTGAATTTGGGACTGGAATCGCTCCACGTCCGCATGGCGCGCCATGTGGAAAACGCCCAGGCGGTGGCGGAATTTTTGGCCTCGCATCCGAAAGTGGAATCGGTGAATTATTCGCACTTGCGCGGAAACAAATATTTTGCGCTCGCCCAAAAATATCTGCCGAACGGCGGCTGCGGAGTGGTTTCGTTTGAGCTGAAAGGCGGACGCGATGCCGCGCAAAAATTCATGAAGTCGCTGAAATTGGCGGCGATCGAAACGCATGTCGCGGACGCGCGGAGCTGCTGCCTCAATCCCGCGACGAGCACACACCGACAGATGACCGACGAACAGCTCGCGGCGGCAGGAATCCCCGCAGGCTTGGTGCGATTTTCGTGCGGCCTTGAAAACAAGGAAGATTTGATTGCGGACTTGAAGCAGGCGTTGGACAACGCGTGATGCGTAATTCCGCAGGTCTCCCCGGTGCGTTTCGGCGTGCCGGGGATTTTTTTGTTCTACGGCGAACATGGGAAAATATGGAACGAAACGGAAAATCGCTGGGGAAAATGTTTGAATCCAAAACAAACGTGTTTGAAAAATTTCCAAATGATGTCATGGCAGATGGAATAAAATTTTATAATTGAATCTATCAAGAAGTTAATTTTTGCGGATGAAATTTGCTAAAAGTCGGCGTGGCAGAATTACGTTAAAATCGACAATTTATGATTGATAAATGGTATTTCGTTAAACACATTTATAATGAAAATAAAAACGCCCCCTGCTGGGCTTGAACCAGCGACACACGGATTAACAGTCCGTTGCTCTACCGACTGAGCTAAGGGAGCAACGCTTTTTAAGCGTAGAAAAAGTGTATCACAAAATTGCAAATTGTGTCAAGTGCTTTTTGCAAAAAATGCAAATCGCAATGTCGGAATATTTAAAATTTGCAACGTAAATGGCTCTGATGATTTTAAATACGGTTTCGTTGCAAACTATTTTATAAATATTTATTCTTTCGTAGCGAATGTCCCGCTGGTGATTGCAACGCATCCCAAAAGTATGATATAATCGCATCATGAATAAATTCGCACGAACGGTATTCCTGCTGGCCGCGCTTTTTTTTGCCGCGATGACGGTTTCGGCTCAGGAAGCCCTCAAGTCAACCGAAGAAGAATACTACGATTTTCTCGCCCTGCAAGGCATCACGCAACGCCCCACGCTGAACTACCGAACGCTCAGCGATTCGGTCTGGAGCATCGGCACGGAGACAACGACTTTCACGGACGAGGACGGCAACGAACAGACGGTGGAAGAGCCACTCGCCCACCCGTGGCAGCACAACAACCTCGGCAACATGCGCACGCTCTGGCAGCCGCACACGGCTTCGGAGAACGGCTACCTGCGCGGCATTCCGCAGGGGGTGTTCCTCAAAATCTACGGGCCGGAATGGTACAACAGCTTCAACACCGCCGCGCCATACGGCCAGAACGACGGCGCACTGTGGCAAGGAAAAGGCTACAACACCAGCCTGACTGCCGGCGCGCGGCTCGAAGTCTACGGGCTTGAACTGACGATAAAGCCACAGGTGAGCTTTTCGCAGAATATGGCGTTTGACTACATCAGGCCGAATTACGCCGGAACTGACAAGGACGGAAACCCGACGATATTCTCCGGCGGTGCGGCGGAATATGGCTATTACGGCGTGACTTCCATCGACGCGCCGCAACGCTTCGGAGACAAGCCGTTCTTTACGTTCGACTGGGGCGACACCGAAGTCCGCTATTCATGGCGGACGCTCACCGTCGGTTTTGGTACGCAGGCAATGTGGCTCGGTCCTGCGCAGCTCAATCCGATTATCCATTCAAACAACGCGCCGTCCTACCCGAAATTCGACATCGGCTTGCGCAAACAAGCCATAGTAATTCCAAAAGTGAACTGGCATCTCGGCGACTTGGAACTGCGATGTTGGTGGGGAAAACTTAGTGAATCAGATTATTTTGACACCATAGACTCAAACGACAGCAATCTGATTTCAGGAGTTTCAGCCGCATGGTCGTTGCCGGGGATTTTTAAGGGGCTGACGATTGGGATTAACAGGACGATGCTCAGCAAATGGGACGACATGAGCGCGTACAGTTTGTTTAGAATTTATGTGCCGAACATGGACGGAGGGAAGGACAATAATGACCAAAGATTCTCGCTGACATTTGACTACCAACTCCCTATAGCGGGATTTGAGATTTATCTTGAATGGGCACGAAATGATTTTTCCCCGAGCATGCAACATGTGTTACGCTATCCATTCCACACGCAAGCTTGGACACTTGGAGGAAAAAAAGCGTTTAATCTTTCCCAAGATTTGAAAGCAGAATTACTAATTGAAGTGACTTTCCTTGAATGTTCTGCTGATTATGATAGAATTATTTCATGGTATTCAACTTTTTATGCACATCATATAATAACGCAGGGATATACTAATAGAGGTCAATGGCTTGGAGCTGGAATTGGTACAGGCGGAAACAGCCAGTATATTGGTTTTAAACTTGTTTATCCAAAAGGATTGACAAATTTCTTTTTTCAACGAGTGAATCCCGATTTGGATTATACTATGTATATGGATACGGAGAAAGAAAACATAGAGCGAGAAAATAGTATAAGGGCTTTGCTATCAACAGGAATTCAGACTTCTTATTTTATTACAAACTCTTTTGTAATAAATGGTGGAATTGTAGGTGTCTTTGATATGAATCCGCAAAATGATAACGCAAAAAATGCTTTACGCTTTAATTTAGATGTTAATTTGGGATTAAAATATAATTTTTAAGGGAAATAAATGGGCGAAAAATCTATAAAGAAAAACGCAATTCTAAATGTAATTCGCTCTATGATGACCTTGATTTATCCTCTTATTACATTTCCATATACATCACGAATTCTTATGCCCGATGGAATTGGAAAAGTTCGCTTTGCACAATCAATAGTTTCATACTTTTCAATCATTGCAGGGCTTGGAATAAGTTCGTACGCCATTAGAGAAGCCGCGTCTATTAGAAATGACAAGGTAAAACTAAGCAAATTTACCAAAGAAATTTTTATCATAAACATTTTATCAATGACAACTTCTATTTCTCTTTTTTTTATTACAATTTTAACAGTTCCACGCCTTTCTATTATTACCCCTCTTTTACTTGTTTGTGGCTTGTCAATTATTTTTGAAACAATTTCATTAAGTTGGCTATTCACCGCTCTTGAAGAATTTTCATATATCACAATTCGTTCAATAGTTTTCCAAATAATAAGTCTTTCTCTACTTTTTCTGACAGTCCGAACGAAGGAAGACTATCTGCAATATGCATTGCTCAATGTAATTGCATCAGGGGGATCAAGTATATGCAATCTTTTTTATAGTAGAAAATTTATTTCTTTCAGAAATTCTCAGCCATTAAATTTAAAACAGCATTTTAAGCCAATTTTTATTTTTTTCTCCATGGCACTAATCACAAGCATTTATACTATTTTTGATACTTCAATGCTAGGCTTTTTATCCACAGAAACTCAAGTAGGGTATTATTCGGCAGCAACAAAAATAAACAGGCTTGTTTTAAGTTTGATAACAGCTGCATTAGGAGTTACACTTCCACGACTTTCTAACCTATTTTATAAAAACAACAATGCTTTTTTTGAATTATTTTACAAAATTTTATCATTCGTATTACTGCTTTCACTTCCTGCAACAGTTGGATTGAATATACTTGCTCCTAAAATAATTTTACTATTTAGTGGCGAACTTTACCTTCCTGCGACCAATACAATGCGCATTATGAATCCAATTATAGTGATAATTGCATTGGGCAATGTAATTGGCGGTCAACTTTTCTTTAGTTGCAAAAAAGAGAAATATACAATGATTTCTGAATGCATCGGTGCTGTTGTAAATTTTGTAATAAATTTACTTTTAATTCCAAAACTTGGCTCAATGGGTGCTGCAATCGCAACAATTTGCGCAGAAAGCATAGTTACAATTGCATACTTTATATTTGCAAGAAAAATGATTTCATTAAAATATATTGCAAAGGATTTTCTCCAATATATATTTGCTACAGCAATTATGGCTCTTGGACTCATTACTATAACAAGAATCTTTAAGAATACAGCAATTTCTTTATGGTTCGGAATTTTTTCTAGCATAACAGTTTATAGTTTGCTTTTAATTTTGCTGAAAAATCAAATCGCAGTGAAAATTTTGGCAACAGTATCTGTAAAAATAAATACCCTAAAGCATAAGGAATTTGAAAAATGAATGACAGGTTTGCAATTCCTGTGTAAAAAATATAACTGGAATATTTAAATTTAATACTAACAGAGGACGAAATGTCGAAAGAAATTATTTTTATAGTACAACAATTAGAATCTGGTGGATTGGAAAAAGCTGTTATTACATTGGCTAATGCTTTGAGTGAGCGTAATGATTATAATGTAAATTTATATATCATATTGCACAGTAAGCCCATAGTCCCTATCGCTGAAAAAATTACTGTTGTCTTTTTAACAAAAAGGAAATTGAATGAAGAAATAAAAATCGAATGCTGTAGCCATAAACAGATTGAATTAAATATCCTTTGTAGACTAATAAGAAAAGTGAAACGTTTTTTTCATAAACAGGTTGAATTGAATGCAGTTCGAAAACTGATAAGAAAAACAAGGAATTCAATAGTAATCTCTACCCGTAATGAGTATTCAACAATTATTTCAAAAAATACAGACAAATCTAATTTCATTATTGCCCAATTACATAATGATTATTCAAAAGAAGAACTTAATGACTTTGTAACCAAATACCAGCATATAAATGTATTTGTACAACTGAATGAAACCTTTAAGAAAGAAATAGAATCAGCATTAAGAAAGAAAAATTCATTTACTAAAGTTATAGTAATTCCAAATTTTATAGACCAACAAAATTATGTTGAAGAAAAAAGAGAAAACTATGTTATTGCCGTTGGAAGATTTAGCAGGATAAAGGGATTTGACAGGCTTATAACTATTTGGGAAATGATTTGCAAAGAAATTACAGACTGGAAACTTCTGATTATAGGAGACGGAAATGAATTTGAAAATATAAAAAATCTTGTAATTGAGAAAAATTTGAATGCTAATGTTGAGCTATTAGGAAGATTGGACAATAACGAAGTCTTTAGGTATATGAGGAAATCAAAAATTTACACCCTTACCTCATACTCTGAATCTTTTTCCCTCGTTACTTTGGAGGCTATGCAGAACAAATTGCCTGTTGTTGCCTTTGATGTGCGAACAGGTCCTAGAAATATTATAAAAAATACAGAAACAGGCTATTTGGTTAAGGATGGAAACATAGATGCGTATTCTGAAAAAATCATGTTCCTGATGAAAAATGAAGGAATAAGACAAAAAATGGGGATGTCTGCATTTGCTCATTCAAATAATTTTCTTAAGGAAAATGTTATGAAAAAATGGTATGAACTGATTGATTCTAGGGATAGTGAAAGAAAGCAAAATATAAAACTAACGCAAAAACTGGATTGGGGGGGGTATAACAGCATAATATATGCAGCCCCTCTTTCAAGGAGGGCTGCATAAATGCCTATTATTTCTTGTATCGTTCCTGTTTACAATGTGGAAAAATATCTTGCAAACTGCGTTGATTCCATTTTAAAGCAGACATTTGCAAATTTTGAACTTATTCTAGTTGATGACGGCTCAACAGATAAATCCTCTTCAATCTGTGATGAATACGCAATAAAAGACAGTCGCATAAAAGTTATTCACAAGATAAATGGAGGTGTGTCATCGGCACGCAATACAGGGCTTGATATTGCAAAGGGAGAATACATTACATTTATTGATAGCGATGACTGGGTTGATTCCAATTATTTTTTAACTTTGTATAAAGCGGCAATAGAAACAAATGCTGATTTGGTAATATGCGGTTTTAAGGAAGAAATGCCAAAAAATTGTTTTAGTGAAAATTCTGATATGTTTTTTAAAGAGTGTTGTTTTAGCAATCAATTAGTCTATAACAAAAAAGAATTTTTTGAAAATTTTCCAAAAATTAGGGCTGATAAAACATTGTCAAAAATTCTCCAACTGGCTGTTGTCAAATTGATTAAATTTACAAAAAACATAAATTTTGTGCGATTTGATGAAACCATGAGAAATGGCGAAGACTATCTCTTTTATTTACAAATTTACAAGCGGATGAATTCAATTTGTTTTATAAAGCCGTGCTTATACTATTACCGATATACACTCGGAAGTGCAGGAAAGCAAATTTCGGAAAAAAGAATTATGGATGATCTATTTGTAGTTTCAGAAACAGAGTCTGTTTTTAAAGAATTCTGTCCAAAACAATCTATGCCTTTTTTCTATAAATATAAGAAAGATAAGTTAGTCTTACTTTCATTGTCAATATTTATCCAAAATTCTATCAGAAAATGTGAACATCTGGATAAAAAACTATCCATCATACGAAGAGAAATCTCATTAAAAATTATATTGACTGATTTTCTAAAAGATATAACTCAATTAAAACAAACAGTTTTACTGCTTGCAATAAAATTACATTTCCAGTTTATATACATTCTTCGGTATAAAAATAAAAAACGAAAACAATTACCTAAAACATATGAAGGATTGTAAGGGTAATGAAAGAGGTTGTTGATTCTATCTAAACTGATTGCAAACAGATTGTTTTTGTGCTATATTTGTATTTGAACACAGTATAAGTGAGGAACATACTATGGCAACGGCAATTTTGCAGACAAGGGTAGACAATTCTGTCAAGCAGGAAGCGGAAAACCTTTTTGCCTCTTTAGGGTTGGACATGACGACCGCAATAAGGCTGTTCTTAAAGCAGTCCATAAATCAGCAGCGTCTTCCGTTCGACATAGTTCCCCCGCAATACAATTTCTCAGAAAAAACGCTTGCCGCAACAGATGAAAAATCAAATCGCGATGAGAGTTTTGACAACAGTATCCCTAAAAACAAATACACTGAGGCATAAGGAAATTGAAACATGAACAGGCCTCTTTCATCCCCTGCCTACAGCGAATTGTATCTCAAGGATGCCAAAGAAAATATTGCATGGGCGTTTGAATATGGCGTTTTGGGACTGGGCTTTTCTCTTGCAGAATTCGTGCAAAAATGGCTCTCTTTCAAATACATACATCTAATAGAGAACGGCAACCCGCATTTTGTCTCCGGGATGTCAGGCATTGAGCTTTCATGGCTTGTCGCGGGACTTGAAAACAAGGAAGTCGTTGACATCGGTTTTTCTCCATCGGAAAACTATTGGACAGGCTTTGTCGCAAGCATGTACCAGTGGTCGCGGAACATCACTTATAAAGAAATTTTCT
The DNA here is from genome assembly GCA_014804005.1 of Treponema sp. Lineage (GTDB taxonomy): Bacteria > Spirochaetota > Spirochaetia > Treponematales > Treponemataceae > Treponema_D. The sequence continues at coordinate 71,533 of JAAVAP010000023.1, read as the reverse complement.
CGAACGTTACGGCAAATGACTTCTTGCGCATGTATCCGACATTCCACGAAGAGGACATTGCGAATGTCCTTGCAGAAATTGACCGGAGGCTGGGAAAAGTATGAAATTGTACCACGGCTCAACAGAAATCATACAACACCCCGCCCTTGAGAAAGGCAGAAAAAACAATGACTGGCGGAGAGCGATGTCTACCATAAAAGATTCTCAAACAAGGACAATATTGCCTGGTAAATGATTGCAAGAGCATAAAACTTTCTCATTTCTAGAAATAATTACGCGCTTTTCACAAAATTTTACTTGACGATACAGCCCATCCTTTATTAGCTTTTAAAAGTACCGCCGCGCAGCACGTTTGCAGGAATGCGGACTGCCGGTGAGCAGTATTTTTGAAAGACATATCGAGCAAGACAGCATATATAGGGTTCATGCTATACGCGAGTTCTTGAAACCATCCATTACTTGTGCCGAATGCAGCGACAATTGCATGAAGGCACGTACTGTACAAATCACATAAAACATCATGGACAAGGATGATAATGAAAATGGCAAGTATCACCGAAAAATCTGAGACAAAGGCAGGAAACCTCCCGGTCGCCCTGTACCCGAACAAGATGCGTCAGGACACTGACGGAAAGCTGACCTACTACGCAAAGACCATAAACCGGGGTGTCTGCACGAACGCCGACCTCGCGGATGATGTCATTGCAAGCGGCCAGAACGACGGTCTCTCAAAAGAACAGATTCAGCGCATTGCCGAACGGCTGAACGAAGCAAAAATGCAGCGGGTTTCCGACGGATACACCGTGGACGACGGAATAAACCGCTTCTGTGCGAGGGTAAAAGGCACGTTCGATTCGGATTCGGACACATTCAGCACTGACCGCCACGCAATCGGTCTTAGCGTCCACCCTTCGGCCGCCGCAAACGAACGGCTCTCATCCCTCCGTCCCGTCATCAGGCAGGGCAACGAGATAAAGCCCGTCGTGACCGACGTGTTCGACCTTGAATCAAAGGGCGATGCCGTCCTTACCCGGGGCGGCTTCCTCAACATATCGGGAACGAACATCAGGATAGGCGGCGATTCGGAAGAAGTCGGCCTGTATTTTATGCATTCGCAGGACGACACGAAAGACGTAAAGCTTTCCGCGGAGAAACTGGGCATAAACACGCAGACCCGCCTTGCATGCGTCATTCCGTCAGGACTGGAAGCAGGCACGTACCGGCTGAAAGTCGTTACCCAGGCACTCTCCTCAAAGACATACCGGAAGAAGCCGACGGCATTCACCTTTCAGACTGAGCTGACCGCCGTATAAGCGGCATACGCAGGCAACACACGTCCGGCGCACTCCAGCGCCGGCTTTTTTTGCGCCCACACTCGTTTTTGCGGCAGTGCCTATCCCATCCGCGCTCCTTGCTTGTACCAAAAACTGGAGCGACAACAACCAAAATCTGGAACGACAATAATCAATTTTTGGAACGGCAACAACCAAATTCTGGAGCGACAAGTAACAGATTGTGGAACGAGAATGCCATGCCGATTTATACATGCGACAGCATCGATTTCAAAAATTCCTCCGCCAATGGCAACGGAACGTTTTCCATCCGCTCCTGCTTTCTGTAGTTTGACATAGAAAAACGGATTCCGTGCAGGGTTGGACTGGATTTGAGTGCTGCCGAAAGACTTTTTGATTTGAGGTTTTCCTCTGCCTTCACTTCGATCGGGAATACGCCCGCTGACTGGAACACAAAGTCAATTTCCATGGTTGAGTTGTCATTCGCATAATAAAACAGCTGCTCTCCAAGCGCGCTGAAAAACTGCTGGGCGACATATTGTTCCGTAAAACTGCCCTTGTAGCCTGAAAACGCATTGTTTCCGACAAGGATTTCTGACGCAGGAGCGTCCGCCATAGCACCAAAAAGCCCCAAATCGTTTACAAACAACTTGAAACAGTCAAAATTCTCATAGAATTTCAGCGGCAACTCCATTTTTGAGACGCGGCAAATTTTATGAATAAGTCCGGCATCCTCAAGCCATTGGATTGCGTTTTCAAATTCTTTTGCACGACCACCTTTTTTCAAGGCGCCATAGATGAACTTCTTGTTCTCCTTTGCAAGCTGCGACGGTACAGATCGCCACACAAGCCTAATTTTCGGAATATCCTTTTCCGGCACATGCTTTGAAAAATCGCGTTCATAGCCGACAAGGATATCCTTCTGCTTCTGCCTGACTTTTTGAAGCTCCTGTGTTTCAATATAGGTCAATACAACTTCCGGCATTCCGCCGGTAAAATAATACTGCCGGAGCAATTCCGTCAGCTGCGGAGAAAATGTATTCAGTTCCTCCCATGAGTGGCTTCTTATGCGTTCCAAAAGAATATTTTTTTCCATTGCGCCGAGAAACTCCATGAATGAGAGCGGATACAAGGTAAGATTGTCAGTCTTCCCGACAGGAAATCCTGTGCCAGAATGCACCTGCAGCCCGAGCAGAGAACCAGCGACAGCAACATGATATTCAGGAGCATCCTCGCAAAAATACTTGAGCGCAGTCAATGCAGACGGAGTTTCCTGCACTTCGTCAAGGATGACCAGTGTTTTTCCTGGCGTTATGCTCATATTCGCTATGGCAGAAAGCCCGCGAAAAATGCGCTTTGTGTCAAAATCAGAAAAAAGTGCCTGTACCTGCGGATTGTTGTCGCAGTTTATATAGACCATATTTTCATATTCGTGACTGCCGAATTCTTTTAAGAGCCATGTCTTTCCGACCTGGCGCGCACCCTCAAGGACAAGCGGCTTCCTTCTAGACGAAGTCTTCCATTCCAGCAGTTTTTTATATAATGACCGTTTCATATTTTAAGCATAGCAATTTTCTAGGGGAAAGTACAGCAAATTTTACATTTTTCTAGGGGAAAATACAACAAATTTTGCATTTTTCTATTGTTTTCCACCAATTTCCCGAAAAAGACCTTTATACAGCTCGGTAATCTTCTCAAAGGAGTTTTCTTCTTTTACTCTGTAATATGCTTTCAGTCCTTTTTCAATAAAAACAGTTTGATTTGCCTGCCAGTCTTTTATGGCTTGGTTTATTGTATCTTTCAGATTGCGTTTGTGTTCTTGATAATTGGTATAGTCGTATGCATAAAAAAAATCTGCATCGCCGAATTCTTTCAATGTTCCGATAAGAGGGCTTATGACTGTTCTTTTGTAGCTGAACGCCAAAAATATCGTTCCTGAATTCAAACTGCTTTCAAGCGAATATGGCAGAACGAGAATGCTATGTCGATTTATACATGCGCCAACATCCTCATCAGGGATAAATCTAAAGTCACATTTGATGTTATCGTTTTTTATGGAAGAACGCAATGTTTCGGAATATTCTTCATCCTTGCAATTTCCCGCAATAGTTAAAGAAACATCGGTATTCTCCGAAAGGTCATTGAATACATCGATAAGCAACTCGATATTCTTATATTTGCATATCTGCCCGAAAAACAAAAAAGAAATGCCTTTTTCAGCATTCTCAATCATTTCATTGTTGACTGGATATGTATCAATATAATTAGGATGCGGAATTCTGTATATCTTACTGAAATACTTTTTATCGTCCTGGCACAATGCGCTTATAACAGTCCTTGTTTCCTCGCATAAAATGATTATTTTTGATGAGCATGATATAAGTTTTCGCATTAGTTTGCTAGAGAGTTTCTGTGAGAAAGTGTCTTTGTATTTTGCATGAACCTGTTTATTATGAATGACATACAATATCTTTTTCCGAAACAGTACAAGCATAATCAATTTTATCGTTTTCTTTATGTAATCAAGCCATTCGTACTTTCCTCCTAACGTCTCAAACCAATTTAACAGGAAGAAATCAGTCGAAAAAAAATCCCGTAAGTTATAAGTCACCTCAAGACCGGCTGACTGTATGGCTTTTTGTTGTATATCAATGTATGTATTTTCCGTATTGTTCGCAGGATAAATAAACGCCTTGTATTCTTTGCCACACTGTACCTCAAACGTATTCCGCAAGCTGTATGCCGGTAAACTCTTCCATAGTTTTGATGTTTTCGTCATTCGTGCTTTGCACATTCGTGTGGAACAAGCCAGACTCTTGGATGTGGCGCAATGATAAGGGGGGGGGTGTTCTGTTCTCTGACCAGACAACTTTTACATTGTTTTTCAGTTCCATAAATTTTAGCCAAATATCGTCCGTAGTGAGGCAATGCTTTTTTATTGATTCGCTGTCGAACGTCTCTCTAGTAAAAGTATGCGGCGGATACAATACGCCTCCACATCCAGTCGCGAACAGTTTGAATGACGGCTCTATGCTTTCCGTATATTCCCACTCCCAGTCATTATATTTTTTCAGTGTACCGTCATTATTCTTGGTAATTCTATGCACCCTGCGCGCGCAGACGGCTTCGGGATATTTTTCGTGGCATCGCAATAAATCGCGCACGAGATTTCTGTCATACAGCGAATCATCATCGACAGTGATGATGATGTCATCAGGATATTCCTGCATTGCGTAGAAATATTTTTTGTGCGGCTTTATATCGTCATATACCGTTTTGATGGTAAAGTTGTATTTTTCCAGTTTTCTCAGTTTTTCAGGAATATCAGAATCCATGCTATCCGTGCCGAGATACAAGACAATCCGCTCCGGCAAGACGGTCTGCTTGAGCAAAGAACGGACGACAAGATGCAGGCTGCCGAGCCGTGCGGGAAATGATGTGAGCGAAACAGTCACGCCTTTGCGGACTGGCTTTTTCTTGGGAATGGGAAGCCTGACAAAAATCTCCGCCAAAATCCTGCGCGCTATTCTGTGTAAGAACATTTTTTTTACCTCCTTATTGAAGCACACAAAAACTTATTTTCACAACTCCCGCAGTATTTCCAAAAACCGCTGCGTGATGCGCGGCCATTCACGGTCGCTTAAGTCGAACGAATACTGCGCTTCATGCCGCTCCATGGCATTCTCCACCGCTCGCATGAAATCCTCGTATCCGTATGTTACCGGCACGCCGACTTCCGCGAGTTTCGGCGTGTCGCAGTAGGCGACTATCGGCTTTCCCGCCGCCATTGCCTGGTAATACTTCGCCGTTATGCCGAGCGGACGGTTTTTGTAAAAATCCGTCACGTAGGGAACCATCACCACGTCGCAGTTCGTTATCCATGCGGGAACTTCTTCCGGCCTGATTCCGGGAATGTACGTCAGATTCGGAATGTCGCCGACCCGTCTCCTGATTTTTTCGTCGGGAAAATTCGGGCAGACGACAATATAGTTGAAGTCCCTGCGCCGCGCGGCTGTCTCGAACAGCAACTCCCACTCCACTTCCCACGCTCCCACGTACAGAACCGTATGCGATTTTTTCAGCGGCTCGGGAACATCGTGCCGTGCGCGGTATGGGGCGATGTCAACGCCGTTCGGAAGAACGGCATGCCTTACGCGCGTGTCAAACTGCGGGATTTTCCGCCGGTACAATGCAAGCCCCTCGTCATTCACGACAAGCGTCATATCCGCGCCAAGCATGACATGTTCCTCTGCCTTTGCCCGCCGAGCGAGCGCACCGTCATACATGAGCGGATCACTCGGACGGTAGACGAATTTCGCCTGCGGAAAACGTTTCTTCAGAAAATCAAAGAGGACGACCGCGCCACAGCTTTCGATGATAAACACGTCCGCACCTGAAAAATAACGATCCGCAAACCGACCAAGCCCGCCGAACGAAAAGCGTTCGAGCGCGTCCGCAACGGCATCAGGAAGCCGCTTGCCGACGGCATCCGGGAGCTTGAGCGTCGGAAGCGTCACGTTGGTCAGCGTTGAGCCGCCGACCTCGTAGCGAATGCCTTTTGCAAGGGTGGCAATCGACTTGCGATTGTACAGTTCCTGATGTTGAAAAAGGCTGTAGTACGGACGCGGAAAGCTGAAAAAAACGACCTCCGCGCCGCCATTGCAGCATGCCTCCGCGAACTTGTGAAAACCGCCCTGCCGGTTCGAGATCCAGCTGTGGACGGTCAGGAACACAACCTTGTTTATCTGCGCGCTCATCGCACTGCTCCGTGCTGCTTGAGGACGACAAAGAACCGCCCGTCCTCCCCGTAAATATCGTGCCAGTACGTTGACAGCAGCAGCGGCAGACCGGGATTTTCGTGGAGATATTCGTCCTTGCATTTGAAGCCGAGCGAGTTCAGCATATCATCGTTCCAGATGCTTCCTTCCGAGGGAACGACCGTAACAAGTTGTTTTATCAGGGGGAAGTTCCGCGCGTTTATGCGCAAGCCGTCCGCAAGCCCAATCGTTCCCGAAAACGAAATGCCGATTTCCTTGCCGCCGTCCGCAAACCTGCCCAGGTCGGAAAGAAGCATATCCGTGCGGGAACGCTGGTACTCTTTCTGCTCGGCAAGGCTCGTGCCGTATGCATGCATGAAGACGGCGCATCCGTACACGAGGCAGCACACCGGCAGCACGCGCCATTTTCCGCCCGCGCCGCACAGTCCCGCACAGACAAGGGCGACGAGCATATTGAAGCCCATCATTGCCCGTGGCGCAAACAGCGGCCGCTCAAAGACAAGGTACGGCCCGAACGAAAGGAAAAAGCCTGCGGCAATAAATATGACGACGGCGACACATGAGGCAATTCTGCCCCGCTTTGCATTCCTTGCGCTCGCGATAATAAAACCGACGGCGGAGACAAGCAAAAAGCATTTTGTCCATATTCCGCCAAAAAGCGGCAATGTGTTCCGCACGTATGCGGCGATATTCTGCGGAACGGCAGAAAGCGTGATGACCGTCGAAAAATTCGAATCCGCCGCGTTCTCCATAGTGTTCATGTAAAGGATTTTAAAAACCAGCATGGCGCACAGATATGCCGCGGCGGCAAGCCCGCCGAACCCAAGTGCGCGTCGTCCCGTTTCTTTTTTGAGCCACATCGACAGTGAAACATACATCGCAAGGAGAATGAATATGCTGCTCCCCGCCTGATAGCACATACAGCACAGTATCAGCGAGATGACCGAAACAAAAAAGAACACGCGCCTGTTCGCCACGAAGAGAAACGGCACGATGGGAAAAAACGCGGCAAGTGCCATATAAGGCGAATCGAACCGGTACGAGAAATTCTGCGCGAAAAACGGCGAGAGGAACAACAGCGAACACGCCAGCAGTCCTGACACCGTAATGTCTCCGTCACGAAGCACCGCCACAAGCAGAACCGTCGCCAAAGACATGACGGCTATCGTTATGAACTGCGTTAGCGGCGCAATGTCCGAAAGGCGGACGCTCCCATGAATGGCGATTGAAAGGAAGTCGGAAATATACCGGCTGAAGCCAATCCATGAACGGCTTCCCTCATAACTTCTCCAAATATCATCATTATAGTAAAAATCCGCGCCGATGATTTTAAAGAAACAGACATAATAAAACACGGCCATTCCCGCAAAGGCAAGTGCAAACCGTTTCGTGTCGGTTTTCATGCGCCAAGAAGCCAGCTCCTGCCGTGTTTCCTCCGCAATATTCCGGCCGTTCTTTGTATAGCCGAGAAAAACCGCAAGCGCGATAATTGTCATCGCGATGAACGAGCAGTGCTTTATAATCTCAATCCACCGCGCCGGATCCCGCAGCGAACGCCCCAAATACTGCTCGGCAAAACCGAGAATCGCATATATGGAAACAGGCATCGCAAGAAGTGCGCTTGATACAAACAGAAGAGCAAGCACCACGAAGACAACTTTCTTTTTGCAAGGAATATTTTCTTTTTCCATAATTGAACAGTATACAAACTTTCCGATTTGTTTTCAAGGAGAACGCAGTGCAATGCAAACACGAACCTTGACAGTTACCGCCGTAATAGTATACAATTGTTTTGGCACATCTGCCAAAATCATAGTGAGGAAGTCGTCATGCCAAAAATTTCGCTTGTTGTTCCGTGCTATAACGAAGAATCGAATGTCGTGCCGTTTTTTGAGGCGATAGAAACTCTTTTTTCGGGACAAGGCCTCCTTTCTGACGACGGGGCGCGGTATGAACTGATCTTTGTGAACGACGGCTCGACTGACGGAACTGCGGAAAAAATCACTGACATTGTTGAAAATAAAATAATGGGGGGGGGTATACACGGAAACGTAAAAGGCGTTTTCTTTTCACGAAATTTCGGCAAAGAAGCCGCGCTTTTCGCAGGGCTTCGGAGTGCGACTGGAGACTGCGCCGTCATCCTTGACGCGGATTTGCAGCACCCTGTCTCGCTGATTCCCGAAATGTACGCCGCATGGAAAAAAGGTTACGAGGTCGTTGAAGGCGTCAAGTCCGACCGCGGCAGGGAATCCCTTTTTCATCGCTTGTTCACAAAGATTTTTTACGGACTCATCAGCCGTGCCGTCGGCATGGACATGAAAAATTCCAGCGACTACAAACTGCTCGACAGAAAAGTCGTCGCAGAACTCGCGAAACTCCGCGAGCGCAACACGTTTTTTCGGGCGTTGTCGTTTTGGGTCGGATTCAAAACGACGACCGTTTATTATGAGGTTGCCGAACGCGCTTCCGGCACTTCAAAATGGTCAACAAAATCACTGGTCAAGTACGCGATAAACAATGTCGTCTGCTTCAGCTACGCGCCGCTTTTTATCGTGATGGCAATCGGCGCAGTTTTCGCCGCAATCGGGATAATCCTCGTCATCGACACGCTCGTCGCTTTCGTGCGCGGTGCTGCCGCCGACGGCTTTCCCACTTTGCTTATCGTCATGCTCCTCGGTTTTGGCGGCGTGATGATTTCGCTCGGCATAATCGGCGTGTACCTCGCACAAGTGTATGACGAGATAAAAGGGCGACCGCAATATATCGTAAGCAAGCGCATTGGCGGAGAAGATGATGCCGAGCGTGTTTGACTTCCATGCCGACGATTTCGCGTTGACGGCGCATTCCGACCAAGACATTACGACGCTGCTCGAATCGGGAACGCTCGACAGCATAAGCGTCATGCCGAACATGAGTGCCTTTCCGCGCGCCTGCGCTTTGCTCGCAAACGAAAACGGACAGTTTCCCTATCCAAAAATTTCAGTCCACCTTAACTTTATGGAAGGGAAAAGCCTCTGCGCGCACAGCGAAGTGCCGCACCTGACGGACGAGCACGGATTTTTCCGCATCTCATGGGGGTGGCTTCTGCTTTGGAATTACAATCCTTTCATGCGGAAAAATATTAGGCGCGAGCTTGCGGCAGAAATCGAGCGGCAGGCACGCGCCGTTATAGATTCTGGCATATTGCGGGAACAGAGGCTGCGGTTCGACAGCCACCAGCATCCTCACATGATTCCGCTTGTGTTCGACGCGCTCTGCGATGCAATCCGTTCCCTTTCGGCACATGGATTCAACACGGAATTCATACGGAACGCACGGGATCCGCTTTTTCCGTATCTCAGGAGCGGCAAGTTTTTCCGCAGATTCTCACCCGCAAACTTTGTCAAATGCTTGATTTTGAATTTCTTTGCGCACCGAGTCTCGCGCAAATTAAGGAAAATGCGACTTGACGACAACTGCATCTGCGGCGTTTTTTTCAGTGGAAATATGGATTCGGTGCGGCTCAAGGCAGCCCTGCCCGCATTCGCCCGGCTTGTACGGCATCGCAGCATCACGGCAGAAATCCTCTTTCATCCAGGAACGGCGCTTGCGCAAGAACTCGGCGACGAATTCACGAAAGCGGAATTCAACGAGTTCCACACAAGCCCGCGCAGGAAAACGGAGTATGAATCAGCCTCCCTGTTACGCGGATTCGCGCGGGAATTGACAAAAGACTTTTATAATGAATAGAATTAGAGAGTTATTGAACGGGCGTTTTTTTTTTCTCTAGTGAATGGAACCATTGGTCGAGATATCTAATTCGCCTTTCTTGAATTATAATTCGTCCGTTATATCAGAAAGCCGAACTACTATAGCATCGCCGATATTTTTCACACAGCCCTTTTTCGGATAATTCGGCATGCTTTCTGCCTCAGCACGCGCTTTTAAGACAAGTGACATATCATCAACGGAAATTTTCTTGAAATCATAGCTTACAAAACCAATATCGTTCATAAAAGCAATGCCTCGTCTTGTCGCGTCGGTAAGACTACCTCCCCCTGAGTGGAATGCGGAATGACAGAAGACACCTCTATTTAAATGCCCGGAATTAAACTCTGTTTTATATGTTCCATAAAGCAAAACAGGTAGCTTGCTTATTTCTTCAGGTGTTCCAAGCATTCCTATCCGCGACGCAATATCCTGCGCGATAGCCTTATCCTGCTCATGGCGGCGGAGTTCAGTATAGTTGAACATGGAACTTTCTTCCACACAAAGAAATCCTAATACAGTTCCTATCAAAAAGGCTGCTATCCGCGCAGATCCCTTGAAATTCTTAAGAAGTACGAAAATTATGAATGCCATTGCAAGCGGAGTACTATATTCAACCCTATAACTGACAGTTCCCGTGATAATGCCAAAAACACAGCAACTTGCGGGAATTAAAAGCAATGTGATAGCGCAGACCACGGAATTCTTTTGCCGTACAATAAAAAGATACATCGGAAAAGTAACCACAAGGAAAATTGCGGTCAAAGGATTTCTTGCCGCCATTTTTACAAGAAATTTAGCAAGATTTTTGATTAAACTTGTATCTTTCTTAAGATATTCATCATGGTAGAAATCTCCCTTTTGAATTCCAAATGCCGCACAGACAAGCCTGTCTACCAAGAAATAAACCACAAGGCATATAGCGACGGCAACAATAATTTTGAGCGCAAGAATCCAACGTTCCTTCTCACTATCGTTTGTTTCATCAGGACGACAATTGTTATAATAAAAACAGATTAAAAGCCCGACGCAAATCATCAGAACGGAAGATTGGTAGACAGAAATAATAAAGACAACCATCAACATCGACAAAGCAATATGAATTTTATTTTTATGTAAAATCCCTACGAAAAAAAAATACACCACGATCGGACAAATAAACACAATAAACAGAGCCTCTGCCGACTGACAGCTGAAATAAATTTGTGATGTCCAAACATTTGATGATGCAAAGAAAGCCGCAAAAAGATAAAGCGGCATACGTTTTTCCGATGGAGAAACAATGTTTATAAAATGACACCATGCCATAGTTCCCATGGCAAGAAACGTAAGTGCCAAAAAAGTCGAAAGGTATAGGTTAAAACCAAATGGATGAAAAAGTTTTTGTAAAAAAGCGTAGCCAAATCGACCAATCTGGATTGACCATGCCCACTGGTTATGCTCCATATGAAGATCAGTATCCATGGAAATCACTATATTGAAGAGCTTTAAACCGTAGATTGCTGTCAGAATAAAAATTACAAAAATTAATAATCGAACATTATTTTTTAAAAATTCAAAATAACTTCTTATGTATGAATTATACCCCCCCCCATTTTTTTACCAAGTGAAATTGTTTCTTTTTCCCAATAGTATCGAAAATTAAAAAAATAAAATGGAAACGTGATAAAAAAACACAATCCCGAAAAAAAGAGTTCAACAATTTGAAAATCACGTCGATTAAGTGTTTTACCTTTCAATGTATCGCCGAATCGAAACAAAACTTCCTGTAAATTGTTGTCAAACAAAAACATAAGGCAACTGAACGCAAATATGCTGCACAGTAATAACGAAACATAAAATAATTTACTTTGTTTTTTGGGATTCATTTCGTACCTCTCAGTAAAATTTAAAAAAGGCATATGTTATATAACGTATACCATAAAGCAAGGTGCAGATATATTCCTTATTCGATAAATATATCTGTGTTCGATTAAATTATACTGGAAATTATGTAAAAAGTAAATAAGAACTATTTCTATAATTTTACTGATTATTAAATAAAGCAAATACATTCGCGTTACTTGCTTTTCTACCCCTATCCAACAAAAATACTTTTACGGCATTTACCACCCTTATTAACACCATATCCCACCCAAATTTTCATTTTGCATTTGCCCATTTTCGAAATTTGTGTTAATATAAAAACATGGACGGATACATCAACAAAGTCGAATCGTTCGGCGCGGTGGACGGACCGGGAATGCGCTACATAATTTTTTTCGCTGGCTGCCCGATGCGTTGCAAATTCTGCCACAACCCCGACACTTGGAAAATGGAAGGCGGCGAGCGGCGTTCCGCGGAAAGCCTTTTGGACGAGGCCGAAACCTGCCGCGCGTATTGGGGAAAAAAAGGCGGCATCACTGCGAGCGGCGGCGAGCCATTGTCGCAAATCGATTTTCTTCTTGAACTTTTTTCGCTCGCAAAAAAACGCGGCATCAACACCTGCATCGACACTTCGGGTGCGCCGTTCACTAGCCAAGGCGAATGGTTCGAGAAATTCAAAAAATTGATGGAAGTCACGGACATCCTTTTGATGGACATAAAACACATCGATCCCGCCGAGCATCTTGCGCTTACGGGGCGCGGCAACGAAAATATAATCGAAATGTTCCGCTTCCTCGACAAAATCAAAAAGCCGATTTGGATTCGCCACGTTTTGGTTCCCGGCATTTCCGACGACGACGAATATTTGCGAAAAACGCGCGACTTCATTCGGACGCTTTCCAACGTCGAGCGCGTGGAAATCCTGCCGTATCACACTTTGGGAATCATGAAATATCAGGAAATGGGAATTCCGTATCCGCTTGAAAAAACGCCGATGCCCAGCGCGGAGCGAATCGAAAACGCCCGCCGAATTTTGGAATGCGAAAAATACACGAAATGGAAGGAATGAAATCACAGCAATCGTAAAAATAACGAACGTCAAATCACGGTGAAGCACAAATCGTCAAAATAACGATTGCCAAAATCACCGCGCGGCGGGAATCGTCATTTTAACGAAAGCCAAATCACCGTGCGGCGGGAATCGTCATTTTAACGAAAGCCAAATCACCGTGCGGCGGGAATCGTCATTTTAACGAAAGCCAAATCACCGTGCAGCAGAAATCGTTAAAATAACGATTGTCAAATCAAGATGAATTGGGATCTTGTTGCGGAAACATCAAGCGGAAATGCAATTTGGCTGTTTTTTTCTTGTCGTTAATGGTCTAACACAAATTTATTGACAAAAATTCATACCTTAAATGTATGAAGAAAATAATTTTACTTTTCGCTTTCGCGGCGAATTGCGCGGCCTTGTTTTGCGCTTCGGAAAAATCCGGCGCGGCGCAAAAAAATTCGGCGTTCGAATCTTTGGAATTTTTCGGCTCGGCTTCAATGTACTTTCCGGAAAATTTCGCGGGCGATTTTTGGGCGGATTCAAAATACGTTTTCACCTATGGCGCGAAATTGCGTTTGTCCGCATTTGAATTCCGCTATTTCAATTCTTGCGGCAAAACAAGCGGCGAAGATTTGTGGAAAATAAATTCCGCCGATGATTATTACGATGTCTTCGAAAAAAGTCGCAAGTCGCTGAAAATCAATTTGCAAGAATTCGAAAAAAATCTTGACGCGGAAATCGTGCTCGGTTCGCTCGGCATTTCTTCGCGAATGAAAAATCCGCCGCTTTCCACGGCACTTTCGCCGTTCGTTTCCGCGCTTTCCGACGCGGATTCTCTTTCGCCTTCGCTTCCCACGAAAACTTCCGCAAAAAAAGACGACTCGATTTTCGCGCGAATGACATTTCATTCTATTGAAAAACTTTCCAATGAAACGATTCGGTTTTTGCCTGCGCACGCGGAATTCGTTTGTTCGAAAAATGAAATTGACAGCGAAAAAATTCCGTATTTATGGACGCTTCGAGGCGGATTTTTGTACAAGAATTTTTTGAAAGTTACGAATGGATTTTGGTTCGAACGATATTACGCGCAAAGTTCGTCCAAAGCCGACGTCGTTTGGTGGAGCGAAATTCCTGTTTGGAATTCCGCACTCTTCAATTCTTTCATGAACGAGACAACAATCGCAATTCCATTTTTCAAAAATAAATTCATTTTCGGCATCACGGAAAATTTCGAAAGTCCGGGAAGATTTTGGTTTCGCGACGAAGCCGTTTTTCGCGCGGGAAGTTTTGCGTTCGCGCTCGGCGCGTTCGCAAGCGACAACATTTTTTTAAAGCAATCGATTCCGCTTGTGGCGAGCGGCGGCGCGAAAAAATATTCGCTTTGGCAAATAAAATTCGTTCCAGAAATTTGCGTTTTTTTGCCGAATCGCGCGACGCTGAAATTCGGCGCGGGCGGATTTTTGGAAAGTCGAATTGAAAATTACGAAAAGAAAAATCAGTTTGAGTCTCTCGACGCAAAATTTTCTACTGGCGCGAAATTCTCGGGAAAAATAAATTCCGCCAAATTGACTTTCACAGTTTCGGAAATGAAATTGCGCCAAAATTTGAAGGAGGGGGAAGAGGCGGAATTGCCGAAATTTTCTGCGACGGCAAATTATTCGCACAAATTCAAAAACAAAAAACGCATTTCGTCTTCCGCGTCGTTTTCAGTGAAATTGAGTCGCGACGAAACAAAAAAGGAATTTACGGAAAGCGTGCGCGTTTACTATTATCCCGGCGTGCCGTTTTTGAAAAGCGTTTCTATTGGCGCGAGCGCGTCGCAGAAAAAATCTTACGGCAAAAAATTCGCGCCTTTCGCGAAAGCTTCGTTTTCGTTCAATTTGAAAAAAATAAAAATCAACGCGGATGTTTGCCTGAATTCAAATTTGAAAATTCCTTGAGCAAACCTCTTGAACAACTTGCAAAAATTCATTAAAATTAAATATTGCAAAAATCTTTTTTGGGTTTTTGCTATTTTGAGTTTTTCCAAAATTTTTGCGAGGTAAATTATGGACTATGATATTTCCAAGGTAAGAAATATCGGTATCAGTGCCCACATTGACTCGGGCAAGACGACTCTTTCCGAACGCATCTTGTTTTATTGCGACAAGATTCACCAGATTCACGAAGTCCGCGGAAAGGACGGTGTTGGTGCTGTGATGGATTCAATGGAACTCGAGCGCGAGCGCGGAATCACGATTCAGTCTGCGGCGACTCAGGTTCACTGGAAGGATTATACAATCAACTTGATTGACACTCCCGGTCACGTTGACTTTACGATCGAAGTTGAACGCTCGTTGCGCGTTTTGGACGGCGCGATTTTGGTTTTGTGCGCAGTCGCGGGCGTTCAGTCGCAGTCGATTACTGTTGACCGCCAGCTCAAGCGTTATCATGTTCCTCGAATCGCGTTCGTGAATAAATGCGACCGCCAGGGCGCGAATCCGTTGCGCGTTCGAATGCAGCTCCGCGAAAAACTCGGTCTAAACGCTTACATGATGGAATTGCCGATTGGCTTGGAAGACAAGCTCGAAGGTGTCGTGGATTTGATCAGCCGCAAGGCGATTTATTTTGAAGGACACGACGGCAACGAACTTCGCTATGCGGAAATTCCTGCGCACATGAAAGACGACGTTGAAAAATATCGCCAGGAATTGATTGAAGCCGCCGCGATGTTCGACGACAATTTGATGGAGCATGTTCT
The DNA here is from genome assembly GCA_014804005.1 of Treponema sp. Taxonomy (GTDB): domain Bacteria; phylum Spirochaetota; class Spirochaetia; order Treponematales; family Treponemataceae; genus Treponema_D. Next base: position 56,056 of record JAAVAP010000023.1, on the reverse strand, counting down.
CGAAGGAACTGAAACCGAAGAAGAAATCATCAAGGCGATTCGCGTCGGAACTCTTTCCGAACAATTCGTCGGCGTTTTCTGCGGAAGCGCGCACATGAACAAAGGCATTCAGCCTTTGCTCGACGGCGTTTTGCGCTATTTGCCGTGTCCGACGGATGTGAAGAACACCGCGCTCGACTTGGACAACAACGAAGCCCCGATTGAATTGGAATCCGTGGCGAACAAGCCGACTGTCGCGCTTGCGTTCAAGCTTGATGATGGACAATATGGTCAGTTGACTTATGTCCGCGTTTATCAGGGCCGCCTTTCAAAAGGCGATGAACTTTACAATATTCGTTCCCGCAAGCGTTTCAAAGTGGGACGATTGGTTCGCATGAACGCCTCGGCGATGGAAGACATCAACGTGGCGGAACCTGGCGACATCGTTGCGCTTTTTGGAATCGACTGCGCTTCCGGCGACACTTTCACCAGCGGCGGACTGAATGTTTCAATGGCTTCGATGTTTGTTCCGGCTCCGGTTATTTCTCTTTCTATTAAACCGAAAGACAAGAACACGGCGGCGCAGATGTCCAAGGCTCTCAACCGCTTTACGAAGGAAGATCCGACGTTCCAGACTTACCTTGATCCTGAATCGAACGAAACGATTATTAAGGGAATGGGCGAATTGCACCTCGATGTTTATATCGAGCGAATGCGCCGCGAATACAAATGCGAAGTCGAGACTGGCGCGCCTCAGGTCGCCTACCGCGAAACGATTACGCAGCGTGCGGATTTCAACTACACGCACAAAAAGCAGACTGGTGGTTCGGGTCAGTATGGACGTGTGGCCGGATTTATGGAGCCGATTACCGACAAAGATTACGAATTTGTCGATTCAATCAAGGGCGGTGCGATTCCCAACGAATACATTCCGTCTTGCGACAAGGGATTCAAAAAGGCGATGGAAAACGGAAGCCTCATTGGCGCGCCTGTCGTCAATGTGCGATGCACAATCAATGATGGTCAGTACCACCCGGTGGACTCTTCGGACATCGCGTTCCAGACGGCCGCCATTGGCGCGTTCCGCGATGGCTATGCGAAAGCCAAGCCCGTGATTCTTGAGCCGATTATGAAAGTTTCGATTGCAGGGCCAACGGAATTCCAGGGAAATATGTTTGGCTTGATAAATCAGCGTCGCGGCGTGATCGTGGATTCAACGGACGAAAACAACACTTCGACCGTGAACGCCGAAGTTCCGCTTTCCGAAATGTTCGGATTTTCAACGATTCTGCGTTCTTCAACGCAGGGCAAGGCCGAATTTACGATGGAATTTTTGAAGTACGGAAAAGTTCCGAACAACGTTTCCGAAGAACTTCAGAAAAAATATCAGGAAGAACGCAAGGCGGCGCAAAAATAACAAAAAATTATCTTTCGATAATTTTTTGTTGACATGTTTTAGGAGAATTGATTTTATGGAAAAGAAAGAACTTTTGGATTTGAGTCCAATTCGCTATTTTGACAAAGTTGTGGAAGGTGGCCTCAAGGTGGGCGAGCTTGGCTTGATTACTTCGAAAAAAGGTTTGGGAAAGACATCGCTTCTCGTTCAGTTTGGAATGGACGCGCTCATTTCCGACAAGCCGCTTGTGCACGTTTCGTTCGACCAGCATTCTTCGAACGTGATTTCTTGGTATTCAAGCGTGTTCAGCGAAATTGCGAAAAAGAAAAACATCTCGAACGTTTCAGAATTGAGAGACGAAATTATGCGCGAGCGCACGATTTTGAATTTCAATCAAGAATCTTTTTCTTTGCCGAAAGTCATCAACACAATCGGCGCGCTTAAAACCGGCGGAATTAACGTTCAGGCTTTGGTAATCGATGGACTTGACTTGGACAAAATTTCCACGTCCGACATCGCTTCCGTGGCGGATTTTGCAAAGCAGGACAAAATCACGGTTTGGTTCAGCGACACGAAAGAAAGCGACAAATTGCTTGATTCCGCCCGCTCGGACATCATTCCGTATTTTGCGATTGTCGCGCACATCGAAAGCATTAGCGGAAACATCAAATTGAATGTGCTCAAGGATCACTCTAAAGAAAATGTCGGAAGCGTGAATCTTGATTCAAAGACAATGTTGATGACAAAATAGCAAAAATTTTGCAGAAAACGCGCGTTTCGAAGCGAGGAATTTCCTTGCCACGAAATGCGCGTTTTTTTATTGTTCCTGCTTGTAAGGCATAAAAAACGATTTGAACGGGCGCGGACCGAGCGTCGTGCGGTCGTTTTCGAGCAGCGCGTCCCACGGAATGTTCTTGCGGTACTTTGCGCTTTTGAATTGCGGATTCGCGTCAAGCCAATCGTATTTGTAAAGCCGCAGACGAAGCGCGTTCACCTGCGCGAGCACGATTCCGCAAGTGCCTGGAAGAACTGTGAAAATCATAAAGGAAAGCGCCGCCAAAATCAAATTGTGGAAAAACATAAAAATCGAAAACGCCGTGTTGTCAAAAAAAATGATAAAACATTTTTTGAGGCATTTTGAAAAATTGTCGTGAAGCAGCGCGCGCAAAGGCACGAACCATTGCAGTGAAAGAAAAAAGACTATTTCGAATGCCAGCAAAAGAAGCGCGAGCGCGTTTCCCAAAATTCCGCCCATCGAATTGTAAACTGGAATTCCGATCGCGCCGGCTACGACAAGCAAACCTATCAACGCGCCGTAGCGAAATGCGTTCGAAAAGACTTTCGGAATTTGCCTGAAATACGATGCGATGCTCGGCATTGAAAAGTTCGCGATTTCTGCGGCGTTTTCGGAAAATGCCATCGCCAAAACCATTACGAGCGCGAGCAAAATTATGAGCGCGGCGCAAGTCAAAACCATCGCGAAGCTTGATTCCAGCGATATGAGGCAGCTCAAAATGAAAAACGCCAGCGCGGAAGAAAGCGAAATTATGATGTTCGGAACAAGCAGGTACAAAATGTTGTCCCAGCCGTCGCAAAAATTTTTTTTCAAAAAAAATCCAATCATTCTCCTAATATTCTCCATATTTTTTCGGCAATGAAAAAAGTTTCAACTTTTGAATTGCTGAAAAACGCCATTTTGCAACGCAGTGAAAAATGGCAGTGAATAAGCGAGTTTTGAAAAAACTCGTCATTAAAATAGGCAACGCCATTTTAGTTGCCTATTTTAATTGTCCCAAAATCGCGAGCAATTTTTCTTTGCCGATTATTCGCAAAAATCCTCCGAGGCGCGGACCTTGATCTTTTGCGATGAGCGCGTCGTAAAGCGCGGCGAACAAAGCCTTCGCTTCCAGCCCCAATTCCGTGGCGATGTCGTACATTGCCTGCTGGCATTCTTTGTCGGTGGAAAAAGTTTCGAGGCGCGGAACTACTTCGTCGCGGACGCGCTGAACGGCTTTCAAAACGTCGCCGCTCAATTCGGCCTTGCTTCCGTCGCTTCGGAGTGAAAAGCAGAATTCTGGCGCGCAATCAGGCGCGCAATGTTTGATCCAAAACCAAGCGCATTCGGCACGGCGGCGCAAACGCTCTTCTTGTTCCGGCTTCAAATCCGAAAGCGATTTTAAAACCGCGTCGATGTCGCCCGAATAAGTTTGAAGCAAAGTCGTCAACATTCGGAACGTGATTTGGTACGGCATAACTTCGGGAATTTTTCCGTCAATTTGGCTCAAGACGTAAATGCGCTTTTCTTTGGCGAGCTGCTCGTCGTTTTTCGCTTTGTCGATTCCATAAACGATTCGTTCGGTTTTGTCGTAATCCTCGTAAACTTTGAGAACGTCCAAATCGAACGAAATCGCGAATTCCGTGTTGGGACGAGTGCCTGCGAAAATGTAGCGCAGAACTTCGGCCTGATAAACGTCGAGCGCGTCGGGCAGCGCGATGACCTTTCCTTTGGACGACGACATTTTTCCCGGAACGCCTTTCAGGTTGACGAAATCGTAGCGCATTGTGATGGGCGCGTCCCAGCCGTAGATTTTTTTGCTCACGAGTTTTGCCGTGTCGTAGCTTCCGCCCGGCGAAATGTGATCCTTGCCGCCCGGCTCAAACACGACTTTTTCTTCGTTCCAACGCATCGGCCAGTCGATTCGCCAGCCCAATTTTATTCCGCTGAATTTTCGGATGTCAACTTTTTCTTCGCAGCCGCATTCGCATTTGTATGAAACGCCGTATTCGCCGTCGTATTCTGTGATTTGCGTCGTGTCGCGGTTGCACTTGGAACAGAAAATCGAAGCCGGCCAATAAACGTCGTCGCTTTTCATTTTGTGCTGCTCGTCGCGGAATTCGTTCAGGCATTCTTTGATTGTTTCGCGATTTTGCAGCGCGATTTTTATTCCTTCGGCGTAGCGATTCGCGCGATAGCGTTGGGCTTGATACAAAAATTCCGGATGGATTCCGACTCGCGGCAATTGCTGTTCGATGTCCACTTCGTGATGGCGCGCGTAATTTTCATCGCGGCCTGTCGTGTCGGGAACGAGCGTGATAGGGTATCGCAAATATTTTTCGAGCGTTTCAAGCTTCGGCATGTTCGCCGGCACTTTTCGGAAAACGTCGTAGTCGTCCCACGAATAAATGAAGCGCACGCTTTTGCCTTGGTCGCGAAGCGCGCGCACCACCAAATCCACGGTGATGATTTCGCGGAAATTTCCCAAATGCACTGTGCCGCTCGGCGTGATTCCCGAAGCGCAGGTGTACAAATCCAAGTCGCCTTTTTCGCGGATTATTTTTTGCGCCATGATGTCGGCCCAATGATTCGCGGAAAAATCCGCCTTTGCAGATTTCGTTTCTTGTGAATTTTTTTCGTCCATATTTTCCTCGATATTTTGAAAAATTATACCATAAAAAAGAAAAGAATGTAAAGCGCAAAAAATCGCGGAATTTTGGGGAATGCTTTTTAGCGAAATTTGTTCCTTGATTTTTCATTTATTTTTTTTGCCGTGTTGCTGATTTCCGCTTGACGAAGTCGCAGTATTTTTGTAAAATAAATTTTCACACTATACAGTGTGAAAATTTATATAAGGAGGAAAAGGTGGTCAAGATTAGGCTTAAGAGATTTGGCGCAAAAAAGAGACCTTGCTACCGCATCGTAGTAATGGATTCGCGCAAACCTCGCGACGGCGAATGCATCGAGGAAATCGGCATTTACCAACCAATTGAGGTTGAAGGCAAGCAAATTGCTTTTAAAGAAGACCGCGCAAAGTATTGGCTCGGCGTTGGCGCTCAGCCCACGGAGACAGTCGTGCGGATTTTCAATAAGAAAGGGCTTGCTCGAAACGGTCAGTCAATATAAGTTACGGAGCGCGCTGGAATGGAAAAAGACCTGATTGAATACATTGCGAAATCATTGGTCGATGAGCCGGATGCCGTTTCTGTGACGGAAGCCGTTGGCGAACGCGGGCCGATTTTGGAGCTCAAGGTTGCCGAAGGCGACATCGGAAAAGTAATTGGCAAGTATGGCCGAATTGCGAAGGCTTTGCGCACGGTTTTGAGCGCGTCGGCTGGCAAGGACGGCAAACGTTACGGCCTTGAAATTCTGGACTGATTGTTGATGGACTTGACTGTTGGTTTTGTCCGCGGCTCTCACGGGCTTACGGGCGAAGTTCGAATTGAAAGCGCTTCCAGGCGTTACGAGCATATCGCCGTGCTGAAGGAAGTTACGCTTGTACAAAAAGGAATTTCCGCAAAATACGCCGTGGAAAATGCGCGCGTCGCTGGAAATGTTTTGTACATGAAATTTGCGGGAGTGGATTCTCCTGAAGCGTCAAAAAAACTCAATGGAGCTGCGCTTCAAACTTCCCGCGAAAATGCCTGCCCTTTGAAAGAAGGCGAATGGTATGTGGAGGATCTGAAAAAATGTTCCCTGGTTTATTTCGGGGAAGAAAACGGATTGGGAAATGATGTCGCGCCCACGGACGACATTCGCTCGCGAAGCGTTGTGGGTTCAATCACAGACGTATTGGAAGGCGGAGCCGGCGAACTTTTGGAAGTTTTGCTCTCCGAGGATTGCGACGTTCTTAAAGAGGAAGTCAAATTGAATGCCAACAAAAAGCCGAGGACGGTTTACGTTCCGTTCAACGAAACTCATGTTGGAAAAGTTGACATTCCGAACAAGAGCGTCCAGCTGATGCACCTCTGGATCCTGGAGTAGTCCAGTGAAATTTACTGTGCTGACCTTGTTCCCGGAAATCGTGCGCGTTTATTTTGAAAGCTCAATCATGGCGCGCGCAGTTCAAAAGGGAATTGTTGCCTACGATTTGGTGAATATCAGGGATTTTGCCTTGGATAAGCGCCGCACTTGTGATGACAGTCCGTATGGCGGAGGGGCAGGGCAACTCATGCTGCCCGAAGTCCTTGGTGCCGCGCTTGAAAGCGTGAAGGCCTACAAAAAGGAAAAGCGCGTGATTTACGTTACGCCTTCTGGGAAGCCTTTTACGCAGAAATTCGCGGCCGAATTGAGCAAAGAAGAAGAACTTGTGATGATTTGCGGCCGTTACGAAGGAATCGACCAGCGGATTATCGACCGTTACGTGGACGACGAAATATGCATCGGCGACTACGTTATGTCGAGCGGCGAAGTGGCGGCGCAAGTCGTGATTGACACCGTTTATCGGCTGATTGACGGCGTGATTTCAAGCGAGTCGCTCGCGGAAGAAAGTTTTTCCGATTTGCTTTTGGAGTACCCGCAGTACACAAGGCCGCCCGTGTACAAGGGCATGGAAGTGCCGGAAGTTTTGATTTCCGGAAACCATGAGAACATCCGAAAATGGAGGCTGAAAAAGCGCATCCAAAAAACATTTTTGAATCGGCCCGATTTGATTGCCGAGGCGAGAATGGGCGGAACGCTTTCTTTGGAAGCCGAAAAAATGATTGAGGAATTGACGGAAGCAGTTTTCATAAAGCATTCCGCAAAGAAATGAGCGAAGGATTTGACTTGCGCTTTGAATGCGGCATTGCTTGTGTTTAACAGGAGGAAAAAATGGACATTATAAAGACGATCGAAGAGCAGCAAAAACGCCCGAACGCGCAGCCGTTCAATGTCGGCGACACGGTTAAAGTTTTCTTTAAAATCGTGGAAGGCAAGACTGAGCGCGTTCAGGTTTTTGAAGGGCTTGTAATCGCGATGAAAAACGAAGGCGCGCGCAGGACTTTCACCGTGCGAAAAATTTCCTACAACGTGGGAGTGGAGCGCATTTTCCCGATTAATTCTCCGCGAATTATGAAAGTGGAAATCACGCGACCTGGAAAAGTGCGCCGCGCGAAACTTTACTACATCCGCGACAAAGTTGGAAAGGCCGCCAAAGTCAAGCAGCGCGTGGGCGGAAAAGTTGCCAAGGCCATCGCCGAACGCAACGCTCGCGCAAATGAGGCCGCGGCCGCAAAGGAAGCCGCCGCTTCTGAAAAAGCGCAGACCGAAGCCAAATAATTTCTGCTCGAATGAGCGAAGTGCAAAATGTAGCAATTCATTCTCAAACAGCCCTTTCTGGCATCCAAAGGAGCGTCAGGGAGGGCGATTTTCTTTTTGTGCGCATTCTGCAAAATCAAGGCGGCGGAAAATATCTGGCGAGTTTTGCAGGCGGACGTTTTTTTGTCAAATCTGATTTTCCGCTCAAGACAGGCGAAACTTTTCGTGCCCAAGTGAAAATTGTGAACGGAAAATTTTTTCTTTTGCCGAAAAATGGAAGCGGAAAAATTTCTGGCGCGAACGCAATTTCCGTGCAAAATTTCAATTTTCAAAGTCCCGAAGCGAGCGCGTTTTTGGCGAGCCTCGGTTTGCCCGCCGATGGCATTTCGCAAAAAATCCTGCAATTTTTGATGCAAAGCGGCGCGAGGCTTGATCCCGCGTTGATGAAAAAGGCGCGAAGGCTTGCCGCGAAATTTGCGGGGCGCGAAATCGATGCCGCAGAAAGCGCGATTCTTTTGGAACAAAAAGGATTTGATTCGGACGATTTTCTTGAAGAAATCATGGAGTTGCTCGGCGGCTATTTTCAGGAAGGCGAAAATGAAAATCCGCGCAAAGAAAATTCAAGTGACGAAAATTCCGGCGAAAATTCTGCGGAAAAAAAATCCGATTCTGATTCAAAAAATGATGCGATTTTGGAAAACGCCGCGCTTCACAAAATTTCGGATTTGGAAAATAATTGCGAATTTTTTTTGAAGCAATGCGCCGACGAAATAAAGAATTTTTTTTCTTCCGCGCTCGTTGGCGATTTTCAGGGCGACGCAAAACACGATTTTGCTTTGCGGAATTCCGATTTTGGCACGAACGATTTTTTCAGCGGCGAAAATTTCAAAAAAAATTTTTTGGCATTTTTCAACCAAAAGGCCGCAAAAAATTTTTCGCAAGGGAAAAAAAATTGGATTTTCTTGCCATTCGAATTTGAAATGAATTCGCTTCACAAAAACGGCGAGGACGCTTTGCGCGGCGCGGGCGTTTTTCGAATTTGCGTTGACTTGGAAAAAAATCTCGCGGAAAAAATTTCTGTGAATTTTAAATTCGCTGGAAAAGATTTGCGTTTTGTGCTATGCTTTAAAGACAAAAAAGTTTGCCGTGTGCTTTTTTCGTTTGGAGACGAATGCGGCGCGGATTTTGCATCTCCTTCGGCGGAAAGTTTGGCGCGGATTTTCGGCGAAGGCGTGGAAGTGCGCGCGATTTCGCCCGAGGAATTTTCGGCGTTTGGCACGGAAGATTTTCCGCTTTCTTCCGTGGAGGGTTTTGCGTGATGTGCAAAGTGGAAAAAGCCGTGGCGTTGAAATATCCGGAAGGCGCGAGCGCACCGTTCATCGCCGCGAGCGCGAAAGGATTTTTGGCGCAAAAAATGCTCGAAGTCGCCGCCGAAAAAAAAATCCCGATTACGGAAGATGCCGCGCTCGCTGATTTTTTGAGCGTGCAGGAAATCGGGCAGGCGATTCCCGAAGAAACGTGGGAAGCCGTGGCGAAAATTTTCGCGTTCATCGTGCAGTTCGAAGCGAAGAAGCGCGGCGCGTAGGTTTGAATAGCGCAAGATTTTTTTAGCGAAATTCGCTTTCAAAAAAATTGGCGTTGAAAAATTTTCATTGAGTTTTTTGCGGATTTAATTTAAAATAGATTTTGGTGTTGGAAAAATGTTTTTGAAAAAAATTTTTGAAAAATTGAAATTCTCGAAAATCGCTTCGCCCGAAAGTTTTAAAGCCGCACAGGATTCAATGCTGAACATAATAAATCGATTTGCGGTGCTGGACGAAAAATCGAAAAATCTTGCGGAAAAATATCCCGAGCAAAAGGCAATAATTCACTGCTGCTTTGAAGGCACGAAAAAAATCGAGCCGAGCGTTTCGGTTCGCGCGGGAAAATTCGAACAGGCGCTCGCGCTCCAAATTACGAGGGTGAGTTCTGCGATCGACAAAATTCTCACGAACGGCGACGAGCAAAAATTGAACAAAGAATTGGAGCTGCTCGAGCGTTGCGTCCGCGTCCGCACAAATGCCGACAACGGAGCGAGCGATGAATGAATTCAATTTTTGTCCGAAATGCGGCTCGAAAAAAATTCAGTTTGTCCAAAACAAAAAATGGATTTGTTCGGATTGCGATTTTGATTTGTATAACAATGTGGCTGCGGCCGTGGGCTTGATTATTTGCGACGCGAATGGAAATGTTTTTTTTGAAAAACGCGCGAAGAATCCGCGCAAAGGATTTTTGGCTTTGCCCGGCGGATTTTGCAATCCCGACGAAAGCGCGGAAGAAGGCGCGATTCGCGAATGCTTTGAAGAAACCGGCTTGCGCGTAAAAGCCGATTCGCTGAAATTCATTGCGAGTTTTCCGAACACTTATGAATACAAAAATTTTTTCTACAAAACGTGCGACATTTTTTTTGAGGCAAAAGTTCGACTTGAAAAAGGCGAAAATTTTTTGGATGCGATTCGCGCGGACAAAAAAGAAGTGAGCGAAGTTGTTACAAAAAAAATCGCTTCGCAAAAAGACATCAACGATTTGCCGCTGGCGTTTGACTCGGCGAGAAAAGCCTTGGCTGTTTGGCTCAAAAATAAAATTTGAAAAAATTTGGCAGATAAAGATAAATCATGAACAAAATTTTTATAACCGAATTGACTACATGTGGCGCGGCTTTGATTTTCTACATTGCGATGCTTGCCACGCAAAAAAATCGTCGCGAAAAAATTCACGTGTCGGCGGGCGCGCTCATTTTTAAAACCGCGTCTCCTTCAAAACGAAAAACGCTCTCGCTTTGGATTGTGATTCCGCTCGTGCTTGCTTTTGCGTTTTTGGTAAATTACAGCGCGTTTTTTGTGATTTTGATTTGCGCGCTTTGCTCGCTTGCGATTTTCATTTCTTGCCACGACGATGCTTGCAACGTGAACAACGGAATTTACGAAAACGGCATAATCGGCGGCGGCGAATTTCTTCCTTACGAAAAAATCAAAGGCGTGGAAAATTGCGCGAACGCGGAAAATATTCATGGAAATTTGATTTTGCAAATAGAGCTTGTCGATTCAAAAAAAATCCAAATTCAATTTGCGAATGAAAAAGAATTCAAATGCGCGTTGGAACAAATTGAAAAGCACGTTTGAAAATCCGCGCTGCAACGTCAATAAATCTCTTCCTGGATTTTGTCTTGAATCTTTGTCGCGCAAAGCGAAAGTTCTTTTTGGATAATCTCGTTTATTCTGTTGATTTTCGATTCGTCGAGCGGCGCGCTTCCTTCCGTAAAAAAAAGCGACATCGGCATCACTTGCAGTTCTGCGACGATTTTTTCGAGCAACTTGTAAGTGACAAATTTCGCGCCAGTTTCTATCACGCTCAAGTGGTTCGGAGTGATGCCGAGGCGTTCCGAAAGCTGCTCCTGCGAAAGCCCGAGTTTTTTCCTGTATTTTTTGACGTTTCCCCCGAAAATCTTCCTTATATTTATTTCCACCATATTTATAGAATTATCCAGAATACTTTAAATATAAACATAATCAAAAAGAATGAGAATATATAAAAATACTTCTTTTTGCTTGACTATTTTATCCAAAAGATTTATAATTCGGAAAAATCATTCGAAAAGAATGGGAAAAATCAATTTTGGAGGACAAAATGAAAAAAGCGTTTTTGTCAACATTTGTTTTGTTTTTGATTGTTGTTGCGGCGAGCGCGGCAAAGCCAAAGGCTACAAAGGCCGCGCCAGTTCAGTTGGACTGGCAAGGACGCGATGCTGGAATTCAAATTCCCGATTGGACGAAAGCTGTGGCGGAAAACAATAAGCGCAAGATTGTCAAGGAATTTGACCTTGATGATTATATGGTTTGGGTTTTCAACGCGTGTGGAACGAACTTGGATTTTTTGGAAACTTGGACGGACAAAGTTGAATTACAGTCGAATGTCGCGCAATCGATTTCAGCGGAAATTGGCAGGGCGACTCAGGCGACGATGCAGGCAGAACAAAATCTTAACGAAACGAAAATCAACCAGGCAATCACCGATGTTACGACGGTTCTTTCCAATGTGCGCGTGAATGGTCTTGAACGTTTCGGCTCGTATTGGATTAAAAGCGGCATCGCGAAGTCCGGTGTGAAAAAAATCAAAACCGAAGATGACTGCGACATCACCTATGCCTATTACACGGTTTGGGGCATTCCAAAAAAAGCGTTCAAGTCGCAGTTGGACGCGGCGATGCAAAATCTTCCTGAAAACACGGCGCAAGATCCGCTTTTGATGAAAATGATTGTCGCCTCGATTGAAAAGACGATTTTGGGTGACGCGGACGCGAGCCTTGAGGAAACGACTTACGACGATGTGAAGTGAGAATGGGGCTTTGAGGAAAAATCGTGATTAGGGCATTTAAGAAAAAAGTATTTTTCGCGATATTTGTTTTCGTTTTTTGTGGTATTGGATTTTCCAAGCCGGCCGCGCCAAATTGGGTGAAAGATTTCAATTCGGCTTACGGACGCGATTACATTGGCTATGTTTCAACTGCTTCAAGTAGAGACGAGGCGCGCGAAAAATCATTGGATTTGCTTGCGAATTATTTTGACGCTTCGATTCAATCTCAAACAAATTCTTCTTCTTTGATGATTGAAGAATCGCGTGGTGAAGAAAAATCATGGTACAAAAAAAATGTCATTTCGCGAAATATCGGCGTAAAGTCCGACGTGGAAATTTTCGGCATTGAATATGAATTCTATTTTGACGCAAAAAAGCAAACGCATTATTGCGCGGCATTCATAAACAAGGTGAACGCAACAAAATTGATTTTTCAGCGAATGTCAAAAAGCAAGAAAAGTTTTTTGGGCTACTACAATCTCGCCGTTGAAAGGGAAAAGCAAAATCCTTTTTCCGCCGTTCGATATTATGCGAAAGCGTCGGCATTTGCAAAGGAATATATTTCACTTTCCGAATATCTTGCTTTGCTTTCTCCCAATACAGAAATTGCTGAAAACGACAGCGAAAAAATGTTGGGAATTGACGCGAAAGTTTCTCGACTTGCCGCGCAAACAATTATAGGAATTTCCGCCGACGGAGAAATTAACAATGCGATTGAAACGACGATTCGTGATATTTTTGCGAATGAAGGTTTTGCTTTAAAGAAGCGCGGAGAGAATGAAAAATACTCTATGTCAATCAAAATCGAAAAAAATATTGTTTCTGATGGCGAAGTTTTCACTGCGACCCCAAGCATAAGCATAGAAATTTTTGGCGGTGAGGAAATTCTTTTTGTCTATGGTAAAACTTTTGAGCGAAGCAAGGCGTTCAACGAGCGAACTCTCGAAAAGCAAATTGAAACAAAAATTCTTGACGAACTAAAAAATTCTTTGATGCGAGAATTTTATGAAAATATATAGGCAATTGAAAAAAGCGAAAAATTGAAAGGAGTTTGTATGAAAAGAAAATTTTTTATTATGGCGTTTGCGGCGTTGCTTTCTTTTGGCGCGTTCTGCGAAGAGATGGCGATTGCATTTTTTGATCCGATTCTCGTGTATTGTACGCCCGATGAAAAAAATTGGATTCCGACAGTCGTCAACAATGCGCTTGTCAGCCAAATAAACAGGTATTCGGATTTATTGACTTTCGATTCCGCCACTCTTGCGACGACGCTTGAACAAATCAAAAAAAGTGAAGATGCTGCTTATGATGAGCGGATGATCATCGAGGCTGGAAAACTTATAAATGCGAATTATTTGTGCTACATAAAAGTCATAAAAATCAGCAGATTGTTCAATGTGTATTTTAACATAATCAACGCGACGACTGGTGTTCCAGTCGCCACCTATGAGGAAGATTGCACAATGGAAGACCTTTACAAGGGCGGAAAAGATTCCGTTGTGAACAAGGCTGTGCTAAAAATGCTTGAAGAAGATATGGGCGGAGTGCATAGCGCGAAAAGCATAGAAAGTTTCAAAAAAACTATGGCGTGGAAATCCAGCGGAAAAGGCGTTACTGAGCGCGACAATGATTTTAGAGTAGCGTTTTTGCCGCCCGTGCTTATAAATTGTGATGATGTTTGGATGCGGGAACTTCTTCCAGGACGGCTTGCCAACGCATTTTTTTCGTATTCGAAAATCACTCCGCTTGACCAAGGCGTTGAAAAAGGCGCGATTGAAAAAATAAAAATGAGTGAAAGCGGAATATATGATGAAGCCACAATTACCGAAGCTGGAAAGTTGGTGAGTGCGCCTTATTATTGCTATGCGGCTATTACCAAGGCGAAGGGGGATATTTATCAAGCGTACTTCAATCTAATCACCACAAAAACAGGAAAGCCGGTCGCCATATATCACGTTTCTTGTTCTGCCGATTGGATTAGGGGAATAAAAGGATTTAATGTCGTGGGGCTCGCCGTTCATACGATGCTTACGGAAGACCTTGGCGGCGAATACAACAATGAATCAACAGAGGAATTTGGAAAGATTTTGCAAAAGCAGCTGAAAACAAAAGACATTTCTTCGGCGCAAGAAAAATCAAGCCAAAAATATACTGTGTATGAAGATAAAGTTTATGTTCCGCCAAAAGAAAGAGCGGGCGCACAAAAATCTCAAACGAGCGGGAATTCTAATGGCGGTGGGACAAATGATTTTAAAAAACGGTTGGGGTTATAGGTGGAATGTTTAAAATTGATGACTGATTACTTTCGTAAATTTTAACGCTGAGTTTTATTTAGAAAACTTGTTAATTATATTGCTATTTGCGTTGTGCAAATAAATTTATGCTTTGAATTTTCAAAGCGAGTAATTTCATTTTTTCATTAGGAGGTTAATAATGAAAAAAGTTTTTGGATTGGCGGCAGCACTTGTTTTTGCCGCTTCGGTTTTCGCGCAGGAGTCCAAGCCTGTAATTGGTTTGATTTCTACTACTACGAATTTGCGTCAGACAACTGCGACTGGGTTTTGGGGTGATATTTGGGAACCAGCTGTAATCGACAAAGAAACAGGAGAGGTTTTAAAGCCTCGCCGTTTGGCTCATCCTGCCACGAATCCCTTGTCAATTGATTCGATTTTCCCGAGATTGACAGCGGCGTTTTCGCAAGAAATTGTAAGTTCTGGTCGTTTTCAAGTATTGCCTGATAAGCGCACTGGAGTTGACTATGTGTTTGAATCTGAACTGACGGATTTCACTGCGTCTAGAAGTCAAGATTCTGGAAACATTTCTTACAAAATGAGCGTTTCTGTTACACTCAAAGATGTAAAAACTGGACAAGTCGTGCTTAGCCAACAGTTCTCAGAACCAAGAGAGCTTTCTAAAAGTGGCGGTAAAGTTTTCTCCACGACAAAATATACTTCTTCAAACCCCAACGACATGCCTAAGAATGTGGCGGAGAATGTTATATCTACTATCGTTAACAAGCTTTATCCGCCGATGGTTTTGAACGTAAGCAACGGAGTTGTGCAGCTTCCTGCCACAGGATTGAGCGTTGGCTCTATGGTTGAGATCTTTACGCAAGGCGAGGAAATCATAGATCCTTATACAGGTGATTCACTTGGATTCGAGGAAACTTTGGTTGCGGAAGTTTGCGTTTATGAAATAACTGGAAAAATTGCCAAAGCGAAACCCGATCCGAAAGGTGTCTATGTGGATGCGCAAATTCAAAGAGGAATGGCTGTTCGAAACAATATGAAAGTGAACAAAAAGGTTTTGAACAACATAAACAAGGCCGCAAAAGGAAAGTAAAATGCTTTCCTATTCAAAAGTATGAAAGCTTACTAAATTTTTTTGTTTAAAACAACTTCCTCCATAAAGAAGTTTTCCCTGCCTACACATTTTATAGTGTAGACAGGGTTTTTAATTTGCACGAAATCATTGTCTTTCCCAAATGTGCTTGATTCTGCAAATACAATTCAAAGCCGCTGGGCTTCTTTCCCCTTTGGCAAAACCAAATCTTTTTCGATGCCGCGCGTCGCGTAAATTGTGCCGTCTTTGTCAATCGCCACGCATTCAAATTCGGTGCAGAGCGGGCTTTGCGAAAATCGCGCTATGCTTTCCAAGCCGCAAACGAAAATGCTCGTGCTGAGTGCGTCGGCCGCCATGCTGTTCGGGCAGATTATCGTGACGCTAACGATATCGGTATGCACTGGAAGTCCTGTTGCTGGATTTAGAATGTGACTGTAAAGTTCGCCGTCTTTTTCAAAGAAACGTTCATAGCCGCCGCTAGTCACCACGGAATTGTCTTGTACAAAAAGCGTCGCGGCGTTTCCTTTGCCGAACGGATTTCTGATGCCGACGCTCCATTTTTCGCCGCGAGATTTTTTTCCGTGAACATAGACGTTTCCGCCCAAGGAAATTACTGCGCGGCGTACTTTTTTTTCGCGCAAAATTTTTTCCACTTCGTCTGCGGCGAAGCCTTTCGCAATCGCGCCCAAATCAAGCTGAACGCCTTTTTTTGCAAAGCGCACGGTGGGCGCGCTTTCATCTTCTGAAAGAATGACATTTTTGTAGCCGATGAGCGGCATCACGCGCGCGAAATCCTCTTCGCTCGGAACGCGCGGATTTTCGCCTGTTACGTTCCAAAGTTTTACGAGTGGACCCACGGTGATGTCGAACGTGCCGCCCGAAAGTTCGCAAAAAGAAAGCGCGGTTTTAAGCACTGTGAAAAAATCTTCGCTCACTTCCACTTCGCGTTCGGCGGCGTTTTCGTTCACGCGCGAAATTTCGGAGCAGGGAGAATAATTGTTGAAAACATTTTCAATTTCTCGAAGGTGCGAAAAAATTTCTGCGTAAAGTTCTTCGCTCGAATCTTCATACAAGTTGACGGAGCAAATTGTATTGAAAATAAATTGCGTTTGAGCGGACGATTTTTTTTGGAAACAGCCGCTTAATCCGAATGCGAGAAAAATCGAAAATGCCAAAAATGCGCGCGTGCGAAGATTTTGCAAATGCCGCGAAGAATTATCGAAATAATTTTTGCGACACGATTTATTCGCTTTCATCTTCCAACTTTTTTTTGCACTCGCCAAGCCGACTTTTCGCGCCGTCGTCCAATTCGGGATATTGCGGATTTATGTCGCGCATTACGTCCAAAAGAATTTCTGAAACGAGATAGCGCGTGTACCATTTTTTGTCGGCAGGCAAAACATACCACGGGCATTCTTTTGTGCTCGTGGCGTTGATTGCGTCCTCGAACGCCGCGCGGTAGTCGTCGAAAAATGCGCGCTCCTTGATGTCGTTCTCGCTGAATTTCCAGTTTTTTTCTTCGCGATTTATCCGCTCCAAAAAACGCCGTTTTTGTTCCTCTTTGGAAAGGTTCAAAAAAATTTTTATTACGCGAAATGAATTTCCGTAAAGATATTCTTCCCATCCGCGAATGTCCTTGTAGCGATTTTTGATGTAGTTTTCGTTCACCGTGCGTTCGGGCATTTTGTAGTCCTTCCAAAATTCGTGCACCTTCACGACCAAAACTTCTTCGTAATACGAGCGATTGAAAATGCACATTTTGCCGCGCGAAGGAAGTCGCTTGTGATAACGCCACAAAAAATCGTGCGAGGCTTCGTCCGTGTTCGGCGACTTGAAGCTGTGCACTTCGATGCCTTGCGGATTGATGCTGGAAAAAACATGCTTCACAACACTGTCCTTCCCGGCTGCATCCAAAGCTTGAAGGCAAATCAAAATCGCCTCGCGTCCTTCGGCGTAAAGGCGGTCTTGCAGTTCCGCAACTTCTTCCATGTTCTTTTTTGTCTGCTTTACGAGCGCGGATTTTTTTTCTTTTATTTCGTCAAAATCGTAGCGAATTTTTTTTAAGTCGATTTTTTCGCTTCCGTCAAATCGATATTTTTCCAATTTCATTATTTTCTCCGAATGCAGAAATTCTTTTCTAGACGAATTAAATTATAGCATGGAATTTTTGAAAAAGCAAATTTTTTATTTTGTAGGGGGAAAGCCTTCCCCTCGCTCCAGCCCGCAAGCGCGGTCTTTCGCTACCCCTTCTCCGGTGGCTGCCGCCCCCAAGCCCCTGCAAAAATAAAACCTCCGCGCAATTATTTCTGCGTGAAGGTTCGGGCATTTTCTAAAATTCCACAATGCACGAAATTGGCAAATGGTCGGAATATCCATTGAGCGAATAAATTTTGAATGACTTCGGCCTGCCGTCATCATACGCCCACGCGCCGGAAGTTTGCGGCGAAAATTCTTTGAGCGCGATTTGCCCGCAAGCAAAAAAATGATCGATTCTCTCCCATTTGTCGCGGAAAAAATAGCTGCCTTCTTCGCCTGAAAATTCCAGCCACGGCGAATACACAAGAATCTTTTCTCGAGAATCAAACATCGCAAATTCAATATTTGGCGCGTTGCAAAAATTTTTCGATTCAACTTTCACCTCAATTTGCGATTTGCGAAAGTTGACATTTTCATCCGCGCCCGCATCCAAAAAATCTTCCGATTCAATCTCAATAAAACTGAATTCCATTATGTCTTGATTGAAGTCGCCGGCGCAAATTATCGCGGGCAAAGTCGCATCGTTTTGCGCGTCGGAAATTTTTTGCGCCAAAAGTCCTTCTTGCCATCGCCGCCAAATTTTCGATTCTTCTTCACCGCCCGATTTCGACTTCCAATGATTCACAAAAATTTTCAGCGCACGTGAGTTCTTTTCGTCGGAAAATTTATTTTTCGCGGCAAGCAAATCCACTTCGATGAGCGGACGCATAGAAGGAGCGCGCGAATTTTCCGCACGAACGTCAAGCGAATGAATTTTAAAATCGCAAAGTTCGTAACGTGAAATCACGGCGCAGCCAATCGAAGAATTTTTCTTTTTGGAAAAACATCCATAGCGATAAACTTTTTTCGGATTCCAATTTTCGCCCGCGAGCGCGTTTGAAATGTCGTGCAGAATTCCTTCGTTTTCAATTTCCTCGAGAATCACGACATCGCCGTCCAAAACTTTGATTGTGTCGCAAAGTTTTTTCAGCCGGCCTTTATAAGCAACCTCGCCCCATTTTTTCGACTTTTGAAAATTGGAATATTCGATGCCGTCATTGTTCGCGTCAAAAAAAATCTGCGCGTTCCAATTGACGATTTTCAAAGAAACGTGTTTTCCCTCCCCAACGGCCGCGCATCCGCTAAACAGCGTCGCAAAACACAAAGTCCAAAAAGACACGCAAACCGTAAACGCAATTACGGCTACGAAAGTTTTGATTATTGTTTTCATTTTCACCTCGCATATAAGATAGATTTTTTTGAAAACTTTTTACCGCAAAACGCAAAAAAATTCGAAAAATTGATATTGACGACAATCGAAAATTCGCGCATCGATTTTTAACACTTGTAAAAAATCCGTTTTTGATTTACAATTATTTTATGAAAGAATTGGAATTAAAATATGGATGCAACCCAAACCAAAAACCGGCGCGGGTTTTCGTTGAAAATGGAAATTTGCCGATCACGGTTTTGAACGGTCGTCCCGGCTACATAAATTTGCTTGACGCGCTCAACGGCTGGCAGCTTGTAAAAGAATTGAAAGAAGCCACTGGACTTCCTGCGGCCACGAGTTTCAAGCACGTTTCTCCTGCGGGCGCGGCGGTCGGAATTCCGCTTTCTGAAACTTTGAAAAAAATTTATTTTACTGGCGACGTTGAACTTTCGCCGCTTGCTTCGGCGTATGCGCGCGCGCGTGGCGCGGACAGAATGTCGAGTTTCGGAGATTTCATCGCGCTTTCGGATTCGTGCGACAAAGCCACGGCGCAGCTCATCGCAAAAGAAGTTTCCGACGGAATAATCGCTCCATCTTACGATGCGGACGCGCTTGAAATTCTTCGAGGCAAAAAAAAGGGCGCGTATTGCGTGATTCAAATCGATGAAAATTTCGTCCCGCCTGAATTGGAGTGCAAGCAAGTTTTCGGAATCACATTCGAACAAGGACACAATTTTTTGAAAATTGATTCTTCCTGCCTCGAAAATGTCGTGACGAAAAACAAAAATCTTTCCGAAGAAGAAAAACGCAATTTGGTGATTTCGCTCATTGTCCTGAAATACACGCAGTCGAACAGCGTTTGCTATGTCAAAGATGGGCAGGCAATCGGAATTGGCGCGGGTCAGCAAAGCCGAGTTCACTGCACGCGGCTCGCCGGCGACAAAGCCGACAAATGGTGGCTCAGACAATGCCCGAAAGTTTTGGATTTGAAATTCATCGAAGGAATAAAGCGCGCCGACCGCGACAACGCAATCGACGTTTACACGAGCGCGGAATACGACGATGTTCTTGCCGAAGGAAAATGGCAGAAAATTTTCGCCGAAAAGCCGAGCGTTTTTACAGAAGCCGAAAAACGCGAATGGATTTCAAAAAACCGCGACGTTGCCGTTGGAAGCGACGCGTTCTTTCCGTTCGGTGACAATGTTGAACGCGCGGCAAAATCTGGCGCAAGCGTAATCGCGCAGCCAGGCGGCTCAATCCGCGACGACGCTGTAATCCAAGCCTGCGACGATCACGGAATCGCAATGGCGTTTACGGGAATCCGACTTTTTCACCATTAAATTTTTGTAAAAAAAATTTGGCGAAAAAAAATCGACGGCATTTGCCGTCGATTTTTTTATAAAACGAAAATTGATGAAAATTATTTTTCGTTTTCAGATTCCTTGTCGTTGAAAATTCCATTTAGGAAATTCATGAGTTTTGAAGTGCTGCTTTGAATTTTTTCGGAGGCTTCCGCTTTCATCACTCCGGCTTTTTCTTTGGCGGCGTTTTCCAATTCCTCCGCTTTCGTTCCGACCTTTCCTGAAATTTCTTCGGTCTTCGTTCCAATCGTTTGATTGATTTTTTTCCGCGCAAGATTTTCCAATTCTTCGACCTTTGAATTTACATTGATTTTCGCCGAATCAATTTTTTCGCTAGCGGACTCTTTCGCAGATTCCACCGCGCCGCTTGCCTTTTCTTTCACAACTTCTGCTTTTGCGGAGACATCGGATTTTTTTGAATTCGCCACAAGTTTTGAATGCGCGCTGTCATAACGACCGGTCAAACGCCAATCCGAAAAACGTTGCAAAACCGAAAGCGTGGTCGCTGTGCGCTCGGCATCGATCGCCGTTTTCAACGATTCATAAAGCGAAATGTTTGAAGCGTCTTTATTTTTTGCGTCGGCTTCAATTTGATTTACAAGTTGCTCAAAATGCGAGAGATAATTTTCTGCGGCAGTGTCGGCAAATGCAAAATTTCCGATCGCGAAAATCGCAAGGAAAATCAAAAAAAATTTTTTCATCAAAAGCTCCTACAATGCGACGAAACCGTTTGGGCTCGGAGGACGATTCTCGTAAATATAACAAATTCTTCCAAGTTGTTCAAGTGAAAAATTGTAGCGAAAAATCACTTGACTTCGTTGTGCAGACATTGATTGCAGCCAACAATCATAACGTGTTTTTTTCCTTGCGTTCTGTTGAAAAGTCGCGAAACCAAATAGCCGTCTTGAGGAATGCTTTTTGCGCAAACAGGGCAAATTCTTTTTACCCCCGCCTTGCAAATTGGAAAACAATTTGGGCAGCCGCTCACCGTACATCGCTGATCCGGAACGTTCATAGGACGATAGACTTTGCTGATTATGTTTTGACCTTTCAAAAGGGGGGAGCCACAAATCGGGCAATTTACAAGCGTGGCGCGCGACGAATTTTTTTCCGCAAATTTTTTTGATTTTGAATTTCGCCTGAAAAATGCAAAATACGAAAGCGCGAAAATTATTAGAAGAATTGCGGCAAATAAAAGAATAAATTCCATAAAATCATTGTAACTTTAAAACACAATTTTTTCTAGCAGATTTTTTGCGGGAATAATTTTAAAATCGAAAATATCGTCGCTATTTTTTTGATTTTCGATTCGTTGAAAATCTTGCCTGTATGTTGCCAGCAAATTTTTCATAGAAATTCGACTATTGAAAAAAAATGAATTTTGTTTTACAATAATTTCATGCAAAAAATTATCGTTATTGGTTCGGGCGGACGCGAGCATGCAATCGCATGGCGGCTTGCCCAAAGTGATTCTGTCGAAGAAATTTTGTGCGCGACTGGAAATGGCGGCACTTGCAATGAAAAAAAATGTCGGAATGTTCCGCTTCCAAAATCGGGCGCGAACGGCAAAAATCCTTACGTTGAAATCGCAAAAAAAGAAAAATGCACGCTCGCTGTAGTCGGGCCGGAAGATCCGCTTGCCGAAGGTTTGGCGGACGAATTTTGGGCGGCAGGAATTCCTTGCGTCGGCGCGAAGAAGGCTGCGGCGCAACTCGAAGCCAGCAAAGATTTTGCGAAAGCGTTCATGGAAAAATATCGCGTTGCCAGCGCAGCGAGCGAAACTTTTTGCGAGCAGGCTGCGGCGGAAAATTACATCAAAAATCACGGTGCGCCGATCGTGATAAAAGCCGACGGGCTTGCGGCGGGAAAAGGCGTGGTCGTGGCGAAGACGCTCGAGCAGGCGCTTGCGGCGGTGGACGACATTATGAATTCCGGACGAGTTGGAAGCGCGGGGAAAAAAATCGTCGTGGAAGATTATCTTTCGGGAATCGAAATGTCGGTTTTGGCGGCGGTGAGCGTCGATGAAAATTCAATCAAAAAAGGCACGGCTACGATAGTTCCGTTTTTGCCTGCGCGTGACCACAAGCGTTTGAACGACGGCGCGAAAGGTCCGAACACTGGCGGTATGGGCGCGGTTTGTCCCCTCCCCGACGTAACGCCCGAAATTATGAAGCAGTTCGAAGAAAATATTTTACGCCCAACTTTGGACGGTTTGATTGCGGAAAAATTCGATTATCGCGGATTCATTTTTTTCGGCGTGATGATAACTCCGGACGGCCCAAAACTTTTGGAATACAATGTTCGGCTCGGCGATCCCGAAACTCAAGCCGTATTTCCGCTCATGGATTTTGATTTTGCGAAAATGTGCGAGGCGATCGTGCGGGGAAATTTGAACGAATTCAAATTGAATTGGAAAAAAGAATTCGCTGTCGCTCCAGTCGTCGTTTCAGGCGGATATCCTGGCGCGTACAAAAAAGGCGTTCCGATTTCCATCGACGAAAACATTTTGCAAAAAAACGGCGCGAAAATTTTCGTGGCGGGCGCAGTTGAAGAATGCGGCGCGGAAAATTCGAAAGATTCGTCCGAACGCAAAATGCTCACAAGCGGCGGCCGCGTTCTCGCAGTTTGCACGACGGCGGAAACTTTTGATGCGGCTTGGAAAAAATCATACGACGCTTTGGAAGCCGTAAAATTCGACGGAATGTTTTTCCGAAAAGACATCGGCTTGCCGGGTGCTGCGGTTTCGGAATAAACCGGATTTTTTTGCAAGGAAAAACTATGGAAGAAATCAAAATTGACACGGCGCGCGGAATGGAATTTTCTATGGACGACAAGGAAATGTATCAAGATATGGTGCAAATGTTCGTCGAGCAAAAAGCCGAAAATGTGTCCGCAATCACGGATTTTTTTGAAAAGCAGGATTGGGAAAACTACAAAATCCGCGTGCACGGACTTAAGTCGAACGCGCGAATGGTGGGCGCGGTGCAACTCGGCGATCTTGCGGAAAAATGCGAACACGCCGCCCGCGATGGTGACGCGGCTTTCATCCAAGCGAACACGAGTGCACTTTTCGCGCTTTACGAACAGACGCTTGAAGCATTGCAAAAAATCGATTTTGCCGCATTGTAATTGCAGAATTGCGAAGCGCGTTAGAAAATGCATGTAGCCGCTTCAATATTCCACGATTTTGTATTCAACTTTTTCGCTGGCTTCGTCAATCGTGACTAGCGCGAATGCTTTTTTGAAGGCATAGGACGGAACGACTACTTCAACAAATTTATTAAAATTGTGCTCGCTGTATTCGTGCGCGTGCCCAGCAAAAATAAACTTGACATTATGCCGCGCAAAAATCGCAATCATCTTATTGCGCTCAATCGTATTTCCGAACGCAAAATGATATTGCCCGTTTTGTTCGACAAACGGAGGGTAGTGGCAAAAAATAATTTTCGGAGCAGAATCGGCTTCGAGATTTTTTTCCAAATCTTCAAGTTGACTTGCGCCTAAAGTTCCGTTCGCGCTGTCCAAAAAATAAAACCAAAATCCTTTTCCGTCCGAATCCGCATCCAAGAAAAATTTGTAATATGAAACGCCCGGCCAAATTTTTTCTTTCCAAATTTTCCAGCCTTCATTGTACAAGTCGTGATTTCCCAAAATTGAATAAATTTTAAAATCGTCCGTGTCCGAAATTTCCTTTGCTTTTTCGCACCAAGTTTTCGAAGCCTCGTTGAACGAATCTGCCTCATCGTCGCGCCCAGCGTTTAGCGTGTCGCCCAAATTGATGATGAAGCGCGGCTTCAATTCGTCCTGCGCGGCGGAAAGAAGTGATTCGAATTTTTGCAGGAATTCTTTTTCGCGGCGTTCGGTTTTTTCCGTTCCGAAATGTGTGTCCGTCAAAATTAAAAAACTATATTTTGCTGAGTTTCGTTCGAATTTCGGAATGTCTTGATTTTGCAAAATTTTTATTTCGCGGCTTCGTGAATCCACCGGAGTTCCGCCGTGAAGATAAAGTGGCGAACCGAATTCGCATGCGGAAAAAATAATCGCAAAAAAGATTGTATTCAATATAATTGTGTGCAATGTAAATTTTTTCCAGCCAAATTTCAAAACGAAAACCTCACATTGAATTTTACGAGCGTGTAACTCACATAAATCACCGAAGCCAAAAAATCCGTTGTTCCCCATTCAACTTGCGCGGCCAAGCGCAGATGCTCATCAAAATTGTATGCCACGCCCGCTTGCATTTGCGGACAAAAAAACAGCGTATGTCGAAAATCGCTGTACGAGCCGAGCGCGGCGAAAATTTCCAGCCCGAAATTCCACACCTTGCAAAATTCATTTTTAAAAACGATGTCGCCCTCGCAAAGATGAAAATCCGGAATGTCGGGAAAAAATGTCAGCCGCCAAGAATATCCGAGTCGCCCCGCAATTGAAAAATTTTTTTTGGAATTCCATCGAGCCGCGCTTTCAAAAATAAAATCGTGTTCGTCGTAGTAGCAGGAATATTTTTGCAGCCTATATGAAGAAGCTCCCCCCAGCCGCCATTCGCCTCGATCCGTTTGAAATGTGAGCGGAATCCATTGCGTTCGAAAAGCCGCGTTCAAAATATTTTCTTCGATTTGAATCGCGGCAAATCCCAAAAACGGCGTAAAGTCAAAATTGTATTCGGCAGAAAAAAAGGTTTGGTCGTGCTCGATGCCGCGACTGAAACTCCGCGACAAATCGAATTGCAAATAATGCCTGGGCTTTTGATTTTTGTACGGAAGAAGATTTGCGGCAAACGCGAAATTCAACGCCAAAAAAGGTAAGATGAAAAATGCCAAAAGGATTTTTTTCATTTTGAAATTATTGGAGATGATCGGACTTGAACCGACTACCTCTTGCATGCCATGCAAGCGCTCTAGCCAGGTGAGCTACACCCCCGATTTTTTGTGAAATCAAATTTTTGAAAACACGAAGTTTTCCCAAAATTCAATTTCGACATTATTTTATCAAAAGCGGAATTTTTTGTCAATAGCCCGCGCCTTTATTTTTGCAGCCAGCCTTGGCGGACGGCTTGTTTGATGCATTTTTGAATCCACGGCCAGATTCGCGGCATAAATTCTTTTACTGGCGACATTCGCTTTTCGCAATCCGCGACCGAAACTTTTCCCAAATCCCAAGTGTGCCCGTCGGTGAGCGTGTTGTGCAAAAAAGGCTGAATCCTGTCCATGCAATTTGCGTAGCGTGAATCCGCGCTTTGCATCGCGTCGAATTCTTCCCAAAGCCCGCGAAGTTCTTTTGCCAAATCTTCCGGCAAATGCGAATAAAGTTTGTCGGCGGCGGCTTTTTCGCGCTCTTCTTTCGTGACGTTTCCTGTCTTGTCAAAAGCGAAAGTGTCGCCCGCATAAATTTCAATCAAATCATGGACGACACACATTTTTACGGCGCGTTCGACATTCGGAGTTTGCTCGGCGTAATCTTTGAAAAGCATCGCCATCAGCGCGATGTGCCAGGAATGTTCCGCGTCATTTTCGCGGCGGCTTCCGTCGGTCAAAATTGTGCGGCGCAAGATGCCCGTCATTTGGTCGGCTTCCACGGTGAATTTCAAAATCGCGTCCAGTCGCGCGTCGCCCGAAGAAGTAAAATTTTTGATGATTTCTTCAAAAGGTTTTTCCATAACCAATTTTAACAGAATCGGCTGAAATCGTCAAGTGCGCGTGTTTGTGTTGTTTGTTTTTTTGAAGCCCCGTGCGGGAGTGGAACGGTGCAGATGCTAGTCCCAACGGAAGCGAAAATTTTTGTTCCTGTCGTGCAGCGAAACGGACTCGCCTGTGCGTGGCGCACAGCGTGGAATAAATTTCCTTGCAGAGCCGGAATAAAAAAAAGTCCCAAAGGGACTTTTTTTTATTCCGGAAAGATGGGGATTCGAACCCCAGGTGGCATTTCTGCCACGCACCCCTTCCAAGGGTGTACCTTAAACCACTCGGACATCTTTCCAAAAAAAAAGTCTGCCAAAAAGCAGACTCGTGAGACTGACAGGGTTCGAACTTGCGACCTCCACCTCCGCAGGGTGGCGCTCTATCCAGCTGAGCTACAGTCTCAAAAAAATTGCTTTGCGTTTAGGCAAACGGAAGCGACAGGAGTCGAACCTGCCCAGCCCTAATGGAACTGACGGATTAGCAATCCGTTGTATTACCGCTCTACCACGCTTCCAAAATACGGAGCGAGAGGGATTTGAACCCCCGGAACCCGCAAAGGTTCAACGGTTTTCAAGACCGCCGCGTTCGACCACTCTGCCATCGCTCCAAATGTGTTTTGAAATAATAACACATTTTTCAAGTTTTTGTCAAGTGCCTTGAAGAAAAATTCGGAAGATTTGAAGCTTGATTTCGAGAGGAAGTTGTTGATAAAAATATTGAAAACGCTTGACAAGTTTTTGAAAAAACGGTATAAGAGTTGTTTTGAATTTTACAATTTTTTCTCACATCTTCTTGACTAAAAATCACCAATCGGTATAATTGAATTTGCGCTATGGCAGATGAAATTTTGCAGGCATACAATCTTATCAGGAGCGGAAATCCTTTCGAAGCGAAGTCGGTTCTAGAGCCGGCTTTGGTTTATGAACCGGACGACGGGGAAACGCTATTTGCGATGGGTTGCTGCAATTTTTGGATCGATGCGATAAAGCGCGCCGAAGAAATCGACGATTTTTTTGAACGTGGCGAAATTTACATAAACGAATGGAAATCATTTTTGATTTTTTTGAAGCGCGGCAAAAAAATTTTCGAGCGGACGATGTTCGCCGTGCGGACGGGAGTTTTTACGCTCGCGCTCGACTGCTACAATCGAATTTCCGTTGAAAAAAATTCCGCGCAAAAGGCGGAAGTTCAGCGCAAGATCGGTTTGTGCTACAAAAAATTGGGCGAATATGAAATGGCTCGCAATTGCCTTGCGGAGGCGCTTTCTCTGAAAAATGACAGCGCGTCGATAATTGCCGAAGCCGCCGATTGTTACGCTTTGTGTTCGGAAGAACGGCATGCGAAAGTTTTGTTCCGCGAGGCGTTTTTCGTGGACGCGCAAAAAATCGATTTGGAATTTTTGGATTCGGAATTGATAAAATGCCTTGTGCGCAATGTGATGGAAAAAGGTTTTTCAGGCAGCGCGCTTTTGGAATGGATTCCGGTTTATGGGCAGCTTTTCGGAATTTTTACGGTGAAGCGCCGTCTCAAGCCGCAGGAAATCGCTCGGCTTAAAGGCGATATCTACGCCGCCGAAATTGCGATGAAAGCTCCTTCGTGCCAAATTGAGCTTCTTACGCCGAGGCTCATCAACCTTTATTTTTGGCTTATTGATTATTATGTTTCGGTGAAAGAGGACATAAAAAAAACGAACGAAATCCTTACAAGAATAAAAATTCTTGATACGGAAATATACGAAATGTATGTGAAATGATTTTGAACGGTTGAACTTGGCGACGATTGTCGTCAAGTTTGGCTCGAAAAAAATACTGCGAGTTTTGTATGCGAGTTAAAACTCGATTTGAATAATAAAACAAGAAAATCAAAATTAGGAGAAAAAAAATGTCTGAGGAATTGATTGAGAACGTACAGGCGAAACTCAAGGAAGAGGCATGGACGCGCGCCGCGATTGGTAGCGTCACGCCGAACGCCATCATGGATTTGTCGAAAATCGTGGACGAATCTTTTGCGCAGGATTGCGCCATCCAAGTGCGCGATCTTTGCGACGAACATTTGACGCATTCAAAAGACAGCATCAGCGCGCTTTACCTTTCGGGAATGATCGCATTGCGTCAAGGCGCGATTGACAATTCGGCTTTGGTGAGCCTTGTCGATATTTTCAACAAGAACAAAAAAGAACAAGTCATCATCGACATTTGCAAGAAAATTTTGGCCGACGACGAGAACAATAAATTCGCGCTTCGCACTTTGGCGAACTGCTATCGCGAATCCAACAACGAAGAGATGTGGCCGCTTTACGAAAAGCTCGTCAAGATTGATTTCGAAGAAGCGGACATGGCGAAAGCTTTGGCGGATCGCGCGGAAAAACTCGGCAATTCCGATGATGCCGTAAACTTCTATAAAAAGGCTTTGCTGCGGTATGTTTCGCTGAAAAATTTCAGCGCGACGAAAGAAGTTTGGTCGAAACTCGTTTCGCTCATTCCCGAAGAAATTGACTTTTTCCTTTTGGTTCAGCGCAAAATCGCCAAATCAATCAGCGAAGAAAAAAGCGCGATTTTGATGCAGGAACTTTATGAATGGTACAAGGAAAATCAAAAATGGGAAACCGCGATCGACATTCTCAAATTGATTTTGCAGATTGACGCGAAAGACAATTGGGCGCGCCGCGAAATCGTGGAATGCTACAAAGGACTTTACGCCGGTCGAAACAATTTGGACGACTACATCGCCTCGAGCGACCTCACGCAGAATTTCCGGAATGTTTTCGAAGCAATCAGCGATTTTGAAAAGCATATCGCGTTCGACAAAAACAGCTATGTTTTCCATCGTTCTTGGGGCGTGGGAAAAATCGTCAAATCGCAAAACGACATTCTCACGATCAATTTCGGAAAGAAAACCGGCAAAAAGGAAATGGCTCTCAAAATGGCGGTGAACGCGCTCACGCCGCTCAAGAACGACCATATTTGGGTTTTGAAGGCGACGAAAAATCGCGAAGAGCTTGCTACGATGGCGAAAAAAGACAAGAAGGAAATGCTCACGCGAATCATCAAAAGTTTTGGCAATAGTTGCGACTTCAAGCGCATCAAGGCGGAACTCGTTCCTTCAATTTTGAACGCGAGCGAATGGACGGCTTGGAACAACGCCGCCAAAAAAATCCTCGAATCGGATTCAACTTTCGGCGTGAACCCGAACGACATTACGCAATACATCGTGCGCGACCATGAAATCAGCTACGAGGAAAAATATTCCAATGAATTCAAGGCGCAAAAACAATTCTTTGCCCGCGTTGACATCATCATGAAATTCATCAAGGATGAGAACACGGAAAAGGACAACGATTTGTTCAGCGACATGTATCAATATTTCATCGGCTTCATCAAGACGATTACGCACGCGAACGAGCAGATTGTGGCGGCTTACCTCGTCGTGCAAAAAATCGGGCAACTTTTGCCGGCGCACGCGTTCCAATGCAAATATACTTTTGCGCAAATTTACGGCGACCTTGAAGATCCGCGCCAGACTTACGACGCGCTCAAGGACACGAAAAACACTTCGCTCAAGGACGACTTCATCGCAGCGGTGCGGCTTTTGCCCGACTGGCAGGAACAATTCCTCGCGCTTTTCCCGACCGTGCTCAAAAAGGAAATGCTCGATGCTTTGAAAAATGCTGGCGCGGAAGAGCGGCTAAAGAAATTCACCGCGGACGCTTATGAAAACGCCCGCGATTTCCGCAGCGCGATTGTTTTCCTCTTTGAAAATTGTCAGGACGAGCAATGGTACAAGGAATCCGGCGTGAGCTACGAAAAGCAGCTCATCACGCTTTTGAACATCATCGAATTGTGCTGGCGCGAAATCACAAATCACGTGAACACGGTGGAAAACAAAAAGATTGCGAAGCAGTCTGAAACGCTTTTGTTCAAAAACGACGCGCTTGGAAAATACATGTTCTCGAAGGACGAGCAGACCGTCACAAAAATGTACACGCTTGTCAACGACATCGCGAACATCGACGCTTCGATAAAGACTTCGCTCCGCAACAGGATTTTGGAAAAATATCCCGACTACAAATTCCAAGCCACGGAAGAAAAATCCGCCGCGCCGAAAGGAATGCTTGTCACTGCCGCAAAGCTTGAAGAGAAAAAGGCTTTGGCAGAAAAAATCCAGAAAGTCGAGATTCCTGCCAACGCCAAGGAAATCGGCGAGGCGCGCGCGCAAGGCGACCTCAAGGAAAACGCTGAGTACAAGGCTGCAAAGGAGCATCAGCATTATTTGAACGTGACGCTCGCGAAGTTGCAGGAAGAACTCAATCGCGCGATTGTGTTCGATCCGACCACGGCTTCCACGGCGATCGTTTCTTTTGGCACGAAAGTGACTTTGCTGAACCGCGACACAAACGAAAACGAAACCTACACGATCATGGGGCCGTGGGAATCCGACCCGGACAACGGCGTGATTTCGTATATGTCGCCTCGCGGAAACGCGCTTTTGGACAAAAAGCCCGAGGAAGAATTTTCTTTCACAATAAACGAGCGGCAGTACAACTACAAAGTCTTGAAGATAGAAATCGCGAAATAGACTTTCGCAAAAACTCAAGTTAAATTTGCGATGCGAGCGACGCATGCGGCATTTTCGGAAAGTGAAATTTTCGAGAATGCCGCAATTTTTTTCTCGTGCCGTTCTGGCGATAATTTTATCGCTTTACAAAATTTCGTTTTTCTGCTATACTTTTTTCGCTATGAAAATCACTTCGGTTTGCTTAAGTCCTACGATTCAGAGAACTGTTTCGTTCAAGACTTTCATTTTGAACAAAGTCAATCGCTCGGAACGATACGGCGTGTGGGCTTCCGGCAAGGCCGTGAACGCCGCCCGCGTTTTGAATCAGCTCGAACAAGGCTGCGTGCGCGTTGTTTGTCCGCTCGGCGAAGAAAATTATCGACGCTTTGCCGAATTTGCCGAACGCGACATTTTGCCTTTGAGTTCCGTTATGATTCCAGGGAACACTCGCGAATGCTGGACGGTTTTGGATTCCACCGCGCACACGACGACTGAACTTGTGGTGGGCGAGCCGGCTTTGGAAAAATTGCCGGAAAGCAAAGTCGAAGAATTCATCGACGCGATTGCGGAAAGCCTTTCGGATTCCGACGCGCTTTTGCTTGCCGGCAGCCGACCGGAAATTTGGCCCGACGATTTTTTCACGCGAATTTGCCAAATGGCCGCCGAACAAAATAAAATCACTTTGGCGGATTTTTGGGGCGACGATTTGAAGCGCACTCTCAAAACTTGCGAGCCTACAATCATCAAAATAAATGAAGAAGAATTTTTTTCCACGTTCGGAGGAAAAGGCGGAAGCGCAGGGCTGAAATCTGCGCTCATTTCCGCAAGCGAAAAACACAATTCGATTTTCATCGTGACGCGCGGAGACAAAAGCACGCTCGCCGCGCAAAAGGGAAAAGTGTTCGAAGCCGAAAGCGAAAAAGATTTGCGCATTGTGAACACGACCGCATGCGGCGACGCTTTTGCCGGAGGATTTTTGTACGAGTTTTTGAAAACTGGCGAAATCCAAGCCGCGCTGGAAAAAGGAACTTGGTGCGCCGCGCGAAATTCGGAAAACGAATGCCCAGGTTCAATCCAATAATATTTTGTGATTTTTAATTTTTATCAAGGAAGAATTTATGTCAGACGAAAAACTTCATACTTTGCGCCACAGCCTTTCGCACGTTATGGCGGAAGCGATTTTGCATTTGTTTCCCGACGTGAAATTCGCCATCGGACCTGCGATCGAAAATGGATTTTATTATGACTTTGAATTCGGCGAAAAGAAAATTTCCGAAGAGGATTTTCCGGCGATAGAAAAGGAAATGCGAAAAATTCTCGCCACGAATTCTGATTTTGTCCGCGAGGAAATTTCGCGCGAAGCGGCTTTGGAACGCTTCAAAAATCAGCCGTACAAAACCGAATTGATTCAAGATTTGCCCAAGGGCGAAACGATTTCAATTTTCACGCAGGACGGCTTTTGCGATTTGTGCCGCGGCCCGCACGTTTCTAACACTCGTGAAATCAACGCGCAAAGTTTTAAGCTTGCGAAAATTGCGGGCGCGTATTGGCGCGGCGATTCCGCCCGTCCGATGCTCACTCGCGTTTACGCTTTCGCATTCGAAAAGCCGAACGATTTGAAAGAATATCTCAAAATGCTCGAGGAAGCCGAAAAGCGCGACCACCGAAAATTGGGCGTGCAGATGGATTTGTTTCATTTGGACACGGAAGATCCCGGGCAGATTTTTTGGCATCCGAACGGATGGCAACTTTACGTTACGCTTCAAGATTACATGCGCCAAAAAGTTTCGGCGGACGGATATCAGGAAGTGAACACGCCTGCGATAATGCCGCGCTCGCTTTGGGAACGCAGCGGGCACTGGGGACATTATCAAAAAAATATGTTTATCACCGAAAGTGAAAAACGCATCTTCGCGGTGAAACCGATGAATTGCCCGGGCGCGCTTGAGATTTTCAAAAGCCGCACTCGCAGTTACAAGGATTTGCCTTTGCGCCTTGCGGAATTCGGACACTGCGTCCGCAACGAGCCAAGCGGCACTCTTCACGGAATTATGCGAGTTCGCGGATTCGTGCAGGACGACGCGCACATAATTTGCACCGAAGATCAAATCGAAAGCGAAGTGGAAAAATTCTGCTGGCTTTTGCTTGACGTTTACAAAGATTTCGGCTTTGAAAAAAATCTCATCGTAAAACTTTCCACGATGCCGGAAGACCATGTTGGCACGGAAGAAACGTGGCGACAGGCGGAAAAAAAATTGGGCGCGGCTTGCAACGCCGCCGGAATGGAATACGAGATCCAGCCGGGCGAAGGCGCGTTCTACGGTCCGAAACTCGAATACACTTTGGTTGACGCGCTCGGCCGCCAGTGGCAGTGCGGAACGATTCAGCTGGATTACCAGTTGCCTGGCCCCGAAAGGCTCAACGCCGAATATGTGGGCGCGGACAACGCCAAGCACAATCCTGTGATGCTTCATCGCGCGGTGCTCGGCTCGATAGAAAGATTTTTGGGAATCCTCATTGAAAATTATGCGGGCGCGTTTCCGGCGTGGCTCGCGTTCGAACAAGTGGCTGTCGTGCCGATTGCCTCCACTTTCGACGATTATGCAAAAGAAGTGGACGCGGCTTTGAAAGCGGCGGGCATTCGCAGCAACGCATATTTGGACGACGGCAACATGAAGGCAAAAATCAAGCTTGTTTCCTCGGAACACAAAACACCGTACATTCTCGTCGTCGGCAAAAACGAAATGAAAAGCAAAACCGTTTCCTGCCGCTTCCGTTTTTCAAGCGGCCTCGAACAGCGCACTTTCCAATTGCAGGAATTCGTGGAATACGTCAAAGAAAAAAGTTCGACGCATTTCAACGGAATTTAATTTGCGAAAAAATATTTTCAGAACATCCGCGCACGATTTCCGCGCGGATGTTTTTGATTTCTTCTAATAAAGAATTTTTTCTAAATTAACTTTTATAAAACCCGCGCGTCCTGTTTTGAAAAATTCGCTTTCTTCCCATGCGGCGAAAAATTGTGTTCCTGAAATTCCGAAGTCGGAATAGATGTAGCCGCTCGGAAGTTTCGGCAAGCGCAGCGCGATTGATTTTCCGCCGTTCAGAATTTTTTTGCCGTAAAGCGCGCCGTTCAAAAAAATCGTGCCGTCCTCGAAAAGCGCGGCGATCCATGTGTCGCTGATTTGCACGGTGGCTTTTCGCATCGCGCCGCTTGAAACTTTTCCGCGCAAATATTCGTGCGGGGTAGGACCCGATGCGATTTTGCATTCTGCATAGAAATTGAAATCGGCTGGCAAATTTTCCAGCAATTCTTTTACGCGGTCGGGGGCGTAGGAAAATTTTTGCGGGCGGCGTTGTGCGCGAAATTCGTCTTCATCGGATTCTTCTATCGAAATAAAATTTTGTTCGGGCAAAATCGAAAGCAGCGTAGTTTCGGGGCGGAATTTCAAATATTCAAATTTCGTTTCGTTTTCGTCGCTGGATTTCGTGGAACAAAACCATTGCGCACCGTTCCAGCAAAAATCGTTCACCTGAGTTTTTTCGTCGAGCGCGAGATTTTCGTAAGTCAGAATCGGAAAGAACACGCCCGAATCTTGCGCGAGTTGCACGAGGAAAGGACGGAACATTTCGTGCGCGGAAATTTTTTCGTTGAAAAAAGAATTTTTGTAAACTGAAATCACGGGAGTGCCATTCATGAAAACAATTTTTTCTGCGGAACGATTTGCGAAAATCGAATCGTCTTTAAAAATTTTATTTTCTTCTGCGCCGAGCGCAATCACGCCAAGACGATTGACAAGCGCGAAAACTTTTGGCGCGGAATTCGCGTCCACATCGAGCGGAGAATTTTCCGCCGCCTGCGCCATGTAAGAAATTCTCAAAGCCTCGGTCCAGGGCTTTTTTATGACGGCGGGAGTTTTTTGCGGACGCTCGATTTTTTCAAATCCGTCGCGCGTGAGGCAAAACCATTCGAAAGCCGAATTGTTTTTTTCCAAATTCACGATTTCTTCGGTGGCAATGGGAATTTGCTCGGGCGAGTTTTTTTGAGCGCACGAAATCAAAATCGAAAAAAATACCGCGCAAAAAATTTTCGAGAAAATGCAATTTGCTTTGAGAAAAATTTTCATCGCTTTCATTTTACAGTTTCGGCAGAATTCTTGCAATTGCCGAGAGAAAAATTTTCGATTTGCACGACACAAACAAAAGTAGCAATCTCGACGGCTTGTGGGCATAGCGGCTTGAATGTCGGCATAATTGATGCTGATTGAATCCAGAGAATAGTTTGCAAGGCTGATTTCAATTGCTCCAATACCCCAATTCTTCCGGCAGATTCGCCCAAAGTTCCGTCCGCGTTTTGGCGTTTCGTAATTTTTCCACCACCTTCACATCGGGGGCGGGGTATATAACAAAGCCATCTTCTTCTCCCAGTTCCGGGCGCACCGCAAACGCAAGCCGTTCCGTTTCCAGCGAGAATTGCGCGTTCACGCCGGCTTTGTTTCCCCGCGCGTCGAGCCGTATCCATTTTTTGCGTGCTTTGATATACAGGCCGTTCAGTCCGTGGTAAATCAGGACGGGAGCGGTTTCGTCGTCCAAAATCAGCTTTTGATAACAAAAGCCCGCCGGGACGGATTTTGCGCGCAGCAGGGCAGCAAGCAAGTGAGATTTCGCAAAACAAATTCCGTGTCCGGCCCTCAGCACTTCCGACGCGGCGCACGTAACCGCGTCTTCGCCTCTGTCTGCCTTTTGGAATAATGCATCGGCAAGTTTTGAAACGGCTTCATTTTCAAAATCGATCACATCGTCGTGCTTTAAGTAGTCGTCGATTTTATTTGAATGCAAGATTAAATTCATTTTTCCTCCATAACAATAATTAAAACGCGCCGCCGGAAATTTATTCCTGTGCTTGCAACGACTCCGCCCATTGTTCGAGCGCGTCCGCCAAAAGAATCTGCTGCCGCAGGACTGCCATGCCCGCCGCCGGGACATCTGGCGCGTCCTGTTTTTGCGCAAGGTGTTCTGCGAGTTCCGCTTTCAGATCTTGCACGCTTTGGCAAATGTTCTGAATGCATTCCTGCCGCTTTTTTTTCGGCATGGAATCCAAGTTGACGGCGACGGCGTTGCAGTCAAGGAAGAGGCGCACCGGGCGTCGCGAAAGGTCGAGCATGAGCTGCTCGAATTCTTTTTTCCCTTCGTCCGTCAGCGAATACACCGCCTTTTCGGGCATGTTGCCGTCGCGCTCGAAGCGGCTGGTGACAAAGCCATTTTCTTCCAGTTGAAGCACTTTTTTGTAGATTGATGGCGTGCTGATTTTCACCCATTTTGAAATGCTGCGGTATTCCACCAGCTTTTGCAGCTCATACGCGCCCATCGGCTTCTTTTTCAGCATTCCCAAAATAACAAGGTCAATTGCCGACATTTTTCTCTCCTTTGTCTTGACTAATAATATAAATTATACTATATTTCAATTCTATCTTCAATTACTATATTTTATAGTAATATACAATATCATTGTAAAAGGAGTTCCGTATGAACAGTCAAAACGAAAAAATGCAGTTGCTCGGAAGTGCGCCCGTGCCGAAGGCGCTCTTGGCGATGGGCGTTCCGACGATGATCGGCATGCTGGTAAACGCGTTCTACAATCTTGCCGACGTGTATTTTGTCGGCGGGCTGGGGGAGCGGCAGACGGCTGCGCTTTCCGTGTCATATCCGCTCGGGCAGATTGTTGTCGGCATCGGGCTGCTTTTTGGCAGCGGCGCGGCTTCCGTCATTTCCCGGCTGCTCGGACGCGGAGACACGGCGCGTGCCGAACGAAGTGCAAGCACCGCAGTGTACGGCAGCCTGATTGTCGGGGCGGCAGTCATCGCCGTTTTCATGGCGTTACTTCAGTCTGTCCTAAAACTTCTTGGGGCGACCGAAAGCGTCATGCCGTTTGCCGCCTCGTATGCGCGGATATACGTTGCCTCGTGCATTTTCACCGTGTTCAACGTCACGATGAACAGCATTGCGGCAAGCGAAGGCGCGGCAAAAACGACGATGTGCGCGCTGCTGACTGGGGCTGCGCTCAACATCGCCTTGGATCCGCTGTTCATTTATGCGTTCGGCTGGGGCGTGTCGGGCGCGGCGTTCGCAACGGCTCTTTCGCAGGCGGTCTCGACGTGCGTGTACCTGGCGTATATTTTGCGGAAGAAAAGTTTGTTCCGCTTTCGTTTTTCGGAGTGCGCGTTCACCGCAGAAACTTTGTCCGGGATTTTCAAAATCGGCGCGCCCACGCTTGCGTTCCAGATTTTGACGGGCGTTTCGATTTCGCTCACGAACAATGCCGCGGGCAGATACGGCGACGCGGCAATCGCAGGAATGGGCATCGTCACCCGACTGATTTCCTTGGGCAGTCTGTCCGTGTTCGGATTCGTCAAAGGCTTTCAGCCCGTCGCGGGCTACAGTTACGGCGCGAAAAATTTTGTCCGCCTGCGCGAATCAATCAAAGTCGCCGTGCTGTGGACGACGGCATTCTGCGCGGCGTTCGGCCTGACGTTGGCGATTTTTCCGACAACGATTGTCTCGCAGTTCGCGGCGGGCAATGTCGAAGTGATCCGCATTGGAGCGGCGGCTCTGCGGGCGAACGGCATTTCGATGACGCTTTTCGGATTTTACACGGTGTATTCCGCCCTGTTACTCGCCATGGGAAAAGGCGGCGCGGGCTTCGTGCTTGGCTCGTGCAGGCAGGGAATCTGCTTTGTTCCTGTTATGCTTTTCCTGCCGACGGTGTGGGGACTGAACGGAATTCTGTACGCCCAGCCAGTTGCTGACGCGCTTTCCGCCGTCGTAACCGTGTGCATGGCAATTCCGCTTCATAGAAAAATGAAGGTTTCATTGGAGTTTTGACAAGTCGCGCGGCGTATGTGGCGGGCGCATTTCCTCGCTTCCCCTTATCCTTTTCTCCACCCCGCCTTCCGCAACAGCGCATACACCCCGTACCCGCCGAACACGGCGATGGTTTTGTCCACGAGGTTCACGGGAATGCTGATGAGCGTTGACGAGGCTGGCATGGGAACGTTCTGCGTCATCAAAGGATAGAGCAGCATGTTGACGGCGTGATTTTCAAGGATGTGTTTTGTTCGGCTGATGATTGCGGCATAAAACAGTCCGCCTTCAAAGCTAATGGCGAGCGCGAGGACGATTCCCAAAATCAGCAGGCGCAGCGGTTTTGACCCGCCGCGTTCCGCCGTGCCGGCCGCGCTTTTTCGGAACAGCATGAGGCGCACGCAAATCACTACGGTCAGGCTGCAAAGAAAGAAAACCATGTTCTGTAGGTATCGCGGCGAAGCCTGTCCGTGCACCGCAAACTTAATGATATGGAAAGAAACTGCGGCGACGATTCCACACGCCCAGCCGAAGCATGATGCCGTCACGGTGAAAAGCGTGTCCATAAAAAGCGGCAGTTTCAGCGCGATTGCCGCCGAACAAAAAAGCAGGTTCAGAACGCCTGCGGCAAGCCCGATTGTGCATTGCGCGGGAATGTTCCGCATTTTCAAAGAATCAAATTTCATCGAATTCGCCTGCACTTTCTGTTTTACCCCCCCCCTGTTCATCCATCATATCGTGCGCTGCGGAATTTTCGGCTAGATTTTCGCTCCGGCTTTTTTGTTGGAACAGCGTTTTTTTCAAAAGCGCGAAAATCCCATACCCGCCAAACACGGCGAGCGTTTTGTCCACGAGATTCACGGGGATGCTTGCGAGCGGCGAGGCTATGAGCATCGGAATGTTTTTCGTCACGAACGTGTATATCAGGCTGCTCACCGCGCGGTTTCCTATAATATTTGCGCTCACGCGGTTGCTTTGGACGAGCATAACATAGAACAGTCCGCCTTCCAAGCTGATGACGAACGCGAAGACGATGCTCAAAAAAAGCATGTCAAACGGATTCGCTCTGCCGGCATTCAGCGGCTTTCGGAAAAGCACAATTCGCACTCCCGCCACTATGGTGAGGCTGCAAAAAAAGTAGAGCAGGTTCGGAACATCTTTCGGGAAGGAATATCCGTCCGACAAAAACCCGATGATATGGCTTGCGACTGCGGCGATGATTCCGCACGTCCACCCGAAACACGATGCCGTCACGGTGAAAAGCGTGTCCATAAAAAGCGGTACGTGCAATCTGATTGCTATTGAAGAAAGCAGCAGGTTCAAAAAGCCCGCGACAATTCCCGCCGCGCATTGCGCGAAAATGTTTCGCGTTTTCAAAGAATCAAATTTCGTCATATCCGTCCGCATTTTCTATACCCCCCCCCATTCCAATGTCAGACGCAAAGGAATTTTCATTCTTGCTTCCGCCACTGTTTTTTCGTCGAGCCGCCGCCTTCTGCAAAAGCGCGAAAATTCCGTAGCCGCCGAACACGGCAGCGGCTTTGTCCACGAGGTTCACGGGAAAGCGGGCGAGCGTCGCCGAAATGAGCATGGGAACATTCTGCGTCACGAACGTGTATATCAGCATGTTGACCGCCTGATTTCCGATGTTGTATTTCGTGAGACTGATGAGTGCGTAGTAGAACAGCCCGCCCTCAAGACTGATGACGAGCGCGAGGACGATTGCAAGGATCAGCAGGCGCAGCGGTTTTGAGCCGCCATGCTCCATCGTGTTCAGCGCGTTTTTTCGGAACAGCATGAGGCGCACACATACCACCATAGTCAGGCTGCAAAAAAAGAACGTGAGGTTCTGCAACATGAATCCGTGCACCACGAATGAAAGGGTGTGGAGCGAGACCGCGGCGACGATTCCGCATGTCCACCCGAAGCACGATGCCGTCACCGTGAACAGCGTGTCCATGAAAAGCGGCACGTGCAATTTGATTGCCGCAAGGGAAAGCGCGATGTTCAGGAATCCCGCCACAATCCCTGCCGCGCATTGTATGAGAAAACCGCGTAGTTTGAGAGCATTATTTTTCATCACTATCGTTTACCCCCCCCCATTCCGGGTTTCACGGATCGGAATTTCCAGCTTGACTTCTGTGCCGCCCTCTTCGCTCGAATTGATGGACAGCACCGCGCCGACAAGTTCCGCGCGACTTTTCATGCCGGAAATGCCGAATGTCCGCCGCGCTTTCGCAGTACCCGGCGAGAAGCCCGTCCCGTCGTCCGTCACGAACAGCGAGACTTTTTCGTCTGTCGCGTTGACGATGAGCGAGCATTCCGAAGGGTGCGCGTGTTTGGCGGCGTTCTGCAACGCTTCCTGCACGATGCGATAGACATGCAGTTTTTTGTCGGCGTTCAGCGCGGAAAGCCGTTCCGCCGCGCCATTGTCGATATGCCGCTTGCACGGAATGCCGGTGAGCCTGCGGTGGTTCGTGCAGAGCATGTCCAGCGCGTCCGAAAAATTGCCGTCAAGTTCCGGGGGCGCGAGATCCGCAATGGTCGCATACATGCTGTTCAAACTTTGCTGGCACAACATCGATATTTTCTTCGTCAGTTCCGAGACTTCCTTCGGCACTCCGGTTTGGTTGCCGAGCTGCTTGGAAAAAAGCGCGGTCGCGCGGATGTCCTGCGCCACCGTGTCGTGCAGTTCGCGGTACATCCTGTTGCGCTCGTTTTCCTGAATGCTGACAATCGTCTGTCCGTCCTTCATTTTCTGCTCGAGTTCCGCCACGGTTTTCTGCCGAAGTCCGTACGCGATGATCGCCGCGCCGATTAACGCCGCCACTGCCGAAAAGATGATGACGAGCAGCGAGAACATGGTGCTTGTCGCGTTGGTGGCTTCGGTTTCGTAGCGCGCCACCATGACGATCAAAGACTGGAGCGCGGCAAACGACTGCTCCGCGCGGATTTTTCGCTCCGCCTGCGAAACGCCTCCGCCGGAAAACTGCCGCCGGTATGTTTCCGCCGTGTCGCGCAGATTTTTCACCGCGCCGTAGAGTTTGCCCATCGTGTTCAAATGTTTTTCTGCGGCAGAATCCTGCCATGAATGACTGGTCGCCATTCTCTGCGGATTGTCCCGCTGGCTGTCTATGTATTTGAACCGCTCGCTTTGTATGAGCACGTCCAAGTCTGCGACCAATTCGCCGAGAGCCACCGCATATTCATCGCCGTCAAAGTCCTCGCCATTTTCCGCCCGCCGCGCCGCCTCCGCGAATTCGTCCCACGCGTCATACAACGACGGCGCGGCGCAGAACACGCACAACGGAATGAGAAAGAAGATTGCAGCTGCGGCAAACGTTTTTTTCATGCGGAGACAGTATAGCACATTTTCGGGGAATGTGGGAGGGGGCGCGAGGGCAGGAATACGAGTCGGATTCGTTAGGCAATTTGGCAGAATTTTGTTCGGTAGTTTGGCAAGTTTTCGTTAGGTGATTTGGCAAACTTTTGTACGTGGTGCGGTCAGAACGTATGAAAAATCTTCGGCAAAGGCAAAGCAGGTTCTTAGGGCGGCAGCCCTAAGCGGTGCTGGGGAAAGAGGGTGGTTTGGAGGGAGAAAACCCCCGCTTCCGAGTAGAGGGGTTGTCTCCCTCCAATAAAGTTCCTCCGCTTACAAGCGGAAAAGCACTTTGGCAAAATCCTCGAAAAAAATGCAAAACCGTGCGTAAATTACTCACGACAAGAAAATTAAAACCTGCTATAATTTTAGCCTTAAAAATCATTCCACAAAGGACGCGCCGCAATGCGAGCAAATAAACGCTGGCGGCGGATTTTTGCACAGTCGCGGCGCGGACGCAATCGGAATGTACAAAACAATCTTCGGCGGAAGTAAAGCGCGGAGGAAAACATGAAAAAAATGTTCGGAATGAAAGCGGCACTTGTGCTTGCTCTCGTAGGGGGGGGTATTATATTTGCCTCTTGCAGTAACGGAAGCGACGGCGGCGAGAATCCGGTTGTAGGCGGTGAAATCGTTGCGCGGATGACGACGGTAAACTCGGAACTGACGTTCTACACAAACGGAACGGTCGAATTCAAAGAGGAAAATGCCGCCACAAAATCCGTTTTGGCGCGCGCAGTTACTTCGAATGCCGCGACATCATCGGGAACGTACATCGGGAATGTCACAAAAGACGAAGCCGATATAACCCTGTCTTTCACTTCCGGGAAAAGGACGGGCAGCGGCACTGCGAAAATCGCCGAGCGAGAAGACGCGAGCAATATTTCTATGAATATTGGCGGCGAGAATCTCAAACTTGAAAGGATTCAGACGCTCGTCACGGCATGGCAGAAAACAGACAAAACCGTCTATTTCTACAATGACGACCGGGCGATGCAGGTCATCAAGACAGGCGACAATATCACCTGCCATCCGCTTGTGTACACTGGGAATGCAGGCAAAGACGGCACCGTACAGCTCGCCTTGCTGGACGATAACAATGAATACGCCGACTACAAGTCCGCCGCAATTTCCGGCAGCACGATGACGTATGACGGAGACACATACACAAACATCGCCGACGACAGGACGCTCGCCACGGCGTGGCGCGCGACGACCAAAAGCGAAACTGGCATCCCCTTCATTGAAACCATGTATTTCTATAGCGACGGCACGTTCATGATCGTTATGAACAAAAAAGTCAACGACCAGATTACCAACGGCTTTGCGGGAACATACACGGGCGACACAACAAAGAACGGACAACCGTCTGTGACTATCGCGGGATTTCCTACGCTTTCCGGAACGATTGACAACGACAAATTGACGACACCCAATCCTGATCTCAGCAACCCTAATAACGAGGAAATAACATACGACAGGATAGACTAACAATTAAAATAGGCAACTAGTTTAGCGTTGCCTATTTTAATGCCGAGTTTCTTTCAGAAACTCGCTTATTGACTGCGATTTTTCGCTTCGCTGCAAACTCGCGCCTTGCCGCTAATCCCGCAACGTGCCAACAGGCACGACGAACACGCCGTCTTTTCGTTGGTAGGCGTATTTTCCGACGGCGGTGAGCACCATGAGGAATGACGGCTCTTTCATTTTCGTCGTGTCGATTTTCGCGGCGAGCTTCCGCAAGTTTGCCGCGCCTTCTTCTATTAAGTGGTCGCCGCCGAGTTTCACTTCTACCAAACCGAACGCGCCGTTTTTCAGGCGGACGACGGCATCGCATTCAAGCCCCGACTTGTCCCGGTAATGGCAGACTTCGCCGTCTATCGCTTCCGCGTACACCCGCAAATCCCGCGCGCACAGCGTCTCAAAAAAAAGCCCCATCGTGTTCAGGTCGTCGCTCAAGTCCGCAGGACCGAGGCCGAGGCTTGCCGCCGCAATCGAAGGGTCGATGAAATAGCGCGTGTCGGACGTTCTGACTGCCGTTTTTGAGCGCAAGTTCGGATTCCATGCCGGCATGTCTTCTATCACGAAGATTTTTCGCAGCGCGTTCGTGTACGAATAAATCGTGTCTTCCGTGAGCGTTGCGCTGTCGTTCGCAAGCATGTCGTTCCGTATGACGCTGTTTGCGGCCTGCGTTCCCTGATGCCGCGCGTAGGATCGCATGAGCCGCTTTGTCCGCTCCGTGTCGCGCGAAATGCCGTCCGCCCGCGTAATGTCCGCATTGACGACAGCCTGATAATAGTCGCTCGCCTGGTCAAGCGCGATGTCTTTTTCCATGCCGAGCGTGCCCGGCCAGCCGCCCCTGCAAATGAGGAACGCGATGTCATCCAAAGAAAGCGCGTTTTCCGCAAAGATTTCTTCGGGGCGCGCAAAAAGATTTTTCAGGCTCACTTCGCCCGTAGATTCCCCCGATTCGTACAACGACATCGGACGCATCTTTATCCATGCGACTCTGCCCGTACCCGTGTGGAATATCTCGTCCGTTTTCGGCGGAACTGCCGAGCCGGTCAAAATAAAATGCCCGTAGCCTTTTCGGTGGTCTGTCTCAAAGCGAACCGCATCCCACAGTTTGGGCGCAATCTGCCATTCGTCTATGAGCCTCGGCGTGTCGCCTTCAAGCAGCTTGCGCGGATTCATGTCTGCCAGCGAAAGGTTTTCCCTGATGTCTTCGGGCTTTGTCATGTAAAGAATGCTGTTTGCATGCTGCTCCGCCGTCGTCGTTTTGCCGCACCATTTCGGACCTTCAATGAGAACCGCGCCCTTTCCTTTCAGTTTCCGCGCAATCAGTCTGTCCGAAAGCCGCGGCTGATAATCACACATGCCTTTAGTATAACATCTTTTAGGCAATTTGGCAAGTTTTTGTTAGGTGATTTGGCGGAAATTTGTTAGGCAATTTGGCATATTTTCATTAGGTGATTTGGCAGTTTTTCGTTAGGTAATTTGGCAAACTTTTGCACGGGGCGAAATGTGCGAAACAACCTTCGGAGTGCGAAATGCGGGTCATTTTATTCGCCCCTATACAAAAATTCGTAAAAAAACCGCCATTTTTTTGCAAAATTCCCCAAAAAAATGCAAAACCGTGCGTAAATTACTCACGACAAAAAATAATTTAAGTGTTATAATTCCGCCTACTTTGGGAAAATTGCCGCTTTTTTTTGCGACAAATTTAAACGAATTGCGAAATGAAGCATAATTACAAAAACGTTTTTTCAGGACGAAATTCTCTTTTTTGTGCGGCGCATTGTGCGCGGCGATGGGGGGGGGTAGCAATGCCCCGTTCTAGCCGCGTCCTGATTTTCTTTGCGCTGATGCTTTGTGTCTCTCCTCTTTTTTCGCAGGAAATCCCGGTGACTGCGGACATGATCGTAAAGATTGCCGAGCCTGTCAAGACGATTTGTTGGAACAGGGACGACAGCCTGTTCGCGCTCGGCGAAGCGGATTCTGTCATCGTCCGCGACGCGGAATCGCTCAATGTCTTGCACGACTTTTCGTTTCCGCAGGGAATGAACCTCTGCTTTTCGCGCCAGGAAGGATATAAAGGAACAGGCGTATACAGCGACGTGATTCTCGGCGTTTCTTCCGAAAACGTGGCGATTTGGAGCCTTCCCCGGGAAAGGGGAGCAGAAGATGTGAGCGCGGATTCCGACTACATGCTTTCGTTCGACGAGGGAAAGGAAGTGGTCTGTGCGGCGTTCAGCCGAACCAGCAACGATTTGGCCGTGGCTTTTTCGGACGGCACGGGCATGCTTTATTTGAGGCGCAGGGGCGACAGAAACTTGATCGCGATGCATAAGCTTGAGGACGGAACGCTTAACGTCCACGGCCTCGCGTACAGCCCGGATGCCTATCATGTCGCCGCCGCGTCTTCCGACGGCTCGATTCGCGTTTGGGACGCGGTGGACGGCGCGCTCATTTCAGAAATCGACACGTTCAGCGGAATGCGCACACCCGTCGTCTTTTCGGCGGACTCGAAAGGTGTTTACGGCTGCATAGAAGAAAACGTCGTTTCGCTCATGGCGTTCAACGGGAATGTTTTGCGCGAAGTCCGCGCGCGAAGCACCGTGAGCCAGTTCACTGTTACGCCGGACGACAGTACGCTCATAGTCCTCACCGACGACGGACTTCTAGAATTCTATTCGTTGGAAGACGGCGGCTTTTTGGGCTACATTCCGCCGTACAATGATTCCCAGCTCATCAGCTTTGCGTTCAGCTCGGACTATAAGCAGGTGCTTACGGGACATCAGGACGGCTCGGTATACAAGCTGCTCGTCGAGGACGTGATTCGAAATCCCGACGAGCCCGTGCCCGAAACGCCCGTATTTGACGGGGGCGCGGCGGTTG
The DNA here is from genome assembly GCA_014804005.1 of Treponema sp. Classification (GTDB taxonomy): domain Bacteria; phylum Spirochaetota; class Spirochaetia; order Treponematales; family Treponemataceae; genus Treponema_D. The sequence continues at coordinate 11,255 of JAAVAP010000023.1, read as the reverse complement.
TGGTTTCGGGGCAGGAGCATTCGGGCGGCGAAGGCGAGGGCGAAGGAAACAACGGCGGCTCTTCCGCCGCTCCGCGCTCGCAAGCGCAGTCCGCTCCGTTCAATTTTCAGTCGGCGTTGCGGGAGCGATTCCATGCGTTCAACATCGGAGCGTCCGCGATCATGCTCGACAAGAAGAGCAATTATTACCAGTTCGGGACGGCGGCGGAATTCGGGTGGTACACGACGATGTTCACCGCGCCTGTCTACGAGGGGCTTGGCGCGCGGTTTGCGATGGCGTTCCCGGCGGACAACTATCCCACAACGTACAAGACGCTTGACGGCAGCGGACGCATCGCGCCGCCGTATCTGTTCTTTGGCGAAGTGCTCGTGCCGATTGGCGTTGAAGTGCCGGTCAGCACGTTCGTGAGCCTTTTTTCCGAAGTGGCATTCGAGGCGAAAGTCAGCTGGCTGATGAATCCGGGCGTAACGTCGTCAAAGCAGGCGTTCTCGCTCGGCGGCAGGATTCGGACGGGAGTCATCATAAGCAAGGTCGCGGTCATTTTGGGCGCGGAATACGACAGCATGTGGGGGCTGATTCCCGAAATCTCTCTCACGGCGAATTTCAAGCTGAAAGGCAAAGGCGGAAGCAAAAGCAAAGGGGGCAAAAAATGAGCATAAGACAAAAAGCCGCGCTCACCCTCGCGCTTTGCGCCGTCCTGTTCTGCTCGTGCGGCACGAAAGAAGAGCTGTTTGAAAGCTACGACAGTTGCTTCGTGCCGATTCCGAGCGATTCAGGGGAATTTGTGCTCACGAAAGAAACGCAGGGTCTTTTGCTCCGCGACGTGTACGAAATCTCGCTTTCGGACAAAGACAGAGAAGAAGGCAAAGTGTTAAGCACAACGCTCGCGCTTTCCTGCCCCGTAGAATGCGACAAATACGACTGGAAAATTACGGGCGCGCTAGATACCGATGAAGAACCTATTTCGGACAAAAGCAATGGCGGTAAATACGAATGGACTTCGCGGAATATCGCCGTATACATAAACATGTCGGACGACTGCATTTTTTACCGCGATGCCAAGGAGACCAAGAAAACCTGCTATTACCGCATCCACCTTGCGGTGAATGTGGGGGAAGAGGGCTTTTATGACAATGCGTTGCTTGCTGTCCGTATTGAGTCGCAGGAATGGTGAACTGAATGAATAGGATTGTTCGCACATTCATATATGTATGTTTCCTCATGCTCGCCGTTGTCTTCGCAGGATGCTCGGATTATGCATTTGAAGCGCAAGAGGAAGGCCGGCTCTTTATGACCGTTGAAGGCGTTAATGGCGGAAATCGTGCATCGCGCTCTATTATGCCGACAGGACAGCACGATTTGACGGACAATGTAAAATATTCTTTCACGCTTTCGGGAGTGAGCAACACGGGAAAGCGCATTGACAATATGGACATGGCAATTGAGGATGCCGGCGCGACAATAATTATTCCGCTTGAGCCGATGCTTTGGAATCTCACGCTTACCGCGTACAAGACAACGGACGGCGGCAAAATTCCCGTCCTGCGTGGATTCAGCGTTGCCGATATGCGGACTGGCTCTGCTTCTGTGCATTTTGTCCTTTCGTCCGACGGACTGTATGGAAACGGAACTGCCGCCATAAAAGCAAGCATTCCGCACAACGGAGTTGTAAAGAAAGTTACTGTAGGCGTGTACAAAAAGTCATCGCCGGGAGAGGCGATTTTCGGCACGGAGCAGGAATTCAGCGCGGGCGACGACGGCACAATCACGCTGGATTACGCGGTGACCGTGCCCGCGGGAAACTACCTGCTCTGCATTTCTTGCCAAAACGAGGATGGTACGCCGTGCGGCTCGTATTGCGACACGCTCATCGTTGAGCCGGGACTTACCAGTGAGCGGGATTTTGGCTCGCTTGACATTGCCGCGCGCCTTCCTACCGCTCCCGCAGAACTTTCGGCAGTAGTCGGAGAGGCGATGCCTGACGGCTCAAGATACCGCGTAACGCTTTCGTGGGAATGCGGGCAATACGCCGAACAGTACGAATTGCGGCTTGAAACCGAAGCGCAAACGACCGTGTATTCGGCAGACGGCGCGGACGGCGCAGAACTGTTTGGGACAGGCTCGGACATATACGGCGACGGCGATTTGCTGTACGGCTCAAAAAGCTGTGTCTTGCTCCTTGCGCCGGGAACATACACCGTGCGTTTGCGCGCGCGGAACACATACGGCGTTTCGTCCGAATGGGACGACGCCATAACAACGGAAGTTACCGCGCCATAAGCGCGGAAATGATATAGGTGCAGGCAGAAAAACAAAAATTTTTGTCTGCAAAAGTTACATTATTTTTTATAGGAGGTTCTTATGAACTTGAAAAGACTGCGCGGCATTTATGCCGTAGCACTTATCACGATTGCCGCCGCGCTTTTTGCCGGCTGCTCAAATTCAATGGCAGGAAGCGTTGACAGCGGTAGAGGCATGGTGACGCTCCAGCTGTCCGCAACGGGAATCCCAGAGGAATATGCCAAAGAATTTGCGGCATACTGTGAAAAACAACAAAGGGCCGCATCACGTTCTATCTTGTCCGATGATCCGTTTGATATTGGCGGAATTGGTGCTGGGGATGGGAAGCAAAGCGACGAACTTGTCCTTGTCCTTACCGGAAAAAGCGAAACAGGCATGACATACGGTCCTGAGGTAGTTACGCTTAATACCGGAGTTACAGTAGATGGCAAAACCGTGTATGATTTTAATGAAACAGTCGCCATGGATGCTATGAGCTGGAATCTTGTTCTGACGGCATACTCAGACGCGGCGAAAACCAAGCCTGTTTTGGTGGGATACTGCTCTGTTGACCTGCGCAATGGAAGCGGCACGGCAACATTCGTCATGGGAATTGCGGGACTGACCACCCCAGGCACAGTGTCCATTGAAGGTACTATCGTTGATACAGACGATGCCGCTACGTCCTATACAATGGGAATCTACCGCAAGGATAACAATCAAGATGTGAATGGCACAGAAACGAAAGTAGAAAACTTTAAAGCCAGTTCTAGTAATACATTTTCATTCAATGCAAACAACAAGGATGTTCCGCCGGGAACATACCTATACACCATGATTTTCTATAATGATGTCAATGAAATTATCGGTTCGTTCACAGATACTATCGTCATCAATCCGGGCAATGCATTGAAGAAGGAAAATCTTGTAATCGATGTCATCGGAAAGATGCCTACCGAGCCGGAAGACCTTAAGGCATACCTCATGAATGGTTCAGAATCTTCTGACGGCAGGACGTACAATGTCAAGGTCACATGGACTCAGGCAGACTATGCGACAAACTATGAACTGAACGTTGTGGAATCCGCAAACGACGGCACTGATTTTACTACCGCTGCCCCTACATTGTTAGCAGGTGGACAGGTTTACGGAATGGCTTCTATGGATAAAGGTGCTACAAAAACAGTATTGGACTTCCCAAGTTCACCCGTGTTCGGCGGCACGGCCAGCTCGTCAATGATGTACGGCGATGAGTCCTGTGTGCTCAAACTTGAGACAGGAAAAGTGTACGAAATCCAGTTGCGCGCCCGCAACTATATCGGAGTGTCGGACTGGGTAGACCGCGAGGCGGGTGGTACTGAAACTAACTGTACTGCATACGATGCTCCTAGCAACCAAAGAATCAACCGCTTGCTCATAACCTACAACACGGACAGTGGAACGCTTAAAGTAGGCGAAACGGGAAAAAGTTATACAACCAAATATGCAGAATATAAGTGTTGGACTACAAATGCCGACCTTTTGAAGATTGATGACGTAGACGAGCCAGCATCAGGTCAGATTGCGTTGAAAAAGGGCGGTGCATCTTTTGTTGCATGGCTGCTTGAGGACGGAAGTGCTATCAAGGATGTCAGTGGTACTGAAACTGAGACCTCAACTCGCGGAGATGCGGTAGAAAAGTACACGTACAAGAATGTAAGCGTCATAGCGTCATTCGGAAACAAGGTTTCAGGTGCTATCTCTCAAGAAGGGAAACTTCAAGATATTGATATGGATGACATAACTGTAGAATACGGTTCGGCTATTATTTCAACTCCTCTTTCTGCAAATGCCGCCGGAATCTATAATTTAGCGAAAATGGATAACGGAGTTTCTAATAAGATTCAAGTAAGTCTTGATGGCGTAGGAACAAAATATACAAATGCCAAGCTCGAAGTTTGGGGGCAATCTAACAGTACGCACAAATCGGTAAGTCCCTCTTCACCCGGAGTGTACCAAATAGATACTGCCACTTATCCAGCAGGAAAAATGTATGTTATGGTTACGGCCGACACAGAAAATGCCACAAGTATGAGCCGGACGCTCATATTTGACTTGAAATAGTAACCCCGAAAACACATCGTTGTGCGGTTTTCCAAAACCTAGCAACGTTGTGTTTTTACGCGCCACGCACTCCTTGTGGCGCGCATCCGTTAAAAATGCGCCGCCTGCAGAAAAACTTCTCACTGCGGCCTACAAAAGCATGTTTTCCAAAGGTGGCATATTTTTGCCTGCGAATCAGAACGTTGTTCCGTTTCGCAGGTTTTTTTTATTGTGGCGAAGTTCCGCCGCATTCCTTTAAAATCCTTTAGTGTTTCGGCTCAAAACCTTTAGTGTTTTTAAACAAAACCCTTAGTGTTTTTAAACAAATCCTTAAGGGTTTTAGACCGAACCCCTTAAGGATTCGAGCAGAACATCCCGTCGTTCCGCCCGCGCAGCAAGGAAACCGTGTTTTCTTACGCGAACGCAGGACGCTTTTTTTCCCGCGCGCATTGCACGAGGTACATGTTTATAAGATTCTGATATGAGACGCCGGTCTCTTCCGCAAGGGCTTTGAAATACTCGACCGCTCCGCTGTCAAGGTTGATGGTAACGGGCTTCTTTTGCCTTGCATGCCACGGACGGAATTCTTTCAGTTCCCCGGCGGTCATTGCGGGGCAGTCGTCCGTGGGGGTCGGCTTTGCGTTGTTGATTATGCGCTTTTCTTCCTCCGTGAGCGGCGGAAGTTTTTTTAGTTCATCTAAGGTCATAGTCGTTGTAGTATTCATCGGTTTCCTCCTTGGTGGCTTTTCGTGCTGAAATGATGCGGATGTTCTCGTTCCGTTCCGTATAGACAACGAAAAGAACGCCCTCAACCCTGCCGATTACATTCCAGCGGTCTTCTGTGTCCGTGGAATGCTTCCAGTCATATTTTTCAATGCGCTTTTCGTCAAGGAATACGCGCACGGCAAACTCAAAACTTATTCCGTCGTGGTTCGCCTTGTTGCGCTCGTTCTTGGCATTGTCCCATTCGTATGTCATATTTATATTATACATATATGCCAAAATATGTCAAACGACTGCGGTATGAAAGGCATTGCGACTTCAGAAACCGGGCATTGCGTCTGCCGAAATGCCCGCGCAGGGCAAAAAAAGCGAAAATTTTTCATCTTTTTTTCAAAATTTTTTAAAAATCCGAAGCGCCTTTAAACTATATTGTTACCACAAAAATTACCTTAAAAAAATTAACAATAAATTATTTAACAAAAATTTATTTTAAATAATTTATTCCAAACAATTGTTCTTTGAAATTTTATAGGGATGGCTGATGTTCGGGAATAAACAAATATTTTAAAAAGGAGTTTTAAATGAAATTTAAAAGTTTATTCTGCAAAAATCCTAAGGACGCAAAAGATCCTGGGAAGTATTATCCATACCCGGTGTATGAAGGTACAATCGGGATTGAGGATTTCGTAAAAGAAATCTCGCACTCAACGTCGCTCACTGCCACGGATGTTTGGGCAGTTGTGCTTGAAATCACCGAGATTTTTCATCGGTATTTAGTGCGAGGCCACAAGGTAAAACTTGACGGCATCGGCACGTTCAAGGTCTCTTTCAAAGGGGACGGCGAACTCACGGCGGACGCGCTCACCGCGTCCAACATCGACATGTCCACGGTGCGCGTCACGTTCGTAGCCGACCCCGCGATGAAACAAGAGATGCGCGGCGGGATTTCGTTCTCGAAAGTCGCGGAAAAAAGCGGCGGTCAAAAGGCGGAAGAAAAGCCCGCCGACGGTTCAGGCACGCAGGAAAATTAGCGTGTGTCGGGTATGTTTCGGAACAGATTCCGGGACATAGGTTTTGTCAGCAAAAAGGCTCGGTCGCAAGCCGTTGGCTTGCTAGCGAGTTTTCTTCGAAAACTCGCGATTGGCTTTATTCATAGTTATAATTGCCGCTAGCTTGGCGGCAATTTCAAAGATTCCCCAAAGAACGTCAGCCCCCTAGAAAATCATCAACTGTTGCCGAGCCGAAAAAAAGGCGCACATCTTCGGGTGTGCGCTTTTTTTATGGCTTGCAGACGACGCTCTCGACAGGAATGCGGATTTTTTTATTGCGGGGCGATTTCGACAGGCTCAAGTCGCCGGGCTCTCGATGTGCCCTATATTCTCGCCATGAGCGCGTCCTGTAAAATCTGCGAACAGTTGAAATGCCGTTTGTCCGCGATGTTCGACAACCACAAAGGCAGGGAAACATTTTTCCTGACCGACTTTGTGTCGTTCGCCGCGCGGTATTTCAGGGTGTCGGCATTGATGAGCGAAAGTTCCTCGTCATTCCCGCAATGGATTTTCGCCTGTTGCGTTGGCTCAGGAATCGGCAAGCCCTCGTCTTCCGCCGCGCACAGCCACGCCGCCATCGCGTCTGCCATTTGCTCTATGGCATCCGACAAGTCTTTGCCGGTCGTTATGCAGCCGTTGAGGTCGGGAACTCTCGCGTAGACCTTGCCGTCCTTTTCCGTAAAAACCGCCGTATAGGTGTATTTCATTTTCGTTCCCCCTATGATACGCAGCTTTACACAAAAGTGCAAGCGTATTTGCTGCATCAAGCAGGGCGAAAAAGTGAAAATAATTTCAAATTTTTTGTAAAAATACAAAGAAATTTTTCTATAGTGTCTAACATCACATTTAAAATAAACCAAATTTATTTTAAATCTTGTTCTTTGACATTTTTAGAGAAGGCTGACGTTTATTAAAAAAATAAACTATATTAAATCTTAAACTATTGAGGAGGTAAATAATGAACTATCGTTCGTTGTTTCGTACAAATCCCCAGGATGAAAAAGTTCCTGGAAAGTATTATCCGTATCCTGTCTATGAAAAGACAATCGGGTTGGATGATTTCGTAAAAGAAATCTCACATGCGACGTCGTTGACTCCAACAGACGTTCGTGCTGCCATCACAGAAATCGTCGAAATTTTCCATAGGTATCTTGTCCGTGGCCACAAAGTCAAACTCAATGGCGTCGGAACTTTTAAAGTTTCCTTTAAAGGTGACGGTGCTGACAAGTCCGAAGACCTGACTGCCTCTAACATCGACCGATCGACCATTAAAGTCACATTTGTCGCCGATGCCCCTTTGAACCAAGAGATTCGAAACGAAGTCTCTTTTTCAAAGATTTCATAAAAATAACTGAGTTTCTGAAAGAGACTCACATCCGAGATTGACGACTTCTAATCAGTCGTCAATTCAAGACACTTTTAGGAAAACGTCAGCCCCCTAAAAATTGTCAGAGTTCGTCAAACTCAATCTCAAAGTTAAAAACGCACGTCCGAAGACGTGCGTTTTTTTGCGGTGTTTTCGACAGTCTCAACCACCGCCTATTGCCCGCCACCATGTGTGTGAGGCGGAATTTATTCGCGGAAATATGCGCGGTATGATACGTAACAATGAGGTAAATTTGTAGAGAAGCAAAGTTGACAAAAAATCATATATATGGGACAATAGGATGCAGGAAGCCTTTAACTACAATTGTCGCTGGGAGAAAGTTGACCATGCTGGACTATACTCCAATATTTAACAAGATGACGATAGAGACTTTTGACAAATTTACTGAAAAATATCGTATAAGATGCAAAAAAGGAAATAATAAAGAGGCGTACCAAAACAGTTTGCTTGCTTTATTTCAGAATGATATGCACGCCGAATCTCAATTCCAAGAATTTTATAGGCAATTGGAAGAGGCTGGAAGGAAGCATTATTTTTTATTTAAATTTGAAACAAGGGATATTATCCAAGAAAAAATTGAATCTAATATATTAAAATATGCAGATGAATCAAGCAGGACATTTGATCCTGTCAGAGATGACGGCAAGACATATTTCAGAAAAGAAGGAAATTCCTATATCTTTAAGCAATTCAATATAAAAAAAACTTTCAGGTTAAAAGATGAAAATGAAAATGAAGAAAAGAACGAGTATACAAGATGCTACACTATCACGAAAATTCATTTTGTAAAATTTGTCCAAATTGATTTTGTGAAAAGAATTGTTATTTGTGGATATGATTCTTATGGCGACTTAGAAAACAAGCAAGAATATAAAAAAGAACTTTTTGATTTCCTTAAATCAATTATAGGAAATATGAATAAACTCGAGTCTGTTTTGACATCTAGCAGTATAGATGATTTGGTTGTTTTGCCGAATTGCCTCTCATATTCTATTCGCAATACCGCAAAAATTCATGACATTGCAACTTTTAAAAAAGATATGGCGGATTACGAACAAATAAAAAGAGACTTAAAAGCCGGAAAATATAGAATTGATGAAATAAAGGACAAGAATCCGGATTTTGATTTAAAAACCAATGTTTTGTATAATGCGGGGCTAGAGGCCTCTTACGATTCTAATTTTTCTTTGTCAAACGATTGCTTTGAGTTTTTTTATTTTACCAATGCTTCCGGCTTGATTTCATATTTCAGAATTAAATTTGATACTAGATGTAGTTCTATTGTCACATATTCTGATTCAATAACAAAAATGGAACTATGGGATGTATTTAGAAGAATTGTTTGACATAGCAAAAGCCATTCCCTCGATAAATTCAAAGAACGCGATGATACTCGATAATTTTCTTGGTGATATTGGCACAGGTAATATTTTTGAAAAAGACTCTTTATCCTATAGATTGACACAGAAATCTTTACTCAATCCGATTATAAATTGGCTACAGAAAATAAATGCAATAATTCCTTACAAACAAGTTTGTCCAGTTTGCAAGCGTGAATATGATTTTCCAAAAAAGAAGTGCGATATATGCAATTCAAATTTATATCTTCCAGACACAATAACGACATATAAAATAAAAAAAGAATTGGTAGAATCGGAGAAAACAAAAAATGCAAATACGCAGGCAATCAATCCTTTGGATATGGCGGCATTCAATTTATTGAAAAAATCTTTGGATAGAAAAATACGTGAAAAGGAAAATGGTTATATATTATTTATAGATGTTGCCAATTCTACAGAATTAGCAAAAGAAAACAAGAGTTTTCAAATTTCAATAAACAACGGGCTTTCAAAATATTTAAAAGAATCCATAAAGAATTATTTTAGAAAATCAAAAGCAATATATATAAAAGGTGCTGGAGACTCTTCTTACATGTACTTTGACAACATAAAAATACTTGCTGAATATCTAAAACAAGTGCTTATAAATTTGGAAGATCAAGATTTTTCAAAGAAGGCTTGTATCATAAACAGCGAGGGAAAGGTTCATGTTTTTTATAAAATATATATTGCGGATTCAGAAATTCTTGAATACAAGACTACCGATGTATTGAGCATTGATTTTGAGGCCATGGATGCTTTTACGTTTATTGGAAGAGTTGAAAAAAAAGCCGAACAAGAAATAAAGAATACAAAAGGGGAAGAGAATTTATATCCTTGTTTTATAGTTATGAAAGAAGATTATTTTGAAAATGGAACAAAAATTCAACTAACAGAAATTAAGAACTATGGAGAAGTTCCTGTATGGTTTTTGTCGTCAAAAGAGTTTTTAGCAAAATTATAATTCATTATAACTATGATTGTAAGGACAGCCCTAAATATACTAAAATAAAAAAATATGACCGAATCTGATTTTTCATATTGGCTTGCTGATAACAAGCCTAATTCACAAAACAATTTGGCTCTTGACTAGATAAAAAACGAAAATCCCCTAGTCAAGATAATTCTTACTGTACGACAACCTGTTTGGAAAAGAGGATGTCGTAAAGCAGTTCGCGTGTCACAAGGCGTTTCATCATTTTCTTCAGCTCTCGTCACTTGAAAAAGTGGCGAACGCGTTCTTGCTTCCCCAAACGTTTCCGAATGACGGCGAACATGTGCGATGCGCAGGGCAAGTGGAACTCCGCCTGATGCAAAGTTTTGCGCTGGAGACGCTCTGCCCGATTTCGCTTGTGGAACTGAATCCCGATTTTGTTTTTGAGCAGTATGTGCAGGGAAAAAAGATTTCCGCCGCATTGGAAAAAATCAGCGCAACGCCGATTCCAAAAATCACGCTTTCAAACTACGACTGGCAGCATGATTTTATTCCCCGCCTGCATTTTACGATGGCAGGATTTTTGCGCAAGTCTTACGCCGAGCAAATCCGCTCGCACAAAAAAGATTTCGTCTTCTTCTTTTACCGCAAGAAAGGCGAAGTGATTTATCCCGTCCACAACCTGCTTCCGTGCTGCGGAACATTCATCGGCTACAACCCCGACTGTCATTTTTTTGTAAAAGGAAAAATTGCCGCCCCCGAACAGGAGCAGACGATACAAATCTGCAAGACAGCGGAATTGCGGGAGCGGCTCGAACAATGCGGATACAAAAACGCCACTCAGGGAACAGCGGATTTGTATTACGTGGTGAAAATCACCGACGTGGAAATTGCGGACGCGGATTCTGACGAAATAGAAAAACTGCAAGCCGCGATTGACCGTTTTGACGGCAACGATGTTTTGAGCGAACATTCGCCGAAAGTGGCGGGGGAATGTTAGGAAAAGAAATCACGGCGATAAGGTTGGCGGCGTTCGGCTTGGTTTAGTTTGATGATATAGAAAAATTCATAAAATTGTGCTATAATAACAGCATATCATTTGCATAGACAACCAAAACAAAACAATTAAAATCAGCAACAAAAATGACGTTGCTAATTTTAATGCCGAGTTTTCTTTGAAAACTCGCTTGTTGTATTGCGATTTTTCACTCCGTTGCAAAATCGCGTTTCAGCAATGAAGAAAACCGAAACTTTCTTCATTGCTGAAAATATAGGGGCAAAATTATGACAAAGAAAACGGCGGAAAAGGCATTGAACATCGACAACATTTTATTTAACTGTCGGGATATTTTGCGTGCCGCGCGCAATTCCGGCTCTTTTTTTGAAAAGCGGGATATGATGCTTACGCTCGTGTTTTTGCG
>JAAVAP010000022.1 GCA_014804005.1 Treponema sp. | reverse complement strand
CGTCAAGAAAATCTGCGATTTTTTGTTGTATAATACCACTCGGATTTGGCAACCATAGTTGCCTTACTATTTCTTGACTAATATTAGGTTGTCCACCACCAAGTGCTTTCTTAATCAAAAAGTCTTTGGTAGACAATAAGGCATAATATAAGAATTTGAAATTTGACTTTGGCGAACCTAAAACACAGCATGCTTGATTAACACAGGCATCAATTTGTGATATGGCAATATTACCCACCGAAGCTCCATACATTGCAATAATTATAAATGGCGATTTATATTTTTTTAACGCATTGAAATTTTGCAACACTTGTTTTTTCAATTTGTTTTTACATGTAGTAATCAGCCCCTCTTTAACATCTCCCGATTGTAGCCAATTCTCCGTTCCATTTTCAAATATATCTTCCCCTCGCGGAGTTGTCCCACTACCGATTATTTGAAATACTCTATTGCATTTATCTATTTCCCACTCTTCAGGTATTTCGCCTATCCATTCAATTCTGCTGTCTTTCATTTTTTAGCATCCTCTTGAATGAGCATTTGTATTTTATCAATTTCTGCTTTAATGTTTGCGAAAATTGAACGTTTTTCTTGCTCGGACAATGCAAGAATATCGTTTGCCAATGCAGTTTTATTCCAGTCGCATATCGTGTTTTCCAATCCGTTCTTTTTGTAGGGCTTAATAATTTTATATTTATCGTAGTCAAAATCTTTTGGAAAAACTAAAAGATTTTCTACGCCAATCTCAAACACAGATGCCGTTTCATTTTTAGTCATCTTGCGGCAATGTACTTTACTGTGGTCACTATTTTTATCCCCATTCACATCACAATCATACAATGCTATAAAAGTAGTGTTCATTTCATTATTGTTTATCAAGTATTTTATCGCATTATCTAAATGTGAAACCCCCGCGCCTTGCGACTTGCCATTTTTATTGTCTCCGATAGCCTTAAACTTCACAGGAAAAGTAAAATTAAAAACTCTATAAGCCTCATTAAAATACTGCTCATCAGTAATTCCTTCCAAATAAACAATTGGAAGATGAATGTCTGAAAAATCTTGAATGTTAAAAGCGTCCTCTACTACTTTCACGCTGTTGCAATCATAGTAACTCGGATTATCCTCAACATAGATTTTACCGTTACTATCTTTTTTTATAATGATAACTTTATCATTATACCTGTTTTCGTTATGTATAATGAACGGCGAATGCGTTACGGCAAAAATCTGAGACGTTTGCATACCATTCTCATCCGTAAAAATTCGTTTGTAGTAGTCCATAATTTTCTTTTGCCATTCGGGGTGTAAACTGATTTCCGGCTCGTCAATTAGTACAGTTGCACCTTTAAGCAAATTTTTGTCTTTTAATAAATACGCTCCCCGATAAACTATTTGTTTTTCTCCCGAACTTAAATTACCAAGCATAATTTTTTGCATTTTGTTATTGTAGAAAAATATCTGCTTGCCGTGTTTGTTCTCAATTCCGCCCCAAGTAAATTGATTATCGAACATTACGTTAAAAGCATTAGCAAAGCGTGAAATGCGTTTTTCAGTATTGATAGCATCAATTCCTAATCCATTTTTCTTTGCTTCCCGCACTTCATAAGCAATATCTTCGGAATCCAAAGCCTGCACGTCAATAAGCAGTTGTTCAATTTCCAGTGCGAGATTTGCTTGTGATTTTTGCGAACTAGAAACTGCATCTAAATTTTTTGAAGTAACAGAACCAATCGCGCGAGGCTTATTATAGCTTATTTCAACATCAGAAAAGATAGATACTAATCTATTTATACTTATACCAGGATTAGGACTATGTTGAATAAAAGTCCTACGTTGATTATTTGCTTGAAAACCATAAGTAGTAAATTGACCATTATAAATTATCTCCGCCTCATATTCGCCGACAAACAAATTCGTTTGACCACCTGTCAAATTAAAAATAATATCCAATAATGTTGACTTTCCTACGCCATTCTCGCCTGCAATAATTATTGTATCAACAGGCTTCCCGTTATTGGTAAAGTCAAATTCCATATCTCCGAAAAGATAGTGGTTTTTGCAACGGATTTTCAGTATTCTTACAGATTCAAATTGTTCGCTCATTCTCCAAACAACTCCTTCATCAGTTTTTCTTCTTCTTTGTTCATTTCCACCAAGTGCGCGAAGATTTCGTCGCTTTTGCGTGGCGGCACGTATTTGTAGAAATGCCGTGTGAACGGGATTTCGTAGCCGACTTTGGTTTTCTTTTCGTCTATCCATGCGTCGGGCGCATAGGGCAAGACGTTCTTTTGCATGTATGACGCAAAGTCCGTTCCCCACGGTATGATTTCCGTGTCGCGCCTTGCCGCGTCGGGCTGCGGCTTTCCTTTTTTGAGTATGGGCGCGCCGCTTTCGTCGCACAGCGGGCGTTCCACCGTTACCTTGCTGTATTTGAACGCGAGCCTGTCAAAGTCTTTGCGCTCCACGGTCTTTCCGTTCTGCTCGAACGTGCCGCCTTCCTGCGCAAGGTAGGCTTTTACAATCAGGTCGATGCATGCTTTCGTGAACTCGTTGCGCTTGTTGCCGAGCGACTTGCGGCGTTTTTCAAAGCACTTGCTTGCGTCAATGAGTTTCACCATGCCGGGGTGTTTTTCGGGCTTGCTTTTGCTCACCACCCATATATACGTCGCTATGCCCGTGTTGTAGAACATGTCATTCGGCAGCTGGATAATCGCTTCCAGCCAGTCGTTTTCGAGCAGGTAGCCGCGGATATTGCTCTGGCCGCTTCCAGCGTCTCCGCTGAACAACGGCGAGCCGTTCTGAATGATTGCCATTCTGCCGGTGTCCTTGAGNTTTNCTATGCCGTTGAGCATAAAGAGCTGCTGNCCGTCGGATACGGGCGGAAGTCCCACGCCGAACCTGCCCGTATCGCCTTTCTTGTATTCTTTTTCGATTTCGGGCTGTTCTTTTTTCCACTCAATGCCGAACGGCGGATTTGAAATGATGTAGTCAAACTGGTAGCCTTCAAACGCGTCGTGCGAAAGCGTGTTGCCGTGTTTCATGTTGTCTGCGTCGCCGCCTTTTATGAGCATGTCCGCCTTTGCTATTGCGAACGTCTCTTCGTTCANCTCCTGCCCGAAACACTTGATGCTTGCGTTTTCGTCAAGTTCGAGCAGGCGTTCNGTCATGCAGCCGAGCATTTGNCTTGTGCCCATNGCCATGTCNTATATTGTCGTCGTGATGCCTTCNCCACGCAGTTTGTCCGCGTCTTCGCCTACCAGAATGTCGGTCATNAGGTAGATTATGTCGCGCGCCGTAAAATGCGCTCCCGCCTGNTCGTCGTAGCTTTCGGAAAACTTGCGCACAAGNTCTTCGAATATGTAGCCCATGTCNGCGCTCGTAACGNTGTCGGGATGCAGGTTCGCCTTTGCCGTGCAAAACTCGGTGATTACCGAATACAAAATGTCGTTCTCTTCCATCTTTTTGACTTGCACGTCGAATTCGAATTTTTGTATGATGTCGATTACGTTGTCGGAAAATCCTTGCAGGTACGAGCGGAAATTGTCCGCGATATTGTTAGGGTCGGACTTTAATTTTTCGAGCGTGAATTTGCTCGTGTTGTAAAAAAGCCTGCCCGAAGCGCGTTTTAAGAATCCGTCTTTGACTTGTATTCCTTTCGCGTTGAGTTCATCGTTTTTGTCCAACACTGCCTGTTTTGTTTCCTGCAATGCGTCCGAAAACCGCTTGACTACGCACATCGGCAAAATCACTTTGCCATATTCGTGCGGCTTGTACACGCCTACAAGTTTGTCGGCGATCGCCCAAATGAGATTGGCTTTTTCCTGCACGTTTATCGTCGTTTGTTTTTCCCGCAAATCGCTTGTCATTGTCGCTCCTTTTTTATTATAGCTTTCTTTATATCAGTCATTCAAGGCAACGTCCTCCCGTCACATCCGATTCTTCTCGCCCCATTCGCACATGCCGTCGAGAATGGGCATGAGGGACTTGCCGCGCGCGGAAAGGCGGTACTCCACTTTCGGCGGAATCTGCGGATATTCCGTGCGGACAATCAGTTTGTCGGCTTCGAGCTCTTTTAGCGAAAGGCTCAGCGTTTTGAACGAAATGCCCTTGATATAGCGTTGCAGCGCGTTGAACCGCACGACCCCGAATTCCATGAGCGCGTAGAGAATGGTCATTTTGTATTTGCCGCTGATGAGCGACAGCGTGTAGCTGAATCCTGTCTCACAAAGTTTTTCGTCGCCGATGCAGCGTTCGTCTGATTTCTCCATAGTTCGCCCTTCAAAAAATCTTACTCTACTTTTTGTAAGTACCTAACAAAACTGTGCGTACTTGACGGCGATTATATACCGTCATATAATTATTGTCAACTAAGAAAGCAACGCCGAACAAGCGGCGCAACAATTTATTTTTCAAGGAGAAAACTATGCTGAAAAATTTGGGAGTCAAGCCGTACACGTTCCCGATGCCGGTGCTGATGATTGCGACTTACAACGAGGACGGCAGCGTTGACGTGATGAACATGGCGTGGGGCGGCGTGTGCGCCGAAAACATGGTCGCGCTGAACATCGACGAGGACCATAAGACTGCGGAGAACATCAAGCGCACGGGGGCGTTCACATTGAGCGTTGCCGACGTTCTCCACATTGAGGCGGCGGACTTTTTTGGCATCGCGACGGGCAACAAAATGAAAGACAAGTTCGCGCGTTCGGGACTGCACGCCGTAAAAAGCACGCGGGTGGACGCACCGGTCGTGGAGGAATTCCCGCTGACGCTCGAGTGCAAGGTCGCGGAATGCCAGCACACCGCCTACGGATTCCGCGTGCTCGGCGAAATCCTCAACGTACTTGCGGATGAAAACGTGCTTGATGAAAAAGGCAAGGTCGTCCCCGCAAAGCTCAATGCGTTCGTGTTCGACCAGTTCCAGAACGGCTACTACGCGATCGGCGAAAAAGTCGGGCAGGCATGGCAGACCGGCGCGGGGCTGATGAAGCCGTGAGCGATTTGCATCGGACAGAATTTATTTCCGCAAATACGTAAAAATATTTGCGGAAATACGTCTGCATATTTCGGGAAATTTGTGAATTTATTTGCGGAAATACGTTTACGTATTTCCGCAAATAAATTCACGGGGTTGCGGAATGCGGATTATTCCAGTTTTTGGTTGTGCTTGGAATTTCCGGCATAAGTGAACTGGTAATCGCACAAGACGGCGAAGTGCGAAAGGTCTGTTTTGTAAAATGAAGCGGCAATGCTGGACGCTTCACCCCGCTTGCTCCGCGCTCGTTGTATTTCATTTTATCGTAACTATTTATTTTTTCGCTTCACGGATTAGAATATAATCGTATATCGCTTTCACGCAACGTTCAATCCCTATGGAGCTGTCTATNAGAAAATCATANTTATGNNGATCTCCCCANGATTTTCCGGAAATGTTTTTATAATATGCTCCCCTCGCCTCATCGGACCGATGAATATTTCGTTTCGCTTCTTCTATCGTATCTCCATACACCTCCATTACGCGCTTCATTCTGTAGTCCTCCGNAGCGTAAATAAAGATGCGGACAACATCCNGCGAANTACGCAGAACATAATCAGCNGCCCTTCCTACGATAACACAGCTTCCGTTTGNTGCAATTTTGCGTATTACCTTATCCTGCGCAATAATAGCCTGCTGTATTACATCCGTGCTGAGATAGAGACTATGAAGCATTGTAGGAGAATTGGCATTAATGTCAGAAATGAATTCCTGATCCAGTCCGCTTTCCTGTGCAGCAAGCGCCGTCATCTCTTTGTAATAGAATGGAATGCCAAGTCTTTCCGCAACCAACTTCCCAATCTGTTTGCCCGAAGAACCATGTTCTCTGCTTATGGTAATAACAACACCTTGCTTTGACGTTTTCAAAACGGCCTCGCTCTGTTTCTTCGAATTTTCTTTTAAAATGAATATCTTTTTCCAGCAGATGGCAAGCGTCGCAAGCGATACAATGCATGAAAAACTATCCGCTATCGGTCCTGCCCACAACACCGTTGTTACTGTGCCGACCGCGCCCAAAATCAAAATGGCGGGAACCAATATGACNATTTGACGAAGCAGCGACAGCACTGTGGCGTGTATGGATTTNCCGATAGCNTGNAAGAANATNCCCGTTACNATNCTTGCGCCGACGGTAAAAGTAGCACCCAAATAAATACGCATNNNNAGNATTGCANATTCCATAAAAAGAGANCCGTTATCNCCGAATATTTTTATTATCGGGCTGGGAAAGGTTTCCACTAGGGCACACGAAACCAGCATGATCGCAGTGCCGATTATAAGTGCTTTGCGGTATAGTTCTTTCACTCTGTCAAACTGTTTGCTGCCGTAATTATAACTGATTATCGGCAAAATTCCGGTCGCAAGTCCAAGCACAACGGAAACCAAAATCTGACTGACCTTCATAACGATACCTATGGCGGCAATAGGAATATCCGCACCGTACTTCGATACGGCGCCGCAAGCCCCCAAAGTGTTATTCATAACAGCGATGACGATAACAAGTGCAAACTGCGTAATGAAACTCGAAACTCCCAAAAGACATATCTTCCCTAAAATCTTTACGCGCGGTATAAAGTCTTTATGTTCAAGTTTAACACTTTTGCAGCGCAGGATACATATAACGAAATAAATCGCATTGAGTATCTGACCGATTATGGTAGCCCATCCTGCGCCCGCAACGCCCCACTTAAAAACAAAAATAAAAATGGGGTCCAAAATCATGTTCGTGATACAGCCGATCAGCATACCATACAAACTGACGTTGGCGCGTCCGTCGGCACGAATAATGGCGGTGAACGCCATGTCTATACTGAGAAACAGAAAGCCCAAAATAATGGGTCGACCGTAATCAATACAATATGAAATAGAGTTTTCCGTCGCGCCGAACAGCCAACACAACGGTTCAAGTAAAGCCTCGCACAAAATTGTAAACAAAACGCCGAATATGAGAGTGGTAACCACGGAAGTGCCTACACCGCGTGCAGCCTTTTTCGTATCGCCTCTGCCCATATTCAATCCCATGAATGCGGCACAGCCATCGCCTATCATAAGACCGACCGCCATAACTGCCATCATTAACGGCAAAATGACGTTCGTTGCGGCGATGGCAATATCACTGTTTTCAACACCGTTGCCTATAACGATTTGATCAACAACGCTGTAAATCGAATTGATCACAAGAGCAATAATGCTCGGTACGGCAAAGCGCGCCATCAATTTTCCGATTCGCTCTGTTCCGAGCGGATTTTTAGCAGTTTCTTCCATGTTTTTTCACACTCCAATTTATGTATACGTTTATAATTGCATGCTAAAAAAAGAACCGGCAAATATGAGAAATTTCCCATATTTGCCGGTTCTTGTGATGAGACGCAAATATTGTTAGCAGTATAACACAAAAAAAAATTTTGTGCTAGCGTTTTCGGACAAATTTAAAGAAACTAGTCATAGCGTAGTCTACTAAATTTATGTTGCCCTATTGAAACAAGAACTGTTCAGTTTTTGGTTGCGCTCTGAATTCCCGGCATAATTGAACTGGTAGTCGCACAGCGAAAAGGCGAAGGTTTCCCTGTCCACAAGGCCAACCGGAAGCGCGCTGTCATGGAGTCGCATGAGAAAATCCACCGTCTGGGCGCAGGTGTGGTACGTGCCGAAGGACTTGTCATAATCGTAGTCGGCGATGTCGTTCGCGACGTTCCCGAAATTCGTTTTTGTGGCGGCAGGGGCAAATACTTTCGCGCGCATCTTCGCGCCCGTTTCGGTCAGCTCGCGGGCAAGCCCTTCGGTGAACGCGCCGACAAAAAATTTGGTAGCGCAGTACGTGACCGCCGTCGGCACGATCGTGTACCCGCCGACGGACGAAACGTTGATGAGCTGCGCGTTGTCTGTCTCCCGGTAGTCGCGCGCGTACAGGATGGAAAGGATTGCCACCGCCGCGACATTGAGACCGAGCATTCGCTCCATTTTTGCCAGATCCTGATCGTGCACGGCGCGGTAGTCTCCGAAGCCCGCGTTGTTAATCCATGTCTCAATATTCAGATTTTTTAATGAATCGTATAAGGCATATGCATTTCCTTTTTTGGACAAATCCGCAGGCTTTGCGACCACTTCCAATGTGCCGTCGATCGCGGCGATTTCCCCTTTCACCGCTTCCAGCCCGTCCGCGTTCCTCGCGACGAGAATCAGGTTCTTGCCTCGTCGCGCAAACCGCTTGGCGGTCTCGCACCCAATGCCTGAGCTTGCGCCCGTTATGGCAACGTATTTTTTCATTTGTTTTGCCTCCGTAAATATGATAAAATATGTTACAACATGGAGCGAACTCCATGTCAAGGGAATGGCAAAATTTTTGCTGGGCGGAAGGTTCGGCACGGGAGGCGGATTTATGGAATACACGTCGGGGCAATTCGCAAAGCTGATGGGAATGAGCTTGGACACGGTGCGGTATTATGAGAAAGAAGGGCTCATCATGCCGGGCCGAAAGGAAAACAATCACCGGACATACACCGACGGCGACATCGGCTGGATGCAGTTCATCAAAAGGCTGAAAGAAACGGGAATGCCGATAAAAGAAATCCGAAAATACGCGCGACTTCGCTCGGAAGGCGCGACGACGATGGGCGAAAGAATGCGGATGCTGGTGCGCCATCGCCATTCTCTGGACGAGAAAATCGGGCAGCTGAAAACACACCGCGAAAAACTGGACGAAAAAATAGAATATTACAAAAATCAAATTTGACGGACGAATTTTTTTCGAAAATAAAATTTTGGCGATTCCTGCCTTTCGGCGGACTATTCGCCCCGCTTGCGCTTTTTGTTTTTATTCGCCACGGCCTGCAACCTTGAAAAATCATTTTCGGAGCACGGCTGGCGGACATCGTTTATCTTGTACAGTTCGCAGCCGAAATTGAACAGTTCCATTACGGCCTTGCACAGTTTGTTGCCGAGTTCCGTCAGCGAGTATTCGGTTTTCGGCGGGACGACGGGATAGAGCTTGCGGCTGACTATACCGTCGCTTTCGAGCGCCTTGAGTTGTTCGGCAAGCATTTTGGGCGTCGCGTTTATAAGCTTCGCAAGTTCGCTGTAGCGCAAAACCCTGTCAAAAAGATAATAAACGATGTCCAATTTGTATTTGCCGCCTATGACGGCAATCGCCGCATCCAAAGGGCAGCTGCAAGACTTCAAAACATCAATATCCATAATATGAATTCCTCGTACTTTCCAAAAAGGTAGTATGGCACTTTAAAGTGCGTTCTTGATAAAAATATATTATAGGCTTATTATATTAAGTGACAATGCATTTGTCAATAAACTTTCAGGAGGTTCCTATGGAATTCATGGAATTGGCGAAATCGCGCTATTCGGTGCGTTCGTTCTCCGCCAAAAAAATCGAGGACGAAAAACTGAACAAGATTTTGGAAGCCGCACGGATTTCGCCCACTGCGGCAAATCAGCAACCGCAGAAAATCTACGTGCTGCAAAGCGAGCAGGCGTTGCGGAAAATCAATTCGGTTTGCCAATGCATTTTCGGCGCGCCCACTGTCCTTTTGGTGGCGGCGGACGAGACGGAAACTTGGAAAAATCCATTCTCCCAAAACTACAATACCGGCGACATTGATTGCAGCATAGTGTGCACGCATTTGATTTTGCAGGCTTGGGAACTCGGCATCGGCTCGTGCTGGGTGGGGTATTTCGATTTGGCGCAGGTCAAAAAAGCGATGGACTTGCCCGACAATGAAAAACCCGTCGCCCTATTGCCCATGGGCTATCCGTCCGAAGATTCAAAGCCGTCGAACATGCACCATTCCCGCAAAGCCCTGGAACAGACGGTAACATATTTGTAACAATCACGACCACCCGCTTGGCGGGTGGTATCATGCGTGAAGATGGAGTCGCCACTTTTTTGAGAGAGAGGGATTGAACAATTTAGAAATTTTCTTTTTGTAAAATCCAACTTCCCCTTGTTCCTCTAAAAGCATCATTAAAATATTCGCCGGAAAAATCACCTTCCGAATAAGTTAAGGTCATAAATCCATGATGTATATGTAACTTGTCGCTTTCCTTTTGTTTTGGTCTGTTTTGATAATAATAACTTAATGTAATATCAGCATCTCTTATTTCCAAAAATGTTTGGGTATTAAA
Source organism: Treponema sp. (assembly GCA_014804005.1). Taxonomy (GTDB): domain Bacteria; phylum Spirochaetota; class Spirochaetia; order Treponematales; family Treponemataceae; genus Treponema_D. Next base: position 14,432 of record JAAVAP010000022.1, on the reverse strand, counting down.
AGATTCCGACTGCTCAAAAATACATTTTATTGTAATTCTGTCAAAAGTTTGTTTAATGTGTAAAGTTCCTGTAAAGTCTGTTCCATCTGCAAAATTACTGTTCCCTTTGATTGTCCATTTGCCGGAGAAATCGGGTACTTTGGTAATTTTAATAAATAAATTTGTTTTCCAAAGATGATTATTAAATAGCCATTTAAATACGCTGTAAAAAAATCCAACAGACGGAACGATAAAAAGATTAAAAAACATAATCAAAAAGTTAGTTATAATCGCATCTTTCAACAGTAGATTAAAAAGGAGCAAAATCACTGAACATAATAAAATACTAATCACAAAAATTATCCTATAAATCTTTTCCCGAATTTCAGTATTTAATGAGTATTGCATTACAAATGCCTCCCTTGATATACTTCAATTAACTTACCAACAAATTGTTTGGCATCTTCCTTGTTCCACTGTGTGTTTAAATTGCCAAACAATTTCCATTGCTTATGCTGACACAAAAACGCATCATAGCTAGTTGTATCGGAAAGATAGTTTAAGATATTATAAAATGTTGTTAAATAAGACTCTCTGTCAAATAAATTGTCCGGCACATTAAAAAGCAAATTTTCTATAAAATATGACGGCGCCAATTTTTCATCAATTATTCCTTTGTCAACCAACAGAGATTTAATCTTTTTTATGTATCTAATCGTTACTTTGTAATTTTTGCCAGTTCTGCCGTTTTTATCTTCGCCGTTTTCTTTGTGAAGTTTTGGATAATTTATTATATAATTTCCTGTATCGGTGTTGTTTAATGAAATGCCATGTTTATAGTGATTGGGATTCAATGGCTCATATTCCGAAAAAGTCCAATAATCTTTGTATAAAAAGCAGGGAACGACATCTACATCTATATTTGGGTTTTGTAAAGAAATTTTTATAGATTTTGCCTTACATTTAATTCTAGATACAGATTTATATTTTGCGACTTCTGCATAGAGTTCTTGATAAATTTGTGTTTTGAATTGTTCAAATGTCATATCTGTTTGAACAAATGCATTGTTAAACTTTTGTTTTGCCAATGCATCCAATTTAGAATCATCATATCTAAAAACACCGTTATATTGAAGCACAATGTCAACATCAGACTCGCGTCTAATGTTAGTATGATTTGCATACGAGCCTTGCAAATAAATCTCAAAGTTCTGAGCGTTCGATTTAATAAAATCTAAATTTTCAAGCCTGTTTTTCATAAAATCATAGCCGTGCTTACATAAATCTGTACTGGCTATTTTAGACCAGTTTGATAAAATTTCATCAGTAATTTTCATTTATTTGTCCTTGTGGAATTATTAACAACTCTAACATAAACGTTTGATAAATTTATTCCTTTCCTTAATCCATTCACTTTCTTCGGGAAAAGGGAGTTCGAGATAATGGAAAATTAAATCTTTTAATTCATCCAATTTGGTTTTTCTCAATTCTACATCATCTAATCTAAAAGAAATATCCCTTGGATTAATTGCACCCTTTATTTGGACAAAATCAAAACCTGGCATTAGAATTGTTTGATACGCATCTTTTCTAATCCAAGCTGCCCCCATTTCATTTAGACATGCAACACTTGAATAATAATTTTTCGATAAGAACATTAAAACCAACAATTCGTTGCCTGTATATTCTTTCAATAAGTATTCATATATATCGCCACTACCGATAGGGATATTATATCCTTCAACACTACTACAGAAAATATGTTCTCTTGTTAAACCAAATTTTGCGAATAGAGCGACAAAGGATTTTATAATTTTCTTGTCCTGTTCAGCATGACTAATAAAAATTTTGCGTTTATGATCTTTGAATTGCAGCAACCTTAATATTTCATCAATTCTAACTACTTTATAAAAGTTGAAACAGAAATGATCACCTTCTGGATATTTTATTTCTCTAAGTGCTTCTTCTATTTCGAATGTTTCGTTAGGATGCTTGTCTTTATTATCTAATACAAATTGCGTTAACGATATTATGAAATTATCTACGCCAATGCAATTTTTCTTGCACAGCGGAACTGAAACTATACCACGAACGTCTATTATACTCTCAAATCTTCCCTTCACATTTAATAATCCCAAAACTTTTTTCGTCAATTCCAAATTTTCTTGTAAACCAATAATCATTAATTTCCTCCCTTTGCAACTTCCAACCACGCAATAGCGGTTTGTTCGCTACTTTCAATTGCCATTTCAACGGCTTTGATTGTTTTATCTAAAAGCCGTTTAGCTTCTTTGCGTAAACGAAACGATTTTTGCACTTTATCCGATATTTCTTTTTGTACCACCTCATCAATAGTCGGTAGTGGCATATTCAAAAACTCGTCTTTTGATATTGCCGTTAAAATCGTACCTGAACAACGCTGTTTCAAAAGAGCTTGTATTGGCTTAGATTTGAATAAAACCAACAAAGTTTCCGAATTGATTTTATCTGAATCTATAACATAGAAACCCGTTGAACATAAAGCGCCATCATACTCGCTATCAATCAAAGCACAACTACTTAAAGAGCCTTCTATCGATGAAACTATAACTTGTCCTTTATGCACTAATCGACGAGCGCGTGATGGTAAATTACTTCCAATGACATTTTCCACATTTGCTATATTTCCTGAACTCCCAACATTTGACAATTCAATATACTTATATTCAGTTGTAGTGTTTGGAATAAAATTTTCATTGAGCAAGCGACACAAAGAGCCAACGGTTTGTGTCGAATGTAATTTTATTTCTATCTTGTTATATAGCGGTTGATAATACTCGGCATCCAATCGTCCCGATAGAATAAAGCTATTAGACAAAGTTTTTACGGCACAACTGCTACCTGCATAATCGACAATATTCAAATATGTATTTAATATAGTTTCGGCTTGTGCATATATTGCCTTTGCCGAGATATGTAGCTTATACGCATCAGTAAAAGTATCTTTTATTTTTTCTTGGAATGATTGTTCAAAAATAGGAATATCTATCTCACGAAATTTTGCAGGACTAAAATTTGTTTGATTGCCTTTCATAGAATATTTGTCTATTTCGGAACGTCCGTATTTGCCACGAAGATATGCGACTAAAAAATGAGGCAAAATCAAAGCATTTGTCCGCACACGGAATAGATAAGATGCAAAAGCATACGACTCATTTTCCATAACAACAGCCGAACGCCCAACTAAATCGGGGTTGCCGTTTGTGCGGCAAATCAAAACGTCATCTTGCTTTAATTGCAATTCTCTATATTCTTGCTCGGTAATCTTGTCACAATATCTTGCAGGCTCTTTGATAAACACAAAATCAAATTCATTTAGCCTTAAAATCGGATAACCACTTTTGTCATCATTAAGTTCTTCCGATGTTCCGTATTGAATTAAATCAACAATATCCGCGCCCTTTACAGTTTTTACCGTATGCAAAGCTGCCGCATTGAAAAATTCGGCTTCCAATCTTAAAATTTCGGTAGCAGCATTTACTTGGGATATTTGTTTTTCACAAATTGTTAGCCCGTCCATTAAAGCCTTATATTTGGCTTCGTCGAAAGGTTCAACAGACGGGCTTATTGAAAAAAACTTAAACCTTCCTTTTTAGCAAATTCGGCAAAGGCTTCGGCAATACCGTTGCCTGTGATTCCGTCGTGGTTGTACAAATCTTGCTCAACAACCAAGTGCCCATGTCCATCGAGCGCATTTGTGCCATCAGATTGCTTTATATAAATTTTATCGCCACTATTATCCTTGCCTTGTTTTTGCTGCGTTGCGAAGAAAATATTATAATCATCTTTGCGAGGGCAAAGCACATCGTCCCATTTTTGTACGAAAAGTACGCTCGTTTTCGTTCCTGTATGGGGTTTGAAAGTATTACCGTGCAGTCCAACTACCGCAAGAATACGGCAACGCTCGGCTATGTATTCGCGGATATATTTATCGCTACTGTTATTGAATCTGCCCTGCGGTAATACGATTGCCATTCTTCCGCCGGGTTTTAAGAAATCAAGATTGCGTTCTATAAAGAGTACATCGCGTCCGACTTTATTTTGTGTTTTGCCTTTTTCATTTTTTCCAAGCTCATATCTTCCGAGTATGCGCGTTTCCTTAATATCGCCTGCAAAGGGCGGATTAGCCATAACTATATCAAAGTCAAATTCACGATAACTCTTTTTGTCGCGTTGTAAATCTTTTAATCTATAGAATCCGTCATGATATATTCTCATCCAATCATCTTGTTTTGCTGTTTCATCCCAACGGTCATAGTCAAGGGTATTAAGGTGCAACACGTTTGTGTGTCCGTCGCCTGCAATTAAGTTGAGAGTACGAGCAACACGGACGGCTTTTTCGTCGAAATCAATACCGAAGATATTTTCTTTTACGTACTCGGTATAGGTATCAGGTTTTCTGTCAAGAGAGAATAGCTCGCCTTTCGGTCTGCCTTCCGCATCAGCCATTTTATCCCACACGTTGAAAATCGTATGCACAGGGAAGCCGCTGCTTCCGCAAGCTGTATCAATCATCTTTTCGTTTTCGTGCGGATTCAGCATACGGACGCACATTTCAATTACATAACGTGGAGTAAAGAACTGTCCTTTTTCGCCTTTGCTTGATTTGCTCATCAAATACTCGAAAGCGTCATCAACCACTTCGAGGTTACTGTTAAAGAGTTTTACGCTTTGCAACGATGCAACACAAATCGAAAGATGCGATGGAGAGAGCATAATTTTAGTGTTCTCATCAAATACGCCTTTCCACTTTTTATTAGCCGCATTGAACAAGTCTTGTATTGCTTCTTTCAATTTGTATTCCGTACGCCCTGCATTAGTAAATTCAAGATAACGCGACTTGTTCTGTCCGCTCATAAGTTCGTCGTACAGCTTGGCGAAAATGAGTTTGAAGCATTCTTCAAAAACGTCAACGCCAGCGTTAGCAAGAACTTCATCTTCCAAATCTTTTATTTTATCTTTGAGGGAAATTTTATCTTTTTGCAATACGTCGTTTTTCTTTAAGTCTTCAATAGTCCAACGCTCGGAAATAACATCCATAAGCGTTTGTGTCGCTTTTGGAATGTCGCGTATATCTTCAAAGTAGTTAGGGTCTTTGCGGTTATAGTAAGCAATCTGCTCGCCGTTACACCATACAGCAATGGGCGCGCCTGTACTGTTACAATAGCTCTTTAACTGTTCCTTGCCTTCTTTTAACTTTGGCTTTTTGACTTCGATAATGATATACGGAACAGTCGGACGATCTTCGTCCATAATGACAATATCAGCTCGTTTTACTTCACGACCGAAATAGACGGGATATTCAAGTTGCATACGCGATAAGGGATAACCGTAATCATTGGTAAGTTTATCAATGAGAAGTTGGCGAACCACTTCTTCGGGTTTAAGAGTGATTTGCTTTTTACGAACAAGGCACTCTACAACAGCATAAGGCTTTCCTTTCTTGTCTGTCTTTTCGATAATACGCCCGTTTAAGTTGTCTATGCTTGTTTGACTAAACTGTTCGGTTTTGTATGCGCTGTCTTTTAAAATATCGTATATTGTCATTTGGATACTCCTCGAATTTTTTACTATATTCTAAAATATCTGTAGATTATATAAATACTATACCAAATTTCTATAAAAGATTAAAGCAGTTTGACGGATTGTGTCTTGAGGAAATAACATAACGTTCATGTTTTTTCCCTCCCTCTCGCAAGAACAACCAAAATACTTACGTATTCACATCTTTCTTACTTAAGTAAGAACAACCGAATTACTTAAGTATTTACTTCTTTCTTACGTAAGTAAGAACAACTGAAATACGTAAGTAATCACTCCTTTCTTACGTAACTATTTCTCTCTTTCTTGCGTAATTATTTGTCAAAAACTACTTGACAATGACAAGTTTATTTGTTATATTATTTTATAGGAGATATTATGGCAGACGGAGTTTTCAGGGAGCGGTTTGCGGGTCTGCTCCGGGAACGGGACATGACGCAGCGGGAGATTGCCGCGGCGACGAACCTGACGGAAGGGGCAATCTCGCATTACCTCAAGGGAGACCGCGAGCCGAAAGGCGCGATTCTCCTGAACATCGCGAACGCGCTGGGAACGTCCATCGACTATCTGAGCGGGAAGTCCGACGAGGTACGGCCAGACGGCTCGGATGGCGAGGTCGAGGAGGCGTACCGGCTTGTCGCGCGGAACGCGCGGAACATGACGGCGGAAGAGAAAGAAAGGTTTATCAGGGCGTTGTATACAGGAGGCAAATGATTGGGCGTATATTTGCAGGGCAGTGAATACGAATATATAGAAGAAGAGGCGAACAACCTTGTGGAGGATTTGGGGCTTCGGTTCTTTCCGCTGGACTGCTTTGAAGTGGCGCGGCTTTTGGGAATAGCAGTCGTGCCGTATTCGGAGCTTTCCGAGGACGAAAGGAATGACGCGCTCTCAAAAAGCGAGGACGGCTACAGCAGGAAGAAAAACGGCAAGTATGTCATCTATTACAATGACGAAAAGCCGGCGACGCGGGTCAAGTTCACGATGTGGCATGAAATCGGCCATATTCATTTGGGGCATCTTGACGGCTGCGAAAAAAGCGATGAGCGCATTGAGGCGGAGGCAAACCATTTTGCGGCGTACCTCCTTGCACCGCTCGTGTTCGTGTTCCTGCTGCAGCTTGAAACGCCCGACGACATAGCGGATTCGTTCGGAATCAGCATTGACTGCGCCTGCAATGTGTACGGACATTATCAGAAAGCGATGCGCAATCCGCGCGTCAAGCAGAAGATTAGCGGCAACAGGATTGCGGGGCTTCTGAAATATACTTCAAAGGAGGAGGTGGCATGAAACGAAAAAAATGCCGTCAGAAGACAGGCTCTGTTTTCTGACGGCATGCAAAAGACACCGCAAGGGCATCTTTCTTACGTAGCTGTTTGAATCATACCTTATCTGCGGTGTCCTCGTCAATAGGGGGAGCGCGCTTTCGGGCGGCTTCCATATCTCATCATATCTGCAATACGCAGAAGAGGACATTTTTATGAGCAATACGACAGTTATTGACTACGAGGATTCCGACGGAAAGGGAACGGTGACGCTTGTCGCCAATCCCTTTGGCAAGGGCGGAAAGTATTATGCGCGGTTCGACCGCACGACGGTGAACATCGACCATCTGATTGCGCGCATTCAGAAGAAAGAGGTCGGCACGAACGCGATCATGGCGAAGCATTTTGCCTCGCTGTTCAAGGCGGAAATCCTTGAGGCGCTCGCCCGGGGCGAGGCGGTGAACGTGCTCGACCTCGGCACACTGTACATCAAGGCAAACGGCACTGTCGCGGGGAATTCGCCGGAGACGGCCGTGCTGGAAGGCTTTCAGGTGAAGTTCACGTCCTCAAAGCTGGTGAACGACGCGGTTGCAAAAATCGGCGTAAAGAAGATCGTGACGGCGGATTCCGGACCGGTAATCGGGGACATGACGGACTTGTACACGGGCAAGGCGGGCAACTTGTTCACGGCGGGAAAATCCGTGCGCATTGAGGGAACGCGAATCAGGATTACCGGGGACGACGGCGGCATCTATTTTGCCCCGGCAGACGGAGCGGACGACACAGGCGGCGACGAGTCCCAGTGGATCAAAGTGGACGACGGCAAGATTTACCGAAACCGCTCAAAGCTACTGGAATTCTTCCTGCCCGCCGGACTCTCACCGGGCATCCCGTACCGCATTGTTCTCAGAACGAACAGCACGAAAGGAAACACGCTGAAAAAGTCATACTCGACAGCGGTAAGCGAAGCCGTGACGGTCGCGTGAGCATGAATGTCTCGCCGCCCATACCGGGCGGCGGACTGTGTGGCACGAGCGAATTTTAAGATGTGGTTATGGAAGTTGACGTGGTGATAATACTGCAAAAGGGATAAGATATGAGGACAGATGTTTATTTTGCGAAAAAAGATGGAATACTGCTGATTGCGTATCAAAATAAAAGGCAACAGAATGTCTTTCTTCAAGTTGTGTATGCTGACTATGCGCCTCAGTTACGCGCGCATTTAATATGCGATACATATTATTCTATATGAGGATGTTATTAAAAAGTATTATGAATACCCTATTATTGATAAACAGAAGAATAAGGAAATTGGTGTAAAATACAGGCACATTTGGAAGCCACTGATGCAAAATGATATAGAAAAGGAACTGGATTTTTCAGTTGCGGACGCATACAGGGCGAAACGGGAATTGGGCATCCTTGTACAAAAGTTGCAGGAAATTTTATTGTTTGTTGAACCGTCAGAGGCAGGTCTCAAATCGTACAGCCATAAGGCAAGGGAATTGTTGTTCCTTGCCTGTTCCGACCTTGAGTGCAACTTGAAAAAGTATAATTTTAACAGAAACAAAAGCATGAAAGATTATATAAAATTGACAGAATACATTGATTTGACCAAGTATAAGCTGTCTCTTGTCGGGTATGCAAATCCATATAAATGCTGCCCTTTTGAGAATTGGAATGAGCTTGAGCCGTCAAAATCCATTGCATGGTATGACGCATATAATCAGATAAAGCATAATACAGACGTGAATTTTCATCTTTCAACACTAGAAAACTGCATCAATGCCATCGCGGCAAATATAATACTATTTGCCGTAAGGTATTCACCAAGATATTTATATGAAAAAGACGACATTTGTTCAAATTCAATAAAAAGCTCGCTTGATTATAGGATTGAGAACAGCATGGATTTTTATATCCCGATTTTTGAAGGAGAGCGAAGTTGTACGGGAGCATTCTCTGTGCCGTATCATTTTCATAATGGAAAGGTCATAGAAAATTGTTATGATCTTGGAAATGGGATTCCATTTGATGAGATAGATAGTTGCATGGATAAAGAATGACAGATAAAAGGTGTATCGTATTATACTACTATAATTTTTCTCTATTTTATGCTATAATGATAAATCAGAAAAATGATGACTACAAGAATCAACAATCGGCGATATTTAGGAAATAAGTATAGGCTTCTCGCTTTTATCACAGACATCATTTCTGCAGAGTGTGGCAATTTTGATACATTTGCTGATATTTTTGCCGGAACAGGAGCAGTTGCCTCTGCATATACTAATAAGCGACTGATTACAAACGACATTCTCTATAGCAATTATCTTTGCCATCTCACTTGGTTTTCTGATGAGCCATTTGATGAGTCAAAAATCAAAAACTATATCGAGTATTTTAACAGCAGCATTCCTTATGAAGAAAACTATATGACGGAAAATTTTTCAGGCACGTATTTCTCTCAAAATGTATGTTCAAAAATTGGCTTTATTCGCGAATTCATTGAAAAGGAATATGCCTCTCAAAAACTCAATGAAAAAGAAAGGGCAATGCTGATAACATCTCTTTTGTACGGACTGGATAAAATTGCCAATACGTGCGGACATTATGATGCATATAGGCAGAATGCCGAACTGCCGAATACGATTGTCTTGTTATTGCCAGAACCAAATAAGAATCTAAGGCACAATCGTTGTTTTAACTGCGACACAAATAAACTGGCAAAAAACATTTCTGCTGATGTTGTCTACATCGATCCGCCATACAATTCCCGACAGTACAGCGATGCCTATCATCTTGTAGAAAACATTGCCCACTGGGAAAAGCCAAACGTATATGGTGTCGCAAAGAAAATGGACAGAACGGCTCTCAAAAGCAAATACTGCACACGAGAAGCACCAAAAGTCTTTGAGGATTTAATACATGATTTGCATGCAAAGTATATCGTTGTTTCCTATAATAATATGGCGAAAAAGGGAAACGACCGCTCAAATGCCCGTATTTCTGACACAGAGATTTTAGATGCATTACAAAAGAAAGGCACTGTAAAAATGTTTTCAGAACAATTCAAAGCATTTACTACGGGCAAATCGGAACATTTGGATAATGAAGAGAGGCAGGTAGCTTAATTATGGGAGAAATGTAATGACGAAAAAACATACTCAGATTGACGACATTATTGAAACAATGCAGAAAAACGGTGGCTATGCGACGCTCGCGTATCTCAACCAAAATGTAGACACGTCAACTTGGAAAACAAAAACTCCATTCGCAAGTATACGCTGTTTCTTGCAGCGCAGTGATGAATTCTTCAAGATACAGCCGGGACTTTGGGCATTGACGGATTGCCGAGAAACTGTTCTGAAGAAATTTAAAATTAAAGAAAATGAAAAAGAACAGGTCGAAATTTTTACCCATTCATATTATCAAGGTCTGATAGTTGATATAGGCAATATGAAACAATTAAAAACATACATTCCTGCGCAAGACAAGAATAAAATATTCCTTGACAAAAAACTTGGCGAAATTTCTACAATGACAGATGTCCCGGAATTCACATATCCTAGAATTATTAGTCGTGCAAAAACAATAGACACCATTTGGTTTAATGAGCGGGAAATGCCAAGTGCTTTTTATGAAGTAGAGCACTCAACAAATATCATTAACTCGCTGAATAAATTTTTTGAGCTTCAGGACTTCCGCGCAAACTTCTATATCGTCGCCGACACAAAGCGCAGAAAGGAATTTGACGCCAAAATTAGTCAGTCGATTTATAATCCTATAAAACCGTTGGTAAAATTTTTGGATTACGAGTCGCTTTCAAATCAGCACACGTTGATGGCAAAAATGTTCAAAGAAGGGGCAATGTTATTATGATACGTGATTCAGTAGAAAAGTATATCCGAAATACAAAGAATGCATTTCAAGCAAATGATTTAGATTCGGCGGTAAAGTATTGGAAGAAAATCCATGAGGAGTTGGATGCAGATGATTGCCATGCAGAATTTTTTGAAGCAATGTCGCAATTCAGCAATGATGAAGTTTTTGCTATTACGGAATATTCAAAGAAAATGTTAGGCTATTATTAAGTGCCGTTAGTTTTTAAGATGCTCCCATGCGGGGAAGAACGTCTTTTGACCCGATTGAAAAAATGAGGTTGGTTTCCTTGGTGGAGAATAAAATCACCGTTACAAATATGGGAATGCGTTTCCTTGAGGGAGAAATTGAAATCGGAGGCGTAATGCTTGCATATCTTCTGAAATTCCAGTATCCAAATCCTTTGATGAAAGGCTTTAAGGAATACAACACTATTCCGTTCGTGAATACGCTCAGACTGATAAAATACGTAAACGAGAAGTGCAAAGAATATGGAATGAAAGCAAAAGGCATTTCAAAACTTGAATTTGGTATTTTTGCATTGTCGATTGTAAACTTTTCTGATGTAGCAGACATTGCGGAACGGTTGACAGTATTTAGGAAGAAACTGGAAAGTTTGGGGACTGATAACGAGAAAAATTCTTATGTGGAAAAGTATATTGCAGAATACCTAAAGGGTTTTAACAATCCGCAGAAAAATATCTATGAATATACAGACAATATTGTCCGCTGTCTGCGTTTGACAAAATATATTTATATTCATGGAGGCGGCTACTATATCGATTTAGAACCGCGCCGTATGTTTGAAATAGATGCAATACTCAACGATTTGACAGGTGAGGCGCATTATTTTTCAACCGAGAGTTATCAGGCATATATCGGCGATTATTATGGCTACACATTGCCCTTTGAAACCGTTGATACGTTACAGGAAATTGCCAATGATATTATAACAGAAATAAACAATCTGCGAAACAAATTACAACGAGAACCCATTTCCGTTCATGTTCAGTATTCTGTAAAAGAACTGAAAAAACAGATTGAACATTTGCGTGGCACTCGTCTGGCTTTGCAAAATGAAACGCTTAAATATATGTATGAAGATACTGAAAAGATTGACGAAGCGAGAAACGCCCTTAAAAATATATCAAAGCTTGGAATGAAACCATCAATTGCTCTGGAAAAATGGACGAACATTGCAATGAATATTATTGATGATGCAGAACTGATAAAACCGAATGCTCCGCTTGGTGATGACAATGAGCCGACTTTTACCGCTCCCGCAAAAGTACCTGACATTGAGTGTTTCTATGATACGTTTAATGCAATTTGCGAAGTAACGATGCTCACAGGACGTGACCAATGGTTTAATGAAGGGCAGCCAGTTATGCGCCATTTACGGGAATTTGAAAATACCCATACAGACCGCCCAAGTTATTGTCTGTTTATTGCTCCACGACTGCATGATGATACAATCAATACTTTTTGGATTTCTGTAAAATATGAATATCAGGGAAAAAGTCAGAAGATTATACCGCTGACAATATCGGAACTGCTAGAACTTCTTGAAGTTTTCAAAAAAGCAAAAAAGAAAGGAAAGAAAATAGCCCATACAGAAATGATGGCTTTTTATAAGAATTGCACAGCTGTTAATTCCGTGTCAGATTCGGGAGCATGGAGAAAACATATTGCAAGCAATATAGCACTTCTAAAAGAACGATATGAATAAATGTTGTCTCTGAGATACAGATGGTAAGCGAAGCCGTGACGGTCGCGTGAGGATGCATGCTCCGCCGCCCATGCGGGCGGCGGGCTGTATGGCTTTGATGTCGGGAAATGCTATTTGAAACTTTCACTCAACAAAGATCCCCTTGTTTTTGTTCTAGACTTGGAATATAATGATTCTATCTGACGAGGAAAATCAAAGGACTGTAAAAACATGGATTTAAGTTTTAATGTGCAGTTGATTGAAAACTATCACAGTCCATCGCAATCTGTCCGCGTCCTGACGGAGCATTGGTTTGCGTCAAATATGTTTTGTCCGCGTTGCGGCAATGCGCATATCAGGCGTTTTGAAAACAATCGTCCTGTGGCTGACTTTTATTGCGATACCTGCAACAGTGAATATGAATTGAAGAGCAACCATAATTCTATCGATAGAAAAATTACCGACGGCGCATACGGAACGATGATACATCGCATAACCGAAAACAACAATCCTGATTTATTTTGTATGCGCTACGAAAAACGCGACAATCATGTTACCGATTTGATTTTTATTCCGAAATATTTTTTTACGCCGAGCATCATCGAAAAAAGAAAACCGTTGAAAGAAACTGCCCGTCGAGCGGGGTGGATTGGTTGCAACATTCTTATCGAAAAAATCCCCGAACAGGCAAAAATAAAGATTATTGCGGCTGGTAAAGTTAATTGCGTCGATGCCATTGTCAAAAAAGTTCAGAAATGCGATTCGATTTCAACAAAAGATATTGTTGCTCGCGGCTGGCTGTTGGACATTCTGCATTGCCTGAATGCGATGCCTGTGCAAGAGTTTGCCTTGAGCGATATGTATTGTTTTGAAAATATGCTTTCGTTGAAACATCCCGAAAATAACAATGTTCAGGCAAAAATTCGGCAGCAGTTGCAATTATTGCGGGACAAAGGCTTTGTTGAGTTTTTGGGAAACGGAAAATATAAAAAGTTGTAAGGAGACGGTTATGAAATTCATCGTGACAATTGAAGAGACTGTTTCAGAGAATTTTACGGTAGAGGCTGAAAGTGCGGAAGAGGCAATGAATATTGCCGAAGAAAAGTACAATAAATGCGAGTTCGTACTTGAACCGGGAAATCTTACTTTCAAACAAATAGCAGTCATATCTCCTGAGAGCGAAGCGACTGAATGGACGGAATTTTAGCTACGGCAACTGGTCGCCCTACGTTCCGCGCAATGTGATACTGCGCTATTCCCAGGAGGGCGACACCGTTTTGGATCAGTTTGTCGGCGGTGGCACGACTGCTGTTGAGGCAAGGCTGACGAATCGCAATTTTATCGGCGTTGACATAAATCCGTCGGCAATCGAGTTGACGAAAACAAAGTGCGCTTTCGACTTTGAGACTCAGGCGACTGTCACGCTCATAAACGGCGACGCGCGGAAACTGGACTTGTTGGACAGTTCGGTCGATTTGATTTGTACGCACCCGCCGTATGCTAACATCATCCATTACAGCGAGGGTATTGACGGCGATTTGTCCTTGCTGCCCCTGAAAGATTTTTTGTCCGAAATGGAAAAGGTCGCGGGCGAATGTTACCGCGTTCTGAAGAAAGGCAAGTTTTGCGCCGTCCTCATTGGCGACACGCGCAAGAAAGGCATGGTGCAGCCGCTCGGCTTTGAGACGATGCGCGTTTTCGAGCGCGCGGGCTTTACGGCAAAGGAAATCGTCATCAAGGAACAGCACAACTGCAAGGCGACCGGCTTTTGGAAAACGAACAGCATAAAGCACAACTTCCTGCTGCTGGCGCACGAGTATTTGTTTGTGTTTCGGAAATAAGGGAGGTGAATAATAATGGAATTGAGAGCAACCACGAAAAGCATGAAAGAAAAACTCTTGCAACTCAGGCAGTTCAATTGGCGGCTGTTCGCGGCTTTGTGCGCATTGTCGCTGATTCCTGCCATCTATCAGACGGTCAAAACATTTATTATTTCGTCGAACAATCCGAGCGCAGCG
>JAAVAP010000021.1:9668-86313 GCA_014804005.1 Treponema sp. | reverse complement strand
TCGCAGATGAGTTGTTTCAGTGCCGCCTGATTTCCGCCTGCGCAGTAGCCGCCGGAGTCTCTTGGATACAGCACAAGGCGAATGCAGTTAGTGTTCCAGTCGTCGCGGAGCGTTTGGAACGCGTCCTTGTTGACGTAGCGGCTAAAGTCCGAACCAAAGTTGATGCCGTGCGTTGACATTCCGTACAATTGATATTTTTGGTCGTGTTCGTCATACAAGTACGCGCCCGAAACATGCAGTTTTCCGTGATTTGCAAACGGCGTGCCTGTCTGCGCGACCGGTGGCGGATTCGGCGTAACAGTCGGCGTTGTGGGAATTGTAGGCGGTTCGGGCGTATTTCCCGACGAAGTGCCTTTTGTAACGACCTCAACTTTTGTCAGTTTCACGCCATAGCCGTTGATATACAGCCCGCTTGATTTCAGCGCGGTCGCGTCCGAAGCGGTCAGCGTATAGGTGACGGTATCAGAAGTCGGCACAAAAGCCGGGTCGTTTCCGCTGCCGGACAGTTTTGCGCCGTCAATGTTTCCCGACGAAAGGGCTTGCCATTTGCCCGTCGTGTTTTCGTATATTTTTATGTTGTGATATTCTGCCGACGCGATTTCAGTGAGCGAAAGAATCAGCTGGCTTCCTTCTACCACTGCGTTGAATTTTTCGGCGGGAATTGATACGTATGGATCCCATGTGTCGAATTCTTTTGCGCCTTCCCATGCTGTTTGCTTTGATTCGACCTCATTATCGGGTATATTTTCGCAAGCGACAAATACCCCCCCCCACATCAAAAAAATAAGGAAAACAAAAGACAGTATGCGTGTAAAAGAAAACCGTTGTTTCATGCTAGCCTCCGAAAAAAAATATCACAATAATTATAGCGCATTATTCACGAAAAAGCAATAAACGAAAAAAATAAAAAAACCTATAAAACCTATTGACAAAATAGGTTTTATTTGGCATAATTTCATAGTCGGGCATTCAGCCTGACCATTTCATTAAAACCAAGGAGGCAAAAAAATGTACGCTGTGGCATACTTTGAAAAACTTGTTCGTGAAAATTTCAGATTTGGGAAAATGCGCCTCTGTTGTGCACGCTCGCTTTAAGTCGCGGCACAAAACTATTTTGATGAATGCGGCGCGCTTTGTTCGGGCGGCGAATCCGCATTTCATTTTTTCAATTTTATTGCTCCGAAAAATTTTAAGGAGATATTATAAAAAGTTGGCTGAAATGTCGCCAACTTTTTATCATGTCAAGTTTCCGTTGGAAACTTACATTTCAAATGCCACTTCTCATTTCATTACGAAGTGGCATAAAAAGTCAAGAAGAAAGCTGCAACTTTCTTTCTTGAACTTTCATAGGAGAAAATTATGGCAAATACAAAGCTTCATTTTGAAACACTTCAACTTCATGTCGGGCAGGAACAGGCAGACCCTGCAAGCGACGCGCGCGCAGTTCCGATTTATCAGACAACGTCGTATGTGTTCCACAATTCGAAACACGCCGCGGACAGATTCGGGCTTGCGGACGCTGGAAACATTTACGGCCGTCTCACCAATTCAACGCAGGACGTTTTTGAAAAACGCATTGCCGCACTTGAAGGCGGAAGCGCCGCGCTCGCGCTTGCTTCGGGAGCGGCTGCGATCACTTACACGATTCAGGCTTTGGCGCAAGCGGGCGATCACATTGTCGCGCAAAAAACAATTTACGGCGGAAGCTACAATCTTTTGAAGCACACGCTCAGTAAATTCGGAATTGAAACGACGTTCGTTGACGTGCACAATTTGGCGGAAATTGAATCTGCGATAAAGCCGAACACAAAGGCGATTTTCATCGAAACGCTCGGCAATCCGAACAGCGACATTCCCGACATCGACGCAGTTTCGGAAATCGCGCACAAGCACGGAATTCCGCTCGCGATCGACAACACGTTCGGAACGCCGTTTTTCGTGCGCCCGATTGAACACGGCGCAGACATCGTTGTGCATTCGGCGACAAAATTCATCGGCGGACACGGAACGACGCTCGGCGGAATCATCGTGGATTCGGGAAAATTCGACTGGAAAAAATCGGGCAAGTTTCCGCTGATTTCAGGCCCGAACGAAAGTTATCACGGAGTTTCGTTCGCGGACGCGGCTGGACCTGCGGCGTTCGTCACTTACATTCGCGCGATTCTTCTCCGCGATGAAGGCGCGACGCTTTCTCCGTTCAATGCGTTTCTTCTTTTGCAGGGAACGGAAACGCTTTCGCTCAGGCTTGAGCGTCACGCGGAAAACGCGCGCAAGGTAATCGAATTTTTGAGCAAGCATCCGAAGATTGAAAAAGTAAATCATCCTTCGTTGCCGGAGCATCCGAATCACGCGCTGTATCAGAAATACTTTCCGAACGGCGGCGCGAGCATTTTCACATTCCAAATAAAAGGAGGACAAAAAGAAGCATGGGCGTTCATCGACAATCTGAAGATTTTCAGCTTGCTCGCGAATGTTGCCGATGTAAAGTCGCTCGTAATTCATCCTGCGACGACGACGCATTCCGAACTGAACGCCGAAGAACTCAAGGATCAGGGAATCTTTGAAAACACGATTCGGCTTTCAATCGGAACGGAACACATCGATGACATCATCGCCGATTTGAGCCAGGCGTTTGACGCAGTAAAATAATGCGGCAGAAATGCTCGCAAAATTTTCAAAACAGTTTCTAAAAGAAACAAATATTTTCTATAGGAGTTATTATGAAAAAGATTTCAAAGATGATTATCGCGGCGGCGATCGCAATCGCTTCGCTTTCGCCCGCAATCGCAAAGCCAAAGTTCCGCACTGTCGAACAGATAAAGAAAAGCGGAACTGTGAAAATCGCGGTGTTCAGCGACAAAAAGCCTTTCGGCTATGTTGACGAAAACGGCGAATACCAAGGCTACGATGTTTACTTCGGAAATCGCATCGCGAAGGATCTCGGCGTGAAAGTGAAATACGTTCCCGTGGAAGCCGCAAGCCGCGTGGAAGTTCTTGCGACGGGAAAAGTTGACATCGTTCTTGCCAATTTCACCGTTACGCCCGAGCGCGCCGAAAAAGTTGACTTCGCGCTTCCGTATATGAAAGTCGCGCTCGGAATTGTCTCGCCCGAAAGCGCGCTGATTACGAAGCCCGAGCAGCTCAACGGAAAGACGCTCATCATCGCGAAGGGAACGACAGCCGAAACGTTTTTCACAAAAAATTATCCCAAGGTCAAGCTGCTGAAATTCGACCTGTATTCCGAAGCGTACGACGCTTTGCGTGACGGACGAGGCGACGCGCTTTCCACGGACAACACGGAAGTGCTCGCCTGGGCAATCGAAAACAAAGGCTTCGCCGTCGGCGCGGATTCGCTCGGAAGCCTTGACGCGATTGCGCCCGCAGTCACAAAAGGCAATTCCGATTTGCTCGGCTGGCTCAACAATGAAATCAAGTCGCTTGAAAAAGAGCAATTTTTCCATGCCGACTACGAAGCCACGCTGCGCAGCGTTTACGGAAAAGATTCCGACGCGGACGCGCTCGTAGTGGAAGGCGGAAAGATTTAGCAACAATTTTCCGCACGGCGGAGATATATTTTGTATCAAGCTGAAAACTGCGGAAGCAAAATATAAAATATATTTTTCCGCCGCTACCAGTGGCAAGCAGATATATTTTATATTTTCTTCGGAACTCGCGTCGGGAGCGATATATAAAATATATTTCGTTCGGAACACGTGTCGGCACGAAACGAGAAAATCTATCTCGCTCCCGCAAGGAAAAGCAAGGAAGTAGATTTTCTACTTCGCTCGGAACGCGCGTCGGCACGGAACTAGAAAATCTATCTTGCTCCCGCAAGAAAAAGCAGGCAGGTAGATTTTCTACTTCGTCCTTGCAATTTTCCAAGAGGAACAAAAGTTTTCGCTTCCCTTGGAAATAGCATCTGCACCGCTCCGCTTCCGTAAGGGGCTTCAAAAAAATTCTCGCGCGAGTTTTCGAAGCCCACCTATTCCATAAAATCGCGCGATATGCTACAATAAGAAAGGTTTTGAAACTTCAAGGCCGCCTTTTTTAGAAAAATGAACGTTGAATTTATAAAGCAAGTCATCCCGATGTTCGCGGAGGCGGCCGCGCTCACGGTAAAAATCGGTTGCGCAGGAATTGTGCTTTCCGCCGCCGTCGGAATTGTGTGCGCAGTCGTCCGATATTGGAAAGTCCCGGTTCTTCGCGCCGTCGTAAGCGTGTACACGGAACTTTCTCGGAACACGCCGCTTTTGATCGACCTGTTCTTCTTGTACTTCGCGCTTCCTCGCATGGGAATAAAACTTTCTTCGCAGCAATGCGGAATCATCGGGCTTACGTTTCTCGGCGGAAGCTACATGGCGGAAACTTTTCGGAGCGCGCTTGAAACTGTCGGCAAAGTTCAGATTGAAAGCGGAATGTGCGTTGGCTTGAGCCGAACGCAGCTTGTGCGCTACATTGTTTTTCCGCAGGCACTTTCCGTTTCGATTCCTGGACTTTGCGCGAATTGCATTTTTCTGCTCAAAGAAACTTCGGTGTTCAGCGCGGTCGCGCTCGCCGACTTGATGTATGTCGCGAAGGATTTGATCGGGCTTTATTACAAGACGCAGGAAACTTTGCTGCTTCTCGTGATTTCATATTTCGTGATCCTTCTGCCGATTTCTTTGCTCGGATATTTCTTTGAAAGGAGGCTGCGTTATGGCGAATTCGGTGCTTAATGAAGCTGTCGCGGAATCGTTCAGCGTTCTTTTCAAAGGAAAAAATTTCGCGAGGCTTTTGGGCGGGCTTGGAGTGACGGTAAAAATTGCGGCAATCTCGGTCGCTCTTTCGATTTTCTTTGGATTTCTTTTCGGCATTCTGATGACGACGCGCAGAAAGCCGCTCAAGATTTTGTGCAGAGCTTATGTCGAATTCATGCGAATCATGCCGCAAATGGTGCTGCTTTTTCTCGCTTACTTCGGATTGACCTATGCATTCGGAATTTCGATTTCCGGCGAATTTGCGTCCGTCATGGTTTTCACTTTTTGGGGAACGGCGGAAATGGGAGACTTGGTTCGCGGCGCGTTGCAGTCGATTCCACTTCATCAGTACGAAAGCGGACGCGCAATCGGCTTGACGGAAAATCAAATTTTCCGTTGCATAATAATTCCGCAAATAGTGAGGCGGCTCGTTCCGCTCAGCATGAATTTGATTACGCGAATGATAAAGACGACTTCGCTTGTCGTGTTTGTCGGCGTAATCGAAGTGATAAAAATCGGGCAACAGATTATCGAGTCAAACAGGCTTTCTGTTCCCACTGCGGCAATCGCGGTGTACGGCACAATTTTTTTCATGTACTTCATCGTGTGCTGGCCGCTTTCGTTCATCGCAGGAAAAATCGAAAAACGTCAGAGGGAATCATAAATGGCATTGCTCGAAATTCGAAACATAAAAAAGGACTTCAAGGAAGCGGGCGAAATTTTGAAAGGAGTTTCGCTCGATGTTGAGCGCGGAGAAACCGTCGTAATTCTCGGACCTTCAGGCTGCGGAAAAAGCACGTTGCTCCGCTGTATAAACGGACTCGAACAAATTCAGGAAGGCGAAATTCTTCTCGACGGCGAAGTCATCAGCAACAGGAAAAATGACATGCACATAATCCGCCAAAAAATCGGAATGGTTTTTCAAAGCTACGATTTGTTTCCGAATATGACGGTTCTGAAAAATATTTTGCTCGGCCCGACCAAGGCGCAAAAGCGCGACAAGGCGGAAGTCACGCAGCAGGCGGAACAGCTTCTTTCGCGCGTCGGGCTTCTCGACAAAAAGAATTTTTATCCGCGCCAGCTTTCCGGCGGACAAAAGCAGCGCGTCGCGATTGTCCGCGCGCTTTGCATGAATCCAGAAATTCTTCTTTTCGATGAAGTCACTGCGGCACTCGATCCCGAAATGGTTCGCGAAGTTTTGGACGTGATAATGGATCTTGCAAAGGAAAAACGCACGATGCTGATTGTGACGCATCAAATGGAATTCGCGCGCGCAGTCGCCGACAGAATTGTTTTCATCGATGACGGCGTTATTGCCGAAGAATCTTCGCCGGAACAATTTTTTACGTCGCCAAAAACCGAACGCGCCAAACAGTTCCTGCACGCCTTCACTTTTGAAAAGCAAAAGTAGGAAAGCGAGGCGGCGATGCTTCACGAATGTAATTTCGCCAGCGCAAACTGAAATCTTATTTCCCTAACAAATCCGCGTGCGAACCTGTCTGTGTCAGCTCAAGCACGAGCACATAGTCCTTTTTCAAGGCGCATTTTTTGCTTCACTACAAAATCGCGTTTTTATGAGAAAATGCGCCGCAAGATATTTACAGTTTGCCGCTATTTGTATAGAATATTTTATATGGTTTTTATGGGGAAAAAATTTAGAAATTTGACGGCCTTTTTCGCATTGACATTTGCGGCAATTTTTTTCGCGGCATGCAGCGAAAGCAACTGGAATGACGGAGTACATTATATATGGCTCACAGGTTCGAACAGCGGATACAGAATATCTGAATATGATAATAAGCCAGGTGAGTATTTTAGAGAAGGCTATATTTATAACAAAGGATTTTTCGGAATTGAAATTACTTCGAAAAATGACAAGGGAAATGCCGCAGCCGAATTCAAAATCATAGGCTCAAGTTTGCGCATTGAAATTTATGAAAGACAGACTTTGCCCAGCGGCAATTTCATTTATGTATATTCAGGTACAACAGGCGCAGGCGAACTCATTGGCGATATATACATCACAAAAACCGATGACAAGCCTGAATTTACTTACAAAAGTTATGATGATTGGTGGTAAACAAGGCCGCACTTTGCACGACTTTATGCGACCATAAAAAAATCCGCACGGAATCTTGTGCGGATTTTTTAAATTTTTTCGATGTCAAAAAGCAAAATCAGAATTACGATTTCTTATGCTTCATAAAAGTGCGGATTCCTTCCACAATCAAAACGATTGCCAAGACCGCCATCGCCGAAGCGAAAATCAGCTGGAACCAATTGCCCCAATGGAACGCGCCTTGTGCGCCCGCCGCCATCGCAGCAATTTTGTTTCGCACCGTGAGCACGAGCTGCGTGATTGTCGCGCAGAGCATGAACGCCGTCGGAATCGCAAACATCTTGTTGTTCTTGCCGACATTCATAAGCCACGCCGCCACAGCCATAAGCGCGAGGCCTGCGAGAAGTTGGTTTGCCGCGCCGAACAATCCCCAAATTTGGCTCAAGCTCAGTCCGCCGAAAACGCAGCCGATCACGACCATGATTATCGTTCCAGTCAAAGGGAATGCCAAAAATTTGCGAACGGGACTTTTCGCCGCCTGCCAATTTTTTTCGTCCTCTTTCAGGAAAAGTTCGGTGAACATAAATCGGCTCAAACGAGTTCCCGTGTCAAGCGAAGTGAGCGCGAACACTGAAACCGAAAGAGTGAGCAGCGCGTAAATCGCGTTCGTGTTGTCCGAAAATCCGAACATGCTTGAAATGCCGCGAGCGAACGCCACTGGAGGCGCGCCAGTAAATCCGCCGTCCTTGATGAATTCATTCGAGACAACTCCGACTGCAATCAACGAAATCACGCCGAGCAAAGATTCAATCAGCATCGAACCGTAGCCAATCGCCTTGGCATTTTTTTCGCTGTCCAATTGTTTGGAAGTCGTTCCCGAAGCTATCAGCGAATGGAATCCCGAACACGCGCCGCAAGCCACCGTGATGAAAAGCGCGGGAAAGAGCGTTCCGATTTTTGTCGTCCAGCCTGTGAACGCGGGCAAGCCAAACTGCGCGTTTCCAGTAATCGCGGAAAGCACGATTCCAATCAAAGCCAAAAGCATCATAAAATACAAAAGGAACGAGGAAAGATAATCTCGCGGCTGGAGCAAAATCCAAACTGGCACGAGCGACGCGACCGTGATGTAAACGCCGATCAAAACAATCCAAGCCGTGCGTCCGAGCGCGAGTCCGAAATTCAATCCGATTACAATCGAAAGAACGATTCCGCAAATTCCGATGATTGTGGCGGGAAGCGTTTTCATTCCAAATCGATTCGTAAGAATTCCGTAGACAATCGCAAGCACGATGAACAAAACCGAAACCATCGCCGTGGTTTGATTGCCGTTTGGATTCGTGACGATTCCGAATTGATGCGCGTCCGCCGCCGTGAAGAAAGTGGCAGCAACTACGTTCACGAAACTCGCGATGACCAAAATCAAAACCAAAAGCGTGAAAATTATGAACAATTTTTTGGAACGATTTCCCATCGAATCCTTGATGATTTCGCCGACCGATTTTCCGTCGTGCCGCACCGAAGCGAACAGCGAGCCGAAATCCTGCAAGCCGCCGAAGAAAATTCCGCCGAGCAAGCACCAAAGGAAAACCGGAACCCAACCGAACACGGCCGCCTGAATCGGGCCATTAATCGGACCTGCGCCCGCGATCGAAGAAAAATGGTGTCCCATCAAAACGGCGGGCCTCGCCGCAACGTAGTCCACGCCGTCTCTCATTTCTTCGGCAGGCGTTTTTTTCGCAGGATCGATTCCCCATTGCTTTGCGAGCCACGAACCGTAAAAAACGTAGCCGCAAAACAAAACGACAATCGCCGCGATGACAATCAATAAAGGTGTCATAAAAAACTCCTATAAAATTTTATCATGCGTTCGCACAAAATGAAAACGCACATTAAACAAATTGAACGAGCCTTCAAAAGAAAACTCGGATTTAAAAACCGCGCCGTTCAAGGCGAACTTTCCTGCGAACTTAATTTTTTAATAATAAAATCTTCTGCAAATTCTTTTTAAGATTTTCGCCGCGCGAATTCGAAAAAAAATTCCGCGAAGAAAAATCGCAGAACGAAACATTGAACGCGCTCCATCCATAGATTCCGAATTTGTACGATTTGTATCGGCGAAATTTCCTCACAATTTTTTTCGCCTCGGAATCGGATTCGTCGGCAAGAATCACAAGCGAAATGTCCGAATTTTTGTGCCCAAAATAAGGATTCACAAAACGCAGACCGCGCTTCCACGCCTCCTCCGCCAAATCCGCAAGCCGCGCCGCATCAAGAAATTTTTCCTGCGCGAAAAAAACATATTCGTTCGTGTCGATGTCCGCGACCTTTGCCGCCTTCGTCAAAAAAAACTGTTCGCCGTGCGCATGGAATTCCGCGAACGCGCAAAACGGCTCTGCGACATCGCAAGTTTTCACCGTGTAAAATTTTTCAAATGCGCGCAAAACTTTTTGCAATGCGTCGTCATTTTCCATTTTATTTTTTGCCCAAGTACGCTTTCAAATCGCCGACGTAAAGCGTGTCCGTGTGCGCGATGTGCGAAAGAATCCAGTCGTACAAAAATTTCGCGAATTCAAGCGACGAAGAAAAAGTTTCATTTTCGAAATTCCGACTTTTTTCCAAAACCTTTTTCACGAATTCCGCATGCGTCCTTTTGTGCGCCTCGAAATCCTTGTAGCCGCAAACTTGCATCAATTTTTCTTCGTTGGCAAAATGCGTCCGAACATAATCCGCGCATTCTTTGAGCGCGATGCGAACGACATCCTTGCGTTCTGAATTTTTGTTAGACATGATGGCTTTGTAAAGCTCATTGCACAGTTCCACAAGTTGTTTGTGTTCCGCATCAATAACTGGAATTCCAATCGCAAAACTAGGTTTCCAAACAATCAGGTTTTCTTCTTCCGACAATTCCGTTGTCTTGAATTTCATATTTTCAATTATAGCATTCTTTCAGAAAATTTCAACAAGTTTTTAAAATGGGATTTTTGAAAAATTGTGAAAAGCGCGATTCGTTTTCGAATTCGTGCGGCGAAAAATCTATTTTTTATTTTTCAAGTATGCTTTCAAATCGTCAACGTAAAGCCTGTCCGTGTACGCGATGTGCGAAAGAATCCAGCCGTACAAAAATTTCACGAATTCCATCGAAGAGTAATAATTTTCTTTTTCAAAATTGCGGCATTTGTCCAAAACTTTTTTCGCGAATTCCGCGTGCTCTTTTTTGTGCGCCTCGAAATCCTTGTAGCCGCAAACTTGCATCAATTTTTCTTCGTGGATAAAATGTGTCCGAACATAATCCGCGCATTCTTTGAGCGTGTTGAAAACAAAATCTTTTCTCGTCGAATTATTTCCGGAAACAATCGCTTTGTAAAGCTCATTGCACAATTCCACGAGTCGCTTGTGTTCGCCATCGACAATCGGAATTCCAATCGCAAAACGATCTTCCCAAACAATCAAATTTTCATTTTCTTGGGATTTTGTCGTTTTCGATTCCATAAATAATATATTAAAGAATTTTGTCAAAAACTTCAACAAGTTCTTAAAAAAACGGTGCAGAGGCGATTTCCACTACGTGTCTATCCGCGTCATTTCGGCGATGGACTTGTTCCTGTAAACCAAATCTTCGCGAACGGTGAAGCCCGCTTTTTCCCAAAAGGCGTTGCCGTCCGCGTTTCGTTCAAAGACCACGAGGGCGACTTTCGTGATGCCTATGTTTTCGAATGCGGTCAAAACCGCGTCCAAAAGCCTTGAAGCGATTCCCTGCCGCCTTTGTTCGGAACTTACCGCCGTGTGGTAAATGTATCCTCGGCGGCCGTCGTTGCCAGCCAATATCACGCCGGCGATTTTGCCGTCCTTTTCGGCGACAAAGCAGGTCTCGGGATTGCGGCGCAGGAATTTTTCGATGCCTTCCCGCGAATCGTCCACGGAATTCAGACCCATTCCCTTGCAGGAAAGCCAAAGCCGATAGACCGCTTCGTAATCTTCGATTTGCATTTTTCTGATTTGCATTTCAATTCTCCAATAATGAATCATCAGGGGAACAAGCGAGAAAATCTACATATCCGCTTGTAAGCGGAGGAACTTTATTGGAGGGAGACAACATCGCAAGGCTTTGCCTTGCTTAACTTGGGTCTGCCGCCCAAGACCCCGCTCTCGGAGTGCAAGCGAGAAAATCTATCTGCCCATCTTTTTCGCGGGCAAGATAGAAAATCTACTTCGCCGCTTTTTCCTGCGGGAACAAGATAGATTTTCTAGTTTCTTGCCGACACGTGTTCCGAGCGAAGTAGAAAATCTACTTCCTTGCCGATACGTGTCCCGAACGAAGTAGAAAATATATCTTGCCGCTTTCCTTCTGCGGGAACGAAATATATTTTCTACTTCCTTGCCGACGCGCGTTCCGAAGGAAATATAAAATATATCTGCTTGCCACTGGTCGCGGCGGAAAAATATATTTTATATTTTGTTTCCGTCGCATTCAGTTTGATACAAAATATATCTTTTCCGATGTCCTGGACAGGAATCCATAATGTGCCGTAAACGCCTTTTCATAGTTCTTTAGTTCATTCTCAATCCCGCGAATCGTTTTCCGCGCTGTTTTTCTGTCCATTGAATATGGATGAAGCGTAATATGCCCGTTCATTATTTTGACAATTTCTCCATTTCCCGCTTTACCAATTTAGCGTCAGAACCCGCGTCAATTACAATCCAATCTTTCTCCGCACGAATCAAAAAATACTCAAACGGAAACGATTGCTTCCCATTCGGCGCGCGTTATTGCATAGGCGTACGAAACGCCGTTTTTTTCGTCGGGATATTCTTTTATTTTTTTCATTCCGTTCGCGGCGGCGGTGGAATACGAGCCGACATTTGTATATTTCATATAAGAGTAAAGGCAATCATATTTTGTGTTTTCAAACGCCCAATCCCTGACCGCCTTTGCCGCCTCGCTTCCGAAGCCGCGCCTCCAATATTTTTTGTGGATGTGGTAGCCGATTTCAGGAAGCATCTCGCCGTCAATGTTTTGCATCGTGACTCCGCAGTCGCCGATGAATTCCTGCGTCTCCTTCAGCACGACCGCCCACAGCCCGAATCCGTATTCCGCGTAATTTTTGATATTCCATTCAATCCAATTTCTGGTGCGCGCTTCGTCAAACGGCTTGGGATAATGCCGCATAGTTTCCGCGTCCGACACAATCTCATACAGCGCGTCAAAATCGTCAAGCGTGTATTCCCTCAAAATCAATCGGGTTGTTTCGATTTGCATTTTTATTCCTCATAATTTCGCGAAGCAACGTATGCGCAAGTCGCGTAAGCGACGAGTTAAATAATTTCCACTCATGCAAACGCCGCAAAGCGGCGTATGCGCGATTTTTTAAAACGCGAAATTATGTCCGCGCCGATTTTCTAAAAGTCTAATTATTTTATTTTTCCGTAAATGCGCAAATCGTAAATTTCGCCGTTTTTTGCGACGGCGTTTTTCAACAAGCCTTCGAGAACAAAATCATTTTTTTCGAGCACTCTTCGCGAAGCAATGTTCGGCTCGTAAACCAATCCCGTGATTCGCGTAATGTCCAGCGCGGAAAAAGCAAGTTCGCAGATTTGCCTCACGGCTTCCGTCATAATTCCTTTTGAATATTTTTCCGCCAACAAAATATATCCGATTTCCGAATCGCAAGAATACACGTCCGACTTTTTTTCCACGGTTATATTTCCGACAATTTCGCCGTCCGCAATTATCTTGCGAAAGATTCCAGTTTTGCCGTCGTTTTCGGAAAGCATATTAAGCCACCAATCCGCCGACTCTTCCGTGTAAGGATGCGGCAGCCGATTCGAAAGATACGTCCTATCAACGTTGTTGCATATTTTTATCAAAGCCTGCTTGTCTTGCCACGACCATTTTTGCAATTCGATTTTCATTGCGAACCTGTTTTTATTTTCCGAAAAGTTTCATCACCGCCGCCGTAAGTGCTTTGACAATGCTCGCGCCCGCAACGAATGTTCCGATGCTACTTCCAATCGACGAAAGGAAAAAAACCAAAAGAACGCGCGTGATGCGATTTGAATAAAATCCTTTCAAACTTCCAGCGTCTTCGGAAAGCGTTTCGATGTCCTTGATTTTCGGTTTTTTCACCAAAGCCTGAACAATGCCCGCCAAAAATCCCACGCCGATGAACGGACAAAGCGAAGTGAACGGCGCGCCTACGAACGCGACCAAAATCGAAATTGGATGCCCCGCCGCAAGAAGCGTTCCCAACGCCGCAAGGATGGAATTCCACGCCACCCATGAGCCGAGCATTTTTGTGCCGAGCCGTTTTCCGCCAAAATAAAATCCTGCCGCAATCAGCGCGACGATCAAAACGGGAATTGTCCAGCCGGCGATTTTCGCGCCCAAAGTTTTTTTCGGCACGAAAGCGATTTCCTGCGTGTCCGTGTTTTCTTCGCCGCGCGCGATTTTTTCCAGATGCTTTTGCACGCCCGGCAAATGTCCCGCGCCCAAAACAGCCGTGACTTTCTGCGCGGCGTTTCCGTCGCTTGCCTTGCATTCCCAGATTTTCGCTGCCAAAAAATAATCGCGCTCGTCAATCAAAACTTCTTTTACTGTCGGCAAAAATTCCGAAAGTTCGCGCATCATCGAATCCATTTCGTTTTGGTTTTTCAGAGATTCGATTTCTTCCGCAGAAACTTCTTCTTTCGAAAACGCGCTCGCAATCAGCGCGGAAAGAAGTTTGCATTTTCCCCAAAAAGAATTTTTCGCCCAAGCGCGATTCAGCGTGACTTTTATCGGACGATCGACCAATTCAAACGGAATGTTTTTTTCGCCGGCAATTTCGATGGCGGCTTTCATTTCGTCGCCGGGTTTCACGCCGACATTTTGTCCCATGCGTTTTTGGAACGAGCCCAAAACCAAATTCGCCAAAACCAAAAGTGCCTCGCCGCGTTTCAAAACCGCGATGATGTCAAGTTCGCGATATTTTTCGGCATTCATCATTGAGTCGTAGCGGCCGCTGTCCAATTCCACGGCGACGCAATCGGGGCAATCTTCCTGAATTGATTCGCGGGTTTCTTGAATCGACTGCGGCGAAACATGAGCCGTTCCAATCAGCGTGATTTTCCGTCCGTTCAATTCGAGGATTTTTTTTGTAGAAACAGATTCCATTTTTATTTTACCTTCCATTCGGCAAGGCGAAATTCAAAAAACATCGGGCTTTGCAACGATGCCACTTCGCTGTAGATTTTTTTCGCCAGCTCATCGCGTCCCATGATTTCGTCAAAAAGCGCGAGATAAAAAGTCATCTTGCCTTTTTTCGTGCTGTTCGACTCAGTTTGGATTTTTCGCGAAACCAAATTTTCCGCGTTGCTTGGTCCCAAATCATGATAAAGTCTGAGCATCAAATATTCAAGCGAATCGTGGTCGGGAAAATCTTTCATCGCCTTGACCAAAAACGGCTTTACTTGAACGGCTTGAATCGGCTGCTTGACGGCCTTGTAATAGCACGCCGCAATCATCAGCGGATACGAAACATTCGCCTTGTTGTAGGAATATGCCTTTTCAAACGCCGCGCGCGCCTCGTCATAATTTCCGATTCGCCAAGCGAGCATTCCCACGGATTCATAGGCAAAATAATATTGAGGATTCGTCTTGATTACCATTCGATAATCTTCGAGTGCCTTGTCATAAAAATTTTGTTCGTCGTAAAGTCCCGCGCGATAAGCGTAAGCCAAAAAATATTGCGGATTGATTTTTATCGCGTTCGTCCAGGCTTTTTCTGCATCCTTGAATTTTCCACGAAAACGCTGATACGTTCCCAAGTCCATATAAAAATCATAATTCGAATCGTCGATTGCGATTGCCTTCAAAACGCATTCTTCGGCGCGCATATAATTTTCGTCTTCGGCGTAAATCTTTGCGATGTAGGCGTGAGCCTGCGCATTTTGCGGATCAATCTCCAACATTTTGTTGAACGCCCTTTTTGAATTTTCGATTTCTTTCAAATAATAAGAAGTTTGTCCGTATCCGAAAAGCGCGTCCAAATTTTTCGGGTCGCCTTTCAAAGCTTTGGCATAATAATTTTTCGCGGGTTTGTACTTGTGCTTCAAAACTTGTTCCTGCCCCAATTCCGTATTCGCCGAAGAATTGTTCGGATCAAGCGCGACAATTTCCTTGAGCGCGGCGGACTTCGCGCTCGAATTGCCAGTAACTTTCGCTAGCATCATTTTCAATTCTTTGATTTCGATGTCGGAAGAATTTTTTTGCTCAAGTTCGGAAATCAATTTTTTCGCGTCGTCATAACGCGCCGCAGAAATCAAAAGCGAGGCGTGAAGTTTTTGCAAATCAAAATCATTCTTGAGTTCGGCGGGCATACTTTGAAAAAGTGCCGCCGCTTCTTCCGCCGAGCCGTTTTCCAAAACCTCGCTCAAACGTCGCACAAACGCCACGGCAGGAGAATCGTTCGCGGCACTTTGATTTTGGCGGCTTTCCGTAATCGAAACATCGGCGGCAAAATTCGGAAGCGCGAAGAAAATTGCAACCAAAAACGCAAAAGCGAAATTTCTAAAATTCATTCGTTCATACTCCATCAAAATTATTCGTACGGAAATTTTTTCGATTTCCATTCATTTTAAATCAAACTTTTTAAAAGTTGATTTCACCTGCGCGAACAGGCAAAGCATTATTCAATATACCGAAAATCCACTTGAATTTAAAGTCCCATTTGTGTAAAATGTTCCAATGCATTCTGTGAAAAAACTTGTCGGACTTTTCGTCCTTTATTCCATTATAATTCTCGGCATTTTCGTGATTCAGTTTAGGAACGATTTTATAATAAGAAAAAACATTCGCGGCATGAGAGTTACAATTTCCCAAAATGAAAACGGCGGCTTAAAAAATGATTTCAAGATTTCCTACGGCGGAATAAGTTTCAACGCGGACGAAAATTTTCCCGTGGAATTTTCCGAAGACGGAATTTCGCTCGAGACAAAATTGATTTCGTTCGAAGAAAGCGAGCGTTCCTTGACGCTCAATTTTGAAAATGACATCGCGCTGATTTTTTCTTTGGACGAAAAATCCGATTCCGAAAGCGAAGAAAAACCAAATCCAAAAAATGAAAATTCCACTTTTTGGATTCGTGCGAAAATGCCTGAAAATGTCCAAAGCGTCAGCGTGAATTTTTCGGCGGACGGCGGATTTTCGCTTTTGGAACAAAAATCGAGGTCTGCGATTTTCGCGCCGAAAAAATCCTCGGAAAACGCGAGGCAAGAATTCGCGCTCAACGCCCCGCAAATCGAGCAAAACATTTTGACGCTGCGAAGCGATTCAAATTCGGCGTACTACGCACTTGTTCCGGAAAAAGAAAAATATTCGCTCGATGAAATTGAAAACATCGCGCTCGCTTCGGAAGAAATTTACGCGGAAACAATTCGGAATTTGCGCGCGGCAATCATTTCGGATTTTTTGAACGCATCGAAAAATAATTCGGATTTCGCTTCCAGCCTTACGGAGCAAACGGTTATTTCGTTTTTGGCGGAAATGCTTTTTGCAGGACGCTACAACGAAGGCTTGAATGCCGTGCCGCAATCTTTCGTGAGCGGGCCGCGCCGCACTTTCGCTTCGACGCCGTTTTTCGGAAATTTGGCGGCGACGCTTCCTTCGCTTCGCTCGCAAGTCGAAAATTTCGACAGTTTCATAGCGCGTTCGGTTCGGAATCGGACGCTGGACGTTTTCACGCTGCAAAACATCGCGCCTTATATGTACGCGCACGGCAATCGTGGAAATGTGGCCGCGCTGGCTTCAATGCCCGCTTCGCTCACCGAACTGAATTTGAACATTGAACAGGCGGCGGGAATAATTCGGGCATACATTTATTTTCGCGAACAAAATTCCGCGATGGCTTCCGCGCTTGAGCCGGTTTTGGAATTGTGCGCAAAAAAAATCATGGAAAGCGCGTCTTTGGAAGACGAAAAAATCTCGATAAAAGAAAATGATTCGGCAATTTCGATTTTGGCGGCGGCTCAGGCGGGCGACGCGCTCATTTCTTACGGGCGGACGTTCGGCGAAAATCGCGCCACGCTTTTTGGATATTTTATCGTCAATTCATACATCTCGAAAATGGATTCGCTCGATTTGCGGACGCTAGGCGAAATTTATCCGATTTTGATTCATGGAAACAATTATTATCCGCATTTCGAACTTTTGCGCACGGTGGAAACGGGAAACGTTTGGGCATATACGATTTCGCCCAATATTTCCTACAGACGCGACGGAAATCTCACGATTTCGCTGAATTTCGAATTTCCGACAGGACTTTCGCATTATGATTTTGTTTCGGGAATCGCGCCGTTCCAAAGAATTCAAATTTACGGAATGGATTTCCGCTCCGACACGCGTTTCGAAAGCTATAATTCTTCGGGCTATATCTACCGCGCCGCGGAACGCACGCTTCTTCTGAAATCCTTGCATCGAAACAGGCAGGAGCCCGTGCAAATTTTCTACCAAAGGGAAATTCCAGCCGCGCAAGCACAAACCGCCGCTCCGGAAAGATCGGAAAATTCTCTTTAATTCGCGAATTTTTTCAGATTTTTTTCATTTTTTTTCTTAAATTTTGAAATTCTGTGTTATAATGTTTTAATAGCATAAATTTAGGAGCGCCATGAACATCAGAGATTTTCCCAAAATCTACTTTTATGATCAGGATTTTGTCGATATTTACAATAAAACTTGGAATTGGATTTCGGAATATTGGATTGACCCGAAAAAAGGCGTAAAATCCAACGACGGATATTTCATTTATCCCGAAGACGATTCGCTTTTCCTTTCAATGTCGGACTCGATTTTCTCCTCGTTCTTTTTGGTTTATTCCAACAGGAATTTTCCCGCCAGCCGAAATTTGGACTATTTGTACGCGCGGCAGGAAAAAGACGGCGCGATTCGCTCGAAATACGATTTGAAGACGAACAAGCCCGTTCCCGAAAAAAACAATCCCGAAGGAATAGGACTGCCGCTTTTGGCGTGGGCGGAATTCAATCTTTACCANAAGGCGGCGAACAAAAGGCGCATAAANGAAGTCNTGCCGTATTTGCAAAAATATGTCGAATGGATTGACAAAAAATANAAAAAGCCGAACGGACTTTACGCCGCGCCNGTGGCTTCGAGCGGAATGTTCAATTCTCCGCGCGAAAAAGTNCATTATCCGATTGACTTCAACGCGGCGATGGCAATCAACGCGCTTCACATGTCTTCGCTCGGCGACATTTTGAACGACAAGGATTTGAGCTTCACTTACAAAAAAGCGTATTTTTCNCTGAAAACCAGAATNAATTCGATGATGTGGAACGAGGAAACAGGNTTTTACCACGACCTCGACAAAGACGCGAACATTCTGCCGACAAAGACAATCGCGGGATTTTGGCCGCTTTTGGCGGAAGTTCCGAACGCCGACCGCGCCGAAACTCTCATCGCACATTTGAGCAATCCGAAAACTTTCGGCACGGATCATCCTTTTCCTTCGCTCAGCGCGGATCACGAAGAATTCCACGAAAGCGGCGAGGCGTGGAAAGGAAGCGTTTTTCCGGCGATGAATTTCATGGTGATAAAAGGCTTGGAAAAATATCAGCGTTATGATTTGGCGCGAGAATGCGCGATTCGGCATTTGTATTACATTTTGGAAGCNCTCACNCCNGAAGATTCNAAGCAAAAAGGCGACTTGTACGAAGCCTATCTTCCGTGCAAAGAAGGNAAGGCGCAGCTCAAAAACAAGCCGAATTTTCCNCGCGCGCATTTTTTGCAAACCACGGCGCTTTCCACAATNGCGCTTATGATTGAAAATGTCGTNGGGCTTTTGATAAGCCTTCCGCGAAAAACCGTCGATTGGATTATNCCAAANCTNGAAATNATGGGAATCGAAAATCTTTCGCTCAAGCGCAATCTCATCACGATTCTTTCGAACAAAAGCAATCGCGGCTGGGAAATNCAAATGGAAAGCGAAAANCTTTATTATTTTACGATCAACATTTTGGANCAAAAGAAAAAGACGCTGCCGATTCCTTCGGGCCGCTGCTCGATGTTGATTGACAAATTGTAGAAAGCTGGAATTGAAAGTGGCGCGTTTTTTTGAAGCCCCTTACGGAAGCGAAACGGTGCAGAAGCTAGCCCCAGCGGAAGCTGAACGGGGCAGATAGCTAGNGTCACAAGAATCAGGAATTTTTATGGCGAAAGAAATAATTATTTATACTGACGGCGGATGTTCCGGGAACCCGGGACCGGGAGGATGGGGCGCGGTNATTCTTGACGGCGCGAACGAAACGCAAATTTCAGGCGGCGAGCCTTGCACCACGAACAATCGCATGGAATTGCTTGCNGCGATNAACGCGCTGGATTTCGTTCGGAAAAATCATGACGCGCAAAATGTGTCCGTAAAATTTTTCATCGACAGCCAATATGTGAAAAACGGAATCACNGTTTGGATAAAAAATTGGAAANCAAAAGGCTGGCGCACNGCCGANAAAAAGCCCGTGAAAAACATCGANTTGTGGACGCAATTGGATTCNCTCGCCGCNGNATTTCCCGCGCTTGAATGGAATTGGGTGAAAGGNCANTCGGGCGTAAAATACAACGAAATCTGCGATTCNCTTTGCCAAAAAGAAATTCATTCTTTTTAAAATCGCCTTGCAATTCTGTCAAATTTCGGCTTCGCAATTTTTTCTACTATTGAAATAATTGCNNGTTTCCGCTAGAATGATTTTATGTTCCGAATTTATGTTGAACGCCAAAGCGGATTTGAAAACGAAGCGCAGCGTATTCTTTCCGAGGCGAAAAGTTTTTTGGNAATTTCCNGCGTGGAGACCGTGCGCTGTCTNAATCGCTATGACATCGAAAATGTGGAAACGTCCGTCGCAAAAAATGCGGTGCGCCGAATTTTCTGCGAGCCGCAAAGCGACCGCGTGATTTTCGATTCGCTGAAACTGAACGAAGGGGAAACGCAAATTATTTGGGAACCCCTCCCAGGACAGTACGACCAACGCGCGGACAGTGCNGANCAATGTCTGCAACTTTTGCAAAAAACTTTGGGCGAAAATCGCGAGCAAAAAAAATCCGCGCATTGNGAANCGCCNCGCGTTCGNACNGCGAAAGTCGTGATTTTGACNGGAACNATTTCCGCNCGNGACGTGAAAAAAATTCAAGANTATTTGGTGAATCCTGTCGATTCGCGTTTGACGGATGANGCNGTTCCCGAAACTCTGAAAATCAAAACGNACGAGCCTTCGAAAATTCCTTTTGTTCANGGCTTTACGAAATTCAAAAAANCCGAACTTGAAGCGTACTCAAAAAAAATGGGTCTTGCNATGGATTTCGCCGACATAAAATTCTTGCAGGATTATTTTATCGGAGAAGGGCGCGATCCTAGCGAAACGGAAATCCGCGTCCTCGACACTTATTGGTCCGACCATTGCCGTCACACGACTTTTTTGACGGAACTCAAAGAAATAAAAATTGAAAAAGGTCCTTACGAAAAATTGTTCCGCGAATCTCTGAAAAATTATCAGGAGATGCGCACGGAACTTTATTCGGATGTGGCTTCAAAAAATTCCGGCGAAGCGAATCGCAAGCCAGTCACTTTGATGGACATGGCGATCATCGGAATGAAATTCTTGCGCAAACATGGAAAACTTTCCGACCTTGAAGTGAGCGACGAAAACAACGCCTGCTCGATTTTCATCGACGTTCATTACACTCATGACAAGCACGGCAAAAAAATTTCGGACAAGAATTCCGCCGCAACAGAACGCTGGCTTTTGATGTTCAAAAACGAAACGCACAATCATCCCACGGAAATCGAGCCGTTCGGAGGAGCCGCCACTTGCATCGGCGGTGCGATTCGCGATCCGCTTTCTGGACGGGCGTGGGTTTATCAGGCGATGCGCGTTACTGGCGCGGCCGATCCGACAGTTCCTCTTTCGAAAACGCTAAAGGGAAAATTGCCGCAGCTGAAAATTGTCCGCGAAAGTGCGCAGGGATTTTCTTCTTACGGAAATCAAATCGGCTTGACGACTGGACAAGTTCAGGAATTTTATCATCCCGGATATGCCGCCAAGCGAATGGAATTGGGCGCGGTGATTGCGGCCGCTCCCGCAAAAAATGTAGTGCGCGGAACGCCTCAGGCTGGCGACATCATCATTTTGTTGGGAGGGGGAACTGGACGCGACGGAATTGGCGGAGCGACAGGCTCTTCGAAAGTCCACACGCAGAATTCCGTGACGACCGCGGCGGCGGAAGTGCAAAAAGGCAACGCCGTCGAAGAACGAAAAATCCAGCGGCTCTTCCGCAATGAAAAAATCGGGCAAATGATCGTGCGTTGCAACGATTTTGGCGCGGGCGGAGTGAGCGTTGCGATTGGCGAACTTGCCCCAGGACTTGAAATAAATCTCGACGCAGTGCCGAAAAAATACGAAGGTCTCAACGGAACGGAGCTTGCCATTTCCGAAAGTCAAGAACGAATGGCAGTCGTAGTCCGTCCGCGCGACATGAAAAAATTCATCGAAGCGGCTGCAGCTGAAAATTTGCGCGCGGTTGTAGTTGCTACAGTCACGGACACAAATCGGCTCGTGATGAAATGGAAAGGCGATGTAATCGTAAACATTTCGCGCGAGTTTTTGGACAGCGCGGGCGCACGGCACGCAGCAAATGCTTTGATTGAAAGTCCAGCATTGCCGAACGAATCGCCTCTTGTAAATCCGCTCGAATCCACGAAGAAAAAATTGGGCGCGGGAACGACTTTGGCTTCAAAAAAAGCGGCGTGGCTTTCGAACATTTCCGATTTGGCGTGTTGCAGTCAGCGCGGACTTGGCGAACGATTTGACGGCTCGATTGGCTCTGCGAGCGTCTTGTTTCCTTACGGCGGAAAATTTCAGTGCACGCCCGAAGCAGGAATGGTCGCGAAAATTCCCGTCGAACTTCCTTGTCAAACCGACACTGCAAGTTTTATGGCGCATGGATTCGATCCGCGCATAAGCCAATGGAGCGCGTGGCATGGCGCACAAGTTTCGGTGCTTTCCTCGCTTGCAAAAATTTTGTGCATGGGCGCGAATCCTTTGAACGCGCGTCTTTCGTTCCAGGAATTTTTCGGACGCGCAGTTGACGCGAAAACTTGGGGCTATCCTGCGGCGGCGTTGCTCGGCTCAATCGATGCGCAAGTCGCAATGGGCACGGCGAGCATCGGCGGCAAAGATAGCATGAGCGGCACGTTCGAAAATATCAATGTTCCGCACACGCTCGTTTCATTCGCGGTGGCGTACGACAGCGTTGAAAATGTTACTAGCGGCTCTTTCAAAAAATCCGGCTCAAAAATTTATTTGGTCGCCGTTCCATATTCAAAATTCCTCGCGCCCGATTTTGTAGCGTTCAAAACCAATTCGCAAATTTTGTACAAATTGAATTCGGCGAAAAAAATCAGCGCGATGTATCCGATTTGCGCGGGCGGAATTGCCGAAGCAATCACAAAAATGGCGATGGGAAATCGAATTGGCGCACGGCTGGATTTCGTTCCGCCAAATGTAGCTGCTACAAATTTGGGCGAAGCGAAAGGCGAAGAAAATTCATTTGCGAATTTGTTCGCGCCATTTTACGGCTCTGTCATTGTGGAAACCGATGAGGATTTGTCCAAAGAAAATTTCGCGCACGAAACTGTGTTTCTTTTGGGAGAAACGATTCACGAAGAAGAGATTGTCGTGCAAGGAAAAACCAAGTCGCAAATTTTGCGCGTGAAAATTTCCGAGGCGGAAGAAGCATGGGAATCGCGGCTGGAAAAAGTTTTCCCGAAAACAAGTTCGGCAGAAATTCAGGAAGTACTTCCTGAATTCGCAAAGGCAGTTCACACCTCCCTTGCCGAGGCGCGAAAAAATCCCGTGTTCAACATTTGCAAAAAACATCCGCGCGTTTTGATTCCTGTTTTTCCGGGAACGAACTGCGAATACGACATGGCTCGCGCGTTCGCCTTGGCTGGCGGCGACACGAAATTTTTGATTTTCCGCAACAACACGCCTGAGGCTTTGAGCGAATCTTTGGAAGAACTCGTGAAACAAATCAAGAACGCGCAAATTCTCGCGCTTTCGGGCGGATTCAGCGCGGGCGACGAGCCTGACGGCTCTGGAAAATACATAGCAAATGTTTTGCGCGAAGGTCGCGTCGCCGAACAAATTATGAATTTGCTCAAAAAGCGCGATGGCCTGATTTTGGGAATTTGCAATGGATTTCAAGCACTCGTAAAAACGGGCCTCGTTCCTTATGGAGAAATTCGGGAGGCGGAAGCCGACATGCCCACTTTGACTTTCAATACGATTGGCCGCCACATTTCCCGAGTTTGCCGAACGCGCATCGTAAGCGCGACAAGTCCTTGGGCGAAAGATCCTTCCTTGGTCGATCCGCGAATTCACCTCGTTCCGATTTCGCACGGGGAAGGGCGCGTGATTATTCGCGAGCGGCTTGCGAAAGAATGTTTTGCGAAAGGAC
Organism: Treponema sp.; assembly: GCA_014804005.1. GTDB lineage: Bacteria > Spirochaetota > Spirochaetia > Treponematales > Treponemataceae > Treponema_D. The sequence continues at coordinate 63,023 of JAAVAP010000021.1, read as the reverse complement.
AAATTTTTTCGCAATACGTTGACATGCAAGGCAATCCCGCAATCCTTGAGCCAGACAATCCCAATGGCTCGCTTTATGCGATTGAAGGAATGACAAGCCCCGATGGTCGCGTGCTTGGAAAAATGGGACACAGCGAGCGAACTATCGGAAGCGAAATGAACGGCGCGGATTTGGATTTGCTAAAGAATGTCGCAGGAAATCCGCTTACGAATGAAAGCGAAAATTCTTGCCAAAATATTTTTGCCGCAGGCGTAAATTATTTTAAATGAACCTCTAAAAACTTCAGTTTTTAGAGGTAACTTTGAAAATGCGATGTTCTTCGTCGCGCTATTATAGCGACGAAGAACTCGTCGGCACATTCGAAAAAATTGCCAAAAGCAAGTTTTTCGAGGTGCCATTAAATGAAAAATTTGGACGCGGAAAAATGCGATTTTTAACACGACGATTTCGCGTCCTCTTTTTTCGGCATTCAAAAAAAGTTTCAACTTGGAATTTGCGTCAAATTAAATTCGGAGTTTTTATGAAAGAAAAATTTTTATTCCTGATTTTGTTCGCAATGATTTTTGCGGGATGTTCCAAAAATTCCACAAAAGACGAATTTGGAATTTATCACGATCTTGAGGAAACGATTTCGGCGACGGAAAAGAGCGGCAAAAAAATTCTTTTGGTTTTTACAAAATTGGATTCGGGCGACTTCAACGAAACTTTGGTGAATCAAGTTTTGCACGCGCAAGATTATCAAAAAAAAATCGGCGCGGAATTCGAAACTTGCCAAATCGATTTCTCCAAAGAAAATTTTTCAAGCGAAGAAAATTCCGATGCCGCGAATTCTTCTCAAAAAAAATCCGCAAAAAAAACAAAGGCGCAAACTGAACGCGACATGCGCACGACTGCAATCTACGGCGTGGAGACCCCTCCCACAGTTATGATTTTAAGTCCGCAAGGCTATGTCATAAGTTCAATCACTTATCTTTCGTGCATCAATGTTTCGGAATTTTCCAACATCATTGAAGTGGAGCGCGAAAAAATCGACGCGATGGAAAAAATGGTTTCGGCAGTGAAAGGTGCGGAAGGTCTGGAAAAAATTTCCCCGATCGATTTGCTTTACGAAAACACGCACACAAATTATCGTTATCAATTGCGCGAGCTTTGTGACGAAGTTGTTCGCCTCGACAAAAAAAACGAAAGCGGACTCGTGGGAAAATATTTGCTTGCTCGCGCCGCCACCGAAGCGATGGATTGCTATCTTGATCGAAAGCCTGAAAAGGCGGCGGAATGCTACACAAAATATGTTTCGTCGCCTTTTCTTTCGATTGAACAAAAGCAGCGATGCTATTACTCTGCCGCCTACATCACAGGCAACGAACGTCCGAGCGTTGAAGTTTCCGAAAAAATCTTGGAATATTTGAATTCGCTCATAGAATTGGATCCGGAAACTCCGTTTGCAAAACAGGCGCAATATTTTTCCGAACGCCAGCAAAATATTTTGAAACGCCAAAAAGAAATCGAAGCGCAAAAGAACGAAGAGGCGCAACAATAAATGAATGACGTTCCGTCCGCCGATTCAATTTCAATTCCAGTTCTTGTAATTTCTGCGATAATTTTAATCACGCTTTCAATGCTCTTTTCGATTTCGGAAGGAGCGTTTTTGAGCGTGAACAAATTGCGTTTGCGACTTCGATGCAAGGCGGGGGATAAGCGCGCTTTGCGCGTGGCGCGACTTTTAAAAAACAAAGAGCGCATCATAAACACAATGCTCGTTTCCAACGATTTGGTAAACATAATGCTTTCGGCGATTTTGACTTCATTCGCGATGAAAGTTTTCGGGAGCAAAGCCATCGCAGTCGCGACATTTGTCGCAACGATTTTGCTTTTGCTTTTCGGCGAAATCACGCCAAAATCAATTTGCACTCGTCATCCCGATCCAATTGCCTACGCGCTTTCAGGCTTCGTGCAATTTGTCGTAATTGTCATGCGCCCGATCGTGATTGTGTTCACGGCAGTTTCGCGCTTGGTGCTTTTTCTTCGCGGAATCAAAGTCAAAAAAGAAGAAAACAAATTCAGCGTGGAAGATATGAAAACTTTTTTCGACGTGAGCGCGGAAACTGGAATCATCGAACATGGCGAAAAAAATTTGATGAATCGCGTTTTCAAATTTTCCGACCTCGAAGCGAAAGACATAATGATTCCTCGCAACCAAATTGTTTTCGTTCACATTGACGACAGTTTCGAAAAAGTTTTGGAGCTTTCGCAGCGAACGCGCTTTTCGCGATTTCCAGTTTTTCGCAAAGACATCGATGACATAGTTGGAACAGTCTATCTCAAGGATTTGCTTTTTTATTCTGGCGACACGAAAAATTTTTCTTTGCGAAGCGTGATGCGTCCGCCGCTTTTTATTTTGGAAACAAAAAATATGTCTTCGATTCAGCAGATACTTCGCGAAAATCGGCAAGCGATGGCGATCGTCGTTGACGAATATTCCGGCACGGAAGGAATTCTCACGAAGGAAGACATTGTTTCGGAAATGCTCGGCGCGTCCATTTCGGAATTTTCGAAAAACGCGAACATTCCTCAAACCATTCCGCAAGATAAAAATGAATTCACGATTGATGGCGCGACAAGAATTTCGGATTTAAACGAAGCATTGCGGATTTCGCTTGAATCAAAAATCAACGAAACTGTGGCGGGCTGGTTTATGGAAAAATCAGGGTGCGTCGCGCAAGCGGGCGACAAAATAAATTTTTCGAATTGGGAATTCTCGGTCGAAGAAATCGAAGGCTTGCGAATAAAAAAAATCCGCCTCAAGCAAATCGAAAATTTTGAAAGCGAGGAACAGGAAAAATGAATTGGATGAAAATTCTTTCCACGTTCGCGCTTCTCGTTTTTTTGGTTTGCCTCACGGCGTTTTTTGCGGGCAGCGAAACCGCTTATCTTTCGATGACGAACATCAGGCTTCGCAAAATGCTTCGCGAGCGAAAAGCCGGCGCGAAAAAAGTGCGCGCGCTTTTTTCCGACATCGACGGACTTCTCACTGTAATTTTGGTCGGAATAAATTTCACAAACACGCTGGCTTCTTCAATCGCCACGTCTCTCGCAATCGCGCTTGTTGGAAAAAGCGGAGTGGGAATCGCCACAATCGCCGTTTCGTTTTTCATTACGGTTTTCGGACAAATCGTTCCAAAGACAATCGCGGCCACGGAAGGCAACGTGGAAAAAGTCGCCGCGCGAAATGCCGCGCCGCTTGCGTTTTTGAAAAAAATATTTTTTCCAATAGTTTGGGCGTTTTCGCAAGTTTCCAAAGGCGCGGCTTTTTTGGTGCAAAAAATTTGGCGTTCCGAAAATTCCGTTATCACCGAAGAAGAATTGAAAATCTTGATTGAATCCGGCGCGGCCGACGGTACGCTCGAAAAATCCGAAAAAAATATGCTCGATAAAATTTTGCAAATTTCGGATTTCACTTTGCGAAACATTATGAAACATCGTTCGCTTGTAACTTACATCAACATTTCGGATTCTTACGACACGATTGTTGCCGCGTTCAAAAATTCGGGATATTCACATTTGCCAGTTTGCGCGCGCGCGTCCGAAGGCGAAATCGATTCAAAAGAAAATGTCGTCGGCGTTTTGTATTACAAAGATGTTTTGTTCGGCAAAAAAAATTCGCCTGACTTTTCGCCTGCGAAATTTATGAAGCCGCCTCTTTTTGTGCCCGAAACTTTTTCCGTGATAGAGCTGATTCAAGTTTTCAAAAAAGAAAATCGTTCGTTCGCCGTCGCGCTCGACGAGCAAGGAAGCACGGCCGGAATTGTCACGCTCGACGACGTGATGCGCGGACTTTTTGGCAGAATGAGCGACGCGGGAAATCACAATGAAATTCCTGCCGAATCGCGAGTGAAGATTATTTCGCCGAAAGAATTTTTGGTTCCGGGCGACATGCATTTGAGCGACGTGAATTCAATTTTAAGTATGAATTTGCAAAGCGAAAATTTTTCCACTCTCGGCGGATGGATTTTGGAAAAATTCGATTCGCTTCCTTCGAGCGGCGAGGCTCTGCGGTTCAAAGAAAATCTTTTCATCGTGGAAGATCAAAATCAAAGGCGAATCACGCTTGTGCGAATCAGAAAAAATTTTTAAGATTTGCGATTGATTTGTGGCACTGAAATTCGCACGAAGCAACGTATGTGCAAAATTTTCCCCGCGTCAATTTTTATGAAAACGAAAATTTTTGCAGCGCGCCAGTTTGTTTCAATTCTTGCGCGAGTTTTTTCAAATCGCGTTCGTCAGGCGTATTCACTAAAATCGTGATTTCAAGCAAATCATCGGCGTAAGAATTGCAAAAATTTATGTCGCGCTCGACAATTCCATTTTCCAAAAGAATTTTTTTTATGCGTCCGATGTCAACATCCCCTCCCTTGTAAACCAGAGCGATGTTTTTGATTTTCGCGGCAGGGAAAAGAATGTCTTCCACTTTTTGAAATGCTTTGAGCCCAACCAAAACCAGCGCGAACGCAGACAGCGCGGGAAGGTATATTCCAAATCCGACCGCCAAAGAAAGCGCGGCCGTCGTCCAAATTATCGCGGCTGTGGTGATGCCTTTTATGTTGAAGCCTTGATGCATAATCGCGCCGCCGCCGATGAAACCGATTCCCGTAAGAACGCCCGCCGCGATTCTGGTGGGATCGCCCATCAATCGTTCGTGTTGCGCCGCCGCCCAAAAAGAAAGCACTCCCATCAACGCGCATGAAACTGAAATCAAAAGCAACGTTCGCATTCCGATTGCCTGAAAATGATTTTTGCGCTCGATGCCGAGAACGATTCCGAAAACTCCACTCAACAAAATCCTCGCGCAACATTCGATAAATTTTTCATCAAAAACAAAGTCGAACATCTTTCCTCACTGAATTATTTGAAAATCGAAAATCCTTGAGCCTTCGCGCCGGCGTTCACCCAAGACATCATCTGCTTTGCGGACGGCATTTTTTTCAGCGCATCAAATTCATCGAGATAAGTAAAAAGCCATTCGGAAAGCGAGCGATCGGATTTGGCAACTTCGTTTCCCAAATCTGTGCGCGAAAGAATTATGTTGACATAAGCGCGTTCGGAATAAAGCGCGGCCGTGTTTTCCGCGAATGCTTCAAAAGCCGCACGCGCCGCCGACACAAACGGACCTGAAGCCATCGGCACGAGAGAACGCAAGGCGGCCTTTCTCGCGACATCCGCTTCCGCGACAGAATTTTTCACAAGGAAAACAAGCTTTGGAACAGGCGAATCTTCTTGGCGCAAATTCAGCGAAGAAATTTTTTCAAATCGGGAAAGAATTTCGAGCGTCAAATATTGGAAGCCTAAAACCATTTCATCCACCGCCGCCGAACATTCGGGCGTGGTGAAGCTGTTGAATTTCGCGACATAATACGATTCGTCAAAATACAAAACCGCTTCGTCCAAATTCTTAAAAGCCGTCTCGCAATCCAAAACCAAAGTGCGCGCGTTTACCGGCGAAGTCCGCAACCATGAAAACGCCTTGAGATTTGCAGGCACGGCTCCTCGTAAAAGCGGCGACTGCGTGATTGCCACATTGCGCATTTTCGTTTCCGCGCCTTCGGCAAAATCTCCCCCGTCCGGGAAATCCTTTCCAGCAATTAAAATCGATTTGCTCATTTTTCTATTATATCACAATTTTTTTCAAAAAGAAAGTGCGCGTTTAAAATATCGATACATTTGCGCAGCAATGCGATTTTTTTGCGCCAACAAAAAATGCACATGAAAAAATGAATTTCACAAAATTGTCGCGAATTCCACAAAATAAAATTCCGCCAAATAAAAGCCCACTTTTCATTTTGCAAAAAATTCGCTATAATTTTTTTATGAGAATTTTGAGAAGATATTTGATTGGTATCGCGCTTGGAATTTTGGCGGCGTTGATTTTGCCGTTCGAAAATTCGCAATGGAATGTCGCGCTTTCTTTCGTAACCGAAATCATCGTGCGAATCGGACGCTACACATTGATGCCGCTTTTGTTTTTTTCTGGAATCACCGCGATGCGTCGCTTGCGCAGCGACAAGCTTTTGACGCAAACTTCGATTTTGACTTTTGCCGTAATAATCGCTTCTTCGATTTTGCTTGCGTTGCTCGGATTTATTTCGATTGTAATCGTTCGCAATTTTCCGCACATTCCAATCACGACGGAACACACAAACGAAATCGCTTCGCTCGACATTCAGGATTTGCTTCGAACAATTTTCCCTTATTCCGCATTCAGCGCGCTCGACAATGGCGCGTTCCTTTTGCCGACATTCGTATTCGCAATGGTGGTCGGCGCGGGCTGCTGCATTCACCAGTCGAACTTAAAGCCGATGCTTTCTTTGCTGGATTGCGCGAGCGAATTGTTCTACAATATTTCAACGGTGTTCGTGGAATTTTTCAGCATGGGATTTTTTTTCTTGACATGCGCTTGGACGGTGCAATTCAAAAGCATAATAAAAAGCGGAATTTTTTTGCCGCTCATCGTAATGCTTTCTGTCGAATTTATCGTGGTCGTCGGACTGATTTATCCGCTCATAATAAAACTCACTTGCAGGAACGGAAAGCCGCTGAAAATTTTGTACGCTTCAATCGTGCCGTTTTTGGTCGCGTTTTTTTCGGGCGACACGAATCTCGCGCTTTCATCGGAAATTCAAATGGGAAATGAAAATTTGGGAATCAAGCAACGCACGAGCGGATTTTCGTTTCCGCTTTTTTCGATTTTCGCGCGCGGCGGAAACGCGCTTGTTATAATAATCAGCTTCGTGATGATTTTGCATTCGTATTCGGATTTGAACATCGAACTTTCTTCGCTGCTTTTCATTTCGGTGACAGCTTTTGCGCTTTCGTTTTTGCTCGGCGGAATTCCCGTGGGCGGAACTTTCACCGCGCTCACGATTTTGTGCACGATATACGGCCGCGGAATGGAAAACGGATTTTTGCTTTTCATGCCGGCCGCCGCAATCATCGGATCTTTCGCTGCACTTTTTGACGCGGCCACTGCGATGTTCGGATGCTACATTGTCGCGCACAACACAAAGGCAACCGAAACGCGGCGTCCTTAAAATTGTTTTAATTTTGAATGCGCTTCTTTATGAAGCACGAAAAAAATTCGGAGAAAATAAAAATGAAAAAAGGTTTGCAAAATTTGCTGATTGCGCTCGGCGTGATTTTGGTCTTGATTTTTGCCGCGTACAGATTTTTCGTTGGCAACTACAATTCGATGGTCGAGCTGGACGAAAATGTAAACGCGAAATGGGCGCAAGTCCAAACTCAATATCAACGCCGCTCGGATTTAATTCCCAATTTGGTGAGCACGGTCAAAGGCTACGCTTCGCACGAAAGCGAGACTTTTGTCAAAGTTACCGAAATGCGCTCGAAAGCGCAAAGCGTAAATATCAACGCAAGCGATTTGCAGGACGCGCAGAAATTTCAGGAATTCCAAAACGCGCAAAATCAGCTGAGCGCGGGCATCCGAAATCTTTTGGCGGTGGCGGAAAATTATCCCGAACTCAAGGCGAATGAAAATTTTCTCGCGCTGCAAGATCAGCTCGAAGGAACGGAAAATCGCATCGCCGTCGCGCGCACCGATTACAATAACGCCGTTCAACGCTACAATGTTTTCATCAGAAAATTTCCGCAGAATTTCGTCGCGAACATGAACGGCTTTGCGGCAAAGCAAATGTTCGCCGCGAGCCAAGAAGCGCAGTCCGCGCCAAAAGTCGAATTTTAGTTTGCGGGCGAAAAGCGAAATTTTCCTCATAATTTGGAGAAAAAATTTGGACACGAAAACTTTGGTCAAAAAATTGAATTTGAGCGACGATGCGTTCGACCGAATAAAAGATTCCATCAAAAATGCGGAAAGCAAAACTTCGGGCGAAATCGTAATCGCGGTGGCGGCGGAAAGCAGCGACTATTCTTTTTGGGAACTTTTCGCCGCGCTGATTGTTTCGCTCGCAATCACGATCGCAGCCTTGCCGTTCGCAAAAACGATTCGCGCGTTTTATGAAAGCCACAGTTGGAGCAGCCCGGAATGGTATTTGCCCGCAATTTATGGCTTTGCGAGTTTTTGCCTGATTTTGCTTTTTTTCTTTTTGTTCAATATTCCCGCGTTGGACAGAATAGTCATTCCGAATTTTTTCAAGCGAAAAGAAACGACTGCGCGAGCAATGCGAGCGTTCACCGAATGCGGAATTTATTCCACGCGCGAACACACAGGCATTTTGATTTTCGTTTCATTTTTGGAAAGGCAAGTTCGAATCGTGGCGGACGAAGGAATCGCGAAAAAAATCGGCGACGATTTGTGGAACATAATCGCGGATTCCCTTGCGGCGGAACTCGGCAAAAAAAATATCGAAGGCGCGTTTTGCGACGCGGTGGAAAAATGCGGTGAACTTTTGGCGCAATATTTTCCCGCGAACGAAAACGACAATCCTGATGAATTGGACAACGCCTTTTTGATTTTGGAAAAATAAATTTTTCATTTTGGAGAGCAATTTACAAAGATGCAAAAAAAATTAAACGCGATTTTCATTTTTTTAATTTTGACTTGCGCAAATTTTTTTGCGTTGGAAATTCCCGCCTTGACGAGTCCTGTCGTGGACAACGCGAAAATCATGTCGCAATCAAAGCGGCAGGAACTGGAACAATTCCTTATTTCGCTCGACAAAAATTCTTCGGCGCAAATTGCCGTGCTCACGATTCCTTCGCTCAAAGGCGAATCGCTTGAAGGGTATGCGATTAAAGTGGCGCGCGAATGGGGCTTGGGAAACGCCGAGGACAGCAAGGGAGTTTTGCTTTTGATTGCGTTCGACGAAAAAAAGATTCGCATTGAAACTGGCTACGGCGTTGAAGGCGATTTGACCGACGCAAAATGCGGAATGATAATTCGCAACGTCATTGCGCCGAATTTTCAAAACGGAAAATATTCGGAAGGAATAATAAAAGGCGCAAAGGCAATCGCAAAAATCATCGCGCCCGACGCGCAAATTTCAGGCGGCGCGGAAATCGAAGACGCTTCCGAAGCCGACCCGATTGCGATAATCGCGATGACAATTTTTTTCATTTTATATTTCATGATGTTCACGGGAATGCTTTCCACGAAATACAACTTGTTGCGCCACTGGATTCCATGGGCACCGTTTTTCATAAACCGAGCAGGCCGTTCGCGAGGCACATCTTATTACACAAGCAATTTCAATTCGGGCGCAGGCGGATTCGGCGGCTCTTCACGCGGCGGCTTCCGAGGCGGTGGCGGAGGATTTGGCGGAGGCGGCGCGAGTGGCGGCTGGTAAAATTTTACTAGTATGCTTTAGTAGGGGAAAGTCTTCCCCTACGTCCGCACTTCGTTGCGTCCTACCCTTTCTTCGGGGGCTTCGCCCCCAAGCCCCTGCGTTCCACAACGCCGCAAACTTTATTCGTCTTTCAAAATCCAAATGTTCATATCCACGAGGCAATCTTTTTTGGCAGGTACGTTGATTCCGTCAACGATTCCCATGCAAGAATATTGCCAAAATGTAAATCGATACGGCGTTTGCGGAATTTTTTCGTAGTCGGCGTACCAAAAATCAAACTCGCTCAATTCTTCCAAATCCAATTGAAAAGCCTGCCACATCATATTCATATAAATCATCGGCTTGTATCCCGCGTCCCGAATTGCCTCGCAAAAAGCGCGCGCGTTTTTTGTAAACTGCTTTTTTGAAACGCCGTCCGTTCGCGCGGAATCCCAAGGAATGCTTTCAGGATCGTAAACCACAGGCAGAGTAATTTTATAATCTTTAATTTCTCGCAAAACAAATCGCGCTTCTTCCAAGGCTTCTTCTTCGTTGATGGCTTGCGCAAAAATGTACACGCCCACTTCAAGCCCTGCGGCGAGCGCGTCCTTAACATTTTGATGAAAGCGTTCGTCGATTTTTATTTTGCCCGACTGATAGCCCATGTAGCCCACGCGCAAAATCACAAAATCCACGCCCCACGCCTTGACTTTTTTCCAATCGATTTTTCCGTCGTGATGCGAAATGTCAATTCCTTGCCGCGACGTGTACCCCTCCCCAGTATAAGTCATGCGGCTTCCACGCGCCACAAAACCATCTTCGCGAAAATCATGCCGCGCGACATTTTCGTAAAGGCGCGTTTTGTGTTGTCCGCCGCCGGCATCAATAAATTCAAATTTGTTCGACGCGCAAGAATTCGCCAAAATGAAAATCGCAAGAGAAAAAATAAAATTTCCCCAATGTTTTTTCATCAAAAATTTTCCCTTGAACACCCGAAGCATAAAAACTTCACGCCATGCAAAAGTCTTCATTGATTCCATCAAAATTAAATTACAAAATTAAACGGCGTTTCTTGATAGACGTAATAATTCAACCAGTTGCGATAAAAAAGCGAAGCCGTGCCGCGCCAAGTGGAAACCGGCGCATTTTCAGGATTGTCATCGGGAAAATAATTTTTTGGAATTTCAATCGGCAGATTTTTATTTTTGTCGCGCCAATATTCATCGCGCAAAGTGTTCGTGTCATATTCCAAATGGCCTGTTATAAAAATCGCGCTGTTGTCGTTCGTCTTGATTATTGCAGGGCCTGTCTCCGCGCCTTCTGCCAAAACCACAAGTTCAGGATGCGATGTGATGTCATCATAATGAGTCGCTGTGTGGCGTGATTGCGGAATTAAAAATTCGTCATCAAATCCGCGAAGAAGAGGATCGGAATTTTGCGTTGAACGAGTGTGCTTGAAAATGCCGAACATTTTTTTCGGCAAATCATATTTCGGAATTCCAAAATGATGATACAAGCCAGCCTGCGCCCCCCAGCAAATGTAAAGCGTGGAAAAAACATTTTTTTTTGCCCAATCCATAATCGCGCAAAGCTCGTTCCAATAATCCACTTGCTCAAACGGAATTTGTTCCACAGGCGCGCCGGTTATAATCAAGCCGTCATATTTTCGCTCAAGCATTTCACTTGACGGAATGTAAAATCGCTCGAGATAATCTTCCAAAGTGTGGGTGGAATTATGGCTTTCCATTCGAATCAAAGAAATGTCCACTTGAATCGGCGTGTTTGAAAGATGTCGCAAAAGCTGAGTTTCGGTCGTGCATTTTATTGGCATCAAATTCACGATAGCGATTTTGAGCGGACGAATATCTTGAATCATTGCGCGATCTTCCGTCATCACAAAAATATTTTCGCTTTCGAGAACTTTTCTTGCAGGCAAATCAGTTTTGATTTTTATCGGCATGAAAACAAGTGTAGCATAAAAATCAATTTTGTGCTACACTTGTTTTAGGATGAACAAAAACGACGACAAAAAATCAGCGATAAAAAAATTGCGCTCGCTCGCTTTTTCTACAAAACAGGAAGTGGAAATTTTTCGCCGCACAATCGATGAAAAATTTTCCTGCGCGATTTTGCCGAACAGCGTGGAATGCAATGAGCAAAAATTCGCAGAAATTCCTTGCGACATGCTCGTGCCGGAAATTTATTCACTGAACAAAATTATGATTTACATTCACGGAGGATGCTTTGTCGGCGGTTCAAAAAAAGCGTGGCGTTCGTTTTGCGCTTCGCTCGCCGCTGCCACTTCGTGCCGAATCGTCATTCCTGAATTTCGCCTTGCCCCGGAAAACGCGCATCCCGCCGCATTGGAAGATTTGCAAAATGTTTTCCGCGCGGTTTTTACCGAAGAGCAAATTGCATGTTCGCTGAATTCCGAAGAGGAACAAGCGTTACCCGAAATAATAATAGCCGCCGACGGCTCGGGCGCAAGCCAGGCGATGGCTTTGATTTTGTCGTTGCGCGAGCGTTACAGAAATTGCATCAAGCAAGTGATTTTGTTTTCTCCATGGCTCAATTTCAGCGCGAATTCTCAAATCATAAAAAACAGAAAATCGCGCGATGAAATTCTTGCGAGCGAATGTTTGAAGCGAAGTTCGGAAATTTACGCGAACGGCGAAAATCTCGAAAGCCCGCTCGTTTCGCCAATGTTCATTTCGCCTGAATCTTTGAAAAATTTTCCGCCGGTTTTCATTCAAATTGGCTCGCGAGAAATTCTTTTGGAGGACGCGAAAGAATTCCAAAAAATTCTTTCCGAAGCGGGCGGCGTTTGCCAGCTCGACATTTGGGACGACATGATTTTTATGTTCCAAATGGCGGACGAATTTTTGGCGGAATCTCATTTGGCGGTGGAGCGCGTCGGACGGCTCGTGCGCCTTCAAACCGAAATTCCTGACGAAGACACTTTGAATTGCGCTCCAACTTTAGAACACGGAATCAAAGGATAATCCTTAGTACGGCAAAAAAAAATGGAATTGCTTTCGCCTGCGGGCAACGTTCAAAAATTATATTACGCTTATGCTTACGGCGCGGATGCCGCGTACATCGGGCTGAAAAAATTTTCGTTGCGCGTAAAGGCCGACAATTTTTACGGCGAAGAATTCAATCGCGTGGCAGAATTGAAAAAACAATTTCCGCAAAAAAAACTTTATTGCGCGCTCAACATTTTATTTCACAATCGCGACATCGATTCGTTTTTGCAAAACATCGAATATTTTAAAAATTATCCGATCGATTCTTTTATCGTGCAAGATTTGGGAATCGTGCCGATTTTGCAAAAGCATTTTCCCGAAGCGGCATTGCATTTGAGCACGCAAGCGAGCTGCATAAATCGCGAGGCGGCAAAAATGTACAAGTCGCTCGGCTTCAAAAGAATCGTTCTTGGACGCGAAACTTCGCTTGCGGAAATCCGCCAAATAAAAGATGCCGTTCCTGAAATGGAACTCGAAGCGTTCGTGCATGGCGCGATGTGCGTCGCGTATTCGGGCCGCTGTCTTTTGAGCGCGTATCTCACAAACCGAAGCGCACAGCGCGGATTTTGCTCGCACACTTGCCGTTGGAATTTCGATTTGAAATCGAAGGAAGGCGCGAAGCAACTTGCGCAATCCGGCGAACTTTTTTTGGAAGAACAAAATCGCAAGGGAGAATTTTTTCCAGTTTTTGAAGGCGAAGATTTCACCGCGATTTTGTCGAGCAAAGATTTGCAAATGATTGGACATCTCGCCGACATGAGAACCGCTGGAATCGACGCGCTTAAAATTGAAGGGCGAATGAAAAGCGTCTACTACACCGCGCTCGTAACACGCGCCTATCGCAAAGCGATTGACGCGCTCGAAGGAAAAATAAGCGAAAGTGAAGCCGCTCCATTCATCGCGGAACTTGAAAACGTGAGCCACCGCGAAAGCACCACAGGTTTTTATTACGATTCTTCGGAGGCGGACAAAACCGCGAGCGGCGCGAGCGACAGCGCGTATGACTTGGCGGCTACGATCCAAAAGAAATTGGGCGAAGAAGAAGCCGAAGAAATTTTTGCAAAGGGGGAGGCTTCAGTTCTTCAAAGAAAATCCGAACTTTCCGCGATGCATCCCGAAGCAAAAAAAGCGCGCGAAAAAGATTTCGCGCTTCATCCCGAAAAGGCGATGCCCGCAATCGAAAAACACGCGGGCTGGTTTTTGTACAAAATCGATGCGCTCAATTTGATTCGCCGTGATTCCAAAATTGAATTTGTCGCGCCGAATTTTTCCGCGCTCGTTCCCGAAAAAAATTCGTGGCTTTTAGCGGATTCGCAAAACGGACTCGAAACGCCGTGGACTTGCAACGGGCACGAAACGCTTTTGTATACAAAATACGATTTGCCGCAATCGACAATTGTCCGTGCGAAGGACGACGATTTTGTGCCGAACGCAATTCGCGATTTCGGCCGCACGCCAAAAAAATAATTTTAAAAATTGGAGAAAATTTTGCAAAAAATTCCATCGCAAAAACTCAAGCCGAAATTGATCGCGCTTGACATGGACGACACGCTTTTGACGAGCGACTTGCGGATTTCCGATCGCGCCGTAAGCGCAATTCAAAAATTGGCGGCGCAAAAAATTTTCATCGTGATTTGCACGGGAAGAGTGCAAAAAGGAATCGAGCCGTTCATGCGCAGGCTTTGTTTGCCGCAAAACGAATTTTCAAAATACGCAATTCTTTCAAACGGCAGCTCGATTTTTGACTTGCATTCAAAGCGCGAAATTTTTTCACAAAAGCTCGATTATGAAATTATGCTTCGCGCAAAAGAAGAAGCCGCTCGATTGAATTTGCCTTGCCAAGTTTACGATTCTGAAAATATTTTTGCCAGCGTGGAAAATGATTTTTCGCGAAAGGATGTCGCGCTCTCAAAAATGGAATTGAAAATTCCCGGCGACTTCAATTCATTTTTAAAACAAGGTTTTTCAAAAATGCTGATTCCTGGCGACGAGCAAACCATAAAAAAACTTTTCGGCATTTTGCAAAACGCGCTCGGCGAATGCGCCGTGATCGTAATAAGCAAGCCGTATTTTTTGGAAGTGCTTCCGCCGAATTCCGGCAAAGGCGAAGCCTTAGAAATTTTGAGCGAGAGGCTCGAAATAAAAATGCGCGACGTAATGGCGTTCGGCGACAGCATGAACGATGAAACTATGATTTTAAAATCAGGTCTTTCCGTCGCGATGCGAAACGGTTTGCAAGTGATTCAAGACGAGGCGAAATTCGTAACAAGATTTTCGAACGACGAAGACGGTGTGGCGGATTTTTTGGAAGAATTTGTTTTGTGAATTTGAAAAGAATTTTTTTGCGGGTCTTTTGGCGCGGCTACACTTTCTGCACAACAAGCAGAATTTCCTTTGCCTTTAAATCTGTATTTTTTAATGGAACTTCCCAATGTCCGGCCTGCACAAATCTTGACTCGACAATTTTGAAGCCACATTTTTCTAATTTCTTTGAAATCTCTTCTAGCGTGTATCGTTTATCGCGAATGATATATTCGGAATCAAGGTATCCATCATTTGTGAACATCTCTTTTCTAAAAACAAGATCGGTCTGCGTATCTATTACAAAATATTCTGGATTGAAAACATCGCCAGTAGATTGCATTGTGCTTGAAGCCTTTAACTTGAAAAGCCGCTTGGGATTTTTATACACATCATAAACATTTTTTTCTTTTGCGATATTTCTGGTTAATTCCATATTCATCACAGAAATAACCGCTTTTCCGTTTTTAGTCAAATTTTTGTAAAGCGATTTTATGATTCTCAAATTTTCAGATTCTTTTGGAAAAGAGCCTATTACATCGTACAGACAAATCGCAAAATCTGCCTTCGCGCCTTTCAGGAATCTCACATCTTGTTTGAAGAAAATATTTTTATCATCCGGAATTGAAGCCTTTGCAAAATTTATATTTCGTTCTGAAAAATCATAAGCCAAAATATTCGTGTAACCACGATTAAGCAACTCAAGCGAATGTCTGCCGATGCCACAACCTATATCAATAATTTTTGTTTCTTTTGACGGAATATATTTTTCAATGAAATCAATTTCATTAACAGCATGTCTTGTCCAATTTTGTTCAGGCATTCTCATTCGTGAATACGCATCAACAAGACATTTCTCCGAATGTTCAAATAATTTGTCCAAATCCTTTTTTGAAATTGATTTTATATCTTGACTTTTAAAAGTAAATGCCAACCATTCATAACCTTCTTGTAATTCAAAACCAAATTTCCAATTTTTCTTTCCATATTTCTTGATGAAAGCGGGAATGTCATCATGCGCTACATAAAAATTAGAAAATACCACACTCTTTTCTTTGTCGATTTGAATATCGTTAACTTTTATAAACGATACTTTTTGTGCGATTCTTTTTATTTTGTCAATGTTTTTTCGCATCGTTTCCAAATTAACTTCTCTCATCGTTGCAGTTTCGAGAGTCTTTATCGTCAAAGGATTTGTCGTAGCCAATCCCCAAGCACAATCATTTGAAAAGCCCCAAATTGAAAACAGAAGTTTTTTGGCGATGCCATGCCTACGATATTTTTTATGGACAACCAATTGTATAACCCATGTAAGCTTACCTTCATTTGTGTCTTCAATGACATAAAAAGCCTGACCAACAATATTGTCATCGCACATTGCAAATGCGACATAGGCATCATTGCGATTTCGTAAATTTTCATAATAATGCACCCCCAATATTATCTGCGCATTTCTTTTTGATTCGTTTGGATTATCTTTGCTATTACTATAAGTGCCATAATTATTTGAAAACAGATATGAAGAGGCTTTTATTTCCGCATCAGTAAGCAGAGAACATTTTTTCGTAAAATAATCAATTTTTTCTTGATTGAATTGAGAAAACATTATCAATATGATAGCACCTAATCGCAATCATGTACAGTGCTTGCCTTTTCGAATTTTTTTTGAAGCCCCCATGAGTGTTTAAATTCATGATTGCTTGTGCTTTTAAGCACTATTGTCCAAAGAAACAGCCATCCCGCCATTCAGCAGGACGGCTGAAGAAAGGAATAGCACAAATAGTCTATCCCTTCACGGTGACAACCTCGCTTGCAGTTTCCTTTGAGGTCTTGCAAAATTTATACGAGTTTGAATAGAACGTCCGCACGAGAATTCGATATTCCGTGTCTTCCACTGCCTCGTCAGGAACGAAGAAAATCAAGTTTTTCATCGTGTTCTTCGTCACCTGCGGACTTTTGAGCCACTTGGTTTCGTCAGCGCACACGGCCTTTTTTTCACCTTCTACTGGACAAAGGAAAACACCCCCTTCTTCGCCCGCGATTTTTAGCCGCTCGCCTTCAAGAAGAACGGTCTTTCCTTTTGTAAGAATTCTGTCCGTACCTTCGGTGAACTGATCTGTGACAGCGAAAATCTGCGGGTTCACATCGGCAATAAACATGTCGTTGATTTCAACCTTTTCGACTTTCGACCGCACCGTCTGCGATGGCGTGAACTTCACGGTAAGCGCGGATTTGCCATTTTCACTCGTGCCGTCCTTTCCGTTGAAGCCACCTTTTGGCGCAATGTACATGAATCCAAGATCCAAGACATTCACCGACTCACCGCGCGTCAAGGCCTCAAGGATTTCTTCCTTTATGAAGCCCGCCACCTGCTGCAAGGCAAGTTCGTGCCCGCCTTGCGCTTTTGGATGCGCGCTATGAGCGTTTTGATGTCAACGGTTTTGCGGCGGAAGCGTCCGTAATACTGCGACCCGTTCTTGCTGTTCTTGAAAGGATTTTCATAGAGCATTATCGTGCCCCGTCCTTCCGTGTCCGAAAAATTAGTGTTTAAAGTAGCCATTCGTTTTCCTCACATAATAGATATAATTGAAATTGAATGTAAAAATTTTCGTGCGATTGAAGGCTCGCGCTGCCTGTCCCATCAATGGACGCGCTCGGAAATTTCAGTCCTCCGAACATGTCCAACAAGTCTCGCGCATGGAATTTGCGCTTGACAAAAGGACACGAATGTGCTACTATTCAAAATCATTTGTTCGACGCATTCGTGTCGTTTTATGCTCCTGAAAAATATTGGCGTATTTTTCAGGAGCGTTTTGCTTTAAAGACTATACTTTTCATACAACCTCCTTTTTCACGCCGTCTTTTTTTGCGGCAGGCGTTCCACAGCAATTTTCATCATGCTGTCAAAAACGCGCTTTTTTATTATAGTGACGAGCAAGTTCATAAGCGGACGAAGTACATACGCTTCAAGAACCTCTCTTTCGCTCTTTCCAGAATTGACCTTTTCAGGACAGAACAGAAGTTCCATGAGCTCATCGGCCATTATTTCCATTTCATGGGAAAGAGAAACCTTGCGTCCATTTATTTCCTCGAATGCAACGTCTCTCGGAATGCCGAATATCAGGAAATAAATGCAATGTGCAACTTCGTGCGTCACGGTTGCAATGGCAAGGCTTTCTCCAGCCACCGCGCTGTCGTACAAGTCTTCCCTCAAGTAAATCGTGTGCGTTTCAGGCTCAACACAGGCGGGGATTTCTTCCGTAAGAAACCATTCGCCGCGCGCGACTATTTTTAGAGAAAATTTCCTGTCGAACTCGGGAAGCACGTGTTCCATAACAAGAATGGGATTGAATCGTTCCGTGAGCGAAAGTCCGCTAAAAAGCCGTATGCACACGGCCACAGTCTTCAGATGCTCTTCCGTGACGACAACCGGCATCGGACAAAAATCTTTTTCATTCATCGTTTCTCCTTGAGTCTTTCATCGCTTCCTTTTCAAAGCGTTCCAAAAGGCTCTTCAATTTCAGCAACTGCTCATCCGTGAGCCGCGAGAAATCCCGCGCGAAAAGAACCGCGGTTTCCACGCCCGCGTCCGAATTCTTGTTTTCTCCCAAATCTACATCCACAACCCCCTTGGACTCTGCCTCCGCCTTTACAAGCGCCTGCCTCTGCTCCTCCGAAAGCCCATATTTTTCGACGATATTGTCGACAAGGCCACAAGGAATCGGTTTTTCACCGCTTTCGATTGACGACAAATATGCCGAGGAAATCTCCAGCCGCTTTGCCATCGTCCCAAGCACTTCTGTAGAATCCACCCGCATCTTGCGCAGGATTTTTCCAAAAGCATTTGGCTCTTTCATTGTTTTCTCCTGTCGCGGGCAGTTTTTTCAAAATGCAACCCGCTACTTATAATATACAACACGAAGTGAAAAAAGTCAATAGATTAAAGAAGAAATTTTTACTTTTTAGTAAAAATTAAATAATAAATTAAAAACAAAATTTACTCACGTAACGTAAGCAATAAAGGTAATACGGCGTGAGAGCCATTACTCATGGATGCCGAGTAACGTTACTAACGAGAGCTGAGCAGGAGCAGTAACTAACTGTGAGTAATGGCTCTCACGAGTGATGAGTAATAGCGGTAACGAAATGTGAGTAACGTTACTCACAAGAGATGAGTAATAGCAGTCACTAATGATGAGTAATGGCGGTAACGAATTATGAATAATGGCAAATAGAAATCCCGAAGCATTACTGCTGGGGGCATGCCTGTTATACTGTATAACGGCAAGCGTATAAATTTCGTTTGCGTAAATATATGCGTTCAGTCCTTTTCCTCCGCAATTCATTCCCCGCTCACGCATTTTTTATAAATCCCCGCCATTCTTTCCACGGCAATGCCGACCGAGTATTTCCTAGCCTCGCTCACGTTCCGTCTCCCCATCTCTTCCCGCAGCGCAGGATTCTTGTAGAGCAGGACAATCGCGTCCGTCATCTCTTTCTCCGACTTCGGGCTGAATATGAAGCCGGTCTCCTTGTCGCGGACGAGGGAGCGGTGGCCGCGGTTGTCGCTGCACACGACGGGGATTCCGCACGCCATCGCCTCGATGACGTTCACGGGCAGCCCCTCGCGCAGGCTCGCCGAAAACGCGATGTCGCTTATCATCGTCAGCAGGTCAACGTCATGGCGGTAGCCGAGGAACTGCACGGTGTCGCCCAGCCGCTCCCTTTCGACGAATTCGCGCACGTCAGGGAGCGTCTCCTTTCCGATGAGCAGGACCTTCAGGGCGGGAATCGTCCGCCGCAATTCCGGCACGGACCTTGCGAGCATGATCTGATTCTTGTTCCTGTTGAGCTCGGCGACGACCGTGATGATGAAGTCTTTTTCGGCATATCCAAGTTGCGCCCGCAGCATGTTCTTCTCTTCCGCCGTGCAGGGGTGAAACCTTGCGAGGTTCACGCCCACGCCGTCGATTTTAAATATCTCAGAATGATTTCTTTGCACGCTCGTAGTCCTCCTCGTTTATCGTCACGATCACGTCGGTGCAGCGCGAGAGCCATTTTTCCATCGGGTAGTACAGCAGCCAGTTCAGGAGCGGCGCGCCCTTGTAGAAATGGAATCCGTGCGCGGTATAGATGACCTTGATTTTCTTTTGTTTCCACAGTTTCTTTGCCGCGAGCCGACCGAGTACGCCGCCCATCGGCGTGTGGCAGTGGAGGAGGTCGTAACCGTTTTCCCTGAGGATGCCCTTGAGCTGCCGGTACGCCGCGACGTTGGAGAGCGAGAACGGCGAGCGCGCGATCGGAATCGAGAACTGGCGGTCGCACTCCGCCACCGTCTCCTCGCCCGCCGAGCAGTAGTCCACCTGCCAGCCCTGCCCGTGGAACCATTTCATGTACGGCAGGTTGAACTTGGAGAAGTTCGCGGTGTTTGAGAGGAAGAGGACGCGGCGCGGAATGGCGGATGTTGTTTCAAGCATAACGGACCTCTTTTCCGCTTTTTGACGGACGTGTGATTTTTTTGATTCTTATTAAAGCAAAAATCAACGCACGGCGAACGAATTTAACGAACGACCAAAGCATCGCGAGAATCATCACAACGCAGTTGATTTTTTTAATTTTATGCGCATATAAAATGTTTTTTATTTCGCCTTTTTCCATGAGCCAGATATGTGCCGAAAGTCCAGAGTCTGCAAACACGCATTTTTCAAAAATAGGTATAGTAGCAAGAAACGGAATACATATGCATTTTGAAGTTTGCATAAAATCCAGCAAAAAGCGCATATCTTCGGAATATTTTTGATCTTCACAGAAGCCGCAAACAAACGCCTGTCGGCGAAAAACGCTTGTCGGCGGGCTGAAAAAATTATGGAAAACTTCCCTGTTATATGTAATCTCCGTTCTTTTTCCAGCCCGATGGCAAGTTCCGTATTTAGCACTAACCAAACCAATGTTGTCGTCTGCTTTCAATTCATTTAAAAGCACAGAAAGCCGCCCTGAAAGCCATTCATCATCAGAATCATTGAACGCAATGAATTTGCCTTTTGCCATTTTTATGCCAAGATTTCGAGCAGTGGAAGGACCGGCATTTTTTTGCGTAAAGACCAAGATATGTTTGTTTTTTTGAGACATCTCTGTGCATACGGCAAGCGAAGCATCCGTGCTTCCGTCATCCACAAGAATGATTTCATAGGAGCAATCTACGGAGGCAACTTCGGCCAAAACAGAATCGACGCACCGCCGTATTGTTTTGACGGCATTATAAACGGGAATGACGACAGAAAGCTCACATATAGTAGTATCACTCATACGTTTCTCTCCAAAAAGACCTTACAAACAATTTCAAAACAAGCTTTGTATGCCCGTTCTTTCCGATTGAAAATTTAGAAAAAATTATGGAAAAGAATCTTTTTATTATGTTCATGGATGGAAATGCAAGATACTGCCGATAAATACATGCTTTTTCTTTTGTCATTTTGTGTGCATACGCTCCGAAAAAACTTTTCACCGTCTTGTAAGCAGGCGCATACACAATCGGGACATCGGTATTTTTCATAACTTGCCATATATAGTTATTTCTGGATTCCTGCAAATGAACCGATGTGTTATATTCATGTTGTCTGTACAAAAAAAGCTTTTTGTCAATATATATTACAGATCCAAACGTAAATGCAACAAGAGAAATAAGATAATCGTGCATATAAAGATAGGATAGGTCATGCTCAAACACTACAGAACGGAGAGCAGCATTAAACAACATCGCGCATCCTTGAAGTCCTCCGTTCAAAAATAAAAATTCATAAAGATTGTGCGCACAGGAAAAATCAATTTTCGGAACTACAGAATACTCATCAAGATTCCAAAGATAACAACTGCAAATGACTAATTCCGGTTGCAAAGAAATTTTGTCTATGTGTTCATACATAACGGAAAGCTTGTTTTCAAACCACAAATCATCTTGATCTGCAAAACAAATAAAATCCGATGTGGAATATTTCATAAGATGAAAAAAATGTCTGCCTGGCTCGCGAAAAACAATTCCGTCTTCAATGAATATGATTCTTGAATCAAGTGAATGCCAATGCTTTATTTTTTCTACTGTTGAATCCGTACTTCCATCATCATGGATATACAGTTTCCAATCCGTATATGTCTGATTTACAATACTCGAAATCTGCGTATCAATGTATTTTTCTCCGTTATAAGTTGCCAAAAGAATATCAATCATGATAATACCTCAATGCATATGTTTTAAATGTATGGGTAAGTACAAAAAGCCAGACTAAAGTTTGAAATGTCACGCTGAAAAAACCGAAAAACCAGTCCCCAAAGAACTGAAAAACAAGACAGTATAAATAGAGCGCATAGAAAATTGTGCTTGAAGCAGACCTCCTATATTTTATACTTGAATACAATTTTCCAAAAATACCGCCATAAAGGAGTGCACAAACGATAATTCCAATTATTCCAAAATCAATATAAAAGTATCCAGGCATCGTATAGACATTTGTAGCATAAGGAACTCCAATCCATTTTTTTGCTTTCAAAAGAGAACTAGGATTCACGTCTAAGAACCCCAGTTTATTGAATATCCTGTAGAAAAATGCCAACGTCCAACAACCAAAATATGGCGAATGCAAATCCTTTTCTCCTGAGATTACGGCATCAAATGCCGGAACAGGAGAGAGAAAATAGACATATAAAAATCTTGTAAAAAAATTATTCTTTGAACTTTCGTCTCCAGAGCGCAAAATCTGTAAAAAAATAACCAGCCCTAAAAAAACTAAGACAAGACATAAAAAAGTTTTCTTGTTCAACTTGTTATTTGTTTTAAGAAAGTAAAAAGAGCAAATAGCTAGCTGAAAAAAACTGCCTTTGTTAGTTGAAGTAAAACAAGAAATTAAAATCATAACAGCAAGAACAAAAAGCAGTATTTTATATTTTCTTCTGTTTAAATCAGTGCTGATTCCTAAAAAAAACAGGATTATCCCAGGAACTAGCATATATGATGAGGCTTTTACATACATAGGAAGGGCATTCCCGAATTCTATTTCTTCCCTTACAACAGAAAATCCGACTCTTCTTATAACATTTATGTAGTATGCATTTGAAACAAATAAGCAAAGCAAAGAAATATACAGTAAGAATATATGTTTCAAATTAAAAGAAATGTGTACAGCCACAGAACCGTTGAATTTTTGCGAGGAGAGAATTCCTGAAAAAACAGAAAAAAACAAAACATATATAATTACAACTATGTAAAACGTATCAGATAACGGAATCCAAATTTCTGTTTTTCTAATGAGATAATTATAAAATCCAACGATTGCTAGCCATACGGCTACAGTGATAAAAGCTGGATGCATATAATCATGATAGAGTGTCCATATGAGATACAATATGAATATAGAAATTATATAAAACAGCATTTCCACGATTTTTAGTACTCCAACGAAACAATCAGTTTGTATAGTGTAATAGCTTTCATTCTGATAGGATCCTTTCTGCAAGTTTTCGGCAGCACTCCCCGTCCACATACTCCGCGAACTTGTGCCGCGCGGCATCGCTTACTGGACGGTATGTCCCTGCGTCAAGAATCTGGTAGAATTCCTGCCAGCTGCGCGCCTTCTCACCCTCCATATTGTTCCAATAGTCAAAGTAATGCGCCCGCGCATAGGTGAGGTAGTCCTCATAGTCGAACGGAAGCAGGACAACCGGTTTTCCCGTCGCAATGAAGTCGAAGTATATGCTCGAATAATCCGTCATAAGCATATCGACCTGACCAACAAAATTGTACAGCTCATCGTAATCGGCATCGTCTACCGATATAAAACGCGAAAGCGTCTCAGGATCTTTCTGACGCACGGTTTGCATAAATCGTGCGTCATAAAAGTGCGGCTTGTAAACAAGCACACTTTTATGACGCGCAAGCGTCGCCAAAAATTCATCCATGTCAAAGCCGTATTTCTCATCAAACGGATTGAACACCTCGCCCGTCCATTCGGCGGTGCGGAACGTCGGCATATAGAGAATTATTTTGTCTCCCGGAAACTGCCCGTGTATTCTTTCAATCAGCTCTTCCGTATGCGGGCGGAACAACGCATCACAGCGCGGCGAGCCGGTGCGCAGAATCCGCCCGTCAGGAAGACCGAACGCCGTCCGCAGGAACGGCACGAAGAATTCGGAGTTCGTGACCGTGTACAAATTTTTCTGGTCGGTGAGCGACTTCCATGGAAATAGTTTTCTTGCCGTCCTAACATACAGCTTCATGAACGAACCGTGCGCTTCGCTCCCGCCCGAATGCCTGTCATCTTCCAGAATCCTCTTCAGCGGCATCCCGTGCCACAGTGCATAGTATTCTGTTCCCCGGCAGAAGAACAGCGGGATTTCCCCGCCGGTCGTGGAGAATATCCTTCCCGAACGTAACAAAAACGCAAATGACCTTAACGAATAGACGGGATATGCGCGAAGTCCTTTCTCCCGGACTTGCACCACGACATCCCTGTTTTTTGAGAGCCATACCGTCCTGATTTCCGGGCAGTGTCGGCTCACATACTCAAAGAGCAGACGCGAGTTGTCCGAATACCGCTGTCCAAACCACGAACAAAAGATCCATAAGTTCTTGTTTCGCGGCAGAAGCCCGATAGCATAATACAGAGGCAACAGGAACAGCGAAAACAGGCTGATGAACGCCCGCCGGATGATTTTCAGCGAAATGGGAAGATTTCGTTTGTCTTTCTTAATCATGGCTCATGCCTCCACATCTTTCATTTAGGTAAATCCCCTTCCATCGCGGACGCGCCAGCCCTTTTTTCCGCATATACTTTCGCCACCGTTCCCGCTCGGATTGCGAACACCACGACTTCCGTCGCGAACGTAAGCAGCGGCACCGACATGAAGTCCAGCCGCCCGCAGAAATGCAGTGCCAAAAGCCCCGCCACATGGAACGCCGACCCGGCTATCACGCTCGTGTTCGCCACCCTCACCCTGTCCAGCGCACCGAGCACGGGGTAGCCGAACAGGTATGTGGGGAGCGAGATTACGACAAGCGGGAGCATCGCGCGGAACACGGGGACTGCACCGCCGTAGCCCTCCCCGCAGACAATCCGTATGACGGGCGCGGCAATGAACCACAGCAGGACGCACCCGGCGACAATCACCGGCTCAAGGACGAGCAACACCTTCCGCACGAGCGCGAAATTCTTCCTGTTCACAAGGTACGGGTAGAGGCTGTCCGAAATCGGGGAGAGCATGGAACGGCAGGTGTTCGTCAGCCCGTTCGCCGCCCCGTACTGTCCGAGCGCAGATTCGGAAAACCTGAACCCGAGTAGCACTGTGTTCAGCGTCGAATAGAGCGACACGGCAACACGGGAAAGGAAGAACACGGACGACTCCTTTAAATGACGGAAGATTTCACCGGCAGTGACCTTTGCAGGGACGATCAAGCCCCTGCGCCTTATTTCAATCCACGACAAGACCACGGCGACAAGGTTGGCGGCGATGGTTGCGGCCGGCACAAGCATATAGTCGGACGGACTCCTCACAAGGACGAAGATGACCGCCGTATAGACCGCCTTCGAAAGGATTACCCGGTACGTGATGACACCCATCTGCTCAATCCCACGGAACAGGAAATCCGGCAGAAAGGCGGAGAGGACAATCCCGGCATACGAAAGGACGAAGAACACGGCATCCTTGCGGAAATTCCGGCTGAGGGCGCAACAGGCGGCAAGGAGTACCGCACCGAGCAGCGCAAGCAGCAGCTTGCCTCCGATGACGCAGAACGTGACCTCTCCGAGCACCGATTTGTCGCCGCGCCGTTCGGAGCATGTCTTCGTCGCCGACAGGATGAAGCCGAACTCAATCAGCATCGAGAAGTACTGCATGACGGCATTCGCGAACACGACCGTACCATATCTTTCCGCACCGAGAACCCTCGTCAAGTACGGGAACGTCAGCAGCGGGAACACGTAGCCGCTTACCTGCATCACATAGAGGAAGAGCGTGTTCTTCGCAAGGATGCGTTCGCTTGAGCCGCTTGGCATTTCAAAACGTCTCATAGCATTCTTCCGAACTCCTCTATGATTCCTGCCATGAACACAGACTCCTCCTGCGAAAGATACCTGTTTTCCCTGTTCCCACTGGAAATATTGCTTGTGAAGGCGGCAATCTCATACCGAAGTCCGTCCCCATCAAATTTGTAAAAGTATTTTCTAGTCTCGCGGAAATCTTCAAACCTCATTTCAAAGTACTCTGTCTTCCACCATGGCGCGGGAACGTAGATATAACCTTTCGTTCCCGTCACAGTCATATCGCCTTCTGTCTTTGCGCCGAGCCCCACCTTGAATGACGCCGTAGACTTCTTGTACTTAAGCAAGCCCCTTGTGAATATATCCACGCCGCCTTCAACAGACGGATAGAACAGAGCCTCTTCGACCTCCGTCCCGAGAAGCCTAGCAATCGGAAGAAGGACATAGCTCCCAAGCTCGTTCATGCTGCCGCCGCCCAAAGCAGGGTTCAGTGCCCTGTCCTGCTTGTCCTGAATCAATTTCGTGAAGGATGCCTCCACGTCCTTGATTTCCCCGATCCTTCCGCTTTTTGCAAGAAGCGCAAGATGCTCGAACGCGGGGCTGTAAGCAGTCTTGACGGCTTCCTGAAGCACAAGCCCTTTTTCCGTAGCGAGCCCGAACGCTTCCCTGCATTCCTGCATGGAAAGGCACATGGGCTTTTCACACAGGACATGCCGCCCATTCCTAAGAGAGCCCATGATATATTCAAAATGCGATGTGTGCGGGCTTGCAATGTACACCGCGTCCGTCCTTGCGAAGAACTCCTCCAAACTTTTCGTATGGAAATTCAACTGATGCCTTTCGGCAAAATTCCTTGCGGATTCAGGATGCGGGTTATACACTCCCTCGACGTTAACGCCGCTTACGAATTTAGATTCCACCACGAACCGGGAGGCTATTCTGCCGGAGCCTATGACTCCGATCCTTACAATCCCAATTTCCTTCTCCCGAAGCCGCGTGCTCGATATGCCCCGTGTGCGCTCAAGATACACCACTTCGCAGACATCTCTCAGGTAGTCAAACTTTCCTGTCCAATCTGAACCGATTGCAAACACATCCGCCTGGTATTTCTTTATATCAAGTATCTTCTGCCCCTCATACTCCTCAACGATGATCTCGTCTGCAAGCCCTGTTCCTTTTACGTTTTCAATTCGTTCCGCAAGGCTCTGCCGTATGTTGAGTTTTCCCCGTTCCTTGTCGTACAAATCCGAAGTAATGCCTACTATAAGGTAGTCGCCGAGTGCCTTCGCCCGCTTCAGCAGGTTGATGTGCCCGTAGTGCAACAGGTCGAACGTCCCGTAGGTGATGACGCGTTTCATTTGTTTCTCCGTTTTATTTCCACAACCTTTCTCCCCGCCCGAAAAACTCACTGGATTTTGAAAAAAATCGCTGCGTTTTCGGAGCAAGCCCGCCGGCTTTTCCCGACTGGCTCTTGACCCAACGCGCAAATGCAATTCAGAAATTCAAAATTTATAGACTATTCCCTATATGCGGTATAGGCTATGCGCGATATGTGGAATAGCCTATTCCTTATATGCAGAATAGACTATTCCTGCTACCGAGTTTGCGCAGAACGCCATCTCAGAACTTTCAGCTTTTTACCAACGCCCCATTACTCCGCCAAGTCCCTTATGTCCACGCCAAGCGTGTCCGTTGTCTTGATGCCATCACGCATGCGCATGCAGCCACTGTCTTTCTTCAAAACAAGAAGCAGTTATGGCTGTACAAAACCTATCAATTCATCCATTTGCGATTCCAATTTTCCATCAACAACTCTATCTGAAAATATACGCGCATCAGGATACTTTTCCTTCAGATTGCGTATTGCAACCCCATCGCCACTATCATACTTTACGCCCAAAACAACTTCTCGCAATGCATCTTTAGGCAGATTTATAAAATCTGCCCCATTTCTATGGATTATGTTTTTATCATCTTCAAGCATTACTATACGCCACTCTTTTTCTTTATCCCACTCTTTAGACTTTCTAATGGCATTTACCCCAAACAAAGCTACTATATGTTTTTTCATTTTTTCCATTAATTTTTCATCTTTCAAAAAATCTTGTCCACCGCATTTATAAATAAGCGTTTGATATAAAAAATCATCATAAAACCAAGTGCCCTCATCTTTGTATATCACTTTTTTCAATTTACTATCGTGCACTATTTTACTGGTATCTATAAACAATCTAACCCCTTTACTTTTTTCAGCATAATGTCCCCACATATAAGGCGAATTCTCACATTCGGTAAGACACAGTATTCTTAATTCTTTCTTAATGTCTTCCCAATCCTTGCTTAGTTTGTAAAAAACATATTTATAGACATTTGTAGCCAAGGATCCCATACTCTTGGCAAAGGCATCGACATCTTTTGACGCATCAGTTTTAATCTTTTTAATAAGAGCAGCAATCTCATCATTTTCAGGAACAGACGTTTCAAAAAGTTTTTTATATTTCAAATATGCCATTTTCTCAAAATCATCACATTTCACTGGCAAAGCACATTCAAGAATGTCGTTAAACTCCTCTATGCCACTTACCTTAAGAGTTCCATACTCCATTATTTTTGAAAATGTTTCAGCCGTTGTGTATTTATACAAATACATTTTATTCTACCTCCTTCAAAACTCAAGAATCTTTGGCATGCCGTGGCAAGGGCGGAGTTTATAAATCCGAACATCACCACCACGCCCGCCACCACGTTGTATATTCCGTAGTCCTCCACTCAACGCCCTTATGTCCACGCCGAGCGCGTCCGCTATCCTGATGCCGTCCCTATGCGCAGCTCAGTCCCTCGTCTCACCTTTCCGTCTCTATCCGCTCGTAGCCCAGCTCCTCCATGCTCACAACCTCGTCGCACACATCGCCGATGAAAACGCCGCGACCGCCTTCCGTCACGCTTCGCAACTTTCCGCTCCAGTCCGAATCCGCATCGCCACGCGAGAAACGGCATTGATAGACGAGCACGAATTCATACTCTCGCAGGCGCGACTGGAGCAGCTGCACGAGCGGCCAATCCATCGGTCCGCAGACCATGATTTCTTCCTCGCGCCAGCAGCCGCCCGCGTCGCTTGTGAGGAAGTCCTTGAACTCTGCGAGATTTTTCTGAATACCCTCCGAAAAATCCGTCGCGCCGACAAGTATCGCGTAGCGTGTCATTGTTTTTCCCTTTGAAAACATTGCTTATCGTTCTAACACAAAATTGACAATTATGTGCATATCTTTAAGTATTATATCTAAAATATTACAATTGTCAATGATTTCGTGCTGATTTTTTGACAATTGTATAATGTAAAAATATGGATTTTTGGGCACGACTCGACAATTTGATTGAATTCAAAAATTTGACAAGAAAAGAAGTTGCCGCAAAGGCGAAATTCTCCTACTCAAGTTTTACAAACGGGAGAAAACGTGAAAGTGTTCCTGCCGCAGATGTTGCCCTGCGAATCGCAAAAGTTTTGGGAGTTTCAGTAGAGTACTTGTTGGAAGGAGAACTTCCAACAATCAAGAACGACAAAGACTTGCTTGAACTGATAAAAATTTACAGAAGAATTTCGTCAAGAGACAAATCTGTCCTTTTTGCGCTGGCGAAAAAATTGGACGAGTGAAAATCAAATTCTTCTTACAATCTTTTTTTAATAACAAAAAATTCCTAAACTTTCCCCGCTTGCCGCCGACAATCAGAATGCTATGAAAAGAATTTTTTTTGCGCTTTGTTTCTTTTTTATTTTTGCGAGCACAATCGCGTTTGCGGCGGACGTGGAATTCATTTATTCGGGAAGCGAAAATTATTCGCTTGTGGAACGCACGGATTTGCGCCGCTACGACAACGGAAAATATTCAGGACTTGTGGTTCGCGAAATTCGCTCGTTCATCGTTTGCGATGGCGGCGTTTACGACGGCGATTTTTATGTGAGCCAAGACACTGTTCGAAACAGGCAAATTGTTGACGAAGGAATTCACACGAGCATACATTCCATTTTTAAAATTCATAACGACGGAAAACTTGAAATGCTCGAGGACAACGGCTTTCCGACATTCCGAAGTTTCCCGACTTTTCCAAATCAAAAAATTCAAATCGGGCAATCTTGGCAGGCGGAGGCCACGCGCTGCGTCGATCCGCTGAACAAAGGCGTCCCCACTCGCATGCCGATTTTTGTCGAGTACACTTATTTGAAAGACGAAATTTTTCACGGTCAGGAAGTTTTTGTTTTGAGCGCGAAATGGGCGACGCGCTACGGCAATTTTGCCCGCACGAATCACGTTGACTATTCTGGCGATTCGGATTTGCAAAAAGCGCAAGGCTCGCACAATGCCACGATGTACATTCGAAAATCAGATTGCGCCGCGCTTGTGATTCGCGACAGCGTTGACGAAACTTTTTTCTATTCGGATGGAAATCAATATTCTTTCAAAGGAACGATTTCGCTTTTCACAGAATATCCGCCGGCCGTAGACAAAACAAAATTGATTCCAGCGTTGCGCCGCGCAGAATTGATTGACGACGATGCCGCGAAATTTTTGGCGGACAAAAATTCTCCGTCGCAAAATTCTGGCACGAAAAATATCGCAAAAAACGACGATGAAAAAAATCCAAACAAAAAAAATTCATTGTATGATAAGTTGGGCAATGATTCGAACAATCCAAATCGCGCGAGCGTCAGCGTTGAAAAAACCAGTGGCGGCATAAAACTCACGATTCAAAATTTGCATTTCAAGCCGGACAGTCCCGAACTTCTTCCGGGCGAAGAAAATCTTTTGGACAAAATCGCTTCGGTTTTGAAGCAAGCTCCGAAGAACAAACTTTTGATCGAAGGCCACACGGCGGACACTGGAAATCCAACGGGCGAAATGCAACTTTCCGTAGAACGCTCGCGCGCGATTGCGAAGGAACTTTCCAAGCGCGGAATAAATCCCGACTTGTTTTTGTACCGAGGAAGCGGCAGCAAAAAGCCAATCGCCGACAATTCCACAAGGGAGGGGATGGCGAAAAATCGCCGCGTTGAAATCACGATTTTGGAATGAAAATTGCGTTGCGCCGAGTACCTTTTTTCCGCGATAATACCTTGATTTTTTTTTAAATAATAATTAAAATTGCATTATGAATTTTGGTAAAACGGCTGGAAAATATGTTGACAAAAAACTGCTCGCTGCGATTTCCGAATTTTTGGAAAGCGAGGATTTTCTTGCGTCCGCAGACACGGTTGCATCTGCTTTCGGCGCGAGCGCGCAGGCTTTTTCTCGCAAGTCTTCCGACTTTGATTCCAAGCTGATTATGAGCTTCCAAAAAAATCTTTCGCTTCTCATTCAAAAAACTTGGGTGGAAAAATCCGACGCTGAACTCAAGGAAAATGTTCTTTACAAACTCAACGAATATTGCGAATCAGTTTCCGGCGGCGCGTGGAGCAACTCATACCTCTACCTTTTGCAAATCGTGAACAATGTCGTCTATTTGATGTTTGGCAATTTGGCGAAAAGCGCCGACTTTGAAGAATACGCTTTGCGCGTCGATCCGGAATTCGGAATTTTCTGGCTCTACATCGAAAATCTTCCCGCCGAGCAAAATTGGTCAAAAGAAAAAGTCAAAACGGCGATGCTTTTGGGAATGTATTTTTTGGCGAACTATTAAATCGCGTTTAGCAACAAAATTTCCGCATTTATTTTCATCATTTTAAAATTAAAAGGGGAATTTCATTTTGGATTTGGAATTGAAAAATATTTGCCTCGAATTAAAAGCAGCTCAGCAAAAACTCGCTTTGCAAAACGCCGCGCAAAAAAACGCCGCGTTGCTTTGCGTGCTTGATTCGATAAAACGAAATTCGGAAAAAATTTTTGCCGCAAACAAAATTGATGTTGAACGCGCGAAAAAAAATGGAATGAGCGAAGCCTTGGTGGACAGGCTTTCTTTGGACGAAAAAAAAATCGGCTCAATTTTGGATGGAATCAAAATCGTAGTCGAACGCGAAGATCCAATCGGAAAAATCGTCGCGGGTTGGAAAACGCCTGCCGCCTTGGAAATAAAGCAAGTGCGCGTTCCGCTTGGCGTGGTTTGCATAATTTACGAGTCGCGCCCGAATGTTACTGTGGACGCATTTTGCCTTGCGTACAAAAGCGGAAATTCGATTTTGCTTCGCGGCTCTTCTGCGGCTTTGAATTCGAACAACGCGCTTTGCGCGGCAATCAAAGAAGGCTTGCAAAATTCTCCCGAAGGAATTCCCGAAGCCATCGAACTTTTGCAAAGCACTTCGCATGACGACGTTGAAAAAATTCTGAACGCGCGCGGCTTGATTGACATCGTGCTTCCTCGCGGCGGAAAAAATCTGATTGCGAATGTCGTTCAAAATGCGCGCATTCCTGTCATCGAAACTGGAAGCGGAGTGTGCCATCTTTTTGTTGACGAAGACGCGGATTTGCAAATGGCTGCGCGAATTGCCGAAAACGCGAAAATCCAGCGGCCGGGAGTTTGCAATTCAATCGAAGCGATTTTGGTGCACAAAAATATTTTGCAAGAATTTTTGCCTTTGCTGGAAAATAAATTTTCCGGGCGAGTGAAAATTCATTCGGACGAAAATTGTTTTTCGATTTTAAATGATTCGGCAAAAAAAGCCGGACGCGAATGCGTTGTCCATGCGACGAACGAAGATTTCGGAAATGAATTTTTGGATTACGAATGCGTTGTCAAATCCGCCGAATCTTTGGAAGACGCGATTGAATACATCAACGCGCACAACACGAAGCATTCCGAATGCATCGTCACGAAAAGCCGCGAGCATGCGCGAGCGTTTCAGCAAAAAATCGACGCGGCTTGCGTTTATGTAAATTCTTCCACGCGCTTTACTGACGGCGGAGAATTCGGCTTTGGCGCGGAACTCGGAATCAGCACGCAAAAATTGCACGCGCGCGGCCCGATGGGACTTGAGGCTTTGACAACAACGAAATTCTTGATTGACGGCGAAGGACAAATCAGGAATTAATAGTTAATATTGAATAATGAATAATTTTCGGGCGAGTTTTTCTGCTTTTGTGAGCGAAGCGAACAAAATGCGAGCTGTGCGAGCAAGGAAAAACTCGTAAGCAAATCGAAGATTTGCGATTGAATACGGAGGTTTTTATGAATTTGGGATTTTTGAAAGGAAAAGATTTTCTCACGTTGCGCGATTTTTCGGCGCAGGAAATTTTGTCGCTTTTGGATTTGGCGGCGGAACTGAAACAGGCGAAACGCGACGGCGTTCAAATAGAAAATTTTCGTGGGAAGAATATTGCGCTGATTTTTGAAAAGACAAGCACGCGCACACGCTGCTCGTTCGAAGTGGCCGCGCACGATTTGGGAATTTCCACGACGTATTTGGCGGACGGTTCGCAAATCGGAAAAAAAGAAAGCATCGCTGATACGGCGCGCGTTCTTTGCCGAATGTTCGACGGAATCGAATATCGTGGTTACGGGCAGGAAATCGTGGAAGAGTTGGCGCGGCATTCTACGGTGCCGGTTTGGAACGGCCTCACAAATGAATATCATCCCACGCAAATGCTCGCCGACATGCTCACCGCGCGTGAAAAATTCTGCGCGCTCAAAAAATTGAAGCTCGTCTATTTTGGCGACGCTCGCTACAATATCGGTAATTCGCTTTGCGTTGTATGCGCCAAGCTCGGGCTGGATTTGGTTTTGTGCACGAACAAAAAATATTTTCCTGCAAAAGAACTTTTGGCGGATTGCAAGCCTTGGTGCGAAGAAAGCGGCGGCTCGATTTCGCTTGAAGAAAATGTCGAAAAGGCGGCGCAAGGCGCGGACATCATTTACACCGACGTTTGGGTGAGCATGGGCGAGCGCGATGAAATTTGGGCGGAACGAATCGCCGATCTCAAGCCATATCAAGTTACGAAAAAAATTATGAGCCTTGCAAAGCCGAGCGCGATTTTCATGCACGACCTTCCTTCGTTCCATGATTTGAACACGGAAATCGGAAAAGAAATCAACAAGAAATTCGGCATCACGGAAATGGAAGTTACGAACGAAGTTTTCGAATCCGAGCAGTCCGTGGTTTTCGACGAAGCGGAAAATCGAATGCACACAATCAAAGCAGTTATAGTAGCTACAATATAAAATTATGGCAAGGAAAAAAATCGAAACGAAAAAACTGTGCGCCAAGCCGGAAGCGGTGATTGAAATCGCTTCCACCGGCGTACGGCTTTCAATAGTTGAAGTTGTCTCACAAAAAGCCGCGGACGGAAATTCGGAAGGCGAAAACGCGCGGAGCGTTTTTTGGAACACGCTTGACAGGAGCAATATTCCGATCGCATTCGGCGCGGAAGTTTTCGCCACTGGCCAAATCAAGCAAAGTTCGATTTCGCAATGCATTCAAATTCTTGCGCGTTACAAAGAGCAGCTCGCTTCATGGGGACTTGCGCCTCAAGATGCCACGGTCATCGCCACAAGCGCGTTGCGCGAATCCCACGACCGCGATTCCATAATTGACAGAATTTTCGTGCGCACCGGTTTCACCGTCCGAATAATTGACGGCCTTGAAGAAAGCCGCCTGATGTACATTGCCGTGCGCGAATGTTTCAAAGACAGCCCGATAAATTTGGCGGACGACGACTTTATAATTTTGGAAGCGGGCGGCGGCTCCACCGAACTCACGTTGCTAAAAAAAGGCAGCATTGTCGGAGCGCATTCTTTCAGGCTTGGCGCGGCTCGCGTGGAACGGCGGCTTGGACAAGTGGGCGCGACCGACACGACGCAACGTTATGTGCGGCAGTTCATTTTGAATTCAAAAAATTCGCTAAACGAAGAATTGAAAAATCTCAAAGTGAAAAGTTTCATCGCCGTGGGAAAAATTCCGCAGATCGCCGCGCTTTATGTCGGCAAGCCGATTTCAACTTTTTTGTGGGAAATTCCGCGCGAAAAATTTTTCGAATTTGCAAATGAAATTCAAAATTATTCCGTGGAAGAATGCATGGCGCGTTTTAAAATTTCGTACAATGACGCGGCGCAAATGCACACGGGCTTTTTCATTTACGAAACTTTTTTCGAATTGAACGACGCGAAAACAATCATCGTGCCGGAAACGAATTTGCGCGAAGGAATTCTCATCAGCAAAATCGATTCTCCAGACGAAGAATTGCAGCAGGAATTCTACAAGCAGATTTCCGCCGGCGCGTTGAATTTGCTTCGAAAATATCATGGCGATGAAAGCCACGCATCTTACGTCGCGAAAACGTCGCTTGAAATTTTTGACGAACTCAAAGACGAAAGCGCGCTCGACAAACACGCGCGAGTTTTGCTCGAAGCGGCGGCGATGCTTCACGACATCGGAATTTTCGTGCGAATGGAAAATCATCATTTGCACAGCGCGTACATAATTTCCAATTCGGAATTTTTCGGGCTTGGAAAAAATGAAATCACGATAATTTCCGAAATCGCGAAATATCATCGCGGCAACGCAAATCCGCAGGACGACGAGCAATTCCAAATGCTGCCACGCGCCGAACGAATGATGATTTTAAAGCTCACTTCGATAATCCGAATCGCGGACGCGCTGGATCGCGGGCACACGCAAAAATTCGAGCAGCTCAAATTCAGCAGGCAAAAAGATTCGTTTGTCATCGACACGGGAAACAGGCACAACACAGTTTTGGAACGGCGCGCGCTCGGCGAAAAAGGCGAAATGTTCGAATCGGTTTTCGGCTACAAAGTGATTTTGACTTGATTTAATTTCGGCGAGCGAAAACTGGCGAAAATGTCGCCGGCTTTCATCGCGTCAATTCGCGATCTAAATTGCGAAGACGCTTATATTTTGTAAAATATTTTAAATAGGAGAAATATGGCTACTGCGAAAATTTCATCTGACAAATTTTTAAACCGCGAACTTTCTTGGATCGAATTCAACGCGCGAGTTTTGCACGAAGGATTGCGCGCCGACGTTCCGCTTTTGGAACGCCTCACATTTCTTTCGATAGTGACAAGCAATTTCAACGAATTTTTTCAAGTGCGCGTGGCTTCGATAAAGCGGCTTTTGAAAAACGCGCCCGGCGCGAAAGACATTTCAGGCCTCACTCCAAAACAGCAGCTTCGCGCGATTTCCGAACGCGCGCACGAAGTGATGGCGGCGCAGCAAGAATGCCTCAAAACGCAAATCTTGCCGGCTTTGGCAAAAGAAGGATTTGTGTACAAGCGTCCCGAAAATTTCAACGCGGCGCAAAAAGAATTCACCGAAGATTTTTTCAAGAATCAAGTCTTGCCGCTTCTCACTCCGCTTCGGACGGACACCGAGCAATTTCCGCAAATCGTGAATTTAAAATACCACGCGGCGTTTTTGCTCAAGCCCATCGCGAATATTCGCACGATGAACGAAGCGTTCGAGGCAAAGCCGGGCGTTCCGCTTGTCGCGCTAGTGCAGATTCCCGACACGATTCCGAATTTGATTTGGCTTCCAGGCGAAAAGCCGAATGTCAAAGAATTCACGACGCTCGCCGATTTGGTGATAAAATACGGCACTTGGCTTTTCGCGGGATTCGAAGTGAAGCAGTCGCTTTTGTTCAACGTTGCGCGCGACGCGGATTTTGCGGTGGACGAAGATTCGGGCGAAAACTTCGTTCAGGCGATGCAAGAAATTTTGGTGCAGCGACAATCTTCGTTTGCCGTGCGAATCGTCTGCAACAAGACGAGTTCGGAATTGCAAAAATTTTTGGCGAACAAATTGAATTTGACGGCGCAAGATGTCTACGCCTTCGAAGGCTTGGTGAACGCGGCGACGCTTTGCGAGATTTCCGACGCGGAGGACACGGCGCGGCTTAAAAACAAAAAATGGCAGCATTTTGAAAACGCCGCGTTGCCGCAAGAAGGCGCGTATTGGGACACGCTAAAACAGCGCGATGTGATTTTGCATGTTCCTTATGAATCGTATCAAAGCGTGGTGAAATTTTTGGAAGACGCGGCGGAAGATGCCGACGTGCTTTCGATAAAAATGACGCTTTACAGAACGGGGCGTTCTTCGCCAATCATCACGGCATTGAAAAAAGCCGCGCGCAACGGAAAGCAAGTGACCGCGCTCGTGGAACTCAAGGCGCGTTTCGACGAGGAACTAAATATTGCATGGGCGGAAGAATTGGAACGCGCGGGCGTCATCGTAGTTTACGGCCTTGTCAATTTGAAAGTGCATGCGAAAATCATGATGGTGATTCGGCGCGAACAAGACACGTTCAAACGCTACATTCATTTGTCCACGGGAAACTACAATCCGAAAACCGCGCGGCTTTACAGTGACCTTTCTCTTTTCACTTCCAACCACGAAATCGCAAACGACGCGACGAAATTCTTCAACATCGTCACAGGATATTCCGCGCTGCAAACGATGAAATATCTTTCGATGGCGCCGGTGGATTTGAAGTCGAAATTGCTGATGATGATTCAACGCGAAATCGAACTTTCCACGCCGGAAACGCCCGGCCTCATCATGGCGAAAATGAACAGCCTCGCCGACGAGCAAGTCATCTCCGCATTGTACCGCGCGAATCGTGCCGGCGTTCGCATAATGCTGAACATTCGCGGAATCTGCATGCTTCTTCCCGGCGTAAAAGGAATGAGCGAAAACATCAAAGTCGTTTCGATTGTGGACAGATATTTGGAACACGCGAGAATTTTTTATTTCCAAAACGGAGCGTCGCCCGAAATTTATTTGGCGAGTGCGGACTGGATGCCGCGAAATCTTGACCGCAGAATCGAACTGATGTTCCCGATTTTGAGCGACGAAGTTTTCGCCGAAATCAAGTACATTTTGGAAATCTATTTCGACGCGAACACGAACATTTTCGAACTGCAAAACACAGGCGCGTGGAAAGCGTTGCGCCCGAAGCCAAGCGAAGGGCCGCGCCGCGCCCAGGAAATTTTGTACGAAGAATACAAAGCCCGCAGCGAACGGAACAAAACACCCAAAACGCGATTTGCGGTGCGGAGAAAGTAAGGCGCGGATTGGATAAGTGCACGAGTTTTGGCTATGCCAAAACTCGCGTATTTCCCAACTAATAGTAAGGCACTTGCACACCCCGCATTATCATTTTTTTCATTGACACTTTCCTTTTTATCTATTACAATAAAATAAATATGAGCAAAATTAACTTTGAGATTAAAAGCGACATTTCTCTACCCTCCCCCATCAAATAATTTATGACAATCATGCGATAACCACTAGCCTTTTTCAACATGGCGTTAAAACACACTTTTTTCATAACATTCGATATTTCTGCATTTGCCCTGAATTAGGGCGTTTTCTTTTATCGTTCTCTTTTTACAACGTATTTTTTTCGCATTCCTCCTTCCACGCATTTTTGGGCAATGTGTCCGAAGGCTTGGATTTGTTCTCGAATTTTTGCGCCAACGAATTTATCCACTCGGATGCATTCATTCCGATTTGCATGAAGCCTTCCCATCGCTGGGACACAATCATTCCGTTCTGCATGAAGCCTTCCCATCACCGGGACACAATCATGCAAGACTGCGCGGAACTTTCCCGCCGCCGGAATTCGTCCATGCAGTCTTGCATGAAAGTTTCTAGGCACAGAAATTCAGTCATTCGGTCCTGCGAGAAGAAATTTCACCGCTTTTCTTCTCCCATTCCGAATTGTAATAAGAAATTTGACAGAGTTTCTAGCATGCGCATCAATGCAAAAAGAGCGCGAAGTGTTCGACATGGCAATCTATCATAAATTAAGGAGGATTCTATGAATCAAATTCAGACTATTTCATTGCATGCAATGAACAACGCGGCGCACTTTTTATTTGTGTCGAATATGGTAACACGTGCGGAAAGCGACACGGTGGTTATGGAAAAATGCGCGGCGCAAGTGGCAGCCTTGAAAGCGGCGGTTAAGGCGGAGGATGAAAACCTACAAATATCCTCAAAAAGCATGGCAACCGACAAAATCATCGCGGCAGACAGATTGCGCGACCAATTGTATTCCGGTTATAAAAAAGCCGTAAAAAGTTACGAGGCTTTTCCAATAACGGCGATTGCAGAAGCGGCGGCAATTTTGAGCCAACACATCAAAGATTACAAAATCGATCCAAGAGCGCAGTTGGACAAAGAAACGGGCTTGCTAATAAATTTCATTCAGGATTTGGAAGGCAAATACAAGGAGCAGGTAAAAACGCTTACACTTGCGCCGTTCGTTGAACAACTCAAAGTCGCGAACGAAAGCGTAAGGGAACTCACCGCCAAGCGAACGGATGAGCGTTCGGCAAAAACTGCGGGCGCGCTCAAAGCAGCGCGAATTGAAAGCGACAAAGCATTCAAGGAACTTGCGAGCAACATTAACGCCCGCATAATCATTGAAGGCGAGGCGGACTACGCATCATTCATCAATTACGCGAATACAGAAATCGAACACTTTAAGCAAGAGGTCATAAAAAAAGCCAAGAAATCGGAAGCAAGTTGAGAACGACTTAATCTTCAAATCATGGCATTCAAAATTTATATGGGAGATAAGAATTATGAAAAAAAGGAATCTAGTATGGATTATCACAGCATTGTTGCTGGTTACGTTTTTCGCCTCGTGCAAAAACGCTTCTGTGGACGACTATATTCCAGTATCAAGCATTGCGCTTGAATACGGATGGATTGAACTTGCGGCTGGCGAAGAGAAAACTCTGACGGCGGCAATCAATCCAAACAACGCAACGGACAAAGCGATTGTGTGGGAATCGAGCAACAAAAATATCGCAGTTGTCACTTCTCAAAACGCACTAGCGGCTACGATAAAAGTTTTGGACAATGCGCGAGCAGGAAAAACTGTTACAATCACGGCGACTGCAAAAAACACTCGGAACATCAACGCCTCTTGCACAATAGCCGTAAAATCTGCGGGTGGAAATGCAGATTCCCCGATACAAAAAATCAACGGAACATACATTTTTGACGGAACAACGCTTATCATTGAAGATGGAGTGGTTCGCGACAAAGGCGGCATTCCAATCGGCTCTGTCCAAATCAATTCAGATGGGCAGGTAACAATCACTGTGAAAGACAAAAACAATGGAAACGAAATCACTTACACAGCACAAACGAATTCCGAAGGCAGTCTTGACATAAATTCGGTGACAAGACCCGATGGAACAGAAATTATTGTAGAGGAACATATACATACTTGGAATTACATTCTAAAGCAAACAGGCGAAATGCAAAGTACGTGTTCTACTTGCATGCAAACGATAAATGACGCATGGAAAAAAGAAACAGTTTCTGAACTATTCGATGCATTGGGGAATTATTCAGGCACCGAAGCAAAGGTTAAAGTTGCAGGTGAGATTTCAAGCGATGACATTGCGACAATTAAGAACGCATTGATGGTGAATGCGTCAAAAAAAGTCGCGCTAGACTTGAGCGAAACGATAGGACTAACGGAAATAAGAGCGAATGCGTTTGAAAGTTGCACAAACCTTGCAAGCATTACAATTCCTACAAGCGTCACGACAATCGGAGAAGGCGCATTTTATAATTGCGAAAATCTTGAAATAAACTATGCAGGCTCTTTGGAACAGTGGAACGCAATAACAAAAGGCAGCTCTGCCATTCCTGATAGCGCGTCTATAAAATGCACAGAAAATTTTGAACCTAAAATATTTACGCTCAGCGAAGAAGAAAAGAAAAACATTTCGGGCAAATATGTCATTCCCGATGGTTTTACTGAAATCGGGAACAGTGCGTTTAAAGATTGCAAAGGGCTTACAAGTGTGGTAATTCCTGCAGGCATTACAAAAATTGATTGGAATGCATTCACTAACTGCACAAATCTTGCAAGCGTAACGATTCCAAATACCATGACAGAAATCGCAGGAAATGTGTTTTCTGGCTGCACAAGCCTTACAAGCATAGGAATTCCTGAAAGTGTGACAGAAATTGGAGCTTTTGCATTTAAAGGCTGTACAAATCTTATGGGTATAAAAATTCCAAATGACATCAAAACAATTGAATATGAAGTATTTAGGGATTGCAAAAGTCTTGTAAGTATTATAATTCCAAACAGCGCAACTACAATTGGCTCATCTGCATTTGAAAATTGTATAAACCTTGCAAGCGTGTCAATTCCAGAGAGCGTTACAAAAATCTATGACAATGCTTTTGCTTCTTGCACAAAGCTTAAAGACATAACTATTCCGAACGGTGTAACACTAATTGACTCTTGGGCGTTCGCTAGCTGCAAAAACCTTTCAAGCATAACAATTCCAAACAGTTTAACAGAATTTGGCTACAATCCATTCTATAATTGTACAAGCCTTGAAAAAGTAACAATTCCAAGCAGTGTTAAAAGAATTGGCTTTGTAGAAGTTTCAGTCAATGGGACAAGCGTTGAAATTGCTAATGGCACTGAAAAAATCGAAGAAAATACATTTTGCGAACAGTATAACATTACGCACATAAAGATTCCGAACAGTGTAAAAGAAATATCCCATCATGCATTTGCTTATTTCACAAATCTTGAGAGCATTACTATTTCAAATAGTGTTACAACAATCTGGGGAAGTACATTTATTGGTTGTACATCACTTAAAAGTGTTACAATTCCTGAAAGTGTTAAAGAAATCAGAGAAGCCGCATTTGCGGGCT
Source organism: Treponema sp. (assembly GCA_014804005.1). Lineage (GTDB taxonomy): Bacteria > Spirochaetota > Spirochaetia > Treponematales > Treponemataceae > Treponema_D. The sequence continues at coordinate 21,733 of JAAVAP010000021.1, read as the reverse complement.
GTACAAGTCTTCAAAAAATAACAATTCCAAACAGTATAACGATAATCAGTGATGCTTTGTTTAACGGCTGTACAAAACTTACAAGTGTTGAAATTCCACAAAGTGTAAAAGAAATTGGTGATTATGCGTTTAGTGGATGTACAAATCTTCCAAGCATAGTAATTCCAAACAGCGTTAGGACAATCGGGGCGAGCGCGTTTGAAAGTTGCACAAACCTTCAAAATATTACTATTCCAAATAGCGTTACGACAATAGGTTCTACTGCATTTCAAGGGTGTAGCGCACTTACGAGCATTACAATTCCAAACAGCGTAAAAGAAATCGGGTGGTCGGCATTTATTAGTTGTAGTTCACTTATGAGCATTGAAATTCCAAACAGTATAACGATAATCAGTGATGCTTTGTTTAACGGCTGTACAAAACTTACAAGTGTTGAAATTCCACAAAGTGTAAAAGAAATTGGTGGTTATGCGTTTAGTGGATGTACAAATCTTCCAAGCATAGTAATTCCAAACAGCGTTAGGACAATCGGGGCGAGTGCGTTTGAAAGTTGCACAAATCTTCAAAACATAACTATTCCTGAAAGTGTAAAGGAAATTGGTGAAAAAGCTTTTGCATATTGCGACAAATTCACAGAAGTGACAATCCCTGCAAACTTAAAGACAATAGGGTGGAATACGTTTTATGGCTGTAAAAATCTTGTCAGCGTAGAAATTCAAAACGGTATTACGGAATTAGTTGTCGGTATGTTTGAAAATTGCACAAGCCTTAAAAACATAACGATTCCCGAAAGCGTAACATTGATTAATGCAGGTGCATTTTATGGTTGCAACGTACTTACAAGCATAACAATTCCAGGCAGTGTAACATTTATTGGAAATAAAGCGTTCTATAATTGCACAAGTCTTGTGAGTGTTACAATCCAAGAAGGCGTGCCAGAAATATTTATCGAAGCATTTTATGGCTGCAAAGCACTTGAAAAAGTGGAAATTCCAGTCAGTATGACAAAAATTGGAAGTTCTGCGTTTAATTCATCTAAAAAACTTTTAATAAACTACGCGGGTACTAGGGCGCAATGGGATGCAATAACAATGGGGCAAAATGCTACTTACAATATAGAAGGAATAAGCTGTAAAGATGATTTTAGACTTAGCTCAAGTGAAATGAAAAACATTTCAGGCGAATATGTCATTCCCGATGGCACTACAGGAATTGGATTTTGGGCTTTTGCATACTGCACAAAACTTACGAGCGTTAAAATTCCAAATACCGTGACAAAAATCGATAGCCAAGCGTTTTATAAATGTACTGGACTAACAAGCATTATAATTCCAGACAGCGTAAAGGAAATCGGGGAATCTCCGTTTTGGGATTGTACAGGACTTACAAGTGTAACTTTTACCGACACAACGGGATGGAAATATAAAACATCATTTGAGGATACCACTGGTACGGTCGCAAATATTGCAGATCCTTCCACAAATGCAACAAATATAGAAAAAATTTGGTGGATGGGAATGTTTAAATAATAAGGTGAAAAGGTAATGAATGTGCGGATGACGGCTCTTTTTTAATGCAAAGAATTAAAAAAAGATCCGCCGTCCACACATCAGTTTTAGTAAAGCAAACATAGGGTCTTGGGTCGGTAACCCCAAGCGGTGCGGAGGAAGTGAGGCGCGGGCGGTGTTTTCGACAGGCTCAAACACCGCCACTGAAGGTCGCGCGAGTGATAAGACGAACGGTCGCTGAGCATGTCGAGGCAACCGCCCGCCGCCCAACTATTCACTATTCATCATTAACTATTCACTGACTTTCCCTTGCACCTCCGCCGTTTTTTTATTATAATCAATATATGAAAGTTTCGGAATTTTTCTTCAACACTTTGCGCGACATTCCTAGCGACGCGATTATCGCAAGCCATCAGCTTATGATGCGCTCCGGAATGATTCGCAAATTGGGCAATGGACTTTATTCTTACATGCCGCTCGGACTGCGCTCGTTTTCAAAAGTGGCGCAAATCATCCGCGAAGAATTGGACGCGGCGGGCTGCCTTGAAATGAAATCGACTGTGATTCAGCCTGCCGAAATCTGGAAAGAAAGCGGACGTTGGGACAAGATGAGCGGCGAGATGCTCACTCCGAAAAATCGCGGCGGACAAGATATGGTCGTGAGTCCCACGGCGGAAGAAGCGTTCACCGCGCTTGTCCGCGACACATTGGAAAGTTACAAGCAACTTCCGTTCACGCTTTACCAAATCAACACGAAATATCGCGATGAGATTCGTCCCCGCTACGGCGTGATGCGCGGACGCGAATTCACGATGATGGACGCATATTCTTTTGACGCGGACGAAAAGTCGCTCGAAAATTCTTACAACAAAATCGCGCAAGCATACAGGAAGATTTACAAGCGTCTCGGGCTTTCCACGATTTCCGTCAAGGCGGACACGGGCGCGATGGGCGGAAGCGGTTCGGAAGAATTCATGGTGGAAAGCGAAGTGGGCGACGACACTTTGATTTTGTGCCCGAAATGCAAATATGCCGCCAACGTGGAAAAGGCTTCGTGCCAAATGGACGAGGCTTTGGACAAGGACGGCAAAGCGCAAATTCCTGCGACGGCTCAAATCGAAAAAGTCGCGTGTCCCGGAGTCGAGACAATCGAGCAGATGGAAACTTTTTTCAAAATGCCCGCGACTCAATTCATCAAAGTTTTAATTTACAAAGTTTACAATTGCGCGCTTGATTTGGAAAACGCGCCGGGCGCGAAATCATTCAAAAAAATCTCGGACGGAAAGACTTCGTATTACCCCGAAAGTTTTTTTGCCGTAGCGATTCGTGGCGACATCGAAGTGAACGAAGCGAAGTTGGCCGCCGCGCTCAAGGCGAGCGGATGCGAACTTGCCGAAGAATCCGACGTGATAAAATATTCGGGCGCGCCTCATGGATTTGTCGGGCCTGTAGGTTTGGAAAATGTTCCGCTTTTGGCAGACCAAAGTGTGATGATTCAAAACGCGGACGGCTCTTTTACGGCGCGTATCCACGACACGGTTACGGGCGGCGGCGCGAAAGATGTTGACAATTTGCATGTCGAACCAATCCGCGACTTCGTTCCTTTTATCGTTGCAGACGTGCGCACAGTTCGTCCGGGCGACAAGTGTCCCGAATGCGGCGCGGAACTTTACAGCAAAAAAGGAAACGAACTCGGACATATTTTCAAGCTCGGCGACAAATACACAAAATCGATGGGCGTGACTTTCCTCGACCAAAACGGAAAATCCGCCACGCCAATAATGGGCTGCTACGGAATCGGCGTGGATCGCACGCTCGCTTCAATCATCGAAGAGCATCACGACGAGGACGGAATAATTTGGCCGATGAGCACCGCGCCATTTCAAGTCGTAATCGTTCCGATAAAATACGATGGCGCAATGAAAGAAGCCGCCGACAAAATTTATTGCGAATTGCTCGAAGCGAAAATCGAAGTTTTGCTCGACGATCGCGCCGAACGTCCCGGCGTAAAGTTCAAGGATTTCGATTTGATTGGCATTCCGCTTCGAATCGTCGTTGGCGAAAAAAATCTTCCCAACGTTGAAATCAAGGCGCGCGCGAAAAAAGATTCGCAACTTGTTCCGCTCGAAGATGCCGCGCGAAACGCCGCAGACTTCGTGCGAAACGCGCTTTTGGAATTGAACTAGGCGTAAAAAGCGCGAATAAAAATGTGGCGCGGTTTTTCAAAACAACGTTTGAATTTTTTTAGGAGAAATTTTCATGAAACGATTTTTCAAATTTTTTGCGGCGGCAATTTTTTTATTTTCTCTGATTCGCGGTGAGCCTTTGTTCGCGCTGCCCGCCGTTTCGCGCCAAATCGAAGACGCTTCGGGCGAATATGTTTTTTACCGCGACAATTCTTTCACGCGCGAAAGTTACATCGGATTTTTGTATTACGACGAATCCACTTACGAAGCCAAATATTTCGCGCCGAAAACCAAAACGGATTCGGGCGAAATTCTTCCGGCGAAAAATTTGCAAATTCTTTTTTCCGTAAATCCCGCATCCCAGCATTTGGAACTCACTGGCGAACGCTTCGTCACTCTGCCGCTTGAAGAAGACACGCAAATCATAAATTACATTCACGACTTGCTTTACGAGCTGACTGCGCGGCGCATAAAACTCGGCGCGCTCGATTTTACCGACTATTCAAAAAGCAAAGCCGATTTTCTTTCGGAAGGAAAAATCGTTCACGATAATTACGCGCAGTTCGGCGGAAATGTTACGATGATTTTTGATTCAATCGTTCCAATTTTCAATTTGAAAAAAATCGTTGACTACACTGGAAGCGACGCTTTTGTGATTTGTACGACCGGGCGGCTCGCTTCTTCGCAAGACAAAAGTTTTTCTGAATTCGTTCCGCCAAGCGCAATGAAAAATTCCGAAGAAAAAAAATCCGACAAAAAAATCAAAAGCGCGAAGGCGATGCAAATCGAATACACTGCGCAATTGAACGAAAAACAAAATTTTCGGCAGGAAGTGAACGCGGACAAAAATTGGCAAACTCAAAGCGAAAATATGTGGACGCTCGGCGACAGCGCGTTCATCTTTTTGAGCGGCTTCGCGTTTCCGCAAGAAATCGCGCAAAAAGGAAGTGACTTTGTGGCGGCGCAAATTTTGAGACGCTACACCGCGAGCAACGGCTATGCATATTCGGACTGGAGCGCGCTCGGAGTTTTTGTTGACGGCGAAAAAATCAAGATAAATGCGAGCACGTACAATCCAAAAACTGGCCGCAATTTGACCGACATAAAAACATTCGGGCGCGCCGCCGAAAATTTTTACGGATGCTTTTCTTTTTCGGCGTTCATCGAAGGCTACAAAAAAAATCGCGGCTATTACGACAAAATCGTAAAAAGCTATTCTTTTAAAATCGAGTAGCAAATTTGAAACATTCGCCAAATTGAAAACAAAAAATTAAAACTGGCGGCGAGAGTGGCAATGCAAGTTTGAAGTCATGCGGCGAAATTCGCTCGGACGAAAATAAGATTTTACTATGGACAATTTCACAAAAGAAAAACGCTCTTGGATGATGGCGCAAATTCATTCGGCGGACACGCGCCCCGAAAAGGCCGTGCGCTCGGCGTTGCATGCGATTGGATTCCGCTTCCGAAAAAATTACGCGCGCTTGGTGGGACATCCTGACATTGTTTTTCCGCGCTACCACGCGCTCATTTTTGTGAACGGATGTTTTTGGCACGGACATTTGATTGGACGCAAGCCTTGCGAAAAATATCGCATTCCAAAAACCAACACAGAATTTTGGCAGGCGAAAATCGAACGCAACAAAAATCGCGATGCGGCGGAAATCGAACAACTCATAAAAGAAGGCTGGCGAGTCGGCGTNGTNTGGGAATGTTCNATNACAGGAAAAAATCGCGCGATGAAAATTCGAAACGTGAGCGAAAGCATTTCGCTTTGGCTGGAAGAAGGCTTCGACGAAACTTCAAAAGAATTTTAAACCGCGTCCATATTCTCCGCGATTTTTATCACGGTCTGCGTGATGTAGTCTTTCGCATCGCGCTTGCCTTCTTCCATGAGCCACGACCAAAGCCGCATGATTCCCATGTAGCCTTGCATTTCCGGCTCTTGATCGATCGTAAAATCAATCAAGCCGCTTTTCAAAAATTCCGTAACTTGCGGAACTTCGTCAAATGCGAGCACATTGATTTTTTTTCCGCATTCTTGCACGGCGCAACACGCACCCCCCGCTCCGGCGGAAGCAACGAAAACGCAATTTATTTTTGGATTTGATTTCAACGCGGCGCAAGTTTTTTCGTAGGCAGTCGCGTCGTCGTCGAACGATTCGATTTTGTCCACCACGGTGAAATCGGCATTGTGCGATTCAAGTCCGCTCACAAAGCCTTTGATTCTTTCTTTGTGGCCGCGCATATTGTAGCTGCCCGCCAAAATCAGCACGTTGATTTTTTCTTTGTTGATGAGGCAAAGCATTCCTGCGGCGGTTTTTCCAGAACGAAAATAATCCGTGCCCACATAGCAAATGCGCCCGCTGTCCGGAATGTCCGTGTTCACGCTGACGACNGGAATTCCTTTTTGCACGATTTTGTTCACTTCAAATTGAACTTCCGGCGTGTCAAGCGTGGTAAAGCAAACTCCCGAAAATTTTCCGCGCGAAATTTTTTTGATCGCGTCAATGTGATTTTTTTCATCGTATTTCGCGGCGTAAAAAAATTTCAGCGTAACGCCGAAATCGCCGAGTTCCTTTTGCGCGCGCTCGAATCCTTTTATCACTTGGCTGAAAAATGGAATCGAAGCATCGGGCAAAAGGCAGGCGAATTTTATTTTTTGTTTTCGAGCGGCAAGGACTTTGCCCGCGCGGTTCGGAACAAAGCCAAGTTCGCAGGCAATGTCTTTCACGCGCGCGGCGACGGCGGCATTCACGCCGGAACGATTGTGCAAAACTCTGTCAACCGTTCCGCGCGAAACGCCCGCCTTCTGTGCAATGTCCTTTATCGTCACACTCATTTTTTACGATTTTTAAGCGAACGGATTCTCATCGCAATAAAGCTGTCCCGCAGGCTTGTTGTAGGCGATGTCGGGAACGCCCAAATATTGGAAAATCGTGTACAACGCTTTTCCGACGTGCCCGAACGCCACCGCGCCGTGATGAGGATAATGCTTTGAAATCAAAACATGGCGATAGAATCTTCCCATTTCTTTGATCGCGAAAATTCCGATTCCGCCGAACGAGCGCGTCGCCACCGGCAAAACTTCGCCTTGCGCGATGTACGCCTGCAATTTTCCGTCGGCATTCGCATGCAATCGGAAGAACGTNATGTCGCCAGCGGCAATGTCGCCTTCCAAAGTGCCGCGAGTAAAATCGGGCTGGCTGTCTTTCGGCTCAAGCAAGCGATGCTGAATGAGCTGGAATTTTATCGCAGGGCAACTCGCGTCGGAAAGTCGGCAGAACGGAGTGTTTCCGCAGTGGAATCCCATGAACGTGTCGTTGAGCTTGTAGTCGTACTTGCCTTTGATTTCGCTCTGCCACATNTCGGCAGGAACGGAATTGTTGATGTCGAGCAAAGTAACTGGCGCGCCCGTCACGCAAGTTCCGATGTATTCGGAAAGGCCGCCATAAATGTCCACTTCGCAAGCGACAGGAATTCCTTTNGTAGCCAAGCGGCTGTTCACATAGCACGGCTCAAATCCNAACGCTTCGGGNAANGCCGGCCAACATTTNTCGGCGAACACGACATATTCGCGCGCGCCCTTGTTCTTTTCCGCCCAATCCAAAAGCGTNAGNTCGAANTGCGCCATGCGCGGCAAAAAGTCAGGATATTTATTTCCNTTCGCGCCGAGTTCTTCCGACATTTCTTTTACGATTTCTGGAATGCGCGGATCGTCTTTGTGCGCCTTGTATGAAACGAGCAAATCCAATTCCGAATTTTCCTGAATCTCAACGCCGATGTCGTACAAGCCTTTGATGGGCGCGTTGCAAGCGAAGAAATCTTGCGGGCGCGGACCGAACGTAATTACCTTGAGTTTTGAAAGTCCGATGAGNGCGCGCGCGACAGGAATGAAATCCTTCATCATCGCGGCGACTTCTTCGGCAGTGCCAACAGGATATTCAGGAATCACAGCCTTGAGATGGCGCAAGCCCAAATTGTACGAGCAATTCAAAACGCCGCAATAAGCATCGCCTCGGCCGTCAATCAAATTGTCGCCGTGCTCTTCCGCCGCCGCCGCATACATTACAGGACCGTCAAAATTTTTGGCGATAAGAGTTTCGGGAGTTTCAGGTCCGAAATTTCCCAAGAAAACACAAAGCGCGTTGCAGCCGGCTTTTTTCACATCGTCAATTGCCTTGAGCATGTCAAGCTCGTTTTCCACCGTAACTTTGCATTCGTAAAGTTCCGAAGCGTCTCCATAAGCCTTGACGATTGCCGCNCGGCGACTTTCAGAAAGCGAGATGATAAAACAATCTCGGCTCACAGCGATGATTCCCAATTTCACTTGGGGAACATTTCCAATCTTTGCCATAATTTCTCCTTAAAAATTAAAAAGTCAATATGCAAGTTCGAGCAAAGCCGAACTTGTCAAGCAAAAAACTGGCGACATTTCAGNCAGTTTTTTGCTTAACTCCTTGATAAAAAATCTTTGAGCGATTTTGCAACGAAGCAAAAACTCAAAATTAAATCGAATTCAAATCGATATTTTTTCCGTCAAGTCCGACGAAAGCACCCGCCTTCGCTTCGCTCGTGTCCGCATGCGCGATGAGCCATTTGTTCGCCGCCCACAAAAGTTTGTCTTCCGCATCGATTTCATTGAGCGCGGGCTTCGCGAGATTCGTTCCTTTCGGCAAAACGATAATCACCCTGAATCCGTCGTTCGAAACTTTGCCGCTTTTTACGGCGTTGCACGGCGCGTAATGCAAAGTTGTTTCGTAAATTTGAACGACAGTTTTTGCAGGAACGAAAAACGCTTCCACGGCGTTCGTGTTCAACTTTCCTTTTTTGACGGATTCAAGCGGAGCCAAAAGCAAAACGATGTCGCCTGATGGAATGTTGATTTCGCTTCCGCGATGCCATTCCAAGCAATTCAATTTCGTGTTGAAGCCGTTGCAATATCCAACTTGAATCGGCATTCCGCCATAAGAGTTCGTCGAAAATTGCTTCGCGACGGAAAGCGATTCAAGCCCAGCATCGCTCGGCTCGTAAATCACTTTGTCGGAAGGCTTTTCAGTCGTCGCGTCCAATTTTTGCAACAATTCGCCGACATCGTAGCCGCGCAAAACTTTTCCATAGCGTTCAAATTTTTTGCTGAACACAGATTTTATTTTCATAATTCACTCCTTGATTTTTAACAGTGAAGAAAGTTTCAACTTTCGAACTGTTAAAAACGCGATTCTGTAGCAAAGCGAAGAATCGCAGTAAAACACGCGAGTTTTTGGAGAAAACTCGCAGTTAAAATTGTCGCGCTATTTTAGCGGCAATTTTAACTACTCCTCATTATCGAGACAAAATCGGCATTCCTTTCGGACGCTGATTTCGCCTCACGCATTTTTACAATTTCGCCAATTCCGAAAAATTATTTTTGAGCGCAGGATAAAGCGCGCGATAAATATTGTAGAACTTTTCGTATTCCGCGCTGTTTTGCGAAATCGGATTTTGCGGAGGATTCGTTTTTATCACCGCCGCGCATCCATCTTGAACGCTCGAATAAACGCCAGTTCCCGCGCCCGCCAAAATCGCCACGCCGAGAGCAGGACCTTCTTTCGAAACCACAGTTTTTACAGGACAGCCGTAAACATCCGCGAGCATCTGTCGCCAAAGCGGGCTTGAGCCGCCGCCGCCACACGCGAGCATTTCATTTATGGAAACGCCCATTTCGCGCAAAACTTCCACGCTGTCGCGCTGACTGAACGTTACCCCCTCCATCACGGCGCGAAGCAAATGCTGCCTCGTGTGCATTGCGGAAAGTCCGAAAAATACTCCGCGACAATTCGGGTCAAGGTGAGGCGTTCGTTCGCCCATGAGATAAGGCAAGTACAAAAGCCTGTCGCTTCCAATTGGAATTTCTTCGGCTTGCTTGTCCATCAAAAAGTACGGATCTTTTTTCATTCCAGCCGCAGCAATCATTTCTTCATGGCAGAAATTGTCGCGAAACCATTTGAGCGAAAGTCCCGCGCCCTGCGTAACGCCCATGACATGCCACGCGCCAGGAACGGCACAGCAAAAAGTGTGTACGCGGCCTTTCGGGTCGATGCTCAATTTCGAAGTGTGCGCGAAGACAACGCCGCTCGTTCCAATCGTCGTGAACGCCCTTCCGTCTTGAACCGTGCCCGTTCCGACTGCGGCCGCCGCATTGTCGCCCGCGCCGCCGACTACCGCCGTGCCTTCGGCAAGCCCAGTCAAATCCGAAGCGGCTTTCGTAACTTTGCCCGTGATTTCAGGCGATTCGTAAACTTTTCCCAAAAGCGACTTGTCGATTTGAAGCGCGTCCAAAACTTGATCCGACCATTTTCGATTTGGCACGTCGAGCAATTGCATTCCGCTCGCGTCGCTCACTTCAGTCGCGAATTCGCCGGTGAGTTTGTAGCGAATAAAATCTTTGGGCAAAAGAATGTGCGCGCATTTTTCATAGATTTCAGGCTCGTTGTTTTTTACCCACATTATTTTCGAAGCCGTAAATCCAGTGAGCGCAGGATTCGCAGTAATTTTGATGAGATTTTCCGCGCCGACTTTTTGCGTGATTTCCTCGCATTCTTTGGCGGTGCGCTGGTCGCACCAAATGATCGACTTGCGCAAAACGTTTCCGGATTTGTCGAGCATGACAAGCCCGTGCATTTGCCCCGAAAGTCCCACGCCTTTTATTTCGCTCGCGGAAATTCCAGCCTTTGCAATCACGGCTTTTGTCGTGCCGCAAACCGCATTCCACCAATCAAGAGGATCTTGTTCCGCCCAACCGTTCTGCGGCTGATAAAGCGGATATTCGATTGTGCAAGAGGCCGCCACCGTGCCGTCTTCCGCAAACAAAACCGTTTTCGTTCCAGAAGTGCCAAGGTCAACGCCAATCAAATACGCCATAAATTCTCCAAAAACAAACTTTTACCGTGCTCGAGCACGGTAATTTCAATGTTAATCCCATTTTGCAATTTTGTCAATAGCGAATTATTATTTTGGGCGGCTTTTTGTTGCGCTTCGCTTCACAAAAATCATGCTTTCCGCATTTCGCCGCTCTAAAAATTCCCGCCGTTCCAACCCCAATCTTTGTAGCCTTGATACGTGATGTAAACGCATTCGCCGGGAATGTCGAGGCGGCGTTTCAGAATGTCGCAGATTTCCGCCGACATTTTTCTCGCCTGTGCGCTGTCGATTTGTCCGAGCGCGCTCACTTCAACGAACGCGCCGCGCTCCAATTTTTTTCCGCCAAAATAAATCGCGGCGTTTTCTTCGAGGCAAACCATCAAATAAGTTTCGGGCTTTCCCATGATTGAAATCGCTTTTCCGAAATCGGTTTTGAGCGCGTCCATTTTTTCCGCATCAAGCGAAACGGAAACTTTTGCATTGATACAAGGCATTTTTTTTCTCCCATAAAAACTTGGCATGATAAAAGTAGCGTGCCATTTGTACGACGCTTTTATCACACTCCTTAAATAACAAAAATTTATTTTAAATCAAATTCCGAATTTGCGCAAGCAAAAATTTCCATGCGCAAAAATCGCAAATCCGCCGCGCTTGCAACGAATGCGATTTTCCTATAAAATTAAATTCCGAAAATCGTCGCACAATTTTTTATAGGAGAAAATCATGAAAACCGAAATTTTAAAATCCGCGATTTCTCAAACCACATATCCGGGACGCGGAATTGTTTTGGGAAAAAGCCCGAACGGAAAATTCGCCGTGGCCGCATATTTCATAATGGGACGAAGCGAAAACAGCCGCAACAGAATTTTTGTCGAAGACGGCGACGGAATCCGCACGCAGGCATTCGACGCTTCCAAAATGACCGACCCAAGCCTGATAATTTATTCGCCAGTGCGCGTTTGGGGCAACCGAACAATCGTCACGAACGGCGACCAAACCGACACGATTTACGAAGGCTTCGCAAACGACTTGACTTTCGAGCAAGCCNTGCGCGCGCGCGAATTCGAAAATGACGCGCCGAATTTCACGCCGAGAATTTCAGGCGTTATGAACATNCANGACGGCATTTTCAACTACGCGCTTTCNATTTTGAAAAGNGACGGCGGCGATCCGCAAAGTTGCCAACGCTTCGAATTTTCCTACACNAATCCTTCGCAAGGCAAAGGNCATTTTTTGCACACATATTTGNGCGACGGCAATCCCCTCCCAAGTTTCGAGGGCGAGCCAGTTCCAGTCGAAATCGCNACGGACAAAATCGATGAATTCACGGATTNNATTTGGAANGCGCTGAACGCCGAAAACAAAATTTCGCTTTTCACGCGNTTCATNGAAATNGCNTCGGGAAAATTCGAATCGCGAATTGTGAACAAAAATAAATAGCGAGNCNCACGGATTTTGCNAANCGNNGNAG
>JAAVAP010000021.1:0-9663 GCA_014804005.1 Treponema sp. | reverse complement strand
CGTAGGGGGAAGTCTCCCCCTCGCTCCAGTCCGCTCGCGCGGTCTTTCGCTACCCCCTCTGCGGGGGAATCTNCCCCGCAACGCCCCTTTATCATTTCCAATTTTTCTGCTATAATAAAATCATGAAACACAAAATGCAAATCTTACAGGAAGCGGCGCGGTGTGAAGGTCCGCTTTGCATCGGGCTGGACACAGACCCTTCTTACATTCCACAAAATATTTTGGAAACTTTCCCCTCCCCTGCTGCGGCTGTTCTCGCGTACAACAAAGCCATTGTGGAGCGAGTTGCCCGCGACAAAAGCGCGTGCTGCTTTAAAATTCAAGTCGCGTATTACGAAGCGATGGGCTTGCAAGGAATGGAAGCGTTCGCGCAGACTTTGCAAGTGGTGCGCGATGCGGGCTTCGTCGCGATAAGCGACATAAAGCGAGGGGACATCGCGGCGAGCGCGCAAGCTTATGCCCGCGCACATTTTTCGGGCGATTTTGAAACCGACATCATCACCGTAAATCCTTACATGGGATTTGACACGCTCGAACCTTTTACGCAAATGTGCGTATCGCAAAAAAAAGGCGTTTTCGTTTTGCTCCGCACTTCGAATCCCGGAGCCGCCGACATCGAACAAAAAGAATTGGCGCAAGGAGGGCGCGTCCTTGATTGCGTGGGCGCAGAATTGAATCGCATTTTGAAAAATACCGAATCCGATTTTCCGAAACAAACTTGCTCGTGCGTGGGCGCGGTTGTCGGATGCACGCACAAAGACGACGCGGAATTTCTGCGCAAGGCTTATCCAAAAATTTTCTTTTTGATTCCGGGCTACGGCGCACAAGGCGGCGATGCGGAAATCTGCGCGACGCTTTTGCAGGAAGCAGGCGGCGTGGTGAATTCAAGCCGAGGAATTTTGTGCGCATATAAAAAAGATTCTTCGCTCGCCGAAAAAATGGCGGCCGCTTCCCTCACCATGGAAGACATCGCCGAAAGCGCAGCTCGTGCCGCGCTAGCAAGTAAAAAAGATTTGACGAGGTTCGTATGAGCGGATTTTCAGATTGTTCAAAAAACACAATTCCAGTTTTTTGCGAGGCGCAAGTCGAAAATTGCGCGAGCGTAAAAGAAGCCTTTCCAAGCGGAAGCGTGTTTTCGCTCACGGTTAAATTTGCGGCGCAAGAAAATTCCGTTCCTTCGCCCGGACAATTTTTCATGCTTCGTGCAAAGCATTCGCAAGTTTTGCTCGCGCGTCCAATCAGCGTTTTCAACGCAATACCCGATACTCGTATGGGGTATATTCAAGTTGAATTTTTGATTTTGAAAAAAGGACAAGGCACGAGCGAATTGTGCGCCTTGCAAAAAGGCGATTTTCTTGAACTGCTCGGTCCTTGCGGAAACGTTTTTCCTTCGCCCGATAAAAATGAAAAAGTTTGCATCGCAGGCGGCGGAATCGGAATTGCGCCAGTGGCGGGCTTTGCGAAAAACTTGCCGGCAAAATCCTATGATTTTTACGCGAGTTTCAAAAGCGGTTCTTACGGAATCGAAAATGTTTCGCCGGAAAATCTTGTCGTCACCACCGACGACGGCTCGTGCGGAATTCGCGGAATGATAAGCGCGGCATTGACGGCGCAAGTTTTAAAAGAAAAAAAATATTCGGTCGTTTACGCCTGCGGCCCAGAACCAATGCTGCGCTACATTCAAAAAATTTGCGCCGAAGCAGGCACAAAATGTTTCCTTTCATTGGAATCAAAAATGGCTTGCGGAATGGGCGCGTGTCTCGGCTGCACGATTAAAACGAAAAGCGGACTAAAGCGATGCTGCAAGGACGGCCCTGTTTTCGAAGCAAGCGAAATTATTTTTGACGAAAAGGAATTCGCAAAAGCAAAGCTGCCTTTGGAAAAAGTTGACTTGAGCGTCAAGATTTTTTCGCACAGTTCGCACAAAACGAGCGGCGTGGAAAAAGGGCTTTTTTTGAAGAATCCCGTGATCGCAGCTTCAGGCACTTTCGGATTCGGAGCGGAATACAAAAATATTTTTGATGTTGCATCGCTCGGAGCGATTGCGAGCAAAGGCCTCACGCTCGAAGCGCGCGAAGGAAATTCTGGAGTGCGCATTTGGGAAACGCCTTCAGGCTTGATGAATTCAATCGGCCTGCAAAATCCTGGCATTCCGCATTTCGTGAGCGAAGAATTTCCTGCGATGAAAAAAATCGGCACGTCAGTAATCGCAAATCTTTCAGGCTCGACGGCGGAAAGTTACGAGGAAGGCGCGCGGCTTTTGGAAGAAACCGAAGTTGACGCAATTGAACTGAACATTTCCTGCCCGAACGTTTCAAAGGGAGGCGCCGCCTTCGGAATGACTTGCGAGGATGCGGGCAGCATCACAAGGCGAATCCGCGAAATCGTTTCAAAGCCGCTCATCGTAAAACTCACGCCGCAGGCAAGCGACGTTGCCGCCGTTGCGATGTCGTGCGTTGCGGCGGGCGCGGACGCGATAAGTTTGTGCAACTCGTTCCAAGGAGTTGCAATCGACATCGAAAAGGCGCGACCTGTTTTTGAAAAAATAAAGGCTGGATTCGGCGGACCCGCCGTTCGCCCGATCGCGCTGCGTTTGGTCTACGAAGTTTTTTCGGAAATGAAAAAATTGCCGCAGGAAAATCGCGTCCCGCTAATCGGAATCGGCGGAATCGCCACTTGGCGCGACGCAGTGGAATTCATCATGGCGGGCGCAAGCGCGGTTCAAGTGGGAACGGCGACTTTCGCAAATCCGTTCGCGATGATTCAAATCGTAGAAGGGCTGGAAGAATTCATGAAACGCAAAGGCTACGCGAGCGTGGAAGAAATGCGCGGCGCGGCAGTATGAAAAATTTCGAAACTTAATTTTTGCATCTCAATCAACATACCTCGACGCTATTCGCAATGAAGTTTCCAGCGGAGCGTCGGGGGATTGAACTTTTCTCGCGCATCCATTGACGATGAACAAGGGGCAAATCTGTTTTTGTAAAAAAAATCGCAAACCCTATTGACTAAACAGGCTATAAGATGTATAACCTTATAAATCCTAGTTTTCCGATAGGGAATATAAAATAAAGGAGCATATTATGTCAGAAAAAAGAGACCTTGTATCGGCCGCATTCAGCAACAAGCCGACAAGCAGAGTGCCGGTGGGATTTTGGTTTCATTACACGCAGGACGAGATTCGCCTTGCGTATGATTTTCCCGAAATGAGAGAGCAGAACATCAGCGGGCACAAAAACTTTGTACGGACTTTCAAGCCCGATTTTGTGAAGCTGATGAGCGACGGCTATTTCTTTGAGCCGGAGACGGCTTCTCTTCTGAAAAAGGCGGTCAGCGCGAAAGATTTGCGGAAGCTAAAGCCCATCGCGGCCGACGACAAATGGATTCGTGACCAAGTTTCGCTTGTGAAAGAACTGACTTCCGATTTTGGTGACGAAGTGTTTACGTTTTACAACGTGTTCGCTCCGGCTACGGCGTTCAAGTGGGCGGTCGGCGGAGACAAAAAGCTTGCCGCGTTCATCAAAGAGGACAAAGGCGCGGTCATTCAGGCACTTGCCGTTCTTGCACAGAATACAGCGTTGCTTGCGCGGGCGGTCATTTCCGAAGGCGGCGCGGACGGCATTTATCTGAGCGTGCAGACAATTCAGGAGGCAAGCGTGGACGCAGCTTTGTACAGCGAGGTCGTCGCCCCGACGGAGCTTGCGGTTCTTACGGCGGCCAACGCGGTGGGCGGTACGAATATCCTGCACGTGTGCGGCTACGAGGGTGCGCGGAACAATCTTTCGCTGTTCGCACAGTATCCGGCGGCGGTGGTGAATTTCGCCTCCGTGGTTGAGGGTGTTACGCTTGCGGAAGGCAAGAAGATTTTCGGCGGAAAGCCTGTCATCGGCGGATTCGCGAACACAAAAGACGGCGTTCTGTACAAAGGAACGAAGGAAGAAGTTCAGGCTGAGACAAAAAGGCTGATTGCCGAGGCGGGCAGGACGGGCATCATCCTTGGCGCAGACTGCACCGTTCCCAATGACATTCCGTTCGAGCGGCTTGAGTGGGTGCGCGAAGCTGCAAAGTAACCATCAAAATTGTGGAGGAAAAAATGAAAAAGAACTATGCGTTTGGTTTAATCGGTGTGGCGGCTCTTTTAATGCTGGCGGTCGGCTGCAACAAGAAAAAGGACGGCGGCGAATCGGCGGTTCAGAAAATCCGCGTGGCGCACACAAATTATTACGTGCCCTATGATTTCGTGAACGACGCGGGCGAATCGGACGGATTTGAAGTGGCAGTCCTCAAAGAGGTGGACAAACTTCTTCCGCAGTACGAGTTCGAATATTATCCAACTTCGGACGACGATTTGCTCATCGGCGTTCTGCAAGGAAAATACGACGTGGGAACAAAAGGCGTTTGGGTCACCGAGGAACGCAAACAGAAATACGTTTTCCCAAAAAATCCGATTGGCGCGAGCATCATCGGAATCGTCATCAGGACTGAGAATGCCGACCAAATTATCGACCTGCCGTCTTTTGCACGGTATTCGGGAAAACTTGTTCCAATCGGCGCGAGCAACGCACAGTACACGGTCATCGACGACTACAACAAAGTCGCCAATCCCGACGCGAAAATCAACCTGATTGCGGGCGACCAGTTCGGCGCGTCCGACGGATACATTTGGGTGAACGAGGGTCGTTACGATGCCTATGTCGATATAAAGCTTTCATTTCAGAACAATGTGCTTGCGGACGGCGCGCCTTATGCGGACTACAAGGACAAGCTGACGTACATTCCGTACAAGGGAATTCCTACCTGGCCGCTGTTCAACAAAAAGCATCAGCAATTCGCGGACGCATACGACACGGCGATTGAAAAACTTCAGGCCGACGGGACAATCTCGGCTTTGGCAATCCGCTATTTCGGTGAGGATATTTCCGCGCTTTTGGACTAAAGCCGAACATTGCCGCCAAGATGTCGCGGCAATGTTCAACACGCAAAAGGAGGCGGCAATGGACAGACCGTTTTATCCGGCAAAAATAATAGAATGCATCCCGATATTGCTGCCGTACCTTTTGGTGACGTTTGAGATCCTTTTTGGAACGATGATTGTTGGGCTTGTGCTCGGCTTCTTTCTTGCCAGGGCGAGGCTTTCAAAACGCGCGTGGGAGCGGCGCACGGCGGGATTCATCATAAATGCGTTCCGCTGCACGCCGTCAATCGTCATGCTGTTTATGATTTTCTACGGGCTTCCCAACTTGTTTTGGGCGTTGTTCCACGTAGACATCAACGACTGGGCGAAGGGCTTCTACGTGATTGCCGCGCTCGGTCTGCTTTTCAGCGCGAATATGGCGGAAATAATGCGGGCGAGTTACCTTGCCGTTCCGGCGGGGCAGCGCGAGGCGGCTCTCACATCAGGGCTGACAGAGGAGCAGGCTTTTTTGCGGATTCTGCTGCCGCAGGCGTTCGTCGTCTCAATCCCGAATTTGGGGAACAGCATGATCGCGCTTTTGAAAGAAGGCTCGCTCGCGTTCACAATCGGGCTGATAGACGTGATGGGCAGGGGAAATCTGCTTATCAGCATAAATTACGGAGCGTATGCGCTTGAGACGTACATCGCGCAGGCAGTCATTTACTGGACGTTGACGCTTCTGCTTGAGCAGTTGTTCAAGAGATTTGAGAGGCGGTTTTCAAAGGGCAGAAAATCACTATAAGAAGAGGAGTGGATATGTTTGACCTTTCGTTTTTCTTGAGGACGTTCCTTGCGCTTTGGAAGGCTGTTCCCACGACGCTTTTAATCACGGCGGTGTCGCTCGCGGTTGGAATCGTGCTCGGCTTTTTGATTGCCCTCGCGCGGATTCACAAAATCAAAGTGCTCAGTCAGATTTGCTCGGTGTATGTCTCGCTCATACGCGGAACGCCGGTCGTGTTGCAGATTTTGGTGATTTATTCGCTCGTGCCTTCCGCGCTCAATGCGTTCTTCAAAAAAACTGGCAACAGCATCGACATTTTCGCGCTCAATCCGATTTTCTATGCGTTCGGCGTTTTTTCGCTGAGCATGGCGGCTCTTCTTTCCGAGGTGTTCCGCTCCGCGCTACTGACGATAAGCAAAGGTCAGCTTGAGGCGGGCTACACCAGCGGTCTCACCTACGCGCAGACATTCCGCAGGATTATCATTCCGCAGGCACTGGTGGCCGCGCTGCCGAATCTTTGCAACGCCACGGTGAATCTCATAAAGAACACGTCGCTCGCGTTCATGATGACGGTGAAGGATGTTACCGCCGTCGCAAAAATCGAGGCTTCGTTCGGCTACAATTATATCGAGGCGTATCTTGATATATTTGTCATCTATATCATTATCTGCTCCGTCGTGCAGCAGCTGTTCAAACGGTGGGAGAAGCGGGCATCAGTTTTCAAGACGGGCACAAATTCCACCGCCGCCAGCGAAACGCGCCGTCCGCCGTTGTGCCGTACATCGCTTGCCGCGCCCGCAAAACAATAACGCAGAATTCATCAAGGAGAAAATATGCTGAAAGTAACGAACGTGCACAAATCATTCGGGAAAAACGAGATTCTCAAAGGCGTGGATTTGACCGTGGAGAAAGGCGATGTGGTCGTCATCCTTGGACCGTCCGGGTCGGGAAAGACGACGCTCCTGCGCACGATTGATTTTCTTGAGACCGCCGATTCGGGCGAACTTGCATTTGACGACATAAAAACTCCGCTTGCCCATGCGAGCAAAAAGACGATTCTGAACGTTCGCCGCAAGACTGGCTTTGTCTATCAGAATTACAACCTTTTTGCGAACAAGACCGCGCTTGAGAACGTGATGGAAGGACTTGTGACGGCGCGGAAAATTCCCCAGGACAAGGCGCGGGAAATCGCGGAGCGCGCGTTGGAAAAAGTGGGGCTTCTTGACCGCATGAATTATTATCCGTCCGAACTTTCCGGCGGCCAGCAGCAGCGCGTGGGCATAGCGCGCGCCATTGCCCCGAATCCCGATGTGGTGCTGTTCGATGAGCCGACCAGCGCGCTTGACCCGGAACTCGTGGGCGAGGTGCTGAACGTCATCAAGGAACTTGCCAAAGAAGACACGACGATGATTGTCGTGACGCACGAGATGAGCTTTGCAGAGGAGGCTGCCTCGCAGGTCGTGTTCATGGACGGTGGCGTTGTGGTGGAGAAAGGCTCGCCCTCGCAGATTTTCAACCGTCCCAAAGAGGAGCGCACCAAGAAATTCTTGCAGCGCATACTCAAAACCCCGGAATATGTTATTTAGGGATGGCTGTTTTTCCAAAACTTCACATTATAAGACAAGGTAGGATATATGGAACTTTCACTTGCGACAAAATGCATTCATCTTGAAAAGAACGAGGACGATTCTTTTTCCGATGACATAACGCACTGTAGCCATTACGGCGCGGTCAGTTTTCCGATTTACCAGACTTCCACGTATGCCCATCCGGCCGTGGGAAAAAGCACCGGCTTTGATTATTCGCGGATGCAGAATCCCACGCGATTGCAGCTTGAAAAAATTGTCCGTGCGCTGGAGGGCGGAAAGGATGCGGTCGCGGTATCAACAGGAATGTCGGCCATATCGCTTCTGATGGAGATTTTCTCTCCCGGCGACCACATCATCGTGGATTCGGATTTGTATGGCGGAACAATCCGGCTTTTTGACGCGGTGTCAAAGAAAAACGGCATCGCGTTCACACGCGCGAACCTTTCATCCGAGGACGCAGAGCCGCTTGTCCGTCCTGAAACGAAGGCAATCTACCTTGAAACGCCCACCAATCCCATGATGAACGTGACCGACATCGCAAAAATGTCCGCGCTCGCAAAAAAGCACCATCTTCTGCTCATCGTTGACAACACGTTCATGTCGCCTTATTTTCAAAATCCGCTTTCGCTCGGGGCGGATGTCGTGATTCATTCGGGGACGAAATACCTTGCGGGACACAACGACGTGCTGGCAGGTTTCATCGTCACGAACAACGACGAGATTCAGCAGAAAATCCGCTATCTTTACAAGACGACGGGAAGCGCGCTTTCGCCGTTTGACAGCTGGCTCGTCCTGCGCGGAATAAAGACGCTCGCCGTGCGCATGGAAAAGTCGCAGGAAAACGCCCTTAAAATCGCGGAGTACCTGAAAACGCAGAAAAATGTCGTGCGCGTGCTTTATCCGGGGCTTCGCGAGCATCCGGGATATGAAATCATGCGGAAACAGGCGAGAGGATTCGGCGCGATGATTTCCTTTGCGACCGACACGACGGAACGCGCCCTTTCTGTTTTGGGCAGCATGCGCCTCATCCAGTATGCCGAGAGCCTTGGCGGGGTGGAGTCGCTTATTACCTATCCGGTGACGCAGACGCACGCCGAAGTTCCCGAAGAAATCCGGCTGAAAAACGGAATTACGCCCAATCTGCTCCGCCTTTCGGTGGGAATCGAAAACGCGGATGATTTGATTCGCGATTTAGATCAGGCATTGAACGCATAATAACAAGGAGAAAATATGCCATACGATTTTGACAGCATCATCGACCGCAGCAACACATTCGCCATAAAATACGACTTGGCGGCCGCGCGAAAAAAGCCCGCCGATTCAATAAAACTGTGGGTCGCCGACATGGATTTCCCCACCGCGCCGTGCATCCAAGACGCGCTCGCCGATTTTGCCCGCCATGGCATTTTCGGCTACAGCTGCCCGGACGCGCGGTATTATGAGGCGGTAAAAAATTGGTTTCGCACACGCCACGGTTTTGTCATTAAGGACGAATGGATTGTAAACACGCCGGGCGTTGTGTTCGCATTAAGCGCGGCAATCCGCGCGTTCACCAAGGAAGGCGACAGCATCCTCATTCAAAGGCCGGTGTACTATCCGTTTTCCAACACGATTGCGGCATTGAACCGCCGCGTGGTAAACAATCCGCTGGTCATAAAAAACGGACGTTACGAGATTGATTTTGACGACTTCGAGCGGAAAATCGTAGACGAGCAGGTGCGGCTGTTCATCCTCTGCTCGCCGCACAATCCGGTCGGTCGCGTCTGGACGCGGCAGGAACTTGAGCGAATCAGCGGTATCTGTCTCAAGTACGGTGTCCTTGTCGTGAGCGACGAGATTCATTCGGACATCACGTTCGGCGAAAATCATCACACCGTCTATGCCCTGCTTTCGCCCGAAGCGGCCGAGCATGCAATCATCTGCACCGCACCGAGCAAGACGTTCAACCTTGCGGGTCTGCAATTCTCAAACATCATCATTCCAAATGAAAAAATCCGCAGCGAGTTCCGCCGCGCCATCGAGCAGACGGGATACGACGAGCCAAACCTGATGGGAATTGCCGCCGCCACCGCCGCATACTCGCAAGGCGGGCGGTGGTTTGACGAGGCAAAGTCGTATATCCAAAAAAACATCAAGTTTTTGCGCGACTATGTGCGGCGGCGCTGCCCGAAAATCACCGTGCGCGAGCCTGAGGGAACTTATCTTGTTTGGCTGGATTTTTCTGCATTCACCGAGCTGACCGACCAGCAGATTTCGGAACGCATTTTGCACGAGGCGAAAGTCTGGCTTGACGAAGGAACGATGTTCGGAAAAGAGGGCGAGAAATTCCAGCGCATAAACGTTGCGACACCTCGCAAGATTTTGGAAGATGCCCTTGCGCGGATTTGCGGGGCATTCGG
>JAAVAP010000020.1 GCA_014804005.1 Treponema sp. | reverse complement strand
TTCGTGCAGCCAACAAACCAATGTCCCTTGCCTTTTCGCTTGACCAAAAATCCGCCGCATTCGGGGCATTGTTTGGGGCTTTGCAAAATTGTGATGTCGTGCAAAGTGTAGCGGCATTTTGGAAAATTCGAGCAGCCGATAAAATATTTTCCTGTGGCGGAAACTTTAAGCAGGTCGCCCGCCTTGCACAGGGGGCATTTCGTTTTTTCTTCGGCTGAATTTTTGTTCGTGGAAACGAAGCATATTTTTTCCGATTCGGAGAATTCGCCAAAGAATATCGACGGCGATTTGTTGTCCGTGAGCACGAATGTCCGGTTTTTTGTCCGCGTGATTGCCACATAGAAAAGCCGCCGCTCCTCCGCAAACAAAAATTTTTCGCCGTTCGTCAAAACGTAATGCAAAACCGCGTCGTCCGTGATTTGGTTCGGAAAACCGAGTTTGTCATTTTTGAAATTCAAAATTACAACATTGTCCGCTTCCAGTCCTTTGGATTTGTGCACGGAAAGAAATGTCATCGGGGTTTCGGGAGAATCGATGTATGCAATTTTTTCTTCGCGCGCCGAGCGGATTATTCTGAAAAGCCCGGATTTCTTCAAGATTTCAAAATCATAGTTCGTGCGCCCCAAAAATAGAATCGATTTTTCTTTTCCGAATTCCGAAATTATTTTCTTTATAATCAAATCCAATGCCGCGTTTGGCTCTTCATCATAGCCCCAAAACACGAGCGGATATTTTAGGTGCTTTTCCGACTTCGGATTCTTTTTGAGTTGCGCGGGATTTTTCAAAATGAAGTCGCTCGCTTCGTTAATCAATTCTTGCGAGTTCCGGTACGTCTTTTCAATTTTCAAAATATCCGCAGATCCGAAATATTTTTCAAACTCCGTGAACAAAGCGACATCGCTTCCTGCAAATCGGTAGATTGACTGCCAGTCGTCGCCAACGCATAAAAGTTTCGCGCCGCTCGAATCGACGATTGATTTTAAAAGATTGAAACGCGATTTTGAAATGTCCTGATATTCGTCAACGATGACATACTTGTAATTTTGAATGTGTGCGCCGTTTTTCACTTTTTCTGCCGCAAGATTTATCATATCCGAAAAATCAATCGCGTTGTTTTGCGCCAAATAATGTTTGTATTCCTCTAAAATCGTTTTTGCTATGTCCATAAAAAGGCAGGTGCGTTCGGACATAAATTTGTTTTCGCTTTGGCGCGCGATTTCTTTGAAGCGGGCAAAGTCATCTTCGGAAAAATTGTTGGACTTGAAAAGCGATATGAACGTGGCGCAAAGTTTCATGAATTCGGAAAAATATTTTTTGCTTTTGTTCGCATAAATCGTCTCGAAAATTTCATTGAAACTTTTGGGCTTGAATTCGATTTCGTTCGCAATCAGCAGTGATTCAAGTCTTTCGAGAAGAACGCCTTGCCGTGTGTAATAGGAATAGGTTTCCAAAAGTGTTGTTCCGTTCGCCTTGTGAAAATTCCGTTTCCATGTTATTCCGTCCAAATATTTTGCTTCTTCGATTTGCGAAAGCCACGGAACGCGGCCGTCTTCGGAAATCCCGAAATGTTCCAAATAAATGTCATAATCCGTCAAATAAAAATCCGGGTGATAGGATTTTCGAAATAAATCGTCGCTTTCAAAAGGATACGGTTTTTCGTATTCGTAATTTACGCCGTGCATAAAAAGGAAATTCGCGATTTTGGTTTCTTCAATGCTTTTCACTTTTTCGCCTTTGAGCGTGGTCAAAAAACTCGCGCCGACTTTGCGGCATTGCTCGATGAATTTTTCTTTTTCAAATTTTGACTTGAGCGTTTCCATGTCGGCGGATTTTTCAAGTTCGTAGAGTTCGCCGAGCGAAGNGCAGTTTTCCAAGTCCGTGGGAACGTCAAGATAATATGCAAAATATTTTATGAGGTTTTGAACGAGTTCNTCGTGAGTTGACANTTCGTTTTCAAAAAAATNGTNNACGAACGATTCCAGATTGTCAAAAACTTCGGGGCAAAAGCCGAGNGCGTTTTTCAGGATGTCAAGCCCGAGTTTGTGGAACGTNGTCGCNTCGATTGGAAGGGCGAGCCTTCCTTGAATNCGCTCCGTCATNTCNGCCGCCGATTTTTTCGTGAANGAAAGCAAAAGAATTTCGTGCGGACGAACGCCGCGCTCCTCGCACAAATATTTTGCCTTTGCCGCAATCGTNAGNGTCTTNCCGCTTCCNGCGCTGGCGAGCACGAGCGTTTTGTCCTCTTCGGNAATCACGACNGCTCTTTGCTGNGCGTCNAGCGACTTTCCGTCAATGTNNGAAAAAATGAAATNGCATTTNTCATTTTGNGTTTGCANGAAATTGCAATTGCNTTNNGCNNCGATGNTTTCAAAATTNTCAAAAATATTTTTTACATNGNTGCAGGCCGAATGCATCGGATGATTTTTCTTTATGCCGAGCGAGNNCAGCTGCGCGGCAAGGTTTTTCCATTTTTCNANAAAAGAAATNTTGTTTTTGTGCGTGATNAAATCTTCTTTNAATTTGGAAAAATCCGCNAANAANAAATCGATTTCNGGCTTTAANGTTTTGAGCGTTTCNGCGATACGGNCGGCGCGTTTTTTGCCCGCGCGGATTTTGATGAAAATTGCAATGACCGCAACAAGCGCGAAAATCNGCAGGAGGAATTTCATTATAGNTTATNGTAGCATTGTTTCGCAAAGTTTGCAAATTTAATTTTCACGTGGATTGTTTCGCGGAACACTTGCGTCGTGCCGCATTCCACCTGTTGCGNTTTTNCCGAAAATTTGNTATATTATCAAAACAAATTTTTTCCGATATAAGGTGTANTATGAGAAAANNTTTAATTANTGCGCTTACGGCTTTGGNTTTGAGCGCGTCNATTTTTGCGGCGTCGGTTTTCGCAGGNCCTCCNGGCTATGGCGGAGATTGGCGNGTTGTGGTGAGCATCGANGATCAAAAAACTTACGTCTTTCAAAAAGGCGAGCTTGTGCGCGAAATGATTTGCTCCACTGGTTTGCTTGACGGCGACAATGACACGCCGCTNGGCGACTACATTTTNAACGAAAGCGGACAAAAGCGCGGCACTTCGTTCTTTTCAAAAAGATTCGGACAAGGCGCGAAATGGTGGGTCGGATTTATCGGCGGNACTTGGCTTTTCCATTCGCTNGCGACNGANGAAGCNGGCAANNTCATTCCTGAAGANGCGGCGAAATTGGGGCANCCCGCAAGCCATGGATGCATACGCCTTTCAATGGAAAATGCGAAATGGTTTTACGACACCGTTCCCGACGGCGCGAAAGTTCACATTCAAAAAGAGCGTTTTAAAGCTAGCTAATAAAACGACGCGAAAGTCCATTAAAAAAATTGGGGAGAAATATGAAAAAAATTCCAATCACTCTTTTGGCAGGATATTTGGGCGCGGGAAAAACNACGCTTTTNAATTACATTTTGAACAATCAAAAAGGCTACAAAGTCGCNGTCATCGTGAACGACATCGGCGAAGTGAATGTTGACGAAACTCTCATTTCGAANGAAGCCAACATNACGGATTCTTCGAGCCTCGTTCCGCTCACNAACGGNTGCATTTGCTGCACGCTCAAAACTGATTTGGTGGAACAAATCGAAGGCCTNATAAAAACCGGAAAGTTCGACTACATTCTCATCGAGGCGAGCGGNGTTTGNGAACCAATGCCGATTGCGCAGGCTGTGGAACAAATCGACAAAGGCTACATCGACAATTTGGTTTCNGTNGTTGACGCGATGCGGCTTGCCACGGAGTTTGACGAAGGAAACGCGCTTTTGAAAAACGACATGGAGGAAGAGGACATCGAGTCGCTTTTGGTCCAACAAATNGAATTTTGCAACACGCTCATTATCAACAAGACGGATTTGGTGAACGAAGAACAGCTCAAGAAAATTCGCGTCGTCGTGAAAAAGTTGCAGCCGANCGCANGCGTCATTGAAACTACGAAATGNCAAGTNGAACTTTCGCAGATTTTGGGAACGCACGAATTCGACTTTGAAAAAGTNTACGAAAGCGCGGGCTGGGTNGCGGAACTCAACAAAGATGTNGACGAAGANGAGCACGATGAACATGACGAGAACGATGAGCATTCGCATCACGATGAAGACGCGCATCACGAACACGAACATCATCATGAAGAACATGAACATCACCACGANCATGATCACCANCACGAAGAACACGAGCATCACGGACATCATCACCATGANCACAAGCACGAAGGNGAAAGCGAGGACGAATATGGAATCGGCTCGTTCATCTATTATCGACGCGCGGCGTTTGACAGNCAAAAGTTGGACGAAGNGGCNAGCAAATGGCCGCGNAACATCATNCGCTCAAAAGGCTTGATGTGGTTTGCGGACGAGCCTGAAATGGCGTGGGTTTTCGAAACGACNGGCCGGCAAATTGTNGCAGGATATTCCGGGCAATGGGTNGCGGCCGCGCCNAAAAGCGAGCGCGAAAAAATTCTGCGCGAAAATCCCGAAATCANAAAAGATTGGGATGAAAAAATNGGCGANAGNATGATAAANCTTTGCATAATNGGAACGCATTTGNACAANGAAAAAATCAGCGCGATGCTCGATGAAGCNTTGGCAAAATAGCGGGCGNGCAGCAGAGTGGAACGCAGGGCAAATTTAAGTTTTGCACCGCTTTTGGCTTGCGTCAAAACTCGCCCCTTTTACGCCCTGTTTATTCAAAGTTAAAATTGTTGCGCGAGTGTAGCAAAAATTTTAAACGCCGTCCGATTTTGTGGCGGTGTTTTTTTANGCATTNCGATTTNCGNGATGCGCAANTTTTNCCATTGCCTATTTTCCANTCAACATCAATCGGAAAATATTTTTCTCCACCAATTCGCAAAGTCGCTCNACTTCGATTCCGCGAATGTCGGCGATATATTTGTAGGTGTGCTCGATGAAAGTNGGGTTNTTGGCTTTGCCGCGCATCGGNACNGGCGCGAGNTATGGNGCNTCGGTTTCCACGAGAAGCCTTTCTTCGGGAACGANNCGAATCAATTCGCGCATTTGNTCGAACTTGGATTTTTTTGTGTANGTNACGCTNCCCGAAAAACTNATGTGCCAGCCNAAATCCAAAAANNCGNGCGCTTCTTNCAAGCCGTATGAAAAGCAGTGGATTATGCCGTTGTGAAAATTNGANTNNTTGACGCATTCCAAAGTTTGCGCCGCCGCGTCGCGCGAATGAACGATCACGGGAAGCGAGAATTTTTTTGCCAAGGAAATTTGCGCTTCGAAAAGTTCGCNCTCGCCNAAAAGCAAATCTTGGTCGAANTCCGCTTCGCTCCGCGCGTCAGGTCCTGCGACGTTCCAATGATGGTCNAGNCCNCATTCTCCAAGCGCGACAAGCTTTTCGCCGANAAAAAATTCGCCTTNGGCATTTTNCGCAGATTCTGATTTTTNGGAATTTGATTTTNNTTCGGAAATTNTTTTTTCAAGCAACGAAATTTTTTCAGCGCGATTTTTTATCGAGTCNGGGTCAGGCCAAATTCCCGCCGAAAAGAAAATGAATTCTTCNATTTTTTTNCGCAATGGATTTTCGATTTTCGAAAGTTCNTCNTCGAACAATTTTATGCGCGGAAAAAAATCATCGGCTTTTACGCCGACATCAAGCGCGAACTTGCANCCNTTCTGCGNCATTTTTTTGAGAATCGAAATCCGCGAAAAATNTTCGTCTTCGCGCAAAATGTTAAAATGAAAATGCGTGTCGGAAAACATTGTATTAAATTTGGGCTGCCCNTTTGGACAGCCCCTGCCGAAAACCGGGATTGAACCGGCACGGCATTTGACTGCCGAGGGATTTTAAGTCCCTTGTGTCTACCAATTCCACCATTTCGGCTCGAATGCAATTGTCGCACATTTTGGAAAAAATTGCAAGTGCGTGGAACNCGCNATGAAAAAATCGNGGGCGAANTTGAAATTGAATNCCGCGCGTCNAGTTTTATGCCGATTTTCAANATGCAAAAACTTGNCNAGNATTTTTTTCGTNCGTGNAATTTAAATTGCCGCTTTTTTTCGGCTTTTCGAAAAAAGCTTTGCGTTTTTCTGAATTATGATGTATAATTAAAAATATAAGGAATTTAAAATGTCAAAGAAAAAAGTTGAAATTGAAATAGAAAATGTCGTGCAGGAAGATTTTNTTTCCGAAGATTCGTTCAATGTGTCCGCGATGAATGATGAATTCGAAATGGATTCAATNAACAATTGGACNACNGCAATCGGNCTTGTNAAATCNGTAATTGAATTTATCGAAAGAAAGATTCCCACTTGCAAGGCGCATATTTTTATGCATTCGCCTGAATATCATGAATACCGCGAAATNGACCGCGANGGAATCACAAGTTTTTCNGACGATTCGGTTTTTATCGGATGCCTTTCGATGGAAAACGGCGTGATTCCTTTGGACAAAATGTTTTCGAGTTATCAAATCGACGATCCGATGGTAAGCGAAGTGATAAAAGGACTTTATCAGGGACGCTATTTGATGCCGGTTGTTCATGGATTCGACATGATTGCGTATCTTTTGATTTGNGCCACGAGTTTTGAACAGGAAGGCGAAATCCTCACGCCNGAAAACATTCAGCTTTTGACGCGGCTTAACACTCGGTTGCAAGTGAATTTNTACGCNGTNTCCATTGCGGCGCGNGGACAGCGNAANCTTTTGACGATGGCGAAATATCCGTTCATCTTGCAGCGGCACGAAAGCATAATGGATGTGAACGCNAATGTGTTCGAAGATATGAAAGGGCAGATTGCGTTCGAGCANGGAATCGCCTATCGATACGACGAGCTTTCCAAGACGCTTTATCCNTTTTCGTTTTACAAANTTGACAGGACGAAAGTTCCGATGCTGCAAAACGGCGAGGGCATTTCAGGGCAGGCGTTCAAAAATTGGAAGCCCGTTTTCATTCCCGACCGCGAATCGCATCCGACATATTCGGTTATGGAAGGCGAGCCGTTTTTCAAGGGCTCGGTAATCAGNGTGCCGCTCGGCAACGAACAGAATAAAATCGGCGTGATTACGATTTCGCACGGAAGNAAAAGCAAAGANTCTTTCAGTTTGGAGCACCAATATCTTTTNGAGATNGCGGCGGCGTTTTTGGCGACTGAACTTATAAACCGAAATTTGCGGAGCAAAATCGAAGCNAACAATATGAGCATGGTGAAATCGCTTTCNAGCGCGCTTGAGGCGAAGGANTTGTACACGGAAGGACATTCCGANCGNGTNGCNTTGTATTCCGTGGGCATCGCGCGAAGACTTGGCTACGACGAGGAGCGGATTCACATGTTGCGNTATGGCGCGCAGTTGCATGACATCGGAAAAATCGGAATTGCCGACGACGTTTTGAACAANCCTTCCGGGTTGAACGANGACGAGCGNAAGGCCATCGAAAGCCATACGGAAATCGGNTACAANATNCTTTCCGCCAATCCNTATTTTAAAGATGTGAAAGATTTCGTGCGCTATCACCACGAAGCGTTGGACGGAAGCGGCTACAATAAAAAAATGCGTGGCGAATATCCGGAAGAAGCGATGATAATTTCGTGNGCCGATATTTACGACGCGCTNACCACCGACCGTCCATATCGAAAAGCNTTGAGCAGNAAACAGGCGTTCCAAATCCTTTCCACTGACATCGACAAGAATTTTACAAAGGAAATTTTCGACGCGCTCGTGTATTACATCGAAAACGAAGCTCCGACCGAAGCGTGATTCGCACTACNCGCGAATTATGGTAAATTTTCAGCGATTTATCTTGAATCGCTTGATGTAAAAAACGGTGAAATCTTCTATGCGCCCGATGAATTGCCTTTCAATTTCGTAAAGAACGAGCGGAATGCGCGGCGCTTTTATTCCGCCGAGNGCGTAAACATAATAATTTTCGCCGTGTTCAAAGCAACAAATCGACGCGACCATTTTTCCGCTTTTCACTGCCGTGAACGAACGCCATTTTAGCGGCGTGGTGTTGTGCTGTTCGAAAAAAAATCCGTCGTCGTCGCTTTTTATAANGAGTTCGGAATCGTAGCTGGAAAGCATGTCCATCCGCAGATTTGTGGCTATTCGGATTTCGCCGTCTGAATCATTTCGTTCTTTTATTTCGGCCTTGGGAAAAAGCGGCCGCTCCTTGCCTTTTTTTTCGTCGGAATAAATTATTTCTTTGTAGAGATCCGTGTCGGAAAAAATTTGCACCGCCTGATTGATGATGCTTTCGTTTCCGCGTTTNGGCATTTTGTAAATGATTTCCGCAAGGTACGAAGGATCGAGTTGCTCGAAGTTTTCCAGCATTTCGTCGGAATATTTGTTAGTTCCTNGCAGGATTGAAATTTTCTTGCTTTTTTTTATGTTTCGAATTACGATTTCTCCNTTTTCCAAATTTTCAATTTCCTTTTCGCTCCAGCTCGAGTTGAACGGAAGTTCAATTTGTTGCGCGAAAATATTTGAAGCGAGAAATGCGACAAGCAAGAAAAATAAATTCTTTTTCATGATTTCAATGATAACAAAAAACGCGAATTGTTTCAATCGTCGCAATTTGCAAAACTTTTGCGCGATGTTTTTNTCGCCAAATTTTATCTTCNCCTTGATTCGCACTGCGCGCGAGAGCGCNGATTNAAATAATTTCCTGTCAGAAAGAAGTGAAGAAAACTTAAGTTTTTTTAAACACTTGATTCGTGNGTCAAAATTGTGATATAGTCTTTGCATAGGAAAAACAAAATGGAAGAAAAGGAAAAAACGGTTTTTATTTTCGGACACAAAAATCCNGACACNGATTCCGTGGTGGCNGCGGCGGCGTACAAAAANNTAAAGGAACTTTTGGGACACAATAATTATGTNGCGGCGCGCGCGGGGCATCTTTCNCCGCAAACCGACTACGTTTTCAATAAATTCGGCGTGAAGCCGCCCGAATACATTTCCGAATTTTCNCCGAAAGTCGCGTTCTACACGGACGACAATTTTCAGTGCGCGCGCGAAAAAGATTCGCTTTGGAAAGTCTTGGGAAATTTGGAAAAAACGCAGGATCAAGTGATTCCGATTGTGGACGAAAACGGCGCGTACAANTCGCTTTTGCATTACAACGCTTTCGCGAAAAATCTTTTGATTCAAATGAATCCTGAAAAAAAATCTCCTGTCGTGACGAGCATTGCTTTGATAAAAGAGACGCTGAACGCGCAGCCGATAATTTTTAAAAACGAAAACGAGATTTTCAAGGCGACGATTTTGGTAGGCTCTTCGGCGACAGAAACTTTCAAAGATCATCTCAAGCAGCACAAAACCGAGCCGCTCGTAGTGATCGCTTCGAACAGGCCGGAAATCCAGGAACAATGCATCGACGCGAAAGTCCGACTTTTGGTTTTGACGAGCGGTCAAGTGCTTTCGAAAACGCTCCGCGACAAAGCCGAAAAAAATGGAGTGAGCGTCATCATTTCGCCGTATGGAACTTCTTCCACTTCGATGCTCATCGCGTATTCCACGCCGGTAAGTTCGATGTCGGACACTTCGATTTCCGCCGTGCATCGCTACGATCCGATTTCAAAAGTCAAGCCGCTTTTGCGAGAAGTGCCGTGCCGTTGCCTTCCCGTGGTGGACGACGCGAACAAAGTGATTGGAATAATTTCCGAAAGTGACTTGCTCAAAGAGCCGAACGTGGAATTGATTTTGGTGGATCACAACGAAGCCACGCAAGTGATTGACGGCTACGAGCATTACAGAATTCGCGAAGTGATTGACCATCACAGAATCGGAACGCTTTGCACGAAAGAGCCGATTTTGTTTTTGAACAAGCCTGTCGGCTCGACTTCGACTTTGATAACAGAACTTTACCGCGAAAATAAAATTCCTGTTCCCGTGGAAATCGCGAGCCTTTTGCTTTGCGGAATTCTTTCGGACACGCTGATTTTGAAATCGGCGACGACGACAGAAATCGACCGCGAGACTGCGGAATATTTGAGCGCAATCACGAATCTTGATGTTCAAAAACTCGGCGAAGAAATCATAGCGGCGGGAAGCGTCATCGGCTCAAGAAGCGCGCAGGACATCATCGCGCAGGATTTGAAAGAATATGTCGAAGGAAAAATTTCATATTCCGTAAGCCAAATCGAAGTGGATTCGCCGCACGACATTCTCGCGCGGAAAAAAGAATTCCTCGACGAATTGGAAGCGAATCGCCGCGCAGGAAAAATGATTTTCGCCGCGCTGCTTGTCACCGACATCACGAAATTAAGTTCGCTTTTGTTTTTCGCCTGCGACAAAAAGCACGAATCGCTTTTCACGTTTCCCAAGCAGGAAGACGGCGTGTATTATTTGAACGACGTAGTTTCCAGAAAAAAGCAACTCATTCCGATGCTCACGGAACAAATCGCGGCGATTAACAGTTAGTTTTTATTTCGCGCTTTCTGCAAAAAACCGTTTCAGCCGCTCATCGCCAAATCGCGCGCAACAATTTTTATGTCGTGCGCGATTTTTCAAAATTAGGCTTTCCGTTTACACACGATGCATCGAGCTGAAAACTTGCTCGTGCATTACGTTGATTTCCACGCCGATTTCCTTGCCGAGCGAAATCATTTGGTCGCGAAATTTGTCGATTGACAAATCCGCATTTTCCAACGAAACCATCAGCATCATTACGAAGTTGCCGGAAAGAATCGATTGCGTTATGTCAACGATGTTCGCCGAATGCTGCGCCAAAAATGTAGTTACCTTTGAAACGATGCCGACTTTGTCCGAGCCGACCACTGTGATAATTGCGTTCATAAAACAATTGTAATGCATTTGATTTTTTTTTACAATCGGTGTATAATTTTTTTATGGGTGGAAAAAAATCTCTTGCGCTGCGCTATGACGCGGCGGTAGTTCTTACGCTTTGTCTTGTTTCTTTTTTCGTCTTGGTTCTCGATGAATTCGCATTGAAGAATTCGCTCATCGTGCAAAAATTTTTCTCGCTTCCTGGAACTCTTTCAAAAAGCGCGGCGGAACTTTCGGCGCAATTGAGCGAGGCTCTCGACAAGCCGATTCAAAATGAAGAAGTGTTCAATTTTCAAAATCCGATTCATTATCTGCGGCTTTTTTTCTATTTGTTTGGAAACAAAAATCTTCTGCAATTTTTGATTTCGTTCGCATTCATCTTGCCGCTCGGCACTCAAATGGAAGAACGCTACGGCAGCGCGGCTCTCGTCGTGATGATTTTGATTGCGACGCTTGTAACGGGAGTTTTGAACGCCTGCCTAATTCCCGCAACGCTTTGCGGCGCGGACGCGATTGTTTTCATGCTGATTCTGCTTGGCGCGATAACTTCGCTTTCCAAAAACGAGCTTCCGATTTCCGCGATTATGATTTTCGCGCTTTTTATGGGATGCGAATTTTATTTGAACGGAGCGATGGACAACACAAAAGTCGTCTCGATTTTCGCGAAACTTGCGGGCGGGCTTTGCGGAAGTATGTTCGGATTTTTGAGCGCGCCCAAAACACGTCGCGCGTCGCCCGCGAAAAACACCGGCAATTCGAGCGTGTCGAATTCCAAACTCGGCTACGATCCTGAACAAACCGCCGCCGCGCGAAAATCTTTCATGGAACGTATAAAGCAAGAACGCCAAAAAAAGAAATTCGACGACGAAACGACGGTAATAGGTTCGGTGGAAATCTAGCCGAAAATCGGACGCACTTTCATCACGGTTTCGATTCCGGCAAGCGCGCGCAAAGTTTCTTCGCCGACGCGCCCATCAACGTCGATGATGTTGTATGCGATGTCGCCGCGATTTTGGTTCGTCATTCCGGCGATATTCAAATTCGCGTTGCCCAAAACCGTCGTGAATTTCGCGATGATTCCAGAAACATTTTTGTGCGAAATGCAAATTCTAGTTCCATTCTTCGGCACTGGATTTTCCGTAGTGCATTTCGGAAAGTTCACGGAATTCGTGATGTTTCCTTTTTCCAAAAATTCGCGCAATTCGGCGACGGCCATCTTCGCGCAATTGTCCTCGGCTTCGGGAGTGGACGCGCCCAAATGCGGAAAGCAAATCACGTTTTCTTTTCCGATGAATTCCTCGCAGGCAAAATCGGTGACGAGACATTTGACTTTTCCCGAATCGAGCGCGCGCAGAACGTCGCCGTTGTTCACAAGCCCGCCGCGCGCGATGTTTATAATCACAACGCCGTCTTTCATGTTTTTCAAAGTCTTTTCGTTAATCAAACCTTTTGTGTCTTCGGTTTGCGGAACGTGAATCGTGATGTAGTCGGATTTGGACAAAAGCATGTCGAGCGTTTCCGCATGCTTCACATGATTGTCGAGCCGCCACGCCGCCGCGATGGACATAAACGGATCATAGCCAATCACTTCCATTCCAAGCTGGACGGCGGCGTTCGCAACGAGCGCGCCAATCGCGCCAAGCCCAATCACGCCGAGTTTTTTTCCTTTGAGTTCAGGACCGACGAATTGGCTTTTTCCTTTTTCGGCAAGTTCCGGAATCTGCTCGCCTTGTCCTGCCAAAGTCTTTACCCATTCGCTTGCACGGAAAACGGGACGGCTTGAAATGAAAAGCGATGTAAGCACGAGTTCCTTTACGGCGTTTGCGTTCGCGCCAGGCGTATTGAAAACAACGATTCCATTTTTTGTAAGCTCGTCAATCGGGATGTTGTTCACACCCGCGCCCGCGCGAGCCACGGCTTTTACCGTGCCGGAAAATTCCATTTTGTGCATGTCCGCCGAGCGTACCAAAATCGCGTCGGGATTGTTCAAGCTGGATGCGGTTTCGTAATCGTCGCGCGGAAAATCTTCCAGCCCGATCGCGGAAATTTTATTCAACGTTTGAATCTTGTACATTTTCATTGCTCCTTTTTATAAGTGAAGAAAACTTTATTTTGAAAACATTGTAGCACAAAGGCGAAAAAATGAAAAGCGAAAAAATAATTTCTCTGTGCCAATTTCAACTTTAAATTTTTGTGTTGAATTTTTCGCAAAACGATTCGCCGCGAATCTTGAATGTCTCATTTTTATTTCTTGACGCAAACTTTAAACGTAATTATATTTTAAAATGAAAATCGCGTTGTTCGCTTCGTGCGAGACGCGGAGTTTGCGGCAGATTTTGCTCGCTTGCAAAATTGAAATTGGATTTTCAACAGGAGGAAAAAATGAAAATTGCTTTTTATGACACGCATTCTTATGACAAAACGAGTTTCTTGGAAGTCAACGAAAATTTCGGATTTGAAATTGATTTCTTTGATTTTAAGTTGAACGAAAAAACTGCTGCGGCGGCAAAGGGCTTCGACGCGGTTTGCATTTTCGTGAACGACATCGCGGACAAAAAAGTGATTTCGATTTTGAAGAAAAACGGCGTTCGCCTTATCGTGCTTCGATGCGCGGGATTCAACAACGTTGACCTTGCGGCGGCGGCCAACGCTGGAATAAAAATCGTGCGCGTTCCGGCGTATTCGCCTTACGCTGTCGCAGAGCATGCCGTGGCGATGCTGCTCGCGCTCACTCGGCACATTCCGCAAAGCTATCTTCGCACGAAAACTGGCAACTTTACTTTGGAAGGTTTGACTGGGCGCGACTTGCACGGACTTACCGCAGGAATTTTCGGCACGGGAAAAATCGGGCAAATCATGGCTGGGCTTTTGTCGGGCTTCGGAATGAAAATTATCTTGTATGACAAATTCCCGAACCGCGAATGGGCGGACAAAAACGGATTTGAATATGTTGACGTTCCGACGATTTTTTCTCGCAGCGACGTGCTTTCGTTCCATTGTCCGCTCAACGACGAAACGTTCCACATCGTGAATCACGAAAATATGAAGCGGATGAAAAATGACGCGGTTTTGATAAATACGGGACGCGGCGCGCTCATTGATTCAAAGGCCCTTGTTCACGCTTTGAAGCACAAGGAAATTGGAGGAGCCGCGCTCGATGTCTACGAAGAAGAAAGCAAATATTTTTTCAGCGACTGGTCGGCGGCGGTAATTACGGACGACACTTTGGCGCGGCTTTTGACTTTCCCGAACGTTTTGATTACGAGCCATCAGGCATTCTTGACCACGAACGCGCTCGCGAACATCGCGGAAGTTTCGCTCGAAAATGTCAAGGCGTTCGAAAGCGGCGCGGAACTGAAAAACGAAGTGAAGGCGCAGTAAAATTGTTGCGCGATTTATGCGCCTGCGACGACAAGCCCTCCGCAGGAGAATACCTGCGGGGCATTTTTTTCCTATGCCTATCACGCCTCCAATTTCACTGCTATTTGAGTTTTTAAATATTTATAACGCTCGTTATGGAGATTTGAAAACGCCCATTTTAGACTATTAAAAACACATATTTTCAATGATTAAAAACATTCGTTTTTAATCATTGAAAATTTTGAGAACTTTCGAATCATTAAAAATTTTCTTGATTCTCTGCAAAATATGACTTTTAAAAATGCCTTTTTTTACAGTAAGATAATGGCGGTGTATTTTTTTCTGCTTTTTAGCTTGTTGTCAATACTCCATGGATTTCTTATTGAACAATTCTCGCTGTGATGTTACAATAAATATGATGGGGAGAAACAATGTCAATTTCGCTTTCGCAAATTCTAAAAGATTCAGAATATAGGTTGGAGCAGTTTGCGCCCGCGCAGATTGAGGCACTGGAAAATTCAATTACGGTCAGACGCGAAAAAAACGGAAAAGAATCTTATTATGTAAAATGCTTGATTCGGGACAAAGAAATTAAACTCACTCCAGAAGAATGCGTAAGACAGTTTTATTTGGATACGTGTTGTGGTATAAGGCTTATGGAACTGCAAATTTATGAAAGATAAATCTTTTAAATTTATAGACTTATTCGCTGGAATTGGGGGCTTTCATCTTGCAATGAAAAAACTTGGCGGTAAATGTGTTTTTGCAAGCGAAATAAAACCCGAACTTAGAGAACTTTATAAAAAAAATTTTGGAATGGAATGCGCTGGTGATATAAACAAGGTAAATATAGAGAAGGACATTGCTATATATAATCCACAGGTCTTGTGCGCGGGATTCCCATGTCAGCCATTTTCAAAAGCTGGTAAGCAACAAGGTTTTGATGACAAAGAGCGTGGTAATCTATTTTATAAAATCATGGAAATATTGCAAAAATGTAAGCCCGAATATGTGATTTTGGAGAACGTGCCTAATTTAAAATCCCATGACGAAGGAAATACATATAAGGTCATTTCAAAACAACTCAAAACACTTTACGATATAAAAGATGAGGTTATTTCTCCGCATTATTTTGGAATACCTCAGCATCGAACAAGAATTTACATCGTTGGACGTTTAAAAGAACACGGAGGTTTAAAGAATTTTTCTTTTCCTGAATATAAAAAAAACAAAAAATGCAACATTACGTCTATTATAGATGAGAATGACACTGATTATATGACATTGAAGCCGCAAACGCGAGTTCATATGAAAGTTTGGCAAGATTTCCTTGATTTGCTTACGGAACATGGTGTTCCCATTCCATCTTTTCCTATATGGGCTATGGAATGGGGAGCTGATTATGAATATGAAGGGATAGCCCCATTTTACCAATACAAAAAATCCCTTGAAGGAAAAAAAGGAAAATTTGGATGTCTTGTTCAGGGAAATTCAAAAACTGATTTTCTTGACTGCCTGCCGATATATGCGCAAACAAAAAAGACGGAACAGAATCATAATTTCCCCGATTGGAAAAAGAATTTCATAAAGTGGAATCGAGAGTTTTATAAAGCTCATAAGGAAATATTAGACCCTTGGCTAGAAGCTTTAAAGCAGCCTGGTTTTGAGAACAGCCATCAAAAATTTGAATGGAACTGTGGCAATGATAAGACCGTAAAGCCTACATTATATGATAAAATTGTACAGTTCAGACCGTCTGGAGTCCGTGTTAAATTGCCGACATATTCTCCTGCGCTTGTCTTGACGACAACTCAAATTCCGATATTTCCTTGGGTAAAAACTCAAAACGGCGAAATTGGACGATACATGACAAGCAGAGAAGCTGCGCGGCTTCAATGCATGGAAGAGTTAGAACCTCCTGATACTATGGCGGAGGCATTTCGGGCGTTTGGAAACGCCGTTAATGTCGAGGTTGTAAGACTAATTATGGAAAAACTGTTGGAGATAAAGTGATGGATACAGAAGAATTAAATATTCAGCCGGAAGCAAGCATATTGGAAGTATTTTCCAATTTAAGCTATAAAGTTTGGTACGCAATAGCGGAATTTGTCGATAACTCTACGCAATCATTTTACTCAAATGAAGAAATGTTAAAAGAACATGGAATTAACTCTGTAAATATCGAGATAAACTATGACATATGCAAAAATGAATTGACGATTACAGACGATGCTTTCGGAATGGAATATGAAGATTTTGTACGGGCTATAAAACTGGATTCAAAACCGCATACAACAGGTACCAGAAACGAATTCGGCATGGGGTTGAAAACTGCGGCGAGTTGGTTTGGATTTATATGGTCAGTACAATCGACACAATATGGCTCTGATAAAGAGTACAAAGCGGAGGTTGACATTCATAAATTAAAAGAAAAGAGGCAGAACAGTATAACAATAATGACAACAAAATGTGAAAGAAAAAAACATGGAACTAAAATTGTAATAAAAGATATTTCCAAAAAAATCGCGCCTGCAACTCGTAAAAAAGTCTGCACTCTGTTGCAAAGTATGTATAGGAGAGATTTAAATTCAGGAAAAGTTAATATATCTTTTGACGGTGAAAAACTTTCGTTCAAAAAGTACGCAATTTTGACATGGAAAGATCGTTATTGGAAAGAAGATGTGGATTTCTCATTTTTATTCGATGAAAAAAAATATCATGTTACAGGGTTTGTTGGAATCTTGGCAGAAGGCAGCGGCTTTGATAAAGCTGGTTTTGCTTTGTTCCGTAGAGATCGAGTTGTTATTGGTGGAGAGGGGCAGAATTATAAGCCCGATAAAATTTTTATACAGGCTCAGTCGCCGATTTCCCATAAATTATTTGGCGAGTTGAATTTGGATAATTTTCCTATAAACCAAGCAAAGGACGGATTTGTTTGGGATTACGGTTTAGAGGATGAATTTGTAAAACAACTGAGACTCAATATTGATGAATATATAAGAATTGCAAAAAAAACAAATAAAGCGCGCGTCAAAGAAGAACAATTTACTCAAGGTGCATCTGATAAAATCCATAATAATGTATCTTCTTTTACGAAGAAACTTTCCGACATCAATTCTGAGAACTCAGAAATTCAAGAGGAACAGGATACAGCATCTGATTTAAATCCTTTTGATGAGTATTTGAATGAATCTAACAAACAGTCGGAATCTATTTTCGATTGTGTTAGACCATATACAGTAAACATCGATTCTATAACAAAAAGAACTTACAATATTCGTTGGAGCATTGCTAATGACAATGGTTATTGGATAACAACAAAATCGGTTGATGAAAAAACTGTCGATGTTATAATAAATGTCAATCATCAGTTTTTTAAGCCGTATATCAATGAGCAAGATTTTCAAATAATAATAGAGAAATTTGTCATTGCTTTTCTTATTGCAGAGGATAAGGCGAAGCAATATTCCGAATGCGGATTGGTGAAGCCTAATGCCATAAGAAATGAATTGAACCGTTATCTTTCTGAAATTGCAAGGAGTGAAATGTATGGAAATATATGAAATCAAAAATGAATACGCCGATTCAATAACTTTTGGACGCTATTATACACTTGTTCATGGCAAACATGAAGATACGTATGGCGCAGTAGGAGCCAATAACATACGCGATAATGTCATTGAGTCATACAATGCGATACAATCAAATTTATATAAAACCAATCGCAATTCTCTTTTAGTTGGTAAAGTGCAGTCTGGAAAGACGGCAAACCTTGAGTTGTTTACGGCATTTGCTTTTGATAATGGGTATAACTTTTTAGTTATTTATGGAGGTTACGATAACAGCCTTTTAAATCAAACTACAACTAGATTCAGGAGAATTTTTGATTCTCCTGAAGAAGTGTCATATGAAGACAATTCTCCAGCTATTTTTTCTACAGATGACAAAAAGAATTCAATTCTAAACATTGACGATGCAATAATACAAAATCTTTTTGAATGTCATAAACCTATTATTTTTATTTCTATGAAAAGACCTGTGGCAATGAGGAAGATAAATGATTTATTGGCTTCAATTGACAAAAAAACTATAAAACCATTTATTATTGATGATGAGGGTGACCAAGCTAGTTTGAATACAGCGAAAAATAAAAAGCAAGACGCTTCAAAAACCTATGAAGTGATTACAAGGATGAAAGATTTGTTGTCTAATCCAATGTATCTTTCTGTTACAGCAACTCCTCATGCAAATATATTTTTGGACAAATGGAGCAAACTCAGACCTGAAACAATTCGGTTGATTCAGCCATCAACTGGTTACACAGGAGCGGAAATTTATCATTTGGATGATAAAAATAATATTGTAGAAATAGATAAAATAGACGCTTTCGTTGATGGCTCTGAAAGTCTGCCAAAATCTTTAAGAGATGCTATTTTATGCTTTATTGTTGCCAGTGCTATAAAGCAAACTAGGGAAAATACAAGGCTTGTAAGCGATATGATTATTCATTCAGACAAGGAGACAGAGAGACATAAGACAACTTTTTCAAGCATAGAGGCATATATAAAATCTATTCAAGATGCTTTTAAAAACAAGAATGACAGCGATTTATATCTTAAAGAATTTGAGAAGATGTATAACAATTATTTTGTTGATGTGCCAGAAAGTTTCTCTGATTTAGATATTGAAAAGGTTGTGTTAAATACACATGTTATTTTAAAAAATTCAAAAGGAAAGGACACGCAATCTAATGAAAATCTTCGCCCTTATAAAATATACATAGGTGGCGATTTGTTGCAAAGAGGACTAACCTTCAAGAATTTGTTAATCACATATTTCACTAGATGGGCAAAAAACGGAAATATGGATACAACGTTGCAGCGGGCGAGATGGTTTGGTTACAGAAGCAAGTATATTGATTTGTGCAAAATCTTTACTACATCAGAAATCGCTCAAGAATTTTCAGGTCTTGCTGAAATTGACGAAGATTTATGGGAGCAATTTGAAGATATTGAGAATGGCAAGATTTCTATTAACGATATCATCATTTCTGCCGACAAGTCTTCTCTGCGTCCTACTGCACCAAATAAAGCAAAATTCAAGAAGATT
The DNA here is from genome assembly GCA_014804005.1 of Treponema sp. Taxonomy (GTDB): domain Bacteria; phylum Spirochaetota; class Spirochaetia; order Treponematales; family Treponemataceae; genus Treponema_D. Next base: position 42,246 of record JAAVAP010000020.1, on the reverse strand, counting down.
TCATTCAGGAAAAAATGGATAAAGCAGAAATGCATCATTAGAAATAAAAAAATAATTAAAGATAATGACACAATTATAGATAATATATTTAACACATATGATTTAAAACCGACGACAAAAGGTAGCAGAAATAATTCAACCACAGGATATTATGCAGAGATTAAGTCTGAAGACTTGCAGGATATAATAAATTCTATCAAAAGTGTGTTTGAGAATGAGCCATTTCAAAAAGATGCGGTTTTAGAACTTCTGGATTCTCAGGAAGTCATTATTATAAAAATGCTTCCAGAGGAACGTCAACGTTCGTTGTATTTTAACACAAACAAGATAAAAGCTCTGCAGCAGGGCGCGGATAGTAAGGATAAAAACAAAATAAAATATGAGGGTGATAGTTTTGTCATTGTGAATCCTGATAAGATAAACATTCAGATTTTCTCAATCATTCCTCGCAATAATGAAAACATAGAAGAAGAGTTGAAACAATATATGTTCGCAATTTACGTTCCAAAAGAAAAGGTATATTTTACAAAAGATGAACAATTTGTTGAGTGAACTGAAAAATCATTTGAAACATTGCCTCGTTGACGGAAAGTTTTATCTTGTCAAGAAACTGTCCGAGATGGCAGGATTTTTTATGACAGACAAGAAATTAGTTTATGTCGTGAAAAATTTTGAAGGCTGCAATTATAATCAGATGAAAAGTGAATATTTGAGTTTATGCACAAATGTTGAGGTTCATGCAGTTGAAAATTCGCCTCAATTTGAAACTGGTTTTTATAATCTCCTTGAATACAAAATTCCATCCGAAGAAAATATAGATGATTTTGAGGCTTTCGTTAATTTATGTGTCGCTCACATTCAGTATATGGGATCGAAAGACTTTTTGGGATTTTTCTATTCTTTAATGAACTTGTTTCAGCCGCAGAAATATGAAAAACGGAAAAATATAATCGGTTTGTACGGTGAGTTGCTTTTTATAGATTATGTTTATACAAATTATGACATTGATATTTCAAAAAACTGGCATGCCACTTCTGGATCATATTCAAAATATGATTTTGATTTTAACGGCGTTAATTTTGAAGTGAAAACAACCTTTAATATATCGAATGTATTGTTAAAGCATTTTCAGATATTTAATTCCGATAAAAATTATTTAATTGTAATGTTGATAGAAGAAAATAATGTGGGGAAATCATTGGAAGAATTGATAAATGAATTATACCTAAAAGGCTGTTGTCGTTCCTATAAATTTACTCTAAATTTAGAGACAGAAAAGAAACGTGTGTCGGCAATAGATGTTAAACAAAAGAAATTTGTTTTAAAAAATGTGTTTGTATATGACACTAATGCAATAAATGTATTTCATAATATTCCTGAAAGTATTACGGACTTGCAATATCGCATTGATTTGTCGGAAAAAACCTGTTTGTCTGACAAACAGGTGGAAAGCACTATATCTGCAATTATTGAATGAAAATATCATTGCAGGCGGTAATTCGCCCCCCCCTCCATCCATCCATTTCGCCAACTATTCACTATTCATCATTAACTATTAATTATTAACTATACATCTCCTCCCGCCAAGTCCGCGAGGCTTGAAATATATTCTTTGTGCGCGGCGATTTCTTTTGTCGTGCCGGCTTCTTTGAGCGAGCGCATTTGGCTTTGCTTTTTTTCGGCTTGCTCGGAAAAAAGTTTTTTCGCTTCGATTAAAATTTGCGCCGCGACATTTGCGCGAACGCGCAGGCATTCTGCGATTTCGGCTTCCTGCGCATTTGCGAGATTTTCGAGCGTGACGAATTTTTTCGTGAGTGCGCGGGCGTGTTTTTCTCCCACGCTTGGAAGCGATTCGAAAACGCTCACGGTGTTTTCTTTTGTCTGAAGATTCGCGCGGCGGCTCGTGGCGAATCTGTGAGTCTCGTCGCGGACTCTCTGCAAAAGGCGCAGCGCGTCGCTTCGCTTGGGAAGTTGAATCGGTTCGGATGCGTGCGGCCGCCAAATTTCTTCGTCGCGCTTTGCAAGTCCCGCGATTGGGATTTCCAGATTCAGTGCGCGCAAAATTCCTTCCACGGCGTTCACTTGTCCGATTCCGCCGTCAATCAAAATCAAGTCTGGCAATTCGCTTTGCTCGTTCAAAAGGCGCGTGTACCTTCGGCTCACCGCTTCGCGCATTGAAGCGAAATCGTCGATGATTCCGTCCGTGGTTTTCAGGCGGAAATAGCGGTAATTTTTTTTGTCGGGATTTCCGTTGTAAAAACTGATGAGCGACGCGACTGGAAATTTCCCTCCGATGTGCGCGATGTCGAATCCTTCGATGCGGACGGGCAGGCGAGGAAGCGCGAGAAGATTTTTCAATTCTTCTAATGCGGGCGTGTCTCCGCGCTCGCGCAGGCGGCGAATTATATCCTCGTGCGCGTTCTGCCTTGCCATGTCCAAAGCCGCCTTGTGCCGCGCGGCGTTTTCCATTTCTTCCGTGACCAAAATTATTTTCGTGTCCGAATTGAATTTTTCTTTTATCCAACGCGAAATGAATTCCAAGCCGCTTTGTGACGGAACGTAAATCGCGGGCGGCAAATCGTGCTCTTCCTCATAATATGCGTTCATGAATTCCGGCAAAAGCTCGTCGTCTTCGTTGAGGCTTTCCACGCGGTAATTGTCGCGGCCTTGCACTTTTCCTTCGCGGATTTTCAAAACCGTAAAACTCGCCAATTCGCCTTCACGCCAATGCGCGATGTAGTCGCGATCTTCGGCGGAAAAATCTTCCACGATGTTTTGGTTTTGCATTATCAAAAGTGCCTTTAGTCCGTCGCGGATTCTCGCCGCCTTTTCGAAATTCAATTCCTTTGCCGCAGCCTTCATTTCTGCGGAAAGTGATTCTTCTGTTTGCTTTCCTTTTCCCTCAAGTAGTTTTGCGATTTCGCCGAAAAATGAAATGTACGATTGTTTGTCGATTTTTCCACAGCACGGCGCTTTGCAACGCCCGATGTGGTAATACATGCACGGATATTCGCGCTCGCGGAATTTCTTGCAATGACGAATCGGATAAAGCTTGTAAAGCGTGTCGATGAATGTGTCCAACGCGGCGACATCGGGAAACGGCCCGAAATATGTCGAGCCGTCTTGAATCATTTGGCGCGTCTTGAAAAGCCTCGGAAATTTTTCGTTCGTGATTCGGAGCACGGGATAAGATTTTCCGTCTTTCAAGTTGATGTTGTATCGCGGCGTGTATTTTTTGATTAAATTGTTTTCGAGCAGGAACGCTTCGTATTCGTTCGCTGTCGTGATGTATTCGATTGACGCGGCGCGGGAAATCAGGAGACGAGTCTTGATGTCCTTGCGGCCGGAAAAATATGAGGAAAGGCGGTTCTTGAGATTTTTTGCCTTGCCCACGTAAATGACGGTTTCTTGCGGATTTCTCCAAAGATAGACTCCGCTGGATTCCGGGGCTTTGAGTGCGGTTTGATGCAATTTTTCTCGTGTCGAATTTTCCGAATTCATAATGAAACAAAAGTGCGCATGCGATGCGCTGGATTTCAAAATCCACGCTAAAATGTCGCGCGAGGATTTTCAAAAAATGAAACTAAAAAAAATGATAGCAATTTTCGCGTGTCTTTGTCTAGTCATCGCGCAAAATCTTTTCGCGGAAAGCAGGACGATTACGCTCGGCGGAAAAAACGGCTGGCCGGAATTCGAGGCGGCGAGCGGAATCTCGCGCGGAATGGGAAAGTTCGGATACGAATGCGTGGAACTCGCCACGAACGCGCACAAAGTTTCCGTGGAAACCGACTTGCTTTTGGATTTCGAGGATTTCAAGAACGGGAAGTTTTCGGATGCGAGCGGAAATTATTCCGTGGAAAAAAATTCGCTTTTGAGCTCGTCGAAATCGATAATGGGAAAACGCGCCGCTTTGAGCCGCGACAATGGCGACGGAATTTCCTTGCTCGGAAAAGGAGGCACGGTTTTCGGCACGAAAAATCGCAGCGGCTCTTTTTCGATTGAATTTTGGATTTGTCCCGCCACGTCGGAAAACGGCGAAGTGATTTTCGAATGGCATTCCTCGCGAATTGTCGGCGACTATGTTTTTTACCAGAAAATCGAAAGCGCGTTCATCAACAATCGCGTCGTGTGGACGTTCACGAATTTGTTCGAAGGCGCGTCTCCCGAAAATGGCGAAGTTCAGCTGGAAAGTTACACGATGCTCATTCCCGACAAATGGTCGCGCCACGAAATTTCCTACGACGAAGAAAGCGGACTTTTGGAATATCGCATCGACGGAAAAGTTGAGTCGCTGAAATTCATAACGGAAAGCGGCCGCGAAGGAAGCACGATTTTCCAGCCGATTTTCGGCGATGTCGCGCCGATAAATATTTGTCCTTCGTTCGTCGGGCTCATCGATGATTTTAAAATTTCTCGGCGCGTCACCGATTCTTCCAATCCGAAGAATTTGATTTACGAGCGATTCAAAATCGACGGTGGAAGCTTTCGTACGAAGCCGATTGTCGCGACTCCCGCTTCTGTTTTGAACAGCCTTTCGATTATGGAAAATGTTCCGCCGCAAACCGAGATTCGCTATTACGTTCGCGCGGGCGAAAATTATTTTGGCTGGGACGACAATTTTCCCGAATGGAAGCAAGTGAAAAACGGCGAAGAAATTTCCGGCGTGAGCGGAAGATATTTTCAGATTGCCGCGGAATTGTTTCCCGACGGCGGCGGAAGAAAATCGCCTTCGGTCACGGAAATCAAAGTCAACTATTCGCAGACTCCGCTTCCAGCCGCTCCATTGAAACTCCGCGCGCAGGCGAAGGACGGCGGCGTGGATTTGAGCTGGAATTTTTCGGTGGACGAAAACGCGGGCGGATATTTTGTCTACTACGGAAATCGTCCCGGCGAATATTTGGGCACGGATGCCGACCAAGGCCCTTCGCCAATCAAAGTTCAAAACATAAGCCAGTTCAATTTGACTGGCTTGAAGAACGGCGCGATTTATTATTTTGCCGTTTCCACATATTCGAATCTAGATGAACACATAAACGGCGGACTTTCCAATGAGGTCTACGCAAGGCCGGGCAGGAGGTAATTTTACATGGTCGAAAATTCGTTGTTATTGAGCCGAGCGAATTCAGCGGTGATTTCCCGCGACTACGCTCTTGCTTCGAGACTTTATTCAACTTTGCTCAAAGAAAATCCCGACGACAAGGATTTGCTTGCTCGGTTGGGAAACGTCTACATAAAATCCGGCGAGGACGAAAAGGCTTTGCCCGTTTTTCAAAAAATTCGCGAGAAGAATCCCGGCGATTTGGCGGTGCTTTTGACGCTCGGCGGAATTTATCGGCGCATAAAAAAATATGAAGAATCGATTGCGGTTTTGAACGAGGCGCTTGCGGCGGGCGCAAAGCGCGAACAAGTGTATTACAATTTGGGCTTCACTTATAAATTCATGGAACGCTACGAAGACGCGATTGACTGCTTTGAAACTGTAGTAACCTTGAATCCTGTGGACGTGCTCGCGTACAATCATCTCGGAACGATTTACGAATCCAAAGGCGATCACGAGGCGGCGATTTCGGCGTATTTGAAAGGCTTGAAGGTTGACCAAAACCATCCGATTTTGCATTTGAATTTAGCGAACGCCTACGAGCACTCCGACAACATCGAAGGCGCGATTCGCGAATACGAGGCAGCGTTGCGCTACAAGCCGGGTTGGGGCGAAGCCTACGCCGACTATACGAGCTTGCTTTTGAAAATCGGGCGCGTGAGCGACGCGCAGGTTCTCGGCGAGCAGGCGATTTCGCTGAACGAAAACGACGCGCGCCTTCAATCGATTTTGGGCGATATTTACATGGCCGAATCCGACTACGAATCCGCCGAAAAAAAATACAACGATTCAATCAAGATTCTTCCCGACCATGCGCAGACGCTGAAAGGCTTGGCGACTTCGCTTGAACGACAGGGGAAAAATGCAAAGGCGATTGAGGCGATTCAAAAGGCGCGCTCGATTTCTCCGAACGACGAAAAACTGATAAAGAGTTCCGCGTCGATAAATTTGAGCGCGCAAAAATTGTTCGAAGCCAGCAAGGACATCAAGGAACTTTTTGACATCGACAAGAACGATGTCGAAACTTTGGATCTTGCGGGGCAATATTACATTTGCGCCGACGACGAAAAGCGCGCGAAAAAAGTTTTCAGAAAAATCGAGGCGAGCAATCCCGAATACAAAAAGCATTTGTTCAACGCTTCCGATCGATACAAGCAAAAAGGCAATTTGGCGGAAGCCGAAAATTACATCGTAAAATATTTGTCGAAAAAGCCGAACGATTCGCACGGACTTCTTTCGCTCGCAATGATTGAAGAAAGGCTCGGAAGAACCGAATCGGCTTTGGAAAATTACAAGAAGGCATTTGATAACGACAATACGAATCGCTTGGCAAAAGAATCTTCAAGCCGTTTGTCCAACATCGTGATCGTGAAAAAGGCCGCCGTTCAAGAACAGATTCAGGAAGAAGCCGAACGCGCCGAGCGGGAAAACTTGCCCGAAGAATTCGATATGGGGCAGGAAGAGGCAATGGCGCAGGAGCCGGCCGCCCAACAGGAAGATGTAGCGGCGCAGGAAGAATTGGCGGAAGAAAACATTCTTGAAGACGACGACTTTGATTTTGAGTCGTTCGGAAAAACGCCGCTCATCGATGACGAAGAATCGGAAGAGATTGATTTTGAATCGATTGCCGACGATTTCAAGCAGCTCGAGCAAAGTCAGGAAAAGTCGATGGGCGAACAATTAGTGGAAGATTCGCCCGAAGACGACGAAGGTTTTGACATTCCTGATTTTTCCGAAGACGAAGCCGCGCCGAAATCGGAAATTCCGCAAGAAGAAAAGCCGGAAGAAAAACTCCCTGCTCCAAAATTGGACGCTTCCGCGCTCGCAGAAAAAATGGCGCAAATGGCAGAAAGCACACGGCGCGTCCTCGAAGCGGCTCAAAACGCGAGACAGCAAGAAGACGCGCGCAGGCTCGCCGAAGAAAACGCGAGGCTTCGCGCCCAGCAAGAAGAAATAGCACGACGCACCGCCGAAGAAACGGCAAGAAAACTCGCGGAAGAAAAGGCGGCCGCCGAAGAAGCGGCGAGAAAGCTCGCGGAAGAAAAAGAAGCCGCCCGCAAGGCCGCCGAGGAAACCGAAAGAAAGTTGGCGGAAGAAAAAGCCGCTCTCGAAGAAGCCGCAAAAGAATTGAAAGAGGAAAAGGAAGCGTTCCGCAAAACTATTGAAGACGCCATGGAAGACGACGAAAGTGACGCGAAGAAAAAGGCCTTGGAAGAGGCGATGAAAAAAGTGCACGACTTCGTTCCCGCCGTCGCAAACATTTTGAAAGACGAGGACGGCGAGCACGATTTCGAAAGCCAGATAAATTTGTTCAAGGCTTTGCTCGCGTTGAGCGAATCTCTTCCGCCGAAAGAAAAACAGGAATTCATGCAAAGCCGCGTTCGGGTTACGCTCGAATATTTGATTTCGACGCTCGAAGGCGAGCCTGGCTTGCTGAAAACTTCGAGCGCATTGCGGAAATCAGGCGTGCTCACCGATATGGCTTCGGAAGAAGTCTCTGACGCGGATTGTCCGATGGACGAACTTTTGGAAACCGTCCTGGGCGACATGAAATCGCTTTCGCAGGATTTGGAGGAAGAGGATTTGTCGATCGCGCTCGGAAAATTGGTGGACGAAATCCTGGAAAAAGAATAGATGAAAAACATGATAAAGAAAACTATGACGGCTTTCACGCTGTGCGTGGGGGGCTCGTTCTGCGCCTTGACCTTGAGCGCGTGCGTAAGGATGCACGCGGATGCAAAGACGGATGCGCTTTTTAAGGCGGCAAAGACCAATAACGTCGCCGAAGCGCGGCGGCTCATAGCGGACGGCGCGGACGTGAACGCAAAGAGCTATCTCGGTCTTACGGTGCTAATGGTTGCGGCAGGAAACAATTTCGTGGACGTGGCGCGACTTCTGCTCGCGGTAGGCGCGGATGTGGACGCTGCGGACAATTATGGCGAGACCGCGCTCCTGTATGCGCTAAAGAACAAATCGAGGGACGTGACGCGGCTTCTTCTTGCAGACGTGATAGAATTGTTCGAGGCGGCGGAGGCTCAGTAAGCGGCACTCGCTCGCCGCTGTCGAAGCGGCTTGCTTGACAAGGGGGGCGAAATCTTGTATAAATTATATTGAGAGATGTTCAAAGAGATTAAAAAGATTAAAAAGATTCAAAAAACATTCGCATATATGTATATGGGGGGGGGGAAGACAACCTCGTAATTTTCTCTCATATCAATTTTCACTTCACAGGCGCGAAAAGGCTTGCCGCGCTCGGCTAGCATCGCGCCTTTTTTATGCCCATTCAATTGCACGGAAGAGGAGGTGGCGCAATGAGATGATGTTCGCGGCGAGATTTTTCGCCGTGCGGTAACAATTTGGAGTCGGTTGTGCAAAAGCATAATCGAACTTTGCTAGGGAGCGCGGATTCCCATTATGGGCGTTGCGCTAAATGAAATCAAATCAAATTTTTGGAGGATTATTATGAGTCCAGAGTATGTGGATTTTGGCGGTGCGGTCAAGCTGTTTTTCAGCAACTACGCCAATTTCAAAGGACGCTCCACGCGGAGCGAGTATTGGTGGTGGTCGCTGGCACTGTTCATCACTTTTATGGTGCTGACGGTGTTGATGAGTTTGTCGGTGTACAGCAAGCTTTTATACCTGTTTTGGGGCATTATGATGCTATTGGCTCTCGCCATAGCCATTCCGAACCTTGCGCTGTCAATCCGGCGGCTGCATGACGTGGGGAAATCAGGTTGGTGGCTTCTGATAAATTTAGTCCCGTTTGGCGGAGGAATTGTGTTTTTGGTGTTCACGCTCCAGCCGAGCGAGGGCGCGAACAAGTGGGGCGAACCCGCCAAAGCCTAGCGGTACGAAAGACTGCGCGAGAGCGCAGTCTTTTTCATGGGAGAAAATAATGAAATGCAATTCATGCGGAACGGAGATTGAGAGCGGCGCGGCACAGTGTCCTCAATGCGGCGCGGATCTGGGCGGCGATTCAACTTCTCGCGCGGCGGCGCGGCTCAAAACGAACCGAAGCATTCTTTTTTATGTCATATTTGGCATGGTGCCGGTAGTGATGGTAATCAGTTCATTTGTTTATGTCATTTTGAAATTGTCATTTTGAGATAGGAGCGAAAGCAATGCAAATCATTCCCGGCATTCCCGATATTATATTCTCGCTTTGGTTTGGTCTCGCCTATCTTTGCGGGATGGCGTTCGAAGTTTACCGCCTCTGCGTTTTCTACAGAATGATAAAAGATGTCAACGTTGCGTGCGAGGGAGACGGCGACAAAACGACAGGGCTGGGATTTCTCTTTTTGCTGAACTACGTAACTTTGGGCGTTTACAGTTTCATTTGGTGGTACAAATTCGGAAAGCGGCTCGCGAAAAACGCCCCGCGCTATGGAATGAAATTCAAGAAACTCGGCAGAACCATGCTTGTCCTGAAGATTTCCAAAGCGCTCTTCATTCTCTTTTTCTGCGCGGTGTTTTTTTTCCACTTTTGGTTTACGAGCGAAAGTTCTGCGTTCTTGGCGATTTTTTATCCCTCTTTTACGGGCGCGCAGTGGATTTTTTTTATGTTCATATCACTGGAGGTCTGTCTTGTGGGCTTTCTCGTTTCCCATTTCATTCTTATGGGCGTCGCCTTTAAGCACACGAACAGGATTTGTGCGGGCTACAATGCCGCGCACAATTTGTAAAGGGAAGCACATGAAAGGAATGAAAATAGGGAAAAAAGTTTCGTCAAAGTTTTCAAGGCGAAACAAAGTGTTTCTCACAGGGAAACAAAGTGTTTCTCACAGCAAAACAAAAAGTTTCTCACAGAGAAACTAAAAGTTTCCCACAGAGAAACTAAAAGTTTCTCACAGCGAAACAAAGTGTTTCCCACAGCGAAACTAAATGTTTCTCATAGTGAAACAAATTGTTTTGTCTATTCCCATTCAGTCTCTTCGGAGTGGCGATTGTATGCCGGCGTGGATTTGGACGCTACGGACAATGACGGCAACACCGCGCTCACGTATGCGATAGAGAATGAAGCGGAAAAACACAATGCGACAGATATGGTAGCACTGCTCAAGGCAGCGGGTGCACAGTAGCGCGCAAGCGGTGTCCCAGAGTGCGCGGCACTATGCTCCCGCAGTATGTAGGGAGACTTCCCCACAAACTACACCTCTATTATGCGCGAATGCGTGATCACTTCGTTGCCGCTTTCGGTGACGAGCACGTCGTTTTCCAGCCGAACGCCGCCGAGTTCCGCATCGTACAAGCCAGGCTCGAGCGTTACGACCATGCACGGGCGGAAGACCGTTTCGGAGTCGGTGCGCTGGCGGACGAAAGGCCCTTCGTGAATCTCAAGTCCGATTCCGTGCCCCAAGCCGTGCGGCATCGCGCGGTGTGCCTTGGAAAAAATCTCGTCGGCTTTGGCGGCGGCCATTTTTACGGGAACGTCTTTTTTGTAGAATTCAAGGCATTCCTGCGCGGCGTTTTTTACGAGCGAAATCAATTCAGATTGCGCGGCCTTAAGCTTTCCTTTGGCAATCGTCAAAGTGGTGTCGCTCGTGTAGCCTTCGTAGACCACGCCGAAATCCAAAATCGAAAGTCCTTTGCCCGGCCATTCCGAAGCCGTGTAGTTCGGGAAAGCGTGGATCGCGAAGCTGCGCGAAGGTCCTGCGGCGAGCGTGTCGAATCCCGTGCGCTCGCATCCGTGCGCCCTGCATTCGCGCTCGATTAAAAGTGCCACGTCAGTTTCGGTTTTGATTTTTCCGCTTCGCACTTGCCTTTCGATTTCGTCGATGATTAAGTCGCCGATTCGCGCCGCTTCCTTTATGCATTCGATTTCGTATTCGTCCTTTACGAGGCGCATCTCTTTTGCGAAACTGTGGATTCCGTTTTTGCGGCAAAGAATGTCGTAGCTGCCGAGCGCGTCAACGTATTCCAAAAATTTCGGGTAGGAAGTTTCGGGCGAAATTTCGATTCTCTGCGAATTGATTTTCATCGTGCCCAAAACGGCTTTTATCGCGCGCAGCATGTTTCGCTCGTAGCGCGTGGAAGGAATTATTTTTTCCACGCAGGCATTTTGCCTTGCCAAATTTTCGTCCCACGGAATCAGGACGGAATTTCCTTCCGCGCCGATTATCAAAGTCGCGTCGCTCGCGTGTCCGCAAAAATATCGCAAGTTCACGTCGCGGTTTGATTCGTCGTCCTCGAAAATCACGGCATCGATTTTCTGCGCCTTCATTTCTTCGACTAGCCTTTTTCGCCGCGCCGAATAAATCGCAAGCATTTCGTCCTTTGTTTTTTTCTTCATAAAATTTCCCCTATGTTTTTATTATGCGCATTTTGCAAGGTCGATGATGTTGAGCGGCGTGACGCAAAACTTGGCATTCAAATTGGCGACAACATTCTGTCGTCAATTTCAACTGTTCTTTATTTTCTTCTTTTTGAAAAATCTCACGACTGTTTCATCTCGCGTCGCAGCCAAAATCAGAATTCCTGTTGCGGCAAAAACCAGCAATGTGAGTGCGAGCGGAATTCCGTTTCCGAAAAATCTTCCGAGTGCGGAAAATTTTTGCACGAAAAATTTATGCGCGAAGAAAGCGGGCGCGCTCGCTGCGATCGAAACCAAAATCATTTTCGCTGTGTAGACCACGCTTGATTTTACCACGCCGCCCACGTCGATTGTGCGCATTTTTTTCAGGAATGCGAAAAGCAAAACCGTGTTCGCGCCGCTCGCCGCGCTCAATGCAAACGCGATTCCCGCCCCGCGCCATTTGAAAGAAAGCGTGAATGAAAGAACTATGTCCGCCGCCATTGAAATTATTCCTGCGAGTGTCGGAAGCTTCGTGTTGCCTTGCGCGTAAAATGCCGGCGAGACGATTCTGTTCAACGCGATGAAAAACAATCCCGCGATGTGGAACGTGAATGCGCTCAAAGTAAGAGCTACGGAAGCATCGTCGAAGCGGCGGCTTTTGTAAACGAGCTGGATTATTTCGCGTCCCGTGATGAGCGAATAAAATGTGATTGGAATCGTGATGAGCGCGATGATTTTTATCGCCCATGTCAGCATCGAATTGTATTCGCTCCATTGCCCGTGCTTTGCGAACGAAGAAAGGTCGGGCAAAATCACAGTTCCAATCGAAACTGCGAAAACTCCCAAAATCAATTCTTGCAGGCGAAGCGAATATTGAAGGCTTGAAACAACTCCTTCTCCGCAGCGGCCAGCGAGCGCGGTGGAAATCAAATCGTTGAGTTGATATGAAGCCATTCCGATTATCGTTGGCACGATCAGCGCGACGACTTTTTTTGTTCCCGGATTTGAAAAAGTTTTTTTGAGCGAAATGAATTTTATTGGCCATCCGCATTTGAAAACGAACGGCAATTGGAACGCCGCTTGAAGAAATCCGCCAGCGATTACGCCGACGGACATTGCCCGCGCGGGATTCGCCATTTTCGGCGAAAGAATGTACGTTCCGAAAATCACGCAAAGATTGAAAAGAATCGGAGTGAAGCCGCTTGGAAGAAAAATGTTCTCGCCGTTCAAAATTCCTTGGAAGCACGCCGCCACGGAAATCACGAAAAGATACGGAAACATTATTCGCGTCAAAAGCGAAGTTTCGGCGACGAGAGCCGCTTCTTCCGATTTCAAAAAAATCCGCACCAAAACGGGAGCTGCGAGAATTCCCGCGCAAACGACGATCGCCGTCAAAAACGAAACGAGCGTGAACGTCGCGCAAACGAATTCGCGCGTTTCTTCGCGCTTTTTTCCGCTTTCCAAATATTCTTTGAAAGTTGGAATGAACGCCACGGAAATGCTGTTTTCGGCGAAAAGCCTTCGCAGCAAATTCGGAATCAAAAACGCGATTCCGAAAGCGTCCGCCAACGCGCCAGTTCCCAAAAAACGCGCCTTCGTCATTTCGCGCACAAGGCCGAGCACTCGGGAAATCATCGTGAGGAGCGAAAGTTTTATGCCAGAAGAAATCAAATTTTTTTTCATCGAAGTTTTTCTATTATAAATCACTTTTCGGAAAAAAGTAAACAACATTTGCAAAAATCCTTGCAAAATTTAAAAATGAATGTTAAAATTGAAAATACATTTTATTGAACCTCTAAAAACTTCAGTTTTTCGAAGTGCAATTGGTTTCATGTTTGCATCTTTGAAATCTTCAAAGTCAGGAGAAAAATTTGGCAAAAAAACGTTTTTTTCAGCGCGTGGGCAAAGTTCCCATAATTCCTGTTTCGATGAAAATTTTGATAATTTTCATTTCGTTGATTTTGATGTCGAATTTTATGACAAATTTGATTTCGATACAATTAAATCAGCGGCGCATTTTTGACTTGTCGAATCAACTTATGGTGACGCAGCTCAAAGGAATGTACAAGAACGCCAGCAGCCAGTATCAAATTTATTCCTACAAAAAAAATCGCGAAGAATCGCTTGAAAAAATCGCTTCCGCCGCGTCCGAGGAATTTTCCAGTCCGCACAGCGTCGCGCTTTGTTTTGACAGGACGGGGCGAGTTTTGTTTTACGCGAACGCAGACGGTTCGAGACTTTTCAGCTTTGACGACAAAACCGCGCTCGAAAAATTGAATTACGATTTTGATCGCGGCGTAAATGAAGGACAGGTGAGCTTTTCGCTTGCAGGCGGCGAATATTTCGGCGTGTACAAATATTCCGACGATTGGAGCGCGTTCCTTGTTCGCGCGGAATCCCGCCAAGACACGTCGCAATATACTTGGCGAATCATATTGATAATCTCGATTTTGATTTGTGTTTTGACGGCGGTTTTCATCGTGTTGGGAATCTACATGTTCAGAAAAGTTTTCTCCAGCATCGCGCGAATTACGCAAAGTCTCTACGACATGCAGCAAAAATCCAAATTGGATTTGATTGACATTGACGGCGCGCCGAACGACGACGTGACTTATTTGGCCGCTTCGTTCAACTCGCTTTCGGTTTCGGTAAACAATCTGCTTTCCACGTTCCAAAAATTCGTTTCGAAAGATGTCGTCTCGAAAGCGTATTCCGACCACACGATAAATTTGGAAGGACAACAGCGCGAGCTCACGATTTTGTTCAGCGACATAAAAAGTTTTACGTATCGCACGGAAACTTTGGGCAACGAAATCATCGACTTGCTCAACGTTCATTACAACGGCGTAATCCACAATGTCCACGAACAGAATGGCGTTGTCGGTTCGATTATCGGCGATGCGATTTTGGCGATTTTCGGCACTTACGGAACTGGCTACAAAAAGTCGCTTCAAGCGATTGACGCTGGCTGGGAAATCACTTACATTACGGCGGAACTTCGCCGAAAGATGATGTTGCAGCGAAAGAAAATCGAAGAATCGCGAAAGCTTACTGCGGCGGAAGAGCGCGTCTACAAAGCCGTGCTTTTGGACGTGGGCGTTGGAATCGACGGCGGAACGGTTTTCTATGGAAACATCGGAAGCGACGAGCACATGACGAACACTGTCATTGGCGACAACGTGAATTCCGCATCGCGACTTGAAGGCGTTACTCGTGTTTATCGTTTGCCCGTGATTGTTTCCGAATACATCGCGAAGGAAGTGGGCAAAAACGAGCGATACAAATTCTATGAAATTGACACGATTCAAGTGAAAGGAAAGTCGAAGGGCAAAAAAATATTTTATCCTTTGGACTTGTTCAATCCCGATCAAAAGTCGCTCATCGAAAAATTCGAAATTTACGAAACTGCGCTCGCCGCGTATTACGAAGGCAATTGGAAGGACGCAAGAAAACTTTTCAAAAAATGCGAATTGGAAGTTTCTCAAGTTTTCCTTGAGAGAATGGGAGCACGCGGCAATGCGCCGGAAAAATGGAGTGGAATATGGACAATGACATCGAAGTAGAAAAAGACGAAGCGAAAAAAAAATCGGATATGCAGGCCGAACAATCGCGCCGCGAAAATTTGGATTTCGTAAAAACCGAACAGGCGCATTCGGAAAATTCAAAGGCCGAATCTGCCGCTGGCGAAAATGAAAAAATCGCGCAAGCCGAAAACGATTTGAACGAGCAGGCGGAACGCGATTCCCAAGTCCAAAACGCGCTTTTGAAAAACGACGAAGATTTGCCCGCGTTCGTTCCAAACACCGAAAGCGAAGTGATGCTTTTCCTTGCCGACGAACTTGAGCCGCTTCGTCGAGCCAAGCGCGTAAATGTATACGATTTGGAAACTGAATACGCGAAAACTCGCAAGAACAAATTGTGGTCGGTTTGGATTATGCTCACGCTCACTTTTTTGGTCATTGTCCTCGCGACTGTTTTTACGGTGGGCGGACTTTCTGCCAGCAACGAAAAAATCGACGTGAGTTTTTCTTCGTTCAAAGATTTGGACTTGCAGAATCTGTTCAACCAGCTTCAGCGGACGCAGGAAAAATTCGAGGAGGCCACGAAGCGCAGCGCGGAATTGCGCGGTCATCTTGAAACCCGTCTTGCACAGGCGGCGATGAGACGCGACAATGATTTGAACCTTTTGAAAAACACGCGCCTTTCCCGTTTGATTGTCGCAAATCGGACGAATGAAATTCAAGCAAGCTACGATGAAGAACTCGCCGCGATTCATTCGGAATTCGATGCGGATTTGGCGGCAGCCGAAGCGGAAGCCAAGCAATACGAAGAACAGCTCGAATCTTATGACAGCGAAAATGTTGCGCGCGCCCAAAAATGGGAACAGCAGATGGACAGCGAACGCCAAGTCTATCAGCTCGAGCGCGAACGCCTTGTGGAAAGTTACGAGGCTCGTCTTGAAACCGCTCGGCAAAATTTGGAGGCCACTCGCCAAAAGAATTTCGAGGAAAAAATCGCGGTTACAAACGAAATCACCAAACGTTATGAAGGCGAACTTGACGCGCTTGATCCCGTCATTAAAGATTCCGAAACGCTTGCCGTGATAAATTCGCTCGCCGAGGTTTATCCGCAGAAATTTGACGCGGAGGCTATAATCGCATTGGATGAGAATATCAGCGAAAATTTCGCGGCGGCGTTGCGTCAGGCGCAGGCGGATTACGACAATCTCGAATTGCTTTACTCGCATTCAACTTCGATTCCAAACCGAAATACAATGAAAGACGTTTCTGTGTCGGAGAAAAAACTTTCCGACGCGATGGTCAACAGGGTCGCCCACGCTGCCATCGCCGAAATCCAGGAACGCACCTCTTCTTCCGAGGATTTGGAAGAGCAATTGCGGACGGCGGAAATTCAACGGGATTCTGCGCGAGCAGCAATCCATGCTTATGTTGGAATTTTGAACAGTTCCGTCGTGGACGAAAACATTGCAGGATTTGTGCTCGACCCTTTCGCAAGCTATGGCGTGTCGGTTTTTGTGCGAAGCATATATTTAAATGGAATGCGACAAGATGGCGGCACGAAAGTTGAAATTTACGACGGCGACGTTCTCGTGGCTACCGGCGCGTTTTTGGGCGTTTCGGGAAATTACTACATTTCGCTTGACGATGATTCCGACCGCGAAAAAATTTCCGTCGGAAACACGTTTGTCGTTTCCGAAAATTATTAGTGGGGGCATTGCAAATCGAATTTTCGAATTCGAGGGTTTGAAAGTCATCGAATGCAATATGAATTTCGCTGAAAAATATGAGTTTCGCTTCGCGAAACTCATAAGTGATTTTTTTCCTTGCGCCGCAATTCAAAATTCTGTTTTTCCAAAAATATGCCAAAAAAAAGTTCGCGGTTTTTTATTGAAAATTTTGTAATTTTCTGTTATAATTAAATTGGAATTTTTTATGGAATTTTCAGAAAGCACAGTTTTTAAACAAGTATTTCCTCCGATTCGCTTCGGAATAGACGTCGGCTCGACCACGGTAAAAGTGGCGGCTCTCGGCGAAAATGACGAACTTCTCTACAGCGCGTACGAACGCCACCGCGCCGATATTCGTTCCACGATAATCAGCGTGGTGAACAAGGCGTTGGATTCTTTGGAAAAAATTCTTCCGCAGGGCGCGCGGCATCCTCTTTCCGTAAAAGTTACTGGCTCGGGCGGACTTTCGGTGGGGCAGTGGCTCGGCGTTCCTTTCATTCAGGAAGTGATTGCGGCCACGACCGCCGTGCGAAAAATCATTCCTCAAACTGATGTCGTGATTGAGCTTGGCGGCGAGGACGCGAAAATAACGTATTTTACGGGCGGAGTCGAGCAGCGCATGAACGGAACTTGCGCGGGCGGAACTGGCGCGTTCATCGACCAAATGGCGGCGCTTTTGGAAACCGATGCGGAAGGCTTGAACAAGTTGGCCGCCAATGCGAACACGATTTATCCGATTGCGGCGCGTTGCGGCGTTTTCGCAAAAACCGACGTTCAGCCGCTAATCAATGAAGGCGCGCGCCGCGAGGACATCGCAGCGTCTATTTATCAGGCCGTGGTGACGCAGACGATTTCGGGTCTTGCATGCGGAAAGCCGATTCGCGGAAAAGTTGCTTTTCTTGGCGGACCGCTTCACTTTATGGAACAGCTTCGAAATCGATTCGTGGAAACTTTGAAACTCAAGGACGACGAAATCATCGTTCCCGAAAATTCGCAATTGTTCGTGGCGATGGGCGCGGCGTTTTCCGCTGAACGCTCGATTGTTTGGAACGAATCCGAATCGACTCAAAATGATTCTTCCAACGAATCAAAATTCAAATTTCCGACCTTGGAAGAATTTCGCGCTTCACTTTCGAATTTGGACGGCGCGGAGCTTCAGGAAGTGCAGAGGCTTGAGCCGCTTTTTAAAAACGACGAGGAATTGCAGGAATTCCGCGCGCGGCATTCAAACGAAAAGGCTTTGCGCGGCGACTTGGATTCCACGAAAGGTCCTGTTTTCTTGGGACTGGATTCCGGCTCCACCACGACAAAGGCCGTGCTCACGGATTTGGAAGGACGGATTCTTTGGAGCTTCTATACTGCGAACGCCGGAAATCCCGTCGAAATCGCCGTGCAGACTTTGAAGGGTTTGTACGCGCGGCTTCCGAAAGATGTTTACATTGCGCGGGCAGTTTCCACTGGCTACGGCGAGGCTTTGTTCCAAGCCGCGCTCGGCGTGGACGCGGGCGAAGTTGAGACGATCACTCATTATCGCGCGGCGGATTTTTTCGTTCCGGGCGTGGAATTTTTGCTCGACATCGGCGGGCAGGATATGAAATGCCTTCGCATGAAAGACGGCGCGATCGTTTCGATTCAGCTCAACGAAGCGTGTTCGAGCGGCTGCGGAAGTTTCTTGGACAATTTCGCGCACACGATGGGAATGGACGTAAAGCAGTTCAGCGCGCTCGCGCTCAAGGCGGAAAAGCCCGTGGACTTGGGAAGCCGTTGCACTGTTTTTATGAACAGCCGAGTGAAGCAGGCGCAAAAGGAAGGCGCGTCCGTCGCCGACATTTCCGCAGGACTTTCGTATTCGGTCATAAAAAACGCGCTTTTCAAAGTCATCAAACTTCGCAATACAAACGAAATCGGAACGCGCGTCGTCGTGCAAGGCGGCACGTTCAACAATGATGCCGTTCTTCGCGCGTTCGAAAAAATTTCCAGCGTGAATGTTTTCCGTCCTGATGTCGCGGGCTTGATGGGCGCGTATGGCTCGGCTTTGATTGCGAGCGATCAATGGCGCGATTTGATGGCTCCGAAACCGGGCGAGCCTGAAGGCACTGTTCACGATGTTCGCACGAATCTTGCCACTCCGGCGGAATTGGAATCTTTCCATGTGGATTTGGAATTGCGTCGATGCGGAAAATGCCAGAACAATTGTCAGCTCACGATAAACAGATTCACCACCACCGACAAAGACGGCGCGGAACAGGCTCGCACTTTTATAACGGGAAACCGTTGCGAGCGCGGCGCGGAATTGGAAGGCGAAAACGTCATTGCCGCGAGCCAAAAAAATTCCGAAGCCGAATCGGGAATCCCGAATCTTTTTGAATGGAAATACAATCGCGTTTTCGATTACAAACCGCTGGAATTGAAGGATGCTCCGTTTGGCGAAGTGGGAATTCCGCGCGTTTTGAACATGTACGAAAACTATCCGCTTTGGTTTACGTTCTTTACGAAACTCGGTTTTCGCGTGCGGCTTTCTCCGCGTTCCACACGTTCGGTTTACGAGCGCGGCTTGGAAAGCATTCCTTCGGAATCGGTTTGCTATCCCGGAAAAATTTCTCATGGCCATGTCGAATCGCTTTTGAAGGCGGGAGTGAAATTCATTTTTTATCCGTGCGCGCCTTATGAAAAACAGGAAGACGCGGACGCTGGCAATCACTACAATTGCCCGATTGTCACAAGCTATCCTGAAGTTTTGCGAAACAACATCGACTCTCTGCGGCAGGATTCTTCGATTTTGTATCTTGATCCGTTTTTGCCGATTTATGACAAGAATCGTTTGGGCTACAGGCTTTTCGAGGAAATCCATCCGCATTTCAATGAAATTTCTTTCGAAATGGTGATGAGCGCGATTGACGCGGCATGGAACGAGCAGGAAAAATTCCGTGCGGAAATTCAGCGCAAGGGCGAAGAAGTTTTGGAAGAAATCATCACGCGCGGAATAAATGGAATCGTGCTCGCGGGCCGCCCATATCATCTCGACCCTGAAATCAACCACGGAATTCCCGAAATGATTTGCTCGCTTGGAATCGCGGTTTTGACCGAAGATTCCGTGGCGCATCTCGGCTCGATCGAGCGGCCGCTCAGAATTATCGACCAATGGGTTTACCACAACAGGCTTTATCGCGCGGCGGCGTTCGTCTCGCAAATGCCGAATTTGGAATTGGTTCAGCTCACGAGCTTTGGCTGTGGACTTGATGCCGTGACCGCCGACCAAGTGGACGAAATAATGCGTTCGAAAGGACGAATGTACACGCTCATAAAAATCGACGAAGGCAGCAATTTGGGCGCGGTTCGCATTCGCATTCGCTCGCTGGTTGCGGCGGTGAAGGCGCACGAGCGCAATCACACTCGGCCTCAAATAAAAACTGCGGCGTACAATCGGCAGGTCTTCACCAAAGAAATGAAGCACACGCACACGATTATCGGGCCGCAAATGTCGCCGATTCATTTTAGGATTTTGCAAAAGGCGTTCGAATATTCGGGATACAAATTCGTGATTTTGGACGCGCTTGATCCGGGCGCGGTGGAAACCGGCTTGAAATATGTGAACAACGACGCTTGCTATCCTTCGATTTTGGTTGCGGGGCAAATGATAAGCGCGCTTGAAAGTGGCAAATACGATTTGAATCACACTTCGCTCATCATAACTCAGACTGGCGGAGGATGCCGCGCCACGAATTACATTGGCTTCATTCGCCGCGCGCTCAACGACGCTGGCTGGGGAAATATTCCCGTGCTTTCTTTGAGCGCGCAGGGCTTCGAAAAAAATCCGGGCTTCAAAATCACGTTGCCGCTTTTGCATCGTGCGTTGATGTCGATTATGATTGGCGACGTTTTGATGCGATGCCTTTATCGAACGCGGCCTTACGAAAAAATTCCTGGCAGCGCGAACGCGATTTACGAAAAATGGAATTTGCGCGCGCAAAAGCAAATCAAGTCGCTTTCGCTTCACGGCTATCACAAATTGCTGAAAGAAATTATAAAGGATTTCGATTCGATGGAATTGCTTCCGATAAAAAAGCCGCGCGTCGGAGTTGTTGGCGAAATCCTTGTGAAATTTCATCCCACGGCGAACAACGAAATTGTCGAAACGATTGAGCGCGAAGGCGCGGAATGCGTGATGCCGGATTTGGCGGACTTTTTCTTCTATTCATTCAGCACGGGAATTTTCCGCCATGAGCAATTGGCGTTCCCAAAAAAGACCGAGCGCAACGCGAAACTTTTTGTTTGGTTCCTCGAATTGTATCGCCGCGACATGAAACGCTATTTGAAAAAGTCGCGCCGCTTTGAGCCGCCAAGTTCGATTTATGATTTGATGAAAGGCGTGGACGACATCGTTCAACTTGGAAACATCACGGGCGAAGGCTGGTTTCTCACCGCCGAAATGGTCGAGTTGATTCATTCGGGCGTTCCGAGCATCGCTTGCGTCCAGCCGTTTGCGTGCCTTCCGAATCACGTTACGGGAAAAGGAATGATAAAAGAATTGCGCCGCCGTTATCCCGGCACGAACATCAGCGCGATTGACTATGATCCCGGCTCGAGCGAAGTGAATCAATTGAATCGTTTGAAATTGCTGCTTTCGAATGCGCCGGCAGGAAAGCATCCCGACGAAACTCCAGGCGGAAAAATTTGGACGGCGTATGGCGAAGTCGAGCCGCAAATCCGTTTGGCGCAAGGCGCGGTTTTGACCGATCCCGAGCCTGTGGAACAAAGCGAGATGCCGCCGGTTTAGGAGTTAATAGTTAGTAATGAATAGTTAATAGTTGGTGCGAGTTTTGCTTTGCAAAACTCGGTAGCAAGCCAAAGGCTTGCGCACAAATCTCTGATTTGCGATTGAATAGTTGACGCGGATTTTTTGCCGATGAAAAACATGGGGGCGATTATTGAGAATGTTTTCTAAAAAGATTTTTTTCTTTTTTTGCGCGGCGTTTTTTTTCGCCGTGCCGCTTTTATTTGCCGAATACAATTCTTTTGGAATTCCCGATTCATCCGAAATCCGAAAAAAAATTGGCCGCGAATGGTTTGAAGGACCGCTTTCCGCGTTGCGCACGTTTGGCACGGAAATCTATAAAAATTCCGTGGGCATAGAATTCGAACTGCGCTTTGAAGAGCAAGACGATGTTTTTTTGGTGATTGACGCGCCCGCTTCGGATGGAATTGTGAATGTTCATGATTCGCGTGGCTCGCGTTTGGTAAGCGAAAAAATTTTTTCTGCCGATGCCGCGGGTTCTTGGATTTTGGTTCGCGACAAAAAAACTTCGAAGCCACTTTTGGTGCGATATTATTTTGCGCGCGATAACGAAGTTTTCGTTCAGTTTCGTCCTAACGAAATTTCGGGAAACAAGAATTCCACTTTTGCGGATTTCGTGATTTTCAATTCTTATGCGGCGCGAGCCGTTCCGATTGGAATTCCGTTTTCGAAATTTTACACAGCGTCTTTCGCGGAAATTCAGGAACTCACGAAAAAAACTCTTCCGTGGAATTTTGCCGTCACGGAAAATTTTTTCGTCAAGCCGAGCGAAGGTTTGACGTATCGCGGCAATTACGAAAATTCGCTCGTGATGATTCAGACGATTCGAAAAAATTTGCGGGACATCGTTTATTTTGATGACGCGATTTATGACGAGCGCGGCGATCCTGTCAGCCTTGAGACTGGCAAGGCGAGAATAATTCCCGAAGAATACAAAAACGATCTTACGCTTTGTTCGCAAGGTTTTGTAAAATGGATTGTGGACGGAATAGTCGAGCCGCTCAGCGGAAGTTATTTGCGTCGCGATCCGCTTTTGCGCGAAACCGTGGAAACTGACAAAATCGGCTATCAGGGAATTACGGCGGAAAAATACAATACGTACAACGCGCTGGATTGGACGCGAAATCTTGCGGCCGCAGTTTTGAGCGTGGTTTCCGGCAAGACAATTTTATACGAAAATTCCGGCGTGGACGTTACGCTCGATCCTTTTGCCGCCATGATTACTCATCAGGGCATTCTCAACACGGCGGGCTACATACACAATTCCGGCTATAAAGTTCTTTACTTGAAGCAGCTTTTGTATGTGCTTGCGGCGACAAATCCAGACTATTTTTATTTGGCGGCCATTCGTCAAAATGATGCGAATTCAAAAATTGAAACGAAAGTGTTCAATGAATGCGCGGCGATTTTTCCTTATTTCAATGAAACTGGCGCGTTCAGGACGGTGGTCTTTTACGATGGAAAAGAATATACGCTGGAAGATTTTATCAATGCTTGTTCCAATACAAACAGGAAGGACATTTTCATTCACTTGACGCGCGTAAAGGCGACGGCAAAATATTATCCACAGCTTGCAAAAAAAGGTTCGCAAAATGATTGACGGAATAAAGGCCGTGGCCTTTGACATCGACGGAACTCTCTATCCTCAATTTCGGCTGCACGTCCGCATTCCGTGGCATTTTTTTAGGCACGGACGAGTTTTCTTTCATTTCGGATTGGTGCGCCGACAATTGCGCCGAACTGCACTCTTGCCGGATTTGATTCACTATCAAGCTATTTTGATGGGCGAGCGGCTGAAATGCTCCACGGAAAAGGCGGAACAACTTGTAGATGAAATTGCATACGCCGGCTTGGAAAAATTTTTTAAGAAAATCAAGCCATTCAAAAACATTGAAGAGACTTTCAAAAAACTAAGGGACGCGGGCTTGAAAATCGCGATTCTTTCGGATTTTCCGCCGGAACAAAAAGGCGACCTTTGGGGGCTCAAACCTTATTGCGAAAAAATTCTTTCCGCAGAAAAAATCGGCGCGCTTAAGCCTTCAAAATATACGTTCGGAATTTTGGCTATGGAACTCGGCCTCAAGCCCGATGAAATTCTTTACGTCGGCAACAGCGCGAAATATGACATCATTGGCGCGAAAAATGCTGGAATGAAAACCGCGTACTTTGAACCGCTTTGGCGGCGAATCTTCCATCTTCATTTAAAAGAGGCGGATATTTCTTTTAAAAGTTATCGACACTTTCAAACACTTGTGTTAAAATAATATAGAATATATTTTCGGGTGGGGAAATATGGAAATAGTTTTAGTGCTTGTCTCGGTGGTGATTTCGACTGGAATCGCCTATGCCTTGCGCGCAATGGATCGCGACAGCAATCAAATGGAAAAGGTAAAAATTTTCGCGAACAATCGGCAGGCGCAATTCGACAAATATTTCGAGGAACGCAGCAACGCCTTGCGCGCCGACAGCGCCGAATTGGAAACTAAATTTTCCCAAGCCACCGCAATCATAAAACGCCTTGATTTGCAAATGGAAGATTTCCAGGAAAAACTTGCGGGCGTTCAAAAAGACAAAAACGCCGCTTTGGAAGTCGAAAAAAAAGTCGCCGAATATGGGCGCGCCATAAACGAGCTTTCGCAGATGACCGAGGCCGTGGAAGAAAATCTCAAGCGTGTTCGGCAGGAAAGCGTAATCGTGGACAAAGTTTGGTCGGGAATAAAAAGCAATCAAGATACTTTGGAAAAACTTTCCAAGCGAATTCCGAGCGTCGTTTCGGATTTTGAAAAAGTGAATGCCGAACAAGTGAAAAAGCTCGGCGCGGAAACGCTTCAAAAAATTGACGCGCGAATCGCGGGCGTTCAGGAAAAAGTCGCGGAGCTTGAGGAAAGCACAAAAGACTCGATCAGTCAGAATGAAAAAATTCAAAAGGACATCGAAAATTCCGTTTCGGGCATTTATGCGAGCGCGGCGGAAAAAGTGAAAGCCCTCGAAGATGAGGCGTTCAAACTTTTGCGCGAGCAGTCTCACAAGCGCGCCGCCGAATACAATGCCGAAGCGCGAAAAGCCGGCCAGCAAATGATAAATGAATTCAACGCGGACATGAAAGATCAAGTTGCCGGCGTTCGCGACGCTTTCGAAAAGGAACTCGCCGAGACGAAAAGTTTGTCCGACGCTTCTATAAAAGAAACGAAATTCCAAGTGGAACATCTGATTGTGGAAGCGAAGTCGCAGTCTGAAACTTTGATTGAAAAAATTCAAAATTCAATTTCGGAATTCCAAATTTCCACGGACAAGTCGATTGGCGGCATGAGAAATTCTTTCAATGCGGCTGTGGCGGAAATTCGTGAAACCGCGAAAAAATCTTTGGAAGAAACTCGCGAGCAGACAAAAAATTCGATTTTGGAAATTCAGGATTCCACGAAAAAAACTTTGGCGGACGCGAAATTGCAAACGGAAAATTCAATCGCGGGAATAAAAAAATCCGTGGACGCTTCCGTTTCCGAAATAAAAAATTCCACCGGAAAATCGCTTGAAGAAACTCGCGCCAAAACGAAAACTTCCGTTTCGGAAATTCAAAATTTCGTGAACGTCTCCACCGTGCAAATGCGCGAATTGACGAACAAATCGATTTCCGAAGTGAACGAAAAATTGAACGCCGCGCTTTCGGAAACGCGCAAAACGGCCGACGATTTGGCGAAAGAAACTTCGGGCAACGGAAAAAGTTTGGATTCTGTGCGCGAACAACTTCAAATTCAAGTTGAGCAATTGCAGGAAAAATATGACGCGGCTTACGCGAACATGTTCAAGCAAATCGAGGAAAAGGAAAAGAACGCTTACGAAAAATACAACGACGCTTACAAGGTGAAAATTGAAAATTATAAAAATGCCGTCAGCGAAAAAATCGAGACATACAAGACGAGCATTTTTGAAAAGGCTTTGGCTCTGCAAACTTCGATTAAAAAATCAATTGACGATTTGAAGGCGCAAAGCGCGGCGGTTACGAGCGAGACCAAAACGCAGATTTCCGAACTCAAGGCCGCGAATGCTTCCGCGTTGGAAGAAGCCAAGGAAAGTCGCAAGCACATCGAGGAATGGAATTCCACGCTTGACCAGACGATGACGAAATTCGAAAAGGATGCCGCTGCGCGGCTTGACGATATTTCGCGCCGTTTGGAAACCGCCGTTAAGAACGCGATCACTTCTTACGATTCGCGCCAAATCACTGCGATGAGCGAGCTCGATGCCGATTTGGAAAAATACAAAAAAGACATGCTCTACAGATTTTCGCGACTGGAAACTTCGGGCGACGATGTGGACGGTTTGGAAAAAGTTTTGCGAAAATCCATGGGCGAAACACAGCGGAATGTCATCGAAAGTTTCAAGACGTTCGCCGATGTGCAAGAAAAACAGCAGATTGATTTCCAAAATCAAATCAAGGAAAGTACTGCCGCGCTCACCAGTGAAATTCAGGAAATTGAAAATGCGATGGAAGAATTGCGCAAGCAAACTCTCGCGCGGACTTCCGAAAAGCTCAGCGGGTTTGAAAATTCTTTCGAAGTGGATCTCAAAAAACGCGGCGACGAGATCGACGAAACTCTCAACGCTTGGCGGCAAGGATTCGAAAGCAAAATCACGGAACTTCAGTCGAATTACGAAAACGGCAGAATTGAAATCGAAGAAAAGTACAGCGAGGAAGTCAAAGCGCGTTTGGCCGCGATGGAGAAAAAATCCGAAGAACAGATTAGAAGGACTGCCACGAACATTCAGGCTAGCTACAACGAAATCAAAGGTCAGACAGAATCAATTCGCAACGCCTTGAAAGAATTCAAAACGGAATATCAAACGGAAATCCGCGATTCGCTCAAAGAATCTGACAAGGCTTGGCAGGAACAAACTGAAAAATATTCCAAAGAAATTTCCGTTCGACTTGCTGGCGTGAAGGAGGAGATTCTCGCCGACATTGAAAAGTTCAAGCAGGACAGCGAAACGCAACGCCAAGTGAGCGCGGCTACAATCGACACAACTTTGCAAGATTTTAATTCATGGAAAATAAAAATTGACGAGCAAATTGACGCGTCCAACAAAAGGCTTGACGAGGAAATCGAGGATTTCAAAAAAACTTATTCCGCAAAAACTCAGGCCGCGCAATCCGGACTTGACGAGGAAATCGAAAATATGAAATCCAGCGTTGAAATCAGACGGCGCGAAATTTTGGACACCGTGGAAGATTTCAGGACGGACATAATTTCGCATCAACAGGAAATCATAGATTCGGTTGACGGTTTCAAGGATTCGGTTTTGGACAGGCACAAGGAAATTGAAGAGCGCGTGGAAGAGCTCAATTCACGCACCGAAAATTCACTTGACGATTACGAAAAAAAATCCGTTTCGATTTTGGACAATTTGCAGGACATGTTCAAAAAAATGGAAGACAAGTCCGAATCGATTTCGAGTGGATTGCAGGCGAGCGGCGAAAAAATTCTCATTAATGCCGAAAATCGTTTGCGCGCGCAAAGCGAGGATGCCGAAAAGAAAATCAAAAGTTTTGGAATGGAACTCGACGCGCTCAAAAAAACTTCGCTCAACGAATACAAAAATCGGGCGGACACCATTCTTTCGGAAATGCGCGAAAGTTACGCGGACATTTTGGGCGCGACGGAAAATCGTTTGCGCAAGCAAAGCGACGATTTGGAAAAACGTTTAGGCGAGCTCAGCGACGAATTGGAAGCCGCCAACACGAATGCCTACAAACGCAACGCGCAAATCCAGGACGACAGCAACAATTTGCAATCCACGTTGCGCGATTTGGAAGCCGAATTGAGCGACATAAAAACTCAGCTCGGGACTTACGATCGCGCCGACGAACTCAAGCGGCAGTTTGATGCGCGCATCAAGCAAATTGAAGACAGTTTCAGCAGATTGGACGATTTTCAAAAAATGGCGGAAAGCTGCAATCGCGATTATGAAAAAATTGTTCGGCTTGACGAGCAGGCTTCGGCGCGGCTTGAGGAATTCAAAACGAGCAAGGCGCAAATCGAAGATTTGGAGCGCAATTATTCCCGCATTGTCAACCTTTCCGAAACGGTTGGACAGAAATTCAAAAATCTCGAGGACACTAATGACGAGCTTCAAAACCTTGAAGTCAAGCTGCGCAAATTCAAGGACGATATTTCCAGCCTGAGCGTGAAGTATGATCGCGTTGATAAGAAAAGCGAAACGATCGATCGCGTGGCGACCGATGTTGACGAAGCGTTTGAAAATTTGAAGGAGCTTGAGCAGCGTCTTGAAAATTGTGCTCGTCAAGTGCAGTCGCTTCCCGAAGAAATTCGCGGCGCGCAGGACGATGTTGACAAACTTTTGGACAATACCAAGCGAATAAATGTCGCCGCCGACAAGCTCGATTCGTTGGGGAAAATCATTGAAGAGACCGAAGATAAAATCGAAAAAATCCAGCGCGCCCGCGAGGGTATCGTGAACAGCGAAGAACGGCTCAACAAATTGGCAAGCGAAATCGACAGGAAATTCAGCGCGTTGGAGGAAATCTCTCGGGTGGAAAATGAGGTGCCGAAAACCACGGCACGAAGAGCATCTTCAATCACGCCGCGAAAAAAATCTAGCGTCAAGGAATTGAAGCGGCAAGGTTGGCGCATAGAGGATATTGCCACGGCTTTGAAAATAACCGAAACTGAAGTTCAGCTTATTTTGGATATGCCAGAATAAAATTACGAATGCGTTTTTGCCCGCGAGTTTTCGAATATCGCGATGCTAATTGATTGTTCGCCTGAGCAGACAAATCGCTTGGCATTCAATTGCGTCGCCGCGACCGACATCGCCCAAGCTTTCCGCCGTTTTTGCTTTTACAAAAATACTTTCTTGCGGAACGCCAAAAATTTTCGCGATCATGTTTCGTACTTTTTCACGATGCGGAATGAATTTCGGCTTTTGCATTTTTATGACGCAATCAAGATTTTGAAGTTGCCAGCCTGATTTTTTCACGGCATTCCAAGCCAGCGAAAGCAATTTCTTTGAATCCGCTCCGCGCCATTTTTCGTCGGTGTCGGGAAAATATGAACCGATGTCGCCGAGCGCGCTCGCTCCCAAAACCGCGTCTGTAATTGCATGAAGCAATGCATCGCCGTCGGAATGCCCGACCTCGCCTTTCGCAAACGGAATTTTCACTCCGCCCAAAACGAGCGGCCTACCTTCTGCCAAACGATGGATGTCGTAGCCAAGCCCAATTCGGTTTTCGATTTCGCAGGAATTTTTCGCAATATCCTTCGGATAAGTGATTTTTATATTTTTGCTTTCACCGGGAATCACGCGCGTTTTTTGCTCCGCGTAATTGTCCCAAATCTCCGTGTCGTCCGTGCAGTCAAGCGAATCTTTTTTTGCGCGCTCGTGGAATTGCAAGATTTTTTCGAATTTGAATCCTTGCGGAGTTTGGACGGCGGCAAGATTTTTTCGCTGTAAATGGCGCACGATTTTTTTCTTTGAATCGATTTCTTTTTGCGTTTCGATTGGCTCAAGGGCCGGAACTGCCGCGCCGAATTTTTGAGCCGCCTTCAAAGTTTTGCGTACGAGCGTGGAGGAAACGAACGGACGCGCCCCGTCGTGAATCAAAACTGTTTGCGGCATTTCATTTTGCTTGCAATTTTTTTTGATTGAACGCAACGCCCGCAAAACGCTTTCTTGGCGCGTTTCTCCGCCCTGCACGAAAATGATTTTTTCTGATTCCGAAAAATCGGAATTCACCGAAAGTGCGAAAAATGCTTTTTTTGTGGCGGCCAATTCACCGGAAGGATATGCGACCGCCACTGTGGAAAAAAGATTTGTTTTGAGAAAAGCCGCCGCCGCGCAGGAAAGAACCGTTCCGCCGTCAAGCGGAAAGAATTCTTTTTTTCCCAATTTGCCCATTCGCGTGGAAGAGCCACCCGCCAAAAGAACCAAAGCCGCTCTCGCGCAGTCTTTCTTTGCGATGTCAGTCGTAGTCTTCTTCGTCGTCAAATTCATCTTCTTCTTCAGCGCGGCGTTCTAGAGATTCTTCCTGTCCTTCTTCTTCCTCATCTTCATCGTCGTCGTCATCATCATCGGCTGCGCGATTTTTTGAACCGTCATCTTCCATGTCAAAAACATCGTCGTCATCGTCTTCTTGAATTATTTGATGCTTGATTTTGGGCGCGGCTCCCGGCGGTTCGAGTTTTTCATGTATGAGCGCCTCGATTTGTTCAAGGTCTTTTTCCAGCGCGATTGAAAGCTCGTCTTCCAAAAGTTTTTTCGCATTGTCGTAAAGTTTCCGTTCCTGAATCGGAAGTTCCTTGACTTTGCTTCGGTTGTAAAGGCAGCGCACGATTTTCGCTATGTCGGAGATTGTTCCTTTTTTGAGCAAATCCAAATTCATTTGGTAGCGCAATTTCCAGTCGGAAGTGATTGGCTCGAAATCTTCGCTTAAAATGTCCAGAGCTTTTTTCGCTTCTTTTTCATCCACGATTGGACGGATTCCCAAATCCTTGGCGTGGCTTACGGGAACCATTACAACCATGTCGGAAACTTCAAGATAGATTTTATAGTAAAGGGCGTTTTCTCCGTTGAATTCTTTTTCAAAAATTTGCGTTATTGTTCCAACGCCCTGGCTAGGATATACAATTTGCTGTTTGACTTTGTAATCTGTTTTTTTTGCTCTGGCCATGCTTCTAGTATAGCATATTTTTCAAAAAAAAGCAAATGAATTTATTTTGAAGTTTTTGCGGCTTCAATTTCTTCGCGCTTGGCTTCCTTTTTGTCCTTGATGTCGGCAATGCCGATGAGAATCGCCACAAGACCGATGAACGCCGAAAGAACCGGCAAAAATCCTTTCAGGAATTCGACTACGTTGTCTCCCCATGCCAAAGGCGCGGCGGGCAAAATGCTGAAAACTGTGAACGCAATGAAAATTATTCCAAAAATCAAAGAAACCATATTTCACCTCAAAAAAATTATGAAAAGATTATAGCGCAAAACGCGCATTTGGTCAAGATTTAATTGCGAATTGTGGGCGGCGGGTGAGGGTAAAATTTGGCAAAAACTCGGCGTTGAAATTGTAGGCGCATATTTGATATTTTGAAAGTTGACATTTTTTTCACTGCTAAAAATTTGAATTCAAAAGTCCGTGTTCCAAAAAGCTGTAATATTTTCCTCGTCCCAAAATTACGTGATCCAAAACCAAAATGCCCAATATTTCTCCGGCCGCGCAGATATGATGCGTAGTTTCGATGTCCAGTTCCGAAGGCGCGCAAATTCCGCTCGGATGATTGTGCGCCACGATGATCGCCGAAGCGTGCATTTTCGCCGCCTCAAAAAAAATTTCGCGCGGACTTATAAGCGCGCTGTTCGCGTTTCCCACGGCCACAACTTTTTTGTTCACGATTTCGTGCGAGCCAGAAAGTGAAATCACCAAAAAATGCTCGTTCGTTTTGAATCCGTAATGTTCGATGTAGGGGATGATGTCCGTCGCGCATTCGATTCTTATGTTGAACATTTGCGATTTGCGCCTTCCGAATTCCACGGCTGCCGCGATGGAAAGCGCCTTGCCCAAACCGATTCCTGAAATTTTCAAAAGTTCCTCAATCAAATTTTCGCGGTTTGAAGCGTCGATCGCGTCTCGAATTTTATGCGCGAGAATTTCCACAGGATAATCCTTCGTTCCGCTTCCCAAGATCAGCATCAAAAGTTCTTCCTCGCTTGGATAGCTCAGCCCACGCAAAAAAACTCGTTCGCGCAAATCCGGTTTTAAATTTGCCATTTTTTCCTCATAATTTAAGATAGGATTTTTTCGCTGAAAATTTGCGTCAAAAAGGAGATGCGATGGTAAAAAAAATCATAAAAAAACGCTCTTTCCTATTGACACAATTTTTGAAATTCTATAGAATTAAAACATTACGGGGGCGTAGCGAAGCTGGTTATCGCGCTGGCCTGTCACGCCGGAGATCGAGGGTTCGAGCCCCTTCGCTCCCGCAAAACCCATTCTGGTTTGGTCGCAACAGCGAGCAGAGGAATGGGTATTTTTTTCGGGCAATAGCGCAGCTGGTAGCGCGCTACGTTCGGGACGTAGAGGTCCCCGGTTCAAATCCGGGTTGCCCGATTTTTTTCGTCTCAGTATAAGATAAATTCCAAAAATTCCGATAATCAAAGTATGAAATTAAATTTGGTCATGCCAATTGTCGGCGAAGTTTTAAAAAGTCCCGTCGTAATCGGAACGACGATTGTGATTCTGCTTTATTTGAACTTTGTTTTTTTCGTCGCACGTTATAAAAAACAGCCGCCCAAGCCTAGGAAGCCCAAAGCCGTCGCGCCAGTCGCCGCCAAGCCTGCGGAAAGTGCGTCCGACGAATCGGGTGCTGAGGACGCGGAAATTTAATTGACTTTGAGGCGGCGAGCCTGCAATTGGAAAAAGATCCGACATTGTAAATCGCGCCGCCTTTTTGCAACTGCTCTAATATCGTCTCCATGTCGCCCGTCGTCCAAACATTCATTCCGAAAATTTTTCTGTCGTTTTCGTTGAATTTGCGTTTCATAAATTCAATCACTTCATTTTTGCTATAATAGTTTTGATTTTTCTGAATGAATTTAAAAACTTGATTCGCATCGCTGGCATCGAAAATTTCGGGCGGAGAAAAATTCTCGTTTTTCTTTTTGCCTTCGCAAATGTCGCAGCCAGCACAAATCGCCTGTTCGCCGCCGAGAGCATCGAGCAAAACCTGACGTCTGCAACTTTTGCTTTCGGCGAAATTTTTTATCACGCGCTCGCGGCTTTCTTTGGGAAATTTTTCCAACCTTTCACTGTCATCGAAATTCCAAAGCAAAATTGCTTTAGAGATTTTTTTGTCGCGTCCCGCTCTTCCAGTTTCTTGAACGTAACTTTCGACCGTTGGGCTCGGTTCAAGATGAATCACCGTGCGAATGTTAGATTTGTCCACGCCCATTCCGAACGCGCAAGTGCAGCAAAGAATCGCGTCGTCCTTCGGGAAGAACCATTTTTCCACGGCGGATTTTTCTTCGCGCGAAAGTCCGGCATGATAAAATCGAACTTTTTCACGCCCGAGGCATTCGGCAAGTTCACGTGCCATGTCTTCTGAAGTGGCGCGCGTCGGGCAAAAAATGAGCATCGGCTTTTTTTCCGTGGCGGCAAGTCGGCACGCGGCCTTTTGTTTCGCCCATGCATATTCGACAAAATAGCGAATGTTCGGACGATCGCTTTCGCCGCGGACTATGTGCGCGTTTCCGCCAAAAAGCACTTGTCCGATGCGTTCCAAAATTTGTGGAGAGGCCGTTGCGGTAAAAGCCGTGACAAGTTCGATTCGCAAATCCTGAATTATTTTTCCGAGCGTCAAATACGCCGGACGAAAAGTGTCGCCCCATTCCGCGACGCAATGCGCTTCGTCGATTGCGATATGCGAGATTTTGCATTCGCGCAATTTCGAAATCAAATTTTCGTTTTGCAAAACTTCGGGATTCGCAAGAATTATTTTCACACCGTTTTTTATCCGCCTGAAATTTTCTTCACGTTCTTCTTTGCTTTGTCCGCCGCGAAAAACAACGCATTCGATTCCGCGCTCTTCGATTCTTCTTGCCTGATCGGACATCAGCGCGAGAAGCGGATAAAAAATCAAAGTCGGACCTGAAAGCAAAATGGCTGGAAGCAAAAAGCAAAGCGATTTTCCCGCGCCTGTCGGCAAAAGCACGATTTGCTTGCTAAGACAAAAAACGTCGGTAAAATCCGTATCCGAAATTTCTTCCCGAATTTTTTTTGTCGCGTCGCTTTGCAAATCCGCCGCCGCATCCAAAATGTTTCCAATTACAAGCCGCTGCCATGGCATAAGGTGTTGGATGCCAAAAACTTTTTTTGCGGCTCGAAGGATTTCATCGTCGGCTTCAATTTCTTCGGCGCAAAAAACTACGCCGCGCAATTCTTCAGGCAAGTCATTTTCTGGCGGCATTTCATCGCGAATTTTCAAATGCGAACTTTTCTTTTTCATTTTGTTTTCATCATTTTTGAAAATCGAGAATTTCTGCGATGTTGAAAATTTTAAAGAAGTTTTGAAAATGTTTTTGGAACGGCGCGCGAATTTCAATTTCGAGGAAAACGGCCGCGAACGTCGCAATGCGAAATTAGGCGACAAGTCAAAACTTTGATTTTCGGTTTTATCCGCTTTTTCGCGAAAAAGTTTTTTCAAAAAAATTAAATTTCCCATGCAAATATGATACGAGTTTTTTAAAGAAATTTTTAATCATAACGGTGTTCGGGCTGCTTAAGCGCGGCGTGTTCTTCTATTGCTACAAATCTGAAATAAGCGAAATATGGATTTTGTGGAAAAAATGGCAGATTAGGCGGTGAAAAATCGCAAGCGATGCAAATTCGCGCCGCTTGCGATTGCTTGTGTATAATGGATATTGCTATAACTATAACTATAACTATAACTGTTTTTTGCTTTGGTTGATTACTTTTTTTCAAAAAAATGTCGATACAAAAGAGTCTTACAACTGCTGTATCATGCGGTCTACGGCAGCGTATTTCTTGCACAGCGTTTCTTGCAGAAAATCAACATACGCGTCAAAGCTGTCGCGCGGAATGCCGGACGGGTCAAGGTGCGTTCCCCAGATTGCCGCGTCTGCCAGCTGCGCCTCATCTATCGTGTCCCGAAGGCGTTTGATTTCCCCTGCTATGTTGATATTTCCGCAACATTCATCCCAAATTTCTTTCAGCCGCGCTCTGAAAGTCGGAGACTTGAACAGCGCGTCGTAATACAATGTATTCGTAAGCGTACACCCTGTCTGTGAGAGCGATGCCCAGTCAAAGTCCCAGACAGGGCCTGCTTTCAGCAGCGAATCAGCCGTGGTGAACGTCAGATAGCAACTTTTGGGATGTCCCAGCTCGCCGTTGCTCATAAGTTCATTCACGAGATAGAATTTCACCCAAGAATCTATGTCAAGCATCCGCAGATACGACTCGTCGGGCGCACCGCCGTCCGCAGGATACAATGCCTGCTCAAGCACGGTTATTTTCTCTTGCAAGGTCTCCAGCCGCCCGTCCGTCATGGCATCGTCATTCTTTATCATATAGGGAAGTTGCTTTACCGCTGACCTGAATTTCCATGCCTCATCGTAATATACGTCAAGCTCAAGCAGAAAATCCTCGTCTTCATCGATGTCCACGCGATTCTTGTCCGGCTTGATTGCCTCGCCCAGCCAGTACAGCCCTTTGTCTGCCCCGTTCAAGTTCAGCATGACGAATTCGCCGCGCACGGTATAGTCCGCCTCAAGCTGACGGCTCAGATAAAACGCCATGCAGTTCCGCATGAAAGAATTGTCGAGATAATTTGCAATCAGAACCCACCGCTTGTGTTCTGGCATTCCCATAATCCCCCGCTTTTTGTCGAGCTTGAGGGCATACGGCTTTTTGGGCTGCGCCCACGTTGAGTTTCCCCGCCCCCGGATGCTTGCCGTCACGGCACTGAAATCCCACCCTTCGTCCGCCGCTCCCGAAAGCGACAGAGACGCGCCCTTCACCCAATCTTCTTTTGACGTTATCTCCATTTCGCCGGGAGTCATAACGGAAAGCACGGGCACCGGTTTTATGGCGGTGGCTTTCGTTCCGTCATCGGGCGAATTACCGTCACAGGCAAAAAAGATGGTCAGCGCAAAAATCGCAATGATCGTTGTCTTTAGCTTAAAATCTGTCTTAAAAATCATTTGTCTCTCCTATTTGGATGAAGAATAAATACTGTAAAACTACCGTTTAACTTTAATAATTGTACTAAAAATTCATTTTAAAGTAAAGTATAAGTACAATTATTAAAGTTAAATTACATCCAAAAAACAGATTTTTTGACGTATTCTTTTTGCTATGAAGGATATTCGGGACGCACTCGCAAAGAATTTAAAGCGGCTTCGGGCTTCGCGCGGCATAAATCAGGAGCAGTTGGCTGAGGCAATCGGCGTGAGCAAGGAGACCATCGCAAAGACAGAGACAAAGCAGAATTGGCTTGGAGCAGACAACTTGAACCGAATTATCGAGTATTTCCGCATTCAGCCCGCAGAACTTTTCGCACTTGACGCGCCGCAGAACGACCTGAAAACGGAGCTAGAAAAGGAACTGAAAGCCTACATTGACTTTGAGATAGGCAGGAGAATGAGGACACATGATTGATACACTTCGGTTATGCAAAGGCTTGGCGTGAAAGACGAGTTTGCGGCATTTTTTATCCCAACATTTCCGCCGCCGATTCCCATTCCGCATTGAGGCTTTCCAGTTCTTCGGCAAGCGCGGCGATTTTGCGTTGCACTTCTTTCGCCCTTTCGCCGTTGGAATAAATTTCAGGTTCTGCCAATTTTTCTTCGAGCGATTTTTTTTCGTTTTCTTTGGCGGCAATTTGCGCTTCCAATTTTTCCACTTGCCGTTCGATTTTGCGCCGCTCGGATGCGCGGCGTTTTTCTTCTTCCCATTTTATCGCGCCTGCGGATTTTTGCTTTGCGCCTTCGTTCGCGGCGGAATTTGAAACTGGAATTTTCCCTGATTTTTTTTCTGCTGATTGTGTTCCAAAACTGAAATGACCGACAGTTCCATTTTTTTCGTCTTCGATTCTGCCCAAATAATATTCGTAGTCGCCCACAAAATTCCTGCAATGTCCCGGCGAAAGTTCAATTACGCGCGTCGCAAGATTTTGAATGAACGCGTGATCGTGGCTCACGAAAATCACCGTGCCGCCAAAATCTTTGAGCGCGTCGAGCAACACGTCTTTCGAATGCATGTCCAAATGGTTTGTCGGCTCGTCGAGCACGAGAAAATTCACGGGGCGCAACAATAATTTCAAAAGAGAGATTCTGCTTTTTTCGCCACCGCTCAAAACGTCAAGGCTTTTAAAAACGTCGTCGCCACGAAACAAAAACGCGCCGAGCATGTCGCGCGCTTTTGGCACGAGTTCGAGCGGACAAGAATTTTCGATGTATTGCAAAACAGTTTCTGCGCCGCAAATTGTTTCCGCGCTGTCTTGGCTGAAATATCCGATTTGCACGCCAGTTCCAAGCGTCATCGTTCCAGAAAAATTTTTGTCTTGTTCGGAAATGATTCTGAGCAACGTGGATTTTCCCGCGCCGTTTTTTCCGACCGCCACAACTCGCTCGCCGTTTTCTATTGTCAAATCGAGATTGGAAAGCACGTTCGTTTTTCCGTCATAAGATTTTGTAACTGAATCCAATTGCAAAACGAGACGGCCAGAATGAGGAGCCGCTGGAAATTTAAAATGAATTTTTTTGAGCGATTCAGGAATTTCAATGCGCACAATTTTGTCGAGCTGCTTTTGCCGCTCCTGCGCTTGAACAGCCTTCGTCGCCTTGTATCTGAATCTGTCCACGAACGATTGCAAATGCTCGATTTCTTCCTGCTGCTTTTTGTAAGCGGCAATCAAAGTTTGCAATTCAAGCTCGCGCACTTTTTCGTAATGCGAAAAATTTCCTGGATAACATTTCAGCTCGCCATTGAAAAGCTCGTACACTTCATTTATCGTAACGTCAAGAAAATATCTGTCATGGCTTACGAGCAAAAACGCGCCCGAATATTTTTGCAAAAAATCTTCGAGCCAAGCGCGCGCCTCAATGTCAAGATAATTCGTCGGCTCGTCCAAAAGCAAAATGTCGGGCTGCTGCATCAAAGCCTTTGCAAGCGCGATTCGCATTTGCCAGCCGCCGGAAAATGCGTCGGTCATTTTTTCGAAATCGTTGCGCGAAAAACCAAGTCCAAGCAAAACGCTTTCCGCCAAAGATTCGCGGCGATACCAGCCTGAATTTTCAAGCGTTTCCATCAGCGCGGAATGTTGTTCCAAAAGTGCGTTTTGCGCCGACACATTTTCGGACGGAATTTGCTTTAGTTTTTCGCCGATTTCTTCGATTTGATTTTGAATCTTGTAGCCGTAATCGAACGCGAGGTCGGCTTCTTCTTTGAGCGTGCGGCCGCGATGCGTTAGACCCGATTGCGGAAGATACGCGATTCTCGCTCCGCTCTGCGCCGTTCGTTTTCCCGAATCCGGCTCAACAAGCCCAGCCATAATTTTTATCAGCGTGGATTTTCCCGCGCCGTTCGCGCCTGTGAGTGCGGCCTTCGTTCCAGTTTTCAGATTCACCGAAACATCCTTGAGAATGTCGCGGTCGCCGAATGCGAGAGAAATTTTCGAAAATTGAATGAACGCCATTTTTAAATCGAAAGCCTTCGGGCTTTTCTCCTTTTTGCAATTTTAAAATTATTTTTCGAAAGTCAAGACAGTCGGATTTTTTCCGCGCGAAATCGCGATGTTGTTTTTTATAGTCGCTTCGCTTGCGTCTTCGAGTTCGAGCGAATTGTTCGAATGCTTGTAGAAAAAATTCACTTCGCTTTCCGCGCCTTCAAAATTGAATGTGAGCATTCCGTCGAATCTTTGAAGCAAATTTTTCGAAATCAAATATTTTATCGAAACGCTTCCTTTTCCGCGCGAGCGCTTTGAAATTATGTTCGGAACAAGGGCGGAAAATTTGCTCCAAGTGAAAGAATCCAAATCCGTAAAAGTCAACGTGCCGAAATTTTTTGACGTGAAAGAATCGACATTGTAAAGTTTTTGCATTTCGTTCGAGCGGCGTTCTTGTTCCGCCTTTATGAGGCGCGGAATATTGTAGTCGCTGTCGATCGTTACGAATGTATACGATTCGGGCTTGTTTTCAGTTCCCGTATAATTCACGACGATTTTGTCCGCATTGTTCACGATCATTTGAAACGGCGTTCCGGTGAAGTCGTAGAATTTGTCGCTGATTTTTTTCACGCCATCGAATTTCGCGCTGCGAATTCTATCGTTCACGTTGATTGAAATCGTTCCGCTTTGCGCGCCCGGATCAAAAGCGGCATTCGCCTTGATTGTCTGCAAGTCGATTATATTTTCGGCGAGCATCTGCGTGTAGCTTTCGGGATACCATTTCGCATCAAGCACTTGGTTTAAAAGAGCGTCTTCTTCTTCCGAATTATTTTCCACAATTTCGCCCGAAACAATTTCTCCCCCCGCTCCAGTCGTAAAAAGCGCGAGGTTGTGAGAAAAGCACCAACCTTCAGTGCCGCCGTCAGTGAGAACGCAAAGCCATTCACCCTCAAGCTTTGAGCCGTCCGTCATGATTACGTCCTGCCCGCGCCCCTTGTAAAGAATTTTCACAGTTTCATTTTTATGTAAACGATAGACTTGCTTGGAAGTGTTCACCGCTTCGGCGCGAACAGGAAGCCCGTCGATTTTGATTCGCGCGTATTGATGCTGGAATTCCTTGTAGCGCGTCGCGTCGGTCTCAGCCTTTTTTTTCGGCTGCGGATTCGTAAGCTGCCAAATTGGGACTTCGTAATTTTCGTTTGTGCCGGGAAGTGCGATTATGTAGACATGCCCGATATTCGATTTAAAATGAACTTTTACGATTTGTCCGTCTTGAAGATTTTTTTCGGGAATGTCCCAAAGCAAAATCGAATAGCCGATTGAACGGCGACAAGATTCCAGCGAAATCACGCACAAAAAAATTGCGGCAATGAAAAAAAATCGTCGTTTGAAATTCATAAAATTCATTCTCCGTATTTTCGAATTTTGCGGCAAAGCGCGAAAATCCAAAATAAAAATTCACGCATTGTTTCAACGCGGACTCTTCGTCAAAACGAAATTTCTTCGAAAAAATTCCGTTCATCGTGTTTCGACATTATAGCAAATTCTGTTGAAACCTACAAGGTTTTATGATAGTATATTTTCATTATGAAAGACGAAAAAATTCCTTTGCGAAGTGAAATTCCGCAAAGCGACAAGTGGGATTTGTCCACGCTTTTTAAAAATGATTCTGATTGGGAAACCGCGCTTTCGCAAATTGAGCGCGACGCGGATGCTGTGGCGCAATTTCAGGGAAGGCTCGGCGAGTGCGCGGAGACTCTGCTTGCGGCTCTCAAGGCGTATGAGGCACTTTGGAAAAATGTGGAACTTGTGGACAACTACGCGAGCCTAATGCACAACGCCGACGAGTCCGACGAACGCGCCGCGGACATGGAAGGTCGCGCGAACATGGCGAGCACGAAGGCTTCGGCGCAAACGAGCTTTTTCGATTCGGAATTGGCGGCGATTCCGCAGGAAAAAATTTCTGCGTGGATTGAGCGCGATGATTTTTCCGACTACAAAATTTTCATACAAAAATTGCTTCACGCGCGCGAGCACATTTTGAGCGAAAAGGAAGAGCGCATTCTCGCGCTTCAAGGCGAAGCCGCTTTGACCGCGTACAAGACTTTCAGCGTGATGGAAAACGTTGACTTGAACAATTTGTTCGGAAGCGTCGAAGTGGATGGAAAAAAATTGCCGCTCACTCAGACGACTTGGACAGAATTTTTGGAAAATCCCGACCGCGCCGTTCGCGAAAAAACTTACAAGCAATTCTACGGCGTTTTCGAGCAGCATCAAAACACGCTTGCGAATCTGTACGCTGGCAGTGTCAATCAGGACGTTTTCGAATCGCGCGCTCGCGGCTACAAGTCAAGTTTGAACGCGGCTTTGTTCGGAAACAAGGTTCCTGAAAATGTCTATCTGAATTTGATTGAAACAGTCCACAAGAATTTTCCCGCGCTTCACAAATATTATTCAATCCGAAAGCGCGTTTTGGGCGTGGAGGAACTTCGCCATTACGACGTTTACGTTCCGCTTGTGAAGGACGTTCAGACGAAAACTTCTTACGACGAGGCCGTGGAAATTTGCCGCGAAGCCCTCGCGCCGCTCGGAAGCGAATACACGGACACGCTTTGTGCGGGGCTAAAAGGCGGCTGGGTGGATCGCTACGAAAACCAAGGCAAACGAAGCGGCGCGTTCTCTTCGGGCGCGTACACGAGCTATCCGTACATTCTGCTGAATTACAAGGATTCGATTATACGCGATGTCTTTACGATCGCGCACGAAGGCGGACATTCGATGCATTCATATTACAGCGCGAAGTCGAATCCGTTCATGCAATACAACTACACGATTTTCGAAGCGGAAGTGGCGTCCACGTTCAATGAGGAATTGATTTTCCGCCACTTGCTCAAAAACGCGAATGATTCTGCGATGAAAAATTATCTTTTGGCGATGCGCGCTTCCGACATTTTGGCGACGCTTCACCGCCAGACGATGTTCGCCGAATACGAGCTGAAATGCCACGAGCTTGTCGAAGGCGGCACGCCGCTCACCGCGCCAGTTTTGCGAAAAACTTACCGCGAATTGCTTGAACAATATTTCGGCCCTGAAATGCATTTTGAAGATTCGAGCGACATGGAAGGCCTGCGCATTCCGCATTTTTATTCCGCGTTCTACGTCTACAAATACGCCACGGGAATCAGCGCGGCGTTGGCTTTGGCGGAAAGAGTTTGCTCGGGCGGCAAAACCGAGCGCGACGATTATTTTGCGTTCTTGAAATCAGGAGGCTCGCGTTATCCGATTGAGTCGCTGAAAGTGGCGGGCGTGGACATGGAAAGCGCGGAGCCGATTCAATCCGCGCTGGACAAATTCTCGCAAATCGTTGACGAGCTGGAAAGGCAGTTGCTCTAGGAAAGCGCGTTACAATCCCGAATCGGATTTGCAACCTTTGCGGATTTTGTCCGCAAGGATTCGCCTTGCAATAAAATGGCTTCAGGAATTTTTCAGCATTTCAAGTCGCTTTGGCTCTACTTCGTCGTGCTGCTTTTCCAGCAATTCCATCACACGATCCACGGTCTTTTGCTTCGGGTCTTCCGTTTCGGGCGGAAGCGCGTTCAAAACGCCGTTGCGGAATTCTTTGCAATTTATGACGGGGCTTGCCGTATGCAAAACGATGTCTTTTTCGAGCGTGTCAAAAAGCATGTTGTCGGGATTTGCGGGATTTATGCGAAGGCAATTTCCGTTTATCGAAACCAAAATCATTATGTCGAAAAGCCGCAAGTAGCTGTCGATTTCGCGCAAGCCGCGTTTCGTTTCGGGCTTGCCTTCGCGGTAGCGCGTTCCTGCCGGATAAACCAAAATCACTTCGCCGCGCTTTTTGCATTCGTCCATCGTACGCATCGCCGCGAGGTTGATTTTCCGCGCCTTCATTTCTTCGGCCTTTTTTTCTTCCTCGGAAATTTCTTCTTTGCTTTCAACTTTGTTGAGCGAACGAGTCGGATAAATCACGATGCGCGTGAACGCCTCGGTGAAAGCGCGCACGGTCGGATCGGATTCGTTGAGTTTCATTCCCGCGATGGCGACGATTTTCTTTGAAAATTCTTCCGCCCATTTTTCGCCGTTTTTTTCCAAAAAATAAATCGTTTCCGGCAAATCCAAATTCGTGTAATGCTCGCTCAAAATAAGCCCGCGTTTTCCTTCATTTACTTGCTTGAAAAATTCGCGGAAATTTTCCACGTTGCCAAGACCCGAGCCTTTGAGCGCGTACTCTCCAATCATATCCCACATGATTTGGCGGTTTTTCAAATTCGCTTCTTGATAAATATTGCTTTCGTCGATTTTCGCCGCTGCCATGGAATTGCTTTTGATTGCCTCAAAATAGCTTGAATATCGCTGAATAAGTGTCGGCCCCATTTTTCATTCCCCGCACAAAATTGATTTTTAAAAAGTATAGCGCAAGTCAAGGAAAAAGTAAAGTGGGCGCAAACTTTGGTATCGCAATTATAATCTAAAATCAAGGTATCTTACGAAGCAAGAAAATCAATCATTGGCAGAGTGCTTTATGGAACGCAAAACATGCGATTTTCAATGATTGAAAACCTCCGTTATGGACTGTTAAAAACCTACGTAATAGACTATTAA
>JAAVAP010000019.1:14483-63599 GCA_014804005.1 Treponema sp. | reverse complement strand
GTCCGCTTTGTGAGCGTCGTCTTTGTCGTGGTCGGAAAGGACAGGAATGTTTATGTTTTCCTGGCGATACATACCGTGCTTTCCATAATCGCGGATTTCGCGCTGATACCGAATTTCGGTGTGTACGGCATTGCGATGTCAAATATTGTGGTGAACGCGCTGCTTGCCGCGGCGAGTTTTGTCATGCTGTACGCGCAAGGACTGACGAAGCCCTGCCGGTTTCATAAATCCGACATTCCTGTGCTCAAGGAATGGGGCAAGGTCGGATTTTTTTCAGGTATGCAGCAATTCATCGATAATTTCATCTATGCCGTGATGATATGCAAGATGGTCAATATGGTTTCCGAGCAGGGCAACTATTGGGTTGCGAACAATTTTATTTGGGGCTGGCTGCTGATTCCGGTCTCCGCGCTGGCGGAAGTCATAAGGCGGGACTGCAAGGACGGCTATGCGAGGCTGCGACAGGGCAACTACTATTTTATCGCCGCCGCAGTTGTCGCCGTTTGGGCGGTGACGGTTCCTTTGTGGACGCCGTTTTTCCGCTATGCCGAGAACCTGCCAAACGCAGGCGCAATTTTTGCCATTGTCATCAAGCTCGTGCCGTTCTATGTCGCCTACATCGGCGGCGCGATTATCGATAATATTTTTGTCGGCTTGGGAAAGACGGCGTACAATGCGATCAACTCGCTCGTGATTAACATCGTGTATTATGGGATTTTCTTCGTGCTTTATCTGACGGACGCGATTGCTTTCACGATGGACACGATTATAGTCATGTTCGGGCTGGGAATGGTCGCGCATTTTGCGCTGTCCCTGTTGCTGGAAAAAGTGTTCCTTAAAAGAATTGCAGTGAGACAATGACGAGCAATGCGTCCGCCATCGTTAGCCGATTTCATGCGAGATGCGGTTGCTGTATTTTTCCACCCATTGCTGGCTCCATTTCACCCAGTCAAAAATGCGGCCGTAGGTTTTCGAGCCGACGGGCGTGGACGTGAGCTTGTGTTCCATTCTCTGCCAGATTTTATCGGGGAAATTGCTCAGGAATTTGTTGTCGGGCTGATACGTGTCTATCATGATTTTTAATAGCCCGAACATTCTTTCGTCATTGCGTTGCAAGTTGCCGACATTGGCCCACGTCCAAAACACATAGATGAAGTCGTCGTATTCTTCCCCGATGAACGTGTTGTCCCAATCGATTATGCCCGCGATTTTGGAATCGCTGAAAACAACATTTTGCGCGCCCAAATCGCCGTGGACGTACACGTTGCTTCCGAGATATTTTTTTGAAATGGTGTTGATAGCCTTCAATTCGTTGGTCATTTCTACGATAGCGACTTCGCTCATTTCATGCGTGTACGCGATTGTTTTGCCTTTGATATAAGTGAACAAATCTTTGCCCTTTTTCGCGCCCAAATATCTGGGCGATTTTGCATAGCCGTTTTCTGCCAGGCGTTTTAAAAAAGTGTATTCGCATTCGTTGAACGTCCGCTCCTTTTCAATCACGCCGTCCGCAAGCCGCACCGATAGACCCGAATAGCCGCCGGCAAGGTACGACTGTTTTGTCCGAATGGATTGGACGCTGCTGTTTAATTCGTCCAGCTTCGCAAATAAGGTGTCCGTGCCGTCAAGTGCTTCTGTGGCGCGAAACACGAGCGCGCGCCCGACAATTTTATTGTTGTGGAGCAAGTCGCCATTTTGCAGGATGCTGTCACAGCGCAGCCGTTTTGAAATGGCACGATTGTGCTTTATGCCGAAGTCCAATATTTCAAAAGCCTGTTTTTCATAATCCGCGGAATGCGTTACGGCAAAATGCAAAAGCCGACAAAGCAACGGGTGGACAAAAAATCCGCCGTCGTATCTCGCCAAAAAAGCATCGAAAATATTTTTCGCGGACAATATCGACTGCAAGTTATCATCTCGCAAAATGAAGTGGGAATCGTCTGCCGTGATTTTACCTACCGCCCTTCGCGTCGCCTCTTGCCCCAAATCCACGCGGCCGCTCCGTAGAGTGCGCCGCCTGCAATCATTATGAGGCAAAGCACTTGCCCTGTGGAAATGTTCAAAAGCGAAGTGTTTTGCGAAATCGAGGCCGCCTTGTCGTGCGCGATTCGGAATCCCAAGTCCGCGTCCGGCATTCGAAAATATTCGAGGAAAAATCTGAACGTGCCGTAGCCCACAAGGTAAAGCGCGGACGAAAATCCGTCGAAGGGCTTTTTTTTGTGGAACGCCCACAGAATCAAAAAAAGCACGATTCCTTCAAAAAACGCTTCGTACAATTGGCTCGGATGTCGCGGCAAGTTCACAAGGCCCGCTTCGGGAATTTTCATTCCGATTTCATTCGCGAAATTTTTCACCCATTCGAGTGAAGCGGAGAATTTTTCCGCATACGGAAAAATCATTCCCCATGGCATTTTCGTGATTCGCCCGTAAAGTTCGCCGTTCAAAAAATTTCCGAGTCTTCCGAAAGTGTAGCCGAGCGGAATCGCCGTGCACATCGCGTCCGCCCATTTGAGAAAAGGCCGCTTGTGCGTTTTGCACCAAACGAGCATTCCGAGAGTGCCGCCGATTACGCCGCCGTGATACGACATTCCCGCAAGACCCGTGAAGCGGCCGCCGTCGAACGGCCAAAAAATCAGGTACGGCTTTTCGAAATATTTTCCGGAAGTGTCGTAGACGAGCGTGGAAAAAATTCTCGCGCC
Source organism: Treponema sp. (assembly GCA_014804005.1). Lineage (GTDB taxonomy): Bacteria > Spirochaetota > Spirochaetia > Treponematales > Treponemataceae > Treponema_D. The sequence continues at coordinate 60,900 of JAAVAP010000019.1, read as the reverse complement.
AATCAAAAGGAAAATTATTCCAGTGATGATAAAGCTCGACAAATCGTCTTCGGTGGTTTTTTGTTCGATGGAATTGGAGGAATTGGAATTCAACGCGCCTTCTTTGAAAATTTTTTTGAGCACGAAATACGCCGTGCCGAACGCGAAGACGTACATCAGCCCGTACCAACGCAAAATTCCCAAGAACGGAACGCCGGGAAAAATTTCAGGCTTGATCCAAGAAGGATAATTTATATAAAGCAAATTCATTTTGAAAACCTTTTGAAATCCTTTTAAATTTTAAAGCCGAGTCCCGCAACTTTTACGAGTTTCGATTTTAAAAGCGTGTTTTCCTTTTTCAATTGCGTCAATTCGTAGGCCTGAGTTTTTATCGTTTCGATTAACTCGCCTGTGGAAAGCGCGCCGCTTCCGAGCAAATCCTGGATGCCCGCCATTTTCGCTTCGTAATCTTCCGACGCTTCTTCCGACATTATTTCAAACGAATTGTTCGCGCTGTCTGCGGGTGGCTCGAATTCTCCGCCGAATTCCAAAGTGTCGCTTGCGAGAATTTTTTCAGCGATGCGATAGATTGCCTGGGAAAGAATGCTTTGCGGCTTGTAGACGACGATTGGCAGGCGCGAAGCCAAAGCCTTGTCCTCGAGGGAGTCGCGGTACATTACGCCGAGATGTTCGATTTCCACGTTCAAATATTCTTTGCAAGAACGGCGGATTCGCAGCGCGCGGTCCGCGTCTTTCGGATCTTCGAGCATGTTCATAACGAGGCGAGGGCGGAAGATGCGCAAGTTTTTGTCAAACGCCGCCGCGCTCTTTGGATCGATCGCCGCGATTTCTGCGAGCATTTTCGGAATGTAGAGCTGCTGCAATTGCGACGAATCTTTTTTGAGCGAGGAAAACCATTTTGCCGCCGCGCTTCCCGGTCTGAAACTTGAATTCAAAAGTCTGAAAACTGTGTTCTTCAAAAACAAATATCCGTTCAAAATGGCGGTCGTCGCTGGCGCGCTCACGACGATTCCTTGCGGCGAAAGCAGGAACAAATCCAAAATTATTTGGTGCGTTCCCGCGCCCAAGTCGATGATGAGATAGTCCGCGTCGATTGCTTTGAAATTTTTTACGAGCCTCGTTCGTTGCGGGGCTTTGAGCGCGGTGAGGCCTGGAATCTCGCTGTCGCCCGCGATGAACTTGAGATTTTCATATTCGGTGGGAGCGATGACGTCGGAAAAATTCCCGCCTTCCATGAGCCAAGTGCCAAGTCCGTTTTTCGGAGAGGGTTGCCCAAGAACGAGATGCAAGTTTGACGCGCCCAAATCCAAGTCGGCGAGCACGACTCTTTTTCCAGCCTGAGAAAGCGCGACAGCCAAGTTTGCGGAAAGAAGGCTTTTTCCTACGCCGCCTTTTCCGCTCGCAACGGGAATTATTTGCATAGGAAAATTATATCAAAAAATTCGCGGAATGTAAAGTGTTGCAAAGTTATTGACAGTGTTGCAAAATTTTGCGCGTGTTCATTGACGGAACTCCGCGGTGCAAATAAAGAACACGAAAGTTCGCGCGCTTATTTGTCGTCGTAGTGGTTGCGGCATTGCAAGATATGGATGCTTCCGTCTTCGACTTTATAGACGAGACGGTTCTTTTCGTCGATGGCGCGGCTGTACCATGTCGTGAGGTTTCCTTTCAGCGGCTCGGGATGTCCAAGCCCGTCATTGCCGTTGCGCTCGATGTCGGCGAGCAACTTGTTGATTTTCTTGAGAGTCTTTTTGTCCTGCGTCTGCCAGTACACGTAATCGTCCCAGCCGGTGCCGACGAATGTAATGTTGCTCATCGCGCCATTGCCTCCAGTTCTTCCATGGTCTTCGTCACGTAGTGCAACTTGCCTTCGCGGTCAAGCGCGACCATTTTTTCCAGATACCGCTGGTTCGCCTCGCTGTAAAAGCCGTCGTCGTCCGCCGCGTCGTTTTTCGCCGAGATTTCGAACGGAATTTTCTGCTCGCGCACGACCGTCTTTGCGAACACCGAAAAAAGCGTGGACACGGACATTCCCACCGTGTCACAGAATTTCGCGAAATCGTCCTTTGTCTTGTTGTCGAGTCTGATGCTCAATGTAGCCATTTTGATACCTCTCTATATGTGGTTGTATTTAAAATAACATCATTTTGCAAAAAGCGCAAGTGTTTTTTGTCGTCAACATTTATTACGAAAACAAATTTTTATTGAATCGTGCGGGCAGATTTCGGTGCATTTGCCGCAAAGAATGCATTCAGCGGCGCGGGCGTTGGCGACGGGATTCACGTCCATCGGGCAGGCGGATTCGCATGCTCCGCAACGTGTGCAAGTGGCGTGATTTATTTTTAGGCGGCGGAAACTTGCCTTGTTCAAAATGCCGTAAATTGCGCCGAGCGGACAAAGCGTTTTGCAAAAAAATCTATTGATGAAAACGCATGCCGCAAGCGTGAAAATCAAAATGCCGAGTTTCAGGAAAAACAAGCCGCCCAAAACGCCGCGCAATTCTTGACGCGCCGCGACGAGCGGAAGTCCACCTTCAAAAGTTCCGGCTGGGCAGATGTATTTGCAAAATGTTGGATCGCCGATTCCTGTGATTTGCGAGCTGGTAGTCGGCAAAATCAAAACGAAAAAAAGGAGCGCGATGTATTTTATGTAGCAAAGAAATCGCGGCAACTTGAATTTTGGCGATGGAATTTTGTGGATTATTTCTTGCAACAATCCGAACGGGCACAAGAACGCGCACACGGTGCGGCCGAGCAAAACGCCGATTGCGAGAACGATTCCCACGGCATAAAAGCTGAATGAAAAATCAAGTGAGCCGCCTACTGCCTGCATCGCTCCGATTGGGCAGGAAAAAATTGCGGCGGGGCAAGAATAGCAGTTCAACCCCGGAGCGCAAAAAGTTTTCCATTTTCCCGTATAAATTTTTCCGGAAAAAAAATTTTGCACTTGCGGATTGCAAAAGCCGAACGCCGCAATTTGGATGAGTTTTCGTTTTACAGGAGGCAATTTTATTTTTGAAACGATTTTGGAAAACATCGACATTATTTTTTATTCGTGCGCAATTTGGAATTGAAACCTATCCCAGCCCGATGCATTCCATGCAGATTCGCACGGCTTTTTGGAGGACGAGCGTATTTTCACCGCGCGAAATTCCAATTGCGATGAACGCCGTCGCAATGATCAAAAGCGAGATTTTGAAAAAATTTTTTTGAAGCAATTTCGAAAAGCAACTTTGCCACTTGTCTTTCGAGGGCAATCCAAATTCGCTTTGCGACTTGTTTTCTGCATTTGTCATATTTTCATTTTTTCGCAAGATAGTCCTCGACCGCCTTTTTGTATTTCGCCACTTGCGCGCCCACAATCATATCGCCGACGATGTTGCCGTTTTTGTCAACAAGAAAAGTCGTGGGAACGAATTGAATTCCGTTCAAAAATTGCGCAAGGCTTTGATTCGCGATGACATTCGGAAAAGTCGCGCCGGTTTTTTTGAGAATTGCCTTTGCGTTTGAAATGCCTTTCGCGTCGTCGGTGGAATTCACGTCGCACACGATTCCGATAATTTGCGCATTCTTCGGCATGGATTTTTGCCATTCGGCGAGTTCGGGCATTTCCCGAATGCATGGCGGACAGAATGTTCCCCACACATTCACGACCGTGACATCGGCGGCGGAAAAAATTTCGTCCGTGATTTTATTCTTGTCAAGGTCGGCGGAAGAAAAAGAAACGCTTTGTGCGAACACCGCCGCGCCAGCCAAAAGCAATGCGATTGAAAGAAAAATGTGTTTCATGAATGACTCCCGATTTCGTGTTATGGTTTAATTTTGCCGCCGTTCCAGTTCGGCGATGCGCGCTTCCAATTCTTCGATTCTTTCGCGCTCTTTTTCCAGCTGCGCCTGCGCGATTGCAAGGCCTTCTTCATAGCCCTCTTCGTAACCTTCTTTTCGTCCGCGCTCTCGCAATTCACGCGCGTGCATGAACTCTTTTCTCCACGGCTCGTTCCGCCGTGCTTGCAATACTGCTTCCATAATTTCCCCTGTGAGCTTGCTTTCTGCTTTTCTTGTGGCAAGGAATTTCAGGAACGCGCGCACTTCCGCATCCTGCCCCGACTGCGCTTTCCATGCCCTAGCATTATAATACACTTTGCGGCTTTTGTCATCAATTTTTTCGCTCGCGGCGGAATTTTCCAGGCAAGTTTGACGGACAATTAAAATCAGCAACTAAAATGGCGTTGCTGATTTTAATGCCGAGTTTTTGCTTCGCTAAAAACTCGCATATTAACTGCGATTTCTCATTTCATTGCGAACTCGCGTTTTCAACATTCTCGGAAACTGATGTTTCCTGCGATGTTGAAAATTAATGAAAGTATATCGCGGCAGCCCGCAGCCGAACGGGTCGCTCGTGCAGATGTATTCGTACTATTTCTGCGCTATTTTTGAGTTGAAATTTGCAAAAATCAAGGTGCGCCTTGATTCGTGCGAAGGATTTCAAACCCCGACACTCCGCTGGAAACTTCGTTGCAGATGCGTCGGGGGTGTTGATTGAACTTTTTTAAATTTTTGGCTTTGGGGAAAAACTCCGCGCAACACATGGATGCAATAATTAAGATTGCATTGTGTCGTTTCGCTTCTGCCAAAATTTGAAAACCAATGCGCGACCGATTTTTCTGAAAATCTGCCGCAAAAAAAGCGGCATTCTCGCTTCCGAAAATTTCAAATCGTGCATTTTTATCAAAATTATTATTCCAGCAATTCCACCTCAAAAGCACTGACATAAATAGTAATGTCGTCTTGCGTGTCGTATAAATCTCCGACGGACAATTCAAATTTGCAGGCTTCCGCGCTTGTGTTGGAAGGCATGCTTGTTAGTTCAATAATGAACACCGCTTCAAAATAACTGGAATAATCAAGCATTGTGCCATATTGGGCGTTTACATAATCTGAAAGCTCTATCCATCCATTAGTGTATGACGTGGTATCAACAAGGGCAGCAGTGAAATTTTTTTTGCTGACAGTAATGACATCATCTGTAAATCCGCTTATGGTGAACTTAATTCTCTGTCCGGCGTTCAGCTTATACTTATTGTCGCTTGCAATCCATTCAATCATTGCGTGGTTGTTGTAAGGAAAATTGTTTTCAAGCGTGATTGTTGAAAAATCAGTCGCTGTTTTCAAAATTCTTGGTACTGAGGTGACTTTTGTTAATGTCCAGTAGAGGTAACCATCATCATCGAAAAATGTCATCATGGTACCGTCAAAGTTTCCTGTAAAAGTATCTGTATGATAATTTCCGTCATAGTAGGAATAAGTAATCGTTATCACTGAATTTTCAATGTTGTAATATCCGTTTGAGAGGGTTAATTCATATGAATATGTGTCTTCATTCCATTCGTAAAAGTCAATATTGCCGTTAGACTTTACTTTTAGATACATATCTTCATCTTGGTCCACAAAGATGTCTCCAGCATTCAATTTTGCATGAGTTACAACGCTCCAAGTTATTGTTGCCGTGTCGCCCGCCGTTCCAGTAGATATGTAAAATTTAAAAATATATTCATTGTCGCCACTATATGCAAAACTAACATCGTAAAAAGTTTGGGAATAACCATACGTCAGTTCTTGTTTGTTCCACCAAGTATAATCGCCCTTGTCATAATCCCATTTCAATTGCGATGAATTATAGCCAACTCCCGCATTATAGTTTCCGCTTTCAAACGTAACAAAAATTCCTGCAACATCATAAGAACTGACATCGCCCAACAAGTCGTACATAGGAATATTAAGTTCGTCCCAATATTGGCCATTGCTTACAAGAGTGGCAGTTCCCGTGCCATTCCCATTGCTTATATATTTGCTTTTTTGATAGCCGTCTTTGTCCTTGTCTTGATGTCTGCGGTATGTAAAAGAGATGTCGTCACACGACGCAAAGTTAAATGCGAACACCATTCCAATCAAAATCAACATAAAAAGTTTGAAAGCTTTTTTCATAATATTCTCCATATTGTGAATTTGATTCACACTGACAAAATTTCGCGCAAGAGTCGCGTTGTTTTTGCCGAGCGTAGATATCTTTTTGCAAATTCGCGCCAACCGTCATCCAACCGTTCTAATATTCCACGGTGAATTCAGTAACGTCGATGGTAATAGTTTTGCTTTGCGTGTCGTTTTTTCCTCCGACATACAATTCAAGTTTTCGGGCATCCGCGCTTGTGCTAGAAGGCGTGCCGGTCAATTTAAAATTGAATACCGCCTCGAATTCTTCGTTCTGCGCAAGCGTCATGTTGTCTTCGGTATTTATGTAAGCAGAAATCGCTCCCCAATATTTTGGGGTGGCGGTTTCCGTGGTGTCAATGATTGCAGCGCCCAATTTTTTTTCGCGAACGGTGACGGGATCAGATGTTTTCCCTTTGATGATGAATTTGATTTTGTCACCCGCTTTGAATTTGTGCCTTTTGTTCGCAAGCCAAAGAAGCATGGTATGATTGTTGTAGTTTTCATTTTTTGCAAGTCTGATTTTTGAAATGCGTTCGCTTTTCACATTTGTCGCGCCAGGATTTTGCGTTGCGGACGTGTTGCCGTCTGACGAAGAAGAAGGCGAAGCGGAATACGAGCCTTTGTTTGAAGCCGAAGTCTTTTCGCTTTCTTTATAAAAGGAAGTTGTGTTTTTTGAATAATTTTGCCTATTTGCCGTGCCCGTTTTTTGCGCCGCCATGTTGATTGTTCCGCCGTCCGCTTCGGTCGCGTTGAAATTCGTCTTCTTGTAGAATGTGTCGCCGCTGATTCCGTCGTATATTCTTGCAGATGCGATAACAATGTCAAAATAGGCTGAGTTCGCGCCACCACTCTGCCGTATCTTGTATTCCACCTCGCCTTTGATCGACTTTGTTTCTTCAAGCGCGACCCTTATTTTTTTGAAAATCAATTTGTCGGTAGGTTCAATCGTGTCGTTCAGAGAAAATTTCGCGTATTTGTCTGTTGAATTCATATTCAAAGTAAAATATGAATTCCGCTCGCCAATCCGCTTGTCCATATTTACAATCAAAGAATCTGCGCCAATCAAAAAAGTGTCGCTCTGCAATTTTTTTATTATCGTCGCGCGGTTGTTTGAAATCATTGAAAGCTGATCCGCAAATTTTGTCCTGCTGTTTTCGGCGACAGGTTTTATAAGCAAATCGCGCTCTTCTTCAAGTGGCTTTGTGGCGTTCATAATTTCGACTTTGAGTGCCGAAGGCGAAAGGAAGCCGTCGTTGTCCTGCGTTATCTGCGTTGTGACATCGTCGATTCTTTTCTGGTATTCTGCGCGAATTCTGTTTTCCGTGCGCTCGCAATCAGAAGCCATATCTTTTTCAATCGCAGTCCGCTTGTTTTCAAGGTTGTTAATTGCGACAATGTAGTCATCGATGGAAAGCAGTTCCGCCTCGCTTCCAAGCAGTTCCGTAAGCAACTTTGATGCGGAAATCTCGTAGGTTTTTGCGACAAGCACCTCAAAGCTTTCCACGTCCGTCATGCGGAATTCAAGGACCTTTATTCCGCCGAATTGCTCGAAATTTCCGTAGATGATGTAGCGCGCTCCAAGTTTCTGCCCATAGGCCGCGATCGTCGCTTCGCTTACCGCGCCAGAATATTGGAAGTTGAGCTCGGAGTCAACAATGCGCATGTTGTTGCCGTTGCGTTCTACAAGCCGCACGCTGTTCTTTGACAACGCCCTGAACGTTTCGTTTTCGAGCCACTCGGAAAGTTCCTTTGTGTCCGAGGAGAACCTCGTGACCGCCGCGATTTTCCCGGTCTCTATTTGGCGCGCCATCGCAACGGCCGCGTCCGTGACGGCCGCAGAAATTTCTACCCCGGACTTTTGTGCGAAGCTAGGCATCAAAACCATGGCTATAAAAAGCAAAGTTAAAATTTTCTTTTTCATTTTTTTCTTCCTCGCAGACGAAAAATTAAAATCTCAAAGGAATAGAAATTCCAAGTGAAAAATCTGGTGAATAGACATAAGTCAAATTTAGTGGTCTTGCAGTAAGTTCAAGATTGAAATGTTTCGCGATTTTTATCGCAAGCTTTAAGTCCAGAAAGGATAGACTGATGTCCCACCAATAGTTGCTGAGTCCGACGCTTGCAATATATACGATAAAGTCAATTTTTTTTCCACAATATCCAATGCCAAGAGCTTGACCATAAAATCCGCGGATTCCAACATTCAAACGTATAGGCTCAATAATTGCATTTCGCCTTGTACACACTCCAAATGGAATTGGAAAGGAAAAAGTAAAATCGCCATTTGGAGTGGAGTAGTTATTCCATTCATCGTAATATGAATCATATTGTTCATAATTTTCAATCCAAAATGTTCCGTCAAGGGCAATGTCAAAATAGCGACGTTTTTCCTCGTTTGGACTTTTTGATTTTTTTGTGGTTTTTGAATCATCTGATTTGGCATAAGAAACCGCAACGTTGTCTGATTTTTTTGCGTTGTTGGTGGAAGCCGCACTTTTTGCTGAAGATGATTTTGTGTTACTGGACGAGTTTCGCTTTGTTGCCGTGCCCGTTTTTTGCGCCGTCATGTTGATTGTTCCGCCGTCCGCTTCGGTCGCGCTGAAATTCGTCTTCTTGTAGAATGTGTCGCCGCTGATTCCGTCGTACAACCTTGCCGAAACAATAACGACATCAAAAGACACGGAATCTGGACCGCCGCTTTGTCGCACTTTGTATTCCACCTCGCCTTTGATCGACTTTGTTTCTTCAAGCGCGACTCTTATTTTTTTGAACATTTCCTTGTCGGTTGGATTTATCGTGTCGTTCAGGGTGAACTTGACATGCCTGTCCGTTGAATTCATGTTCAATGTAAAGTATGAATTTCGATCACCAACACGCTTGTCCATATTTACGGTCAGAGATTCCGCGCCTATAACGAAAGTGTCGCCTTGCATTTTCTTTACTATCGTCGCGCGGTTGTTTGAAATCATTGAAAGCTGATCCGCAAATTTTGTCCTGCTGTTTTCGGCCACTGGATCTATCAGCAAATCGCGCTCGTCTTCAAGCGGCTTTGTAGCGTTTATGATTTCACCCTTCAGCGCAGACGGCGAAAGGAAGCCATCGTTGTCCTGCGTTATCTGCGTTGTGACATCGTCGATTCGTTTTTGGTATTCTGCGCGAATCCTGTTTTCCGTGCGTTCGCGATCTGAGGCAAGGTCTTTTTCCACAGCGGCCTTCTTATTTTCAAGATTGTTAATCGCGACAATGTAGTCGTCGATGGAAAGCAGTTCCGCCTCGCTTCCAAGCAGTTCCGTAAGCAACTTTGACGATGCGATTTCGTAGGTTTTGGCGACAAGCACCTCGAAACTTTCCACATCCGTCATGCGGAATTCAAGAACCTTTATTCCGCCGAATTGCTCGAAATTTCCGTAGACGATGTAGCGTGCGCCAAGTTTCTGTCCATAGGCCGCGATCGTCGCTTCGCTCACCGCGCCCGAATATTGGAAGTTGAGCTCAGAATCCACAATGCGCATGTTGTTGCCGTTGCGTTCCACGAGCCGCACGCTGTTTTTTGACAGAGCCCTAAACGTTTCGTTTTCAAGCCACTCGGAAAGTTCCTTTGTGTCCGAAGAGAACCTTGTGACCGCCGCAATTTTTCCGGCCTCCATTTGGCGCGCCATCGCAACGGCCGCGTCCGTGACAGCCGCAGAAATTTCTACCCCGGACTTTTGTGCGAAGCTTGGCATCAAAACCATGGCCATAAAAAGCAATGTTAAAATTTTCTTTTTCATTTTCTCTAAAATGTACAAAATCCAATTTGTGGTTTGCAAATAAAATTTCCGCGACACACAAATTTTTCATGAGCATCGCGGCCATTATTTTTGATTCGTGCGGAGAGTTTCATACCCCGACGCTGAAATTATTTTAATTTTGATTTAAAAGCATCAATTCGTCCATAGCGGAAACCACATCTGCTCGAAGCCTTTCTTGTTCCGACGAATTTGTTTCAAGTTTTTTCAGCGCGTTTCCAACTTGTTCCTTTAAATTTTCCTTGTCAATCGTGCAAGCCAAATAATAATGATAAGTGTCGGAAATCGTATCATTGACCTTGTCGATTGTTCGAGTTTTCGACCAGAAAATTTTGGAAGTGTCGAGCCCTGAAAACGAAGTTCTTGAAAGTGTCGCGACAATTTCCTTCAAAAATATTTCTGTGTCCCCGTCAGAACCTTCGAGTGCTCCGCCAAATTTCGCCAAAACAGATTGGCTGAGCAACCTAGAAAAAGCTGGAACTGCGTCAAACTGAGTTATCTGCGTTTTCAAAAAATTTTGATCCACTCCACTGACCGTCGTGCAGAAAATATTTTTTCCTTTGAATTCTGGAAGTGCGGCCAATTTTGTCGTGTTGTTTTCGGCGGTGAGAATTGCCCATTCCGGAATTTGCGCACCCAAAGCCTTTCCTTGCCAATCAATCGTTTCAACTTGAATTGTCTTTTCAATTTTTTTCTTCGACCTTTTTGCCGAAGCAATCCCAACAAAAAAAAGACCAATGCACAAAATGCAAAATGCTTTCTTAAAAGTTTTCATAATATTTCTCCTAATAAAAATTTGAACGGAAATTCAATTCCGCAAATGAATTTTTTAATGTGCGTGAACGCACAAGCATGCAACAAGTTTTTCAAGTTGCAACGTAGCTTGAAAAACTTGAACCAATGAAAGCCGCGTTGCTCGTCGGTTTCCATCAACCTCCTTGAACATAAATTTATTTTTCTCCAAAACTTGGAGAATTTTTACTGCTCACAATTTTACTTTTTCCTTGAATTCAGCGGTGAAATTTTCTTCAAGCTCATTTTGAATCTTTTTGTAAAACAAATTTCTGCCGATTTTTTCTTTGCCGTTCGGCGATCCGGTTTTTGAAACATTCCTTGACCAAGAAAAAATTTTCTCGCCAGTTCCGCTTACGATGTTAATTTCAATTCCACCGGAAAAAAAACTTCCCGCTTCCAATTGACTTTCTTCAATATTTATCACGCCGAGGATTTTACATTCGCCGTTCACATCGGAAACATTGTAGCCTTCAGCCTCCAGCAATTTTCCCAGCGTCCGCTTTACGCCACCGTTCAAGTCATTTTCAATTTCAATTTGAAAAATCAAATTCGCCTTGCAAATTTCATACGCGCTGCGAATTCGCTTGCACAAATTTTCTTCTTCCGAAAAATATCCTGGCGCTGTCCTTTGAATTGTACTTGCCATGACTATGTATTGTTCTGTCAAGTCTGCAATCGCAATTCCTTTTTGCACCGCTTCAAATCCGTAGATTGGATTGTTGTAGTTTTCTGCGGAAATCAAAATGCTTTCCAATTTGTCAGCGCAAATCTTAATTCTCTGCCCATAAATTCTAAAAGCATCATCACGATTCATATATGCAAACGCATAAAACTTTTCGCCCACACGAATCGGCTTTTCCCATTGCACACAAAAAAATTGCGCCTGCGCTGAAACTTGAATCGATTCGCTTGTTTCCGTTTTTGATTGCAACAAATAATTTTCGCCTTGAGTTTCTTCCAAAAAAGTTCGCGCCAAAGTGCTTGCCGTCTGGACATTTGTATTGAAGTAAAGCGAAATTTTTGAAAGGCAATCCATTTCCGCTTCAAACACGGAATCGCCTTCGCCCTGCGCACTCAAAAACAATTCCGAAGGATAAAGCATTTCAGAATGTGTAAACCAAGTAGGAATTTTTTGTTTTTTTTCGGACGAAGGACTTGCAGCAAAAAAATTCAGAGCGAACGAAAAATTCAAAACTAATAGTATAAGTATTTTTTTCAATTCATAACCTCAAAAAAAATTTCCGCGCCCCAAACTGGGGCGCGTGGCCGAATCGATTTCCTTTCGGAAATCTCATTCGAATTGAGGAAAGTCTAGCGTCTTCGCAGGATTTTGAATATCGCCAATACGGGTGATTTTACGGCCTTTTTAGGCGAATGGGGGGGGGTAGAAACATCACCTTTTCGGGTGATTTTTTCGTTCATCAGCTTGTAAAAAGAAATTCGCGAGTTCACGCCGCACTTTTCGAAGATGTGCTTGATGTGCGTGGCGACGGTGTTCTCGCTTATGTTCAGCTGCGAGGCGATTTCCTTCGTGCTGCTTTGCTTTGAATAGAGCAGCTCCGCCACTTCGATTTCGCGGCGGGAAAGTCCGCATTGCAAAAGAACGTCTTCCAATGAGCGCGGATTGGATTCTTGCGGCAAGGCGTTTTCCTCGCGTTTTTCCTTGCTCGGTATTTCACCGCGCCGTGCGAGCCTTCGCGCAAGGATGATGACATATCCGATGTTCACGGCGAGAAAAGCCGCGTCGTAGGAAAAATAATAGTCGTTTTCCATGAGCGCGCTGAGCAAAAAATATTCTTTCGACTTCCGCACCAAATGAAAGACTTGGCGGAAAATCAAAAAGACGTAGAACGCGCACCACGGAGTCAAAATCGAAAAGTCGGTGTTTCGGTTTTTCGCCCCGAGCGCGATGATCGCGATTTCGAACGCAAGCCCTGCGATCAAAACGCAAATTGAAAGGCGGTAGACGAAATCAAAATTCGGGGAAAACGAGAACATCACCGCGAAAAGAATCGCGCAGCCGATGAGCGCGGAATTTATCTGCCTTCTTATTGAAAATCGCGTTTCCGAATTTGTGCACCGCAGCGTGAGCATGAGGATCGTCACGAATCCGAACGTCGCCACGATGTAGGTGAGATGCAGGAAAAATTTTGCCTGCGCGAAGTTGTTCCAAAGAAACGTGGGCGCGATGCCTTTCATGCACAGCTGGTAGACGAAAAATAAAATCGTCACGGCGAGAATGAACGGCGAGCCTTTTCTTCTGCGGAAAACCCAAATGAAAATCTGCGCCGAAATCGAAATCAAAAAGACTGCGATTGAAATTCCGTGCAGAAAATTCAATTTCGTCGTCTGCAAAAAGAATTCGCCTTGGGAAAAAATGCGGAGGCTGAGCGCAGTGGCGTCGGAATTTTTTACGTGCAAAAGCACCTCGCCTTGCCGCGCGGGAATTTCCAATGCGCATCGTATGCCTTGGATTTTCTTTTGGCCGTTCGGCACGGTTTTTCCTGTCCTGTCGTGTAAAGTCCATTCGCCGCGACCGGGGACGAAAAGCCGCGCCTCGTCAACAAGTTCCGGGCCAAGGTCGAGGAGCGTCTTTTCGGGAGCGGACGGAATCTCAATGCGCACCCAAAAATTTTCGGAAGCGTTCGTTACGATTTGGTTTGAATTCTGTGCGACGAAATCTTCCGCCTGAAAATCGATAGGGGGGGGGTAATTGGAAGCCGAATTTTTCACGGCGACATTTTTCGGGCGGCCATAATTCACGCATCCGCTCAAAGAGAGAACGGCAAGGATGAAAAGCATTGCGTTTTTGAGCATAGCGCATTTTATTTCATATTTCAAAAAAAGTAAAGTGGTGCAAGGCTTGCGCATAGATGGGTTGTCGTTTCCCCAGAAAAAAGTTATTGCAATGGCGGCGATTTTTTGGTAAAATACAGTTTTATGAATATCGCGCTTTTCACAGATTCTTTTCTCCCCACAAAAAGCGGCATTGTGACTGTGGTCTTGCAGTTGCAGAGAATTCTCGTGGCGATGGGGCACAATGTCGTGATTGTTACGACGGACACGCATGACAAATACATCGAAGAAAAATTTTCCGACAAGTCGAACATCCTGCGGATGAAATCGTTTTCCAGCGCGTTCTTCGGAGTGCCCGATCAGTTCATTTCGATTGTTGACAAAAAACGGCTGATTGCTTTTTTGAAAGAACACAATGTGGAGTTCATTCATTCGCACACGGAATTTTCTATCGGACAGGCGGCGAAATTTGCGAGCAAGGAACTCGGAATTCCTGCCATCGCGACGACACACACATTGTGGGAGGATTTCTACAAATATTATCTTTGGGGCGGAAAATTCATTCCCGTCAAATTGATTCGCAGAATCGTGCGCTGGATGTACCGCGATTTCTACGCGCTCATAAATGTTTCGCAAAAGGCGCACGAATATTTCAAGCAGCCATTCATGCTTCCGCAAAGTCCTTCGGCGATAATTCCGAATGCGCTCGACAGCGATACTTTTTTGCGGCACACGATATCGGAAGAAAGTATTCAGGCGGCGCGCGAAAAATGGGGAATAAAAAAAGGCGACGTCGTGTTTTTGTTTTTGGGGCGCGTGGTTTACGAAAAGCGCGTGGAAGAATTGCTTGACATTTGCCTGCGCGTGATTCAAAAAAATGAGCACATAAAAATTTTGTTTGTAGGCGATGGACTTGCTTTGCAGGCCTTGAAAAAAAAGTCCGCGAAATTTTCGGACAGAATTATTTTTACAGGTTACGTTCCATGGCGCGACGTCCATTCGTTCTATCAACTCGGCGATGTTTATGTTACCGCGTCGCTTTCGGAAATGCATTCGATGACTGTGCTTGAAGCTTTGATGTCGGGGCTTCCTGTAGTCGTCCGATACGACACGAGTTTTTCTGATACGGTTTTTCATGGAGAGAACGGCTACTTCGCTCAAAGCGACGAGGAAATGGACGGCTATCTTTTGGGACTCGCCGCCGACGAAGAAAAGCGCAAGGCGTTCGGAAAAAAGAGCCTTGAGATTTCGAAAACCTTTTCGCTCGAAATGTTCGGAAGGCGGACGATGGCTTTTTATGAAAAAGTTTTCAATACATTTCCAAGTGGAATTTCGGATGCGGAATTGCAAAAAGCTGTGGACGCTGTGGAGGTGGAAAAATGAAAAAACTCGGAATCATAGGCGCGATGGAATGCGAAGTGAAAATTATTTTGGACGCGCTCGCGCAAAGTGGAAATGTCTCGCACACGAACGCTGGCGGAACAATTTATCACGAAGGAAAAATCGGCGGCGCGGAAATTGTCCTTGCGAAAAGTGGCGTGGGAAAAGTGAACGCCGCGCTTTGCGCACAAAGAATGATTTTGCAATTCGGCGCAGATTCCATAATAAATTCTGGAATCGCGGGCGCGATGGGCGCGGGGCTTGGAGTTTTCGATGTGGTGCTTTCGAGCGACGCGCTTTACCACGATATGGATGCCAGCGCGTTCGGCTACAAGTCCACGGAAATTCCGCAGATGGAATGTTCGGACTTTCCCGCCGACAATGATATGATAGAAAAAATCAAGCGCGTTTTTCCGCTCATTCCGGAAAGCGCGGGGCACAAACTCGCCGTTGGAAGAATCGCTTCGGGCGACCAATTTGTGGCGGACAAAAATCAAAAGGAACGAATCAAAGAAATTTGTGCGCCGCTTTGCGTGGAAATGGAAGGTGCTGCCGTGGCGCACGCATGCTTTCTCAATAAAACGCCGTTCGTCATTATGCGGACGCTTTCCGATATGGCGGACGACACTGCGGAATCCACTTACAATTTTAATGAAGAGATTGCGGCGAATTTAAGCGGCGCGATATTACTTGAACTTTTAAAGCAAATTCGGTAGATTTATAATATGAACATTGCGGCAAAATTCAAAGAGACGGCAAAATCCGTCGTTCCCGTAATTCTTATAGTTCTTGTTTTGGGACTTACAATAGTTCCGCTGGATAAAATTCTTTTGGCGCGATTCGTTGTCGGTGGATTTCTTTTGATTGTCGGGTTGACGATTTTTTTGCTCGGCGTTGATATGGGAATCGAGCCGATGGGCGAGCGTTGCGGCTCTTCTCTCGTGCAAAAACGAAACCTGCCGCTTTTGCTCGGATGCGCTTTCGTGATTGGTTTTATAGTTACGGCCGCCGAGCCTGACATTCAAGTTTTTGGCGACCAAGTGCGCTCGATTTTCAAATTCGTCGATAAATTTTTGCTCACTTTCGTGATTGCCGCTGGCGTGGGATTGTTCATCCTCATCGGGCTTTTGCGCACGGTTTTGAGATTTTCCATAAAAATCACTTTTGCCATCGCATATGTCGTGCTTTTTGCGCTCGCGTTTTTCGCGCCCACAAGTTTTTTGGGAATCGCGTTCGATTCAGGCGGAGCGACTACAGGCCCTATGACCGTGCCTTTCATTATGGCTTTGGGCTTGGGCGTGGCGACAGTTCGGCGCGATTCAACTTCATCGACCGGCGACGATGGCTCGTTCGGACTCACTGGAACTGCTTCCGTCGGCCCGATCATGGCGGTGCTGATTTACGCGATCTTTTTGAGCCGCGCGAATCTCATGCAAAAATCGGTGGACGTGGTGGAGGAACTCGCGTTTGAAACTGGAACAGGGATTTTCTCGCAAGTGTTCTCGCCGTTCACGCAAATTTTCTCGTCAGTTTTGCACGAATCGCTTTTGTCGATCGCGCCGCTTTTCGCGCTTTTTATCATATTTCAGTTTTGGCTTTTCAAAATGACGGCGCGCCAAGTTTTGCGTTTCGTCATTGGATTCGTGTATGCGTTCATCGGGCTTTCTGTTTTTTTGATTGGAGTGAACGGCGGCTTCAGCGATGCTGGACGCGCGCTCGGAGAAATTTTGGGAAGATTCGCTTCGGAACGAGGCGGCTTTTACCTTGCGCTTCTTGTCGGAACGGGCGTGGTTTTTGGCGCGATAATCGTTTGCGCAGAACCTGCCGTTTGGGTTTTGAGCGAGCAAGTGGAACAAGTTTCGGGCGGCACGATAAAACGTCGCGCATTGCTTTTTTTCCTTTCGGCAGGAACGGCGTTTGCAATCGCGCTTTCGCTTTGGCGCAACATCAACGGATTTTCGCTGAGATATATTTTGGTTGCGGGCTATGCCGTGGCTCTCGCCCTGATGATTTTTGCGCCGCCTCTTTTTACTGGCATCGCGTTCGATTCTGGCGGAGTCGCGTCAGGGCCGCTCACTTCGACGTTTATTCTTTCTTTTACGATTGGCGCGGCTGGAAAAGACGCTTCGGATTCTTTCGGCGTGATCGCGCTTGTGGCGATGATGCCGCTCATTGCCGTGCAAATTATGGGAATCGTTTTCAAAGTGAAGAACGCGCGTGGTGAAAAAATCCTTGCGGAAAAAGCGGCGACTTCAGGAGGAGAAAATGTATAAACTTATTGTGAGCATTGTGCCGAATAATTCAGGCTCGCTTATAAGTTCCGCCGCGAATGGCGCGGGTGCTTCGGGCGGCACGATAATTCCTGGACGCGGAACGGCTTCGAACGACATACTTTCGATTTTGGGATTGGGCGACAGTTCAAAGGAAATCGTTTACATCGTCGTGGAAGATAAAATCGAAAACGATGTCCGCGCCGCAATTGAAGACGCTTGCTCGAAGAAAAGACATTTTGGCGTGATGTTCACGGTGGACGTGAACAGTTTCATAAAAAGCGGAACGAAATCGAATTTGACTTTGGGGGAAAAATCTATGGATTCAATTGAAAACAATTCTTTTCAGATGATCAACATAATCGTGAACAAAGGCTACGCCGAAGATGCGATGGCGGCTGCGCGAAAAGCAGGCGCGGGCGGCGGAACAGTTGTCCTTGGTCGCGGCACTGCCAAAGAAGGCGACGAAAAATTCTTTGGAGTGGAAATCGTTCCGGAAAAAGAAATGCTCGTGATTTTGGTGGAACAAAGCAAAGCCGAAGCCGTCGTGGAAGCGATTCAAAATCTTGAATGCTTCTCCAAGGGTGGAAGCGGCGTTGTTTTCTGCGCGGACGCAAAACGCTTTACGCTTTTGGGAAAACGATAGCGCGTTTATGCTGAATTATATCCGCCTGAAAAAAATCGATTCTTCGAACACTTACGCGCTTTCGCTTTTGAACGAAGCGGCAAAAAATGGCGAAGTCCGTTCGCTTGAAAAAAATGTCATCGTTGTCGAAGAACAAAGCGCGGGTAGGGGGCGGATAAATCGCAATTTTTTTTCGCCACCAAAAACTGGTCTTTATTGCACCGCGATTTACGCGCCTCCATTTCCAATTGAAAATTCTGCAAAGTTGACAATCTTTGCGGCTCTCGCAGTTTGCCGCGCGCTTCAAAAATTGTTCGGAATTCCAGCCTTGATAAAATGGGTGAACGACATTTATGTGGACGGAAAAAAAGTTTGCGGCATTTTGGCGGAAGGCCATGTCGATTCGCGCTCGCAAAAAGTCGATGCCGCTGTAATCGGAATCGGAATAAATATTTTGGCGAAAAATTTCCCCGAGGAAATCCAAAAAAAGGCCGGCGCGATTTTTCAAGATGAAAGCCAAATTCCTGAAATTAATTCGTTGAAAGAAAAATTGCTTTCCGAAGTCTGCGAAAATTTGTACGCGCTTTATGATTCCGCTTTCGAAAATTCCGCCGCATACGGCAAGGCACTTTCGGAATACAAGTCGCGCTCGTTTTTGATTGGAAGGCGCGTAAAAGTTTTTCCTTTGGTCGGCGATGAAAATTCTTTTTTTGCCGAAGTGCTTGACATAGACGATGAAGCGCGCCTTGTCGTGTGCACGGAAGACGGAAATGTTTTGCGGCTTGAAAGCGGCGAAGTATCCACGGAATTTTTTTGAATGCGTGAATGTTGCGAAATAGCGCGCTGAAATTTTTTGAATTTTAAATCCGAGTTTTAAATTTTCGCGCACCGATTTTGCAAATACAAATCTGCCAGCACGAGCGCGCTCATCGCTTCCACGACGGGAACGATTCTCGGGCACAGGCAAACGTCGTGGCGGCCATGAATCTGCAAATCCGTTTCTTCGAACTCGGCATTTTTTTGCGCCGGCTTTTCAGGATTGATTTTTGCGCGGATTGTTTTTTGCTCGCAAAAAATGCTCGGCACAGGCTTTATGGCAACGCGGAAAATTATTTTTTCTCCGTTTGAAATTCCGCCCAAGATTCCGCCCGAATTGTTCTGCGAGAATTTTGCCTTGCCATTTTTGTCGAGGCGGATTTGATCGTTGTTTTCTTTTCCCGTTGAATCCGCCGCCGCGAATCCTGCGCCGAATTCGATTCCCTTTACCGCTCCAATCGAAAGCATCGCCTGCGCCAAAAGCGCATCAAGTTTTTCAAAGACAGGCTCACCCATGCCGCTTGGCACGCCGCGAATTTCGCATTCGATTATTCCGCCCGCAGAATTTCCTTGAGCGCGCAATTCTTCGATTTTCGCTTGCATCAATTCGGCGGCTTTTAAATCCGCCGCGCGCAAAGGATTTTTTTCGATGTCGGAGAAATTTATTTTTTCGCAGGAAATGCCTGCCGCGCGCAAAGTGTACGCCGTGATTGCGAATTTCTTTCCGAAACTTTGTTCCAAAAATTGTTTTGCGATTGCGCCTGCCGCAACGCGTGCGCAAGTTTCCCTTCCGCTCGAACGCCCGCCGCCGCGATAGTCGCGAAATCCGTATTTTTCGAAATACGAAAAGTCGGCATGCCCCGGGCGAAATGTGGCCGCAAGATTTGAATAGTCTTTGGAATTTTGCGAAGTGTTTTTTATCGCGATGGCGATTGGCGTGCCTTGCGAAAATCCTTCGAACACGCCGCTCAAAATTTCTGCCGTGTCGGATTCGTTGCGCGAAGTCACAGCCGCATTTTTTTCGCCCGCGAATTTTTTTCCGGGACGGCGGCGTTCCAATTCGTGCTGGATTTTTTCCGCGCTGATTTTTACGCCCGCAGGAATTCCTTCCACAATGCAGCCCAGCGCGTTTCCGTGGCTTTCGCCGAACGTCGTTACTTTGAAAATTTTTCCAAAAGAATTTCCGCCCATTTTTTCTCCAATTTAAATTCTGCGCTTATTTTCCATTTTTAATCAAAAGAATTCCGCCGATGATGAGCGCATTTTTCGCCAAAGCCAAAAGCCAATGCAAAACCATGATCGACTTGAAATCGCCGATGTAAAAAATCAGCGTGATGACGGTGATTACAATCCAAAGCACGAGCGTAATGTATTTGAAAGCGTCATCGAATTTGCCGAAGTCCATTCCGAACGCTTTGAGCGCGAACATTATTCCGCACAACAAAAGCACGATTCCGACAATCACATTCACGGTATATGCGCCCTTTCCGAAAACGCGCGTGATCGCTTCGATTTCCGCGCTGGAAATTGAACTGCCTTCCCGCGTGATCAAGCAGAACGCCGTTACGATAAAATAAAGAGCCAGCGCCAATTGCGAAATGAAAATTCCCCAAGTCCTTTGCTGCTTTGCCATTTTCTTCTCCAAAAGCAAATTTTATTTTACGCAAATTCAATGCGAATTTGATTTTGAAATTATAGCACAAAATGCGAGTTTGCTCAATATTTTTTTAAGAAAGGAAATGTAAAGTTGAAATTGACACGCGAGGTTTGACGCGCGATGCAGAACTCGTTAGCAAGCCAAGGACTTGCATTCCATTTTAACGACAATTTTAAATACTATTGAATTTTTTTTCGAAAAGATGTATCATCAGCAAAATGCGGCAAGCGATTTGTTTTGCCTGAAATTGAAATTTGCGATGCAAACCAGTCGTCAATTTCATTTTTTATGGAGGAATTATGTTCAAGTTGAAGGGCACTTTTACGGCGTTGATTACACCGATGAAACAAAACGGCGATGTGGATTTTGAAGGATTCCGCGAGCACATAAAAAATCAATTCAAGGCAGGAATAGACGGACTTGTTCCGCTTGGCACGACGAGCGAAACTCCGACACTCGACGAAGAAGAAGAGCGCAAAATGCTCGAAATAATTTTTGCGGAACGCGATGCTCACAAAAATGCGAGCGGCAATTATGTTCCAATCGTGGTCGGCGCGGGAAGCAACAATACTCGCGACGCGGTTCGCTATGCTCAAAGGGCGAAGGAGGCGGGCGCAGACGCAATTTTGGTCGTGACGCCTTATTACAATAAACCTTCGCAGGCGGGAATTTTAAAGCACTTTGAGGCGGTGTGCGCCGTGGGCGTTCCGGTCATCGTGTACAATATTCAGGGACGCACCGGAGTGAACATCGCCACGGAAACTTTGGAAAAAATCGCGGAACTGCCGAACGTGATCGGCGTGAAAGAAGCGAGCGGAAATGTCCAGCAAATGATGGACGTGATTGCAAAAATCAAATTGCGCAAACCTGAATTTTCAGTGATGAGCGGCGACGATTCACTCACGCTTCCTTTGCTCGCGCTGGGAGGGGACGGCATTATTTCTGTCGTTTCAAATCTCGCTCCCGAGCGAATGAAGGCGATGGTGGATGCCGCCCTGCGCGGAGATTTTTCTGCGGCGAAGGAATTGCACTACAAACTTTTGCCGACATTCCGCGCGTCAATGATTGAAGGAAATCCTTCTTCGATAAAATGCGCGATGAATTTGAAAGGACTTCCGGCAGGAACTGTTCGCGCGCCACTTTCGGAAGTGAGCGAGGGCGGAAAGCAATTCATCAAAGCCGCGTTGCAAGAAAGCGGAATTTAACAGGAGGGAAAAATGTCTGAAAGAATACCAGTTGGAGTTTTGGGCGCGACGGGAATGGTCGGGCAGCGATACATAAAGTTGTTGGAAAATCATCCGTGGTTTCGCGTAACTTATGTTGCGGCAAGTCCGCGCTCTGCGGGCAAACTTTACCGAGACGCGGTTTCGTCGCGCTGGCTCATTGGCGAAAACATTCCAAACGATGTGGCAGATCTCACCGTGCAGGACGCGAACGACGCTTCGCTTGCTTTGGGAAAATGCCGATTTGTTTTTTCCGCGTTGGAAATGGGAAAGGATGAAATCAAGGCGCTCGAAGAACGCTACGCCGCCGAAGGAATTCCTGTCGTTTCGAACGCGAGCGCGAATCGCTGGACGGACGACGTTCCAATGCTCGTGCCTGAAATCAATTTTAATCATCTCGACATCATCGTCTCGCAAAAAAAGTCGCGCGGTTGGGACAAGGGCTTTATCGCGGTGAAGCCGAATTGTTCCCTGCAAACTTATATGATGCCTCTTCACGCGCTCATTCGCGCAGGCTTTCCTGTGCGCCGAATGATTGTAACGACTCTTCAAGCTGTGTCGGGCGCGGGCTATCCTGGCGTTTCAAGTTTCGACATGATTGACAACATCGTGCCTTACATCGGTGGCGAAGAAGAAAAGACCGAGCGCGAGTGCCTCAAGATTTTGGGCGAAGTGCGCGATGGAAAAATCGTGAACGCATCGCTTCCGATAGTTTCTTCAACATGCACGCGCGTCCCAGTGATAGACGGACACACGGCGAGCGTTTCGCTTGAATTTGATTTGCCCGAAGACAAGAAGCCGACTCTCGAGCAAATCGAAAAAGTTTGGAGCGAATACACTTCCGTTCCGCAGGAATTGAAATTGCCGAGCGCGCCCGCGCATCCGATTGTGATTCGACACGAAGAAAATCGCCCGCAACCACGGCGCGACCGAGAAACCGAAGGCGGAATGGCATGCGTCATCGGGCGGCTTCGAAAATGCAATGTGTTTGACGTGAAGTTCATCGCGCTCAGCCACAACACAAAGCGCGGCGCGGCTTTGGGCGGAATCCTCAACGCGGAACTTTTGAAGGCAAAAGGATTTTTTGACTAGCGCGGAGATTTTCATATTTCAACATTTGCATCGAGGTGTTTTTTATTGACATTCTCGTGGACGGCTTTCGTTTTTCGTGAACAAGCCGCCCGCGAGATTTTGAAAATTTTGGAGAGAATTATGGACAAGGCGCAAATCTTTCAATTTATTTCCGAACAAAAAACAGCGTTCATCGCTTCCGTCAATGAGCAAGGCTATCCCGTAGTCCGCGCAATGCTCGCGCCGCGAAAAATCGAAAACGGCGAAATTTATTTTACGACAAACACTTCGTCGAATAAAATCAAGCAATATTCCGCCAACGACAAGGCGTGCGTTTACTTTTACAAGCGCGGCCGCTTCAAATATCAGGGCGTGACGATAATCGGCGAAATGGAAGTCTGCACCGACCAAGCGACGAAAGACGAAATTTGGCGTGCTGGCGACAAAATGTTTTACAAGCAAGGCGTTACCGATCCCGATTACTGCGTTTTGAAATTCAAATGCAAATCCGCCGAATGCTATTGCGATTTCAAAATTGAAACGATTGATTTGTCAAATTGAAAGTGAGATTTAAATGACGGACTTAACGACATTGCCGAATATCGGAAAGGAAATTGCAAGCAAACTGAAAAGCGTGGAAATTGATTGCGCCGAAAAGTTGGCCGAACTCGGCTCGAAGGAAGCGTTCTTCCGTCTGAAAACAAAATATCCGCAAGTGTGCTTGGTGCATCTTTATACGCTGGAAGGCGCGATTCAAAACAAGGAATTCAATTGTCTTTCCAAAGAAACGAAATCGGATCTGAAAGAATTTAGCGATTCGTTGAAATAAGAAATGATTTAAAAAGGAAATGGTGGGAACAGTATGCCATTCGATTATAAGAAAGAATGCAAGGAATTTTATATGCCGCCGCGCAAAGCGTAGCAAATGATAGATTGAAATAGATGAAACGAAAAGCCATGCAATATAGGAAACCAAAAATTTACTCGCTTTATGATAAATAACTTCGCCCGAAAAATTTATCAGCAATTCTATGTCGGGCTGAAAAAACGCGAAAGGGATGCGCTTGAAGTGTCGAAAATAAAAATCAAAAGAACTGTAGACTTGACGGAAGGCTCGATACCGAAAAAACTTTTTCTGTTCGCGTTGCCGCTGATGCTCGGCAATTTGTTGCAGCAATTTTACAATATCGTCGATACGATTGTCGTGGGCAAGTATCTCGGAGAGAACGCGCTTGCCGCAGTCGGCTCGGCTTATACGATAATGATTTTGCTCACGTCGATTATCATCGGACTTTGCATGGGCGCAAGCGTCTATTTTTCAATGCGCTTCGGGCAAAAGGATTTTGCCGGAATAAGGCAGTCTTTCTTTATTTCTTTCATAGGAATTTTAATTGTTGCGGTAATATTGAATGCGCTTGCTTATGCTTTGTTGAACGTTTTGACGAGCACGATGAATATTCCCGAAGAAATTCGGGCGATGTTCAGGCAATATATGCTTGTGATTTTTGCAGGCATTTTCGCCGTTTTCCTCTATAATATTTTTTCAAATCTTTTGCGCTCCGTCGGAAACTCCGTAATTCCCTTGGCGTTTCTCGCCGTTTCCGCAATAACGAACGTAGTCCTCGATTTGGTTTTTATTGTCCTCTGCAAATGGGGAGTAGTGGGAGCGGCCGCGGCAACTGTCATCGCGCAGTATGTTTCGGGCATAGGAATAACGCTTTACTATTTTATTTTCGGCGGAAACTTGCGCGTAAGGAAAGCCGATATGAAATGGAACAGGCATACTTTCAAAGAAATGTCGCGCCTTTCTTCAATGACCTGCATTCAGCAGTCGATTATGAATTTCGGCATTCTGATGGTGCAGGGCTTGGTGAACAGTTTCGGCACGGCGGTAATGGCGGCGTTCGCGGCAGGCGTAAAAATAGATACGCTCGCCTATTCGCCCGTTCAGGATTTCGGGAACGCATTTTCTTCTTTCGTCGCGCAAAATTACGGCGCGCAAAAAAAAGAGCGCGTAAAGAAAGGAGTCAAGACTGCGGTGCTAATGGTTGTTTGCTTTTGCGCAGTGATTAGCGTTGTAGTTTGCTTGTTTGCAAATCAGTTAATGAAAATATTTATCGACGCGGGGAATGTCGCGGTAATTGCAATCGGCGTAAAATATCTGCGCATAGAGGGCGCGTGTTACATCGGAATAGGCTTGCTTTTTATGTTTTACGGTTATTACCGCGCAATCAACAGACCCGTTATGTCGATTGTTCTCACGGTCATTTCGCTCGGAGTTCGCGTGGCACTTTCGTATATTTTGGTTTGCTTCACGAACATCGGCGAAATAAGTATTTGGATGGCAATTCCAATCGGCTGGCTGCTCGCCGACATTACGGCAATAATATATGGACTGTTTTTAAACAAAAAAGAAACTTGCGTGGAAAACAGGATTTGAACCCGCAAGTATTGCGCAGAACGCATGGCTTTGCAAGCGCGGGAAAATAATTCCGTGGCACAAAAATAACGAAAAATAGCCACCATTCCAATGCATGTACAATAGTGTGCTCGAAGTTTCGCCGCACCAGTTTCGCATAAATGGACTTTATAAATTCTGTTTAACATAATCTGTCGTGGATTTTTTTGTGTTTTTGCAAGGAATTTCGCGAATTCGGTAAAAACGCAGTGCGTTTGTTGCGAAAACGCAGTACGTTTTAGGTAAAAACGCAGTACGTTTTTTTTAAAACGCAGTGAGTTTTCACACAAAACGCAGTGCGTTTTTGGCAAAATTCCGAAAAAAAAATTTGACGATTTAAAAAATTTTTGTTATTTTAAAGTTGTATCTTTCGGCCGAAGATATGGGGTTCGTTTGGGCCTCGACAAATATGCTAGCGGAGGTGCTTATCGAGTACTTCAAATTTTCTTTACAAGGAGTAATACATTATGATGTATTCTATAACAACTAGGAAGAATCCTCTTGATCGCAAGAGTGATTCTAAGTATTACGCTATGGCGGCGTATGGCGAAGAAATCGACGTCAATGATTTGGCGAAAGAAATTTCCAAGTCATGCACGCTGACACCGGCAGACATTGTGGCAGTTATCGAGAGTTTCTTGGATAAGATACCGCAGCATCTGAAAAACTCAAACCGCATCAGACTGAACAAGTTTGGAATTTTCAAGCTCTCATTCAGTTCTGTTGGGCAAGTAAGCGAAGACGACGTGAGTTCTAGAGATATTAAGAACGTTCGCGTGCTCTTTATGCCGAGTGCCGAGCTTAAGAAAGAGCTGTCTGATGTGGGCTACACAAGGAAGTAGGTACAGCTTCTTGGCGTAGCGGAAAAAAATGTACCCAATATCAGTCCGAAAAGACTTAAAACTTCAAAATTATTTGAAATCAATTATATTGATTTGAGGCTTAAGCGTCCGTAAATGTGAGTGCTTGCCGTACAAAAAGTAAAATCCCATACGTCAGGTTTCCTGCTTCGTATGGGATTTTTTATGTTCCGCGCCTTCGTTCTGACAGTTCGCGCCGGCTCGCTTCATCGAAGATGGGCACCATGAAAAATGTCTGAACAGAATGAAAATTATTGTCGGCGCTTGCGAAATGATTCTATCGCCGCGATCCAAAAAAGCGAAATCCGTCCGAGCGCAAAATCAATCGCCTTTAATCTTGCCGAAAATTTTCTTCAAGTTGATTTTGAATTTTATTCCCCACTTAAATTTGTTCCTGTATGATTTTGCCACATCATCGCTGGAAAAATATTTTTCATTCATCAAGATTCTGTATCCGAAAAATGCGTCCAAAAAAACGTAGTCGAAAATTGAGAATTTCCAGCCCAATATTGGCGTTGCCGTCAGGGCGATTTCGTTCTCAATCGGAAGCGGAGTTTTGAACATCACCAATTCCATTCCGATTCCGCCCCCAAGATACGGCCCTTCAAGTCCTTGAAAAAATGGATAGAACAAAACGTCGCAGCCAGTGCCGAAGGTCGTCACGACGACATCGTAATTTTTTGGCCAAAGCATCATGTTTGAGATTTTCGGACGCACCGAAAGAAAATCAAAGCACTGAATTTCGTAGGCGAATCCAAGTCCCCAGCCGTTGTTTTTGAAGCCTGTATGCAAGTAGCCGAAGTCGAGAGAAAAAATGTGTCTGCCCGCGAAAGTTTCGGAATTGCCGCTAAAACAAAAAAATGCAAGAAGTAGCGCGACGAAAAATCCGATCTTAGTTTTTGCTTTTTTCATCGGTTTCATATTATCAAAAAAATCTTGTTGTTGCAATCGAGAATTTTTCGCGTGAAAAAGCGGCGTTGAGAATGTGCATTCATTTTTTTAAGCGGAACATTGTCAAGAAAATTTCATTGTGATATAATTTTCCGATGAGAAAAAATCCGCAAAGCAGAATCCAAATTCTTTACCAAGACAAAAATCTCGCCGTGATTTTCAAGCCAGAAAATTTGTTGAGCGTTCCTTACGAGGGATGCCGCGCGAAAACCGCGCTTGACTTGCTAGAGCAGGTTATGCGAAAAAACGGAACTTATTCCGCGA
The DNA here is from genome assembly GCA_014804005.1 of Treponema sp. Taxonomy (GTDB): domain Bacteria; phylum Spirochaetota; class Spirochaetia; order Treponematales; family Treponemataceae; genus Treponema_D. Next base: position 33,956 of record JAAVAP010000019.1, on the reverse strand, counting down.
AGCACAAGCCGTTCGCCGTGCATCGACTTGACCGCGACACTTCGGGCGTGATGATGTTCGCCTTGAATGAAAATGCAAAAAAAATAATTATGGACGGCTGGCAAAAAATTGTCACGGCTAGAACGTATCGTGCCGTCGCCGAGAATCCGAAAAACGCCCGCGCCGTACTGCCCGAATCCGGCACGATTTCAAGGCCGCTTGCCTACAATGCGTATAATTTGGCGTTCGTTCCAAAGGAGGGGGAAAGTTTTAAAACCGTGAGCGCGATTATGGATTACGAGATTATTCGGCGCGGAAAGAATTACACTTTGTTTGAATTGAATTTGAATACGGGAAGAAAGAATCAAATTCGCGCGCATTTGGCAAGCGAAGGCTATCCGCTTGCGGGCGACAAAAATTATCGCGCCAAAACAAATCCTTTTGGAAGGCTCGCGTTGCACGCGAGGCTTTTGGAATTCGAGCATCCTTTTACAAAGGAAAAATTGCGTTTTGAAATTCCCGAGCCTGAAGCTTGGCAGAAATTCGTGGAGGAAAACGCGGCGCGTTCTTTGTCCGCTACAAATATCGGTAAGAAGTGAGTGGTGATTGGCTCGAAAAAAAATGATGGATTCGGTTGTGTGAAGCAATCGCAAGCGGCGAAATTATTTTGTCAAGCATTGTTCAAGGGATTTCAATCATTCTGTCTTCGGGAACTTTTTCAAAATATGCGCGGAGATTTTCTTCCGCCTCCTCGCGCGTTCGGCTGTTAAGCATTTTGGTTTTGAGATAATGCGCGAATGAAAAATTGTCGCAGTAATACGAAAAAAATCTTTGCATGCGCGTGCGGAAGAATTCCTGCGGTTGGAATCTTTGCAGGTTTTCGATGTACTCAAGTCCGAGTTCGAGCAAGTCGATTTTGCCTGCGCTGCTTTTTTCGCCGCGCTCGTTTGCGCAAAAATATTTTTTCAATTCCGCGCGAAGCTGCGCGAAAATCCACGGCTTTTGCACTGCCGCGCGGCTTATCATTATTCCCGTAACGTTCGGACATTCTTCAAAAACTTGTGCCGCGCTTTGCGCGTCGCGGACGTTTCCGTTAAAAATCACGTCCACGCCTTTTTGCGAGAGCCGCGCCGCCAATTCTTCCGCGAAAAATTTTCGCACTGGGCGGCTCAATTTTTCTTTTTGCGTGCGAGGATGGAGCGCGAGCCTTTCAACGCCTAGGCTGCAAAGTTCTTCGCAAAAATTGAAAAATCTTTCCACGGAAAAATCTTCGCCGCCAAGCCTAAGTTTTACGCTGAGGCGTTTTTTCGCGCCGCAATTTTCGATGGCGGATTTTACTTTTTCAACCATGGTAAAAGTTTCGCGCTCGTCTTTGAGCATCCACGCGATTCCCGCGCCGCTTTTCACGATTTCGGGAGCGCAGCAACCCATGTTTATGTCGATTCCAATTCCGTCGCGTCGCACCAAAAAAGCCGCCGCGCTTGCCATTGCGTCCGCGTCATTCGAAGTGAGCTGCCACACGATTTTTTCGGGGCAAGGACCGTCCATCAAATAATATTTTTCGAAAGGCCCGCCTTGTAAAAGTGTCGGCGCGTTTATCATTTCCGTGTAATGTTCGTCCACGCCGCCGAAGCGTTCCACGATGTGGCGGAAAGCCTCGTGGCTCAAAGTTGCCATTGGTCCGCAAATCAGTTTTTTTTCCATAAAGATTTTCCAAGAAAATTTCAAGCGATTAAAATAGTATAGCACAAAATATTTTTTTATGATATACTATCCGAATGTTCGAAGTGGAACTCAAAGCGCATGTCGCAAATCGCGCCGACGTAATCAAAAAGTTGAATTCATTCGCACGCTTTGATCGCATCATCATCAAGGATGACATTTATTTTAAACTTGAGCGTCCGGGAATGGAACGTGTCACCGCGCGAATCCGCACCGAAGAGCATCGCTCCACGAAAGATTTTTTCAATTTTACGGAACAAAAAATAATCGAAAAAAAAACATTTCTCAATTATAAAAAAAAGGAACGGCGCACGGAATCCGACGGCGGCACAATCGAAGTGAACGACGAGTACGAAACGGAAATTTCGAACGTGGAGTGCGTGAAAGAACTTTTGCTTGCTAGCGGATTCGAAAATCATTTTTGCAAGCATAAGGATTCTTTTGGCTGGTACGCTGAATGCAAGGGCGGATTTTTTTCGAGCGCGCATTTGGAACTTTGCGCAGTTCCGCCGCTCGGCGATTTTTTGGAAATCGAAATACTTTCGCCGCGGCAAGATGAAGAAACGTTGCGCGAAATCAATTCGACGCTGGAATCTTTCGTCGTGAAATCGGGACTTGAGCTTCGCGACATCGAGGAAAAATATTATTCTGAATTGTTGGAGTGTGCGCAAATTGAAAAGGGAAATTAAAATTGACGGCTGATTAAGCATCGGCAATTTTAACTTCTAGTAAAATGGTTGCGAGTTTCGCTTTGCGGAACTAGGTAGCAAGCCAAAGGCTTGCGTAACAATTTTGAGAAATTAAGATTTCTGAAAATATTAAAATTTAACGGAGGAAAAAATGTTTGAACGAAAAAAATTTAAGGCGGTTGCGTTGGAGCAGCTCAAGGGCAGATGGAAAATTCCCGTTCTCGCGACGCTTTTGACTTACGCGCTGATTGGTATTTTTGCCACCGCGATTGGACTTAATTCTTGGAACAACGACTACTTCGTGAGCGCGCCTGGCAATGGCAGCTTTTTTGTTTCGTACAGACCTTCGCAAATATTGAGAATCATCAATATGATTTTGGGCGCGGTCGCAGTCATTTTCACTGTGGCGATTCTGAGCGTTCACAACACGATGTTTAAGGAAAGCCGTAAGATTTATTTTTCGGATTTTACGAACGGGCTCAACCAATGGTGGCAGGCATTTCGCGGCGGGCTTTGGTTTATTCTTTGGGTCTTCCTTTGGTCGCTTTTGTTTTTCATTCCAGGAATCGTGAAATCCTATTCGTATTCGATGATGTTTTTTATCATGGCGGAAAATCCCAAAATCGGCGTGTGCAAGGCGATGCAAATCAGCAAGGAACTTACGCGCGGCTACAAAGGCGAACTTTTCGTGCTTGACTTGAGTTTCATCGGCTGGGCGATTTTGGCTTCGATTCCGTGCGGGCTTGGTTACATTTGGCTCGCGCCGTATGGTTTTATGACGAAAACGAACGCCTATCAATATTTGAAGCAGGCGGCTTTGGACACGAACCGCGTCTCGCTTGCAGATTTTGAATAAAGGCACCTCGAAAAACTTGCCTTTGGCAATTTTTTCGAATGTGCCGACGAGTTTTTCGTCGCTATAATAGCGCGACGAAAAACATCGCATTTTCAAAGTTACCTCTAAAAACTGAAGGTTTTAGAGGTTTCCTAAATTTAATATTGGAGAAAATTTATGGAAACGAACACAGACGATTTTGAACTTGAACTTCCAAAACTTGAACAGCAAGATGCTATGACGGAAACGTCCGAGCCGCAAAAAAGCGACGAAGAACTTTTCGGCGGCACGTTTGAGACGGCGGAGGAAATGCAAAGGTCGCGGCAGGAAAAACCCAAGACGGAAGATTCCGAAAAAAATGAAAATGCCGAGGCGAAAAAAAGCGGCGGCGGGAAAATTTTTCTTATAATCGCAATCGTTGTCGCGGCGTTGGCTTTGGTCTATGTCATCCTCAACAAAAGCGTGATTTTTCAAAAGGACGTTCCCGAGTCGTCGAAACCTTCTCCGCAGAGTCCTTTCAAAAATTCCAGCGGCAAATTTGCTGTTAAAAATTTTCATTTCGGAAATTCTTTCAAAGGAAATGTCGGTGGTGAATATGTCGCGCGGCTTTACATTCAGGGCGTAATCCAAGAGGCGAACGAAAAGTACAACCAGGAATGGCTTTTGTCCACAATTGAAGGCTTGAAAAACGATCCGTATAATTTGGGAATTTTGTTGTTGGTGGATTCGCCGGGTGGAACGGTTTACGAATCGGACGAAGCGTATCTTGCTTTGCGCGAATATAAAAAATCCGGAAAGCCGATTTGGGCGTATTTTGAATCGCTCGCGGCTTCGGGCGGCTACTACATTTCATGCGCCGCCGACACGATTTGGGCGAACCGAAACACTCTCACTGGAAGCATCGGAGTGATCGCCGGCGCTTCGGTTGATGCGACAGGCTTCCTCGAAAAACTCGGAGTCAAGGCGACAACATTCCATGCGGGCAAAAACAAAAATATGCTCAACTACAATTCGCCACTCACAGAAGAACAGCGCGAGATAATGCAAAGCATCGCGGACGACGCTTACGAACAGTTCACGGGGATTGTTGCGAGCGCGCGGCAAAAATCCATCGAAGAAATTATCGCCATTGCCGATGGCCGCATCTACACGGCAAAGCAGGCGAAGGCAAACGGGCTTATTGATTCCGTCGGCTCGCTTGAGGATGCGCAGGAAAAATTCCAAGAAAAAATAAAAAAGGATTTTGAAGACGATTCGATTTCTGTGGAATTTTTCGACTACAAATACGAATACGAGCCGCCTTTTTTAAACAAATTTTTCAGGGTGATTTCCGGCGCGAAAAATTCCGAAGCGTTGCTCGACCCGATAACGAAAGCCGCGCTGGAAACTCTCGCGCCCGAAATTAAATATCCGGCATATTTGTACAAAAACTAATTTTGCGGAGGAGGGGAGGGGGAAATCCCCCTCCCTTTATTCTGATATATTGGCGGATTTTGTGTCTATAAGTTTCGAATCTTCTTCTTCGAATTCCGCCATTGCCGCGCGAATCATTTTGTAAGAAAATCCGTCGCGCTGCAAAGCCGCCACAAGTTTTTCGCCTGATTTTTTTTCGCGTACGCGTTTTTTCAAAGCCCGAACGCAAAGTTCTTCCTCGCTACTTTCTTCAAAGAATTCGCGCAGGGCATTTTCCGAAACTTGCCTTGCGATTCCGCGCGAAGCAAGTTCCGCAGAAAGCCTCGCGCGCCCCTGCGGCTTTGCGATTTTATGCGAATTAAGCCATGCCCGCGCGAAACGAGCGTCGCTCAAAAAATTGCGGCGTTCCAAATAATCGAGTGCGGCTTCCACGGCGTTCTTTTCAAAATTTTTTTGCGCGAGTTTTTTTTGCAAGCCAGCACGGCATTGCTCGCAGCGTTCAAGATAGGAGACGGCTTTTTTTTCTGCGGCGAACGCAAATCCTGCGAAAAGCAAATCTTCTTCGCGCTCTTCCAAAAATTCCGCGTCCTCGCAAAGTTCTTCTTCGCGCACAAATCGCAAGTATTCCGCGCGTAGAAAAAATTCCGCGCTTTCCGTCGCGATTTTGTAGCAGTCGCTTCCGATGTTTTCGATTTTTAAAATCCGCATTCATTCCCATCCGATCTACGAATAAAAAAAGCCCTGGCAAAACCAGAGCTTTTTGAAAACGTACGCAATCGACTAGCGTTTGCTGAACTGGAATCTTCTGCGCGCACCTTTTTGGCCGTACTTTTTGCGTTCGACCATGCGGCTGTCGCGAGTGAGATAACCGTTCGACTTGAGAGCCGTGCGGCAATCCTGATCCACTTGGAGCAACGCGCGCGAAATGCCGTGCAAACACGCGCCCGCCTGTCCGTTGAGTCCGCCGCCGTTCACATTGATGAGAATGTCAAATTTGTTGTCGTTTGACGTTACCAAAAGAGGCTGGTGAACCGTGCGAATCTGCTCGGCCGTGGCGAAATAGTCCTTAACGTCCTTTCCGTTCACGACGATTTTTCCAGAACCCTCGCGCAAGAAAACGCGCGCGACGGCAGTCTTTCTGCGACCTGTTCCTATAGCGATATTTTTTGCAGCCATAATTTTCTCCTATTACCTTTACACTTCAAGCGGCGTTGGATTCTGCGGAGCATGCGGATGCTCGGCACCGGCGTAAATCCTGAAATTCTTTTCCAAGCGACGACCAAGTCTTCCTGAAGGAAGCATTCCCGCAATCGCACGGCGCATCGGCTCTTCAGGATGGCGTTCAAGCATCTTTTCGTATGTGAAAGTCTTGAGTCCGCCGACAAAGCCCGTATGATAATGATAAAGCTTTTCGCTGCGTTTTGTGCCGGTCATTACGGCTTTTTCCGCATTGATAACAATCACGAAATCGCCCATTTCCTGATTCGGAGTGTAGGCGGCCTTGTGCTTTCCACGGATGACGAAAGCGGCCTTTGCGGCTACTCGTCCAACCGGTTTGCCAGCGGCATCGATGATGTACCATTTGCGCTGCTGGTCTTTTTCGTTTACAAAAACAGTTTTCATCATAATAAAAACCCTATGAATAAATTTTTGCGCGGAGCAATTTTCGCATCCAAATTGCGCCGCAATCAATGATGAGCAGTCATTGATTTTAACGGGGTAAGATATTTTATTATTTAAAGAAAAAAATGTCAAGCATTTCGCGGAATTTTTCAGGGCTTCCGCAAATGGCTTCCATAATAAACGGGATTCTCAAAAGATTAAAACTATTGCGCTAAATAAAAAGAATTGTTATAATCGTAAAAATGAAAAGCGCGTTTTTCAAAATTCTTCGAGCCGTAGTTTTTTCGGCGATTTTTTCTTCGCAAATTTTTTGCGCTGTCCGTCGCGGGCAGGATTTGGTGGAAAGCGGACATTGGGTTTATGACGCGCTCGCGCAAATTGAAATCGATGTCGGGCGGTGGAATTTCATTGACGAAGCGCCGCTTTCGATTCAGACGATTCAAGGAATTTTGGATGATATTCCCTACGAGCATTTGAGCGAGGCTGGAAAAATTCAGTACGACCGCATCCGCGAATTTTTTGAAGAATTCGACTTTTCGCTGGACGCGGGAATTTTTTCTATTGGAACTGAGCCGAAAGCCAATCTCGAACTTTATGCGAAAACCGAGGACGATTTGGCGTGGCTTTACGGAAATCACGAGCGGCAGCGCACGATCGAATTGCCTTTGAAAATAACGCTTGGCGACTATCTTTCGGTTTTTATGGGATTCGCGCTCGGACAAAGGCGGCGCTTTCTTGAAAATGAAAATCAAAATTATGTGAACCATTTTTTCACGGAGGAGGCTTTCGATCCCAACTTGACGCATTCGACTTATCTTTCGGCGGGCTATCGCTGGCAGAACGGCGTCGGGCTGAATTTCAGTTTTGGGTACGGAAAGCAGAACTACGGCCGCGCCGCGCTTGGAAGCACGATTTTGAGCGACTATCTCACCGACATTCCTTATTTGCAGTTGCGCGTTTATTCGCCGATTTTCGCTTACGCATTCAATGTGCGGCAGCTCAATCCGAAAACCACGTTCTACGCGCACACGATTGACTTTCGGCTTTTTAAAAAACTCACGCTTGGATTTATGGAAGGCGGCGCAGGCTACAACGATTTTGACATGAGCTTTGTGAATCCTTTCGGAATTTTTCACGCCTATGAAATGCACAATCATTACGACTGGATTTCATATTTCGCGATGAAAGTGAATTTCGTGCCGATAAAAAATCTGCGGATTTATTTTATGTATTCGATGGACGAGCATCAGCTTGCCACGGAAAAATCTTCCGATCCCGATTCTCTTCCCGAAGCCAAGGCATATCAAGGTGGCGTGGAACTTCAATTTCCGCTGGCATCGGGATTTTTGCGTTTCAATTTGGAAGGCTATTATGCCGACCCGTATTTTATGATAAAGGAAAGTCCGAACTGGTCGCTCGTTTCGGCGAAGGACGGCGCGTATGAATGGATTGGAAGTCCGCTCGGGCCTGATTCGGCAGCGGGAAAAATTTCTGCAGAATACGAAAGACCGGGAAAATTCTCGATTGGCTTGAATTACATTTTTGCGGCGCGAGGAGAATTTTCGCAAAAAGATATTTTCAAAGAATGGAAGCGCGGAAATTACGAAAATCCGGATTCGTCGGACTGGATTTATCCCGCCAAAGATAAAAATGGCGAATACATTCAACCTTACGGGCGCAAATACAAAACTCCGCACACTTCCGCCGGAAAAAAAGCCGAATACGACAACATAATTTATATTCGCGCGAGCTATTCGCCAGTGAAATGGTTTACGATTGTCGCGCAGCCGGCGTACATTTTTGTTTTCAATCACAACAACGAAAGCGGAAAATTCCGCCATGGATTCGAGGCGGCAATTTCTGCGCGATTCGATTTTTGCAGGATTCCGAAAAAGCCGCTCAACTTTGATTTTTTGCTGAAAGACAAATATGACAGGGAAGCGCAAGAAATTCAAAATGCGGGCGAAGAATGATTTGCGAGGGAACGAATACGGATGTTTTTTTTGAAACCAGCGGACGAAAAAATGAAATGCTTTGATTTTGAAAAAATATTTTTTCTTTGCGCGTTTTTTTTCGTCTCGCAAATTTCGTTCGCGGCGGAAAAGGCAGGACGCGGCGCGCAAACTTTGATTCCGCCTCGGCATTGGATTTATGATTCGCTTCAAGTTTTGGAACAGGAAAGCGGCATCGTCCAGTTTTCGGATCAAGCGCCGCTTACGATTGCGCAGATTCGCTCGATGCTTTCAGAAATTGAATACGAGGATTTGAGCGCGGCGGGAAAAAATCATTACGACAATATTTTCGATTTCTTCGACGAAAAGAATTTTTCCGTGCAGGCTTCGATAATGCAGGCGCGAATTGAGCCTGAGGCGAATTTGGAAGGATTCTTTAAAACGAACGACGACGTTCCTTGGATTTACGACAGGTTCGAAAAAAAGAATTTTTTGGAACTTCCAATCACGCTTGGCGTGGGCGACTACGCGACTTTTTTTGTTGACGTGATTGCCGCGTTGAACAAAACCGCGAAAGGCGCGAGCGACATCTATTTCAACCTTCCGCTTGGCAGTTCTGATTTTGACGTGAACTTTCCGCACGACGCATACGGCTCGCTTGGCGTGATGTTCACGGAAAGCGTCGGAATGAATTTCCGAATCAGCAATATGGCGCAGAATTTCGGGCGCGCGGAAACTGGCTCTATAATCCAATCGGAATTTTTGACGGACGCTACGGCGGCGAGCCTTTCGATTTTTTCGCCGATCGTTCAATACACGGCGGGCTTGACGCAGTTCAACACGAATCGATATATGTATTCGCACAAGGTTGACATTCGAATCGGCAAAAAGAAAAAATTCCAGATTTCCGTGATGGAGGCGTGTCTGCCTTACGGTCCTATGGATTTGCGCTTTTTCAATCCGATGATGTTCTTCCATGGATACGCTTCGTGGCTGGACTATCAGGCAGAAGGCAGCGACGTGGGAAGCTTCGTCGCGCTAAAGATGAATTACGCGCCGACAAAATTTTTGCGGCTTTACGCGCTTTGGTCGATGACGCAATTTCAGCTTCCCGTGGAACTGAACGACGACGACATGGACGATGACAATTATGTTCCGAATGCGATGGGCTGGCAGGCCGGGGCTGAATCGTACATTCCGCTTGGAGCGGGGCATTTGCATCTAAATTTGGAAGGTTATTACGCGCAGCCTTACCTTTTCATCAACTCAAGTCCAAACTGGTCTTTCGTGAGGACTTCTTCGGAAAGCAACGGCTCGGATGATTTTTATGAATGGCTTGGAACGCGCTACGGTCCTGACACGATTGCGGCGACTTTTTGCGCTTCGTATGAAGTGCCGAAAAAATGGTCGGCGGGATTTAAATATTTGTTCCTCGCGCGAGGTGAACTTTCCGATCCTGACATCTTCAAAGAGGTCGGGTGGGGACCGCGAGTTTTGGAAATTGGAAAGGACAAGAATGGCGAAAATGGCAAAACTCTTGAAAAGGATTGGGTTTATCCTCGCGCAGAAGGAAGCGACAAATATAGAAACGGACGAAATTTTGTCGCGCCTTCGGGAAAGAATCCCGAATTCGTAAACGTGATTTCGTTGAGCGGAAATTATTGCTTTAAGCCTTGGCTGGAATTTTTCGCACAATCCGCGCTCGCAATTGTTTCGAACAGCGGGCACGAAAAAGGAAATACGGAAGTTTCGTTTGAATGCGCCTTGAGCGCGCGATTCAAATTTGCGAAGATGAAATCGAAAAGGAGCGAAAATGAATAAAAAGATTTTTCTTGCCGGCGCGACAATTTTAACTTCGAGTTTTCTTGCGAAAACTCGCTTATTCACTTGCCTGCTCACGCAGGCGAAATTAAGTTCTTCGGAAACTGATGTTTCCTGCGAACTTAATTTTTAAGGAGCGAAAATGAATAAAAAGATTTTTCTTGCGGTGATTTTTCTTGCCGGCGCGACGGTTTTATCCGCGCAAATTACGGTCGATCCGAATTTGGATTTTTACGAATCGGCGCGCGAATGGCAAGTGCGCGGCTATGTCGATTTTCTTCCGCAGATGAGTCCGTATCCTGCGGCGGTGATAAAAAATATTTTGGACGAAGTGATTGAAAACGGCCGCGAGACCGACGCGGAAAAAGCGCAATATTATTACGAAAAATATTTCGGAAAAAAATGGCACGTCGCGCTTGAGGCTGGCGCACAAGTGAAGCTCAGTGGCGGCGGCGAAGATTGGAACAAAAAATTCGTTTACGGCGAGCCTTCGTTTTTCGGTGACTTGGATTTTTTGCCATGGCTCACGCTTGGCTACGATTTGGGATTGAACTTGCATAACAATTCCACCGAATCGCGTGAAATGCTCCGCGCTTTCAGGAACGATCCGCTTGATACTTGGGGCGATGCTGCAGAACTCGGCCCGCTCGACGGCAACTGGGATATGATTGCGGGGCTTGCGCTCGGAACTGAAAAAATCAGCGGAATGATCGCCTCGAATCGAATGGGATTCGGAAATGTTTTCGGCCACGATTCCATAATCTTGAATCCGAATTCATATCATATGGCGAATTTTCTTTTCAATTACGCTGGCGAAAAAGTGCAATATTCGCAGAGCATCTCGCAAATCGCGGCTTCGAATTTCAAGAACGATTATGCGGCGAACAAATTTTTGGCGTTCCATTCGATTCGATTCACTCCGATAAAGCAGCTTTCGATTTCGTATTACGAGGCGGCGATTTTCGGCGAACGCTTCGACCCTTCGTATTTGATTCCTGCCCCGTTCATTTTGTTGCAGGGAATGTTTGATGCGGGCGACAATGACATTTACGGCTTGCAATTTGAATATCGTCCGTTCGATGGATTTGAAGCCGCGCTTTCGTTCGCGATTGACGACATCAGCGTTGACGATTGGGCGAAGGGCGATTTTGATTCCAAGTTCAAGGCGGCGCTTCAAACGGGCGTTGTCTACACTCCGAAATCTGATTTTTGCAATATGATTTCGCTCGACTATACGCTCGTGCTTCCTTATATGTATTCGCATTGGCTCAATTCTCCTTCCAAAACCGGTGGAATTGACGAGACTTCGTACAATTATCAAAATTACACGAATCGCGGAATTTGCATTGGCTCGAGTTTGCCACCGAATTCCGACCGCTTCCATTTTGAAATTCATTTCGAACCTGTGAAGCGTTTTAAGCTGAACGTGTTCACGGATTTTGCCCGCCATGCGAATGAAACCGAAAGTTGGAGCGATGAAGAAGTGATAGCGCACAACACAAAATTTCACGGCCTCGACAATTCGGGCGGCGCGGAAACAGATCCGTATCCCACGAGCGTTCAGGAGCGAAATGTTTTTATGAAGCAAAAGCACAAGATGTACATCGTGCAATTGGGATTTGATTCGAGTTATGAATTTTTTAGAAACAAGGCTGGCGCGCTTTCGCTGAATTTCGGCTACACTTTCGAATACATTCACAATGCGGGTGTGGACACGGCGATTTTCAAAGGTGTTGGCGAAGGCGCGTCTTCAAATGAAATTGCCGCCGCGAGAAAAGCTTGGGCGGAAAAACTGCACGATGAATTCAACAACTATTTTTCACTTTCTGTAAAATACGTTTATTAGCGAGGTGATTGTGATGGCACGGCGAAAATTTTTGTTTCTTTACCTCACGACCGGCGCGGGACACATTTCCACGGCGCGCGTTTTGAAGGAACATATTTTGAAGCAGAATCCCGATTCGGAAATCGTGATGGTGAACGGCTTCGACAGGAAAAATTTTTTCGGCAAGGCGATGTTCGAACACGGATATTTTATCGCGACGAATGCCGTGCACGGCGCGTTTTCGCTCATCTACGATATTACGATGCATCGGGCGGCGGTGACTTTTTTCGGCGCGATTTTGCGAAGCCACACGACTCGATATTTGCAAAAAGTCATCGAACGCGAAAATCCCACAGACATTGTTTCGTTTCATTTCGCGCTTTCCACTTTCGCGAAGTCCGCGATTTTGCGCAGCGGAAAAAAAATCAATCTTACCGTGATGGTGACTGATCCGTTCACTACGCCAACCGCATGGTTTTGGGACAGGCGGCTTGACTATTTTGTTTATTCCGAGGAAGCGAAGCAATTCGCGCTCACGCAAAAAATTCCTGAAAAGCAAATCACTGTCGTGCCGTTCGTGCTCGGCGAAAAATACACGATTCCTTTTGACAAGGACGACATCGCGGCTCTTCGGAAAAAGCACGGCTTCGAGCAGGACAAAAAAGTCGTGCTTCTTGTCGGGGGAGGGGACGGCATTCCTGGCGCGGTGGAAATCATCACAAAGTGTGTGGCGCGTCGTGCGAAATTCGCGATCGCAATCGTCTGCGGAAAAGACCTTGCGAAAAAAACTTACCTCGAAGGTTTTTCAAAAATCTATCCGAAGCTTGACTTGCACGTTTTCGGCTTCGTGAATTTTTTGGACGAGCTGATAAAGCTTTCCGATTGCGTCGTGATGAAGGCGGGCCCTGCAACGCTGCTCGAAGTGCTTTCGTGCAAAAAACCCGTCATAATTTCACGCTACATTCACAATCAGGAACTTGGCAACATGCGCTTTGCCGTTCGCAACAAAGTTGGATATTTTATCCAAAAGCCTGGCGCGATTTACGACAAAATTGAGGAAATTTTGGAAGACGAAAATTTCGACGAGCGAATGGCGGAAAATTTCGCGAACCTTAAAATCGACACGGATTCAAGCAAGATTGCGAAATTGCTTTTGGAAAAGTAAATCAACATACCTCGACGCAAGCGTTGGGGTATGAAACCCTCCGCACGAATCACTTTTTCTTCTAGTCTTCTTCGGCTTTCATTTTCCTTATGCTTTTTTGCAAATCCAAAAGTTCTTTTCCCGTGAGACAATTTTTGTTTTGTATATTGTTCTTCGGGTTTAGGATGTTTCTATTGCCGCATAAAATAAACAAAGCCTCAGAATAGCTGATGCTGTCCTGGCTTGTGTCGGGCTTGCACTGTCCATATCGTTGTCTAAAAACAATTTCAGAATTGTGAAAAGATTTGTCGATCATGCTAAAGTCAGATATGGGTTCGGAAGTCAGGAAAAGATATGTTGCCATGCCTTTTGTGGCTGTTTTTGCCATTGAAATTTCGTGGCATCTCAAATTATATTTTGCCATATAAATTTTACTCCGATCGGATGAGAAGCCTGTTTGCGGAATATCCGAATCAAACATTGTTTGTTCCAAGTAAAGGCTTGTTTTCTTGGGATTTTCTTCGACTTGTTTTATGAGGTCGATGTTATGTTTGTCCGTCGCGGTCAAAAGAGAATCAGAGTAAGAGGGGGAGGCCTCATACCATGGATACTCGTTAAAAAGAGCCTGCAAGTCTTCGCTTTTAAAAGACCTTCCGTGCCTTGCGTAAATCGCGTTGCGCAAAACTCGAAGCGAGGCGGGACACAAGTTTTGTATTTGCTGCAAATTCAATTCCCTGTCCAAGGCGTTGAAATCAAGCCCATAGTCTGCAAAAAAAGTTTCACTTCCATGAACGCCTTCCAATTCCCAACTTGAAGCGTCTTCATCCCTCAAAAAAATATTTTTGTTTTTGTCAAAATAAAAGAAAAGCCATTGTCCTTCTCTTAGTATTTCATCAGAATGCTTTTTGGCATCTAGCAAAACGTTGCCATATAATTTTATTCCTCTGCGACCATTGAAAATTACAAACTCAGGCGCTTGCTCTGCCGATTTCCACACATGCTCCCAGTCATCGTTGAAATGAATGCCGTCCCAAAATGAATAAAACAAAACATTCCATTGGTTTTTCGTCGGCGCGCCGTCGTAAATTGTAATATTGGCATGACCCAATTGAATTATGTCGTCATATCCGTCTTTGTTAAAATCGTAGATGAAGCATACAAATGGCTGTATTCTTATATTTTCGATTTGCTTTTGCAAGGCGGAATTATAAAAAAGATTTACAGTGTCTTCCTGGCTGCCGAATCTTTGGTTTTCAAAATATAAGTGCTTTTTCTGGCCGCCTGCGAATTTTTCCTGCTCGTCCATTCCATAATCCGCAGACTCTATGCCGACATCATGGAACAGCGCGTTGTCTTTTGCCACAAAAATATCGGATTCGTAAAAAATCCCTTCCGGAGGATAATCGGGCTTTTCTATAAATCTTTCTGTTACTACAAAAAACTTTGCCCATCCATCCGGAATGGTCGCAGGTGAACTTTTCAGTCTTCTTGCATATATGACTTTGCTGTCTTGAAGATTTTTTTTTGAATTTCTTACGGCTTCTTCAAAACTCACAAGACTCTGTGTTTTGCAAGCGCAGCCCAGCGCGAAAAAAATAAAAATTAATGGCAATATTTTTTTCATTATGAAAATTGTAGCAATGTTTTCAAGTCTTGTCAAACTTCTTTTCCCAAGCGGAAATTTTTCACGGCGCGCTCTTCGTAGGATTTTTGCAAAATCGATTCGATTTGCATCGCGTCGAAAATTCTTTTCGCTTCGTCCACGCTCGCGCGCAAGACGGGATGCTTCGGGCTGAACAAAACGCAGCAGTCTTCGTAAGGCAAAATCGAAATTTCGTAAGTGCCGATTCGCTGCGCTTCGAGCGTGATTTCTTCTTTGTCCATCGCGCACAGCGGGCGCAAAAGCGGAAACGCCGCCATCGATTCCGTGACGCTCATGTTCTCGATCGTTTGGCTCGCCACTTGCCCGAGGCTTTCCCCTGTCACGATGCATTGCGCCCCGATTCGTTCGGCGACGAGGTTTGCCACGCGCATCATGCACATCCGCAAAAGCAGCGTCGAAAAATTTTCCGGCGAAGTCTGCTTTATTTTCATTTGCGCTTCGGTAAAGGAAACTATGTGCAGGTGGACGCTGATTCCGAATCTCGAAATGATTGCCGCCAAGTCCTCGACTTTTTTTTGCGCCTCGTCCGAAGTGTAGGGATACGAATGAAAATAAACGCAGTCGATTTTCATTCCGCGCTTCATCATTCGGAACGCCGCCACGGGGCTGTCGATGCCGCCCGAAAGCAAGGTCAAGCCTTTTCCGCTCACGCCGACCGGAAGTCCGCGCAGTGCCTTTCTTGAATTTGAAATTTTCAAAATCGAATCGCCAGCGTTTTTCGAGGCGGCGGTATAAATGAAAACATTTTCGCGCACTTCGATGAAAATCGTCACGTCGGGTGAATGCACGTCCACCGCCAAAATTTTTTTGTCGAAAACTTCCGCCGCGGCTTCCTTGCTTATCTCGTAGGAATTGAGCGGGAAATTTTTGTCGGCGCGGCGAGTGTCGCATTTGAAAGTTTTCGCTCCATTTTTCGCAGCCGCCTCGCAAAGCGCGAACACCGTTTTTTTTATCGCGCCGATGTTTTTTTCGCAGACTTCGCATTTTGCAAATCCCGTGATTCCAATCAAATGTTCGAGGCAGAATTCGATTTTCGGCGCGAGCGCGTCGTCGCCCGAAAAATACATTCTTCCCGCGCGAAGTTCGATTTTCACTTTGTCGCTTTCTTCAAAATATGATTGCGCGTTTTTGAAAAGCTGCCGCTCGAAAAATTTTATGTTCGTGCCCTTGAGCGTTAGCTCGCCGAGTTTTGCAAGATAGGTTACCATGAAAAAAATTATACAAAAAAAATCGCGTTTTGAAAAGTAGTGGAAAATGTTGCGGAAAGCGCAAGCGGCATTTTTTATGTCGCTATTTTTTTGCGAGCAATTTATTTTTGATTCTTATTGCGGCTTCAACGTGCATTATCCAATGCCTTGAGAACGGCATGAAGATAAGTCCTTTGACATCTTTTTTGAACCAATAGTCGAGAAGCCATTCGGCTCGTTCGTCCTTGCTCACGGAAGTGCCAGCGATTTTTTCGCGACTGCCCTCAGGCTTTGTGCGCAAGTCGGAAAAATAAATGTCGCGCAAAAAATCTTCGGTGCTTTCTTTTACTTGAAGCGCGTAGTTGTAAAGTTCGTCGATTTTAAGTTCGCGAGAGAAGTCAACGATTTTTTGCTTTACAAGCTCGTTGCCCGTCGTGGAAATTGGCGCGTTCGTCCGGCTTTGATAATCGCATTGGAAAAATATTTGCTCGCAGTCGTCTATCACGGAATGCGCCACGATGTCTTCGATTCGGAAAATGTGCCAAATCGAATATGCGATTGTCTTGCTGTGATAGCCTTCGGCGTTCATGAACGGGCATTCGCAAAATTGCTCGCCGTTTAATTCGGAGCGCATTTCAAGCAGCGCGGAAAAAAGCTTTTGCCGCAATTCCAAAAGTTGCGCCATTCCGCGCTCGAATGTTTCGGATTTGGCGAGATTCTTTTGGATGCTTTTGTTTAGTTCCGACCATTCTTTGTTCATTGGATTCTCCTGCGAGCCGAAATGTCGCGTTTTTTTTATTGATTTTGGCTTGCCGAAAATTTTATGACAATGATTTTCCCAGTTCGTAAATTTGCTTGATTTCGTCGGCGTGATTTTCGAGCAAATCGTTCAATGTGTCCGTCTGCGTTATCGAAATTCTTTTTATGGTTTCAATTTCCAAGTGCCCGAAGTAGTGTTCGATTGCATTCAATATCAATTCGTTTTCCTGCTCTCGCATTCCGGCGCGCACTGCTATCGCGATTCCTTTGATGGATTTTTCGGCTTTCAAAATTCTTTTGGGATTTGTGTCGCCGTAAGGCGTTGTCCTGTCGAACAAAGTTTTGAGTTGCGCGGGCACGTCCGCCCAATAGGAAGGGGCGGCGATGAGCACAATGTCGGAAGTCAAAACGTCGCCGACTATTTTTTTTNNNTNNTCATTCTGAACGCATTCGCCGTCGATATAGCATTTTTTGCAGCCNTTGCANAAATGCAAGTCGGCATCGCCNACGCAATATTTTNCGACNTCGGCATTTTTATTTTTCTCTTTTACGCCGCTGATAAAANTNTCNANCAAATGTGCGCAGCTTCCGTTGTTGCGCGCGCTGCCGTTAATGCAAGTTGCTTTCATAATTTCGCTTTCAAATTATTTATACGCGAGATTTTTTTCTTCCCAATTCGAAAGGACGGAAAGCATGTCGGCGGCGACGAGCTTTGCGTTCGGCAAATCGTGTTCCTTGTAGTTGCCGCATTCTTGTCGGGTGCTTCCNGGAATCACGCCCGTAAAATCTTTTATGAACGCCATAGAATCTTTTACAAGTTTGATTGCGTCGGCGCGTGAAACGCTGTNGCGGAGCAACATATAGAAGCCCGTGCGACAGCCCATAGGACCTACGTAAAGAACGCTTTCGGCNAANTCGCTGTTGCGAGCGAAGGTGGCAAAAAGATGCTCGATTGTGTGCAATTCGGCGGTGGAAAGATAGTCNCCGCNNTTCGGCTTTTTCATNCTGATGTCGTAAGTNATTACNTCGCCGTCCTCGCGGGAAACATACATTCCTTTTTCGAGCGTGTCGTGATTGACCGTAAAACTTGCTATGCGTTTCATTTTTCTCTCCTTTGTGATTCGCGTTTGTAAGATTATATCAAATCGACTTCTGTCTGTAAATAGATTTATTTTGTTTTGGTTCGAAACACTGTATATTTCGGTTCGAAACCTCAAAGGTTTCGGTTCAAAACCCTTAAGGTTTTGTTTAAAAACACTAAGGGTTTTGGTTGAAAACACTAAAGGATTTGTCTAAAAACACTAAAGGATTTGGTCGAAATCCCTTAACGAATTTGAAACGAATGCGGAAAATGCGGGAATATTGACAAAAAATTTTTTTTCCGCTAGAATTATTTTAACGGAAGACAAAGATGTCGGAATGCGCCGCGCTGTGTCTTCCGTTTTTTATAGAAGCATAATCGCGTCGAAAATGNNAANCAAAAAGCGCAAANCNCGCGATAACTTTTTATGGAGGAATTACGATGAAAATCAAAATGAAAAATGCGATTGCGGAACTGGACGGCGANGAGATGACGCGCGTCTTGTGGAAAGTCATCAAGGAAAAATTGCTTGAGCCGTTCGTCGAGTTGAATGTGGAATATTTTGACCTCGGGNTAAAAATGCGTGACGACACCGACGACCAAATCACGCGCGACGCGGCNGCGGCAATCAAGCGGCTTGGCGTGGGCGTAAAATGCGCCACGATTACGAGCAATGCCGCGCGAATGGAAGAATACAANCTCACGCANCTTACNCCNTCCCCGAACGGNATACTTCGCGGCGANNTNGACGGCACTGTTTTCCGCGCGCCNATTTTCGNCAAAAACATTCANTGCAACGTCTCGTCATGGAAAAAGCCGATCGTCCTTGGCCGCCACGCTTACGGCGANGTNTACAAAAATTGCGAAATCAAAACTCCGTGCGCAGGCAAAGCCGAACTCGTTTTCACNGGCGAGGACGGAAAGGAAATCCGAAAGACAATNCAAGAAATGAAAGGNCCNGGAATAATCCAAGGCATCCACAATTTGGATGAATCGATTCGAAGTTTNGCGCGCTGCTGCTTTATGTTCGCGCTCGACAAAAAAGTCAGCGTTTGGTTTGGCGCGAAAGACACGATTTCAAAAACTTACGACGGAAATTTCAAGGCGATTTTTTCCGAAGTTTTCGAAAGNGAATTCCGNAAAAAATTCGAAGACGCGGGAATCGAATATTTCTACACNTTGATTGACGATGCCGTTGCGCGAGTGATGAAAAGCGAAGGCGGAATTTTGTGGGCGTGCAAAAATTATGACGGCGANGTNATGAGCGACATGATTGCGAGCGCGTGCGGAAGCCTTGCCATGATGACGAGCGTCCTCGTTTCTCCAAATGGCGAATTCGAATACGAGGCGAGNCACGGCACTGTCCAAAAACATTANTACAAATATTTGAANGGCGAAAANACTTCNACNAATCCTGTNGCGCTGATTTTCGCATGGACTGGCGCGCTCGCAAAACGCGCGGAACTCGACGGAACGGACGACTTGGCGCAATTCGCCGCGCGCTTGGAAAAAGCCACNCTNGCCGTAATCGAAGAAGGCACGATGACNGGCGACCTCGCTCGTCTTGCGAATCCTGCGGCAAAGCGCATNGTGAATTCGTGGGAGTTCATCGACGAAATCGCCGCTAGACTTTGACCTTGCCCCATTTNGGCANAAGCCTTTGCGCGTCGTTTGCCAAAATGGCGCGCGNGAAAAGTTCGCCNGCCGCGTCAAAAACAAGGCNNATNGAAATTGNTTCGTCGCTAGAAAAATTGCTCANAACNTAATCNGCGATGTNGCG
>JAAVAP010000019.1:0-14477 GCA_014804005.1 Treponema sp. | reverse complement strand
GGGCTTTGTTATTCCGAANCGAAGNCNCCAAAAATCTTGAGTGCCCAANCTTGCCTTTGCNGAACGCAAGCCGTTGTGTCCTGCAAGTCCGCCCGCCCATTTTAGCCCGAANGTTCCGAGCGGCAATTCCAATTCGTCGTGCAAAACCAANATTTCATTCGCTTCGATTTTAAAGAATGAAGCCAAAGCCATGATCGATTCGCCTGACAAATTCATAAAAGTGTGAGGCTTGAGAAAATAGATTTTTTCGGGAGGCGATTTTGGCAAAGGGATTTCGCCGTTCGCGTTCAGAATCTGAGGAAAAGATTCCGCCGCGATTTTCGCAAAGCGCGAGAATTCCATGTCCGCCCATTCGCCTTTGAATTTTTCCTGCCAATTCAATTCCGCGCAAAAAGGCATGCTCGCCGCAAACTGCCACGCCACATTGTGCCGGGTCTTTTCGTATTGCGCCCCGTGATTTCCCAAAAATGCCGCAAGTCGAATCATGCGAAAATCTTACCATAAAAATCAAAATTTGTAAAAGGGATAAACGCAAAAATGGCAGGTGATTGCGCAATCTCTAAAGCGGCGTTGCGGCAAATGTTAAGAAAGAAACGAGGCTTCTCTATTTTCGAAGTTTCGAGCCTTTAAAATTCCTCTTGCAAATTTTTGCGCATCGTGATACAATTTTTTTTCGGAGGGTAATTTTGAAAAAGATTTTAGCTTTCTTTGCAATTGCAATCACGACCTCGCTTTTGTTCGCTGTGGAAGTAAATATCAATGTTGGCGGTAAGAATGAAAAGTTTGACGTGCCAATTGATGTTGCGAATTTGGTGAACAAAAACAAATCTCAAATTGAGGATGCACTTCGCCAGCATAATGTAAGCAAAAGCGATATTGACAAAGCAGTGACTGAACTCAATAAAGTTTATGATGACATTTTAGATGAGTTCGGCACGTTGACTCCTGTGACGGACGTGGAAAATGGTCTCAACAATTTTTCCAAAGATCTCGCGCCTGCGATTTCAAACACTCAGCTTATGCAAAATGTTTGGGCGGAAGCGTGGCTCGGAAAATTGGTTCCAGGTTTCCATCTCGGTGCAGGAATTGACCTCGGCGCGTCTCAAATGAAAATCACTGCGCTCAAAGATACTGCGAAGGCTCTCGGATTCGATGAAGTCTCAGATTTGCCGGATTCTTTCGCGTTTCCGACAGTTGCGGGCGACGTTCGTTTGGGTGGAATTTTGCTTCCGTTTGACATCGGCGCTTCTTTTATGACGCTCGACTCTTCGCGAATCAATTCACTTAATGAAGTAATTGACCCTGTAAAGTTTGACTTTTTTACGCTCGGATTTGATTTTCGTTGGGCGATTTTGGAAGGCAAAACGTGGCAGCCTAAATTTTCTGTCGGCGGTGGCTATGTCTTTACGAAAGGCGGCGTTGGCATTTCAAGTGACGAAGCGAATGCGAATTTGAATTTCAAGAATCACACTGCATATTTGCAGGCGCAACTTTCGAAAAAATTGCTTTTCTTTATTCCGTACATCGGAGCGAAAGTGGCTTATACGAAGTCTGAAGTGAATTGGAGCGCGACCGCGCAATGGGATTCTATTTTTGATGGTGACGCAGGAGAACTTAAAAAATTAGAAGATTGGAAAATTCTTCCTGCTGAATTCAGCGGCGGCTATGACGGTTGGAAAATCATTCCGCAGGTTTACGGCGGATTCGCGCTCGACTTTGCCATCCTTAATTTGACTTTCGGAGTTGGCTGGGACTTTGTGGATAGGCTTGCTTCGGCAGCGGTAAATGTAAGATTGGCTTGGTAAACGAAATGCTCGCATAAAAATCGGCAATGCAATGTAACCAAAAAGTTCTTTAGGTTGTTTTATTTACAAATGCTTTTAAAGAACTTTTTGGTCAGGCAAAAGTGCGGATTCGTGTTCGCGCTTTTTGCGACTTGGATTTTGTGCGCGGCGCATTCCGAAAATTCTGATTCAAACGAATCTCAAGAAAATATTACGCTCACGATTTCAGACGCGGTGAAAATCGCGCTTGAAAATAACATTTCTATAAAAAGAAGCGAAATTCAATTGGATGCCGCGAGGCGCGCGAAGAAATCTTCTTGGAACAGCGCGAGCCCTTCGCTTTCTGTTGGCGGCGCGTTTTCTAAAAACAATGAGAATTTCAGCGAAAATTATTCGGCTTACATTCAGGGGAGAATCAGCGTTTCGCTTTCCACGAATTTGTATTCGGACATAAAGGCTGCGAATTTGAAATACGAGGCGGGCGAGATTTCCTACGAGGCGGCCGCGCGTGCGGTGGAACTGAACGTTCGGACTGCGTTCTACAATTTGCTTTATCAAAAGGAAAATGTCGCGCTTTGGCAGCAGAATCTCGACACTTCGCAAGAGCAATATCAGATGAATCGGCGCAAATATTCACAGGGCGCGATCAGCCAGATCGACGTTCTTACAAGCCAAGTGAATTATGAAAAAAACATTCCGCTTTTGCAGAACGCGCAAATCACTTTGGAAAACGACGAGGCGTTTTTCAAAAAAATGCTCGGACTTGAACAGGACGCGCAGATTTCATTGCAAGGCGATTTGGACGAAATCGTGGAAATTTTCAATGGCGAAATGGATGAAGGATTCGCTTCGCTCGCGCAGGATTTTTTGAAAGATGCCGAAAAGAACAACGCTGAAATTTCCGCGCTCGAAAAAAATATCGAAATCGCAAAAAATGAAATTCTAGCAAAAAGGTTTTCGGCTTACGCGCCTTCGTTGAACGCGGCGTGGACGTTTCAGCCGACTTGGGCGAAAACCGCTGTCGCGGGAACGAGCGGTCCTGATGAACGCGGCGCGCTCAGCCTTTCGGTTACGATTCCGCTGGACGGAGCTCTTCCGTGGTCAAAACCCGCGAATTTGATTTCGGACGCGAAGGATTCGCTCGAAGATTACGAGCTTCAGATTCAGGATAAAAAAACGGAAATCCAAGTGAGCGCGCAAAGCGGCGTCCGCAAAATCGAGCAGCTTTTGGCGACAATGCGCACTTTGCAGTCGAGCGTGGAACTTGCCGAACGTTCGTATCAAATGACGGCGGAGGCCTACAATCGTGGCTCGCGCAATTTCACGGAATTGCTTTCGGCGCAGAATTCGCTCGAACAGGCGCGCCTGAATTTAAAGCAGCAGGCGTTTTCGCTCGCGCAGGAAATTTTGAATTTGGAAAATTTGCTGGGCGTTCCGTTCGGCACGCTTTTAGAATTTAAAACGAATTCGTAATCATGAAAACAGGATGAAATCATCGCGCAGATGGCGCGGCGTTTTTGTGTTCAAAGTTTGCTTTGCAAACAGATGAAAATCCGATTTGCTTTTTATGGGAGAAAATTGATGAAATCGCAAAAGGCTAAAATCGTTTTGGCAATTTTTTTGATTTTGTGTGCCGCGATAATTTTTTGGGCGTTCACATTCGGAAAGAAAAACGATTCCGCGCCAAAGGGTGGGGCGCGCGGCGCGGGCAACACGGAATTTTCCGTAATAACGAAAATCGTGCGCGAAGAAACTTTGCACGGCTTCATTTCGGCGAACGGCGAAATCGAGTCGCAGAATTCGGTTTCGGTTTTTCCTGACACTTCTGGAAAAGTGATTTCCACGGAAGTGATGCTCGGCTCGACAGTTCGGCGCGGACAAGTCATCGCGTACATCGACCCGAGCCGTCCTGGCGAAAGGTTCAACAGTTCGCCTGTGTACGCGCCGATTTCGGGCAGCATAATTACAGTTCCTGTAAAAAACGGAACGACGGTTTCGACCACGAGCGCGATCACGCAAATCGGCGACA
Source organism: Treponema sp. (assembly GCA_014804005.1). Lineage (GTDB taxonomy): Bacteria > Spirochaetota > Spirochaetia > Treponematales > Treponemataceae > Treponema_D. Next base: position 10,664 of record JAAVAP010000019.1, on the reverse strand, counting down.
TTTCGAATTTGCAAATCACCGCAGACATTCCCGAACGCTACGTTTCGTTTTTGCGAAATGGATTGAAGGCGCATGTTTCTGTCGAGGCGTATCCCGATGTCGTGTTCGACGCGACTGTCACGCGTGTTTCGCCTGTCGTGGATTCCATAAGCCGAACGAAGCAAATCATTTTGCATTTCGATTCCCGCGATTCTCGGATAAATGCGGGAATGTTCGCAAAATTGATTTTGTTCACAATGGACTATTCGGGCGCGGTGACAATGCCAGCGCAGTCGCTCGTGACTTACAATGACAAATTTTTCGCCTATGTTGTCAAGGATGATTCAACGGTGGAACGGCGCGAAGTCACGCTCGGCGAAAATGTGGGCGGCACGGTGCAAATCATCAGCGGACTTAAAGAAGGCGAACGCGTCGTGATTCAAGGTCAAACTTCTTTGAGCGACGGCGCGAAAATCCGTGACATTTCAAGCGAGGCGAATTGATGAGCATAACAAAAACCACGCTTCGTCATCCTGTCCTCACGCTGATTGTTTTCGCGCTTCTCGGCATTCTTGGAATTTTTACGCTGAAGGATGCGGCGATCGCATTGATGCCCGATATTGACAGCCCATACATCAGTGTAAGCACGATTTACGAAAACGCCGGCCCTGAATCGGTGGAAAAATCCGTTACGAAATTGCTTGAAGGGCAGCTCGTGAGCGTGAGCGGATTGAAAAATATCACCAGCTCGTCTTCGGAAGGGCGTTCTTGGATTTTGCTTGAATTCAATTATGGTACTGATTTGGACATCGCGACGAACGACGTGCGCGACAAACTCGACCGCGTTACCCGCCGCTTGCCCGACGATGCCGACACTCCGATGATTTTCAAGATGGACAGCAATTCAATGCCGATTATGAGAATCGCCGTTCGGGGAAATCGGCCGCAAAACGAGCTTCGTGAAATCGCCGACGACACGATTTGCGATTTGATTGCGCAGACTGATGGCGTTGCGGAAGCTACAGTTTATGGCGGGCGCGACAAAATCGTACGAGTTGACATTTCGCAAAATCGCCTTGCTGCGTATGGGCTTACGATGATGCAAGTCGCGCAAAGTCTTGCAAGCCAAAACCTTGAATTGGGAGCCGGAAAAATTACGGAAGGTTCGCAGGATTATTCCATTCGCACGACCGGTGAATTTTCGAGCATCGAAGAAGTGAACGATACTGTAGTCGCAGTGAAAAACGGCTATGCGGTTCGGCTTTCGGACATCGGCACTGCGTACATGGGCTATGCGGACAAAAACAGCGAAGTCTACATCAATGGGCAGGAAGGCGTCTACATCAGCATTACAAAACAATCCGGCAAAAACACTGTGACCGTAGCGAACGCAGTTTATAAAAAGCTCGATGAAATCCGTGAAATCCTTCCGATTGACATGGGGCTTGAAATCATTCGCGACGATACGGATTCGATTCGCGAGACAATCGACACGCTTGTGGAAAGCGCGGGACAAGGCTTGATTCTCGCGGTTTTGATTTTGTTCCTATTCCTGAAAAATTTCAAGTCTACAATCATCATCGCGGTCAGCATTCCACTTTCGATTATCATAACTATGCTTTGCATGAATTTCGCAGGGCTTACGCTCAACATGATGACGCTCACCGGATTGATTTTGGGAGTCGGAATGATTGTTGACGCTTCGGTCGTAATGATTGAAAATATTTTCGTGTATCGAATTCGCGGCGCGAAGGCGATAGTGGCGGCGGAACTCGGCTCCGGCGAAATGGTTATGTCTGTCGTAAGCGGCAACCTCACGACGATTTGCGTTTTCATCCCGTTTTTGTTTTACATGCGCGAACTTGGATATATGGGGCAGATGTTCAAAGGAATTATTTTCACTGTCGTAATCGCGCTCGTTTCTTCTCTTTTCGTGGCGGTTTTCCTCGTGCCGGTTTTGGCGGGAAAATTCCTTCCGCTAACGAGCCGAAAGGAAAAGCCTTTGAAAAGCGAATTCTTGAAAAAATTCTACGCGATTCTCGACATTCCTATGAACGCGCTCACGGGAATTTACAGGAATGTTCTCGCCGCCGCGCTCAAAAATCGCGCGATAACAGTCACAATTTGTGTCGCGGTTTTGCTTACGGCGTTCGCGCTCATTCCGACGATGACAATCAACATGATGCCGAACGGTCGGGACGACAGCGTTGGTTTGAACGTTACGCTTCCCATAGGAACTACGCTTGAGGAAACGACCAAAGTCATGGATCAGCTCAAACAGATTGTGAGCGATGAAGTGAAGGGGTACAAGAATTTGATTGTGAGTGTTGGAACGGGAAACAGAAATTCCTCTGCGTACTCAGGTTCAATTCAGATTCAGCTTCCAAAAAGCGAAGAGCAAATTGACACCGCGCAAGACATCCAAAGAAAACTGCGCGCGCATTTTTCGGATTTCGCCGGAGTGCGATTCAATTTTGATCAAGGCGGCAGAAGGCAAATGACCGGAAGCGACATAAAGATAAAAGTTCGCAGTGACGACCTTGATGCGGCGTTGCGCGTTTCTTCCCAAATCCGCGAAGTGATGGAAAACATCGACGAATTGGGCGAAGTGAATGTCGATACGGAAGAAGGCGTTCCGCAAATGGAAATCGAGATTGACCGCGAGCGCGCGTATTCGTTCGGCGTTGATGTTACGACAGTCGCCCGCGAAATTTACGATGCGATAAACGGCGCGACTGTAACGACTTATCGCGATGCAGGAAAGGAGTACGATCTTGTGATCGCGTATCGTCCGGAAGACAGAAAATCGGCGGAAGATTTGGAACAGATTTATGTGAACGGGACGAATGGAAAAGTGAGCGTGGCGAATTTTGCGAAAGCCGTAAGAGGCTTGGGCCCAGTAACGATTCGTCGCGAAAACAAAACGCGGCTCGTTACGATTACTTCCGATATGATTGTTGAAAATGTGAACGCCTACGAAGTGGAAAACAAAATCAAAGACGGAATAGCCGCGTCGTTCATTGTGCCCGACAATGTTTCGATTTCCTATGAAGGCTCATGGAAAGACACTCAGGAACAAGGCGCGGCTTATGGCGGAATCGCGCTGATGGCGATTTTGCTCGTGTTCGGAGTGATGGCGGGAACTTACGAAAGTTTCAAAGCGCCGTTCATCAATTTGTGCACGATTCCATTTTTGATTGTCGGAGTCGTTTTCATCTACAAAATTTCGGGGCAGGCGATTTCGATGATGAGCGCGGTGGGTTTGATTATGCTTGTGGGAATCGTCGTGAACAACGGAATTATTCTCGTGGACTACACGAATCTTTTGATTGATCGAGGCAAAACAATGTACGACGCTTGCCTCGAGGCAGGGGTAAGCAGATTGCGCCCCGTTTTGATGACGACGCTCACCACGATTTTGGGAATGCTTCCGATGTGCTTCGCGACGAGCGGCAGCGCAGGAATGGTTCAGCCAATTGGAGTGGCGGTCGTGGGCGGACTTACGAGTTCCACTTTCATAACGCTGTTTTTCATTCCAGTTTTGTATTCGCTTGTGATGAAAGAAAAAAAGCGCGAGAAAAGCCACTTGGAAATTTTTTTGACGAAATGAAATTCAAAAGTGACTGATTGTGGCGCAGGCGAAATTACGTTCCTTGGAAATCAAATTTTCCTGCGAACTTAATTTTTATTGCAATGGAAGCATGATAAAAAGTTGCCTGAAATGTCGTCAACTTTTTGTCATGACAAGTTTCCGTTGGAAACTTGCATATTGAATGCCACTTCTCATTTCATTACGAAGTGGCATAAAAAGTCAAGAATAAAGTTGAAACTTTCTTCTTGACTTTTTATGGGATGGAAAAATGTTACGAATCGAAATTATCGCAAATCAGTCTGTGCACGATGAAATTATCGACGCGCTTGAAGAATACATTCCGAATATTTTGTACACGGTAATTCCGCTCGCCGAAGGGCGCGGTCAGGGCAGCTACAAACTTGGAACGAGCAGTTGGCCCGAAACGAATTTCGTTTTGTTTTCGTATGTGAAAAAATCCGAATTAGAAAAGGTCAAGGCAATAATAAAGGCTATAAAAGAAAAATTTCCCGACGAAGGAATAAAGGCATTTTTGACAAAGGCGAAAGATTTGGAAAAAATTTAGCTTTGCCTTGAATTTTCGAAAATCAAATTTAATGAGCCGCGCCTGAAACTATGTCGAGCAAATTTTTGGATGAGCGATTTTTTTAGAAAAGCGGTTCTGGCGCGAACGGCAAAAATTCGAATCCTTCGGAAATGTGCGCGCGCACGGAAAAGAAAGTCGTTTCCGCCCTTTCTTGGCCGCCCGGGATTTTCACGATTGCGAACGAAGGGATTCTCGGCGTGCCGCGCGGCAATGCGCAACTTCCCGGATTTATAAAATATGTCAAGTCAATTTCCGTTCGTGAAGCGATATGCGTGTGCCCGTAAAATACAATGTCCGCCAAAGAATCCGCCGCGCGCTGCGCCAAACGATTCAGGCCATAATACGCGCCGTCCGCGTGGCCGTGCGTTATGAAAATGTTCATTCCTGCAATTTTCAAAATTTGAGTTTGAGGAATTTTGATTTCGTATTCGTAGCGAAGCGCATTTTTTTTGGAACTCGCGTCCGAAGCGGAATGTGGATTCGGATTGAAATCAACTGGAAAAAAATCGCAGTCGCCGTTTCCGCGAACAAGGGCCGCGACAGGCGGAAAGTTTTGCGCGAATTTTTTGCTTTTCTGCGTGTAGGATAACGCCGTGCAAAAATCGCCGATTCCGTCTCCGCAAAAAATTACCGCCGCGCAATTTTTTCCGAAACGCTCGATGATTGTGCGCACGATTTCCTTTCTTCCATGCGAATCCGAAATGAGCAAAACTTCTGCGTCGCTCATTTTTGCAAGCGCGTCAATTTCTTCGACGCTTCCAATCAAGCCTGAATCCTGTTGCAAGAGGGAAATCATTTTATTCAACTACAAAATGGTTGATTGACTGCAATCCGCTTTGCGCGTCAACATAGCGTGAAACTTTGTGATTTTTTCCGACGATGCGCGAGACATGGGAAATCAAATTTTCATCGGGCGGAAGCGGACATTCGGTGAGCAAAATATATTCCACGGCGCGATCCAAAAGCGCGTCCAAATCCGAAACTTGGGTTTGCGACACTTCCTCTTTGTTCGACTCGTCGTCCATAGAGCCGCCTCCTTCAAGTGCGTGGTCAAGCACGAAATTTGAAGTGGCTTCAATTCCCGCGATGTCGTCTTGCGGAAAAAAAGCGTACACGGGATAAGGAATCATGTTTTCGCGCGAATCCCATTCATCCTCAAGATGTGCGATTGCATAGCTCGTGTTTTCTGGAGCGCCCACAATTATGAGCCCTGCAAGTTCGCGCTCGTCGATAAGCGCGGGAAGACGCGCGATTTTCTCGCCCGGAAAATCGTCAGGAAAAATCAGCGGAAAAATCAGGCCGCTGTCTGGCGTACCATCGTCAAGTCCATATTTTTTTGCGAGCGATTCTACGATGCCCTGCACATAATTTTTTTCGTTGTAGCCGTATCCGAACACGACGCATATTTTTTTCAGCGAATGATGCCAAGCTGGAATAGAATCGGAAGCGAGATTTTTTTCGGAAATAAATTCCAACGGCACAAGCGGAGTTTCATTTTGCGCGGATTTTTTTTGACAGGAAAAAAACATGGCGCAGAAAAATGCGATGGAAAAAATCCATGCGAAAACTTTTTTTGATTTTTTAAAAATCGAATTGTCCATAAAAATATGTTAGCAGATTTTCGATTTTTTTGCAATGGCGGATTTTTTGCAAAAAACAAAATCAACATGCATCGAACCTCGATGCGAACATCATTGCATGAAATTCTTCACGCAAATAAATTTTCAGGCTTTCTAAAAAACTTTTTCGATGTACGGCCGCGAAGGACGAATCTTGAATCGGCTCACCGCGAAAACTATCGTCGCAGGAATTATGATTCCAGCGAGCGCGCATGTCGCCTTGAAACCTTCTGTAGCTGCCTTGTGGAAAAAAGTCGTGCTAATGGGGGGGGCGAGGAAAAATGCCGCGATGGCGCACAAAACCGGCGCGCAAAGTGAGATTATGCTTTGCACGGCTTCCGCTTTTTGGGAAGTCGCTATGCTCACGATGCTTCCTTCTTTTATTTCGAAATTTTTATCGTTGCTCACAGCAAACGGCGTTCCGCGTTGTGCGCACTGTTCCTTGCAAGAAAGACACGCGCCTGTTATCATCGGGAGGACTTGAGCCTGCGAATTGTCTTCGCTCACTGAAACAACGAATGCACTTCGAATCATATTTTCATTCCTTGAAATAAAATTTCAATCCAAAACTTACGGCTCTTTCAAAGCCGAAAGTCTCGCCTGACATTCCGCTTCGCCCTGCGCGTTTCCGAGTTCCGAATAAGTGTCGCGCAAATTGAACAGCGCATCGTAATAATACGGATTTAGCGAAACGGCGCGTTCGAAAATTTCCGCCGCGTTTTCGTATTCGCCTTGCTCGAAAAAAATCACGCCCATCGTGTTCCACAAATGCGCATTTTCGGGATTTTCGTCAAGCCCGATTTGGCAATATTCCATCGCTTCCGAGAATTTTTTCTGCTCGAGACAAATGACGGCAAGCGATTCCAAAACTTCGTCGGCGCGATTCAAATTGAACGCAGTTTCCATCGCGGCTTTTGCGGCTCGCAAATTTCTTTGCTTTTGATATGCTATTCCCAAATTGAAATACAAAATGTAATTTTCCTTGTCGAGCGTAATCGCGCGTTTGTAGCAGGCGATGGCTTCCGAAAAATTTCCACTTTCGAAAAGTTCGATTCCGCGATTGTTCAATGCTTCAACTGATTCTGTCATACCCCCGCCTTGGAATCAAATTCCTAACGTTGAATTTTTTCAAAAATTTCAGCGAGCATTTCGCGCGCGCCGCTTTTATTATCGCTCAAAATCGAAGTTAGTTCAAGCGTTTTTTCATGGATGATTTTGCTTCCGTAATCGAGCGCGCTTTTTATCGCGCCTGAATCTTCGAGGATTTTTATCGCGTCTTCCACGGCGGCACTTTCGATTCCTTCGATTTTTGCGCGTTTGAAAAGCGATGAAATTTTATTTTTCGCGTCTGGAAAATTTTCTGTGCAAATCAAAACTGGAAGAGATTTTTTTCCTTCCACAATGTCGTCGCCTCGTTTTTTTCCGGGATTTCCGCTCGTGAGATTTTGAACATCATCCAAAATCTGAAATCCTTCTCCAATTTGCGCGGCAATTTTTCCTGCCTGTTCGATATCGTGCGCGTTCGCACCGCCTGCCATAAATCCTATTTTTGCTGCGAGGCAAGAAAGCGTTCCAGTTTTGCATCGAACCATTTGCAAATATTCTTGGACGCTCGGAAAAAAGTCGCTTTCGTTGTGCCAAGTGATGTCCATTGCTTGCCCCAAGTGAAGCCTTCGCAATTCCTCGGCATACAAATCGTAGAAAAGTTTTTTTTGCGCGTCGTCCGATTCAATGGAATTGATGCACGAAGCCGCCTTGAAATAAAGCCAGCTTGCGGCGTTGAGCGCGACATCGAGTCCATAAGAAATGTAGGCGCATGGTTTTCCGCGCCGCTCGGTGGAAGCATCTTCAATGTCATCGTGAATCAAACTCGCGGTGTGAACGAATTCCAAAAGCGTAGTGAGGCGGAAAGCGTTTTCGATTTTGCGTTCGTCAAGGCTCGCCATTTTCGCGCACAAAACCAAAAGCAAAGGCCGCCATCTTTTTCCGCCTTGCCGAACAAGCGAGCGAGTCGGCTCAAGAAGCGCGCGCAAATGCTTTTGCTCCACGCAATCAAGCGCGCCGAAATTTTCTTCAAGCCACGCGGCGGAAGGCACGTCGGGAAGTTCGCGTTGCAAGATGAGTTCGATTTTTTGTTTGAGACTTTCAATTTCGTTTTTCATTTTCGGATCTATCGCCTGTTTCCGTCGCTCGAATAAAGGTAATCAAAATAATCCATGCTTGTGCTGTAAGTCGCGTCGTAGCCTTTGAGAGTTTTTTTGTAACTTTCCATGCTTTTCCAAAACGTGTAGAATTCCGCGTCCTTGCTGTAGGCTTCGGCGTAAATCCGCGCGGCGTCGGCATCGGCCGAGCCTTTTATTTCTTCCGACTTTTTGTAGGCTTCGGACGAAATAGTCTGCTTTTTGTTTTCCAACTTGCCGAGCCATTCCGCCTTTTTTCCTTCGCCGTTGGAACGGTATGCTTGCGCGACTTGATTTCGTTCTTTTATCATTCGCTGGTAAACCGATTCTGTGAGCTCGTCGGAATATTTTATCTGGCGCGGCAAAACGTCGATCAGTTCGATTCCATATTGAGGAACGAGTTTGTTCGCTTCTTCCGCCATTTGTCGCGAAAGATTTCGGCGGCCTTTGGAAACGATTTCGCTTTCGGTGGTAACGTTCACAAGTTCGGCGATGTCCTTCGTGTCGTCGTCTTGAGTGATGTCCATTTCCGTAACGGAAATTTCATTGATGATATTTGAGCTGCGAACAATTTCGCTCAGGCGATTTTGCGTGATGACTGTGCGTGTGGAAGAATCGATGATGTCCGAAAGCCGATTGTAGGCGTTGTTGAGCGTCGTGAAATTTTGATAGAATTTCGCGGGGTCTACAATTCTCCAGCGCGAAGTTGTGTCCACGATTATGAACTGATTTTCCTTGGTCGGAATTCGCTGCGGGTCGCCGTCGAGCGAAAGCACGAGTTTCGGATAAGTCGTCACTTGATCCACGAAAGGCATTTTGATGTGAAGTCCCGCGTCGGCATGCGTTGCGACTATGCTTCCGAAGCGCGTCACCACAACTTGGCTTCCTTCTTCGACAATGTAAAGCGGGCCTGTAATCAAGAACAGAACGAGCACAAGCGCGATCACGGACAAAGCCGTTATAAATTTTTTCATTTCCTTTGTCATAATTTCTCCTTGATAAAAGTTGACGACATTTCAGGCAACTTTTATCATATTTACTCCTCAAAAAGTTAAGCGCGATTTTAATTTGCGCGCGCGGCCTTTAAATTTTTCACGGGCAAAATATTTTCCAATTCGCTGTCGATAAGTTCCGGCTTCACGTCGCTTCCGAAAATCTCTTCCATTGTTTCAAGATAAATTCGCTCGCGCGTAACTCGCGGAGAACGGCGATATTCTTCATACACCGCATTGAATCGCGCCACGTCGCCCTGCGCCATGTTCACGCGCTCCGATGCATAGCCTTCCGCCATTTGGATTTGCTTGTCCGCCTCACCTTGCGCCTTTGGAATTTGCGCGTTGTACGCTTCCTTTCCTTCGTTGATGAAACGGTTCATATCTTGAATGGCTTTGTTCACGTCCTCGAACGCGACTTGCACGCCTTCGGGCGGAACAATGTTCTGCAACTTCACGGCGATGACGCTGATTCCGAGTCCAAGCATCGAAAAATTCTCGTTCATCATTTCGAGCGCCTTCACTTCGATTTCGGAGCGGTCGCTTCCCATCACGTTCAAAATGGCGCGGTCGCCCACAAGCTCGTTTATGACCGAACGCGAAATGTCGCGGATTGTCTGCTTTTTTTCGTACACGCCGAAAAGCCATTGTCGCGGATCGACGATTCGATATTGAATTATCCATTCCACGTCAACGATGTTCAGGTCGCCGGTGAGCATCGAAGATTCCGAAGTGACATTGTTGCGATATTCGTTCGCGCGTCCGGCCTTCACCGTCGTGAATCCGAACTGTTCGGTTTGGACGACTTTTACGGGCACGTTGAAATTCTTGTCGATTCCGAAAGGCATTTTGAATTGAAGCCCTGGATCGGAAGTCTTGAGATATTTTCCGAAACGAGTGACGACGGCTTGTTCAGTTTCGTCAACGATGTAAAAACTCGAGCCCAAGACCACGAGAAAAATTGCGGCGAGAATCAGCAAAATCCAAGTCGCGGGTTTCGCAAAAAGATTTTTCATTTTTGCCGCATTCGGCGAATTTTGATTTTCCATGACTTTAATGTAGCAGATTTTCAGGGATTTGTATAGTAGAAAAAATTTTTACTTGCGAAAATGCGAGTTTTGCCGGTTTTTGGTAGCGTAGCGGACAAAATGCGAGCGGTGCGAGCAAGACAAACTCGGTAGCACGACTTTGCCGCGCGTAGCAGCAATCGTTAAAATAACGAAAGGCGAATCATCGTGCGGCGGGAATCGTTATTTTAACGAAAGCCGAATCATCGTGCGGCAGGAATCGTTATTTTAACGAAAGCCAAATCACCGCGCGGCGGGAATCGTTATTTTGACGAAAGCTGAATCATTGTGCGGGAGCAATCGTTATTTTAACGAAAGCCGAATCACCGTGCGGGAGGAATCGTTATTATAGCGAATCGCCAAATCACGGTGAAACACTAATCGTTATTTTGACGAAAACCGAATCACCTTGCGGTGAAAATCGTTATTTTGACGAGTCTCAAATCACCTTGGGCTGATAATTTCACACAAAGCACTGTCAATAACTTTTTAATAATTCGCGTGATTTTTTTGCGCTTTCTTTCTAAAATGGCTTTTTTCCGGGGACAGGACGTGCAAATTTTTCATTGCGCGGGCTTTCTCCAAGAAATTCATAGGCAAGGCGCGCCATTTCCATGGTTTTCTGAAAGGCAGTTTAAAATGCCCTTGC
>JAAVAP010000018.1 GCA_014804005.1 Treponema sp. | reverse complement strand
TGCGTCATGGAACGGGCGGCGCACTTTGCCGACTTTCCGGGCGAAAGCACCGTGCAGTTCGCGCTCCCCGGCGACGACGTGCTGTACGCGACGGTTGCTTCAGACGGAAACGTCCGCACGATTTCTGGCATGAACGCAGACACGACGCTGTATGTCAAAATCGACGCGTATGATTTTTCCGAGGACGAGTTTTCGGCTTTCCTGGATAATGCTTGGTCGGACAGTGCGACGGTCATCTACCCGCAGCTGCGCAAGTCGCTGTGCGTCCTCCCCAAAAAGGCGGCGGGACGCGACTTTGCCGCATTCACGCTTTCCCGCGTGGATGAATCGTATGCGGAATCAAAAAACTATGCGGACTGGGCGATCCCGATTGTCGGGCACTGGAATGCAAGCGGCTACTTCTTGCAGGGCGACGAGCAGGTCGAGGTCAGTTTCTTTGATATGGACTACGCCCACAACGCGCAGAAAGTCCACGGAATGTTCATGGACGAAAAAAGAGACCTTATCGCTTCGGACAGTAACCACCCTGCAACCGTGCATGAAAACGACGCATGGTATGTAGAAAACTTTGACATTAAGGAAATATCTTTTTCAATAAAATCATTCATAGTGGCGGTTGACACGGATTACTATGCATCCCTCAATGAGGACGATTTGACCGCGTTCGCCTCGGAGCTGCTTATTTGGGAGCAGTAGCCCCCAAGCTTCGCGCCTACATGACGGCAATAAAGTTGGTCGTGGAGTAAGGCAAGCTAAAACCTAAAAAAGAAGCTCCCCGCCATTCGGTGGGGCTTGCATTTAACCGAAAAACACGGCACGATATTTTTAAGAGTACAATAATTGCAATTGTGCAAAGAGCACTTCCAATTATTTTTGCAAAATATCCATATTATATCACCTGAAATAAAAAGCGGGACCAAAATATGTTTCCGCTTTTATCTTATATTTATTTTGCCTTTACCGTTTTATTTTGACTTGTTACCATATTTAGAGTTTACGCGCATAGCGTTGAGGATTGCGAGCACCGCCACGCCCACGTCGCCGAACACGGCAATCCACATGCTTGCAATGCCGAATGCCGACAGCACGAGAATGGCGAGTTTGACAGAAATCGAAAACCAAATGTTCTCCCCCACGATGCCCATCGTCTTTTTCGCGATACGCTTGGCAAGCGGAATGCCACGCAAGTCATCTTTCATCAGCACAATGTCCGATGCCTCGATTGCCGCGTCGCTTCCCACTCCGCCCATCGCAATGCCGATGTCCGAGCGCATAAGCACGGGCGCGTCATTGATGCCGTCGCCCACAAAGCATAGCACGTCTTTCTGCCCTTTCGCCCGCAGCATAGCATCAACTTCTTCAACTTTGTTCTGCGGCAAAAGCGACGCTTTGTACCCCGTAAGCCCAATTTGACTTGCGACGCTTTTTGCAATCGCCTCGTTGTCGCCCGTAAGCATGACGGTCTTGCAGCCCATTGCGTTGAGTTCGCCGACGACCTGCTTGGATTCTTCCTTTATCTCGTCGGCAATCAGAAGCGAGCCTACGAAGTTTCCGTTGTGGGCAACATAGACAACCGTGCCAAGCCCGTCCTCTTTTACGAACTGAATGTTGTGTTCCGCCATCAGCTTTTCGTTGCCGCACAATATTTTGTCGCCGCCGCGCTCCGCGACAATGCCTTCGCCCGCAACGTTCGTCAGCGTGTAGCCCCGCTCCGCTTCCCCGCCATAAGCAGCGACAATCGAACGCGCAATCGGGTGGTTTGAGTCCTGCTCCGCAATGGCGGCAAGCCGCAGAATCTCGTTCCGGTCGCGTTCGGGGGAGACGTTCGTCACGGCAAAGTTGCCTTTCGTGAGCGTTCCCGTTTTGTCAAAGACGAACGTATTCGCCCGACTGAACTTCTCAAGATAGTTCGAGCCTTTGACCAGAATGCCGTACCATGAAGCCGCGCCGATTCCCGCAAAGAACGACAGCGGAATGGAAATGACGAGCGCGCACGGGCAAGACACAACAAGGAAGCTCAACGCACGATACACCCATGTTGACCAGTCCGCCGTCAGCAATCCGGGAACGACCGCAAGCAACACCGCTACGGTAACTACCGCAGGCGTGTAAGACTTGGCGAACGTGGTGATGAAATTTTCCGCCTTTGATTTTTGGCTCGATGCGTTTTCCACAAGATCAAGGATTTTGGAAACGGTCGAGTCGTAAAACACTTTCGTCACTTCCACTTCGATTTGCGAAGTCAAGTTCACGCAGCCGCTGATAACCTCGCCGCCCGCCGCAACATCACGGGGCAAACTCTCGCCCGTAAGTGCTTTGGTGTCAAGCGTCGTCTCTCCTTTTACGACAACGCCGTCCAACGGCACTTTCTCGCCCGGATTGATGACGATGATGTCGCCGACTTTAACTTCGCCCGGATCGACCTGTTCAACGCCATCGCCGCGCCTTACATTCGCGTAGTCGGGACGAATATCCATGAGCGCGGAAATTGACTTGCGCGACTTGCCCGTGGCATAGGACTGAAACCACTCGCCCACCTGATAGAACAGCAGCACGGCGCACGCCTCGTCGAAACCTTCAATTTCAAGCCCTGCCGTTCCCCGGTAAATGCCAAGCGCGAACGCACCGAGCGTGGCAACGCACATCAAAAAATTCTCATCGAATATCTGCCCATGCGATATGTTGCGAATCGCCTTCCACAGCACGTCGTACCCGATTACAAGATACACAATCAAATACAGCGCAAAAGGAAACAGCCAGCCGCGACTGCCACCGAACAAGCCGTCCAGCCCAACGACCGCATCGGCAGCGAAAAGCATACCGAACAGACCAAGCGCGATGAGTATGCGGATAAGGTTTCTCAGCTCTTTCCGGCTCATTGTCGTTTTTTTCATAATGCCTACTCCTACTGATTAAAGTATAATTCTGCAATCGGGTTCAACTTTCTTGCAGGTTTTAACTACCTCTTTCATAATGTCGTCAAACCGCGCGTCGTCCGCCTCAACGGTCAGCCGCTGCGTCATAAAACTCACGGTCGCGGAAGTCACGCCGTCAATCTTGGCGATCGCACGCTCCATTTTTGCCGCGCAGTTTGCGCAGTCCAAATCTTCCAGTTGAAATACCTTTTTCATACCATGCCTCCAAAACATTGTATCGTTTTTATGTCCTCACTGCCTATGCAGTGCAGATTCCTTTTCTGTTGAACAATTACATTATTGAGTAATTGTTCAATCATGCGCCACAAAAAAATCGCAGGAATGCACCCTGCTTTTTCAGTTCCGCTGTTCGTTGACATGCGTCAAGCCGAATTCAAGGATCTTGGTAACGTGGTCATCGTCCAGCGAATACTTGACCTCTTTGCCTTCTTTCGTTCCCTTGACGAGTTTTGCCGAACGTAAAACTCGCAGTTGATGAGAAACCGCCGAAATGCTTATGTCCAAAATGTCTGCAATTTCCCCAACATACAAATCTCTGATTTGCAAGCATTGAAGTATTTTTGCTCTCGTCGGGTCACCGAACATCTTGAAAAGTTCGGCAAGGCTGTATATGACATCATCTTCGGGCAACATATTCCGTATTGCTTGCTTTGAATCTTCTGCCATATTTGCCTCGCTTGCCTTTTTATTTGAGCAATTTATCAACTGTTCAACAGTAATATAATCTCATTTGAACAGTTTGTCAACTGTTTTTTCGCATTTTTTTAAGATTTTTTTTCAGACTTTAAGCAGATACACTTTCAACCCGATACTATCCCGCCATAATTTAAAGAAGTCTTCGATTTTCTCGTAGCCGTCCATTTCGCTAAATTTTGATTTTATGCTTTGAAAACTAAATTGAAATTTATAATAGGCTTGTCAATGCGTTTGAGAAATGAAAAGCCGCTACATAAAGTAGCGGCTTCCCCCTTCTCATAATGATTGCTTGAAGTTTTATTTTTGCAAACGAAGCATAACGGAATCAATGTTGCCTTCTTGCATATCTTTTATGATTTTGCTTACTGTTTCGGGCGGCAAGTTCCACCACTTCAAATTCAATAAGCGTTCGATAACATCGTCGGGAAATCGCTTGCGGATTGGTTTTGCCGGAACGCCGCCGACAATCGTGTAAGGCGGAACATCCTTTGTAACGACCGCGCGCGTTCCGATGATTGCGCCATCGCCAATCGTAACGCCTGCCATAATGACAGCCTCGTAGCCAATCCAAACATCGTTGCCGATTACGATGTCGCCTTTGTTGTCCCACGCTTTGTCCGCCCAAATTCCGTGTTCCCATTCTTCATAGAAAATCGGAAAAGGATATGTCGAAAGCGAGCGCAACGAATGATTCGCGCTGTTGAACAAAAATCGCGCGCCGCAGGCAATCGAACAATACTTTCCGATAATCAACTTATCGTGGTTAATCGGATAATGATAAAGAACATTGTTCTTTTCAAAGTCCTTCGGGTCGCCCACAAAATCGTTGTAAAACGTAAAATCGCCGACTTCGATATTCGGATTCGTTATCACATTTTTCAAATATACAATTTGTTTATCCTCGCCGCGAGGATATATTTTTTTGCTATCCGGAATAGCCATGTTATTCTCCTAATAAAAAGCCAAGAGCGATTTTTGAAAATCAGGATTGACTTTTTACGCCGCTTCGCCTGAAGCGGACGTCAATATGCAAGTTTCCAACGGAAACTTGTCATGATAAAACCACCGCGCCATTTGTGCGGAGGTTTTATCATATCTCCTTAAAAATTTATTTTGTTAAGACTATTCCAGCCAATACAATGCAAAGTTTCATTTTGCGAACCTTCGTTAATTTTTAACAACAAAAAAAATTTCAATTTTTTTGTTGTTAAAATCGCCGTTTTGTAATGAAATGAAAAACGGCAGTATATAAGTGAGTTTTCGCAAGAAAACTCGGCATTAAAATTGACGACGCAAATTAGTCGTCAATTTTAATTTTTATAAGATGACTTCATTATAACACATTTCAATTGTTATGCAAATCGATAAGCCTCAATGCTTGCGCCGCAGTTTGTTGATTCTTGTTTTCACAAATCACGCAAGATTGGAATTTATTTTATCGTCATCTCGTAATGCAATCTTTGTCCCGCGCATTCAGGGCAAATTGTCTCTTCGCTCTCTTTTACGAACTTGAATCCGACGCTTTCATAAGTGTGTTGCGCCGCAATCAACTTTTCGTTAGTCCAAACAATTATTTTTTTTGCGCCCTGCGCGATGATTCGGCTTACGGCTTCTCGCATCTGTCTTTTTCCGTAACCGTTTCCTTTGCATTTTGTCACAATGCAGTTGTGTCCGACTTCCGCCGATTCGGGCAATTTTCTCGGATCCCACGACACAAGTCCAATCGGCTCGCCGTCCAAAGTCGTAATGAATCCGTATTTTTCGGCGATTTGCGGATTGTCGTAAAAAAAGTCGTCGAACTCTTTCCACTGATTTTGCCAATAATGCGCGAACTTCGGCTCGAAGGAATATCCGTCTTTCAACAAAGCCGCGAGCGTTCCTCGCGGAAACTCCGTAATTTTTCTAAACTCAATATCCATGTTCTGAAGCAATTATTTCCACGACTTGTGCGGGAGTGGCTGCAATGTAATCCGCGCCGGCTTCCGTAAGTTCCGCCCTGTCGCCGTAGCCGTAAAGTACGCCCATCGATTTTAAACCGCATTCTTTCGCGCCCAAAATGTCGTGTTCGCGGTCGCCAATCATGAGCGCGTCCGATTTATCTATGCCAGCATTCTTTATCGCGTACTCAATCACTGACGACTTGGATGCACGTTCAGGACCAACGGACGCGCCAGCAACAAAAGCAAAATATTTGCCAAGATTAAAATATTCAACAATACGCCGCGAAAAATGTTCGGGCTTGCTTGTCGCCACGACCATAATTTTGTCCATATCTTTGAACGCCTGCAACATTTGCGGAACGCCGTCATACACGCGATTTTCCTTCCAGCCAATTTCATCAAAATATTCGCGATACAGTTTCACTGCACGATTGATTTTTTCCGTATCATCGCCGAAAATTTTTCCGAACGAATTGAACAGCGGTGGTCCCATAAATATTTTAAGATTCTGCCGCTCATAACCTTGAACGCCCATTTTTTCAAGCGCATACATTATGCCGCCCGCAATTCCGTCGTAAGAATCAGTGAGAGTTCCATCAAGATCGAAAAGAAGATTTTTATACATTTTTTCCTGCCTTGTAGCAGAAATATTATATCATAAAAATCTGCAAATGAACAAGTTTTGAATGCAATTAATTTTGAATTTTGCTTTCGAACATGAAGAAGTAAAAAGTGAATTACTTTATTTTATACTACTGGCTTTATCGAACCTGCCGCTTTTGACTTTCATCGCAAAGAAAATAACGCCAATAAAAATTATCGTGATTCCCGCAAATACTGTTGACCAAATTGTCATTTTTGGAAATTGCTCGAATTTCAAAATATATGTAATGAAAGCGTTTGGCAAATTCACAAAATAAGATACGAACAAATTATTTTCTGCCAATTTGAATGAAACGGCAAAACCGATTCTCACTGCAAACAAAAGCAAAATGTCGCCGACCGCGCGGAATCCCGGATATCCGAGATGATAAAGCGCGAACAAGAAACCCGAAACGATTATCGCAATCGCCGCGCCAACAGTTAATATAAAAATAGGTAGCCAAAATGAGCGAATACCGTTTTTGTAATTAGTAAAACCTATTTGCTTAAAAAGTTGTGGGCATAAAAATCTTATAGCAACAAAACTAATCGCAATTACTATCCACTGATTTATCATTATAGTAAAAATTACTGGCGTAATATCGGATACGGATATATCAACGAATAGTACGGCGGGAAAAGCAGTAAAGTCCATCACTGTCATACACACGCAAATCACGCTTGCAAAAATTATTTCTTTTACGGGAATTAAAGATTTTACCGTTTCATCTTGCATTAAATACACCTCCGCTAAATTACCGTTTATCACAGTTTTTATTTTACCGCTATGTACAAATAGCAATGCGGTTTTTCGTCTTTCGTATATTCGGCGGGAACGGTGCTTTCGTAGTCAATCGTAAACGCTCGTTTCATTTGGCCGCTTGCCGTAAGCCGCCAAACTTTCGACCACGCCTTGTTTGCGCAGTCGGCAATTGTTTCTCCGCTTTCGTCTATCTTGACATACTTGCCCTGCGCAATCAATTTTTCCATTTGCGCAAAGAAATCCACCGTTACCGTCATGACGGACAAATTATATTTTCCTTTCTCGTCGCTTTCGTAGTCGCTGTATGCCGAAATCGGCGAAAGCCCTTTAACAGGCACACCGTTTTCGATAAAGTCAAGCGGAATTTTGCCTTGCATAATGTCCGCCCAAAGTTCGTTGATTTTTGCCATTCCGCTTTCGGAATTATCCGTGCGTACCGTCACGCTTTTAAATGAATATGACATAGTATCACTCCACACAATTACTATCTATAAATATAAGCATTATATCATACTGCGTGGAAAAAGACAATCACCAAAGCAGTTTCCTCAAAAATTTCGTCCTAAATCGCGATTTAGGTAAAAACGCACTGGCATTTAGGTAAAAACGCAGTGAGTTTTAGTCAAAAAGTCAGTGAGTTTTTTTTTAAACGCAGTGAGTTTCTACCAAAAACTCACTGCGTTTTTGGTAGAAACTAAAAAAATTGCCCCCAAAGCCAACAACTCCCAACGCAGAGAATCGGGGTATTAACCCCTGCACATTTCGATCCAATTGCAGATTGTGTCGAAGACTAATTTTGAATTGCCGCAGTTGCAGTGATTTTGCGCATGCTCTTTGTCCGTCATCAATCTGAATGTAAGGGAACGCACATTTTTGAGCATATTGATTTCTTTGCCAATCATTTTGTAATTTATAAAATGATCTTGATTTGCGCCGAGAATTAAAACGTCCTGCGTTATTTTTTCGGCGACGGGCGACAAATCGTAAAGCATGAGTTTTTTTGCGTAGCCGTAAGCGTCCTTTGCTTCGTAGGCATAGCAACCGTGTTTTAGTCCCCAATCAATAGTCGGGTCTTTTTTTGCCGCTCTATTGAACAGCGCGTTTATGACGGCGCGGCATTTCAGTTTAATCAAAACGCCCAGCAGCCATTGCGCGGCGGGCGGTATGACTCCCATAATAACGTCCATAAAACAGGGAAACACAGACCAAGCGACGACTCTTTTAATGCGCGCGTCAAATGCGGCCGCGCGCGGCGCAAGATAGCCGCCGAGTGACGCGCCGATAATCGTTACGTCGTCCAAATGAAAATAATCCAATATCGCTTTGACGGGTTTTTCCCATTCGTGCGTAAAATGCTTGTCTTGCAGGCGAATCACTCCGCCTTGCCCCGGCCCTTCAAACATATACACTTCATAACCTTTTTCACGCAGATACAGCATGGGGAAGAAAAATTCTTCAAAGTAGCTGTCGTTTCCGCCGTGCAGAAGTAAAGTTCCTTTACTTTCCGTATCGGGTATTACACGCATAACAGGCAGACATACATTTTCATACGGAACGCTGTATTGTGTAACAATGGGATTATCGCCTTTGAAAAAATCCTCAAAATATTCATAGAACATATTTGTGGCTTTTTCATAATATTTCTTTTTATCGCTGTCGCCGTCATACATAAAAAATTCGCTCATGCGATAATAGGCGATCGCGTTTTCAAGGCGATTTTCCGCCACAGCCTTGTCACCAAGGGCGATAAGCTCGCGCTTCCAATCCGCGCTGTCGTGTATGCGGTGAGATATTTCCGCAACATCCTCATAGCGTCCTCCGTCCCAATTTATGACGCGGTTTAGCTGAAAATCAAAATTTGCATTATCGTTTAATTTATACACGCCCGTCTTAAATTCAATTTTTGTATTTATATCGTATTTTTCCACAACCAGCACCTCACTTCACGCAGCGAAAGCACGCCATTGATTTTACGATTTCAACACGCACTTCCGAATACATTGATTTCAGCCGCTTTTCAAGGCTTTCCTTTGTTTCAAACGGCGGCGTCAAATAGCCCATTTTTACATAAGGCTTTGTGAGAAACCAATCCGTGCGCTTGCTTTCGCCGACAACGGCAAAACAGCCGCACAAAATGCCGCCTTGTTTCAAGACGCGATGCGTTTCGGAATACGCCGCGTCTTTATCGGGAAAAGCGTGAAAGCCGTTCAAGGACAAAACGATGTCAAAACTTTCATTGTCAAACGGCAGCTTGCCGACATCGCCTTGCATGAATTTTACGTTTTCAATTTCCATTTCATCGGCGCGGCTTTTCGCGCGAGCCATCATTTCGGCAGAATAATCAAGACAGACAATATCCGCCTTTTTGAGTTTTTTGTACAGCGGCATTGTCAGGATTCCTGTTCCGACAGGCACTTCGAGCAACCTTCCGCAAAAATCCTCGACAATCGGCGACAACGCTTTTTCAAGATATTCTTTGTTTTCATTTTTATTCATTCGCCACACCAAGCGGTTTACTAGCGAGCCTAAAAATGTCGTGCTTGTTATCATTCCGTCATAAAAATTGCCTTTGCCCAATTTTTTGTATGCTGATTTCACATCGCCCATTTTTTCTCCTTGTAGTTAGTTATAACTAATTATAGTTTACATTAAGTTACCAAATTTGTCAATATACAAATCGCAAAAAAGGCGTGCGCAATTTTTGAAAAATTCGCAAACAAAATGAAATTGCGTTTTTTGCAATTTTGAATGAAAATATTTTAATGCGGAATTTTTCAAATGTCAAATTTATTTTTCATTCGCGCGTCCACTTGGAACTTCTCGAAAAAAATGTTACAATGAATTTCATCATGAAAAAAACGAACGCGATGCGCATTTTGGAAAAACTCAAAATTCCGTACACCACGCTTTCTTACGATGACGAGCACGCGCTTGCAAAAGGCGCGGCAGAAATGACTGCGCAAAAACTCGGCATAGATCCGAGCTGCGTTTTCAAGACAATCGTAATGCGCACCGATTCAAAAGAAATCTGCGTTTTTTTGCAAAGCGCAATTCACGAAATCAATTTGAAAAAAGCTCGCTCCGTTTCCGGCGCAAAAGAAATCGCTCCGGTAAAAAGCGAAGAGCTGCTCGCGCTCACAGGCTACGTTCGCGGCGGATGTTCTCCTTTGGGAATGAAAAAGCAATTTCGCACTTTCATTGATTCAAGCGCGATGGAGCACGAAAAAATTCACATAAGCGCGGGCGTTCGCGGCGAGCAGATTTGCATTGCGCCTATGGATTTGGTGCGAGCGTGCGACGCAATTTTGTGCGATTTGATTTTATAGAAATATTGTATTTTTCCTTTGGGTTTTGTATAATAATTTTTGCGAGGAAAATGCTCGCAATTTCTTCGACAAAAATTTGTAAAATGCGGAGACGCGCATGACACAAGAAGAATTTATTTTCAACAATGAAATCACGGACACTGATTTTCTCATTAAAACTTTTTTCGAATTTTTTCCGTCGTACAAAAATGAGCAAAATAAAATTCTTTCGGCGTGGAATTTTCTGCTCGAAAAAACTCGCGGTCTTACGCGCTCTTGCGGTCGTCCGTATTTTTTGCATCCGATGCGCGTGGCTTCGATTCTTGCGAAAAACAATCTTGATTCCGATTCAATCATAAGCGGACTGTTTCACAATATTTTGAGCGTGGACGACGTAAGCATCGAAGAAATCGAAAAAAAATTCGGGCGCGATGTGGCGACTATAATTCAAGGCACTGCGAAAATTACCGCGCTTCCGATTTCTTCTGCGCAAGGAGGGGGAAGAAAAACTTTGCAGCAAGCGGACTCGATTCGCAAAATGCTTTTCGCGATGGTGGGCGATGTTCGCGTGATTCTTGTGAAGCTCGCCGACCGTCTCGACCGCCTTCGAAATCTCAAAGGCTTTGATGAAAAAACTCGCCGCGCCGTCGCGTTCGAAGCGATTGACATTTGGGCACCGCTTGCCGATCGCCTCGGAATGTCGAACGAAAAAAATGAGTTTGAAGATTTGAGTTTGAAATATTCCAATCCCGATGTGTTCGCGCAAATCAAGGCGATTGTCGCACAGAAAAAAAACGAGCGTTCAGGCTATCTTGAACAAGCCGTGAACGAAATTCAAGCCGCCGCGAAAAATGCCGGAATTGAAATTTCCGTTTCAAGCCGCGCAAAACATTTTTATTCGATTTATCAGAAAATGCGAAAACGCAACAAGGAAGCCTCGGAACTTTTCGACTTGCTCGCGCTGCGCGTTTTGTGCAAAAGCGTTGGCGAATGCTACACGATTCTCGGACTTGTTCACAATTTGTGGAAGCCTTTGGAAGGCCGTTTCAAGGATTACATCGCGATGCCAAAATCCAACGGCTACCAATCGCTTCACACGACGGTGATTTGCCATGGCAAGCCGCTTGAAATTCAGATTCGAACTGACGAAATGCATCGCGTTGCGGAGCACGGAGTTGCGAGCCATTGGCTTTACAAAAAAGGCTCAAGCCACGATTTGGTCGATGTGAAAAATCTTTCGATTTTCAATCAATTGCGAAAATTGCGCGACGATTCCACCGATGAAAATTTTTTCAACGAATTCAAAAACGAACTTTTGGGCGATGAAATCGTCGTGTTCACGCCGAATGGCGACGTGATTCGCCTGCCGCTCGGTTCTACCGCGATCGATTTTGCCTACACGATTCATTCGGAAATCGGAGAAAAAATCGTTGGCGCAAAGGCCAATGGAAAAATCATTCCGCTTGGAACGCCGCTCGCGAACACGCAAATTATCGAAGTGATTACAAATCCGCAAACTCATCCCGTGGAAGGCTGGCTCAAATTTGCCAAGACTTCAAAGGCGCGACAAAAAATCCGCGCGTGGCTTTCCGCGAACGATGCGAATTATGAAACAAAAAATTCCTCGGCGGCAAAGGTAGGGGCAAAAAATGCGGCGACTTCTGCGAACGCGAATTCATCCGTGCAAAAAATTTCGCATAAAAAAGGTACGAATCCGAACAATCCGCCCGTGCATCATTCAGGAAAAGTTCGCGTAGAAAATTCCAAGAATTTTTTAGTGTCGCTCGCGAAATGCTGCAACCCGAAATATCCCGACGCAATCTGCGGCTACGTTTCGCGCGCGCGAGGAATCACAGTTCACCGCGCAAATTGCCTGACATATTTGCGAATCCCGAATTTGGAAAAACGCTCCGTCAAAGTTGAGTGGGAAAAAGAATAAGGGAAACTTGGGCGGCAAAATTTTCGAATCAACATACCTCGACTCAAGGTCGGGGTACGAAACCCTCCGCACGAATCAAATTTCGGCGCGCTTTTTTATCAAGAATAAATTCAAATTTCAGGCAAAGAAAATATGCGCGGAATTTCTTTCCATGGGAAATGAATTTTCATTTACGGGAAAATCGGGTACGCTGAAAATTTTGTCCAGCACCATCATCATCGCGCCGTAAGAAACTGCGTGCGTGGTAATGTTCGCGCTTTCGATTGATTTCGCTTTGTTCCATTCATAAGGCCAAAGCCGCTCGGATTCTTTGTGGATGATGTTGACGAGATTTTCCGAAAGATGCTTTTCAATTCCGCCGACGAAAACCAATTCCAGCGAAAGCGTGTTCGCCAAAAACGCGACGTTCTTGCTAAGCTCGAAAAAAATCTTTTGCGCTTCTTCGCTTTCGAGATTTTGGATGTTTTGCGTGGCAAGCGAAAATTGCGAAGAACTTGTCTCGCTCCAAAATATGCTTCGAAATTCTCCCATGCACGAATTCGCGCCGTGAAAAATTTTTTCTTTGGAAGCGAATCCAAATCCGACGGAAATATTTTTCGGAGAATTTTTTATCGGATGAAGTCTGCGGTGCTCAATGAAAACGTACATAAAATTTTTCGACGGCTTCAACTTATTGCCAATTCGTTCGGCATAGCAACAACATCGCGCGTCGTTTTCCAAAAAGAACGGAACGTCCAAAAGTTCTCTCGCCGCCCGCGTGACATCAAACGGCGTTTTAACTAAAAGCGGAATCGACTGAATTATTTTTTTGTTTTCGATATCGACAATTCCGGGAACGCCCAATCCAATTCCCGCGATGGGAACGCGCATTCGCTCCGCATTTTTTTGCAGCAATTTTATTGCGTCTTGCAGAATTCCCGAAAAGCCATTTTTGGCATAATCGTCCTCGTCGATTTTCTGAACGGACTCAAACAAAATCGTTCCGCGCAAATCCGCGAGGCAAACGATTATTTGTTCCGTGTTTATATGGATTCCGCCGACACAAGCGAAGCTGCCGTTGATTTCCAAAAAACAAGTCTTTCTTCCGCCCTGCGGCCTCGATTCGCCAAAGCCAGCTTCTTGCACGAGATTTTTCCGCTTGAGGCGCGAAATTATTTTCGTCACCGTGGATTTGTCCATTTTTAAAATCGAAGCGATTTCAGTTCGGCTGATTTTTTTCGATCGCCAAATCAAATTGAGAATTCGTAGAATGTTCAAATCCGAAAGCGAATTCAAGACGCGCACAAATTCATTATGCACATTCTCACAAAAAATTCAATCGCGAAAAAATTGCTCAAATTAAAATTATGTGATATAATAAAAATGCATGGAAAGAAAATCTTGGTATGAAAACGAATCTTTTTGGAAAAATTACGGTCCGATAATGTTCGACGCGCCGCGCTGGGCGGAAGCTCCCGGAATTGCCGAAGCCGTCTGCAAGATTGCGGGACTTTCAAAAGGCAGCTCGATTTTGGACGCGGGCTGCGGTCCCGGCCGAATCAGCGTGGAACTTGCTTTGCGCGGACTTGACGTTACGGGCGTGGATTTGATTCAAGCCGAACTCGAAGCCGCGAAGGAAAGCGCGGAAAGTGAAGGCGTGAAAATCGAATTTATCAAAGCCGACTTGCGGAGTTTTTCGAGCGAAAAAAAATTCGACTGCGCTGTGAATCTTTACACTTCGTTCGGATATTGCGACACAATCGAAGAAGACATTCAAATCTTGCGGCGCATTTCCGAATGCGTGCGCCCTGGCGGATTTTTCATCATCGAATGCACGAGCCGCGAAACCGCCGTAAAATATTTTACGGAAGGCGAATGGTTTGAGCGCGCAGGAATGACCGTGCTCACGCAATTTTCGGTGGAAGGCGCGTGGGAAGGCTTGCGATCGAAATGGATTTTGTTCGGAAAAGACGGCGGCAAAATCGAGCACGAATTCGTTCAGCGGCTTTATTCCGCAGTGGAATTGCGTCGCCTGATTTTGGCAAGCGGATTTTCTTCGGCGGAAATTTACGGTGGATACAATTTCGAATTGTACAACCAAAATGCCAAGACTATGGTAATTGTCGCGCGGAAGTGAATTGCGAATTCTGCGACGCACTTTCGCCGCAAACAAAATTTTCAATGTCATTTATTTTCCTTGACTTCAATAGCATTTTTCCATTATAATGAGATTATGAATGAAATGATAACATTAAGTCAGGCAAAGCCTGAAGTTCAGCGAAAATTTATGACGGGCGTTTATCTGCGGATGACGCTGGCACTTTTTATCAGCGCGACTGTGGCGTATTTTGCTTCGAATTCTTACGCGGTGCTCAGCTTCCTGTTTTCCAACAAGGGCATTCCTTTTTATGCCCTGCTCGTGGCGGAATTGATTTTGGTGGTCGCGCTTTCGGCGGCGATTCACAAACTTTCTTCGTTCACAGCGATGGCTTTCTTTTTGCTCTACGCCGTGATGAACGGACTTTCGTTCTGCACGATTTTCATTTTGTACGAAGTCCATTCAATCTACACAATGTTTTTGGTGAGCGCGTTGATGTTCGCGGGAATGAGCATTTACGGCGCGAAAACGAAAAGCGATTTGACCAGCGCGGGCCGCTATCTTTTCATGGGCTTGATTGGAATTATCATCGCGGGACTTGTAAATATGTTCTTGCGCTCGAGCGCGCTGGACTGGATTACAAGTTTGATCGGCGTAGGACTTTTCATCGGCATCACGGCTTATGACACTCAGCGGCTTATGCGAATTGCGATTCACGATGACGGAAGCGAAAATTTTCAAAAAGTGTCAATCATCGGCGCGTTGGAACTTTACCTTGACTTCATAAACATTTTCTTGAAAATGCTTTCGCTTTTTGGAAAAAGAAGAAGTTAAAGTAAAAAAATCCGCGCTGAAATATCACGCAAGTTTTAAACTTGTTCGCGGATTTTTTGTTTTTCGCAAAAAGTTCGCGCATGAATTTTCGGCTTTGAAAACAGCCGCAAGTTTTTGTGATGTTGAAAGCGCGATAAAAATTTATTCATTGCGATTATTCGCTTCATTGAGAAAGCACAAGTCAAAACTCTGCGTCGCGAAGATTTGGCTTGCTTTTGTGTTTCCGATATTTTCTGAAACTGTTCTCGCAGTGAACCGCAAGATGAAATTTTCGGAATCTTCTTGCGGCGCTTTATTTTATGGAATCTCCCCAAAAAATTCAAATGCGCTTGGCATTCTTTTGATTTTATATGGGGGGGGGTATGAAAAAATGTCTCAGAAAATTGTAATCATCGGAGGCGGAGTCGCGGGCTTGACGGCAGGAATCTATGCGCAAAAAGCCGGATTCGAATCTGAAATCTACGAAAAGCATTCCGTGATGGGCGGACAATGCACCGGCTGGAAACGCAAAGGATTTTACATCGACAATTGCATCACATGGATGACTTGTGGCGATCCGAAATTCCCGATTTACAAAATGTGGAAGGAAGTGGGATTTTTCGGCGACAAGGACGGCAACGAAATCGCCTGCCGCCAGCACGATGCGTTTTATACTTCGGAATTAAACGGCGAAAAAATAACGCTTTGGCGCGACCTCGACCGCGCGCAAAAAGAAATGCTCGAACTTTCGCAGCAAGACAAGAAAGCGATAAAAAAATTTTTCAAATACGTTAGGCTTTGTACGCATCTTCGCGTGCCTTTCAAAGCTCCGTTCGACATGATGAATTTGTTCGAACTCATCGAACTTGGCATTCCGATGATTCCTGTCGGGCTTGCGATGCTAAAATACAAGACGACAAGCCTTGCGGATTTGGCGGAAAAATTCAAGCACCCGCTTTTGAAAAAAATGTTCACGGACTATCTGCCCAAAAATTATTTGGCGTACATTTTCATTTCCGCTTATGCAACTTTGGCGAGCGGCGGAGGCGGAGTTCCGGACGGCGGATCTTCAAAAGTGATCGAGCGAATGGAAGAAATTTACAAGGCGAAAGGCGGAAAGATTTTTACGAATTCGCCCGTGAAAAAAATCGAAATTCAAAACGAACATTGCCCAGAAATCATTTTGGAAAACGGACAAAAAATTTCGGGAGACTTCATCATTCCCACTTGCGATCCGCATTTTCTTTTCGAAAAACTTTTGGACGAAAAATATATGCCCGCCGCGCTCAAGGCAGCCTACGCAGACAACGTCGCGCACGAACTCGGCTCGACTTTTCAAGTGGCCTACGAATACGACGGCGAGACGGACGAAATCGGGCGGCGCACTTTTTTTGATTGCGCAGGATTTGATTTGGCGGGCGAGCGCAGAACGCGCCTCAACATGAAAAATTACAATCTCGATCCAGTTTCCGCGCCCCAAGGAAAAAATTTAATCCAAGTGAAAATTCTACAAAACGAAAAGCAATATTTGTATTGGGAAAATCTCTACAAAAACGACAAGGACGAATACAATCGGCAAAAACAAAAAGCCGCCGCCGACATTCTCAAATTGCTTGAAGAGCGCGTTCCCAGCGCGAAAGGAAAAATGAAAGTCCTTGACATTTGGACGCCGTACACTTACACGCGCTACACAAACGCATATCGCGGCGTTTACATGAGTTTCATCGTCACGAAAAAAAGCAAAAATCTTTTCAACATTCCCACCACGCTCGACGGAATCGACAATGTTTTTTTGGCGGGACAATGGCTTTGCATGCCAGGCGGACTTCCCATGGCGATGGTCAGCGGAAAATTCGCCGTTCAAAGGATATTGCGTTCATTGGGAAAAAATTATAGAATAGAACCATAAAGTGCCACGAGTTTTGGCGCAAGCAGGAGGGGGAAGCATCCCCCTCGCTCCCAAGGCAGGCCGCTTCGCGTCTCCGCCTTGTCCGCTACCCCCTCTACGGGGGCACTGCCCCCGCAACGCCCCCGATGGCATTTTGCGAATTTTTGCATCGCAGAGAAAGAGGTAAAAAAATGATCGAAGTTTCTCATTTGTCGAAAAAGTTCGGAGAATTCCGCGCCGTAGACGACATCAGTTTTTCAATTCCGACCGGACAAATCGTAGGCTTGCTCGGACCAAACGGCGCGGGCAAGACGACCACAATGCGCATGATTTGCGGCTTTTTCGGAACAAGCGGCGGCAGCATCAAAATTGACGGCGTTGAAATTTCCGAAGATCCGATTTTCGCAAAACGCAAAATCGGCTACATGCCGGAAAGCGCGCCGCTCTACTCCGACATGATTGTGGAAGATTATTTGAATTACGTCGCGCAAATGCAAGGCGCAGATGCCGCGCAAAAAATCCCAGAGCTTTGCAAGACTTGCGGATTGAAGGAAGTGATGCACAAAAATATTTCCGAACTTTCGCGCGGCTACAGGCAGCGCGTCGGGCTTGCGCACGCTTTGATGAATGATCCCGAAATCCTGATTTTGGACGAACCGACAAGCGGCCTCGATCCGAACCAAATCGAAGACGTGCGCGCGCTCATCAAGGAAATCGGCAAAACGCGGACCGTAATAATTTCCACGCATATTCTCGGCGAAGTGGAAATGCTTTGTCCGCGCGTCATAATCATCGCGAACGGAAAATTGGTGGCGGACAGTCCGACGAACGAGCTGCGAAAAAATTTCCAAAATTCAATCACGCTGAACATAGTTTTTGGCGGCACGAATTTTTCGGAAGCAAAATCCGAATTGGAAAAAATCGCCGACATTTCTTCCATCGAAAAAATCGAAGCGGAAAAAATCAAGGGCGAGCGAAAATTCTGCGGCGTGAAAATTTCCGTCAAAGAAGGAAAGGAAATCCGAAAAAATATTTTTGAACTCGCCGTGAAAAACGGCTGGACGCTCTACGAAATGAACGTCCAGAAAAATTCGCTCGAAGACGTTTTCCATGCGCTGACGATAACTCCGCAAAACGAAACTACAATGGAGGAAAAAAATGCAAAATAAAAAATCGAATCCAACCTTCACAATAATGCGCCGCGAACTCGCAGCGTTTTTCACAAATCCTGCGGCATACATAGTAACGGTGATTTTTTTGGTCGCATCGGGAATATTTTTCTTTTCGACATTTTTCATAAACGGCCGCGCCGACTTGCGGAATTTTTTCAGCCTGCTTCCGATAATGCTTTCGCTTTTCGTGCCCGCGCTCACGATGCGGCTTTTCAGCGAAGAATTGCGAAGCGGAAGCTTTGAAACTTTGATGACGCTTCCAGTCACAAGCGCGCAAGTCATACTTGGAAAATTTTTGGCTGCGTTTTTGACGAGCGCGGCAATGCTCGTGCCGACTCTTTTTTACATCGTCACGGCATGCGTTTTCGGCAAAGTCGATTTCGGCCCGATAATCGGCGGATATTTCGGCGCGCTTTTTTTGTGCGCGCTTTATTCCGCGATCGGAATTTTTTCCAGTGCGCTCACAAAAAATCAAATCATAGCGTTTTTCACCGCGCTCGCGTTGAGTTTCGCGCTAATTCTTTTCGGAATGATTTTGGTATTTTTGCCCGCGCCGCTCGTGCGATTTTTTTCATGGCTTTCCGTCACCACGCACTTCCAGCAAATTTCTCGCGGCATCGCCGACACGCGCGACATAATTTATTTCGTTTCGCTTTCCGCGATTTTTCTTTTGCTCACGCAACAAAAAATTTCTGTTAAAAAAAATCGTGATGAAAAAATCGATTGCGCGATTTTCTTTTTGATTTTGGTTTTGACGAACTTGGTTGGCGCGCGCGCTTTTTTGCGCAAGGATTTGACGAGCGGAAAAATGTATTCGATTTCTCCCGCCAGCAAAGAACTCGTAAAAAATTTGCAAGAGCCGATGAGCGTGAACGTTTTCTTTTCGTCCGACTTGCCCGCGCCNTACAACAGCGTCGATCAATATTTGCGCGACATTTTGGTCGAATACAAATCCGCTGCGAACAAAAATTTTTCCTANAAAATTTTCGACATGAAAAAAANCGAAAATGAAAACATTGCGCATTCGTATGGCATCAATCAAATTCAAGTGCAAAAAGTNGAGACNACGGAAGTGAGCGCGAAAGCCGTTTGGATGGGAATTGCGATCGCGTATGGCGACGACATCAAGATTTTCAATCCGATTGATTCGACAGCGGGACTTGAATATCGTCTCACCACGGCGATGTCAAAAATGATTTCCATAAATGACGCNCTCGCGCAATTAAACAGCGGNCTTGAAGTCAAACTTTTTCCNGCNACNGAATTGCTAGANTCNGGAATTNCGAATTTNGATCGNCTNGAACAAACCGTTTCNNNCGCGACGAATTCTTTNAACGAAAAATTTTTCGGCAAAATNNATTTGAAAATCGAAAATCCTTCAAGCGANGAAGCAAAGCAGATTTCNGAAAAATACGGCGTTCAATTGGTAACATATCAGGACGAAGAAAACGGCGGCGAACAAAGCGTCGCGCTCGGAATTGTCGTGGAACTNGGCGAGAATTTCGTTTCNATTCCGCTGCGCTGCTTGCAAAATTTTTTCGGCTGGCATCTTTTGGGACTTGAGAACATTCAGGAAAANATTTCCGACGCAATCGAAAGCCTGCTTTCGAAAACCGTGCAAATCGGCTACATCACNGGNCACGGCGAAAANGANCTTTANGCGAATCCTTACGGAAATCCNNNCGCAGCTGAATTCGGAAAATTTCCGCAACGTTTTGAGCGACATTTACGATTTGCGNCAAATCAATTTGGCGGAAGAAGAAATTCCGCTCAACATAAAATGCATCGTNATCAATGGCTCGAAAGAAGAATTTTCGCAAAGCGAGCTTTTNAAAATCGACCAATTCGTGATGAAAGGCGGCAACATTTTGTTCTGCCTCGACCCGCTCATCGAATCTGCGGAAAACGGTCCGAACGCGACGCCCGCCTATCTTGCGCCGCAAAACGGCTTGCAAAAAATTCTGAACGCATACGGAATCAAGCCCGGCGCGAATTTCGTTTTCGACCAAAATTGCTATCANGANAATCAANGNANNGGCGAAAGCCGTAAAANTGGAATGGGCGCCGCTCGTCATGCAAAACGCGCTCGANNANAAAAATNCGATTACGAAATTTTTGAGCGCGATGATTTTNTTGCAAAACGGCTCGATTGATTTGAGCGAAGCCGAAAAAAATCCTGATTTGAAAACNACGGTGCTCGCGCATTCTTCCGAAAAATCTTGGCTCGCGAGCGAGAACATAATTTTGTATCCCGGCTANNTTTTTCCGCCCANCGACGCTTCGCAATTTGCNGAGCAAAATTTGGCGGTGCTCGTCGAAGGAAAATTTCCNAGCGCATTCGCAAACGAAGAAATNCCNNTNGAAGAAAAAANTTCNGNNGAAGATGAAAANATTTCGNANAAAGAAAATNCCGAACAAATCGGAACGAATGCNGCGCTCGCGACCCAAGAAAAAATTTCCAANGGAATTCAAANCGCGAAAATAATTTTCGTGAGTTCGGCTCAAGTTACGACCGGAAAACTCATCAACGANTCAGGCACAGAACCGATGGCATATTTTATGCNCAACGCAATCGACTATTTGAACGGCTCGGAAGAATTCAGCGAAATGCGCACAAAGGGCATTGCGCGAAATTTGCTGGAAATAAAAAATCCCGCGAGCGCGACGGCNTTCAAACTTTTCAATCAATTNGGACTTGCCGCGCTCGTNACNTTGCTCGGACTTTTCGTGTGGCGNGCGCGCTCGCTTCGCCGAAACCAAATTCGNCTGCGATACAATGCGGACGATGAGCGCGAAACAAAATAAAATTTGCGGAAGTCCGCCGAAATTGCGCGGANGACTTTTTATAGGAGAAAAAAAAATGACAAAGCGAAGAANGATTTTGATTTGCATTGCGGGNGCGTTGGCGATGATTTTTGCCGCGCAGATTTTGCTTGGCTTGCGCTCGCCTCAAAAANANNTCAANGNAAAAGAAACNGCGGATTTTATTTCGATTGAAAATTCAGGCGAAATAATTTCATTGGAAAAAAACGGCGACGAATGGCTTTGCNCACAAAAAAAGGCGGANGCAACAAAAGCGGAATATTTGCTCGAAAAATTTTCCGAAGTGCAGACGCTGGGAGTCGCCGCACGCTCNGCAGACGAAGCCGCGCTNGAACGATACGGCTTNNACGCACCAATCATCGTTCGTGCAAAATCTGGAGAAAAAGATTTACGCGCNATTTTCATCGGAAAGGAAAGNACGAGCGGCTCGCAGNCTTANGTTCANATTGAAGGCAAAAAAGAAATTTTTTTGGCGCAAGGAAATNTGCGGCGCGACTTCACTTTTTCCGCNNCCGACATTCTTGAAAANAATCCTGNGGAAAATTCGGCAGACGAAAATTCCACAGAAAATTCCGCAATAGAAATCACNGAATAAACCATTTGGCGCAGGCGAAACTAAACTTTTGAAAAATTGAAATTCTTCAAAAGTTTAGTTTTTGCAATGNGTCCAAATTTTTCCATCGTAATCAAAAATGCTGGCNNCNCAATTTTTTTGCAAATCGCCNAGCCAGTAATCTTTGATTCCGTGATTTTGAATGTAGCACATNATGCCTTTNTTGAGCGCGCCGTGCGCCACAATCATCACGCGAGAATTTTTTTGGAAATCAGCTTCGATTTCAGTTTGAATGAAATTTTTCGTGCGNTCGCAAACGCTTTCGAAAGACTCGCCTCCNGGCGGCACGGGATATTTTTCCGGCGCNCTGAAAAAATATCGNTACGGGCTGCTTTCGTTCATCCATTCGGTGTAATGCTTCCCCTCCCCCTCCCCGAAAGAAATTTCTATAAGCCGCTCGTCTTTTATTATTGGAATTTCCGATTGCGATTCAAGCGCGCCGCGAATCAGGCAAGCAGTTTGAAATGCGCGTTGAAGCGGCGAGNAAAAAATTTNGTNAAAATNAACGCCGCGCAATTGCTCGCCCAANTTTTTCGCCGCGTCAATTCCGTTTTGNTTGAGNCGCGTGTCGCTNCGACCTTGNAGCAAGCCGTTCGCGTTCCANTCGGTTTGTCCGTGCCGAACAATGTAAAGTTCCATAAATGAATTATANCAAATTNAAGCGCGTTNTGCAAATGNCGAATTTNAGACGCAGGATTTTTGCAATTTTATTTTAAATCGANTTTGGAATTTTTTTCGCTGTAGCAANNNAGTNAATTTCGCGCCAATTTTATTTGAAGNTAAAAATCAATGCGGCATTTTAANNCGANTGNTGNTTTAAAAAACTGTATAGCATTCAAANCCCGCGCTNNTCAATTGCTGGCCNATATTTCCCGCCGCGTTTTCGTCCACNACNACAATGTAATATNTCGTGCCNCTCGCGCGAGTTTCTTCCGTGATGTAAGGCGANAAACCTTTNNNCTTGAGNGTGTCGCAAAGTGCCTGCGCATTGTCTTTGTTGCGNAAAAGNCCGAGNTGTTGNTTNAGTCGCNTTTNCGCCGCCTTNNTTTTCGTCATTNGATTTTTCGANGGAAATTTTTTGCGATTCCGCNGCCGNTTCNGCGGAAAGCGCGAGNGCNTCTCCTTTTTTCGGCATGAAATACCAAAACGGCGCGGGCATCATTTGNANTTTTCCGTTCACCACTTCNNCTTCGGGAGATTTNGGAAATTCNTTTTTNANCGAATNNCCNTAACTCGCTTCGCCNGTGATGTACCAAAGCGTGAGCAGAATTTGCGGCTTCACGATTTTCATCGAAGGAAGGGCGGCGTAAGTTTTCAAAATCGTCACGGATTCTTCAAGTTGCGCCGTGGACTCAAGTTTGCAAAGCGTGCTCCAAACTTCGTAAAGTTTTATCGTCGCCTGAATTTTTTCGTCCTGCGAATTTCGCACGGCTGAATTCAAATATTTTTCAGCAGTCGCGCTGTCGCCCGAACAAAGCGCACATCGCACGGCATCAAGCACGAGTTGCGGACTTGTTTTTTTTGGCATTCCTTGCGCGTCGCCTGCCGCGATTCCCGCCGCCTGCGCGTAAGAATCCGAAGCATCTTTGTAGGCGGAAATCTGTTCTTGCAGCGAAGCCAAAAAAGCCAAAAGCGCACGTTTTTCTGCCGGCGATTTTATTTGCCCAATCATCTTGTTCAAATAGACGATCGATTCACCTGCGCTTTCGAATTCCAAAGCTTTGTCCGAAATTTCTTTTGCCGAATTTTGTGCGTACAAAAAATTTGCGCCCATCATGAATGAGCAAGCGAACGCAATGCAAAAAAATTTTCTTCGGCTCATTTTTTCTCCGAAGAATTTTCCGAAGCGGAATTTTGCTCGTCGAGATTTCCGTTTGAAGACGAAGAATTTTTTTCCGATTTTTTCCTGCCTAATTTTCCCGCCCGCGCTTTCGTCTGTTCAATTTTATTTTGAATCTTTTGCTGACGTTCAAAATGCTTTTTTTCTTTTTGTGCGAGGCGTTCGGCTTCAGCGCGCGCTTGTTCGGAAGTGAGCTTTTTTTTGGGAGCAAAAAAAACCGCCAAAAGCGTCACAAAAATTCCTGCGGCAAACGAAACGAGCGCAGTTATGAAAACCGGCACATTCGAAAAAGTTTTTCCGAAAAACCAGATGTCGCAAACATTTTGCAAATTGAATCCCGTGAAAAACACGATGAGCACAATTGTCAAAATTGTAAGGATGAGTTTCAAAACCATTTTCGCGCCTACCGTTTGCCGTGAAGCTCGATGTATTCAAAAAATTCATTGGGCGGAAGCGGCTTGGAATAGAAGTAGCCTTGAATGAAATTGCAGCCCAATTCGCCAAGAATATCCGCCGTTTCTTGATCTTCGCAACCTTCGGCGACGGTTTGCATATTGAAGCGATTCGCCAAATCAACGATGCACGAAAGAATGTTGCGGCCCGCCGAATTTTTGATTTCCCTGACCAAACTCATATCGAGCTTGAGAATGTCGAACGGCATTTTCGTCAAAACGCTCAGCGAAGAATATCCCGTTCCGAAATCGTCAAGTTCAATTATGAAGCCCGCCGAATGCAGCGACTCGACAATTTTTCGGATTTGCTCAGGATTGTCGTTGTACGCGGATTCCGTCAATTCAAGGTGAAGCAAATCGTGCGGCACATTGTACTTGTCGGCAAGCGCGATGATTTTTTGATCCAAATCCGCCATGTCAAAATCGCTTCGGGAAATATTCACCGAAACTGGAACAACCAGCGCATTTTTTTCGAGCCGCTCGTGAAGCATCTTGCAAACGGTTTCCCAAATGTAATAATCCAATTTGGTGATGAAGCCGTTCTGCTCGAAAATCGGGATGAAAAGACCAGGACTCATAAAGCCGAATTTTTTGCTGTTCCAGCGGACAAGAGCTTCCGCGCCCATCGTCCTATTTTCTTTTATGCCATGCTTGGGCTGATAGAAAACGACAAATTCGTTCTCTTCCAAAGCCTCTTCCATGTTGTCGATCACATCTTGTTCGGCCTGCGCCTTTTTTTGCAAATCCTGATTGAAATAGCAAATCGTTTCGCCGTATTGTTTTGCGATGGAATTGAGCGCGAGCATCGCGTTGTCGTATATCGATGTGGCCGCTTCTTCGTGATTTATTTTTTCGTAAATGCCGAATTTCAGCACCAACGAATCCGCCATTTCTTTTTTGAATTTTTTCGCAATTTCATCTTCGATGTTTTTGTAAAAATCAAATTCACGATGCCGAAGCAAAATTGCAAAACGATCTGCGCTTATTCTGCCGCAGATTTCGTGCTTTTGCAAAACCCCTTTGAATATGCTGGCAACTTCCTGCAAAAGTTTGTCGCCAGTTTTCCTTCCGTGCCGCGAGTTCATAACTTTGAACGACTCGATGTTCGTGCAAATGAAATCGTATTCGACATCGGGATAATTTTTCAAAATTTGATCGGCGCGGGCAAAAAAGACTTGGCTCAAATAAACGCCCGTGAGATTGTCCAAGACNGCCGCCGAAAGCATTTCGAACGAACGTCGCAGACGAATCATCGCTTCGATTCTGTTTACGATNATGTTCGGATTGTACGGCTTTGAAATAAAGTCCGACGCGCCGAGCTTGAGCGCGCGGATTTGATCTGAGTCCGCGTTGTTTGCCGTGAGAATGATTACAGGAATTGATTTGAATCGTTTTTCCTGGCTCATCTTTTGAAGGAAATCGTAGCCGTTCATGACGGGCATCAAAATGTCCAGCAAAATTACCGAAACTTTTTTGTAGTTTGCGGCAAGAACGTCCATACCGATTTTTCCGTTTTCAGCTTCAAGCAAATTGAATTTGTCTTCCAAGAACGAGCTCAAAATTCCGCGATTTATTTCATCGTCTTCAATTATGAGAACAGTGTCCTTTGTGTTAGAAGATTCCAATATTTCAAGGGGAGAGTCATTTTTATCAATCATTGCGCGACTCCTTCGTTTATTGCTGCGATCACATTTTCAAAATCTTTTTTCACTTGTTCAAAATCTTGCTGCGCGTTTGGAGAGGGCGTTCCGCTGCGCAAATCTTCCGTGAGCACTTCNGTGGAATTGTGAAGCTTCGTNAGCGCGAGATTTGCCGCCACGCCCTTAAGCGTATGGCAAGCGGCAAAGGCGGCTTTCCAATCCTGATTTTCCATNCCGTCTTTTAAATTTTCGAAGCACGGCTCTTTCGGAAGCATCAAGACAAATTTTTCCACAAGTTTGTCGGTTGGCAAACGAGATCTGATTTCTTCGTAGCTTCCGCCGACCTTTTGATAAAAATTTTTCAAGTCCATACAGAAGCCATTCTATCACAAAAGAATTTTTTTGTAAATATTTATTTC
Source organism: Treponema sp. (assembly GCA_014804005.1). Lineage (GTDB taxonomy): Bacteria > Spirochaetota > Spirochaetia > Treponematales > Treponemataceae > Treponema_D. Next base: position 188,982 of record JAAVAP010000018.1, on the reverse strand, counting down.
GAAAAACTCGGAATGCGGGACTTGCGATGNAAACAATTGAAAATCCGCGCCTTGTTTCGGGCGGATTTTCAATTTATATTTCCTTGCAAAAAATTCTAGTCGTCGTTTTGCAGCGCGTCGTAGCCTTCTTCGCCAGTGCGCACTTTTACTACGTTTTCCACAGGGTAGACGAAAATTTTTCCGTCGCCGATGTGTCCTGTGTAAAGCGCCTTTTTCGCCGCGTCAATCACTTCGCGCACGGGAACTTTTGCCACGACAACTTCNACTTTGATTTTCGGCAAAACCTGAATGTCGAGCGGAACGCCGCGATAATATTCGGGCGCGCCCATNTGCATTCCGCANCCCATCACGTTNGCGACNGTCATTCCGGTAACGCCGATTTTGTTCATCGCGGTTTTCAAATCGTTGAATTTGTTCTGCCGCGTGACAATCACAATCTTCGTNAATTTCGCGTCGGCATGTTCGCCCGTCGTGATTTTCGTGACAGGAACAGCCTGCGAAATTTCTTGAGTGACAGTTCCTTCGATTTCGCCGAATTCGGAATGAAGAATCGTGTTGAAATCGCCGTAGCCCGAAGAAAGTCCGTGCTCGGTTTTGTCGAGGCCGAGAATCTCTTCTTCCGCGCTCACACGAAGCCCGATGATTTTTTTGATNACCAAAAATGTAATCGTAGTCATCACGGCGGTCCANGCAATCGTGGAGAACATTCCCACAAATTGAATTCCAAGCAATTTCGCGCCGCCGCCATAGAACAAGCCTTTTTGCGCCAAGGCGAATTCAGGAGCGGAATCCGTGGCGAAAAGTCCNACTGCNATCGTTCCCCAAATTCCGTTCATCATGTGAACTGCGACAGCTCCTACAGGATCGTCAACGTGAAGCTTGTTGTCCACAAACCAAACTCCGAACACGACGAGCAATCCCGCCACTACGCCGATGATCGCAGCTCCCGCGCAGTCAGTCACATCGCAAGAAGCCGTGATCGCGACAAGCCCCGCAAGCGAAGCGTTGAGGCACATCGTCACATCGGGCTTTTTGTATTTGACCCAAGTGAAAATCATGCAAGTGACAGTTGCCAAAGCGGGCGCAATTGTCGTCGTCAAAAAAATCGAGCCGAGCTGGGAAACGCTCGTCGCGGCAGCACCGTTGAATCCGTACCAGCCCAACCACAAAATGAAAACGCCGAGCGCGCCAAGCGGCAAGTTGTGTCCGGGAAAAGCATGGACTTTGATAGAGCCGTCGGGATTCTTCGTGTACTTTCCGATGCGCGGTCCCAANCACGCCGCTCCAATCAAAGCCGCGATTCCGCCCACCATGTGAATGCAGTTCGAGCCNGCNAAATCGTGGAAGCCCATTTCGGAAAGCCATCCCCCTCCCCAAGTCCAGTGCGCTTCGATCGGATAAATCACGGCGGAAATCACCGCGGAATAAANGCAGTACGAAAGAAATTTCGTGCGCTCCGCCATCGCCCCGGAAACGATCGTCGCGGTCGTGGCGCAGAAAACCAAGTTGAACACGAATCCGCTGAAATCAAAATTCGCATAGTCGGTGAACAAGTCGAAGCCGGGCTTTCCGATTATGCCGAGCAAATCTTCGCCCAGCAAAAGTCCGAATCCCACAAGGCAGAACATCACCGTGCCAATGCAAAAATCCATCAGGTTTTTCATGATGATGTTGCCGGTATTTTTCGCGCGAGTGAATCCAGTCTCCACCATCGCAAATCCGGCTTGCATCCAGAAAACCAATGCGGCGCCGATCAAAAACCAAACGCCGAAAACCATTGAACTTACTTCCTCTATCATAGAAGCCTCCGTTTTTATAATTTTCCCTTTCGAGAATTTCCAAAATAAAAAAGGCGCGATTCTTCGGACAGAAAGATTCCGTCAAAAGAACCGCGCCTCGTTGCGCAAAATAAATTTTATGCTTTACTTAAACTCGGAACAACAAATCTTCATAGCAAGGATACGGCTTGTATTCCTCGCCGAGAAGCGGCTCGATTTCGTCGGCGACCGCGCGCGCCTGCGCCATCGCAGGAACAACGCTTTCGACGTAAGAGCGCGCCACCACCATCGCATCGTCCGAATCCTTCGCGGCGATGTGCGCCTTGCAAAGCACTTCCGCCTTTTCTTCGAGCGAAGCCGCAAGCCCGTCCAGCTTCAAAGCCAACTTGCTTTGCGCGCTTCCCGCGCCGCCCATCGCCTTTATCGCGGAAGCGGTCTTGGTAAGCTCGTGGATGTACTTGAACGCCGCCGGCAAAATATCCTTGTTGATCATTTCGAGCATCGTCTCGACTTCGATGTTGAGCACCTGGCAATATTTTTCAAGCTTGATTTCGTAGTGCTCGCGCATTTCGTCTTCCGTGTAAACGCCCATCTCGGTGTAAAGCTTTATGTTCTTCGCGTCGAGATAATGCGTCATCGCGTCGGGCAAAGTGCGAAGGTTGAGCAAGCCGCGCCTTTCCGCCTCGGAAACCCAACTTGAATCGTAGCCGTTTCCGTTGAAAATTATTCGCCAGTGCGCCGTGATCTCGCGCTTTATCAAAGCGGCGACATCGCTTTCAAAATTCTTCGACTTCTCAAGCTCGTCCGCAAAGCCCTTGAGCGTGTTCGCGACAATCGCGTCGAGCGCGGTGTTCGGGCCGGCAATCGAAAGGCTCGATCCAACCGAACGGAATTCGAATTTGTTTCCAGTGAAAGCGAACGGCGAAGTCCTGTTGCGGTCGGTGGAATCCTTCGGAATCGCNGGAAGCACGTCAACGCCGATTTTCATGTTCTGCTTCGCCGCGCTCTTGAGCGGAGTTCCGTCCTTGATCGCCTGCAAAACGTCGAGCAACTCGTCGCCCACATACATCGAAATAATCGCGGGCGGCGCTTCGTTCGCGCCAAGTCGATGGTCGTTGCCCGCGCTCGCGATGCTTATGCGGAGCAAATCCTGATTTTCGTCAACCGCCTTGATCAAAGCGGCGAGGAACAAAAGGAACTGCAAATTCTTTCCGGGAGTGTCGCCAGGCTCAAGAAGGTTTTCGCCTTCGTTCGTGCTCATCGACCAGTTGTTGTGCTTGCCGCTTCCGTTCAATCCCGCGAACGGCTTTTCGTGAAGCAGGCAGACAAGCCCATGACGGCGCGCGACTTTTTTCATCACTTCCATCGTAAGCTGATTCTGGTCGGTCGCCAAATTCGTCGTGCTGAAAATCGGAGCCATCTCATGCTGCGCGGGCGCGACTTCGTTGTGCTCGGTCTTGGCGAGGATTCCGTATTTCCAAAGCGTCTCGTTCAAATCTTCCATATATTCGACAATCTTCGGATTGAGCGCGGCGAAATATTGGTCGTCCATTTCCTGGCCTTTCGAAGGCTTCGCGCCAAAAAGCGTGCGCCCTGCCATACGCAAATCCTTGCGCTGATTGTAGAGCTTTTCGCTCACGATGAAATATTCCTGCTCCGAGCCGACAGTGGTCGCCACATGAGTCGCGCTCGTGTTTCCGAAAAGCCGCAAGATTCGCAAAGCCTGAACGTTGAGAGCTTCCATCGAACGCAAGAGCGGCGCTTTTTTGTCCAACGCCTCGCCATTGTAAGAACAGAACGCCGTGGGAATGCAAAGCGTGTGCTCCTTTACGAACGGATACGAAGTGGGATCCCAAACCGTGTAGCCGCGCGCCTCGAAAGTCGCCCGTCCGCCTCCCGAAGGAAATGACGAAGCGTCAGGCTCGCCGCGAACAAGCTCCTTTCCGCTGAACGACATTATCACAGTGCCGTCGTCCTGCGGCGTGATGAAGCTGTCGTGCTTTTCCGCCGTGATTCCTGTGAGCGGCTGAAACCAATGCGTGAAGTGGGTCGCGCCGTGCTCGATCGCCCATTCCTTCATCGCGTGCGCCACTTGATTCGCAACGTTCAAATCAAGCGGCTCGCCATTGTCAATCGTCTTTTTGAGCGCCCTGAAAGTTTCCTTCGGAAGCCTTTCCTTCATCGTCTTTTGATTGAAAACCATCGAACCAAAAAGCTCGGGAACATTTGTTGTAGCCATAACTTCTCCTAATTAATTTTTCAAGTAAAAAGTGACGCGCACATNNNGCAACTTGCCGCGACACGCGCACAAAACAAAAAGGCGATGTGGACAATTCTCTTGAAAAAGAAAACTGTTCACATCGCCTTTGAAGTGATGAGATAGTTATATATTTTTTCGAAAAAATTGTCAAGTGGGGGAACGAAAAAATGTGGAAAATATTTTGCCGCCAAANTGCGCGGACGAATTTNTTGCGCAAAATTCCTTGCCGCAAAACNGCGCGGACGAATTTCTGCGCCAAATTCCTTGCCGCAAATGCGCGGACGAATTTCTCGCGCAAAATTCCTTGCCGACAAACTGCGCGGACGAATTTCTCGCGCAAAATTCCTTGCCGCAAAACCGCGCGGACGAATTTGTNGCGCNAAATTCCTTGCCGACAAACTGCGCGGACGAATTTCTCGCGCAAAATTCCTTGCCGCAAAACCGCGCGGACGAATTTCCGCGCCAAATTCCTTGCCGNNAAACTGCGCGGACGAATTTNTTNCGGAAGATNCCTTGTCCGCACTCGACGAGACGCAAAAACCGTGGTTGACACCAATCCTGCGAGTTTTGCAAAGCAAAACTCGGTAAGCAGGGCGCAAGCCCTGCGACACAAGTANGCAAAAACCGCAGTTGNCGGCTTCNNGTCGNCCGAAAACAACGCTTTTCTCCTGCGCTTGCNTCGCANTCANTAACTTGCATCGCAANTCGAAGACTTGCNTANAATTATTTTTTGTGGTAGGATTCAATTCGCCATGCCATTGAAAAANATTACATTCGCCGCGATTTTTTTTGTTTCGATTTTCNCTTTGAACGCNCAAGANGTTCGGCACAATCCTTGGGAACTGATAATTTATCGNCCNGAAAATTCTTTTCACATAAATCAAATNCGCTGCCGAGTTTTGTTCGAGGACGAAAACGGAAACGACGTTACGCGCACTTCGACCAGCGCGACTTATGAATGGGTTTCGATTCCCGGCGTNGCGCACAAATATCANGGCGCGTATTTTCTTTTGGGTGGAATGGCGATGCATTTGAACTTGCNGCGCGGNAAATACAAAATCAAGGTTTTCACTTNGCCCGAAGATTTGGAAGGAACGAANTACGCGNANGGCGAAGAANGGCGTTCCAACGAATTTTTTTACGACACGGAAAATCCCGCGAAAGTGATTTTCGTTTCTCCCACCGCAAATCAAAATGGATTCTACGANGGCGGCTGGAAAATCACCGCGNNCGCNCCGAAATTTTTTCAATTCACGAANCCTGCGCAAACAAAATAAATAACCTTGCCGGCCTTCATTCCGCAATGCGNCCTCGCTTGACAAAGAAAAAAGTAAAACATAAAATAATTTNCNGGATTTNTTTATGGCAGGATTTTACGACAGTTTNGATGTCGCNGTNGTNGGCGCNGGNCACGCAGGNATTGAGGCAAGCCTTGCATGNGCCCGCATGGGCTTGAAAACAATTGTAGTCACNCAATCGATTGACGCNGTGGGGNGAATGTCNTGCAANCCTTCGATTGGCGGAATNGCAAAGGGGAACATCGTTTGTGAGATAGACGCGCTTGGCGGAGANATGGCTCGTCTCATCGACCGCTCTATGATTCAGTACAGGCTCTTGAACAAAAGCCGNGGTCCTGCCGTCCGNGCTCCCCGAAGCCAGGCGGACAAGATTCTTTANTCNCANCTCGCTCGACAAANNTTGGAAAGCACGCCTAACCTTTCCNCTTTGATGGACGTTGTAACNGACATAATCACGACTGATTCCGATGTTCCGCTTTCGGCATCAGATTCAGTCCNTCGAGACTACANACGATAATTCACACGNNCAAGCCGCGCCGTCNTCCATAGGAACTATGCGGAAGAAAATTACAGGNATCGTNACAGAACGGGGGCGCGTAATTCCTGTGCGCGCNGTGGTGCTCACGACAGGAACATTTTTAGGCGGAAGAATATTCATNGGAGAATATGACGCGCCATGCGGACGCTTGGGCGAAGGCGGCGCGTATGGGCTTACGCACAGCTTGAGAAGGCTTGGCTTTTCAATCGGGAGGCTTAAGACCGGCACTCCTCCCCGCATACTGAAATCCTCGGTCAATTTCGAAGCACTTGAAATCCAACCTGGCGATGATGAGATAATCCCATTCAGTTTCGACGATGAAAGGATAGAACGTCCGATGGTTCCTTGCCACATCGTCTACACCAACGAGAGAACGCATGAAATCATTCGGCGGAATATAGGACGCTCGCCGCTTTTCAGCGGAAAGATTCAAGGAACGGGGCCTAGATATTGCCCTAGCATCGAAGACAAGGTGATGAGATTCGCCGAGCGAGAACGCCACCAAATCTTCGTAGAGCCGGAAGGTCTTTCTACCGAAGAAATTTATCTGAACGGGCTTTCGTCGTCGTTGCCCGAAAGTGTTCAGGACGAATTCCTTCGGACAATGAGCGGGTTCGAAGATGCCATTGTCAGCAGGCCGGGATACGCCGTAGAATATGATTACGTGGAGCCTACGCAGCTCTACCCTTCCCTTGAAACAAAGCGTGTGGCGGGACTGTTCCACGCTGGGCAAATAAACGGAACGAGCGGCTACGAGGAAGCGGCAGGGCAAGGACTTGTCGCAGGAATCAACGCCGGGTATTATGCCCGTGCCCACAGGGATTTGTGCGGACCTCTCTGTGAGTCTTCGAAGGGTGTTTTTTCCTTTCCGGCATCGCTTGAAGAGAATCATTTTGCGTCGAAGTATTATTTCTCCGAAACAGAAATCTCTTTGATGGATGAAGCCTCGCAAAAGGTTCAAAGCCAGCTTAATGAAAGAGTCGCCGCTTCTCAAAGCGAACACGGCTTCTCCACTTTCCGCAAGATTCCGGATTATGCTCCCCTTGTGCTTGGGCGCGACGAAGCCTACATCGGAGTTTTGATTGACGACCTTGTGACGCTCGGCACGAAAGAGCCCTACAGGATGTTCACCGCGCGCGCGGAGTATCGGCTTAAACTGCGCTACGACACTGCCGACCGCCGCCTTGCGAGAAAGGCGTTCGACGCTGGCTTGAAAACTCAGGCGCAGTACGATGCGGTCTTGAGAAAATATGAGCGGGAAGAAGAGGCTTTGCAGTTCATCGCCAAGAATCCTGGCGCACCAAATCCAGGCTTCTTTGATGAAAAGATTTGGGAATGCGCCCTCATCGACAACAAGTACAAATATTACATTGAAAAGCAAGACCGCCGCGTGGAGAAAATGCATCGGCTGGAAAACCTTGCCATACCAAAGGACTTCGACTACAACGCCATTCCTTCATTGAGCGCGGAATCCCGCACCAAACTGAATTCCGTACGTCCGCTCACTTTGGGGCAAGCCAGCCGAATCAGCGGAATCAGGAACAGCGACATCATGCTTTTGATGGTTTATCTGAAATGAAATTCGGCGCGGGCAAATGCAACAGAAAGTCTTCCGCGATGCTGAAATTCAAAAAACGTATTGAAAGAACTGAAATTTCGTGGTAGAATGTTTTTCCGAAGCAAGGGCAAAACGCCTGGAAAGTTTGCAGGGCGAAAATCGCAATCGCGACAATCGGGCGCAGCAAAATTGTTTCATTTAAAATTCGCAAGAAGAACAATTTCGCCACAATAAAAACTTTTTTCAATCAGGAGGAAATCATGAAACTAATCGAAGGAAAAGTTGTCGCGCCAAGCGGCATGAAAGTGGGAATTGTGGCTTCGCGCTTCAATTCGGTAATCGTGCAAAAATTGCTTGAAGGCGCACAGGACGGCCTTGTCCGGCACGGCGTGGAAGAGGAAAACATCACGGCGGTGTGGATTCCGGGCGCGTTCGAAATTCCTGTGGTCGCTCAAAAAATGGCGGCAAGCAAAAAGTATGACGCGATAATTTGCGTGGGCGCGGTGATTCGCGGAAGCACATCGCACTACGATTATGTTTGCGCCGAAGTGAGCAAGGGAATCGCACAGGCAAGTTTTTCGAGCGGAGTTCCGGTATTGTTCGGAATTCTCACCACCGACAATTTGGAGCAAGCCATCGAACGCGCGGGCGCGAAAAGCGGAAACAAAGGCTACGACTGCGCACTCAGCGCAATCGAAATGGTCAATGTGATGAAGCAGATTTAATTTCCAATTCAATCGGGCAGTGATCGCTGCCCATCACGTCTGCCAAAATTTTCGAGGATTTTACGCGCGGCAAAAATTCTTCGTTCACGCAATGATAGTCGATTCGCCATCCGACATTTTTTTCGCGGGCGTGAAATCGGTAGCTCCACCAAGTGTATTGCTTTTCCTCTTGGCAAAAATGCCGGAACGTGTCAACGAATCCGCCTTGCGTGAACTTGTCCATCCATGCGCGCTCTTCGGGCAAAAATCCGGCGTTGCCTTCGTTCGACTTTGGGTTTGCCAAATCGATTGGCTTGTGCGCGATGTTGTAGTCGCCGCAAAGGACGACGTTTTTTTTCTGCGCCACCAAATCTTTGCAATACGAAAAAATCGCGTCGCAAAACGAAAGCTTGTATTCCAGCCGCTTTCCGCCGTCCTGACTGTTCGGAAAATACGCGCTCACGATTGCGAGGTCGCTGTAGAATGCGCAAGTCACGCGGCCTTCGTCATCGAAAAGCGCGTTTCCCAAATTCTCGATTTTGTCGGGCGCGGCTTTCGAATAAATCGCCGTTCCTGAATATCCCGGCTTTTTCGCCGAATTGAAAAATGACTTGTATTGCGTGCCGCTCAAATCTTTCGGCTGCAAAAGTTCGTCGTCGAGCTGCGAGGGGGAGGCCTTCGTTTCCTGAATGCACACAACGTCCGCCCCGCAATTTAAAAGCCACGGCGCAAATCCTTTTTTTTGTGCCGCCCGAATTCCGTTTACGTTCCAAGAAATTATTTTCATAATTTCATTTTAATTCAAATCAAACGATTGTCAATAGCAGCCAAAACCGCTACAATGAATTATGCGAATTGAACAATTGAAGTTGAATCGGCTTTTTGACGGAGTGTATGTTTTTGCAGGCTCGACGAATGTCGGAGTGATTGCGATTGAAAATCGCGGCGCGTTCGAAATTTATTTTATCGACTCTGGCGAGACAGCGGAATACGCGCAGAAAATTTTTTGCGAATGCGAGCGCGTCTTTAAAAAATTTTTTGTGAAAGCAATCATTGCGACGCACGGACACGCGGATCACGTCGGCGGAAATTCATGGCTCGTTGAAAAAACCGGATGCCAAGTTTGGGCGACACAAAAAGAAAAATCAATAATGGAAACTCCCGAAATTCCCGGCGCGATTTCCGCAGGCGGCTTTGCGCTTCCCGAATTTCATTCGCCGTATCATCGCGCGGAGGCTTCGTTCGCGGACAGAGTGATTTCCGGCGGAGAAAAAATTTCGCTGGGCGGCGGATTTGAATTCGAGTTCGTTCCGCTTCCCGGGCATTATATGGAAATGGTCGGCGTTCTCGCGAAATGCCCGAACGGAAAAAGCGCATTTTTTGCCGGCGACGGAATTTTCGGGCGCGAAATGCTCGCGCGATATTGGATGCCTTTTTTGTACGACGTGAAGCAGTTCAAACATTCCCTCGAAAAAATCGGCGCGACGAAGGCCGACTTCTACGTTCCGAGCCACGGCGGAGTCTACGAAGAGATTGCGGAATTGGTGGAATTCAATTTGCTTTCCACGATTTCAAATGAAAAGTCGCTCGAACGCATTTTGAAAACGCCGCGCACTTGGGAAGAAGTTCTCAAGGTATTTGCGGATGAAAACGAAATCCCGCTGCGCTTGAGCCAGTACACGCTCGTGGGCAGCACAATCCGCTCGTACCTTTCTTATTTGTACAGCGAAGGCAGGATAAAATGGCGTTTCGAAAATAATTTTATGCTGTGGAGCACCGTAGAAGGCACGGAGAAAATAAAAACTGAATAAAGAATAAAATCCGAGTTGAAATTCGCAATGAAAATATGTCGCAGGATTTGAGCGTCTGAAAATGATTCGCGGGCTTAATGAAGTGAAACTCGCTGCGAGACAAAAACTTGCTTTTGTGGCAAAGCGCAACGAGCACGAATGTGCGAAGCTTCAAACAAGGCTCTATCCATCTCCCAAGTTCCTTTAATTTTTATCGACGAAAAAATCAATACAATCTTTCGAAATATTTATCTATCACATGTAAAATGTCGCACGAAAGTTCCTTGTGCATTTTTTGAAAATTCTCGTACTTGATTCCTGCCACATTGAAAAGCTCAAGCTCGTCAATTTCAAGCGCAGCGGCAATTTGGCAAATCATCGGCAGCGACGGAAAATTCTTCCCGCTTTCTATGAGCGCGATATAATTCGCCGACGCGCCCGCTTGCTCCGCGAGTTTTTCCTGGGAGAAGCCCCGCAATTTGCGATATTTTTTCATGTTGGCGGCAAGGCATTTTTGTAAGTTATTCATTTCACCCAAATAATATATTGGTATTTTTTATTTTATATAAACAATAGTTATTGACAATTTTGTGTCATTTGGGTAAAATAATAAATTATAAATGTCAATGTGGTAAAACATTGGCAAAAAAATTTCAAGGAGTTATGAAAAAAGTTGCCTGAAATAGCGTCAACTTTTTTCATGACAAGTTTCCGTTGGAAACTTGCATATTTAATTGTGCGTCTTCATTGCAAACGCACAAAAAAAACTTTCGCGAAATCGATATTTCGCTCAAGTATTTTTTTAGGAGGAACTTATGAAAAAGTTTCTGAAATTTGGCGCGGCTCTGACCGCATTGGTATTGGGCTTGGCTTGCTTTGTGGCATGCAGCAATGATGATGGGGGAGACAGTCGCTCCGTTGTGGCAGAGTATCAAGAACAAAATTACGAACCATATCTTTACATATTCTATAGCGATGGAACGTATGAGTACAAAGAATACCAACAATTAACAGAAAAAGGAAAATATACTGGCACACCAACAAAACGAGGACCAGTAACAATGCAACGAGAATATTTTCTTGACGAGGTATCAGGAAAATTAATTCCAGATGCTAAAAACTATAGAATAACAATTGATAAGAATGATGATGGTGATCTTTGTTTTGAAGATGACAACGAGAATTCTTTCTTTTTGAATTAAAACATGAAAAATACTAATTGATTCACACATAATTTTCACATACAGATAAATTTTCAATTTTATTTGTATGTGGAAAATTTCATTCCGCAACAAAACTTCACTTCTTCCTGAAAACAAACAATTTGCTGATGACGTAATTCAAAATGATGACGACGATTTGCGCGAAAAGTTTTACGGGGATTTTCGGCAGCGAAAGCCACGTGATGAAAACCGCAAGAATCGCGAGTTCCGCAAAAAGCGTGAAGAGTCTGCCCGCGAAAAACGCCGCCATTTGTTTTGCCAAGCCCGCCGCGGAATCCACTCTGCCGTCGAACACCCAAGTGCGATTCGTGAAAAATTGGAAGAGCACACAGACGACCCAGCAAATCGCGTTGTTGGCGAAAACTCCGATTGATGTGAATTTGTCGATGGCGACGAAAAGAAAAAAATTCAGGAAAAACGCGAGTCCGCCGAAAAACAAATATAGCAACGCCATCTTGTATTTTTTGTAGAACGGCTCGAAAATCCGCAAGAAAGGAAGCGACATGATTTTGTCGAAAATGTCGCACCGCGCAAAATTATTTCCTTGCGAATTCTCGCATTCGGAATTTTTTTGCGGAACTTCAATTTGCGTCGCTCGCATCATTTGCGTTTCGGGATTTTTCGTTTCCATTCTATTTTGCATCTTGCAAACCTACAGGATTTTTTCCAGGCAAGTTTTCAGCGGAACGAGTCCCATCGCATCGTAAAACGCGCGCGCGCTTTTGTTGCTTTCCCAAACGTTCAGCGTGACGTTGTAGAAGCCGTTCGACTTCGCGAAATCCAAAACATAATTGTAGAGCGAAGTTCCGATGTGCTTGCCGCGCAGATTTTCGTCAACGCAAAGGTCGTCGATGTAAAGCGATTTTTTCGGCGCGCGAACATTGTCGTTCGTAAAATCTTCCACGACGCAGAACGCATAGCCTTGAACGAAATCGGCTTCGTCCACGCAAACAAAAATCGGGCGGCTTTTGTCGCGCAGGATTTCCTTGAGCTGCGAATCATCATATTTCTTCGCATTCGCCCGCCACAAATCCGGCCGCCCTTCGTAGTGCACCATCAGCACTTGTTCCAAAAGCCTGTTCAAACCGCCAATGTCTTTTTCTTCAGCATGTCTAATCATAATTCCATTTTATTGCAAGCGCGGATTTTTTGCAATCGGTTTTTCCCGCGCCCCATATTGACACAATTTGAAAAAAATGCTATCCTGTTTCCATCGTAGCAAAGACGCTGCGGACAAATGTTCTGCGGGATTCCCGTTTTCAGAATTTTTGTCTGCGCGTCTTTTCTTTTTTAAACTGGCTTTCATTCGTGCCGAGGTTTGCCCCGGCGTTTGCATTTATTAAATTAGGAGAATATGATGAACGAAAATTTCAAGACTTTGTACGAGCCTTCTTTTGAACACGATTCGTGCGGAATCGGAGCCGTGGCGAACATCGACGGGCACGCCTCGCATTCGATTGTGGACGACGCGCTTTGCATCGTGGAAAAGCTCGAGCACCGCGCCGGAAAGGACGCTCAAGGAAAAACCGGCGACGGCGTTGGAATCCTCGTGCAAATCAGCCACGAATTTTTCAAAAAGGCGGCGGACGAAATCGGAATAAAACTCGCCGGCGAGCGCGACTACGGAATCGGAATGTTTTTCTTTCCTCAAGACAAATTGATTTGCGCCCAGGCAAAAAAAATGTTCGAATATCTTTGCGAAAAAGAAGGAATGAAATTCTTGGCATGGCGCGAAGTTCCGATAAATGCCGACGTGCTCGACGAACGCGCGCGCGAATGCATGCCGAACATTTTGCAATGTTTCATCGAACGTCCTGCTGAAGTAAAAAAGGGCTTGGACTTTGACCGCAAGCTTTACATTCTTCGCAGGCAGTTCGAGCAGACGAAATTCGAAACTTACGTTGCGAGCCTTTCAAGCCGCACGATTGTCTACAAAGGAATGTTTTTGGTGAAGCAGCTTCGGACATTCTACAACGACCTTCAGTCGCCTGATTTTTCGTCCGCGCTCGCGATCGTCCATTCGCGCTTTTCCACGAACACCACTCCGAGCTGGCGGCGCGCTCATCCAAACAGATTTATCGCGCACAACGGCGAAATCAACACGATTCGCGGAAACGTGGACAGAATGCTCACGCGCGAGGAAACTTTGGTTTCGAAAAATTTGAGCGAAGAAGAAATGCGAAAGATTCTTCCAGCCGTTGACGCAAGCGGCTCGGATTCCGCGATGCTCGACAACACTTTGGAATTTTTGACGATGAACGGAATGCCGCTTCCGCTCGCCGTGATGGTCTGCATTCCAGAGCCGTGGAAAAACGACAAGTCTATGCGCGACGAAAAGCGCGACTTCTATCATTATTGGGCAACGATGATGGAACCTTGGGACGGTCCTGCCGCGATTCTTTTTTCCGACGGCGACATTCTCGGCGCAACGCTCGACCGCAACGGCCTGCGTCCAAGCCGCTATTACATCACCAAGGACGGCCGCTTGATTCTTGCAAGCGAAGTGGGCGTCTTGGAAATCGACGAAAAAAACATTTTGAAAAAATCGCGGCTCGAGCCAGGAAAAATTCTTCTTGTCGATACTGTTCAGAAAAAAATCATCAGCGACGATGAAATCAAAAATGAATATGCGAGCGATCATCCTTACGGCGAATGGCTCAGTCAAAATCTCGTTCATTTGCACGACCTCAAAATTCCCAACAAAAAAATTCCCGTCTACACGCAGGAAGAGCGCGACAGGATGTACCGAGCGTTCGGCTGGAATTATGAGGACGTGAACGAAATGATTTTGCCGATGGCGAAAAACGGAAGCGAGCCGATCGCCGCAATGGGCGTGGACACTCCGCTCGCCGTGATGAGCGAAAAGCATCCTCCGCTTTTTTCTTATTTCAAGCAAATGTTCGCGCAAGTTACGAATCCGCCAATCGATTCGCTTCGCGAAAAAATCGTCACGGACACGACCGTTTATTGCGGAAGCGACGGAAACATGCTTGAAGCGCAAAGCAAAAATTGCGGCGTTCTGGAAATCAACAATCCAATTTTGACTGGCGTTGACATGATAAAAATCAAGGCATTGAACACGGACACGCTCAAAGCCACGACGGTTTCGCTTTTGTATTATAAGAACACTTCGCTCAAGAACGCGCTCGACGAACTTTTCGTTTCGCTAGAACGCGGCTATAGGAACGGCGCGAACATCATCATTCTTTCAGATCGAGGCGTTGACGAAAATCATGTCGCGATTCCTTCGCTGCTCGCAGTGAGCGCGGTGGAACAATATTTGATTCGCACGAAAAAGCGCACCGCAGTTTCGATAATTTTGGAAAGCGCGGAAGTGCGAAACGTTCATCAGGCGGCGATGATTTTGGGATACGGCGCGCGCGCGGTCAATCCGTATTTGGCGCACGAATGCATCGCGGAACTCATCGACCAAAAACTTTTGGACAAGGACTATCACACCGCGATTGACGACTACAACAACGCGCTTTTGAACGGCATCGTAAAAATCGCGGCGAAGATGGGAATCAGCGCGGTGCAGTCTTATCAGTCGGCGCAGATTTTCGAAGCCGTGGGAATTTCAAAAGAAGTCATCGACATTTATTTTACGAACACTGTGAGCCGCGTCGGAGGAATCACGCTCAAGGAAATCGAAGAGGATGTGAACTTTCATCACGACAAGGCGTTCGATCCGCTCGGGCTTGCGGTCAATTCGCATCTCGACAGCGTCGGCGTTCACAAGATGCGGCGCGGTCCAACTTGCGAGGATCACCTTTATTCGCCCGAAACAATCGTCGCTTTGCAGGAAGCCACGCGAGCGGGCGACTACAAAAGATTCAAGGAATACACTCAGCTCGTGGATTCGACTGAACATCCGCACACGCTCCGCGCGATGCTCGAATTCGATTTTCCAAGCGACGGCGGAATTCCAATCGAAGAAGTCGAACCTGCGAATGAAATCGTAAAGCGTTTCAAAACCGGCGCGATGAGCTACGGCTCGATTTCCGAAGAGGCGCACAAATGCATGGCAGAGGCGATGAATCATTTGGGCGGGAAAAGCAATTCGGGAGAAGGCGGCGAAAAAGTTGAGCGGCTCGGCTCGAAATTCAATTCGGCGATAAAGCAAGTGGCTTCAGGACGTTTCGGCGTTACGGAAGAATATTTGCTTTCGGCAAAAGAGATTCAAATCAAAATGGCGCAAGGCGCGAAGCCTGGCGAAGGCGGCCACCTTCCCGGAAAAAAAGTTTATCCATGGATCGCGCACACTCGCTATGCCACTCCGGGCGTTTCGCTGATTTCGCCTCCGCCTCACCACGACATTTATTCTATCGAAGATTTGGCGGAACTGATTTACGATTTAAAGAACGCAAACCGCGCGGCAAGAATTTCCGTGAAGCTCGTAAGCGAAGCGGGCGTTGGAACGATCGCGGCAGGAGTCGCGAAAGCCGGCGCGCAAGTGATTTTGATTTCCGGGCACGACGGCGGAACTGGAGCTGCTCCAATCAGTTCAATTCACAACGCGGGCTTGCCTTGGGAATTGGGCTTGGCGGAAACTCACCAAACGCTCATCCAAAACGGATTGCGTTCGCGCGTGGTAATCGAAACCGACGGCAAACTTATGAGCGGGCGCGATGTCGCGATAGCCGCTTTGCTCGGCGCGGAAGAATTCGGATTTGCGACCGCGCCGCTTGTTTCGATGGGCTGCATGATGATGCGAGTTTGCAACTTGGACACATGCCCGTTCGGAGTGGCGACGCAAAATGAAGCGTTGCGAAAAAAGTTCAAGGGCAAAGCCGAATACGTCGAAAACTTCATGCTTTTCATTGCGCAGGAATTGCGCGAAATCATGGCGCACCTCGGCGTGCGAAGCGTCGAAGAAATGTGCGGCCGTTCCGACTTGCTCAAGATAAAAGAAAAACTTCCTGCAAGCCGCGCGGGTGTTTTGGACATGAGCAGAATTTTGCAACGCGAAAATTCCGCAGAAAAAAATTCCGCGGACGAAAATGAAACGCATTTCAATCCACAAGACACTTTCGACTTTAAATTGAACTCGACTTTGGACGAAAAAATTCTTTTGCCCGAATTCGAAAAGCTTCTCAAAAAGAATGACATTGGCGGAACGAAGCGCGGCAAAAATTGCGATGCGCCGAACAATGAATTTGTCGAAAAGAAATTCAGCATAACTTCTTCGCCGATAAAAATCCAAAGCACGGACAGAACGTTCGGCACGATTTTGGGAAGCGAAATTCAAAAACAATTCGGCGGCGCGATTTGCGAAGACGCATTCACCGTTGACGTTCGGGGAGGGGCCGGGCAATCGTTCGGCGCGTTCATTCCGAAAGGCCTTTCGTTAAAATTGGAAGGCGACGCAAACGACTATTTGGGCAAAGGTTTGAGCGGCGGAAAAATCGTTGTGCGAACTCCGCACGATGCCGAATACAAATCCGACGAAAATATCATAATCGGAAACGTCGCACTTTTCGGCGCGACCGGCGGACAAGCGTTCATCAACGGAAAGGCGGGCGAAAGATTCTGCGTGCGCAACTCAGGCGCGACCGCCATTGTGGAAGGATGCGGCGACCACGCGCTTGAATACATGACAGGCGGCACAGTCGTAATTTTGGGCGAGACAGGAAAAAATGTCGCGGCCGGAATGTCGGGCGGAATCGCGTACATTTTGGACGCGAGCCACGAGCTTTACAAAAAGCTGAACAGCCAGCTTGTTTTGATGGAAGAAATTTCCGACGAGCACGACGAATCGAATTTGCGCGCGCTCATTCAACGCCATGCCGAAGAAACAGGCTCGCAAGTGGCGAAGAATATTCTTGAAAATTGGAAAGAATTTGTTCCGCGCTTCAAGAAAATAATTCCGAGCGACTACAAAAAAATGCTTGCCGAAATCAGCAAGGCGGAAGAACGCGGCTTGAACCACGCGGACGCGGAATTGGAAGCGTTTAAAAAAATGACAGCATAAATTCTTTGAACTGCACAAGCCGCAAAGCGACGAGGTGAACATCTCTCGCCCATGCGAGCGGTGCAGAGCAAAGTATGTAGAATCTGCGCGAGAATGTGTGCAAGTCTTTGAATTGTATCTCAGATCAAAGGCTTGCTACCGAATTTTTTTGTTTATTTATTTTTCTCGCAAAGTAAAAACTTGCACATCTATTTCAGCTCCTTAATTTTCATCGCGAACAAAATAGCGGCAATCAAAATTATCGTGATGCCGGCAAATATCGTTGACAAAATTGTCATTCTTGGAAATTGCTCGAATTTCAAAATATATGTGACGAAAGCGTTTGGCAAATTAACAAAGTAAGATACGATCAAATTGTTTTCCGCCAATTTGAACGAAACGGCGAAACCGATTCCGACTGCGAACAAAAGCAAAATGTCACTGGCCGTTCGAAACCCAGGATATCCGAGATGATAGAGCGCGAACAAAAGCCCCGAAACTATTATTGCAATTACCGCTCCGAATTGTTTTTCCAAACGTGTTTGCAAAAATCCGCGAAATAAAAATTCCTCAAAAAATGTCGTCATTACAAGCGGAAGAATTGCGACAGGCAAAACATTCCAGCGCAACATTTCGCCCGATGCTACTTTCGGAACAATTTGTCCGCCCACGGAAAATGCGACGAATGAAGCCAACACAAAAGTTTGTCGCGCGCCCAATTTTTTAATTCCTACCGCTTCAAGATTCGCATTCTCTTTTCGCAAAAACAAAAGCGGAAGCAGAACGCTCGCTCCAATTCCGTAAAACAAATTATAAAAAATATTGTAAATCGAATTGTCAAACAAATTTGCGACTGCTACAAAAGCCACTATTGCCACTTCGCAAGCGCAGCATAAAAATATTATTTCCAATTTTGTATTTTTCACAATATTTTCTTATTATTGAAAAGCGCAAAAATTTTAAGCCGCTACTTTAAAAGTCACGGCTTAAAATTCAATGTTGAGATTGAAGTTCGGAAAGTTTATTTTTCAATATTTTAAATGCTTCTTCGGGATCGTCCGTATTCGCGACGGCCTTTTCCATCGGGCAAATATCCGTTCCCGCGCGATTGATTATTTTTTCTGCCAAAATTTCGTATTCGTAATCAATGCCGTAACGCTCGAGAATTTTTTTGCCGTTTTCGGAAAGCGTTTTTGCGAAAACATTTTTTATGCCGCACTTGACAAAGAGCAACGCCGCCGCTTTGCCGACAACAAGGTCGGCGACAGAATAGCCCTCAAGGTTCGCGCCGCTTGCGATGAAGTCCATCATTGGCGCGATGCCTTTTTTTTCGCTGTACAAACATTCGCCGTTTTTGCAAAGGCAAATCGTGTGTCCCGACAAATTGTTTTTCGCAATTTGCAAATCATTCATTTGCATTTTTGTCCAAAATGAATTTCAAATCCATCACGATGAACGGCACGATGACAGCTTGCAAAACCATTGCCAAAAGCCCGGTTTGAATTTGCGCCCAAATAATGGCGGGCGTAAAAGGCGTTATCGCTTGAAATAAAATCGCAAGCAACATGAAAACGCTTCTTCCTGCGACTTGCGCCAAAAGCACGGCAGGGAACGCCATCCAGCCGTTGACCGAAATTTTTTTTGCGAACGATCCCGAAACAGCGGCGAACACCGCAAGTTCCGCCGCCATGAACGGAAGCCGCGCAAGCGCAGGCATTGGATTTCCGAGCGCGAATGTTATCAAAAAACTTACGATGGGCGAAGCGATGCCTATTCCCAAGCCCCACTTCCAGCCCAAAATGCAGCCGCCAATCAGAACGGGCAAATACATTGGAAGCCATTGAACGCCGCCCGCCTGTCCATAAGCGAGATGAACAAGCTGAGGCAGAATCACCGCGAGCACGACAATCCCCGCAGAGATAATTGTCTTTACGGCGATTTTCAACTTGAACGAGAGATTTTTTCTCACCAAAACATTTTCAATCATGTCAAACTCCTATAAAAATTAATAATAAAGTCGCAACTTTCTTCGCCGAAAATCCGGCATTTTATTTTTCAAATTCCTTGGCAACCTCCTGCAATAAATCGCGAATCGGCAAATGCTGCGGACACGCACTTTCGCACTTGCCGCATTTGATGCAGTCCGAAGCCTTGCCGCGGTTCTTTGTGTGCACCTCGTTGTAGTAATAATCCGCGTTCCAGTCATGGTAATGTTTTTTGGTATTCATGCACGCAAACAAATCCGGAATAGAAATATTTTTCGGGCAGCCGTCCGTGCAATAGCGACACGCCGTGCAAGGAATCAGATTCATTCCATTGAAAACGGCGCAAACATTTTGAACGGCTCGCATTTCCTTTTCTTCAAGCGGCTTGAAATCTTTCATATACGAAATGTTGTCGTTCATTTGCGCCATGTCGCTCATTCCCGAAATCACCATGAACACGCCTTTTTGCCCGGCGGCAAAACGGATTGCGTAGCTTGCCGTGCTTGCGCTGCCGAGTTCTTTGAAATATTTTTTCGCGTCGTCGGGAAGATTTACGAGATTGCCGCCTTTCACGGGTTCCATTACAATGACGGGCTTTTTGTGCTTGTTGCAAACTTCGAGGCATTTGCGCGATTGCACCGCAGGGTCATCGTAGTCAACATAATTTAGCTGAATTTGTACGACTTCAATTTGCGGATATTCACTCAAAATTTCGTCGAGCACATCCGCAGTGTCGTGGAATGAAATTCCGAAATGCTTGATTTTTCCTTCCGCCTTGAATTCCAAAGCCTGCTCGTAAGCGCGGCATTTTTTGAAATGTGCGAAAATTTCTTTTGACTGTGCGTGCATCAAATAAAAATCAAAATAATCCACGCCACAAATTTTCAGCTGGTTTTCAAAAAAAGGACGCAATTCCGCTTCCGAATTGAAATAAGGTTGCGTCAATTTGTTCGTGAGAATAAATTTATCCCGAGGATAACGCGCCACAAGACAATCGCGCAGCGCGGTTTCGCTTTTGCCCGAATGATAGCCGTGCGCCGTGTCGAAATAGTTGAAGCCGTTTTCAATAAACGTGTCAATCATTTTGTTGAACTCGGCGTAATCGATTTCGCCGCCATTCATTGGCAGGCGCATACAGCCAAAGCCGAAATTCTTTTTCACTTCATCGAACATATTATTTCTCCAGTTTTCAATTTTAGCCTATGGAATGAGTTATGTCAAATACTTTGTTTATATTATGAGCCGATACTTTTTAGGCATAGATTGATTTTTTTTCAACACCCACTTGAAAGACTATGTGTAAACACACGTCTTTCCCCAGTATGCATTCATGTTTTCAGTGCCCTGCCGCCAGAAATTCGCGGAATTCGGTAAAAACGCAGTGAGTTTGTTGCGAAAACGCAGTGAGTTTTGGGTAAAAAGTCAGTGAGTTTTTTTTAAAACGCAGTGAGTTTTCACCAAAAACTCACTGCGTTTTTGGCAAATCCCCGAAAAAAAGATTTGACTATTCGGAAAAATTTTAGTATTTTAAAATCGCGTCTTTCAGCCGAAGACAAGGAAGCCTTGCGCGGCTTCTCAATGTCTGCCCGACCGTAAAGCGCGGAAAAACGGCAGGAAAAAAAGATTCGGAGGACATTGAAGTTCGCATGAAAAAAATATTATTTTTATGGCTGATATGCGCTTTCTTTGCGGCAGCGCATTCCTTGGAATTCAAGGGCTTCCCGACAAAAGTGCAGATAAACGAAGACAAGTCGCTTTTGGTTTTGCTGAATGACGACTATGATTTTTCCGTTTATTCGGTCTCCGTGGAAAATGAAAATCTCGTCTGCGAGCGCAAAAGCAATCTCGGAAAAAAAGACGTTTCGGACACTTTCCATGAACTGGACAAATCCTACGCAAAGAAAGCGGAGGCGGATTGCGACGTGCAAGAAATTTTGGGCAGGGAAAAAGTACGTCGGGAAAGCGAATTCCTTAAAAAGAACGGCTGCGAAATTGGATTTTACGTGAACTATTCTTTCTACTTAAAATCCCAACGCGCCACGTGCTGCGTCTATAATTTTGAGGACGGACATTATATTTACGAAACAAGGATTCTGTATCTGGAAAACAACAAAATCTCCGACAGAAAATTCACGAAAGGGCAGGTCGTCGCGATGTACGAATTGCCACTAGGAAAATATATGTTGGTATATTATAATTTCAAAAAAGACAAGACGCGCGTACAAATTATAAAAAATTTGAAAACCTTGAAATAATTTTCGGAAAGTCGAATTTAAACAATGGAGATTGTGAAATGAAGAGAAAAATCTTGCCACCTGCTTTTTTGCTCTTGGTTTTGCTGTTGCTTTCTTGCTGCTCGAAAAAGGAAGAAAAATACTTTCCCGATCAGCGTTCAGACGAATGGAAAGAGACGCGAAAAGAATTTAAATCTTTGATTGAGATGCCGTTCGACTTTTCAGATATTTGTGGTCGTCATCCATTGGGTTTGATGAAACAAATGGAGACCAAAGGCTACAGATATACTTTAAATCAAGACGACGACATTGACAAAACAGTGGGAGGCTATACCTTTTCGGTTTACGGATATGTCTGTGAATATCCAGATTTTAAAAACTGCGTGACCATAAGAATAACGAAAAAAGATTTCCATGTGAGATACCATTGGTATCACGATGAGGACGCGATTTGTAATTGGTATCACAATTTTTGCCCGCTGGACATTTCTGAAAGACTCCGCTTCATTCACACGTTGACTGCGACTTACGGAAGGCCGCAAGAAATCTGGATAGACTCCGAGGAAGTGAATTTCGACTATTGGAATTGCCATGCTGACTGGCTTGCGGAAAACCACCTCGCACAGAATTTGTTTTGGCAGCTTGAAGACAGAAAAATCTTTATAAGAAAAGATTCCGTCGATTTTGTCGTAAAGATTTTCTTGCAGGAAGAATAGATATATCAACAAAAGGAGCACGAAGATGAAACGAAAAATATTCGCAATAATTAGCAGTGCCGTTTGTCTTGTTTCAATGTGCTTATTGTTCCTGCCTGTAGATTTTTCATATATTTACATGGCTGAAATCCTGATTTCTGCATTTTTTATTCCTTTGTTGATTGTCAATCGCGCCATGACAAAAAAGAAAATGGCTTTGTGCATGACAATCCTGCAAACAGCATCTTTGCTCGGCTTTGTCGTTTTTGTCGTGAATTCTTATTCGTATTTCTTATTTGGCTGGAAATTAAATTTAATTTTATACTTTGTTCCACAAGCATTCCTTTTATGCGTCTCTTTGAAGGTCTTTGGTTTTGGCAAACGTTTTGTTTGGCTTCTGTTCGGCTTAATTATGGCATCAATTCCTATAAAATCCATATTTTTCTCTCAATTTTATTTTTTCCGAAGGCAGCACAAAGAAACTTTGGTGGATATACGCGACTATAGTTTTAAAGACAACTACAAAGTTTTAGGGCTTGATAGGCTGAAAAGAAACAATGTCGCCGAATTAAGTTCTGAAAACATAGACATAATTTTCGATGTCCTAAAGGGATCTGACTGGATATCCGAACATTATCCTTACATAGATTTTGATGTCAAGTCATTGGACAGGAGGCAAATTGAACGAGCCATTAAATATGATTTTTCCTTAATCGATTATTACAATCTGGAGGAAGTGGACGTGTATAAATTGCGCATTCCGTTTAAAAGACAGAATGTTTATGTTTACATTCCTTTCGGAAAATTTGTTCTGTTTGAAGAAGGTTTGCGCGATTACAGGAAATACACGAGCCACAGTCCAAAACGCCTTTCCTCATATTGCTATTCAGACCTGTTGATTCCCTTTTATGACATCGAGTGGTATAAGACAAATATGAAAAATTGATGCATCTTGGAAATTCCACACAGCTCACATTTTCACTTTTTGATTTTATCGCAGCCGCTTCAATATTGCAAATTGTTTTTGAAAACCACCGTTTTGTTGCCGTCGATAATTTCGCCAATCACATACGCCGCCATGCCGAGCTTTTTAAAGTGCTCAAGGAATTCGACTTCCGTGCCCTTTTTGACGACTAAGGTCATGCCCACGCCCATGTTGAAAGTGCGCAACAATTCTTTGTCTGATGCTTGCGATTTTTCTTTGATGAATTTGAAAATCGGCAAAATTTTTATTTTCGCCAAATCGATTTCCGCCGAAAGATTTTCGGGCAGGATTCTGTTCAAGTTGTCTTGAATGCCGCCGCCCGTTATGTGCGCCATTCCGCGCAATGCCTTGTTGCCGAAAAGCGGCGCGAGCACTTTGTAATAAGGAGAATGCGAGCGCATTATGATTTCCAAAAAAGTTTCGCCATTTTCGACAATTTCATTTTCGATGCCGGGAAATTGTTCCATGAGCATTCTCAAAAAAGAAAAGCCGTTCGTGTGAATTCCGTTGGAAGGCAGGGCGAGCACAATGTCGCCTTTTTCAATTTTGCTTCCGTCGATGATTTCGTCTTTTTCAACAATGCCGACGATGCTTGACGTGAGCACGTAAACGCCTTTTTCCACAACGTCGGGCTGCTCGGAAGTTTCGCCGCCTGTCAAAACGCTGCCGTTTTCTTCGCACGCTTGCGAAATATATTTTACCAAATCGCTCACGACATCTTTTTCGATTTTGGAACAAATTATCGCGTCTTGCACCGTGAGCGGAGTTGCACCCATGACGATGATGTCGTTCGTCAAATGGTTTATCATGTCGTAGCAAATATTTTTTATCTTTTTATATTTGAAAGCGAATTTTTGTTTCGAGCCAGGTTCTTCTGTTTTGAGCACGAGGACGGGATTCTTCATTTCAGGAAATTTCACGTCATACAAAGAAGCGAAAGCACCCACTTTGTTCAGCACCCTTTGATTGTTGGAATTGACATATTTTGCCATTTCCCGTTTTGTCGCGTCAGCGTTGTTGATGTCCACGCCAGATTTTTCATAGGTGATTTCGTTCATAATAAAACCTCAAAAAAAATTATTTCATTCGCGCGGAGGATTTCACATCCCGACGCTTGCGCCAATGTAATTTGATTCTAGCATAATTTTACAAGAAACTCAATAAAAAGAATTTCAAAAGCAATTTTCTTCTTGACAAAATATACCCCATACTGGTATACTGTATATCGGAGAAAGAAATGAATTCAAAAAAAAGCGTCAGCGCGAAAACAAAGCAACGTTCACAGGAAGAATTGAAATTATTGACAAATCGGCTGAATAAAATTTCTGGACAAATCAATGGCATAAAAAAAATGGTGGAAGAAAATGCGTATTGCACGGACATTCTAAATCAGGTGAGTGCGGCGCAAGGCGCGTTCAACGCATTTTCGCGCGAACTTTTGGCGAACCACATCAAAACTTGCATCGTGCAAAATGTCAAAAGCGGCAACGAAGAAATCGTGGACGAACTTTTGGTCACGTTGCAAAAATTGATGAAATAAAATTATTGAATATATGAGCATACAAACATATTTTCATATACTCACATATAGGAGTTGAAATGCAACAATACTCTGTCACTGGAATGAGTTGCGCCGCTTGTGCCGCTCGCATTGAAAAAGCCGTTTCAAAAATTCAAGGCGTAAAATCATGCTCGGTGAGTCTTTTGACAAATTCGCTCGCCGTCGAAGGAACGGCTTCTTCCCAAGAAATTATTGAAGCGGTAAAAAACGCGGGCTACGGCGCAAGTGAAAAAAAAGCAAAAGTCTCTTCGCGCTCAAATTCAAATTCCGCAGATTCAATCGCAGAACAAGAAGATTCGCTTGCGGACACAGAAACTTCGCGCTTGAAAAAAAGGCTTTTTTCTTCGCTGGCATTTTTGCTTTTGCTGATGTACATTTCGATGGGGCACGCGATGTGGGGCTGGCCTCTTCCGCCCTTTTTCGCGCAAAACCATTTGGCGATGGGCTTGGCGCAATTGTTGCTCGCCGCAATCGTTTTGGTAATAAATCAAAAATTTTTCATAAGCGGCTTCAAATCATTTTTTCACGGCGCGCCGAACATGGACACGCTTGTAGCGTTGGGAAGCGCGGCTTCATTTTTGTACAGCACCGCGATGCTTTTTGTGATGACAGACGCGCAGACAAAAGGCGATGCCGCTCGCGTAATGCAATGCATGCACGAATTTTATTTCGAAGGCGCGGCGATGATTCTAACGCTCATCACTCTTGGAAAAATGCTCGAAGCGCATTCAAAAGGAAAAACCACGAACGCGCTAAAAAGCCTGATTCGTCTTGTGCCAAAAACCGCGAACGTGATTCGGGATGGAAAAGAAATCACGATTCCCATCGAACAAATTTCTCTCGGAGAAATCTTCGTAGTGCGCCCCGGAGAAAATATTCCAGTCGATGCAGTCATCATCGAAGGCAACACGAGCGTGAACGAATCCGCGCTCACTGGCGAAAGCATTCCCGTTGACAAAATTGCAGGCGACAATGTTACGGGCGCGACAATAAATCAAAGCGGCTTCATAAAATGCCGCGCGGTGCGAGTCGGCGAAGACACGACGCTTTCGCAAATAATAAAACTTGTCAGCGACGCTGCCGCCACAAAAGCGCCCGCGCAAAAAATCGCGGACAAAGTTTCAAGCGTTTTCGTTCCAATTGTAATTGCAATTTCATTTTTGACAATTCTAATTTGGATTTTCGCAGGCGAAAATTTCGGCTTCGCTTTGGCGCGCGGAATTTCCGTTTTGGTGATAAGCTGTCCATGCGCATTGGGACTTGCAACTCCAGTCGCAATCATGGTCGGAAACGGCGTGGGCGCGAAGAACGGAATTCTTTTCAAAACCGCTTCCGCACTCGAACAAGCGGGAAAAACAAAAATCATCGCGCTCGACAAAACCGGCACAATCACAAAAGGCGAAGGTCACGTTACGGACATCGTTCCGTGCGAAGGAATCAGCGAAAGTGAACTTTTGCAATGCGCCGTTGACTTGGAAGCAAAAAGCGAGCATCCTTTGGCAAAAGCGATTCTCGCAAAAGGCGATGAAAAAAATCTGAACGCGCGAGAAGTGAGCGAATTTGCGGCAGTCACGGGAAACGGACTTTCAGCGAAAAATTCTTCGGCACAAAAAATTTTTGGCGGAAGCGTAAAATTTATTTGCGAGCAAATTCAAGTTCCAGAAGAATCGCTTCGCAAGGCTCAAGAATTTTCGGAACAAGGAAAAACGCCGCTTTTGTTCGCGCTCGAAAAAAAACTTTTGGGAATAATCGCCGTGGCCGACGTGATAAAGGACGACAGTTCCAAAGCCATTTCGGAATTGCGTTCGATGGGAATTTTCACCGTGATGCTCACGGGCGACAACGAGCGCACGGCGGCTACAATCGCAAAACAAGTCGGCGTTGACAAAGTTTTCGCGGGCGTACTTCCGGCGCAAAAAGCCGAAGTCGTAAACGCGCTGAAAAAATTCGGCGATGTTGCGATGGTGGGCGATGGCATCAACGACGCGGTTGCATTGAGCGCGGCCGACACTGGAATCGCAATCGGAGCCGGAACAGACGTTGCAATCGATGTGGCCGACATCGTTCTCGTGAAAAGCCGCTTGAGTGATGTGAGCGCGGCAATTCGTTTGAGCCGCGCGACATTGCGCAATATCCGCGAAAATTTATTTTGGGCATTCATCTACAATGTCATCGGAATTCCGCTTGCGGCAGGCGCGTGGATTTGGCTTTTCAGTTGGAAGCTGAATCCGATGTTCGGCGCGGCGGCGATGAGCCTTTCGAGTTTCTGCGTTGTGACAAACGCGCTCAGGCTGAATTTCGCTAACATTCGAAAATCGCGAAAAACAAATTTTGGCAAAAAATTCAATTTGGAAAAATTGAATTTCGAAAAAATAAATTTCAACATAACGGAGGAAAATGTTATGAAAAAAACTTTGAAAGTCGAAGGAATGATGTGCGCCCATTGCGAAGGCCGCGTAAAAAGCGCGCTCGAAGAAATCGCAGGCGTTGCGAGCGCAAGCGCGAGCCATGAAAGCGGAACTGTCGTCGTTGAACTAAACGACGACGTAAGCGACGACACGCTCAAAGAAAAAGTCGAAGCGCAAGGCTACAAAGTTTTGGACATAGAATAAGCGGCGAGAAAATTTAAAAATGGCGGCAGAATGTTGTCGCCATTTTTTTCGCACAACGGCACATTGCGCAAGTTAATCTTTTCTGCTATACTGATTCCAATTGTTGCAACAAGGAATATTAAATTATGGATATCCAGTATTTGCTTTTTTTGCAAAACATCCGAAATCATTTGCCGACATTCGTAAGCAAATTTATGATGTTCGTTTCGGATGCCGCGCTGCTTTTGGAATTTCTCATTCCGATGTTTTTATATTGGTGCATCTCAAAACGCAAGGCGATTTTCGTAGCATACACGCTCGGATTTTCTTCAATATTAAATCAACTTTTGAAAAATATTTTTTGCATCTATCGCCCTTGGATTCGTGACGCACGCATTCAACCTTTCGGGAACGCAAAATTCACCGCGACTGGATATTCATTTCCGAGCGGACATTCACAGATCGCGTCCGCAACTTTCGGCGGCGTGGCATATTGTTATTGGAAAGAAAAATTTTTTGTGAACACAATGATTTTCATTGCGCTGCTTGTCGGCTTCTCCAGAAATTTTTTGGGATGCCACACTCCGCAAGATGTTTTTTTCGGACTTTGCGAAGGTGCGGCGTTCGTGGTGGTTATGCATTTTTTGCTCGGCTGGACTTGGAGCAAAAAGGAACGCGAAAAATTCGTCGTGCTAGCAGGAATTATTTTCGCCGCTGCAATGCTCGTTTTCACAGAATTGAAGTCCTACCCGATTCGGCTAGCGCACGGTGTCCTTTTGGTTGATCCCGAAAAAATGAAACTCGACTGCTACAGAAGCGCTGGAATGCTTGTCGGAATTCTTTTGGGAATTTTTTTGGAACAAAAATTCGTGAACTTTGAAATTGAAGTTCCGTGGATCAGAAAAACGCTGCGCTTTGCAATCGGAAGCGCGGTGGCAGCAGGATTGTTCATCGGACTTTCGTTGCTTTTTTTCAAAATCGGTTTAAATCAAAAGGTCGCGAATTTCATTACGACTTTTTCGCTAATGTTTTTTATTTTTTTTCTTGGTCCGCTCGCAATAAAAACTTTGAACAATTTTCAAAAATAAAAAGTCGCTTCCAAAAATTAGGAAACGGCAAAATGAGCGCACTTTCATCAATGCGAAAAATTTGTGCCAAAAAATCCGCACAGAAATTTTGGCATTATTTTGAAAAATTTCAATTTTCATTCCACGTCGATGTGAGAAAAAATGTGTCCCATTTTTTCTTTTTTCGTGCGCAGGTAAAATTTATCGTAAGTTTGCGGCGCGATTTCAATCGGAACTCGTTCCGCCACGTGAATGCCGAATCCGTCCAGCCCGTATATTTTCTGCGGATTGTTCGTGAGAAGGCGCAAGGATTTTATTCCCAAATCTCGCAAGATTTGTGCGCCAATCCAGTATTCGCGCAAGTCGGCTTTGAACCCAAGCTTCAAATTGGCTTCAACTGTGTCGTAGCCTTTTTCTTGAAGCATATAAGTTTTGAGCTTGTTTATCAGCCCGATTCCGCGCCCTTCCTGCCGCATGTAAAGCAAAACTCCGCGCCCCTCCCTTTCGATTTGGCGCATCGCCTCGGCAAGTTGCGGACCGCAATCGCAGCGTTTCGAACCAAAAACATCGCCAGTAAGACATTCGGAGTGAACGCGGCACAAAACATTTTCGCCGTCTGCGATTTCGCCTTTTACAAGCGCGACATGATGCTCGCCCGTGATGTCGTCGGTGTAGCCATATATATCAAAGTCGCCGTATTCGCTGGGAAGTTTCGCAGACGCTTCTCGAACGACGTGCTTGTCGTGAACGCGGCAATAGTCGGCAAGAGATTTTATAGTAATATATTTTATACCAAACTTTTTTGCAAGCGCGAAGATTTTTTCGCCGCGCATCATAGTTCCATCGTCGTCCATAATTTCGCAACAAACTCCGCATTGTTTCAAACCCGCAAGTCTGCACAAATCCACGGTGGCTTCGGTGTGCCCCGCGCGAACCAACACACCTCCCCTTTTTGCTATGAGCGGAAATGTGTGCCCGGGTTTTCTGAAATCTTGCGGACGCGCGTTTTCATCAACGCAAGCGCGAATTGTAGCTGCTCTTTCCACTGCGGAAATTCCAGTCGTCGTGGAAACGTGGTCAACGGAAACAGTAAAAGCCGTTTCATGGTTGTCGGTGTTTTCGCTTACCATCGGAATAAATCCGAGGCGATCGGCAACCGCCTGACTCATCGGCGTGCAAATCAAACCCTTCGCATACGTCGCGATAAAATTGATATTTTCCGTCGTGGCAAATTCGGCGGCACAAATCATATCGCCTTCGTTTTCGCGATCTTCCGAATCACTCACCAAAATTATTTTTCCGGCGCGTAAATCTTCCAACGCCTCAGGAATTGAATTGTACTCAATTGAATTGCATTCCATCTATTTCTCCTATTTTATATAGTCGTCAATTTAATTTTTCTAAAAATTATTTTTTCGCAAAAATTCTTCCGTAATTTTTTCATCGCTTTTCTGCGACGAAACATTCGAAAGAAAATTATTTTGCCCCAAAAATTTTTGAACGTACTTTCCAATTATATCATTTTCAATGTTCATCGTGTCGCCCGATTTTTTGAAAAGCAAATTGGTTTGCGACTGCGTGTGTGGGATCACGGAAACGGCGAATTGCGCCGAATCAATTTTTGCCACGGTGAGACTTATTCCGTCCAACGCAATCGAACCTTTCGGCACAATCAGATTCAGGATTTCGCAAGGCGCGGAAATGTAAAACCAAATCGCGTTCGCTTCATTTTGAATTTCGGAAATTTTTCCGATTCCGTCGATATGCCCAGAAACTATATGTCCGCCAAATCTGCCGTCGCAAGGCATAGCTCGCTCAAGGTTTACGACATCGCCATTTTTAAGCGCGCCCAAATTCGTGCGACGCAAAGTTTCGGGCATCGCGTCGGCCACAAAAAAATTGTGCGCAATTTCGACCACCGTAAGGCAAACTCCGTTCACCGCGATGCTGTCGCCAATCTTTGTTCCGCCGAGAACAAGGCTCGCCGCAATTTTTATTTTTGCCGAAGAGCCGCTTTGTTCCAGCCCCAAAAGTTTTCCAGTTTCTTCAATTATTCCCGTGAACATTTTTCCGCCTTTAAGATTTTTGTTTTTGCCGAACTCCGTATTCTATGAGAATGTCATCGTCACATTGCGAAAACGATTTTTGTTCGAGCGCAAAATTCTGCGAAACAAGCTGAACGCCCTCGCCACCAACAGGAGAAGGCGCTAAATTTCCGCCAAAAATTTTCGGCGCAACAAAGCAGTACACGCGCTGCACAATTCCAGCCTGCAACGCGCTGAAATTTATTTTCGCGCCGCCTTCAATTAAAACGCTGTCGATATTTTTTTTAGCGAGAAGTCGCATCAATTTTTTCAAATCAATTTTTTTCTCGCCCTGCGCGTCGGAAATTTGGCGTTTCGAATCCGCGCGTTTTTTGCAAAAAAGAATTTCAATTCCTGCATTTTTGAGCGCGGAAATTTTTTCTTTGAAATTTTTATTTTGTGCATTTTTCAAATTTTTTTCATCAAGTGCGCAAGCAACGATCGTCGGAATTTCTTTTGCCGTCCGAACAATTTTCGAGCCAAGCGGAATCCGCAAATCAAAATCGCAAATCACGCGCACAGGATTTTTTCCGCCTTCAATTCTGCAAGTCAAAAGCGGATCGTCGGCGAGCACCGTGCCGATGCCGCAAAGAATGGCGGCGTATTTTTTTCGCAAATTGTGCACGTATTCGCGAGAAGCCTCACAGGAAATCCATTTTGATTTTCCAGAAACTGTCGCGATTTTTCCATCGGCGGTCATCGCATATTTGAGTGCGACAAACGGAATTTTTTTTGTGATGAAATGAAAGAAAATAAAATTGAGCGCGTCGCATTCATCGCGCAAAAAATCTTCATAAACTTGAATTCCATTTTCGCGAAGGAATTTTATTCCCCTCCCCGCGACAAGCGGATTCGGATCGCGCGAGCCAACAACGACTTTCGAAATGCCCGCTTCCAAAATTGCCTGAGTGCAAGGCGGCTGTTTTCCAAAATGACAGCACGGCTCGAGCGTAACATAAAGCGTCGCACCTTTTGCCGCATCCAAAAGATTTTTTTTTGCAAGATTGAAAAGCGCGTCGCGTTCGGCGTGAAGCGCGCCATATTTGTGATGAAATCCAGCGGCAAGAATTTTGCCGTTTTTTTCAATGACCGCGCCGACAAGTGGATTAGGATTCGTAAAGCCCTCGCCTTTTTTCGCAAACGAAATTGCCTTTTTCATAAATTTGGCATTTGGAAAAATTTCTGCGTCAGATTTTTTCATCTGAGTTTTCATTTTTCCTCCTCATCCAAATTTGAAAATTTCGCGAATCCTCGAAAAAGCCAAAATTTTCGGTTTACGAAATTAGCGATATAAACAGCAGCAAGCATCAGCCGCAATTTTTAATTTTCAATCTTCAACGTAAATATACAAATCGCTGTCTTGTGCCTTGGACGAACAATTATATTTTTTGCCGTCGCCCGCAACAACCGCGTATCGAATATATTTCTTGGCTTTTAAATCCAAATCAAAGCCACGCACAAAACACGAATCACCTTTTTCCTTTAAATACGCCGCTCCAATCAATTGGAAGCCGTTTCCGTTGTCAGCGAAAATAAAAAATCCCGTATTCTCAATTTTCCATGTATTCGAAACAAGCCTGATATTGTCTTTCAATTTTTTCTGAAACGAAGAAACATCGATTACAGTTGCGCTAGCTTCAAAAGCGGAATACGAAGGATTTTCCGGCAAAACATAAAAATACAAATCACTGCTTTCAACACATGTTTTGTAGCTGTACTTTTTGCCGTCGAGCGGAACAATTGCCGCGTATTGATACTTACCGAAATCTTTCGTAGATGTCGCTTCCATTTTTTCACGATCATGCAAATACTTTAATTTGCCGCTTCCAAAATTTTCCCAACCTTTTTTTCCGTAAACATAGACATCGAAAATCATTCCATCGGGATTCGCAAGGTTCACCAAAACAATGTTGTCTTTTACGCCTTTGTTCGCCTTTATGTCAACTAGAATCGCGACATCCGCACCTTTGCCCTCGTAAACCAGAATGTCCTGCGCCACGGAAATAAATCCTGCACAAAAGAGAATGAACGCTCCAAAGAAAATTTTTTTCATAATTCCCCCTGCAAAAATATAAATGAATTATATTGAAATATTTTCGCGATGTCAATTATCCTGCGCACGCAAGCCGAATTTTTCCTTGCGCTGATGATTGTCGCTTCCGGCAGGTTCAACATGAATCACGATGTCGTAAACTTCTGGAATCGCGGCGCGAACATTTTCTTCAACTTGCTCGGAAAGTTCGTGCGCGTCAAAAACCGTAAGGGAGGGGTCAACCTCAATATCCAAATCAATGTCAAAAAACGAAGCCATTTTTCTGATGCGTGCGCGATGCGGATTCGTAACGCCCGGAACTTTCGCGGCAGCTTCGAAAAGTTTTTTGTAAAGCGAATTGTCAATATTACCGTCCATCAATTCCAAATTGATTTGCCGAAAAAGTTCCACGGAATTTTTCACAACCCAGCATCCCACGCAAAGCGCGATGATTGGATCGAGCAAAGGCTGGCGAAAAACAAACGCCGCTCCAAGCCCGAGCAAAATTCCTGCCGAAAGAATTATGTCGCTTTTCATATTTTGCGCGTTCGCTTTTACAATTTCGCTGTCGGAAATTTTTCCATAGTAAAATTGAATCGCTGCCAAAATTGATTTTCCGCCAACTGAAATCAGCGCGGCGTAAATTGCGAGGCGAGAAGTTTCTTTTGACTGAATTGGATTTTTCACGAACGAAAAAATTTCTGCCACGGATTTTATCGCAATTTGTGCGCCCGCATAAAAAATCACGAAAGAAAGAATCAGCGTCGCAGTTGTTTCGGCGCGTTCGTGTCCCCACGGATGATCGTCATCGCCAGGTCGTGAAATTATTCCGCTTATAATTATCGTGACGAGCGCGATTAAAACATCGGTGGAACTGTCGATGGCATCGCCCATCACGGCGAGCGAAGAAGCGAGGTAACCCAAAATCAATTTCGTTGCGGCGAGCGCGGCATTTCCCAAAAGCGCGATGATTCCAGCGACTCGAATGTAATGCGATTTTAAATCCTGCGAAAACATATTCGAAGTATAACATTGCTTTGGAAAAAAATCCAGTGAGAAAAATGTATTGTTGAAAACGCGCCGATTTTTGTAAACAAAAAATTTAAACTTCCACAAAGTTGACGCGCAAATTTGGAATGTCGATTGATTTCACTTTTACGCGGCGAGTTTCATTCAATGCGATTTTTTCGCGCGGAATAAAACTTGTTTGCTGCGCCAATTCGGGAATCAAAAAAACCGCTTCCTTGCCTTTGAAATCCACGCAAACCGCTTCGCCAGTCCAGTCGGGATTTTGCGAAAGATAGACGAGCGTCCAATGCAATTCGCTTTTGCGCGAAGCTTTTCTGCAAGCAATGGAAGCCTCGTCACCCGCGCTCATGCGTTCGAGCATCGCGTCTTTGTCGATTAAATCGCGTCCATCCAAAAAAGCGCGAAGCTGTTCGTGGCAAAGCAAATCTCCGTAACGACGAAGCGGGCTTGTAACTTGACTGTACATTCCCAAGCCGAGGCCGGCATGTGAGGAGGGGGTAAGCCCGACGCTTCTTCTGCGCATGCATTTTATCGTTGCGAAATCTCCGGCCAAACCTTCGGGAATGTTCGAAGGAA
Source organism: Treponema sp. (assembly GCA_014804005.1). GTDB lineage: Bacteria > Spirochaetota > Spirochaetia > Treponematales > Treponemataceae > Treponema_D. The sequence goes on along the minus strand of JAAVAP010000018.1, from coordinate 155,044 downwards.
TTTCAGGCTTTTCCTGGCTCACATAAACAAACGGAATTTTATTCGCGAACGAAAATCGCGCCGCGCCTTCTCCAGCGAGCAACATCATTTCGCGCACCAAGTCCGCGCTTTTTGCACGAATCTCTGGTTCGATAAAAACTTTTTTTTCTTCGGAAAGCCAAATGTGAACTTCCGGCATATTGATGTCAACGCTGCCGTTTTTTTTGCGACGTTCAATGTTGCGTTCGGCGATTTTCATCAGCGCATTCAAATCGGCGGAAATTTTTTCGCGCTCACTTTGAGTTTCATTTTCCAGCGAAGAAAAATTTCCTGCCAAAATCAAATCGGCACTTTTGTAAGTGAGACGTTTTACTTTTATGAGCGTTTTGAAAATTTTGCATTCTTCAATTACGCAAGCATCGTTCAACAAAATTCTAAACGAAAGCGCGTTGCTTTTTTCTTTGAGACCAAGCGCGTAATCTTCGAGGCAATCTTCGCAAAGCATTCGCGACGCGCCTTCGGGAATGTAAAGCGTTCCTCCGCGATTCATCGCCGCCTTGTCGATTGCGCTTTGTGGCATCACGCTGCTCGCAGGATCTGCGATGTGCACCCACAAATATTTTCCATCGAACGCCACGGCATCATCGGGATCGTGCGAATGCTCGCTGTCGATGGCATAGGAAATTTCAGGAATTTCAAGCCGTTCTTCCTGCGGCGGCGAAGCGAGCGAAAGTTGCGCCGACTGCGTGGAAAGCCCCCAACGCACGGGATGCGGATTTCGCATGGAATCCCAAATTTTTGTTTCGAGCAAAAGGCGATGCGCATTTTCAGGCGTTGGCGCAATTTTCATTTCCGCCATCACTTTTGACTTTTCGGTTTTTCCGAGCGCGACCGCTTCCACCTCGCCCATAAATTTCGAATCATTCGGCAAATCAAGCGAGCGCGATTTGAGCCGCGCAATAAACTCCGAAAAATATTTCGCTCCGTTTTCTTTTTCGTCGGCCTTTTTTTTGAGCAAAGAAATTTCTTCTTGCGAGCGCGGCGTGAAAAATATTTTTCCCGTTTTAAAATTTTCTTCATCAAGCGCGAATTCAAAACCTTCGCACAATTTTGTAAAATAAAAAAAACTTCCTTCCGCGCTCGCCGCGCCGTCAATCAAATCGAGCAATTCTTCAAACGAAATTTTTTTGCCCGCGCTTTCTTCGTCGGAAATCAAAAGTTCATACGCTTCAAGAATTTTTTCTTTCGCCGAATCATCGCCAAAACTCAAAATTTTTTCGAGCGAAACATTTTCGCTTGGCAATGGCACAACATCTTTTTCGCGCACTTTTTGGCTTTCGTATTTAGCGGGCTTTCCGCCAGGCGTTGCGGGAGAGACGCAATATTTTATGACGAATTTTTCGTCCTCGATTTCAGTTACGACTGCGGCCGACTTTTTATAAATCACGGCCTGATTTTTTTTAAGCATATTATAATAATAGAATTATTTTTTGAGTACGTCAACTAAGTGCGAGCCTGCGCCAAGCAAATCTGGGCGCGAGGAAATGCAAAGCGCGTATTTTTTGAAAAGTTCGAAAGTTTCTTCGTCAAAAGAATTCAATTCGCGCCGAATATAATCGGAAGGTCCATCGGGAGAAAAAATCGCCGCGCGTTCCAAGCGCGATTCTTTTGCAAGAAAATCAATTTCCTCGCGCCGTGAATACGAATACAAATCATCTTCGCCGCAAATGGTTTGGAATTTTTCGGAAACTTGCCGCTTCGAAAAATTTTCTTTGATTTTATTTTTTCCAAAACAATAAGTTAAAATCGCGTACTCGTTCATCACGTATCCCGCAAAAATCACGCCGCCTTTTTTCGTAACGCGCCGCGCTTCCAAAAGCGTCTGCAATTTTTCTTCCTGCGCATGCAAATGATAAAGCGGTCCCAAAAGCAAAGTTATGTCGAAAGTTTCATCGGCGAGAAAATTCAAATCGCGCGCGTCGGCATTCCAGCATTTTATGTTTTCATGCTTCGCGCGAAGAATGTCGAAATTAGTTTTCGTGAGTTCGACAGCCGTAACGTCAAAACCTTCGCGGCAAAGCGGAATGGAATACGCGCCAGTGGCCGCGCCCACATCGAGAATTTTTATTTTTTCGTTTTCAGCGATGTCGGATTGCGCGGCGATTTGCGAAAGAAATTTTTTGATGTAATGCATCGTGACAAAAAATTCGACTTGCCCGTGCCGCGTTTTCAGGCGATGATCTTCGTTGAATTTTTTGTAATATGATTCAAGATTTTGCATGAAAAATCAAATTCGTTTTTTGTAAATTGCGTTTTCGAAAAATTTCAAACCCCGAAAATTTTGTCGAAAATTTCGTCAATTCTTTGGAGCAAAATAAAGGGCGAAGTATTTTTCAGCAAATAGCCCGCAGGCTTAAGTTCGACCACTTGCCGAACTATGTCGCTGTCGCTGTTTGCCGTCAAAAAAACTATCGGAATATCTGCGGTCTCGGGATCGGATTTGAGAAGCTGGAAAACTTCGAAGCCGGAAAGAATCGGCATTTCGTAATCCAACAAAATCATGTCAACTTTGTATTGCTTAAGCAATGCGATTCCATCCGTGCCAGATTTTTCAGTGAGCACGTTGTAATTTTTTTGCAGCCAACGTTCCATCGCGTGCAATTGGATAACTTCATCGTCAATGACCAAAATCGTCAATTTGTCTGGATCAATTCTATATTTGCGAACTTTTTCAGAAAGCGTGTAGTCGCCGCCGTTGTGCCGCAAAACTTTGAAAAGTTCTTCCGTGTCCACGGGCCTTTCGAACGCGTGCTTGACATAATTTTTGTCGATGATTTCATAGGCTTGATTTATTTCGCCCATGTTGCCGATAAAATAAAGCTGAAATTTTTTGCCTTCCTGCTTCATCAAGTTTTTGATGTAGGAAAAAAATTTGTTGCCGGAACTTATGATTCGTTCCAAATACAAGATTATGATTTTCGGCGGATTTTCCCTGTTGCAAATTATTTCTATGTCGCTTATATCGGGATAGTTAAATTCTACGTCAAATTCAGATTCTTTTAAAGATTTGATCAACGCCTTTACGAGAAAATTTTGTGGATTTTCGCCAATGAACAAAATTCCTTCAGCCACATCGACTCCGCAGTTTTGAAATTTTTCTCTATAATTATATCAGATTTTCAATAAAATTCAAGTTTCTTTTGAAAAAATAGTGATTTTTTGCGGAAATTTCATTATATTGAAATTATGAAAAATGCGAATTATTTTCTTGGAATCATGATGGTGGTTGTCGGACTTATGATGCTCATGGCGGCAGAACCGATAATCCAGGTTTTGGTGATCGTGCTGGGAATTTCCGCGCTTGTGGAAGGAGTGTTCGTTTTGACTTCGATTATGCCTTTAAGCAACGAACGCGCGTTCAAAATTGAATGTGCGGTGCGCGCGACAATCAGCATTGTAATCGGACTTTTGTGCATCATCCTGCCGCTGCGAATGGCGACTTTGGCATGGCAAGTGATGATTTACACTTTTGCGATTTACGCGCTTGTTTCGGTCGTGCTGGAAATCGTGATAGTTTGGCACTTGCATTCCGAAGGATTTCCGGTGAAGCGGCACATAATTGAAATAGCGACGACGCTCGTTTTGGCGTTGATTCTTTTCGTGCTTCCCACTTCGTTCGGATTTACGCTGATTCGGATTGGCGGCGCGTTGATGATTTTGGCGGGCGTGATTACGGCATTCGTAACTTGGAAAAACCGCGACATAATTTTGGAAGAAGTCGAAGTCAAAGACGCGGAATAAAATCACTTTTAAAATTTCAAAGTTTTCAGAAATTTCGGTTTCCGAAAACTTTGAAAACCTTGTCTTTTCAAATGTTCGGTTGCCTTTGCCTGCGCCGAGGAAATCATTTCGCGAATTTCTCTCGTTCGCAAACGCAAAAAATCAGCCGCGGCAAACTTCCGCCAATTTTCGCGCATCACCTTTTCCGCTTCCTACTTGACAATTTTTCGCCGCAGTGCTAGAATGAAAAATAGGATTGCAAGGGAAGCGCGAGTTTCCCAAAGTTTCACGACTTAAAAATCAAATCCTAAGGAATTGCATGGCTAAAAAGCTTTATGTAGGAAACTTGAGTTATTCTACGACAGAGGAATCGCTGGGCGGTTTGTTCGCGCAGTTTGGAGAAATTGTTTCAACAACGGTTATCAAGGACAGGGCTACTGGTCAGTCCAAGGGTTTTGGTTTTGTTGAATTGGCAGACGAAGCGGCGGCGGAAAAAGCCATCTCGGATTTGAACGGCAAGGAATTCGAAGGTCGCAGAATTCGCGTGAATGTGGCGGAAGAAAAAAAACCGCGCCCGCGTTTTGGCGAAGGCGGCTTCGATCGCGGAGGGCGATATTGATGAAAAATTTTGCAGGATTGTTGCTTCTATCGGAGTTCCTCAAAAAACGCCAAAGTTGACGGTTCTGTAAAATCATTTTGCAAATGCAGACTGTCGCTTGGGCGGCAGTCTTTTTTATTTTGGAGGAAATATGAATTCAAACGGAAAATATGTTCCATATCCAAAGGTGAACATTCAGAACAGAAAATGGCCGGACGCGCAAATCACGCGCGCGCCGATTTGGTGTTCCGTGGATTTGCGAGACGGAAATCAGGCCTTGGTGAATCCTATGGGCATCGAGCAGAAGCTCGCGTTTTTCGACTTGCTTGTGAAAATCGGATTCAAAGAAATCGAAGTCGGCTTTCCGAGTTCTTCCGAAACTGAATTCAATTTTATGCGCCGCCTCATCGAGGACAATCGCATTCCCGACGACGTTACGATTCAAGTTTTGTGCCAGGCGCGCGAGCATTTGGTAAAGCGCACGTTCGAGGCGATTCGCGGTTTGCCGAGGGCGATTTTCCACATTTACAATTCGACTTCGCCCGCCCAGCGAAAATACACATTCGGAAAAACGAAAGAGGAAATCAAGCAAATCGCGGTGGACGGCGTGAGGTGCGTCAAGGAATGCGTGGAGCGCGAAAAGGAAACGAAAATCCAGCTGGAATATTCGCCCGAAAGTTTTTCCAACACCGAAATCGAATACGCAGTGGAAATTTGCGAGGCGGTGAAAAACGAATGGAACCCCACGGCGCAGAACAAAATCATTTTGAATTTGCCCACGACGGTTGAAGTTGCGATGCCGAACACGTTCGCCGACCAAATCGAATATTTTTGCACGCACATTTCTGGGCGCGAAAATGTGATCGTGAGCCTTCATCCGCACAACGATCGCGGCGAAGGAGTCGCCACTTGCGAAATGGGATTGCTCGCCGGCGCGGACCGCGTGGAAGGAAGCCTTTTCGGAAACGGCGAACGCACGGGAAATCTCGACGTTGTTACGGTCGCGCTCAATATGTTCAGCCACGGAATCGATCCCGAATTGAATTTTTCCAATCTGCCCGAAATCGCGGAAGAATATCAGCGTCTCACCGAAATGTCGATTCATCCGCGCACGCCTTATGTGGGCGATTTGGTTTACACTGCGTTTTCCGGCTCGCATCAAGACGCGATTCGCAAAGGAATGGCTGCGCGCGTGAACATGCCAGAAAACGCCGTTTGGGACGTTCCGTATTTGGCGATCGATCCGCACGACATCGGAAGGCAGTACGAAGGAATCATCAGGATAAATTCGCAAAGCGGCAAGGGAGGGGCTGCGTATATTTTGGAAAACAGCTTCGGTATTATTCCGCCAAAGGGAATGCATCCCGATATCGGTGCCGTGATAAAAGAATTCGCAGACAAGGCGCAACGCGAATTGCGTCCCGACGAAATCTACGACATTTTCACAAAGCATTGGATTGGACTTACCGAACCGCTTAAAATCGTGGAACTTGTGGAAACGCACTTGGAAGGCGCGACTGGCGCGGATGCGGAAGAGCGAGTTTTGTGCAACGCCGATATTGTCTACAAGGGAACGCCGTATAAAATTTCCGCGCAGGGAAACGGTCCGCTCGACGCTTTCGCGAACGCGATGAAGCAAACTCCCGCGCCGCGATTCAACATCGTTTCTTTCCATGAGCATTCGATTGGCACGGGAAACGACACTCGCGCGATGGGTTACGTTCAGCTCACGATGGAAGACGGCCGCCAAATTTGGGGCGTGGGACGTTCGAGCAATGTCGGACGCGCAGGAATTGCGGCAATCGTCAGCGCGTTAAATCAGTAAAGCGGCCGCGAGTTTCCACTTGCTCGCAAGGCTTGCGACACAAAAAAGGGCTTCCGTTCGACGAACGGAAGCCCAAAAAAAGGAGAGGAGGATGCAGCTGTGTATGCTGCGGACTGCCGTATCGGACAGTCATAAATTAAACCACACGGCAAAAAAATAGTTACAAAAATTTGCATTTTTTTTGAATTTTTGCTACAATTTGTTTGTGAAGATTTTTTTCGGCGCGACATTAATTTTCCTTTCTCTGACTTTTTTTTCTTGCGCCTCAAACCGTGAACGCAAGCCGCTGAATTTTTACGAAGAAAACATCGCGTCGCTCACGGAATTTTCGCTTTCAAACGGAATCCCCGTTATCCTGAAAAACATTCCTTCCGAAAAAAATATTGAACTTCGCTTGCTTTTCGAAGGAGGCGCATCCGATTGTCCGCGCGGAAAATCCGGCCTTGATTTGTTGATGTTCGAGCTGCTTTCGCAAAATCCTGCGATAAAGGAACTTTCTTCACACGGAAAATATTTTTGCGTGAATCTTTGCGCAAATGACTTTTCAACTTACGGATTTTCTGCCGCTGCCTCAGATTTTGACGAAGCGTTCACAGCTTTTGCGAAATCGATTTTGCAGGCAGAATTTTCTCACGAAGATTATTTGGAAAAAAAATCCGCTGCCGAAATTGCCGCGTTCGACCGAAGCGAGAATTTGCACTTCGCGCTTTTGGATGCAATCGCGGAAAATCTTTTGCGTTCGCATCCGTATTATGACGGAATTTTTTACAAAACCACGAGCCGCATAAATGAACACGACATTGAGGAAAATTTGAAAAATCTTTTGGACGCGCGCAGAATGAAAATCATTGCCGCAGGAAATTTTTCCGCCTTGCAATACGGCGAAAAAAAATCGAAGGTTTCGCAAGAAGATTCATTCGCAAAAAATGCCGAGAAAATTCATGAAATGCTCGAAGAATTTTTTGGCGCGATTTTGCCCGGCGGTTTTTCTTCGCTGCAAATTCCTGCGATAAATTTTGCAAACAAAAAAGATGAAAAAAAAGAATTCGAATTTGCGGGAAATTATTATTGCGCGGCGTTGTGCCAAAAAGCTCCCGAGCGCAGTGCGGATGATTATGAAGCCTTCGCGCTTGCATCGCTCGCCGCAGATTATATTTTGCGTCGGGAACTTGTTCAAAAAAATGTGGCGGCTTCTTGTGGCACGGCGGTTTTGAACGGCAAGCAAAGCATCTCACTGATTGTCGCGAACGGCATAAACGAAGGCCGCAACATAAAGGAAATCATTATGAGCGCGTTGGAAAAAAAATTGAGCGTGGAAGAATCCGCGCAGCTTTTGAATGCATTCAAAAATATTTACGCTTCCAAAATTTACGCGAGCGAAAAAAATTGTTACGCCACGCTCGAGCAAATCGCGTCGTCGATTTTTTATGAAGGAAGCGCGAGCGAATATTTGAATCGAATCGAGAAAATAGAAAAGCTCACCGCGGAAGAAGTTTTGGCGGCGTATGAAAAATATTTTTTGAGCGACGAAAAATTTTTCGCAGAAGTGAAAAAATGATTTTGCGATGCAAGTTGAAAAAATTGAAATGCCGAACGCCCGACAATTTGTCGGGCGTTCATGCTTTTACAGGCTATTGCTTTTTGTAGATATAGGTATAATACTCTTCTTCTTTGTTAGACCACTCTGATGACTGCAGTTCGCTTCCGTCTTTAGAAAGTTTCAATTTGCTATCTTCAAAATATTCTGAAAGCGTAGTGTTTTCGGTAATTTTTCCAATTACCTTGTAATTAGAAACTTCTATCGTATCTCTAAGCTCCTTATATATGTAATTTTCCCAATATCCTTTCTCTTCTTCTGTAAATGCACTGCCATCTATTTTTGTATATATCTCGACAAATTCATCTTGAAGATTTTGGGCATTAATAGTAACAATTTCAGTACATTCACATTTTAAAGGTATTCTATGATTTTCATCGACATTGAAATTTTCTTCCCAGTAATCCGAGATTTTCCACGTTCCTTGGATTTTCGCAACATCTGTAGGATTGTTTATATCGATGGTTGTCCATAGCAGAGTCTCGTCGCTAAGATATGGAGTTTCGTACAAAAAGTTTTCCCATTGGTAGTTATAAGGTTTGCCATTGTAGTTGTATTCCAAACATGGACGTATGCAAAGAAAATCGATTTTTATCAAATCGTTGTCTTTCCAACCTTTCGTGCCGGCATCAGCGTATAAATTACACCATTTGGTAAGCTCTGCATTTGGAATAGGGAATTGAGCGCGCCATTTTGTTTTGCGAGCGTCTCCGTGCTCCCATGAAATTCCTTCTACCAGTCCGATATTTTCTTTCCAGTCATAGTTTGTGAATACCGACTCGCCGTAGAATTCTGGCTTTTTCGTGAACCTGAAATCGCCAGTATTTTTAACTTCTATGTCTCCCTTGTATTTCAGACGCACTTCCCCTTTGCTTTTTGCACCCGCCGTCACTTCTGTCTCGAACCAGTTAATAACATCGCCTGAGGATATGACGAAATATCCATCCCCATCCTGTATCTCATCTTCTTCAAATACTATGCGGATTTTATATGTTTTATTTGGATCGAGGAAAGGATAGAAGAAACTGCCTTTATCTTTGCTTTCCTTGTAAACTTCTTCAGCGACTTGTCCTATTCCGTCAATTCTTACCCGAACCGCTCCAGTATTTTCCGGAATAACAAATGTGAGATATATGCCGTCAGGGTTTTGTTCAACTTTAAAATCGCTAGTTCTTTTGCTTTCATCAGGCGGATCTCCAAGCGAATAGTTTATGCTCGATTGGCTATTTTGTGTGCCTCCTCCCGACGTGCTGCCGTTATCGCAAGACGCGAAGCAGATGAGAGTTGCCAAAAAGAGGGTCGCTAATACCCCCCCCCCATACATAAATTTGTTTTTCATTTTTTCCTCCAAGATAAAAAATGTTTTCAAAAATTATTTTCAAGTTTACAGCATAAGCGTGTGCATGTCAAGCGTTCGGGAAAGCGTCAACGAAAGTTTGTGTACTTTTGACAAGTCTAGAACGCAGGCAAGAAATTTGCAATTTAAAATGCAAGCCCTGCAAACAGAATTTTTTTTTGTCACATCCATTCGTTTTACTTCAACTCAATTCCCGCTTCGCGCAACGCTGCGTCGCATTTTCGAAAATGCTTGTAATACAAAAATCGCTCCAAGCCTTTGAGGTTTTCACCAAAATATGGAAATTCGATTTTTTCATCGGCGGCGGTTTTTTGGATTTGGTAGCTGCCATTGATTCGCCAGCCGTTCAGCGGACCAAGGCTTATCGCGTCTTTCGGACAATTGAACGAGCATGCCACACAAAGCGCGCAGTCCGCGCCGAAAATGTATTTCTGTTTTTTTTCGTCGAAGCGGATATTTCGCTGCGGACAATTTTTCACGCACGCGCCGCATTGCACGCATTTTTTTTTGTTCACCTTCAAAATGAATTTTCCTTGGAATTTCGCGTAAGGCCAAACCATGCGCACAATCGGCACGAACCAATATCGCAACGGAAAATATTTTACTTTTTTGTGAACGCCGTTTTGAATTTCGCGGACGCAAAGTTTCGCCATCGCATCGGCATAAATGAATTCGCTTTTCACCATTTGCGGGCTGTGCCGAAAAATCATATTGTACGGCATCACATAAAGTTGGTCGCACAAAATGTCGTAGCCTTTTTTTTGCAAAAGCGAAATGATTTTCTGCGAGGCGTAATTGTTGAAGCTTGTGCCTTCGCCGCCAGTGCGGAAAATGAAGGCGTGTTTTTTTTCTTTTGGATTTTGTGAATCCTGCGAAATTTTCGGAAGCATCTTCGCGAATTTGTAGATAGGCTCGGGCGAATTGAATCCATAAATCGGAAACGCGATTCCAATCAAATCAAAATCATTCGGACATGGAATTTTTTCGTTTTCTTCAAGGCGATGGATTTTGTAGAGTTCCACGGAATTTTCGCCGAGATTTTCGAAATTCTTTTTGTAAAGTTCCGAGACAAGTTTTGTATTGCCCGTGCCGCTAAAATAATAAATGATAATTTTCATTACAATTTTTCCACCGGCAAAGTCATATCGTCGTCTTCGCTTTCGCTGTACGGATATACGTTGTCAATTTCATCCTTGCGATGCGTGTCGTACCAAACTTGCGCGAAGAACGGAATTTTCGCCGCCAATTTGTCAAACTGCCAATTCGGAATTCCTTGGCAACATTCGGGACACCAATGCCCGGCTTTTAAAATCGTGAACGGCGACGATTCGAAAACATGACCGTTGTGGCATTGCCATTTCAGCTTTGTGCGCAAGTCGCCTTTTTGCATTTCGCTCGAAAGAATTTTTCCGCCGCGGAATTCCGCCGCCTGCTTCATTTGTTCCAAATCCAATTCCGAATCTTGAAGAGATTCATCGTAGCCGTGATTCAATTTGAATCGTTCGGTTTTGGATTCGTCCTTTAAATCCGCGAAATCGATTTCGCCGGAAAAAGATTTTCCTTTTGAAAGAATTGGAAATTCATCCCAAGTTTTTGGGAGCGCGTCATAAGATTCTTGTCCGCCAAAGAAAGCGTCGATTCTGCCTTTTTTGCCAAGGCGAATCCAATTTTGCGGCGCGTTGGAATTTTTCAAAAGGCGTTCGATCGCGAGCTTGCGAATCAATTTGGAAGGAACGAGCCTTCCGAGTTTGTAATACCAAAGCACGCGCGCCATTCGCTTCCAATAATCCGCGCTTGATTCGCGGCGATAGTCCAGCCATTCGTTCAGCAAATGAGAATCCGTGTACCAAACGCCGTGAAAATTTCGCGGAATGTTCCAATGCGGCTCGAAAAATTTTTCCGCACTCGCGCCCATCAAACCGAATCCTTCGTTGAAAACTTGGTAGCCGATTTCGCGGCAAGAATCGCCGCCGCCGATATTGTAGTTGTTCTTCCAAAATCCGTCCAGTTTTCCGTCGAGATCGCGCTCAACCAAATGTTGGATGCACAAGCCCGAATCGCGGTCGGTAATCCATTCGAGCGGCGCGTTCCATGAAGTGTGGAACATAAGTCCGTCGAACAAATTGTTTATCAAAAAATATTTGTGGTAGACGGCGGTTTGTCGCAGCACAACCCAATTCGGCAGGTCGGCTTCCAAAACGTAACGTTCCGCCGCGAGTTTCGACGTGGAATAATAATCATAAGCGGAAGGCAAAAGCGGATCGCCCATTCTGCACCAAATGTGATGATGATCGCGGTTGCCATAAAGCGCGACAGTGGAAATGTGAACCAATTTTATTTTTTGCGCGCGTCCGCTTTTTTGAATCGCATCGACAATATTTTTTGTGCCGATGAAATTCGTGTTGTAAGTATTTTGCGCGTTGTGATCGGATTTGGGCGGAATGACCGCGCCGCAATGCACGACATAATCCGCGCCATCAATAAGTTTCGCAACATCATCGTAATTTTTTAAGTCGCCTTTTATTACCGTGATTCTGCCGCGCCCTTTGCGAAGCAATTTTCTGAAAAAAGCGCGATAGCGTTTTTCCTGCTCGTAGACAAAAAGTTTCAAATCGAATTTTTTTTCAGAATCCAATAAATGCGCGACAACTTCTCCGCCCATCGCTCCAGTCGAGCCAGTGACGGCAACCGTAATTTTTTCTTCAGCCATAAAATAATTATATAGAAAAACCTTGCGCGTGGCAAGCGTAGCCGCGCGCATGTTGATTTTCAATGCATTGACAAACCTTTCGTTCTGCATTAGAATTTTCGCATGACAAAAAATATTGCGTTGCAAAAATGCGTTTCGTACAATTTTGACGAAGTTTTCTCTGCGATAAAAAAAATGTTGCAGGATGTTCCGCCGCCAGACGTTCGCGGAAAAATAGTTTTGATAAAGCCGAACATTCTTTATCCCAAAAAAGTGGAGGCGTGCGTTTGCACAAATCCTGTCGTCACGGGCGCGTTGGTGAAAGCGTTCGTGGAATTGGGCGCGAAAAAAGTTTTGGCCGGAGAATCGCCCGCCGTTGCCAATTCGACGAGCGCGGCGAAATCCACGGGAACTTTCGAGCAAGTTGTTTCAAATGGCGGAGAATGGATTGACTTTCATGGAAAAGTTTTTGTGGAAAATCCCGAAGGCGCGCTTGCGAAAAAATTTGAATTTGCCGAAGCATTCGCCGAAGCCGATGTGATTGTTTCCGCCGCGAAATTGAAAAGTCATCAGCTTATGAAATATACTGGCGCGATGAAAAATTTGTTCGGCCTGATGGTCGGGTTGGAAAAAGCGCAGTGCCATTATCGTTTTTCAAATCCTGATGATTTTGGAAAATTTTTGGTTGATTTGAATTTGGCGGCGAAGCCTCAATACGCCGTGATAGATGCCGTGATGGGAATGGACGGACCGGGAGGTCCAGGAAGCGGCGATCCGATTCAATTGAATTTTTTGGCGGCATCTGACAACATTCTCGCGCTGGATTGGATTTGTTCAAGTTTGGTTGGCTACAATCCGCGCGAAATAAATTATTTGCAGGATGCTTTGCAGCGAAAAATTTGGCTTGATTCCGCCGAAGAAATCCAGACGATTGGAACTGCTTCAAGCGAGCTTGCTTGCGATAAATTCCGCATTGTAAAAAGCAACGGAATTTTTGGTTCGATGCTTCCTGCGCCGCTAAAGCCGCTCGCGAAATTTTTTCTTACAAGAAATCCGCATTTTAAAAACGAAAAATGCGTAAAATGCGCGCGTTGCGAAAAAATTTGTCCCGCAAAAATTATCGCGATGCAAGGCAAAAATGGAACGGCAAAAATGATGGATCGCGAAAAATGTTTGCATTGTTTTTGCTGCCATGAAATTTGTCCCGAAGGCGCGATTTCTTTGCGGAGGTTCATTTGGTAAAATGATTGTTCCGATTCAGATTCTTCCGAGTTTTTTATTTTATTGCTATGTCACAGGAATTACGCCCGGTCCTGCCAATTTGTGTTCGCTCTCTGCGGCGATGCAATTTGGGCGGCGAAACGCGCTAAAACAATGGCTCGGGCTTTTCACGGGATTTTTTATTGACGCGATGGCGGCGGTTTTCATGGCGTTTTTTTTGGGAACGATTTTAAATAGCTATGTGAAATTTTTGGCGTACATCGGCGCGGCATATTTGGTTTTTCTCGCAATAAAAATGCTCAGGCAAAATTATTCAGTGGAAAACGAGCCGCAAAAAATCCCTGGCTTTTTTACGGGGCTTTTCGTGAATTTGACCAATGCAAAAGTGATTTTGTTTTGCATTAGCGCGCTCACTTCTTTTGTCTTGCCGTACAATCAAAGTTTCGGGGCAATTTTTCTTGCGGGAATTTTCCTGCCTTTTACAGGTCCTGTTTGCAATTTGGTTTGGCTTTTTGCAGGAGGCTTTCTGCGGCAAATTTTTGTGGGGCACACAAAAGTCGTGAACATTGTGATGGCAGTCTCTTTGTTGATTTGCGCTGCAAGCATCGCAGGATTTTTTTGAGAATTTGGGAGGGGAAAGTCTCCTCCTCGGCTACAATGAACGCAAAGTTTTCACTTTGCGTAACATTTTCGCCAACCCCACTCTGCGGGGGAGGCCCCCGCAACGCCCCAAAAATTCACCACAACACCCGGCATTCCATTGCACGAAAATTTCCGCAAAAAAAAGCAAAACAAAAATTCATGCGCATTCAACACAAGGAATATTTTGAATGCGCGCGCTTTCAATACCAAGTTTCAATATTTCCGCGACCGAGACATTCGTCAAGAATTTTGCGCGTCTGCAAAGTGAGCTTGTCGAACGCGCTTGCCTGCGACTTTTGGTTCAAAACTGAATCCAAAATGCTCAAATTATTTTTGTCCGGCAAACTCGCGTTTTCTTGCACTTCGTCGATGTAAAACGAAAGCGGCTGAGTCTTTGGACCAATCGCGGGCTTGCGAAAATCTTTTGCCGCCTCGTAGGACGCGCCCGTGTATTCCGCCTCGCCAGGATCGGGAGAAAGCTTCGTGTAGTTGCCCGCGTTGTTCCAAAACATATAGCCGCGATCAACGCTGTCGCGCACGCCATACACTTCTTTCAAAACATATTCTTTGTCGTAGTAAGTGCGGTCGTAAGGCACATTCAGGAAAAACGCCTGCACCCATGGACGCACCACAACTTTGTCGCGAGCGATGACGGTGTTGCGATAAGTTCCATAATAATAAATTCTGTACGGGCGTTCCTCGTAAGGCTTGTAGTTCATGAACTTATTTTCAAAATGGCTCGGATAAAACATCGGGCAAATCACATCGACATATTGCGCAAGAGTTTCCACATCTTGGCCAGTTCGAGTGCCGCTGCGATACCATCCGTTCGCGCCGTAAATGTCGATGCCGATTGGAGCGGAAATATTTTCGCGGGCGTAAGAAAGGAAACTTCGCAATGCCCCCTCCTTGTCCATATCGTGACTTTGCCAGCGATAATTCGCATTGTACAAATTCGTGCCGTCCGTCGGAAAGCGAATGTAGTCGAATTGAATTTCATCGAATCCGCGCGCGATCAATTCTTTCGCAATCGCGACATTGTATTCCCACACTTCGGGACAAAACGGATCCACCCACGCTTCGTCGTAATAATTTGTCTGCGTCGTTCCGTCTTCCAAAGTTTCAGTGTTTTTGACTCCGCGCCACGCGCGCCCAGTGCGTTTGTCCCAAATCGCATACGCACCGTTGTTGTATTCCGAAAGATTCCTGTCTTTGAAAACGACAATTCGCGCGATGAGATAAATGTTATCGTCCTTAAAAGTTTTGACGAAATTTTCCAAATTGAGCGCGTACTTGCTCACCACGCCTTTTTGCAAAACAAGCTCGTCTTGAGAATCGTAGCGCAAAAGTCCGTAGTCGTCTTTCATGTCGATGACGAGAGAATTCAATTTGTTGTCCAAAATTATTTTTTTGAATTTTTCAGGGCCACCCGCCAAATGCGCCTGATAGCACGGAATGTACAAACTTTTTTGCCCGTCGATTTTCGCGGCGTAAGGCGAAAGAATTTTTCCGCTTTCCAAAAGCCAAAGTTCGTTCAACAAAATGTCGCCGCCAATTTTTTTCGCCGCAGAATTTTCGGCAGGAATCCAAGCCGCGTTCACCAAAAATTCATTTTGAGTGAATTGTGGAAAATAAACGGAAAGGTCGTTGTTCAAATCCGATACTTCGCCCGAAAGCAAATTGTACGAGCCAACTTTTCCGGGCGACATAAACGCAAGCGAAGAGCCAGTTTGCCAAAGCGCGTCAATCGTATCGCAAGGCTCGCTTCCTTTGTAAACGCAAGCGGATTTTTTTGTTGCCAAATCAAAATGATAAATTCGCGGAAGGAAAGTTTGCGACAAATAAATTTCGCAATGCAAAAATCCGTTTTCATCTTTTGCGACGATTGGCAAAATGTCCGCAATTTCATCCGCGCCGTTGCTCGGATCGCTCGAAGCAAGTCCTTCCCGCGCTTCAAACCAATCAGGCTTTGCCGCGTCCGCGCGATAATAATAAAGCCCCAAAATCGAATGCGCTTCGAACACGACAGTTTCGTTGCGCGCCTTTTCGCCCGAGCCAGTTTTCATCGAAGCAATCGCCACCGACTTGATTCCATTCGTGCGCAAACTCGCCGAGCCGATGTTCTTCCAAGAAATTCCGCCGTCGCGCGAAAGAAAAACTCGTTCCTTTGTGGCGCAAACCATTTCCAAAGGATTGAGCGGATTGTACGCCAAATCTTTCAAATCCTGAACGTGCGTTTCGTAAGTCGTATTTTCTCCGTCAAATTTTTTCATTACGAAAGTCGGCAAGCTGGAATTTCGCAATTCGAAATTTTCCAAATCCTGCGAAAATAAAATTCCTTTGTCAGTTATGAAATAAAAATTTTGCGAAGATTTTTCCAAATCTGAATTTTGCGCGCTGGACACAAAATTTTTTACAGGAAGAATTTGCTTGACCGCGCCTTCAATCCAAAGCGGCTTATGGCTTCCGTTGTGCGCAATTTTGAAAAGTCCCTTTTCCGTGGCGAGCAATGTGTTCGCAGTTTCCAAAGGAACAGTTTTTTTTCTTTCATCCAAATTTGGCAAATCCGATCTTGGATTGCTTCGAGATTTTTTCGTAGAATCTCTTGCCGCAAGTTGCACTTCGGAATGATTTTGCGGCTCCATAATTTTCGGCAAAGAATAAAGCGGCCGATTGAGCCGTTCGTTTTCCTGCGCGTAAAAATTCATCGCAAGAAAAAATGTCATTAAAAAAATAAGTGATTTTTTCATAATTATTCTATCGGCAGGAATACGAAAATTTTTTAGAGTATTTAAAATTGGCAAACGATTGGTGTTGTTGATTTTGTGACGCTTTTTTCAAATTTTGCATTCACAAAATTTTATTTTTGCAAATCGTGCCACATCTCGCGCGTCATATAATTCGTGTGTCCAATTCGCGTTTCGCCCAAAAGCGGAACATCCACGGCATCGCAAGTGTGATGAAAAATAAATCCAATTTTTTCCTGCGTACGCTTTGACTTTTCGTTGCCGTCGTAGTAGCCGCACCAAACTGTGCGCATTCCCAAATCTTCGAATGCGCGTCGCAAAAGTTCGCGGGCGGCTTCCGGAATTAGTCCGCGTCCCCAATAATTTTTGGAAATCCAAAATCCCATTTCGCATTCGTCGTCGCGGCTTGTCAAATCTGTGTGCCCGTTCAATTTGAGTTCGATGCAACCGATTGCCGCGCCAGAGTTTTTGTCGCAGACGGCATAGCATTCTTTTCCGCAGAAAACATTTTTTATTACATCGCGGCTTTGTTCGATACTTTTGTGCGGCGGCCAACCTGCGATTGGACCAACGTCTTCATCGCTCGCGCTTTCGAACAAATCTTTTGCATCGGAAATTTTCCAAGATCGCAAAACCAGACGTTCGGTGCGCAATGTTGTTTTTTCAATCTTTTGCTTTTTCTCGGCTTTCGGTTTCGGCTCGGGAAGGGAATCATAAGTAGCGCGAATGAATCCTGCCATAAAATCGCGCTCGTCAATTCTGTCTGGAACGAAATGCAATTTTGCGCCGGAATAGGGAAAATCCTCCGCGCATCCCGAATAAAAATTTTCGCCGCCTTGAGTTTTCTTGACGAAAAAGCGATTGTCGCAAATCAAGCCGATGACTTTTTTTTCGCAATAAATGGTGTAGTCGCCAAACATTTTTTTGTATGAGATTTTGCCAGCGTCTCCAATTTGCTCGCAAACATATTCCACGAATTCCAAATCCGATGCCATTTCAACTCCCGTAAAAAAATGCCGAGTTGTTGCTCGGCATTTTCAAAATCTCCTTATGAATTAAACTAGCAAACTAGCGATTCACTTGGATTTTTTCGAGCTTCCAAATGTCGCGGACATAATCTTCGATCGTGCGGTCGCTTGAGAACTTTCCGCTGTTCGCGATATTTATCAAAGCCTTTTTCGCCCAAGCTTTTTGGTCGGTGTAAGCGGCGGCGAGTTTTTCGTGCGCCTGGCAATACGCGCCAAAATCCGCGAGAATGTAGTAGACATCGGGTCGCTGGCCTTCCACGCCGTAAACCAAAGAATCATGCAATTCCTTGAAAATCTGTCGCGTAGAATCATAAGTGCCGTCCACGAGTTGCTCCACCACTTTGTTCAACGCGGGATTTCTCGCAAGGCATTCTTGTGGATTGTATGAATGCTCGGCTTCCATTTTGATGATTTCATCGCTTGTAAGACCGAACACGAAAGCGTTCTCTTCGCCCGCCTCGCGCACGATTTCAATGTTCGCGCCGTCGAGCGTTCCAAGCGTGAGCGCGCCGTTCACCATGAATTTCATGTTGCCAGTTCCGCTCGCCTCAAATCCAGCAGTTGAAATTTGCTCCGAAACATCGGACGCGGGGAAAATCTTTTCGGCGATGCTGACGCAATAATTTTCCACGAAAACGACGCGAAGTTTTCCGCGAACGCGACGATCATTGTTGACGCGATCGGCGACAGTGTTGATGAGTTTGATGATGCTTTTCGCGCGACGATAGCCCGAAGCCGCCTTTGCGCCAAAAATGAAAGTTCGCGCCGGCGGATTGTAACTCGAATCTTCGATAAGGCGATTGTACAAATACATAATGTGAAGCACATTGAGAAGCTGGCGTTTGTATTCGTGCAAGCGTTTCACCTGAACATCGAAAATGCTGTCGGGATCGAGGAAATCATTTTGCGTGTGCTTGAGATATTCGGCGAGAGCCTGCTTGTTCGCATGCTTAATCTCGATCAATTCCGAAAGGCTCTTGTCGTCGTTCACGAATTTTTCCAATTCCTTGAGCCGCGTCAAATCCTTTTCCCAACCGTGCCCGATTCGCTTCGTGATGAATTCCGAAAGCAAAGGATTCGCATTCAAAAGCCAGCGGCGTTGCGTGATACCGTTTGTCTTGTTGTTGAATTTCTGCGGATAAATTTCTGCCCAATCCTTGAGTTCCTTCGACTTGAGCAATTCCGTGTGAAGTTCCGCCACGCCGTTCACGCTGAAGCAAGCATGGATCGCGAGCCAAGCCATTCGAACAAGCCCGTTTCCGATGATTGACATTCGGTTTTGTCGCTCGTAATCATCGGGGAATTTCTTGCGCAAATCTTCCACAAAGCGGCGGTTGATTTCTTCCACGATTTGATAAATGCGCGGCAGCAATCCTTGGAAAATATCGATCGGCCATTTTTCCAAAGCTTCGGCAAGAATAGTGTGGTTTGTGTAGGCGAATGTTTTTGTAACGATGTCCCAAGATTCGTCCCAACTCACGCCGTATTCGTCCATGAGAATTCGCATCAATTCAGGAATCGCAACGACGGGATGCGTGTCGTTCAATTGAATCACGTGAAGTTCGGGGAATTTTCGGAAATTCGTTCCGTAGTTTGCGACAAAGTGGTGAACCAAATCTTGCAAACTCGCGCTTGAGAAGAAATATTGCTGCTTCAATCGCAACGTTTTTCCGCTCGGACCGGAATCGTTCGGATAAAGAACGCGGCTTATGTTCTCTGCGGAATTCTGGCGTTCCACGGCGCGATTGTATTGCATGTCGTTGAAAAGCTGCAAATCGAATCCATTAGAACTTGTGGCTTCCCAAAGGCGCAATGTGTTCACGGTGTTCGTTCCGTAGCCGACAATCGGCATATCATAAGGCGTGGCGGTAACTTCCTCGGCGTTTTCCAAATGATAGCTGTCCTGGCCGTCGGGCGTTTTTCCATAGACAATGTTTCCGCCAAATCGAACGGTCACGGCAAGGTCGCTGCGCTTTGTTTCCCACGGATCGCGATGGACAAGCCAATTGTCTGGATATTCGACTTGGTAGCCGTCCTCGATGTGCTGCTCGAACATTCCGTATTCGTAGCGGATTCCGTAGCCATGTCCCGGATAATCCAACGTGGCGAGGCTGTCCAAAAAACAAGCGGCAAGCCGACCCAAGCCGCCATTTCCCAAGCCCGCATCCGGCTCTTGGTCTTCCACCAAATTGTAGTCGATGTTCATGTCTTTGAGGACTTCTTTTACCGCGTCCTTGATTTCCATATTGATGAGATTGTTGCTGAGCGCACGTCCCATCAAAAATTCTGCGGACAAATAATAGACTTGGCGCACGGGCTTTTTTTCGTATTCGGCGCGGGTGGCCATCCAATTTTCCAAAATGAACTCTCGCGTTGAAGCGGCTACAGCATCGTAAAGATCATGGCTGTTTGCATGAACAATGTCTTTTCCGTATTGCCGCTTTAATCTCTCTTTGAGAGCGTTCTTAAATTTTTCAGCATCAAATTTCATTCTAAAACTCCTGTAAGTTTTTTTTCGCACTCCTCAAAATTTGGAAGCGATATAAAGACACCTCTAAAAACTGAAGTTTTTAGAGATTCCCATAATTCATTTGCCGCAAAAATCACGGCAAACCAATCACCAAAATAAAATTAACGTCTGTCAATTGCCATCAAAATCACGTAGGATTTCGCGGGAATGACATAACGATTTTGCGCGCCCAAGATTTCTTCTTTTCCGGCTTCGAGAATTTCTTCTCCTTCCGGGAACGAAGTGTCCAAAACACGCGCCCAAACTTTTCCATCGGCAAGGCTCGGCAAAATCAGATTCATATCGTGCGCGTCCGTGTTGATTGCAAAATACAAATCATTGTCGAAGCCGCCGTCACTTTTTTGGAAACGGCTTCCGTAAATTTCATACGCCAAAAATCTGCTGAGCTTCGACCAATCGGGAATGCGCCCGTCGTAGTCGTACCAAATCACTTCAACGCCGTTGCATTTTTCCGATTCGCTTTCGCCGAAAAATTCCGTTCGCGAAAGGCAAGGATGCGCCTTGCGGAATTTTATGAGGCGGCTCGTAAATTCGACGAGACTTTTATTTTTTTGCGCGAACGTCCAGTCGAACCAAGCGAGTTCGTTGTCCTGGCAATAGGCGTTGTTGTTGCCGCGCTGCGTCCTGCGGAATTCGTCGCCGCCCAAAATCATCGGAGTGCCCACCGCCGTCAAAAGCGCGGTGAGGAAATTTTTTATTTGCCGCGAGCGCAACGCTTCGATTTTTACGTTCGTGCATTCGCCTTCAAATCCGTGATTGTAAGAATTGTTGCCGTCGCTTCCGTCGCGATTTTCCTCGCCGTTTTCCTCGTTGTGCTTTTGGTTGTAGCTGACCAAATCGTTCAGCGTGAACCCGTCGTGGCAAGTGATGTAGTTTATCGAATTGAACGGCCTTTTCCCGTTGTGGAAAAAAATGTCGCTCGAGCCGGCAAGTCTTGTCGCCGCGCCCGTGGAAGTGTTTCCGTCGCCGCGAATGAATCGGCGAATGTCGTCGCGGAAACGATCGTTCCATTCGCTCCATCTTCCGCCCGGGAAAAATCCCATGTGATATCCGCCGCCCGCATCCCAAGGCTCGGCGATTATTTTTGTTTTGGAAAGAATCGGATCGACTGAAATCAAATTCGTCAAAGGCGGAAACGAAAGAAACTCGCCATTTTGTCCTCGGCACAAAATCGAAGCCAAGTCAAAGCGAAATCCATCGACGTGCATTTCCTGAACCCAATATCGCAGGCTTTGCAAAATGAAAAGCATCACGTTGGGCTGATTGCAGTTGAACGTGTTTCCGCACCCCGAAAAATTCATATAATATTTTTTGTCGCAGGGAAGCGTGTAATATTGATCGTTTTGGATTCCCTTGAATTCAAAAGTGTAGCCGCGCTCGTTGCCTTCGCTCGTGTGATTGTAAACCACGTCCAAAATCACTTCGATTCCGGCGGCATGCAAATCCTTTACCATTTGCTTGAATTCGCGGACAGGCTCGCCGGGCGCGCGCGCGCTAGAATAAGTGGTCTTTGGCGCGAAAAATCCAATCGTGCTGTAGCCCCAATAATTCGCAAGGCGCGCGCCGTTCTTTGGATTCGTGTTGGCATTTTCGTTTTCGTCGAATTCCTGAATCGGCAAAAATTCCACCGAAGTGATTCCCAAAGATTTCAAATACGGAATTTTTTCCGTGAAGCCCTTGTAAGTGCCGGCCGCGCTCACCGAAGAAGTCGGGGAAGTCGTAAAGCCTTTCAAATGCGTTTCGTAAATTATGCTTTTTTCAAGCGGAATGTTGAGCGGTCTATCCCCCTCCCAATCGAAATCGTCATCGTCAATCACGACGCATTTTGGAAAAAGTTCCGCGCTCTGAATTTTTCTGTCTTTTATAAAAATCGTGTCGATGTCGCGCGTGGGAGAAGCGGCGAAAGATTTGTAAACAGAACCTTCGGAAAAACATTTCGCAAAAGGATCGAGAAGGTATCTGCCAAAATCAAAGCGCAATCCTTTTTCGGGATTGTACGGCCCGTCAATTCGATAGAGATACAAAGTGCCGGCGCGCGCTTCGGGAATGAGCGCGTGCCAAATGTCACCCGTCTTGTTTTGAACAGGATCAAATTCCACCGTGGCACAAGGAGCGCCGTCGTTCGCGTTCTCAAAAAAGCAAAGCACGACCCTCGTCGCATCTTTGGAGAAAATTGAAAAATTCACTCCGTCCGAAGTAATAACAGCGCCTTGCGATAAAGGTTTTCCTTTAAGCACAGTGAAAGTTTTCATAGAAAAATTATAGCAAGAAAAACAAAATGTTTCAAGTGAGATTGGACGCAAGACGCGAGCCTTCCCCGCCCATCGTGCGCAAAATCGGATGACAAAACGACGCGCTTGCGTTATAATGAAAACGCATTTATGCAAATTGAAAATATGTCAAATTTGTTTTCACACGATGCGGCGGATTTTGTCGGCGCGAAGCCCGAGGCGGTTTTGAAAAATGTTTTCGGTTACTCGGAATTCCGCGCGGGGCAAAAAGAAATCATTCAAAATATTTTGTCGGGTCGCGACACTTTGGCGGTCATGCCGACTGGCGGCGGAAAATCTTTGTGCTATCAAATTCCCGCGCTGATTTTTTCGGGCGTTACGATTGTGGTTTCGCCGCTCATCGCGCTTATGCAAGACCAAGTGGGCGCGCTCAAAGAAGCCGGAGTGAACGCTGTGTTTTTGAATTCCTCGCTTGAATACGATGAATATGTCCAGACGATAAAATCCATAAAATCAGGTGAGGCAAAATTGATTTACGTTTCGCCCGAAGGTTTGGCGACTGAGCGAGTGAAAAATATTTTCCGCGAGGCGAATCTCAAAGTGAGCTGCATCACGATTGATGAGGCGCATTGCATAAGCGAATGGGGGCATGATTTTCGCCCAAACTATTTGGAAATCGCTTCATTCCGAAAAGAATTTCCTGACGCGCCTTGCCTCGCACTCACGGCGACGGCGACAAAGCAAGTTCGGCAGGACGTTCTCAAAAATCTTGATTTGAAAAACGCAAGCGTTTTGGTTTCCAGTTTCAACAGGAAAAATATTTTTCTGCAAGTCCAGCCGCGCAACGATGGCACAAGGCAAATCATTTCGTTCATAGAAAATCACAAGGACGAGAGCGGAATAATTTATTGCCTTTCGCGAAAGGAAGTCGATTCGCTTGCGGAAGAATTGCAGGCGCAAAATTTTTCCGCGCTTCCTTATCACGCGGGCTTGAGCGACGAAGTGCGCAGCGAAAATCAGAAAAGATTCATCCGCGATCAAGTTGACATAATGGTCGCCACTGTCGCGTTCGGAATGGGAATCAACAAGCCCAATGTTCGCTACGTGATTCACTTTGCCTTGCCAAAATCGATCGAACAATATTATCAGGAAATCGGGCGGGCGGGAAGAGATGGCTTGCCGAGCACCGCGCTTCTTTTGTACAGCGCGGGCGACGCTCACCGAGTGCGATATTTTTTCCGCGAAAAGGACGAAGAGGAATCCTTCAAAAGCGAAAAACTTTTGCAGGCGATGCTCGATTTCGCCAACGCGCGAAAATGTCGTCGCCAAGTTTTGCTGAATTATTTTGGCGAAAAATACGAACCCAAACTTTGCGCAGAAAACGCCGCGAATTCCGAAAACCAATTTTGTTGCGACATTTGCGAAGGAGGGGGAATAAAAAATCAGGACGTGACAATCCCCGTGCAAAAATTTTTGTCGTGCATTTATCGCGTGCATGAGCGTTTCGGTGCGGCGCACATCATCGACATTTTGCTCGGCTCACGAAATCAAAAAGTCACGAAGAACAATCACAATTTTTTGAGCACTTGGGGAATCGGCACGGAGCTTTCCAAACAAGCTTGGTTTGAACTTGTGGACGCGATGGAAAATGCCGGCATCATAAGACGCACGGGCGATTACAATGTGATTGCCGTAACTTCGCTCGGAAAAGAAATTCTTTCCAATCGCGACAAAGTTGAACTTCCCGTTCGCATCGATTTTGAATCGCAAAAAAAGGCGCAACTTGCGTTTCCAAAAAAGCAAGCCATTTTGCGAAAACGCTCGGAAATTTCCGATTCTCTTCAAAACGACGCGCAGACGCAAAACCTTGCGGCGCGGCTAAAATTGTGGCGCAAAAAAACCGCCGAAGAAAACAACATTCCGCCGTATTACATTTTCAGCGACAAAACTTTGACGGAACTCGCGAACAAAAAGCCCGCGACGCGCTCCGAACTTTATGCGATTCACGGAATCGGTGAAGTCAAAGCGGAAAAATTCGGCGACGCGATTCTCAAAGTGATTTCGCTGAACGGTGCGTAAGAAGGTGCGCTTGAAAAGCGCGGCTATTTTATCCAAAATTAAATTTCACCGCCTCGATTTTCAGGCTTTATTCTCTGAAAATTGATTTCACTTCGTTCGGATAAAGTTCCGTGATTTTGTAGCGCATCAATTCTTGTTTGGCGGAAAGCTCGCGTCCCACTTCGAACGGCTTTGAAAGAAGCGCGAATCTTGGAATGCGTTCGAACGCGCGGAAACCGTTTTTCGCGCAAATTGTTTCGCGCACAATTCCGTCGATGAATTTGTAGGCTTCCTGCGTTTTCACCAAATCTTCGAACGTTTCGAATTTCACGTTGCAACTTTGCGCCCACAGAACAAGCTCTTCTTGATTAGGAAGAATCAACGCGCCCAAATTGCGCTCGTCTTGCCCGATGACAACGGCCGTGGAAATGTAAATCGATTCCGTGAGTTTTGTTTCTAGCGGGATTGGCTCGACATTTTCGCCGCCGCGCAAAACAATCGTGTCTTTCACGCGCCCCAAAATTTTCAGTTCGCCCGCCATTCCGATTATCGCAAGGTCGCCCGTATCAAGCCAGCCGTCCGGCGAAATTGCCTTCGCAGTGAGTTCGGGTCGATTGTAATAGCCTTGCATCACCGTCGGACCTTTGATTTGCAAAACGCCTTTTTGACATTTCGGCAAAACATTTCCTTCCATATCGACAATTCGCGCCTGCACGCCGTAAAGCGGAGTTCCGATGCTGCCGAAAATCGGCTTGTCGATGAATCGCACGGAAACGATCGGCGAAGTTTCGGTGAGGCCGTAGCCCTCGACAATGTTCACGCCGATTGCCCAAAAGAATTCGTCCACCGATTTTGGATACGAGCCGCCGCCGACAACTCCAGCGCGGAAATTCGTTCCGAGCATTTTGCGGATTTTTTTGAACACGAGCGCGTTTCCCAAAAGTTTTGTCGGCCAAAGCAAAAGCCACGGCAAAACCAAAATCGCCCACCAAAAAGGCATGAATTCTTTTTTAAATCGAATGTTCTGCCTGAAAAGTTTTCGATGCATTCGGCTGTGCAAAATCGCTGCGTGAACAAAAAAAGTGTACATCGCGAGCGTGATTCCGCCCGTGCGCCGCATCTTGCGATTTATTCCTTCGAGCACGCCTTCGAAAACTCGAGGAACTGCCGGCAAAATCACTGGATTCAATTTCGTGAGGTCGCCCAAAAGCACATTGCCGATTGGCTTGGAATAACAAAGCGCGCATCCTTGGCTCAAAATCACATATTCCACTTCGCGCATGAAAACGTGCCAAACTGGTAAAATGCAAAGCGCGCGCTCGTTCGGACGAAGCCAAATTCTGTCCGTAACTTCGATGAGCTGCGCCAAAAAATTTCCATGCGTGATGACAACGCCTTTCGGAATTCCGGTCGTGCCGCTCGTAAAAATAATTGTGGCGACATCATCCCAATTTCCTTTTTCCAATTCCGATTCGACTTTGCCAGAATTTTCATCGCGGAACTTTTTTCCTTCTTCAAGCATTTCGCCGAATTTCAAAAGCGCGATTCCGCAATCTTTCGCCAAAGAAACAATTTCTTCGTCCGGCTCGTCGAACATAATCAAAGACTTGAGCGCGGGCAAATCATTTTTCGATGCAAGGATTTTTTTTGCGGCGGAAGAATTTTCGGCGATGCAGATTTTGCATTCGACAAAAGAAAGAATGTATTTCAAATCTTCGCGGCTTGCGTCCGTGCCGCGCGGAACGTCCACCGCGCCCACGGCAAGAATTCCCAAACTCGCCTGCTGCCATTCTTTGCGGTCGTCGGCAATCAGGCCGATTTTTTCGCCGCGCCCGACATTTTTGGAAAGCAACGCGCCGCCAAAATTCATCGCGCATTCCCACATTTGCGAAAACGTCAAAAAGTCGAATTCGCCGGAATCGTTGCGTGAATATTGCGCGGGCACATCAGGATTTTTTATAACCACATCGCGAACAAGGCGCGGAACGGTCTTTCCTTCAACGTTCATCATAGAGAACCTCTCGTTTTGCCAAATGAAATTCGGCTTGACATTAAGAATTGTCACAAAAATATTTGCAAGCCTTTTGCTCGCACCAAACTTTTCGCTTTTCGCAAAAAAAAAAACTCGCGGCGTTTTCAAAAATTCAAATTTTCGAAAATCAAATTTCGCGAACACACTTTAGATTGACAAAAAATGAAATTTTGTCAATCTAATTATATTATAACGTAACTTGAACATAAAATCAATATCCACTATAATAATTTTATGGCTTCGAAAAAAACAAAGCAAAATAAATTTTTGGTGGCCGTTTGGCTTTTGCTCTTTTTGATTTTGGTAATTGTCTTTTTGGTAAAAAAAGATGATTTCATCGCGAATTTGAAATCCACGAATTTTTTCGAGCGAGTCGTAGGCTCTACGCCGGAATTCATTCAAAATTATGAAGTGAAAGAAAAGCCGAACAAAACGAACGGACTTTTGGACGTGGAAGAAGCTCCAGTGCCCGGCAAATCCGAAATTCAAACTTCCGGAATGTTCGATTTGGAAGACTTGAGGCAAGGCCAAAAAGATTTTGCGAACGCGCCCGAAGCCGATGAAGACGACGAAGATGAAGACATTACCGTTCCGCCGCCGCAAACGGAAATTTCCGAAAAAGAAGTCGCCGCGCCAAAATCGGAAAAACCGAAGCCGCCCGCGCAAACAATGAACGTAAAATTATTTTTCGTGCAAGTTGATTCCGATGGCAATGTAAACCGCAAAAATATCACGCGCGCCATCACAAAAAACGATTCGCCTTTGACAAGCACAATTCGCGCGCTTGTGGCAGGTCCAACGGACGCAGAAAAAAATTGCATGTCGCTCATTCCCGAAGGAACGCGGCTTTTGGGCGCGAGCGTCCGCGACGGAATTGCCGCACTCAATTTCAGCGAAGAATTCGAATTCAATACAATCGGCGCGGAAGGATACCGCGCGCAATTGATGCAAGTAGTTTTTACCGCCACGGAATTCGCCACCGTGGAAAGCGTGCAATTTTTGATTGAAGGAAAGCACAAAGATTACATCGGATCGGGCGAAGATGTTTGGATGTGGATTGGCTCGCCGTACACGCGAAGCAGTTTTAATTAATTTTTTATAATGCAAATGAATGACAATTTTCCCCTCCCCGCTGAATTGAAACAAAAACTCCGCACGTTGGCGCAAAAATACGAAAACGCCGAATTCGTGACAAACGACCCGAGCCAAGTTCTGCGAAGATTTTCCGAAGAACGCGAGCAGGAAATTGCATCGT
Source organism: Treponema sp. (assembly GCA_014804005.1). Lineage (GTDB taxonomy): Bacteria > Spirochaetota > Spirochaetia > Treponematales > Treponemataceae > Treponema_D. The sequence goes on along the minus strand of JAAVAP010000018.1, from coordinate 127,475 downwards.
TCATCGCGGCGCAAATTTCGTTTGGAAAGCGAGAAATTTTTTTGGCAAAATTGAATTCGATGTTCGAGGAAATCGCGCGAAACAAAATGAAGCCAAGCGAATGGATTTTGAGTGGCAAGTACGAAACTTTTTTTCCGAAAAGCGAAAACAAATTCTACAGATTTTTTTCGTACGGCGATATGAACGCGCTTTGTGCACGGCTCGCGCAAATTTTACAGGAAAACAATTCGCTCGGCGAAGCGGTTCGAAAAAACTACGAAGCGATTCAGGAAAAAAATTCCTTGAGCCTTGTTTCCGCGCTGATTGGGCTTTTCCCGAAAATAAAATGCGTTTCGCAAAACGCGGACGGCGCGTGCAAAAAATTGCACATGTTTTTGCGCTGGATGGTTCGCCAAAATTCGCCCGTGGATTTGGGCTTGTGGAAATGGGCGAGCGCGAAAGATTTGCTCATTCCGCTGGACGTGCACGTGATGAAAGAGTCCGAACGCCTTGGCTTGCTCGCGCCGAAAAGTTCGCCAAGCGCAAAAACCGCGCTCGCTTTGACGCGAAAAATGGCGCAAATCTGGCCGGACGATCCAGCCAAAGGCGATTTTGCACTGTTCGGATTGGGCGTGGATGCCGAAAAATCGTAATTTTTGCAAAAAAACTGTATCAAAATGACGCAGTTTTGAAATTTTTTTGACGCATATTGTGTTCAAAATGACGCAAAAATCTTGCGAATGACATTTTTATTGGGAGAGCCTGGAAAAAATTCCGTTTTTTTCCTGATTACGAATTGAAAAACTGAGTATTAATTTTTATAAAATTCGGGGCTTGTTTTTCAAGAAAATCGTAAATTCTTCAAGAATCTTTCACATTCTTCGATTTTTTCGAATAAATTTGAGTTTTCTTTAAAAAATTTCATGAAAAAATGGAATTCTTCAAGAAATTCGTAAATTCCCCAAGAATCTTTCATTTTCCGCTATTTTTTCGCGTAAATTCGAGTTTTTTTTCAAAAAGTTGGCACGGCTTTTGCTAAATAGTTTGCGACGGGCGGAAATCGCCCCGCAAAAAAACAAAAAACAGGATGGCAGAAAAGCAAAAGCGTTTCCGCCGGGTTTGCGTAGCAAACTTCCTGATTCTTATAGCGGCCGTTCCAAAAGGGCGGCTTTGGAGGTAATTATGAACGAACTTTCACTTTTCAATTCGCTTTTTGACACGGCTTTCGGCGGAATGCCGGATTCTTGGAAGGTCACGCAAATGCCAAAAGTTGACGTGAAGGAAGGAAAAGATTCCTACGCGCTTCAAATGGATTTGCCTGGTTGCACGGAAAAGGACGTGAACATCGAAGTGGATCACGGCGTTCTTACGATTTCTTCTGTCAAAACAGAGGAAAAGGAAGAAAAGAAGGACGGCGAAAAATGGCTCATACGCGAGCGCAGTTCAAGCCGCTTTACGAGACGCTTCACGCTACCCGATGACGTGGACCAAGAAAAAATCAGCGCGGTTTTCAAAAACGGCGTTTTGAACGTAACTATGAACCGCAAGGAATTGCCTGCGCCAAAGCGCATCGCAATTGAAGCCGCGTAAAATCGCAAACCAAAACGCCGCCCGCAAAATGCGGGCGGCGTTTTTTTTATCCCTCCGCACAGCGTGAGCAGTGCGAATCAAACGGCTTTAAAAGTTCTTCGTTTCCTTCTGCCGTTTGTTTCTGTTTGGAAATTATCTTACTTTGCGCTCGCGCGCAGTGCGAATCAACAAAAACGCTAAAATTTTCTTTAAATTTTGCCGACAAATTGAAATATGGCGAACCCAATTGAGTTTTCACAAAAAGTTTTGGAAGCAATCGACGCGCGCGCGCAATGGTATGAAGAAAACGTGATGCCAAAAATTTTGGACAACTATCGTTTGATGCATACTTGCGTAAGAAATTTTTACGACTTGATGATAAAAAAATCTCTCATCAAGGAAGATCCGTACAGGCTCGATCAAAAAATTTCTGGAATCAAATCGCCTGAAAATTCTCAATACGCCGAAACCGACCGCGCCCATATTATCGGAGTTCGATTTGCCGAATACGAAACGATGCTCGATTGGATTTGCACTTATTACAAATTTTCGGTGGACAATCTTTCGATTACAGAGCTTAAAAAATTGCTCGATTTCAACAACGCGTTTTCATGGAAAAATCTTTCAGCAAACAGCGATTCGCCAAACACGCGCGGGCTTGCGGAAATGATCAACGAAATGCGGCGCAATGCCGACGCGCTCACCAACAGCGCAATCAGCGACACTGTTTCAAAATGTCAAAAGGCCACTGCGGAATTGGACGTTGCGTTAAAGGATCTGGCGGAATTTCAAAAAGAATTCTACAAAGGAAAAATTCGGAAAACTGTTTTTATGCATCCCAAGTTCGACGAGGACAAAGCGTTCAAATCCGCCGGCGAGGAAATGAACCAAATCAAAAAAACTTTTCCCGTGGTTTTTGCAAAGACTCTTCCGTTTTACACTCAGCTTGTCGAAGAGTTGATAAAAGAAGATCAGGATGCGAACAAAGAAAAATTGCAAGACGCGCTTTTGAAAAAACTCGCTATTCCCAACACGGAGAAAAAAAAGAAAAACAAGGAAATCGATCCGAAAGAATTGTTGATGAGCACGGCGCAATCATTGTGCGCGTTCAGCACTCCGCTTCAAACAATTTGCGCCAAGCTTTCCGAAAACAATCAATTGCTTCAAACGTACGCAAATTCCGGATTCGCGAAATTTTTGCATGCGTTTCGCAAGGCGTTCGGCATTTCGGAAAAACCTGTAACTTATGAAATTACGATTCTCGAAAAAGCAACTGGAACGCAAAGAAAAGAAAGAATCGAATTCAATCCTTTTTGCGCCGACTTGCAAAAGCGAATGAATTTTTACAATGCGTTTTCGCTCAGGACAAGCCCGGGTTACAAAAGATTGCTTGCCGCCGACGAAAAAAAAGTTTTGGAATTTCTGAGCAGGCAAATTTCCGACATGAAAAACATCGCGCAGATATTGAAGGGGTTCGACACATATTTTAAAAATTCCTCGCCACCCGAAATCCGTCCGAAAATAAAAGGACTTGCAATGGAATTGACCGCGCTCAGCAACAGCGCGATAAACACGTCTCAATATTTGGCAGAATATATTTCTTATGTTGAAGAACAGGAGCAAATGAAAAGACTTGGAATCACAGGATAAAAAAATTTTTAAATCAATTTTCGCATTTTTGGTTTTCGCATTTTTGGCGGAAAATATTTTCGCGCAATTTCAGCCTGAACAAAATTTCAAAGAGGACGAAATTGATTCCGAACTTCAGCGCGAATTCGTGATGTATCATTCGCTTACGAATTTGAATCTCGATCCGCACACGAGCGCGTATGTTTTTGAAGCGCAAATTTTGAACAGCGTTTACGAAGGATTGTTTTCCTACAACGCCGCCACGCTTGAACCGGACAACGCTTTGGCGCAAGAATACAGGATTTCGCGCGACAAACTTCGCTGGACTTTTACGATTCGTGAAGGCGCGAAAACTTCGAGCGGAAAAATCATTGACGCGCAAACAATAAAAGATTCTTGGCTCGATTTGATTGCAAACAAAAGCGCGTATTATTCTTCGCTTTTGGACGTGATAAAAGGCGCGCGCGAATTTCGCCTTGGACAAGGCAAGCGAAGCGACGTGGCGATAAACGTTTTGGGAAACAAACTCAGCGTCGAGCTTGTAAAACCCACGAGCCATTTTAATAAAATTTTGTGCCATCATGCATTTTCCGCCGTGCCCCAAGATTCAAGCGCAAGCGGCGCGTATTATGTGGAAAGCGTTACGCCTTTCAAATTGATTCTCAAAAAAAATCCGAATTACTGGAACTCCGAGCAAGTTCACATTCCGCAAATCACCGTAAATTTCACTGACGATGCCGAAGCGCAATCCCATGCGTTCAACATCGGAGCGGCGGACTGGGTGAGCGGTCCTGCCGAAATGAAAAGAATTCTCGACAAAAGGGCGATTCAACTTTCGGCGGAATTTGGAACGGAATATTTATTTTTCAAAAACGATTCTCCAATTTGGAGCAATTCAGAATTTCGCAACGCAGTGCTCACCGCGATTCCGTGGAATCAATTGCGCGGCGAAAGCATGTTTCCCGCGAAAACTTTGGTCTGTCCTTCGGCCGGCTACACGAGTCCCGAAGATTTGGACTACACCGACATCGACGAAGCAAAATTGATGATTGAAAGCGCGAAGAAAAAAGCAGGCATTTCAGACGAAACGCTCGAATTGATTTTCGCGATTCCCGACAACGAATACATGATAAACCGCGCAGAAATTTTGCGCGCCCCCCTTAAAGAAATCGGCGTGGAATTGAAGACGCTGAAAATTCCCGTACAAATTTATTTGACTTCGATCGCCTCAACAAAAGCCGATTTGTTTCTTTATACTTGGATTGGCGACTTCGCCGACCCGCTCGCGTTTTTGGAATTGTTTCGCGGTGATTCTTCGATGAACGATTCAAAATGGCGCGACGACGAATTCGACGCGTTGCTCGACGAGGCGGCGTTCACCAACGATGCGCGCGAGCACAACGCGCTTTTGTCGAAAGCCGAAGACATTCTTCTTTCCAGCGGCGAAGTGATTCCGATAAGCCATCCCGTAACTTGCAACATAATCGACTTGCGAATGGTCGGCGGCTGGATTGCAAACGCGATGGACATTCATCCGTTCAAAGATTTGTATTTCAAAAAAGTCGAATACGAATTCAAAAACGTTGTTTTAAAATAGCGTGTTTTTTAAAATTGCTTTTCGATAAATCGCAATTAAAAAAAATGGCACAATATTTTTAACGCGCATTTTAATTCCGCGTTTAGATTCTTCACAGGAGAAAAAATGAAAAGACTTTTTGCATTGATTTTTGCGTTCGCGCTATTTTTGCTTGGCACAAATTTTGGCAAAACTGCGTCCGCAGAAAATTGGAGGAAATCAGAAATGAAAATTGAAATTCAAGTTACAAACGAAAACGGCACGACGACAAAACTTTTTGCAACGCTCGCAGAAAATTCTTCCGCAAAATCTTTTGCCGAAAAATTGAAGGACGGCGCAATTGCAATCACGCTGAACGATTACGGCAATTTTGAAAAAGTCGGCGACCTGCCGTTTTCGCTTCCGAAAACCGACACGCAAATTTCGACCGACGCAGGCGACCTAATTTTGTATCTTGGAAACAAAATCACAATTTATTACGACAAAAATTCTTGGAATCTAACCCGGCTCGGAAAACTCGACGCGCTCGAAAACGGCACGATGAGCAAAGCGGATTTGAAAAATGTTTTGGGCAAAGGCGATGTAAAGGCCGTGTTTTCGTTGGCAAAAAATTAAAATTGGCGAGTGATTCGCGTTTCGAAATGTATCGATTTGCGCCGCCAAATAATTGAATACGCGTTGTAATGTGAAAATCGCAGGAGAGAAAATGAAAAAAATCAGCGTGATTGTAAAAGACAAAAATACTTTGGTGCTGGACGAGGACGCATCCAAGGGCGACTGGATTGATTTGACTTCGCTTTCCAGCATCGACACGAGCGGACTTGAAGAATCGATTTCACGCGGCGCGGACAAAGTTTATTTGGAAAAATTGGGGCAGGCGCAAAATCAATTTGAGCTGAAAAAGCAAAATGAAATTTCCGAACTGAAAAATCAAATCGAGCGAATCAAAAGTGAATCCGCTGCGGCAGCCTCCGAAAAACTTCATGAAATGGAAAAATCGTTCGCCGAAAAAATTTCCGAGCTTAAGAGCAAAATCGAAAATTCGGAAAACGAAAAGAAAATCGCGGTGAGCGAAGCCCTCGCGAAAAAGAATGAGGAGCTTGCCGAACTCGGCAGAAAATTCACGGAAGGAAATTCAAAGTTGCAAATTGAAGCCGAGCGACTTCGGGCACAAATCGAGAATGAAAAAAATCAGGCGCAAATTCATGAAAACGATCTCAAGGCGAATTTTGAAAATCAACTTCGTGCCAAGGACGAACAGATTGTTTATTACAAGGATTTGAAAGCGAGAATGTCCACCAAGATGATTGGCGAAACTCTTGAATCGCATTGCCGCACTTCTTTTGAGCAATTCGCGCGCCCGCTTATGCCGGACGCATATTTTGAAAAGGACAATGACGCGCGCACTGGCTCAAAGGGCGATTTTATTTTCCGCGATTTTGCCGATGGAATTGAATATGTTTCGATAATGTTCGAGATGAAAAACGAAGCGGACACCACCGCGACCAAACACAAGAACGAAGATTTTTTCAAGGAATTGGACAAAGATCGCAAAGAAAAAAAATGCGAATTCGCGGTTCTCGTTTCGCTGCTTGAAAGCGAAAGCGAATTGTACAATGGCGGCATTGTAGATGTCTCGCACAAATTTGAAAAAATGTACGTGATTCGTCCGCAATTTTTTATCCCGATGATTACGCTTTTGCGAAACGCTTCTCGCAAGTCGCTCGAGTACAAGAGGCAACTTTCTGAGGCGAGAAATCAATCTATTGACATCACGAATTTCGAAGCGGAACTAAATTCTTTCAAGGCTGATTTCGGAAGAAACTACAGGTTGGCAAGCGAAAAATTTGCGTCGGCAATTTCCGAAATTGACAAGTCCATCGACCATTTGCAAAAAATCAAAGACGCGCTGATTGGAAGCGAAAACAATTTGCGAATTGCAAACAACAAGGCCGACGACCTTACGATAAAAAAACTTACGCGCAACAATCCGACAATGCGAAGTTTGTTCGAGGAAATGGGCAAGGCGTAATTTTTACGATTCTTTGAACGCCGAATAAAGTTTGTCGGAAATTTTTTTGAACATCATTTCGTTCGTGAATTTAAAAGAATCCAAAATCGAATTGTCGATTTGCAGAAAAGAAATTTCGCCAGCGTGATAATGCGCCATCAAATCCGCGAGGCAAACAACTGCGCTCAAATCTTTGGCTTCCGTTTCCGCCAAATCCGGCGTGTGATGGAATCGAATTGATTTCGCAATCACGTCCGGGAAATTCCATTTTTCTGCGATGAGCGCGCCGATTTCCGCGTGGCTCACTCCCGCCAAAAGCCTTTCAAAAATTTGATCCGGAATATTTTTTGTTTCGCAATTTTTTTTAATCCGCGCGATGAATTCCGGATGCGAAGATTCAAAAACAATTTTTCCCATATCGTGCAAAAGTCCGCAAATGTACGAGTCTTCAATTATATTTTTTTTTGTGGCGAAATAATTGCGCGCGATGTTGAACGAATAAAATGCGACTTGGTACGAATGCTCCCAAATATTGAATCGTTCGTCGTCAAATTTTCCGAACGATTGAATTGCGCCGATTGAAAACAGCAAATTCCTGATGCCGTGAATTCCGACAAATTTCACCGCGTCGTAAACGCTGCGGCATTGAAAAGGAAGAGCGAACGCCGCCGAATTGACGGTTTTCAAAAGTTCCGCCGTGAGCGCAACATCGTTGGAAATGCGCATTGCAATGTCTGAGATTCGCGAATCGGGATCATTCAAAAGCCGATTTATCGCAGTGATATTTTCAGGAAATTGCGGAAGCTCATCAATCGCGTTTGCAAATTCTTCACTGATAAAATTCATTTGCGCCTGCTCGTTTTCGGAAAGCGGCAAAATTATGCGCATTATCGTTTCGCCGTTTTCGCAGATGGCTTGGAAATTTTCTCCAGTAAATCCGATTTTTTGCAGCATCAAAATCAAGATGACAAGTCCAAGACCCGCGCCTTCAGAATCATCGAGAACTTGCGAAAACGCGTCTTCAATCGAAGAGCATTCTTTTGCGCGCGAAAGTCTGTCCCGAACGCGCTTGTCTTCAAAAATTGTAATTTCGGAATTGTTGCGCACTTCGATTTTGATTTTTCGATCGCGATATTGAAGCGAAACGCGAACGTAAAGCCCTGCCTTTTTTTGCAAGCCCAAATAATATTCAAGTTCTTCGAGCATTTCTTTTTTAAAAGTTTTCATTCCGATTTCGTAGTCGGACTTTTCTGTTATTTCCAAATTTTTCGTTTTAAAATAAACGCGCTTGGTGTTAGCTTTTTTTGCGTTCGTCATCAATTCGTTCAGGCAATAAGTGAGCTGCTCGCACATCTGCATTTGGTTCAACTCTTCCAAAAAAACTCGCAGAATGTCGTCCATATAAATTTCCATTTCGTGAGGAATTGTGTAGGTGGTGAGGGAAAGTGGAATGCCGGCTTTTATAGCCGTCTTGATTTTTTGCCTGTCAACTTCGACTTTTTTAAATTCCGCCATAAAAAAATTATATCATATTTCCCAAAAGAAATAAAGGCTTCTAAGAAACGCAAATTTTAAAACACACGTTGAAATTGCGCAGAAGTCGCGCCGCAGAATTTGAATGTTTTCAATTTGATGATATATTGCAAAGTTCCGCTTTTTTCGGTAAAATGAATTATGCGAATTTTGACGCCGTTTGCCGGAGAGATGCTCGTTCTTGTGATGCTCGTTTTTTTGAACGCGCGCATTCTTTTTACGCGGCGCACTCGGCACGACGCGCTTGCGATTTTGGCTCCGCTCAGCGTCATCGTGATGATTTTGCAAATGTTGGCGTGGGAAATTCGTTTTACGGAAATCGTGATTTTCGCGCTCGCGCTTGTCACTGCGATTTTAAACTATCGTAGCATCGTGCGCTTTTCGCAAAATTTGTTCGTGGATTCTTACAGCGTGAAATTTTTCATCGCGTCGATTTTGCTTTTGCTTGTTTCGATTTTTGTTTTGGTTGTCGCAATCGTCATGCATCCTGTTCACCTGCAAACTGAAAAATACAATGTCCAAGTTGAACGCGAATATTTTTCATGCGCGACTTCTTCCGAATTTTCGGAATCAAATTTTAACGAGGCAAATGAAATTTTCGACAAACGGAATTTCACGCTCTACACTTTTTCGAACAAAAATGTTTCGACGCAAAAAAATACAATCGTTTTGTTTGTGAGCGATGTCTTCGCCGAAACTTTGAACTACGAACCATATTTGATTTTGCTTGCCCGCGCGGGCTACACTGTTCTTGCCGCGGATTTGTACGACGATGATTTTTCCAACTTGCGGAACACGAAAACTTTTCGGAGATCTTTTCTTTTAATGAATTTTTTTCAAGACGAAAAATTTGCTTTGAATGAAATCGGGAAAATCGAATTTCGCGAAAAATCAATGAAAAGCCGCGCCCAAGAATTTTCAAAAATTTACGAAGGCATTTACAACGCGCTCGCTTTCATCGCAAAAAATCGTTACGCGAAAAAAGGCATTTTTATCGTCTGCGATTCGAGCAGCGTATTGTCCACGGAAAAGCTCGACTCGATTTTCGGAAAATATTTTTCCGCGCCCGACGCGCGCGCTTTTCCTCGAAGTTTGAATCTTGCGGACATTGACGATTACATGATGCCGGGTTTTGGATTTGTGTCTCAAACAGAACCGCTTTTTGCGAAAATATTTTTGGGCGTTGCGCGAGACGAAACTTCATTTGCGCCGAGTTATTGCGTTTACGCGACAAGGCAAAAAATGGAGAATTAAATTTTTGATGGGAGTTATGATAAAAGTGCCGCAAAACCCGCGCGGTCTTTAACTTGCAATTTATCAGGAGAAAAAAAATTGACTTTAAATGAACTTGATTTTTATTTCAATTCGATTTTGAAAAAGGAAAATTATCCTGCCGATCCTTCGCGCAATGGAATTCAAATTCAAAATTCCGCGCCCGAAAAAAAGCAAATAAAAAAAGTTGCGTTTGCCGTTGACGCAACGTTGGACACCGTGACGGCGGCGGCCGAATGCGGCGCGGATGTTCTGTTCGTTCACCACGGACTTTTTTGGGACAATGTGGAAACGCTCACTTACATTCATTATGCGCGAATTGCCGCGTTCATCAAAAACGACATTGCGCTTATTGGCTATCACATTCCGCTTGACGCGAACGAAGAAGTCGGAAACAATTTTTCGATCGCGCGCGCTTGCGAAATGAAGTCTTTGAAAAAATTTTGTCCGTGGCGCGGAATGGAAATCGGCGTAAAAGGAAAACTTCCAAAGCCGATGAGCGTGGAAGAATTGTCGGAAAAAATTTTGTCGAACGTTCGCCGCCTAAGTCCAAACGCAAAGCCGAATCAAATTCTCGCGTTCGGAAAAAAGACAATTTCCACGGTGGGAATTGTTTCCGGCGGCGCGGGCGGCGACCATTATTGGGCGTGGCGCGAAGGCTTGGATTGCTACATCACCGGCGAATTGGGGCACAGCGATTTCAATCCGATCAAGGAAGAAGGAATGAACGTGATTGCCGGCGGACATTACAACACGGAAACATTCGGCGTGAATTCGCTCCGCGAACGTCTTTTCGAAGAAAAAGGCGTGGAAGGAATTTTCTTGGATTTCCCGACGAATTTGTAACAAGAATTTTCGCGTAGGTTGCAAGGTTGTCACTTTGCAATTTTGACTTTCTATATTTTTATTTTGGAGAAAAAATGAAAAAAAAATTGATTCCGTTTTCGCTCGCGCTAGCGGTGATTTTGCTTGATCAAATCACAAAACTTTGGATTGTGAAAAACATTCCGCCGTTCAGCGTTGGATATTCTTTTGGCGGCGATTTGCTTCGAATAATTCATGTGGCGAACAAAGGCGTGGCGTTCAGTTTGGGAGCGTCGCTTTCGCAAAACGCGCGCGCGATTTTGTTTTCGCTCGTGCCGCTTGTGGTGATTGCGTTCGTGGTGGCGATTTATTTTCGCAACGATGAATTCAATTCGCTGCAAAGATGGTGCATTTGCGGAATTGTCGGCGGCGGCGTTGGAAACATCATCGACAGGATTTTCAGGCCGCAAGGCGTGGTGGATTTTGTTGACGTGAAATTTTTCGGAATATTCGGTTTGGAACGATGGCCCACTTTTAATGTGGCGGATGCTTGCATCGTTGTCTGCGGAATAATTTTGATAATTTCGTTTTTCCTCACGATAAAAAATTCGGAAGAAGCGAAGTCGAAAAAATGATTTTGAATTTCGCGGCGAGTTTTTGTCGCGAAATTTAATTTAGGATTTAGGTGAATAAGAAGATGACTGAAGAAGAATTGAAAAAAATTGACGCGCCGAACAAGGCGGAAAAAAAATCTCCCACGGAGCGGCAGCAAAAACGCAACGTGATTTTTTTGCAATTGGGCGGCGCGGCGTTGCTGTTTGCATTTGGCTGCGTGCTTGTTCCCGTGCTTTTGATTGCGGCGAAATATTTCTACGAATACGTTCTTCACGGCGGCGAAAATTCCGAAACGACTTTTTTGTCGATTGTGATGTTCGCGGCGATTGTGCTTGCCTGGTTTTTGAGCCGCCAAGTTTGCAAGTTGATTGCGAAGCGTTTGGGCGCGGAAAAGCTCGGCGAAGAAACTATGAAATTTTATTTTCCGAAATGAGCCGCGCAAATAAATTGGGCGTGGTGGTGGGAAAACAAGCGCACCCACCAAAAACGTCACGCGCATGCCTTTTATTTCTTCTCGTCTTTCCTTTTCTTTGCCACAAGGATAACCACGGCGAGCAAGACTGCCAAAGCCACAACACTCGCCGCAATCGGCATGATGGGCAGGGCGGAGGATTCCTTCACGTCCACTTCTGCATTCGGGCTTTCGCTTTCGGCGGTTTCGGGGAACGCGGCTTCCTCCGCAGGCTCTGCGCATTCTGTGGTAGGCGAGTTTGTCGATTTCGATTCTTCCATATCCTGATTTTCGCTTGCGCTTGCTGTCGCGATGCTGTTTGTATTATCGTAATCGCAGCTGCCGTCCGCGTGGCGCGGCCATGTTACCTTATAGGTCGCAAGTATTGTTCTGCAAAAGGCTAGTTCCTTGCGATAAGAGGGTCTCCGACACTATTACAAAAGTACCGTATGTCTTTTCATCTGAACGAATCGTCAGATAATCTCCATCAACCGTTAGCGTCAATATCTGTTTTTTCCCTGAGACTTGCGGGTCTGTTGGTTCTACTACCACATCCCAATGTTTCTCCACCACCGCATTTATTTTGTATCCGTCCGATTCCTTTTCAATGTCAAGAACATAAAAAGAATAGTATCCAAAAATGGTATGAAGTCCTATTACAACATTAAATATGTAACTGGGATTAAACTCATGCACCGTCAAGAACCATTCGTAATCAAATTCTGTTTTATATGCATTGTATTGCTCGTATCCATATGGCTCAATTTTGCTGACAGAATCCCTGTCCTGACTGAAAAGCAAATCCACATAGTTTTTCGAAATCAGCACTTTCTTGTCATTCTTAAGGGTAGATGCTATGATGCCCTCATCGAAAACACATTCCGTCTCTTGGGGAACAAATTTTGAAGCATCCGCAATGTAGTTGATGCCTTTGTATACAATTTCACACAAAAGTTCTCCTTTTGGCGAAACCACCACATCTGCTCCATAAACATTCCTCGCATACACAGAAACATTTTTGTCAAGCAGCAATGCAGGTTCATAGTTTCCATTTAATAGCTGGACTTCATCTGTAGAAGTATAGACTATCGGCTTCGCAAAGCAGAAGCCTGCACATATAAAAAGCATGCTTATGAATATTTTTCTAATTCCTTTTTTCATTTCTTTATTTTCCTCCCATCGGATTGATTCTATTGGTTGTCCAATTAAAATTGCTGTTCGCGTCATAATCGCAACTGCCGTCCGCGTGGCGCGGCCATGTTATTTTGGAGAGGTCGCAAGTGTTGTCACGCATCAGTGACTTTATCTCCGTTTTTGTTTCATTGTTTGTTTTCACGAACTGACCTAGTAGTTGACCGTCGCAAAAAAGATTCAAATAATCACCGTCCGCCGATACTTTTAGCAAGACATAATCTCCAGTTGAATAGGAACGAATTGCATCTGGCATAAACCAATCATACACTTCCGCCTCTATTAAATAATCAGAGTTTTCCTTGCTAATATTTTTGACAAGGAAACTGCAATTGTCAAACAACAATGAAATGGTAACAACTGAATTAAAAAAATATGTTGGTCTAAGGAAGCTTAAAGTATAATACCATTCATAATCAAATTCACTTTTCCTTTCTTGATACTCCCTGAAACCATTTTGTTGTTTTGATTTGACGACATCTCGGTTTTGTTCTTTCAGCATATCAAAATAATAGGATGAAAGCCATTCGGCATCCTCTGAATGAATTAGAGATATATTGTCAGACAAAATATTTTGGATGCTTTCGGGCACCAAATTCTCAACATTGGTAAAATAATGGGTGTCATGGTATAAGATTTCGACCGAATATTTCCAATCCGAAACGCCATAATAGATTTGCGCTTTGGAAATTTTCACCGTCTCATTCTTGCCAATATCGCGAGCGTAATAATTGAACGTGCCGTCACTTTCATAAAGTTTTGTACTTTCAAGTGTCTTATAATTTATTCCATAAATGTTGAAGAATAAAAAAAGCGCAAAAATCTTACCAATTGCTTTTTTCATGGATATTTCTCCCTATTGTTTTAGCGGATGTTTTCTAACTGCCCCTCGAATATTATCAAATTTTTCAGCCCAAGCCAAGCCTTCTTCGCCGCTATTTCCTAATTATTCATTGCTGGCTTTCTTTTTCTTTGCAATCGCAAGGATGATTGAAAGCAATGCAATCACAATGATGATTCCGAGACCAACTCGAATAAAGGGAAAGTCAAAATCGTTCTCTTCTTTTTTTATGTCTGTCTTTACAGCGGAATCCGTTTTGATTTCGTTTTTTGTCTCGTCCGAATCCGGAAGATTGAGTTTTTCCTCTTCTTCCAATAATTCTGTGGCAGATGCCGTTTTAGACTCTTCCATGCCCTGATTTTCGCTTGCGTTTACTGTCGCATTGCCCGCCTTATTGTTTTCCGAAAAACGAATCAAAGGCAGCTCTATCTTGTCGTCGTAGTCGCAACTGCCGTCCGCGTGGCGCAGCCATGTTACTTTAGAGAGGTCTATGTCTTTAGTCGCCATGAACTCGTGTATTTGCTCACATAAAACGTCAGGAGCAATGATATATCTCCCCATAAAATTATCTTTTGAATTAATCCATAAATCCACATAGTCTCCGTCAAATCGAACAAATAACTTTATGTACGCGTCTTTTTGATATTTTTTATATATGTCAGAATACACGTCTTCGTTTATGGATTCGTCGAGGCTGTCTCTATAACGCAGTAAAGTAAGCATCTTGCAATCGTCAATCGTTTCAATGTTTTTGACCATGTAAAAATTATGCTGGCTGAATGACACTATCGTATTCGACAAGAAATACTCTTCCGGATGAAAAAAATCTTCAAGGGAATCAGGCCCGTACATACCACTCTTGCACTCTTCCAGTGTTTTTAGCCACAATGGTTGCTTCTCGAAAATCATTGCCAAATTCTTTTTGGACAAAACTTCCAGATAATATTCAGGGATAATTCGTATCAATGAGTTTTCTTGCGTCAACAACTCCGAATCAACTACCTGCAATGCGTCTGTATACATCCACATCGGTTTTTCATTGTAAAATGCGTCAATCGCATATTTTACGTAATAATGCGTTTCTACGCTATATATTGGCCCAACGGACCTTTCCGAGGTCCACACTATTATGGAATCTTTTTTAATCGGCTTGTACGGCTCCTCAAAACCTCCGTCGCTATAAAAAGTGTCTTCCCTGACCTTATAGGTTATTGTCTCTGGACTCAAAAATATTGGCTTTGCATACGAAACCGCGGCACTGCACAAAGCCAACAAAAATAGTAGAATGTGTCTTTTCATAAAACCTTAAATTCAAGCAATGAAGGAATTTTCAGATTCGTTCATTGCTTGAAAAAATCATTTCGTACAAAGTGCGGGCACAAGGGGAGAGTTATCCCTCCCCTACAAAAAAATTATTTTACCGCTTCGAAAATCATGTCCGCCACGAAAACTGCCGCCAAAATCCAAGTTACAATTGTAATGTCTTTTGACTTTTTTCCGGCGCATTTTGTGATGACGTAAGAAATCATTCCCCATGCGATTCCTTTTGAAATCGAATATGAGAACGGCATCACCATGATTGTGATGAACGCGGGAATTCCTTCCGTCGGATCGCCGAAGTCGATTTCCGTGACAGATTTCATCATCAAAAACCCGACGAAAATCAAGGCCGGAGCTGTGGCCGCCGCAGGAATGAGCGCGAAAAGCGGAGTGAGGAAAAGCGAGAGCAGGAACAAAACGCCGGTTACAACCGAGGCAAGACCTGTGCGCGCGCCTGCCGCCACGCCAGAAGTTGATTCGACAAATGAAGTTACCGTGGAAGTTCCGAGGCACGCGCCAACGACTGTTCCCACTGAATCGGCGAGCAACGCGCCTTTGACATTTTTCACGTTGCCGCTTTCGTCTTTGAGATTGCCTTGTTCAGCCACGCCGAGCAAAGTTCCGATTGTGTCGAAAATGTCGGTGAACAAAAATGTGAAAAGCACGACGATGAATTTCAAAATCATCGCGCTTGAAGAAAACGCCTCGCCGAACGCGAATTGGAAAAACAGCGGCGCGGACGGAGCGGAAAATGGTTTCCAGTTTTGCGGAACGCTTGTCACGCCGAACGGAATTCCGACAATCGTTGTGATTATGATCGCAATCAAAATTGAGCCAGGAACT
Organism: Treponema sp.; assembly: GCA_014804005.1. Classification (GTDB taxonomy): domain Bacteria; phylum Spirochaetota; class Spirochaetia; order Treponematales; family Treponemataceae; genus Treponema_D. The sequence continues at coordinate 111,841 of JAAVAP010000018.1, read as the reverse complement.
TTCATCACGTAAAGCACAATCGTAAGAATGAGTCCGATGATTGCGACGATCGCCGCTTTGTTTTCCGCCGTAAAATTTACGAAGCCGATGAGCGTTCCTGTCTGCGTGGAAATGATGCCGGCGTTTGCCAAACCGATGATCGTGATGAAAAGTCCGATACCGGCCGCGACCGCCTTTTTGAGCGATGTCGGAATCGATTTGATTATCGCTTCGCGCACACCGAAAATCGAAAGCAAAATGAAAATGATGCCTTCAACAAAAACCGCCGTGAGCGCGAATTGCCAAGAGCATCCCATTCCGAACACGACGGAAAAAGTGAAGAATGCGTTGAGTCCAAGTCCCGGCGCGAGAGCCACGGGAAGATTCGCGATGAACGCCATCACAAGCGTCGCGATTCCCGAAGCGATTGCCGTGGCAGTGAAAACCGCCTCGAACGTCATTCCGTTTCCGCATTGTCCGAGGATTCCCGGATTTACGGCGAGAATGTAGACCATCGCAAGGAATGTAGTTACGCCGCCCACAATCTCGCGTCCAACTGTAGTTCCGTTCTCTTTGAGTTTGAAGAACTTCTCCATAAAAATGAATCTCCTTTAAGCTGCCAAGCCCCCGAACGGAAGGCGGCCGCCAGCCTTAAAGCGACCGCGACAAACGGTATAACCGAAAGCCCTTGCAAGAATATTTTCATTATAGCGAAGAGTTCATTTATTTTCAACAACTCAAAAGTTTCAACTGGATTTTCAATAAAGCGAAAATAAAATAGAAAATCCGCGCAAACATTTATGCGCGGATTTTCTAGCATTTCATCATTGCAATAAATAATTTTTCGATAACAAGAAAAAAGTTATTTTTTTGTAGTTGTCTTCTTTGCAGCAGTTTTTTTCGCGGCGGGCTTTTTCGCAGTAGGTTTTTTCTCCGCTTTTGCCGCTGGCTTTTTTTCTGCCAATGAAGTATCTACAATTTCGGAAGTGGCGTTGTTTTGAATAGACATAATTCCTGATTTGCAGGCTTGCAATGTTGTATAACTTTCGCCGGACACAATGTTCTTTCCGTTTGACGCAATCAGTCGGAATCGATATTCTTTTTTCCTGTCTTGATAGACTTCATACTTCGGCTTCTTTTCTTCGGTGTAGCCTTTTACGGTCTGATCTTCGATTGGCGACTTGGCGATTTTTTGCAAACTCTCGATTGCCTTTTTGCAGCTTACTTTTGTCGTGTACGATTGCGATGTGCAAATCACTTGCCCGTTTGCCGCCTCAAGATTGAATTTGAATCCAACCTTTGTTTTTGCGATGACATACTTTCCCATGGGAATCTCCTTGAAATTAGGTTATATAAATAGTATAAATCCGTTTTTAAAATAATGCAAACAAAAAAATCATTTTTTTATCGTTCGTTAGGATATGTTGATGAAAGACAAAATGAAAAAATTGTGATAAGATAAAATTATGAAATCGCTCGACCGTTTGATTGAAATTCTTTCCGAAGAACGCCGCGAAAAAATTCCGCCGCTTTCAGAATCGGAAAAGCCGCAATATTTTCGCGCATTGTGCAATCTCCGCATGCCACTTCCTGCGACGGAAGAATTCATAAAATTGCAGGACGAATATCTTTCCGAACAAACACAAAAGCGCGGAATCGTGAACGTCGCAAATCTTGATTATCGCGGCGGCATCGCTTTGTGGCAAGGCGACATCACGCGCCTCAATTCGGATGCGATTGTCAACGCATGCAACAGCAAATTGCTCGGATGTTTTCAGCCGCTTCATAATTGCATCGACAATTGCATTCATTCTTTTGCGGGAGTCCAAGTGCGGCTTGATTGCCAAAAAATTATGCAGGGTGGCGACGAGCCGAACGGAAAAGTAAAAGTTACCAGCGCGTACAATTTGCCGAGCAAATATATTTTTCACACCGTAGGTCCGATTGTCTCCGGAAAAGTTACGGCGCAAAACAAATCCGATTTGCAAAGCTGCTACATTTCATGCTTGGAAAAAGCGAAAGAAATGAATTTAAAAAGCATCGCGTTTTGCTGCCTTTCCACCGGCGTGTTCGGCTACCCAAAAGACGAAGCCTGCGCATTGGCAGTAAGGACAGTCAAAGCGTGGCTTGCGAAAGACGGCTACAACATAAAAATTATTTTCAATGTATTTACCGACGAGGACAAAAAATTTTATGAACGCGAACTTGCTTGAAAAATTAAAATCAAAAATCGAAAACGCGCAGGCGGTTGTAATTGGCACGGGCGCAGGACTTTCCACTTCGGCTGGCTATGTTTACAGCGGAAAACGCTTTCACGAAAATTTCGGCGATTTCGAAGCGAAATATAATTTTCACGATATGTATTCGGGCGGATTTTATCCTTACGAAACGCTCGAAGAAAATTGGGCGTACTGGTCGCGCTATGTTTATTTGAACAGATTTTGTCCGCCGCCAATTCCTGTCTATGAAAATCTGCTCGAACTCGTTCGAAGCAAAAATTATTTTGTGATAACGACGAACGTTGACCATTGNTTTCAGCGAGNNGGCTTTGACAAAAANCGAATGTTCTACACGCAAGGCGANTTCGGGCTTTTTCAATGCAGCNNGCCTTGCCACAAAAAAACTTACNACAACGAAAAAATTATTCGCCGAATGTTTGCCGAGCAAAAAGAAATGAAAGTGCCGAGCGAACTTGTTCCGAAATGTCCAAAATGNGGAAAGCCGATGACGATGAATTTNCGCGCGGACGAAACNTTCGTGGAAGACGAAGGCTGGCAAAAAGCNTGCGAGCGTTACAAAACTTTTTTNGCNCNNNNCAAAGAAAAGAAAATTTTNTTTTTGGAATTGGGAGTCGGCTCGAACACGCCCGGAATCATCAAATATCCGTTTTGGCAGATGACGCAAAATTTCAAAGACGCTTTTTATGTTTGCATCAACAAAGGCGAAGTTTANATTCCGGCCGAAATCAAGGAAAAATCGCTCGGCATCGATAGCGACATCGGCGAGATTTTGAAGCAGCTACAATNANGNNANCGNCNNTTTNNNNGAGCCCACNNGCGCCAAANAAANCGATTTTCATTTTTGCAAAANCAATTCCCTTCCGCCGCATTCCAACAAAATCGTCTAGCTTAATACAATTTCGCGAATCAATTTGCACGTTTTTTTGAATCACCTATTGACAAATTTTTTTTTTGTATGTTTGTATAGTGATTTTATATTCCACGGCAGTGTGAAAGTGAATCGCTATTTTATTTAAAGGAGGTGCTTTATGAAAAGCATCAAAAAATTTCTCTTTATTATGGTGGCTCTTGCCACTGCTTTGGCGTTCGTCTCTTGCAGCAATGGCAGTGATGATGGTGGCAGCAACAACAGTAATAGCAATGTCGTTGCCATGTATGAGGCAGATAGTGAAGNGACTGTACTGAAATTCTTCAATGATAATACATGGTCATTGACAGATTGTTCCTCTAAAAATGAAACGTTCCTTGGAGAAGGGACATACAAAGGAAATCCTGCAAAAAACGCTAAAATCTATATCACACTTGTAAAATATATGGATTGGGATATTAATGAAGTGTATGAAATTCCATCCAACAAACAAGAGGAACTTACAGTCGAAATTAAAAGCGGAATCCTAAAACTCGATTTCTATTTCAATCAAGATGATGAAGTAGAATCATTCATACGTAAATAACTAATAAACGCCAAATTCATTAAAAAAAAGCNCGGCTCGTCCGCGCCTTTTTTCATGTGCCAAGCATTTTCATTTTTGNAAAATCAATTCCGNGATTTTTNCGTCCGTCAATTTTTCGAATGCGGCGCGCGCGTTTTTCGTGATGTCAACNAATTCNCCTGTTTCCGCGAAAAACAAAATGCATCGGATTTTGCTTGCGTCGCCNGCCGTAAACAAATCCGCCGCGACTTTTTGGTAGCAGCCGATTTGGTTGTAATAAATTTTTTCNTCTGGCACGGAATCTGTTTTGTAGTCGAGCACGGTGTAGNNGCCNTCGGCGTTTTCAAAAACCGCGTCAATCGTTCCTGTAAAAATATACGAATGAATTTTCGTTTTGAATTTNTATTCGGCNAAAAAGGCNCGNTTGTTTTGCAANGCNTCNAGCGCANGATTTTTTTCTTTTTGCCCGAGAAATTTTTTCAAGATTTCGCAAAATGTTTCAAGCAGAATTTNTTTGTTCGCATCAGAAATTTTTTGCACGAGNGATTCGTCGAAAAAATAATTTTGCATGCTGATTTTTTCNGGCAAAAANTCGTTTGGATTTTTGCTCCATGCTTCCATGAAACTGTGAAACAAAGTTCCNTATTCATTTTTGANAAGCGNGGCNGAATTCACAAAAGAATTTATTTGCGGATAAGAAAAACTCGCAGGCGTTTCNNGCGCATCATTTTTTTGCGAAGAAGCGGNGNAAAANTCTTGGCGCGTTTTTTCTTCCANCGCGCTCGGCGAAGTGCGCAAGCNCGGAACTTTTGGCGTGGCGATAATTTTTTCAGCGTCGAGNGAATTGTACAAAGCNTTTTGNTCGCAAAGAATTTTGTTGTANTTTTCCACGCTNACAGGATGNGAATTCGTTTNCGAAATGAATTGCGATTTTTCGAACAAATCAATTTTNATAAAATCAAACGGCGCGTCATTTTGATTGCNNTCATAAAAATCAAAAATATTCAAAAGCAATTTTGATTTTGCCGCATCGCTCAAACCTTTTTCGCCTTTCGACCATTCGCCGANNATNTANGCGTGATTTATNGCGCGTGTCGTCGCAACATAAANGAGCCGNTTGAATTCCGCGGCGGATTTTTCTTTTTCNAGCGACTGAACTTTTCTTGCAAAATAATTTTGTTGAAACGAATTGTAAATCACGACTGGCGCGAAATTTTCTACGGCATAAATTTTTCCGTCAAAATTTTTCGCGCCTTCTTTTGCATTCGCGCAGCCACAAANGAAAACATAAGGAAATTCCAAACCTTTGCTTTTGTAGATTGTCATAATTTTNACNGCATCTTTTTTTTCGGTTTGATAATTCACTTCCTTCGCATCGAGTTCGGAATTTTCNTTGCGCGAATTTTCTTGCAANACATTCAGCTGGTCGATGAACCATGCGACATCTTTGTTTTNCGCGTCGGCGGCNCNNGCAAGTTCNAAAAGCAAATCGTATTGTTCTTCCATGAGATTNTCGGTTTGCTTCCATGCGCGCGCAGAATCGCCGTTTTCATATTCGCATGTTTTTGTCCAAAGCGGCGCGTAGCGATATCCGCATTCATACCAAAATTCCGTGATGCTTTGCGCNATTGGCTTTCGAAGAATTTCATCTCGAATTTTATTNAAAAAATTTTTTGCATGCAAATATTTTTCAAANTTTTTTTCAGAAATATTTTCGGCAATTTNTTNTTCCAAAGTTTCGTCGAATGCGTTTTTCATTTCCGCGTNCGANTCGCTCGAATCTGATTTTTTTGTCAATGCGAGAATCGTTTGCGCGGCTTGCAAATCCATTCCGCAAAATGGCGAACACAAAAACGCGCAGTAACATTTTCGGTCGCTCGGATAAACGCAAAGTCGCAGCGCGGCATAGATGTCGTTCACCGGAGCTTCGGCAAAAATGTTCGCCTCTTGATCCATCGAAAACGGAATGTTGAGCAAAGAAAAAATCCGCGCGAAAATTGGATAGTCCGTTCGACTTTTTACAAAAATCGCAAAATCCTTAAACGGAATTTTTTCTTCGTTCGAATGAAGTTCCAAAATTTTTTTTGCGATAAAATAAATGCGCGATTCTTTCGCAGAAAGGCACGATTTTTTTTCGGCGGCGTTTTTTTCGCTCGTGTTCAACATGCAAACATGAATTCTGTGAAGCGATTTGTCTTCAAACTCAGGCGGATTTTTTTCGAGAAAATCTTTTTTTGCGGGAGGAAATTTCGCCGCCGCGTTTTCATCGTAAGTCGCTTCGAAATTTTTTTTCTCGGAATTCGTTTTGGAAAAGACAGAATAATCTTTGCATTTTTCAGACATCCCGATTGCACCAAAAAATTTGTTGAACTCGTCGAGCAAAATCTCGTCGCTTCGATAATTGTTCGACATGTGCAAAATTTTTCCGCCGATTTTATCTTTCAATTCGTTGAAAACCGCTACATCCGCGCCGCGAAATTTATAAATCGACTGCTTTTCGTCGCCCACAAAAAAAAGTCGGTTTTGCATTATCTCGCCTGTAATTTCTAAAATGTCTTTTTGTTCGTTTGGAAAAAGCTGCTCGCCGTTTTCGTTTTTGCGCGAAATCAGCAAAAGCAAATCGCGGTTTGCGCCGTTGTTGTCTTGGAATTCATCGATCATGATTTTCGTAAAATTCTCGCGCTGCTCTTTTCGGATTTGACCTTGGTCGTACAAAATGCGCAACGCCAATTTTGCCGAATCCAAAAAAGTGAGCGAGCCGCTTTGCCGTTTGTGCGAATTCACTTCTTCGACAAAATCATCAAGCAACGAATAAAGTTCTCGCAAATTTTCATAATTGAAAATAAAATCAATCGCATTGAGCGCGTCTTGCGCAATTCCATTTTCGCCGAAAAGTTTTTCGTAGCATTCGAGCACTTGCGCCAATTTGCAAGATTTCGTTTTGAGTTCCACATCAAGTTCGCCGAGCAAATCCACAAAACGCCGAACGGCTTCGCTCGCAGCCCAGCGAATCGCGCTTTCTTCTTCCAAATCGATGCTCGGAATTTTTTGTGATTTTATTCGCGCGATCAATTCAGCGGAATCTTCCCAATTTTGCATCGCGCTCCGCAATTTTTTTATTTCTTTTGATTCCTTCGGCTTTGCTTCGATTTCTTCGAGCGCGATTTTCAAATCCGAAATTCCAGCGAACATTTGCGTGAGCGCAGAATCATTTTCAAAAAATTCTTTCGAAATTTTTTTCGCTTGCTTTTTTAGGCTTTCTTTGAAAACCGCGCATTTTTGCAAAAGCGAATCGGCAAGAGAAGTGTGCTTTTCTGCGGCTTCGCAAAAATATTTTGTCGCGTCCTGAAATTTTCCCGCTTCGCTGATCCATTGAATCGACTTCGCTTCGCGATGTTTCATTATGAAAGAAAAAGCAAGCTCGCGAATTATGCTCGAAGTGTCGGCCGCGCCCACGGAAAAATCGGGGCGGATTCCGTAAAGATTCGCCGCCTGCTTTACGATTTCCATGCTGAACGAATCGAGCGTTTGAATGTGCGCCTTGGAAAAATTTTCAATGGCTTTTTGCGCGCGATTTTTTTCTTCGCATTCGGGTAATTCTTCTGCGAATTTTTTTAGCGTGAGATAAATGCGTCGGTACATTTCGGCGGCGGCTTTTTCCGTAAAAGTCAAAGTGAGAATTCTTTCAACAGAATTTTTCGAATCGGACATTACAAGATATGCGAAGCGCGTGGCGAGCGTTTGCGTTTTTCCGCTTCCCGCGCCAGCCGCTACAATTGTATTTTCAAGCGAAGTGGCGACTTTGGCTTGGTCGCTGTCCGGCGTTTTTGAAAGGTAAGGCTTTGCAAGCAATTTTTCCGTTTCCATCAATTTTCCTCCGCGCTAGATTCTGAAATTATTTTAAATCCCGCCGTGTTGTAAATTGTGCGGCAAATCATTCTGTAATCGCAAGCCGCATTTTTTTCTTTGCCCGCGCAATTTTCGTCTTTGAGATTTTGCACGGAATATTTTGCGGCGTTTATCGCGTTGCACATTTCTTCAACATATTTGTCAAAAAGCGGAATCGTAAAATTTATAAAATCTTCGCGCATGGCTTGCGTTGTTGAAGTCTTACCTTCTTTTGTGATCACTTCTTTTGCTTCTTCCGAAAGCGATTTGATTTTTATCGGAACGAAACGCGCGGACGAAATTTCATCTTTCGAATTCGCTTCGAAAAGTTTGAAATACATCGGCATTTGAAAATCGCCGAGTTCGTCATCCACTTCAGGAAAATTTTTCAAAGTGAGCTTGCTGCTTGGAATTGAGCTGCGCGTATTTTTAAAATCCACAATCGCAAAATCTTCGCCGCTCGAAAGCACGCAGTCGATTTTTCCGTCGAGAATTATTTTTTCATTCGTTTCAAATTGCATTTGCAAATTTTTTTCCACGCCTTGAATCTGCCAGCCGCCGTAAAAATTTTTTTGGCAAAACCAGCGCAAAAAATTTATTATCGTTTCCACGAAAATTTCAGTTTGCGAAATAAGAATTTCTTGTGCCAAAGAACTTTGCGTAAACGCGCGCGATTGTGCGAACGGCAAAATTTTTTTGGCTTCGCTTCCCAAAGAAATTTCTTCTGCGCCATCGCGCACGATTTTTCGAATTTGCTCGCGGATTTTTTCTTCGTCAAAAAGTCGCTTTGTTTTTTCGTCCGTGAACGGAAGGTGCGACGTTTGCTTCAAATACAGTTCCAAAATTTTGTGATTTATCGAACCTGCGTCATAGCGTTCGAAAATGTCCGTGTCGAGCGTGTCTTCTTTGAGTGCCAAAATATTTTTGAAAATCCATTTTCGCGGACACGAAAAAAAAGTTTTCATCGCGCTTTGCGAAATAAATATTTTTCCATTTTCCGAAACGCTTTCGAAAATCTTTTTTTGCATAAAATCCGAAACGCCGTCGCCGTCCGCATCACAATCAAATCCATTCGCGGCAAAATAAAAATCAAATCCATTTTTTATTTTCGCAGAAATTTTTTGCGGAAAAAATTCTTTGGAAGCATTCGATTTGCTTTGCAAAAATTTTTTCTCTTGCTTAAAATAATCTTCGCCGTCCAAATCTTCGTCAAAGTCGCAAGGCTTTTCTTGCGTCGAAAGCGTGGCGTAAGGAATTGCGAAGCCGTCCAAAGTTTCTTCGGCAATGCTGAAAACACAGTCGCCAGTTTTGTTGTAGGCGACGATGTAACTTTGGCTTTCATCGTTTTGCGAAATTTTTTCGTCAAGCAAAATTTTTCGTTTTTGCGGCGGCAAGAAATTCAAAATCGGATTTTCAACGGTGATTGCGTTTTGGCTTGCGTTCAAAACAAACTGCTTCGGAATCGCCGCCATCGCGCTCAACTTGTACGGAAAAATCGAAACGCCTTCATTTTGTTTTTGCTCCGTGTATTGCGTCGTTTCGATTTCGTTCAGGAAAAATTCAAAATGCGAAATTTCTTTTCCGCAAAGTTCAGGAAATTCTTTTTCGAGCGCGATGAGTTCGTCGAGCTTTTTTATGCAGCGCGAAAGAATGTTGTTCGCATTTTGCGACATCGATTTTTTTTCGATGAAAAATTTCGCTTCGAAACCTTCCGCGCCAATCCAATTGTTTTTTATCGCCGAAAAAGATTTTGCCTTGCAAATCGCGTTTACCGAATTTTTCAACTGCTTGTAAAATTCTTGCGCTTCAAAATAAAATTCGTTTTGAAATTTTTTCGCTTCTGGCAAATCTTTCAGCCAAGGATCCACAAGTTTTTCGTTTGAATCCGTGTACTGGCAAAAACATTTCAATTCCGAGCCGAGCCGAACGAGCGTTTGCATTCCCGCAGGATTTTTCCACGGAACATTATGGTCGAGCGCAAACGAGCGCACTTGCGAAAACGCGAACGCGCTTTCAAAGCAATTTTGCATTTTTCGAAAAACCAAGCCCGCGCCAGTTTTTCCGAGCATCGTTCCGGCGCGCGTTACAAAAGGAATGTCGTACAATCGCAATTCGCGTTCGACATACGGAAGATAATCTTCGATTTTCGGAACGCTAATGGCGATGCAATTCCACGGAATTCCGCCGGCATTTTCGCGCAAGATTTTCAACGCGGTCATTCGCAATTCGGCGCGCATCGAAGTGTAATAACTCGCGCAAATTTTTTGCTCGGAATTTTTTGCGTCGCTTTGCAAATGAATTAAATTCAATTTTCCTTTTTTTTCTTCCGCTTCCAAAATTTCGCGGTATTCAACATAGTCGTCCAAAAGTTCAGGATAAAAAATTATGTAGCGATTTTTGTCGAGCGGATTAAATTTGAGCTGCTGCCAAGTGGGTTCGAAAAGATTTTTTTCTTGCAAAAAATTCGAATATGTTTCGTAGAGTTTCAAGTAGTCGCGATTTTCGGGAGTGTTTTGCGCGGCCGCCAATTTTTCTTTTCCGCTTGAATTTTTTTCAATGAATTTTTTTTGCGACATCAATTTGTGCCACGAGCCGAGCGAAGGCAAAATCTGCGAAAGCCAGTCCGTGAACGCGAGCGCATTTTCCGCGTAGTTCGGATTGATGAGCCGCTCAAAAAAATGCTGGGCTTCGCCGCCCGAACTTTGCGCGGCGGATTTTTCTTCTTTTATTTTTGCCAAAAGATTTCGCGCAAAAAGTTTTCGCAAAAGTCCGGGAATGGAACGCGCATCTTTTTCCTGAACGCTTGCCGCCGCGCCTTTGAATTGATCCCACGCGATGAAACGATCGGCGGCCAAAGTTTTTGGCCAGCCTTCCGCGCCTTCCATCTGCACAATGAAATCCGTCCAAGTGTCCACGGCGACACTCGTGTTAAAAACGAAAACCGCGCTTTTGTCCGCAATGTTTTCTTTTAGGATTTTCGCGATTTGTGTTTGCGAAATTTTTTGATACGCTTTTTCCATGAATGAAATTATATCACACGAAAAAAAAATGGAAAAGTGAAAAAGCGATTCTTTTTTTGAAGCCCCGTACGGAAGCGAAGCGGTGCAGCCGCTAGCCCCAGCGGTAGCGAAATCGCGAGGCTTCGCTTTGAATTTTTTTTCCGCACAAATTAGAAAAATTTTGCTTTAAAAATTGGCGCGGATATTTTATAATATGATATTGAAGCAAATGAAAATTGAATTGATTTCCGAAAATGAAATAGGAGCCGCGCTCGATTTTATCGCGCCTTTTGAAAATGAATGCGTGAATCTTGCGCATGAAATTTTGCACGACGCGAAAAATTGCTATGCTGTAAAAAATGAAGCCATTGAAAATTCGCAAACTGCGCCGCGAAATTCAATTGAAAAAATTGTAGGCGTGTTTTGTTTTAGAAATCGTCGCACGATTTTTCATTGCCTGCCGTTTACAAAATACAAAACCGCGCGCGACAAAATTCTTTGTCAGGAAACTCAAGGCGCGTTCTATGAATTTTTCGCGGACGAAAAACCGTTTTGCATAAACGGCGAGGCGACTGGCTCGCTTTTTTTGAAAAATATTTTTCGCAACAAAAAAAATCCTGCGCATGCGAAAATTGTAAACGAATATTTTTTGATGCAAAAAAATCTCGCGCAAGAAAAAAATGCCAGCGCGGATTTGCCTGCGCAATCGCCTGAAATGCCGCAATCTTCCGAAAATGAATTTCGCATTTTTCAAGCTGCGCCTTGTGACGAAGAAAAACTTTTTCCACTTGAACGCGCATATCAGTTTGAAGAAGTGATTCCGCCGAATTTCAATGTTTCGGAAAAATTGCTGCGCGATTCTTTCAGATTGAATTTGCAAAGCCAAAGAATTTTTGCCTTGCAAATTGAAGGCGCGCCTGTGGCGAAAGCCGCAATCACCGCTTGCGGGAAAAATTGCGCGCTGCTTGGCGGAGTTTACACTTTGCCGGAATTTCGACGAAAAGGATTCGCCACGATTTTGATTCGGCACATTTTGCGAGTGCTAGCCGCCGAAAAAAAATGCGCTTCGCTTTATGCAAGAAAAAATAAAATTGCCGCCGTGGAATTGTACAAAAGCTTGGGCTTTGAAAGCGTGACGGAATACAGGCTAATTTATTTTTAGCGATTTTTTGGGCTGCGAGTTATTCGCCACGCGAAAATTTATTCTGCCAAAAAAACAGTTCCTCGTTCCGTGCCGTTCGAAAGGTTGTCGAGGATGTTTTCTTTTGCGCCGTTCGCGACGATTACCGAAATGCCGTATGGCGAGCATTTTTGCGCGGCGGCGATTTTGGACGCGACTCCGCCCGTTCCGAAAGATGAAGTTCCGCCTATTTTTATCGAAGGCAAAAATTTTTCTACGTTGGAAACTGTTTCGATAAATTGTGCGTCGCTTTCGGTTTTTGGATTTGCCGAAAAAATTCCGTCGATGTCGCTGAACAAAATGAGCAAATCCGCACTCCACAAAATGGCCGTGAGCGCGCTCAAGTTGTCATTGTCGCCGATAGAATTTTCCTCGAAAGAAACCGAATCGTTTTCATTGATGATTGGAACTACGCCTTCGTCAATCAAAGTGAAAAGCGTGTTGCGAATGTTGAGCGAGCGCAAATTGTTTTCAAAATCTTCCTTTGTAAAAAGCAGCTGCCCGATGTGCAAATCGTTTTCGGCAAACGCCTTGCGCCATTGCGACATCAATTCCACTTGCCCGATGGCGCACAAAGCCTGACGATAATGCATGTCTTTTTTTCTAGCCCATTCTTTGAGCATGCTCACGCCGCTCACTTGCGCGCCCGACGAAACCACGACGATTTGCTTTCCTTGCTTCATCAAAGTTTTGCATTGCCGCGCGAACGATTTCATAAAATCCGTGTTCTGCGTTCCGTCGCTTTTTGCAAGAGTGTTGCTTCCGATTTTTATTACGATTTTTCGAGAATCTTTTATAAGGCGTTGAATTTGTTCGCTCATTTTTTCTTTTTGAAAATTCGAAAATTTGGATTAAAAAAATCCGCGCAAAATTTCCGCGCGGATTTTTTTAATAAATAAAAATTTTCGCTTTACTCTTCTTCCGAAACTTCAAGCGGCTCTGCGTCTTCAGACGACTCGTCGTTTTCAGTAGATTCACCTTCTTCAAGCGGCTCGGCTTCCGAACTATTTTCTTCGGAGTCTGAATCGCGTGAAATTTCCGCAGGCTCGGCAGTAGGATCGTAGGCATCTTTGATGTAATCCACGGTTTGAATTACTTGCGAATAGCCCGGGAAAGTGTAGAGAACTTCGTTGTCCGAATCGTAAAGCACGATATCCACGAGGCAGATTTCGTAAGTGTTCGCCGAAGGATTTTTCTGCTGAACGCGCACGTTGATTTCGGCGGCGATTTGGTCGTTGTCGATGAGATCCTGAACTTTGTAGAATTCAGTTTCGATTTCGTCCATGTTCGGCTCAAGCTTGAGTTCGCCGGAACTGTAAGCCAATTGGCTGTCTTTTGTCCTTACGACAATCGGCCAATATTTTTGATGCGTGTCGAACGCGCCGCAAAGAACTTCAACTTTGTCGTCCGTGCAATGAAATTTTTTCTGCTCGACTTCGTTCCAAAGCGCGGCCTTTTTCTGGGCGATTTCATTTTTGTCGGATTTGTACGCGCTTGCCAATTCCTTGTTCTTTTCTTCCATGTCGGATTTGAGCTGCTCTTGAATCGCCAAAATCTGTGAGTGGATTCTCTGGCTGTATTCGTAAGAATTTTCCCACGGGAAAGCTTCTTGCGCGGAAACTTCGTTAATCTTTTCTTGAGCCTCGGCCTGAAGCGTGGCAATCGCTTCGTCGGATTCCTTGCGATATGCCGCATCTAGCGAAACTTCTTCCTGAATGAGCGAATTGATTTCGTCGAGATAATCGTCAAGATTTTCCTTTTGCTGCGCGAACGCAAAAGAAACCAAAGTCATCACCATAAGACCCATGATAAATTGCTTTACTATTTTCATAGTTCCTCCAAAATTAAAAACGGTTTTCACCAAATTTGATATTCCATTATAAATCAGAAAATTATTGATTGTCAATAGAATTTTTTCGCACTTGCGTGTGCGCGATTTTTTTTGTATAATGTTTGTATGGAAAAATTGAACATTCTTCTTGCCAAGGGCAGGATTTACGAATCAGTCTACGAACTTTTGAACGATGTCGGCATTTCGATTCATTTGCCGGAGCGCACTTATTTTCCCGTTACGAATCAGTCGGATTTGGCGTTTCAGGTTGTGAAGCCGCAGATTGTCGGCGCGCTTTTGGCAAGCGGCAAAGCGGATTTGGGATTCAGCGGAAAAGATTGGGTTTACGAAAACGGCGTTCAGGGAAAAGTTACAGAAATTATGGATTTGGGATTCGACGGCGTGCGGATTGTGGCGGCCGTTCCCGACACTGTGGATTTTTCAAAATTGATTTCTTCTTCAAGCGGAAAAAATTCCGCGCCGATTACGATTGCCACGGAATATCAGAATATTTCCAAAAAATGGATTCGTGAGAAAAAAATCAACGGAACTGTTTTTCGCACTTGGGGCACGAGCGAAGGTTTCGTTCGGGACAACGACGCGTCGCTCGCGCAAATCCTCGTGGACAATACGAGCACTGGCTCTTCGCTTCGCGCGAACAATTTGAAAATCGTTGACACGCTTATGGAATCTTCCACGCGAATGTACGCTTCAAAGTCGGCGATGAAAGATCCTGCGAAAAAGAAAAAAATTCTCGAAATCAAAATGCTTTTTGAAGCCGTGCTCAACGCTCGCGGGCTTGTGATGCTCGAGATGAATGTCTTGGATAAGAATTTTGAAAAATTGGTAAAAGGTTTGCCTTCGATGAAAAGCCCGACAATCAGCCCGCTTTTCGGCGGACGCGGCTACGCGGTGAAAATCGCCGTTCAAAAAAGCGAAGTGCCGCAACTTTTGCCCACGCTCAAATCGCTAGGAGCTACGGACATCGTTGAATACGAACTTCGCAAAGTTATTAAATGAAAAACATACCTCGATGCTTGCGTCGAGATATGTTGATTTTGTAAACGACGAGGAAAAAAATGGAAAGTAAAAAAAATCGAATCGCAACTGTCGAACGGAAAACTGGCGAAACGCAAATTTCTTTGACGCTGAATTTGGACGGAAGCGGAATTTGCGATGTGCGAAATCCAATTGGATTTTTCGACCACATGTTGCGCTCGTTTTGCAAGCACGGCCTTTTCGATTTGAGCGGCTCGATTCAAGGCGACCTCAATGTTGACCAGCATCATACGATCGAAGACACGGGAATTGTGCTGGGAATGTGTTTTGCAAAAGCCTTGGGCGACTGCGCAGGCATTTTCAGAAGCGGCTCGTTTTTGTACCCGATGGACGAAAGCCTTTTGCGGGCGGCGGTGGATTTTGGCGGGCGACCTTATTTGGTTTGCGAAGCGAAACTCACTGGAATTCCGCTCGTCAGTTCCGACGAAAACGGCAAGGAATATTCTTTCCAAACCGACTGCTTTGAAGATTTTTGGAATGGATTCGTGCAGAACGCAAAATGCAATTTGCATTTGGACACATTGCGCGGAAGAAGCGATCATCACAAAATCGAAGGCTTGTTCAAGGCGGCTGCGCGCGCGATTCGCAGCGCGGTGGAAATTGATCCGCGCCGAGGAGGGCAAGTTCCAAGCACGAAGGGAATCATCGTTTAAAAGATTGTTGCGAAAACTTTAATAACATATTTCGTATATTGATATTTACTCCAAGTTGCATTTGTGGCATACCAAAAAAAGAATTTTTACATAAGTATATGCTTTCATTGTTTGTGCAACTTGTTTGCTTCAATTAGTTTTGCATTGGTTGTGTTGGGATAAATTTCAAATTATTTTTTTGCATAAAAATGAAAGCGAAAAATTTCTGCGAACAAGTATAAAAATCCGCGTGGAAAAATATATGAACAGTAAAATAATTTCAGAAATATTTTTTTCCCGTTTCAAAAAAATGCCGCAGAAAATTGAACGCTGTGTAATGGGGATAGGAAATTACGTCTATATCATAAAGTGCGATGATATTAAATATATCATCAGATGCAGCGAGGATAACGACGCATATAAAAATACGATTTGCTTGCTGAAAAAATTGTCCGCGCTTGATATTCCTGTTCCAAAGGTTTTATTTTGCGGACAATATCAAAAATGCAGTTATATTATTTTGAATTATATTGAGGGAAAAGATATCGGCCTTGTGTACCGCGATTTAACGGAAGTGGAGAAAAGGGAAATTGCAAAGAATGTCATAAATATACAAAGAAAAGTTTTGCGTATGCCTTTGGAGAATATCGATGAAGCATGGTCGTGGGAAAATTTTGTTGACGATATGCTTGAACGAGCGGACAAACTGATTTTGCGGAACGGGTATTTTGACAGTCAAAAAGTCGAACGGCTAAAAAAACAAAAAATTTTTTTGAAAGAATATTTTTCCGCCATAAAGCCTGTCGCGTATCTTGACGATATAAGCACAAAAAATCTGCTTATTCATAACGGCAGGATTTCAGGGGTCATTGACATTGACTGGATTGGAATCGGAGACGATCTCACATTTATAGCATTGACGTATGTCGCGCTTCTGAATATGAATTGTAAAACGGATTATGTGGATTATCTTTTGAAAGAAAGAGGTTGCGACGCTTCCGAAATGAAAGCTTTTTGTTTTTATTCTTTGCTTTATTGCGTGGATTTTATGGGTGAGCGCGGCACTCAATTTGGCGATAAAAAAATTTCAGTGAGTGACGAAATTATAAAAAGGCTTGATCGGATATATGAAATGCTATGGAAAAAATGGCGCGAACAAATCGTTGAAGCAGAATAAACGGAGCACATTAGTATTTATTAAGTAGTTGCTTTTGCAAATTAAATATAAGGTTTGAATGAATGGCGAAAAAATTATCTGAAATGAGTTTAGAAGAACTTTGGCGGCTGTTCCCTATTTTTTTAACAGAACATCAGGACTGCTGGAAAAGTTGGTATGCCGAAGAAAAAACAGCATTGGAAAAAATCATTTCCAATGCTGTCATAAATCACATAGGAAGTACGGCGATAAATTCGATATGGGCAAAGCCGATTATTGACATTCTTGTCGAAGTTCCAAAGGAATGCGATTTGGTGGCTTTCAAAAATCTGCTCGCGGAAAACGGCTACATTTGCATGAGCCAAACTGCGGCGAGGCTTTCTTTTAACAAGGGTTACACGGAAAAAGGCTTTGCCGAAAAAGTGTTTCATCTGCATTTGAGATTCATTGGCGATAATGACGAATTGTATTTTCGCGATTATCTTGTCGAACATCCCGACATTGTCCGCGAATACGAAAAATTGAAATTGACGTTATGGAAAAAATTCGAGCATGACAGAGACGGCTATACTGCGGCAAAGACTGAGTTTGTTCAGAAATACACGAACGAAGCGAAATCCACAAAGTGAAATTTGACATGAATTATTTTGGTGCTTTAAAATCCGCGCGGAAATTGCGACTTGCATTTTTCCTGCATTTCCAGTAAAATTATTTTGCAAAATTTAGAAGGCTTTTTCAAAACTTTGCGATGCGCTTTCGATATTTTCGGAAAAGGAAGGAATTATGTCTTTGGAATGTGGCATTGTGGGCTTGCCGAATGTCGGAAAGTCCACAATTTTTTCGGCACTTACGGCGGCACCGGCTGCGGCGGAAAATTTTCCGTTTTGCACGATTGATCCGAATGTTGGAATTGTGGATTTGCCGGACGAACGGCTGGATTTTTTGGCGAGCGTTTTTTCGCCCAAAAAGAAAACTTTCGCCACCGTCAAATTCGTTGACATCGCGGGTCTCATAAAAGGCGCGTCGAAAGGCGAAGGTTTGGGAAATCAATTTTTGGCGAACATTCGAGAAACGAGCGTCATCGCACATGTCGTTCGCTGCTTCGACAATCCCGACATCATGCACGTCCGCGAAGATGCGAAAGTTGAGGCTGCCGTAGATCCTGAAAGCGACATTCTTACTATCAATATGGAACTCGCGCTCGCGGATTTGGAAACGATTTCCAAACGCGAAGAAAAAAATGTAAAAACCGTGCGCGCTTTGGGAAAGGACGCGGAAAAGCAGCTCGCTCCATGGAAAAGCGGCGTGGAAAAAATCCGTCCGCTTTTGCAAGACGGCGTTCCGGCTCGCACCGCAGATTTGACCGACGACGAAAAAGCAGCGCTCTACGATATGCATTTGCTCACGCTCAAACCCACGCTTTACGTTTGCAATATCGATGAAGATTCGATTGAAGCTGGCACGAACAATTATGTCGAATCTGTGAAAAAAATTGCGGCGAGCGAAAATTCCGATGTCGTCGTGATTTGCGGAAAATTCGAATCCGAACTTTCGGAACTCGGCAATGATTCGGAGCGAAAAGAATTTATGGATTCGGTCGGACTGAAAGAATCAGGCTTGAGCGTACTGGCGAAAAAAACTTATCATTTGATGGGGCTGCGAACTTTTTTCACCGGCGGACAAGACGAATGTCGCGCCTGGACAATTCGTGCCAGCGACACCGCACCAAAAGCGGCCGGCGTAATTCACACGGATTTCGAAAAAGGCTTCATCAAAGCCGAAGCATACACGATTGAGGATTTGCGCCAATTCGGAACGGAAGCGAAAATCAAGGAAGCGGGCAAATATCGCCAAGAAGGCAAAGGCTACGTCGTTCAAGACGGCGATGTCTTGTTTTTCAAATTCAATGTTTAAGTTTTATCTGCGGACTGGTCGCTGCTCCGCAAATAAAAGATTTGCTTGCGCCATCGGCATCCCCATCTTGCCGCACCCGCGCCTCAATAAGCCTTTTCGTGCACTCCCGCAATTGCGCGTCCGCTCGGCTCGTTTTGCAATTTCCATGCCGCGTCCCATTCCAAAGCCTTCGCCGTGGAGCAGGCCACGCTCGCCTCGTGCGGAACAGTTTTCGCGGCCGCTTCCGACGGAAAGAATTCCGCGAAAATCTGGCGGTAAAAATATTCTTCCTTCGTGGCGGGCGTGTTCACCGGGAAGCGTTTTTCACGCGCGGCAAATTGCGCGTCGCTGATTTTTTCCTCGGTAAACTTTTTGAGCGTGTCAATCCAATTGTAGCCAACGCCATCGGAAAACTGTTCCTTTTGCCGCCACGCGATTTCCGGCGGAAGATAATCCTCGAACGCCTTTCGCAAAATCCACTTCTCAATCCGCTCGCTTCCATCAGGATTCTTCGGACACATTTTGTCGGACGGATTTATATTCATCGCGACATCGATGAATTCCTTGTCCAAAAAAGGAACGCGCCCCTCCACGCCCCAAGCCATCAGCGACTTGTTAGCGCGCAGGCAATCGTATAGATGAAGCTTGCTCATTTTGCGCACAAGCTCTTCGTGGAATTCCTGCGCGTTCGGCGCTTTGTGGAAATACAAATATCCGCCGAAAAGCTCGTCGCTCCCCTCGCCGCTCAAAACCATTTTTATTCCCATCGACTTTATAACGCGGGCAAGCAAATACATAGGCGTAGAAGCCCTCACCGTAGTGATGTCATAAGTCTCCAAGTGGTAAATCACGTCTGGCAGAGCATCCAAGGCCTCCTGCACCGTGAAGTGCACCTCATGGTGAACCGTGCCCAAGAAGTCGGCAGCCCTTTTCGCCGCAACCAAATCAGGCGAGCCTTCCAACCCAATCGCAAAACTATGGAGAGTCGGCCACCACGCGGCCTGAGTGTCGCCGCTTTCTACTCGCCTAGCAGCGAACTTCTTCGTTATAGCCGCGATGATCGAAGAATCCAAACCCCCGCTCAAAAGGACACCATAAGGCACGTCGCTCATAAGCTGCTTCTTTACCGAAGTCTCAAGAGCGGCACGAAGCCCATCCACACTGCTCTTGTTGTCCTTCACATTCTCGAACCTTTCCCAAGAGCGCGAATACCAGCGAATCGGCTTCCCCCCTGCATTCGGAGCGCGGAATCCCTGCGCGCCCTTTCCACCCAAATAAAACGAGCCGTTCGGGAATTCTTCCACCGAAACGCAATTGCCCTCCAACGCCTTGAGCTCGGAAGCAACATAATAACGTCCGTCTGAATCCCAACCCTGATAAAGCGGGATTACGCCGATTTCGTCACGCGAAACCAAATACAAATCACGCTTGGAATCATAAAGCGCGAACGCAAATATTCCGCTCAGGCTCTCGATGAAATCCGAAATCCGCCTTTCCCAACCTTGCGCGCCGCCTTCGCCCAGCCCCTCAATCGCCTCCTTGTAAAGAGGAATAATGACTTCACAATCGCTTTGGGTTTTGAAACTGTACTTGCCCGAAAACCTAGCGCGGATTTCCTTCTGATTATAGATTTCGCCGTTCACTGCTAAAATGATCGTCCCGTCGTCGCTCACAAGCGGCTGCTTTCCTGAAAGCGGGTCAACAATTGCCAAGCGTTCATGGCTCAAAATCGCGTTGTTCCCGGTGTAAACGCCACTCCAATCCGGCCCTCTATGCCTAATCCTCCTCGACATCTCCAAGACCCTCGAACGAAGCTCCTCGCGAAGCCCATCCGCCAAAGGAACAGAACCGCTTTCCAAATCAAACGCACCGACAAATCCGCACATAAAACACTCCTAAATAAAAAAAAGGCGTCGATTTAAAGAGAATGACTCCTTAAACCAAACGCCTTTGTCAAAAACCATTATAGCAAAAAACCAAAAGCGTGTCAACCACTTCGCAAAAGAAATATGCGTCAGCGGCTCGCGCCGTTTTCACCATTCTCATATTTTTCGGGCGTGCCCCGAACGCAACTCTTCCGCTTCGCCGCAAATTCCCATTCCGTACAAAGCCGCATCACCTTACTGCGAACGTCTTGAACCCGCCCTTTACAATCTGAGCGTCCAAAACACTTTCCGCGTAAATCTCGCCGTCAATCTCGATATTGTCCGCATCAAGCGCGACTATCTTCGCCCTGTCGCAAACGATATGCTCCACCCAATCGCGCCCGATGTGCCTGCCAGCAACGAAAGCCGGCATCACCGCAATAGTAGGAACTCTAGGCTGCTTTATAATCATCAAGTCCATCTTGCCGTCAGCATTCTTTGCGGGAGGACAAATTCTTATTCCCCCTCCGAACTGGCTTCCGTTGCAAAACGCCGCCATTATGCACTTGTATTCTTTAGTAAATCCGTCCACATTGACTTGCACAGTATAGGGCCTGTAATTCAAAAGCAGTTTGGCGAGCGAGGCTATGTACGTGCCCTGTTTTTGCTCGGTAAGCTTCAAGACCTCGACATCAAGCCCGGTGCCGCATACATTCAGACACCGCTTGCCGCCGCTTTCGTTTGCGGAATTGGGCAAGAGCTGAATATAATCCCTGTCTTCCACCGCTCCGCGAATAACGCTTTGAATTGCTTCCTTGGGATTGAAACTTATCCCCGCGCCCGCCGCGTAGTCATTCCCCCTTCCGGCGGGAACAAGCGCAAGCCGAGCCTTTGCAAAGTCCATTCCGTTCAGCACCTCGTGGAACGTGCCGTCTCCGCCAATCGCTATCACCGTAGAAACGCCTTCCTTGCAAAGCCGCTCGGCAATCGCTTTCCCCGAACCGCGTTCGCTGGTGCAAAACGTCCTGTACTCGATGTTCTTTTCCTGAAACACCTTTTCGACAGCGTCGAGACACCTTTTGCCCGCGCCCTTTCCGCTTCCCAAATTCGCGATGATACTATACATACAATCAGCGTACCAAATTTACTAGATTTTGTGAAGCGCGGAAAAGGCGCGCACGGAGATTTTCTTACGAATCTTCCCATGCGCGGGATTATGCTTCCGCACTTCACGGGATTATGCATCCGAGCAGTGCGGGATTACGCTCCCGCGCTCCACGGGATTATGCATCCGAACACCACGGGATTACGCCCCCGCACCTGCCGTGAGCGGTTTAGAAAAATGCCCCACTTTCATCTTCTTGACGGACTTTCCAGAGGAATCAAGCTTCGTGCGTATCTCGGCATAATATGTCCCGGGCTTTATGTCCTGCGGAATCATTACCATTACACGGGCTGGCTTGTTCTCCGCTACTACCGTGCACCGCACTTCGCTTCCGCCTTCGGACACAAGGAAAACCCCTTGAGTCTCGTCCGCCGCGGAGAATTTGAGCCGCGACCCGGTGAGACGGAGGATTCCTCCCGCAGTGAGCGACATGTTGACCGTGCCCGAAACCACGTCCGCCGCTTCTGTAATGAGAGGGTTGGTGCTTGTGCCGTCCACCTTTTCGGTCTTAATCGATTTGAGTGCCTCACGGAGTTTCGTTCCAGCGTTGATATTGAGTGAAACGGTGTGCCGCGACTTGTCGAATGTGTCCGCCATACCGTCGAATACGCCCGAAATGCTAAATGATGTGTTGAAAAGCGGCGTGTTCACGGCGCACCCATCTGAAACTAGTTCAGACACAACTTCGGCATATACTTGAAGCACGGCCGAGACATCGGCGCGGGTGAGCGTCGTTCCTCGCCTTGTCATCAGGTCGATTACCTCGTCAATCGAGTACGAACGTACATCCTGTACCTGCGCCATGCAATCGTCAGGTTCCGGCGTGAGATGGTTCTCGCGCAAAGAATACTTGAGCATACAGATCCTCCTGTATTGCGGGTTGAAGCGATGACCACGCTTTGCGCGGGGTCCTTTTGACTAGGAAACAGATGGAGGGCGAGCTTGGTGTTCTTTGTGTCCGTGCCAACTAAACAATATTATACCATGACTTGCGTCAGTTTGCAAGAGAAACGTTAAAAAAAAGCGGAAGGCTTTCGCCTTCCGCGCTTCGTTTACTTCAATATCAGCATGCTCTTGTCATAGTCCGCAGGCGGCACGAAGCCCATAAGCTGCATGAGCGTTGCAGGCCAGCTTGAGATGCCAAGACCTTCGTTCAGCTTTGAGTTGTCGTACTCGCCTTTGTACTCTGGGTCGTAGATGATGCCCGGCACGGGATTAAGGCTGTGGCTTGTCTTTGCCTTCGGCTCTCCGTTCGCGTCCATCTTCACGCCGCCTGTCTTTTTATCGTGCTCGTACATGTCGTCGCTGTTTCCATGGTCGGCGGTAATGCAGAGGATTCCGCCCGCCTCTTCAATGGCAGCCTTGATTCGTCCGAGTTGTAAATCCATTCCTTCCATGGAGCATACCACGGCGTTGAACACACCAGTATGCCCGACCATGTCGCCGTTCGGGAAATTCAGGCGGATGTGGTCGTACTTGCCGCTCTTGATCGCTTCTACGACTTTGTCCGTGATTTCCGCGCATTTCATCCAGGGGCGTTGTTCAAAGGGAACGACGTCGCTCTTCACTTCGATGTATTCCTCTAGTTTCTCGTCGAACTTTCCTAGCTTATTGCCGTTGAAGAAGTACGTAACGTGGCCGTATTTTTGTGTCTCACTGATTGCCATCAGCCTTACGCCGCTTTTGGTGAGGTATTCTCCCATCGTGCGGTCGATGCTCGGAGGGCTCACGAGGTACTGATGCGGAATGTGCAAGTCGCCGTCGTATTCCATCATTCCGGCGTATTCTACGGCAGGGCGACGCTTTCGGTCGAAGTGTCCGAAGCTCGCGTCGTCATTTTCAAATGCCGCAGTCATTT
The DNA here is from genome assembly GCA_014804005.1 of Treponema sp. GTDB lineage: Bacteria > Spirochaetota > Spirochaetia > Treponematales > Treponemataceae > Treponema_D. The sequence goes on along the minus strand of JAAVAP010000018.1, from coordinate 88,663 downwards.
CCAATGCGCGGTCGCCTCGGAAGTTAAAGTAAATCACGCTGTCTCCGTCTTCGATTGTTCCGACGGGCTTTCCATCCGCAGCGATTACGAACTCGTGCATGTCCTGATCGAGGATGCCTGCATTTTCGGCGCGGTATGTCTCTATAGCCTTGGTCGCGCTTTCGAACTGGCGGCCTTCGCCCAGCACATGCGCTTTCCAGCCGCGTTCCACCATGCTCCAGTCCGCATTATAGCGGTCCATCGTCATGAACATTCGTCCGCCGCCCGAAGCGATCTTGTAGTCGCAGCCCGCAAATCCCGCAAGGAATTCCTCAAGGGGCGTGATGTAGTTCAGCGCGGATGTCGGGTCTACGTCGCGGCCGTCAAGCAATGCGTGCACGCGGATTTTCTTTACCCCGTCCGCCGCCGCTCGCTCAACCATTGCCTTCAGGTGGTCGATGTGAGAGTGCACGTTGCCATCGGACACGAGACCGATGAAATGCAATGTAGTGCCGTTTTTGTTTACGTTCGCGACGAGCTTTTTCCACGTTTCCCCTTTGAACATTGCGCCCGAGGAAATCGCATTGGAAACAAGTTTCGCGCCTTGCGCGAACACTCGTCCGCATCCCATCGCGTTGTGCCCCACTTCGCTGTTTCCCATGTCGTCGTCGCTCGGCAAGCCTACTGCTGTTCCGTGCGCCTTGAGCTTCGTGTTCGGGCAATTAGCCTTGAACCAGTCGAGGTATTTCATTCGGCTCGCTTTCACCGCGTCGCCTTCCTCGTATTTTCCGTAGCCCACGCCATCCATGATGACAAGCACGACTGGCCCGCGCCTGCCTTTCCAATTAGGATTTTTTCCCAATGATTCTGCTACCATGTTTTCCTCCAATAGAATGTATGCTCAAATTTGATTGAAATGATTTAAAGTAATTATAACGGATTCGAAGCAGAAAAGCAAGAAGTTTATTTCGTGCGCGGTTTTGGAATGGGAGGGTCTGCGGATGGGGAAGCGTTACTCCGGCTACAACGCTCCGAATTTACGCTGCTTCCCCTGCATGGGCTTTGTAGCAACAAGCCCACGCGCAAGGCAGGGCTTGATTCGCGGAACTTTGAGCAGCCACTAGCACGAGTTGCGGCGCAGGGCTTCCGTCCATTTTTGCATCAGGATTCCGAAGGCCACGCCCACATTTAGAGAAGCCTTCAAGCCAACCATGGGGATTGTCACGCGGCCATAAGTCGCGCGTTTCAATGCTTCGGGACTCGCGCCCAATTCCTCCGAGCCGATGATGCAGATTCCATGCGAAGGAAATTCGAACCGTTCTATGGGAGTGCCGCCCGTTTCCAATACAAACACATTTTCGTCCACAGGAAGTTCGTCGAGTGAAACGCGCTCATAGCCCAGTGTCTCAATGCAGCCCATCGCGCTGCGAATCGCACGAGGATGTGTCGCTTCGGCGCATAAGGGCGAAAGGAAGATTTTCTCCGCGCCCATTCCTTCGGCCGTGCGGAAAATCGAGCCTAAATTGAACGGCGAGCGAATGTCCTCGGCATACACGCAAACGCCCGGAAAGAAAGCCCGCTTTTGCACAAGAGGTGGCGCACATTCGCAGGTTCTCTCTTCGCTTTGAATTTGGGCGGAATGCGGCGCAATTACTAAATCCCATTCTGCAGGAAATGTGCCCAAGATTTCAAGTAGTGCATTCCGCGCAACGTTGCAAAGTCTGCGTTCGTCCAAAGGGTTTTGCGAAAGCAACTCGCGGATTTTTTGCGCCGAGGTGGGATTGAGTTTTGGATCTTTCAGAAGGATTTCGCAAAGTGCATTTTCGTATTCGGCGCGGCTCATCGAAGAAAAATGATATTCCGAGCCGGCTTCCGCGATTCCCGCAATGTCGCGTTCAAGCGCGCCAAAACTCAAAGCGAGCTTCCGTCTTTTTTGTCCCGGCGAAAGCTGGAAAAGTTTGTTCGGATCAATCACGGCGCAAACCTCGGCGGCAAGATTTTAGCTTGCACACAAATTTCGTACGGACAAAATCCAATCGCCGCGAATTTTTGGGAAAAACAGTCCGCATGATTTTCGCGCCAATTCCGAACATTTCAATATGCCAATTTTATCAAATCGAACAAATCGTCGCTCGTCATGCTTCGCGGTAAGAAATTTATCATTTCAAGCTGCCCCGCATCTTCGGCGGCAAGAGAAAACTGATCTATCGAAATCTGCAAATCTTTCAACCTCGCCGGCAAATTCGCCTTGGCAATTCTCTGCCTGATGTTGTCGGCATAGGCAGCGCAGGCTTCTTCATCGCTTGCTTCGTTCGGCGCAACCCGGAGAATTTTCGCCAAACGCGCGATTCGCTCGCCCTTGAATTTCGCGTGATCTTCAATGATGTAAGGAAACAAAATCGACGTTACAAGCGACTGCGAAATTCCATATTTCGTGTATGTGCTCAACGCCAAAAGAGTGGCCGCGCCCTGCGAACTTGTCGAAGAAGCCAATCCCGCCATGCATCCGCCCTGCGAAAGCAAAACTTCGCTCGGCGTTGTCACCATGAGCGAAGGCGCGCCATCAAGCGCGTAGCCCGTCAGCTCAATCGCCTTTTCCGCAACCATGTCGGAAAAGAACGAAGCTTTCGGCGAAAGGTACGCCTCGGTCGCCAAGCACAAAACTTCAAGGCTCATCGATAAAAGCTGATTTTCGCTCAAAGAAACCGTCAAGTTCGGATCAAACAAAGCCAATTTGCAAATCGCGTTTTTATTTTTGATGATTTTCGTAGAATTTGAGCGCGAATCGACAATCGAAGTAAAATTGGAAAAAATGTAAGGATTTCGAATCGTAGTCGGAACGCAAATCAGCGGAAGCGGAGTCACGGACGGCACTGCGCCTTCCACAAAATCGTAAGTGTAATGAGTTTCATGGAAAATTTCGCAGACAATTTTGGCAAGATTCAAAACTTGAGTTCCGCCCACGCCAATCACGCCGTGTACGTGCGCATCACGGGCAAGCGTCAAAGCATGCTCCAGCAATTCAGTCGTGGCCGCGCCGCGCACCGCATCAAACGTAAAAAATTCTATTTTGTGATCGTCAAGCGACTTGGTAATTTTTTCGGCCAAGCCAACGTCGCGCAAAATCGGGTCGAGCACAAGCATAAATTTCGTGCCCATTTCGCTCGCATAATATCCCAAACGGCTCACGGTGTACGAGCCCAAAACGATATTCGGAGAAACCCTGAAAAAGAAGTCCGCCATATTTCCTCAATCTCAAAAATAAAAAAGGCGGAAAAGAAATTCCGCCCTTTGACCATCAATATTTTTTTCGAAATTATATGCCGTAAGCCTGCATGATTTTTTCGGCCGTGGCACTGATTGTCTGAGCGTTCAAATAGTCAGGATTTTTGATTTTTTCCTTTATTTGTGCCACCAAATCCGAGCGCACGTCGGGAGTTTCGTCGGCAATCCCTTTGAGATAATAAGCCTCCGCCATTTCCCGCGCTTCCGCAGAAACGGAAATCGAATCGGGCGAACCTTTTACGTTTCCAGCATTTTGGGCGCGTTTTGTATTCTGCACATTGTTGAGCGGATTCACTCCGCCAATCTGATCTATTCTCATATCATACCTGCCTTACTTATATTATCGGCACATATTGCGCACAAGTTTAATGATTTTGCGGAAATTTTGCCAAAAAGCATGACAAAATCCGCTAAAATCCCGCCACGAAAACCGCGATTTCGCCCTTGATGGACTGCCTCTGCGCGTAATCGTCGCGAACTTGAACGGCCGTGCCGTCCGTAATTTCCTCGTGAATTTTCGTCAATTCACGCCCGACAACAATTCTCCGTTCTCTTTCAATATCGGCAATATCCGAAAGCAACTTTACAATTCTGAACGGCGACTCGTACAAAACGAACGCTTTTTTCATTTCAAGCAATTCGCGAAGCCGCTTGCGACGTTTGCCAGGGCTTGGCGAAAGAAAACCTTCGAAAACAAGCGTCTTTCCGCCAGGACCTGCCACGCTAACCAAAGCTGCGAACGCGCTTGGCCCTGGAATCGGCGTTACGGTGAAACCCGCATCGCGCACCTTTTTCGCCAAAATCGCGCCGGGATCGCTTATGCCGGGCATTCCTGCATCGCTCGCATAAGCCACATTTTTTCCGTCTTTCAAAAGCGCGATGATTTTTTCGGCAGCCGAATCCTCGTTTTGGGCGCGGCATGAAATCATCGGCTTTCTAATTTCAAAATGCGTCAACAATTCAAGTGTGTGGCGCGTGTCTTCGGCCGCCACGACATCCGCATTTTTCAACGTTTCAAGCGCGCGAAAAGTGATGTCGCCCAAATTCCCGATTGGCGTTCCAACAATATACAAAACCGACACTTTCAATTATAACACAAGCAAACAAGAAAGGCAAGCCTATTAGCAAAAAACCGCCCCAATCAAGGCGGTTCATGCACTATGCGCTTGCTTCCGATGCCGCATTTTCGGCGGCTGGCGTTTCCGCAGGAGCGGGCTTGGGCGCACGACGCGCATCGTTCTTGAATTTGGCCTTGCAAAATTTGCAAATTTTCACTTTGTTGCCGTCAAGTTCATATTCGTATATAACCTTGATGCCAGTGGTTTTGCAAACAGGGCAAGTTCCACGACTGTGGTTGGGCGTTTTTCGCAATCCAACTCCACGATGTGCTTTAGACATAGATTCCTCTCTATTTATTTTCAACGGCCCAAAATCGCAAATTTCAAACCGTCAAAAAGTCGTTTCGTAATGAAATGGAAAACGACAGTAAATCAGTTAAAAATTGACGCAAGATTCTGCGGCAATTTTTAACATCCTGCATTAGGCCTTGGCCTTTTTCTCTTTTTTGGCGGCCTTTTCTTCTTCGGTCTCAAGCTTGTAATCCACCAGCTCCAAGATCGCGACATCTGCCGCATCGCCTTGGCGGAATCCCAATTTGAGGATGCGAGTGTATCCGCCCGGACGATCTTTCATACGAGGAGCGATGTCGGTGAAAAGCTTGTTCAAAACCCTTTCATCGTAAATATATCGCGCAACTTGGCGGCGATTGTGAACGCTGTCCACTTTAGCACGAGTGATGAGCTTTTCGGCCTTGCTTCGTGCGGCCTTGGCCTTGGCCTTGGTCGTAGTGATACGCTCAAATCTAAAAAGAGAAGTTACCATATTGCGCAACATTGCGCGACGGTGAGAGTGCGTGCGTGAAAGCGCGTTAAAACCTGACTTATGATTCATCGTATTCTTCCTTTTTGTTTGCTAAATTAACAGTATCTTTTAGATAACTGTAGTCCGTCATACCCAAAGTAAGCCCCAGTTCAAGAAGCTTTTCTTTGATTTCGGTGAGACTTTTTTTGCCGAAATTTCTAGTTTTGGCAATGTCGTCTTCCGTTTTTTTCGTCAATTCGCCAATTGTACGAATGTTCGCGTTTTTCAAGCAATTCGAAGAGCGCACCGACAAATCCAATTCTTCCACCGACCTGTTCAAGAAACGGCGAATGTTTTCGTCTTCCTCGTTCATGTCGTCATCGTCCAAAGAAGCGTTGTCATCAAAATTGATGAACATTGCAAAATGCTCTTTGGCGATTTTTCCCGCTTCCGCCAAAGCGTCAACAGGCGCAATCGAACCGTCCGTCCAAATTTCCAAGAAAAGCTTGTCATAGTCGTTTCGCTGACCAACACGGCAAGGCTCAATGTAATATTTCACCTTTTTTACCGGGTTGAAAATCGCGTCCATCGGAATCGTGCCCACAACTTCAATATATTTGTCATTTGTTTCCGCAGGAACATAACCGCGACCCAAATCAACTTGGATTTCCATGTCCAACTTCGCGCCTTCCATCATCGTGAACAAAAGCACGTCGCGCGACATGACTTCAAGCTGACCTACTTTTTCAAGGTCGTTGCTGGTAACTTTGCCCGGCCCGCGAAATTCGTAAAAAAGCGTATCCTGCTCGACATCATCGCTAAGTTTGAGCCGAAGCATTTTGAGCGTGTTCAAAATTTCCAAAGTATCTTCGGACACATTTGGAATCGCCTCGAATTCGCTGGAAATCACATGCGGAACATCGTCGGCATCATAGGAAGTGATGCGCACAGAAGTTACGGCATAGCCCTGAATCGAGGAAAGCAGGACGCGACGCAGAGTATTTCCAACCGTTGTGCCGAATCCCGTCTCAAAAGGAGCCGCAGAAAATTTTCCATACTCGCCGCTCTCCGTTTCGAGATGCTCAACTGCCAGTCTCTCTTTAGGTCTTTGAAAGCCCTTGAGCAGATTTTTACGAGCCATTTGAACTCCTTTAATTATTTAGAATAGAATTCAACCACGAGCTGCTCTTTAACATCGAAATCGATGTCGCTTCTGGCAGGCAACGTGATAACCTTGCCCGACAAATTGTCTTTGTCGCATTCAAGCCAAGCCGGAACTCTGCGTTCCTCGATTCTGGCCACCAATTTTTTTATGGTGGAAGAAGTCTTGCTTTTTTCCTTGAACGAAATTACGTCGCCAACTTTCACCTGATAAGATGAAATGCCTACTTTTTTGCCGTTTACGGTAATGTGTCCATGGCTGACAAGTTGCTTGGCCTCGTCGCGAGTTTTCGCAAAACCCAGCCTGAAAACAACATTGTCCAGCCTCAATTCCAACATCTGCAAAAGAACTTCGCCAGTAACGCCGGATTTTCGTGCCGCCTTTTCGTAATAAAGCTTAAATTGGCGTTCAAGCACTCCATAAATAAAGCGGAGTTTTTGCTTTTCCGTCAACTGCAAGGCATATTCGGAACGTTTTCTGCGAGTTTCTTTTTGAGTTCGCTTGCTCACCTTGCCATATCCCATTACAAGCGGGTTTATGCCCAAGGCGCGACATCTTTTTAACAAAGGTTCTTGTGTTTTTGCCATCTAATATCTCCTTGTTACATGCGGCGCGTTTTGCGCGGGCGACATCCGTTGTGCGGAATCGGAGTTACGTCGGAAATCGACTTGACTTTAAGCCCTGCATTGCCGATCGCGCGAACGGCGTTTTCGCGTCCCATTCCAGGACCTTTCACAAAAACGTGAACTTCGCGCAATCCATAGGAAACGGCTTTTTGAACCGCGCTTTCCGCGACAGTCTGTGCCGCGAAAGGTGTCGATTTTTTCGCGCCTTTAAAGCCCAAACCGCCACTTGAAGCCCAAGAAAGCGCATTGCCGTTCAAATCCGTAACAGTAACAATAGTGTTGTTGAAAGAAGCCTGAATGTACACGTTTCCTTCGTATACGCTCTTCTTTTCCTTTTTCTTTGTTTTCTTAACCGTAGCCACTTAGATTACCTCCGCCTTATGCTTTCTTCTTGTTCGCAACGGTCTTTTTCTTGCCCTTGCGAGTTCTGGAATTCGTGCGAGTACGCTGACCACGAACTGGAAGTCCCTTGCGGTGGCGCAGGCCTCGGTAGCTGCCGATGTCTATAAGACGCTTGATGTTCAAGCCGATTTCCGAACGGAGACGACCTTCCACCTTGTATTCTTTGTCGATGATTTCGCGAAGGCGATTAAGCTCTTCCGAAGGCAAATCGTTAATCGGAGTGTCCGGATTAACGTTCGCTTCCTTGCAAATTTTCATCGCCGAAGAACGTCCTATTCCGAAAATATACGTCAAAGCGATATTAACATGTTTGTTAGGGATGTCAACTCCCGCAATTCGAGCCATCTATTACTCCTTGTCAACCCTGTTTCTGCTTGTGCTTTGGATTCACGCAAATAATGCGGACAATGCCGTTGCGTTTGATGACCTTGCACTTGTCGCAGATAGGCTTTACGCTGGTTCGTACTTTCATAAAAGTCCCCCTGTGATGTGGTATCAAAAGCCAAAACCTTGACTTTTACATTTGAACGATTTTTCAATCAGACATCAAAAATCCGCCTGAAAATAATCGGAAGCAAAAGTATACCACATTTGTCCAATTTAAGTCTAGACCTTCGCACCAAATTTCTAAAGATTTCTGGAACGAATGCGCCCTCTTTTCATAAGCCCATCTTGATGATGCATTCTCAAAAGGGCTTCGATTTGGCTCATCGTGTCAAGATCCACGCCAACCATAATTATCAGCGAAGTTCCGCCCATCAGCATTGCCACCGATTGCGGAAAACCGAAGATTTTTTGGATGAGTGTCGGCAATACAGCGATTACCGCCAAGAACAACGAGCCTGGCAATACAAGCCGATTCAATATCTTTTGCAGATATTCCTCGGTTTTGTCCGTCCTTACGCCGGGAATGGAGCCGCCGTTTTCGCGAATTTGCTTTGCGATTTCCGTAGGGTTCAGTGTTACCTGAGTGTAGAAGTATGCAAAGAAAATTATAAGGACAACCAACATAATATTGTACCAAATTCCCATAGGATTCAAAACAACAGCCAATTTTTGAACCCATCGCGCAGCGCCAGAGTTGCTCGCCACAGAAGAAATAAGCTGCATGGGAAGTGTCAAAAACGATGAAGCAAAAATCAAAGGAATCACGTTCGACGGATTCACTTTAAAGGGAATGTAAGTGTTTTGTCCGCCGTACATTTTTCTGCCCACAACGCGTTTTGCATAATGGACAGGAATTTTTCGTTCGCCGGATTCCTCATAAACAACCAAGGCGATAATTCCCACAAAAAGAATCAACGCCACAATGACGAACACGATGTTCAATTCACCGGCACGAACACTTTCAGCAAGTTCGACAACCGCGCTTGGCATTCGCGCCACAATTCCCGCAAAAATCATAATCGAGATTCCGTTTCCGATTCCTCGCGCGGTGATTTGGTCGCCAAGCCAAACCGTTATCATCGAACCAGTCGTAACCGTCAGCATCGCCAACGCCTTGAACGCTACTTCATTGTTAAGCGAAATTACGCCGATATTTTTGGCATAGACCGTTACGGCAAACGACTGAATGATGCACACGAAAATCGTGCCCACCCTTGTCCACATCTGCATTTTCTGCTGACCGCCCTCTTCCATCACCATCCTTTTCAATGAAGGAAAAATGATGAGGACGAGCTGCATGATGATTTGCGTGGAAATATAAGGCATCACTCCGAGCATGAACACGGAAAAATTCGAGAACGCGCCGCCGACGAAAAAGTCCATATAGCTTGCGAATGCGTTGTTGTTCTGCTGCGAAAGCGTGTTGAAATACTCGAACAACGCGACGGCATCCACGCCTGGAATCGTGAGAACGCATCCAAGCCTGTAAACCGCCAATACGGCAAGAGTGAACAAAATGCGGCTGCGGAGTTCTCCAACTTTGAAAATGTTGCCGATTGTACTCATTTAATCCGCCTTAGTCTTTTTTCTGCGCTTTTTTGGTTTTTTCGACCAAAGTTACAGAGCCGCCGGACTTTTCGATTTTCGCCTTTGCCGATTCGGAAATTTTATCCGCAACGACGGTCACTTTTTTGGTGATTTCGCCATTGCCGAGAATTTTGATGGGAAGCGACTTTGATTTCGCCAAGCCCTTTTCCTTGAGGCTCTTTTTGTCAACAGTTTCGCCGTCCGCGAATTTCTTTTCGATGTCGGAAAGATTCACGATGGCGAATTCTTCCTTAAACGGATAGTTCGAAAAACCCCTTTGCGCGATGCGGCGGAAAAGTGGCATCTGTCCGCCTTCAAATCCTACATACGGCAATCTCTTTCCTGAGCGCGACTGTTGACCTTTGTTTCCGCGTCCAGCAGTCGTTCCCAGTCCTGAAGACGAACCGCGTCCGACGCGCTTTGGCTTTTTGTTTGCTCCGCGGGGCGCGTGCAAAATTGGATTGTATTCTTCTGCCATTATTGAATCTCCTCAACTTTTACAAGATGCGCCACAGACGCAACCATTCCGCGAACAGAAGGATTGTCCTCCTGCACGACAGAAGAACTGATTCTTCGCAAGCCCAAACTTCGCACAGTGGCGCGCTTGGCGGGCTTTTGTCCGATTGTGCTTCTTACAAGTGTAATCTTGAGTTTTGCCATAGATTACCCCCACATCTCGTTCAGAGACTTGCCTCTGCTTTTGGCGACAACGCTGGCATCAAGCAAATGCTCGATTGCGTCGAACGTGGCGCGAACGACATTCACCGAGGCACTTGAGCCGAGCGACTTTGAAATTATATCCGTAGTGCCTGCCGCATCCATAATCGCGCGAACAGGTCCGCCCGCGATGATTCCAGTACCAGCGCGAGCCGGCTTGAGCAAAACTTCGGAACTCTTGAATTTTCCGATGATGTCGTGCGGAATCGTGCCATTTTTAATCGGCATTTTCACGAGGCTTTTCTTCGCCTTGTCGATGCTTTTTTTAATGGCTTCCGTAACATCGTTCGCCTTGCCAAAACCATAGCCGACGCGACCTTTTTTGTCGCCGACTACGCTGAGCGCGGCAAAAGACATTCGGCGACCGCCCTTTACGGTTTTCGATGTTCTGTTCAGAGTAACGAGTTTTTCGACAAACTCCTTTTCTCTTGGCTCTCTGTCTTTGTCAAAATTTTTCTGGCGTTCCATAGCTTCTCCTAGAACTGAATGCCCGCTTTGCGAGCGCCATCGGCAAGGGCCTTGACAACACCATGATAAAGATAACCGTTGCGGTCGAATACTATCGTAGTAATATTCTTTTCTTTAAGGCGCGCGCCCATCGCTTCACCAAGTTTTGCCGCATCAGCCACCGTAGGCTTGAGGGAGGCAAAATCCTTTTCCATAGTTGAAATGGCGGCAAGAGTTTTTCCTTCGTCGTCATTAACCACCTGAACATAAAGATTCTTATTGCTGCGGTAAACCGTCATGCGAGGGCGTTCTGCCGTGCCATAGACAGTCTTGCGAATGTGAACCTTTCTGTGAAGGCGTTTTCTTTGTTTGTCGTTAAGTTTCTTAAACATAATCGCCCCACCTTATTTAACGCCAGTCTTTCCGACTTTGCGTCTGATGATTTCTGTTTCGTAGCGAATGCCCTTGCCTTTATACGGCTCGGGTTTTCTCAACTTCCGAATTTGCGCACAGAATTCGCCAACTTGCTGCTTGTCGATTCCGCTCACTGTAACACGTCCGTTCGGGTCGGTTGCAACCGAAAGCCCTTTGGGAATCATCGCGATAAAATCTGTGGAATATCCAAGATTCATCACGAGTTCCTCGCCCTTGACTTCCGCGCGATAACCAACGCCCGTTATGATGAGCGATTTTGAAAATCCTGCGGAAACGCCAGTCACCATATTATTGATGAGGGCGCGATACAAACCGTGGTCGGCGTTGGCCTGGCGGCTTGTGTTTTTCGTCTTGACGACGATTTCGCCGTTTTCAAAAGCCACTTCGATGTTCGGGCTGAAAGTTTGGCTCAATTCGCCTTTCGGACCTTTTACGCTGATTTCGTTTCCGTTGATTGTTACGTTTACGCCCGCAGGAACGGCCACGGGAAGCTTTCCAACTTTAGACATTTTTACCTCCCGTTACCAAACTTTGCAGACCAATTCGCCGCCAACCATTTTTTCCGTGGCTTTTTTACCAGTGGTCACTCCGGAAGACGTCGAAACAATCACTGAACCGTATCCATTGTGGACGCGGGGCAGATCCTTATAACCTGAATAAATTCGGCGACCTGGCGTGGATATTTTTTCCAAGCCGTGAATCACAGGATTATTCATATCGTCATATTTGAGGAAAATGCGGATGATATTCTTTCCTTCTTCCTGAACCTTTCTGAAGTTTTTGATGTAGCCTTCAGTTTTCAGGATTTTTACAATTTCCAATTTCAATTTTGACGCGGGAATATCCACTTTTCCGTGGCGGGCATTCGTCGCATTGCGAATTTTTGTAAGCATATCTGCTACGGGATCTGAAACACTCATTTCTATTCTCCTACCCTACCAACTTGACTTTGTTACACCAGGTAACAAACCTTCACTCGCATACTTGCGGAAGCAAATGCGGCACATCTTGAACTTGCGCAGATAGCCTCGCGGACGACCGCAAATCTGACACCTATTATACTGCCTTGTGCGGTATTTCGGTGTGCGCTGCGCCTTGATTATCATCGATTTCTTAGCCATAACTCCTCGCTTACTTTCTGAACGGCATATTGAACTTCGTGAGCAAGGCGCGAGCCTCGCTGTCTGTTCTCGCGCTCGTTACGATAGTAACATTCATTCCCGAAATTTTCGTAATTTTGTCGAAGTCGATTTCAGGAAAAATGATTTGCTCCGTAATTCCCAATGAAAAATTTCCGTGTCCGTCAAAACCTGTGGCTTTGATTCCGCGAAAATCCTTGACGCGCGGCAACGCGACGTTGATAAGGCGATCCAAAAATTCGTACATAATTGTTCCGCGCAACGTTACCATCGCACCAATTTCTGCGCCCGCTCGGAGTTTAAAGTTGGCAATGCTTTTCTTTGCCTTTGTCTTGACCGCTTTCTGTCCCGTGATTTGTGTCAGGTCAGCAACTGCGGCATCAAGAAGTTTCTTATTTCCGAGAGCTTCGCCCACGCCCATGCTTACCACAATTTTTTTCACTTGAGGAATCTGCATAGGAGTTTTGTAGCCCATCTCTTTGAAGAGTTCGGGCGCGATAGTTTCTTTGTAGACTTTCTTAAGCCGGGGTACATAATTTGCCATTACAACGCTTCTCCACATTTGCGGCAGACGCGAATTTTCTTGTCGCCGTCAAACTTATAACCGATTCTAACTGGGCGGTTGCATTTTTTGCAAACGATGCCCACTTTTGAAACATGAAGCGGCGCTTCGATTTCGATGATTCCACCTTGATCTTGCTGACTTCGCCTCTTCACGGCTTTTTTCACGAGATTCAAACCCGACACAATTACCGCATCTTTTTTGGTAACCATGCGGACGATTTCGCCCTGCTTGCCCTTGTCCTTTCCGGAAAGCACTTGAACTGTATCGCCCTTATGAATCTTGAATTTCTTTTTTCCAACGTTCACGTTCTTAACCATAACAATGCTCCTTACAGAACTTCCGGCGCAAGCGAAATAATCTTCATGAAATCTTTTTCACGAAGCTCGCGGGCGACGGGTCCGAAAATGCGCTTGCCGACGGGATTTTTGGAATCGTCAACGATGACGCAAGCGTTGTCGTCAAATCGGATGTAAGTTCCATCCGGGCGGCGATATTCTTTTGCCTGACGAACGATGACGGCCTTTTTAATCGCGCCCTTTTTGATTGTCGAAGTGGGAATCGCGTCTTTTACGGCCACCACAACGATGTCTCCGATGCCAGCATAGCGACGGCGAGTTCCGCCAAGCACCTTGATGCACTGGGCAATCTTGGCGCCCGAGTTGTCGGCTACTGTCATACAAGTTTGCATTTGAATCATAACCTAAACTCCTTACTTCGCCCGTTCGACGATTTGTACCAGACGCCAACACTTGTCTTTGCTAAGCGGACGACATTCAACAATTTTTACCGTATCGCCAATGTGCGCTTCATTCCTTTCGTCGTGAGCCTTGCACTTTTTGGTTCTGGAAACATATTTTTTGTAAAGCGGATCCATTCGCTTTGTCGAAATTGAAACGACGATGGTTTTGTCCATTTTGTCGCTCGTTACAAGTCCAACATAAGAACGCTTGCCACTTTTAGCCTTTTCCTGTGTTTCTGCCATGTGTCAACTCCTACTTGTTACCCGCAACGGCCCCGAATTTTTGTGCAAGGTCGCGCTGGTGGATAAACGTGTTCAGGCGAGCAATTTCCTTGCGCATCGCGCGTTTTTCCATTGGATTGTCTACATGGGAAAGAACCATTTTGAATCTAAACTCCATGTATTTTTTCTTGAGTTCATCGCGGCGCGAAACCAATTCGGAATAAGACAGTTCTTGGTAATTTGTCTTTTTCTTTTTGTCTGCCATCTTATTCCTCCTAGTCCTGCGTCGGGCGGTATGCGACTTTTGTCACCACCGGCAATTTGCTGGCAGCAAGGCGAAGCGCCTGCTCCGCCAATTTGATGTCAACTCCGCCAACTTCAAACAAAATCATTCCGGGCTTGAGATTGGCCGCCCAAAATTCCGGCGAGCCTTTTCCCTTTCCCATGCGAACTTCAGCCGGCTTTTTTGAAATCGGCTTGTCGGGAAAAACTCGAATCCAAACTTTACCTTTGCGTTCAAGCTTTCTGTTGATGGCAACGCGGCACGCTTCGATTACGCGAGCGTTGAGCCACGTCGATTCCATCACAACAAGAGCTATATCGCCAAAGTCAACGTGATTATCGCGCGTAGCAAAACCATGTGCCCTACCGCGCTGCACTTTTCGGTGCATTACTCTTTTTGGTGCGAGAGGCATCGTCTAACTCCTTGCCTTTGCGACAGTATCTTTTGCCCGGCTTTCGCCAGACGCAGACTTATCAGAAGGACGCTGCGGACGGTCGCGATTTGGCTTTCTCACCATCTGACCCGCATCTTCATTCTGTTCACGACCATAGTTCATTCCGTTGAACACCCAAACTTTTATGCCGATTTTGCCATAAGTCGTGAGCGCCTCGTATGTTCCATAGTCAATGTCCGAACGCAATGTATGGAGAGGAACTCGTCCTTCCTTGTGTTCCTCTGTCCTCTTCATTTCCGCGCCGCCAAGTCGTCCGGCCAAGCGAATTTTGATTCCCTGTGCGCCAGCGCGCATGGCGTTCGCAGTAGACTGCTTCAAAGCCTTGCGGAACGAGCCGCGACCCATAAGCTGTCTGCCGATATTCTGCGCGATCAAGGAAGCGTTCAAATCAGCACGTTTGATTTCCTTGATTTTAATCTGAACTTTTTTTGTCAGCTGCTTTTGAATGTCGGCACTGATTTTTTCAATTGTCGCGCCTTTCACGCCGATGATTACGCCAGGGCGAGCCGTGTGAATCACAATCATCACTCGCTGCGGATGGCGCACGATTTCGACTTCGGCAATATCCGCGCCCTTGCATTCAGGAAGTTCCGAAATCAACTTTCGGATTTTGAAATCTTCCAAAACCAAATCCGCGTATTCACGAGGATCGGCATACCAGCGGGATTGCCAAGTCTTGTTGATTCCAAGGCGCAAACCAATCGGATTAACTTTCTGTCCCATTCTTATTCTCCCGCCTTTTCAGCAACCGTAACGGTGATATGACACATACGCTTGAGCAATTGATCGGCACGACCGCGTGCGCGAAACCAAACTCGCTTGAGCCTCGGACCTTCGTCAATGCGAATTTCTTTGACATAAAGCGTATCTTCATCCAACTTGTCGTCTGCAAACAAAGCGTTCGCCACCGCAGACTTCAAAGTCTTGCGAATGAGACGCGCGCCTTTCTGCGGCATGTTCTCAAGAATTGACATTGCCTGCGAACAAGTTTTTCTGCTGATTACATGAGCCACCGGGCGAACCTTTGTGGGAGACGCAATCAAGAATTTCGAAGTGGCTACATAGCCTTTTGTTTCTGCCATAATATCCACCTATTTTTTAGCAGCAGTTTTGTCTGTGCCGCCATGTCCTCTGAACACACGAGTAGGAGCGAATTCGCCCAACTTGTGACCAACAAGGTTTTCTGTAACATAAACCGGAATCCATGACTTGCCGTTGTGAACAGAAATAGTCGTCCCGACCATTTCAGGAATAATCGTAGAAGCGCGAGAATAAGTCTTGATGAGTTTTTTCTCGTTTGCTCCCGATTTATTCAACTCAATTACTTTTTTATAGAGCGACTTTTCAACGAAAGGCCCTTTTTTAACAGATCTTGACACAATTATCTCCTACGCTACTTCTTTCGACGCGAAATGATAAATCTGCTCGATGTCTTGCGCTTGTTGCGGGTTTTGTAACCTCGACAAGGCTGACCCCATGGAGTAACCGGATTGCGTCCCTTACCAGCGCCTTCACCACCACCAAGCGGGTGATCGACCGGGTTCATCGCCATACCGCGAACAGTCGGGCGGATGCCCATCCAACGTTTGTGTCCGGCCTTTCCAAGCTGAACGTTCATGTGATCTTCGTTGCCGACCACACCGATTGTGGCATAGCATTTCGCATGAACGCGTCGAATTTCGCTCGAAGGAAGCTTAATCGTGACATAATCGCCTTCTTTCGCGGAAATGAGCGCGCTCGCTCCGGCACTGCGTGCAAGCTGTCCGCCACGACCAATCGTCAATTCAATATTGTGCACCGTAAATCCGACAGGAATCGCGGCAAGCGGCAAAGCGTTTCCGACCGTCGGCGTGGCGTTTTCGCCAGCCATGATTTTCATTCCGACGGTGAGACCTTTCGGCGCGATGATGTAGCGTTTGTCGCCATCTGCATAATAAATCAAAGCAATGTTCGCACTGCGATTCGGATCGTATTCAATAGAATGAACAGTTCCAGGAATTCCGTGCTTGTTGCGCTTGAAATCAATCTCACGGTATCTGCGCTTGTGACCGCCGCCCTTGTGACGCACCGCAATGCGTCCGCCGGCTCCGCGTCCTGCGTTGGATTTTTTTCCTGACACCAATTTTTTTTCGGGTTTGTCGCATGTCAGTTCATCCCGGCGCAGGTCAACACGTCCGCGTGTACCAGGTGTAATTGGCTTAAAAACTTTTAGAGCCATCTTTTTCTCCCATAAGACTTCATTTTCGGCGACGCGTCCAAAAGACGCGGAACGTCGATTTTCGAAGCAAACTCAAGCCGATTTACGGCCCCGCAACTTGTTCTATTGGAACAAGCCTATCGTTTCGCCTTGCGCCAAACGCACAATGGCTTTTTTGTAACCAGCAGTGGTTCCGGAAGTGCCGCGAACGCGCTTTTTCTTTCCGACCACATTCATAGTTGTGCAGGACAAAACCTTTACATTGAAAAGCTTTCTCACCGCTTCTTTTATCTGAATTTTTGTGGCATCAGGGCGCACGACAAAAACATATTTGTTCTGTTCGCGCAACATCGTCGCCTTTTCAGAAACCACAGGCTCAATAAGAATGTCGTTGAAGTCAATCATTATTTAGCCCCCCTTTGTACCGCATAAAAGCCGCTCAGATTTTTGGCCGCGCCTTCAAGCAAGATGATTTTGCGTCCGTAGAATAAGTCATGGGCGCGAAGACACTTGTACGAAAGGAACGTGAGCGTCGGAATGTTGCCGCCCGCCCGCCTGAGCAACGCATTGTTCGCGCGAATGTCTTTTTCGGCTTCGGCGACGTTTTCTTCGTCAACGATGTCGTTCAAAATCACCACGGTGCGGGTGTTTTTGGCAAAATTGTTGAGGATTTTCACCAAATCCTTGGTTTTGCCGCTCTGCACCGTAAAATCTTCGATGACTACGAGCCTGTCGCTCTGCGCCTGCATGCTCAAAATCGTCTTCATCGCAAGGCGTTTTTCCTTTTTGGGAATCGCATAGCTATAATCGCGGGGCTTCGGCCCGAAAATCGTACCGCCGCCAACCGTAATCGGAGACTTTTTGTCACCACGGCGAGCGTTTCCCGTGCCCTTTTGCTTGTAGGGCTTTTTGTTGGAGCCGTGCACTTCCGCGCGGGTTTTCGTGCAAGCCGTTCCAACGCGTTTATTTGCCAATTCGTTTGTGATGGCATAGTAAATGACATCTTCGTTCAACGGAAGGCCGAATACGTTGTCGTCCAAATTGATCGTACGCAGCTCTTTTCCATCGACTGAATAGACTTTCTTTTCCATTGTCTTCTCCTGCCGTTATTTTTTCACCGCGGACTTGACGATCAGCGTGCTGTTGCGAGTTCCGGGAACTGCCCCGCGAACGAGAATTACCTTCAGTTCGGGATCGATTTTCACAATCCGAAGATTCTGCACCGTAACACGGACATTGCCCATTCTTCCAGGCAACTTTGTGTTCTTAAAGGTGTGTCCAGGGGTGGTACACTGTCCAGTGCCGCCCGGCTCGCGATGGAATTTAGAACCGTGAGTCTTGCGTCCTCCGTGAAATCCCCATCTTTTCATTACGCCCTGAAAGCCCCGTCCTTTTGAATTGGCGGTAACATCCAAAAAACGCGTCTTGTCGAAAAGTTCCACGCCGAACTGGTCGCCGATTTTCACTTCGCCGTCAAAATCGCGAAATTCTTTCAAAGTTCTTTTCGGGGTAACGCCTTCGGAAAACTGTCCTGCATAGGGCTTTGTTACTTTATGGGGCTTCAAATCGCCCACGCCCAAAACAACGGCTTCGTAGCCATTGTTTTCTTTTGTTCTTGTGGCGACGACCGTATTAGGCTCGACCT
Source organism: Treponema sp. (assembly GCA_014804005.1). Taxonomy (GTDB): domain Bacteria; phylum Spirochaetota; class Spirochaetia; order Treponematales; family Treponemataceae; genus Treponema_D. Next base: position 70,532 of record JAAVAP010000018.1, on the reverse strand, counting down.
GGATCACGGTAACTGGTGTCAAGTTGCCGCTTTCGTCAAAGACCTGGGTCATGCCCAATTTTTTTCCAATCAGACCTTTCATCTGAAAAACTCCTCTAGGCCGCCATCCCAGATCCAAGGGGACCGTACCTGATTATTTGCAGCCGAAGCTGTCGCAAAATCCGAAGATTATTGCTTAATTTCTACATCAACACCGGCAGGAAGCTCAAGCTTCATCAGCGAATCCATTACGTCCGAAGAAGGATTCAAGATGTCAATAAGACGCTTATGCGTACGCATTTCGAATTGCTCGCGCGACTTTTTGTTGACGTGTGGCGAACGAAGCACCGTTACCTTATTGATTCTTGTAGGAAGCGGAATCGGCCCTGCGACCTTTGCCCCCGCCTTTTGCACCGTCTGCACGATGGCTTTAGCACTTTGATCGATCAACTCCACATCAAACGCGCGAAGCTTGACTCGAATCTTACCGTTGGCCATTGAATTCCTCCAAAACAATCCAAGCCGAAGCCGCGAACGGCCTCGACCCGGATATTATTCTAAGCTATAATTTTTACAACCTGGCCAGAAGCGATCGTGCGTCCGCCTTCGCGGATAGCAAGTTTAAGACCTTCGTCCATAGCGATCGGGTGGATGAGCTCGCCGACAATCTTAACGTTGTCGCCGGGTTTTACCATATCAACGCCCGCTTCCAATTCAACAGTTCCGGTGATGTCCGTCGTGCGGAAATAGAACTGAGGGCGATACCCCGTGAAGAACGGGCTGTGGCGTCCGCCTTCGGCTTCGGTAAGAACGTAAATCTGCGCTTCAAATTTTGTATGCGGATTGATTGACTTCGGCGCGGCCAAAACCTGTCCACGAACGACATCTTTTTTGTCAATACCGCGGAGAAGAATACCAACATTGTCGCCAGGAATTCCCTGATCCAAAGTCTTCTGGAACATTTCGATGCCAGTTACAGTTGTGCTAGCCGTGGGGCGGATTCCAACGATTTCAACGTTGTCGCCCATGTTTACGACACCGCGTTCAATACGACCAGTAACGACCGTTCCGCGTCCTGAAATCGTGAAGATGTCTTCAATCGGCATCAAGAACGGCTTGGCTTCATCGCGAACAGGATCATCAAACCAGCTGTCCATAGCGACGAGCAATTCTTCGATGCATTTTGTATTGGCAGGGTCGCTGTCTTCGTTCAAAGCCTTGAACGCAGAACCCTTGATAATCGGAGTTTCGGCCTGATAGCCGTACTTCTGCAAAAGATCTTGAACGTCGCTCTCAACGAGCTCGAGCATTTCCATATCGCCGTCGAGCTGGTCAACTTTGTTGAGGAAAACCACGATCTTCGGAACGCCAACCTGGCGAGCGAGCAAAAGGTGCTCCTTTGTCTGAGCCATCGGACCATCAGTAGCCGCGATAACGAGAATCGCGCCGTCCATCTGAGCCGCGCCGGTAATCATGTTCTTGATGTAGTCGGCATGACCGGGGCAGTCGATGTGCGCGTAGTGGCGCTTTTCAGACTGATACTCGAGGTGGCGAGTATTGATCGTAATACCGCGCTCTTTCTCCTCCGGGGCGTTGTCGATTTCATCGTACTTGAGAGCTTTATCACCATACTTTTTTGCGCAGTACATAGTGATAGCCGCTGACAAAGTTGTCTTACCATGGTCTACGTGACCAATAGTACCAACGTTCATGTGAGGTTTGGTTCTTTCGAACTTCTCCTTTGCCATGTTTTTCTCCTTGTCGGCATCATCCAAAATGCTGACATTAAAAAAAATATTTTGTGTGCTGCACTTTAAGCCAGAATCCGCGCCCTTTCAAAGAAAAAACGCGAATTCGCATACACATCTTTTTATTGCGGTGAATGACTGTGAGAATGGAAAGGTTTTAACGCTCCATCATTTCGGAACGATTTGGCCGACACCACCATCACCGTCAAAGCATCGCTTGACAACTGGTTTGGCACCAAGAGCCCATGGCATTTCGCCACAACAGAAACTCAAGATGCAATTTCCTTGCGCCATTGACAACGACGCATTTCATTCTTGAGCCGCGAAAATCTGAAATTAAAAAAAGTTTGCATGCAATTTTTTAATAGCTTTACGATTCCGCCTGAAAAAATTCAGCCTGACACTCAAAGAACCACCCATCTTGCAAAGATAGGTTTGGAAAGTATAACAAAATTCGAAAATTGGGTCAATAGCAAATTTAAAAAAATATTGAGATTCTTTGTTTTTTTTTCGGACGGATTTTGCGCGCATTGAGACTCACTGCAAAGGACAAATGCAACTTTGGAAAAAACCCAAAACCTTTTGCGCAAAGTATTTCAAAATATTGATATTTGCAATGCAAAAACTCCGCAAAGCATCCAAAAAATAGTATCTTTCGTACGGACTCCCTAAAAGAGTCGTCAAAAGATGCAATTGCTTCATTATTTTGAATATGGCATGGATAAGTCTTAATGTCCGTTCTTCTCACAAAAAAAAAACCGCCTTTCGGCGGTTTTTTTGCTTTTCATCTCTAATTGAAAGCTACCAACGATAGTGCGCGAAGGCTTTGTTCGCCTCGGCCATCTTGTGGGTGTCTTCCTTTTTCTTGTACGCAGTGCCAGTGTTGTTGTACGCGTCCATCAATTCAGCGCTGAGCGTGTCGGCCATTCCGTGTCCGTTGCGCTTGCGGGCGGCATCGATGATCCATCGCATCGCCAACGCTTCTTTGCGGGCATCACGGATTTCAACCGGAACTTGATATGTCGCGCCACCGACGCGGCGGGATTTTACTTCCACCTGCGGCTTCACATTGTCCAACGCCTTCAAGAAAACTTCGAGCGGATCTTTGTCCGTCTTTTTCTTGAGACGATCCATCGCGTCGTAGATGATTGTCGTGCAAATGCTTTTCTTGCCGTCAAGCATCATTCGCGTCACGAATTTTGAAACCGTCTTGCTGTTGTATTTCGCGTCCGGCACAATCGGGCGGTTGACTGATTTCTTGTGTCTTCCCATCTTAATCCTCCATTATGCCTTCGGCTTTTTCGCGCCGTATTTAGAACGGGCGCGCTTGCGACCTTCTACGCCGAGAGTATCTTTTGTTCCGCGGATGATGTGATAGCGCACACCAGGAAGGTCTTTTACACGACCTCCGCGAATCAAAACCACCGAGTGTTCCTGCAAGTTATGTCCGATTCCCGGAATATATGCGGTAACTTCGATTCCATTGCTCAAGCGAACACGGGCAACTTTTCGCAACGCCGAGTTCGGCTTTTTGGGCGTAACAGTCATAACGCGCGTACAAACGCCGCGTTTCTGCGGGCAAGACTCAAGTGCGGGGGATTTGGTCTTTTTTGTAGCCGACTTACGCCTCTGTCTAATCAATTGGTTTATTGTAGGCATTCCTTCAAAACTCCTATTTTTTACCGAGCAGCACCTCGGCGAAATTCAAACCCAGCGCGATTCGTATTTTGCAAAAAGCGCATTATAGTTTAACTAATTTTTCGCGTTTTAGTCAAGAGGATTCTCGACAAAAGCGAAAAAAATCAAAATAAAAGCAGCACGTATCAGTCTTGCTCTTCGCCCATCTCAAGAGCGGCGGCCGCGGCTGCGCGCTCGCGTTCTTCCTGCTCCCTGGCTTCAAGCTCTTTTTCGATGCGTCGCTGCTCCAAAATTTCTTCCATCTGCGCGTCCAAATCCATGTCACTGTCGTCATAGACTTTCACGCCACGATAATTCCTTATGCCCGTTCCAGCCGGAATCATGTGTCCAATCGCGACGTTTTCTTTGATTCCGTGCAACGAATCCGTAGATCCCGAAATCGCGGCGTTTGTGAGAACGCGCGTGGTTTCCTGGAATGAAGCCGCAGAAATGAACGAATCCACATTGAGCGAAGCCTTCGTAATTCCTTGGAACATCGGGCGGCCGATTGCTGGCTGTCCGCCGTCCGCAATCACGCGGGCATTTTCTTCGTGGAATCGATATTTGTTCACCTGCTGACCAAAGATGAAGGACGTGTCGCCGACGGCAACGATTTCCACTTTGCGCAACATTTGGCGCACGATAATTCCGATATGCTTGTCGTTGATGCTTACGCCTTGCGCGCGATAAACTTGCTGGATTTCGTCCATCAAATAATTTTGAAGCGCGTTTTCGCCCAAAATCGCAAGAATGTCGTGGGGACTTGGCTGTCCATCGCAAAGCGGCTCGCCCGCCTCGATTTTGTCGCCGTCGCGAACAAGCATTCGTTTGGACATAGGAACAAGGTGCTCGAAAACTCGACCATACTTGTCTTCGACGGTGATGACGCGCTTGCCTTTTTTGATATCCTTGAATTTTACTGTGCCTGAAATCTGACTCAAGACGCTTGGCGAAGAAGGCTTGCGGGCTTCGAACAATTCCGAAACGCGCGGCAAACCGCCGGTGATGTCATCGGACTTCGCGGCTTCTTTGGGCATTTTCGCGATGATGTCGCCTTCTTTGATTGGCTGCTTGTCCTCGATTTCGGGCGGGAGTTCCGCACCAGCGGGCAAGAAGTAGCTTCCCAATTCGTTTCCGGCTTCATCCGTAATGTAAACTCGGGGCTGCTTTGTGTCCAAATGGAGCGAGCTGATTTTTCGCGTCGTGTTTCCAGTCTGCTGGTCCACTTCTTCTTCCAGCGTAACTCCGGCTTGGATGTCTTCAAAATGAACGTAACCTGTCTGCTCCGCGATGATTGGCTCGGAATAAGGATCAAGCAATGTTCCGATTATGGCGTTGGCTTCCACGATTTGTCCCGTGAAAACTTGCATCGCAGAACCGTTCGCGATTTCAACGATTTGATCGCTGCCGCAAAGATAAAGCATTTTGTCTTTAATGACAATGTGCCCATTTTCTTTTGCGACGAATTTTGAATCCTTGCCGCCAATCAATTCCGTTCCCTTTAGAACGCGCGCATCATCTTTGACCAAAAGTTTCGCGCCTTTTTCGATTTCGGCGCGGTCGATTATGCGCGTAACGACCATTTTTCCTTTGCGCGTGAACAAAGCGTTTCCGTCTTTCTTTACGGAATTTCCTTCAATGTTTCCGATAATCGCGGGGAATTTGAGAACGATATTGTTGTCCTGAGTAACTTTCGAAGCCGCGCCACCCGCATGGAATGTGCGCAACGTAAGCTGAGTTCCAGGCTGACCGATTGACTGCGCGGCGACGATTCCCACCGCCTCGCCGATTTCGACGATTTTGTTTCGCGCCAAATTCTTTCCGTAGCATTTTACGCAAACGCCATGCTTTGATTCGCAGGTAAGAACCGTTCGGAGTTTCACTTTTTCAACGCCGGCTTCTTCGATTTTTTTGGCAAGCTCTTCGTCGATGTATTGATTCACGTCGCAAAGAACTTCGCCTGTAATCGGGTGAACCACGCGCTCAATCGTAAAGTGTCCGACAATTCGGTCGGAAAGCCGCTCGGTGATTTCATCGCCGTCCTTGATGGCCGCGTAGTCGATTCCGTTTATCGTGCCGCAATCTTCTTCGTTGATTACGACATCTTGCGCGACATCGACAAGGCGGCGCGTCATGTAACCTGCGTCGGCGGTTTTAAGCGCGGTGTCGGAAAGACCTTTGCGCGCACCGTTCGTGGAAATGAAGAATTCGATGACCGAAAGTCCTTCGTAGAAATTCGAGCGGACAGGAAGTTCGATGATGTCGCCATTCGGCTTTGCCATCAAACCACGCATTGCCGCCAATTGCGAAATCTGCTTCGGCGATCCGCGCGCGCCGGATTTTGCCATCATGTAAATCGTGTTGAATCCGTCCTTGTCTTTCGCCAAATTGTCCATCATCAATTTTGTGAGATTTTCGTTCGTGCGCTGCCAAATGTCGGTTACGCGGTTATAGCGTTCGTCTTCCGTAAGCTGACCTTCGGAATAAAGGCGCACGATTCCTTCGACTTGCTCATTGGCTTTGGCAACCATTTCTTTCTTTTCGGGTGGAATCAAAATGTCGTCCATAGAAAGAGTCGCGCCGTAGAACGTGGCGTTTTGATAGCCGACGGCTTTGATTGCGTCGAGCATTTTTATCGTGAGCCACGGACCTTTTTCGTGGTAGACTTTTTCGATCATCGCGCGCAATTCTTTGTCGCCATATTGCCTGTTCACATAATTCACTTCGTCGGGCATCGCGTCATTGAAAGCAAGCATTCCCGCAGTAGTTTCAATCAAGTCGCCTTTTTTGAAGTCGGGATCTTTCGAAGGATCCACGACAAGCGCGTCTTTCGGAGCGGGAACTTTGACACTAGCCTGCCATTCAATGTTGCCGCATTCGGCTGCCATTCGCACTTCATCGGCGGAAGAAAATCGCTTTCCCGTTCCACGCGCATTGGGCTTGACGGAAGTCATATAGTAGATTCCCAAAACCATGTCCTGAGAAGGATAAACGATTGTATTTCCGTTCGCAGGGTCGAGCAAGTTTCGCACCGAAAGCATCAATGTCCAGCATTCCATTTGCGCCGCCTGAGTGAGCGGAACGTGAATCGCCATCTGGTCGCCGTCAAAGTCCGCGTTGAACGCCTTGCAAGCAAGCGGATGCAATTTGATTGCCTTGCCTTCCACCAAAACCGGCTCGAACGCCTGGATTCCCAAGCGGTGCAAAGTCGGCGCGCGGTTCAGCATGACTGGATGCTCACTCACAACTTCGTCCAAAACGCTGAAAACTTCGGGAGCTTCCTGTTCCACAAGAAGTTTCGCCTTTTTCAAATTGAAAACGACTTCCTTGTCCATCAAGCGTTTCATAATGAACGGCTTGAAAAGTTCAAGCGCCATTTTCGTGGGAAGTCCGCACTGCCAAAGCTTCAATTCAGGTCCAACGACGATAACCGAACGTCCAGAATAATCGACGCGCTTTCCGAGAAGATTTTGGCGGAAACGTCCCTGCTTTCCCCTTATCATGTCGCTGATGGATTTGAGCGGACGATTCGATGCGCCTTTTACGATTCGCTTGCGCTTTGAATTGTCGAACAAAGAATCCACGGCTTCCTGCAACATTCGTTTTTCGTTGCGTATAATGATGTCGGGAGCGGAAAGCTGCAAAAGCCTTTTTAGGCGATTGTTGCGGTTGATGACGCGGCGATACAAATCATTCAAGTCGCTCGTCGCAAAACGACCGCCGTCCAACTGAACCATCGGGCGCAATTCAGGCGGCATCACGGGAATCACTTCCAAAATCATCCAAGAAGCTTTGTTCCCGGACGAGCGGAAATTTTCCACGATTTCGATTCGCTTCAAAAGACGCTTGTCGCTTTTCGCACCTTTTTCAATCATCTTCGCGCGGAGTTCAGAAGCGAGCGCGTCCAAATCCAAGCCGTCCAAAAGCGTCTTTATCGCTTCCGCGCCCATGCCCGCCGTAAACGAACCGCCGTAGCGTTCCTGCGCTTCGCGATATTCGTCTTCGTTGAGAAGCTCCATTTTTTTGAGATCGGTGTCGCCCGCATCGATGACGATGTATTTTTCATAGTACAAAACGCTTCGCAACGCGGCAACCTGCAAATCAAGCAAAAGTCCCATTCGGCTGGGAACGCTTCTGTAATACCAAATGTGGCTCACAGGCGCGGCCAATTCTATGTGACCTGTGCGCTCGCGGCGCACTTTGAAATGAGTGACTTCAACGCCGCAACGATCGCAGATTATGCCCTTGTATCGAATCGATTTGAATTTGCCGCAATAGCATTCCCATTCTTTTGTAGTGCCGAAAATGCGCTCGCAAAAAAGTCCTTCGCGCTCGGGGCGCAATGTGCGGTAATTTATTGTTTCGGGCTTTTTCACTTCGCCATAAGACCACGCGCGGACGGTATCGGGCGACGCTAGTTTTATTTTTATGCTGTCAAAATCCTGAATATCACGCATTGATATTTTCCTCCGTTAATTTCCAACGCAAACTGTGTTCAAAACAAGCGACTTATCAAGCCGCCTATTTTAAACAACTAAAAATCCGACCATTCCGAAAGACAAAGCCGTGCCTTTACACTTCCTTGTCAAATCCGGAAGCCGCCTTGTCAATCAATTCTTGGTCGCGTTCAGTGAGCGCGATTTGCTTGCCCTTTGCATCATAGATAGTAAAATCCAAAGCCAAGCCTCGCAATTCCTGCACCAAAACGTTGAACGATTCGGGAACTCCCGCCGGCGTGGAAGGCTCGCCTTTTACAATCGCTTCGTAAACTTTGGAACGGCCATTCATATCGTCGGATTTGATTGTCATCATTTCCTGCAACGTGTTCGCCGCGCCGTACGCTTCGAGCGCCCACACTTCCATTTCGCCGAGACGCTGGCCGCCGAACTGCGCCTTTCCGCCGAGCGGCTGCTGCGTAACCAAAGAATAAGGTCCTGTGGAACGCGCATGCATTTTGTCGTCAACCAAGTGATGGAGTTTCATATAGTAAATTACACCGACGAAAATCGGATTTACGAAAGGCTCGCCGGTGCGTCCGTCGCGGACAACCTGCTTACAATCCTTGGAAAGTCCCGCTTCCTCAAGCTTTTTGGCAATCTGCTCCTGGCTCGGCGACTGGAAAACCGGCGATTCAAAGAATTGTCCCAAATATTTTCCGGCAATTCCCAATTCCGATTCCATAATCTGTCCGATATTCATTCGCGAAGGAACGCCAAGCGGATTCAAGCAAACGTCAAGCGGAGTTCCGTCTTCCAAATACGGCATGTCCTCTTCGGGAAGGATTCGCGAAACGACACCTTTGTTTCCATGGCGACCGGCCATTTTGTCGCCCTCGCGAAGTTTTCGCTTGTTGGCAATCATGACTTTTACAACCTGATCAACGCCCGGATTGAGATCGTCGCCTTCGCTGCGCTTGAGCCGCTGAATGTCGATTACAACGCCTTCCACGCCGTGCGGAACGCGCAAAGACGTGTCGCGCACTTCCTTCGCCTTTTCGCCGAAAATCGAATTGAGCAACTTGAATTCGGGCGTGGTTTCGGCTTCACTTTTCGGCGTGACTTTTCCCACCAAAACATCGCCAGAACGAACTTTCGCGCCAATGCGAATGATTCCTTCCGCGTCCAAATTGTCGAGATTCTTTTCGGCAGTGTTCGGAACATCGCGCGTAATTTTTTCAGGTCCGAGCTTCGTTTCACGAATTTCCGTAGAAAATTCCTTGATGTGAATCGAAGTATACATATCTTCTTTTACGATTCGCTGGCTGATGAGAACGGCATCTTCATAATTGTAGCCGTTCCACGGAACGAATCCTACGAGAATGTTTCGTCCCAAAGCAAGCTCGCCGTTAAATGTCGCAGGACCGTCGGCAATCACCGCGCCAGCATCGACTTTTTCGCCCACTTCGACTGTCGGACGCTGATGGTTGCAAGTGTCGTTGTTCGTGCGCTGATATTTGAGAAGCGGATATTCGTCGATTTCGCCGCGCTTCGCGCCTTCGGGCTTTATCGAAACGCATTCGCTCGTAACTTTGACCACTTCGCCCACGCGAGCGGCTTTCACCAAAACGCCAGAATCGTAGGCGCATTTTTGCTCCATTCCAGTGCCGACATAAGGCGGCTCGGGGAACAAAAGCGGCACTGCCTGACGCTGCATGTTACAGCCCATCAAAGCGCGGTTTGCGTCGTCGTGCTCAAGGAACGGAATCAATGCGGCGGAAACAGAAATTACCTGACGCGGAGAAACGTCCATATACTGAACGTCTTTTGGCGAACGAGTGGTATAATCGCCGCGTCTTCGGCACGAAATCATATCCGTAGCGAACGAACCGTCGTTTTTCATTCCTTCGCTTACTTGACCGATGTAATATTTGTCTTCGTCCATCGCCGAAAGATATTCGATTTTGTTCGTCGCCTTGCCTTTTTCGATTTTACGATAAGGCGCTTCCAAAAATCCGTATTCGTTGACGCGCGTATAAATCGCGAGCGAGACGATAAGTCCGATGTTCGGGCCTTCCGGCGTTTCAATCGGGCACATTCGTCCGTAATGCGAATAATGAACATCGCGCACTTCGAATCCTGCCCTGTCGCGGGAAAGACCGCCCGGTCCGAGCGCGTTCAAGCGGCGTTTGTGCGTAAGTTCCGCAAGCGGATTGATTTGATCCATGAATTGCGAAAGCTGAGACGAGCCGAAAAATTCTTTTATCGCCGCGATAATCGGCTTGGAAGAAATCAAATCCTGAGGCTTTATCGTTTCATTGTCTTTCGCGCCCATTCGCTCTTTGGCAATTCGTTCCATTCGAGCGAACGAAGTTTTGATTTGATTCGTCATCAATTCGCCGACGCTTCGGATGCGGCGGTTGCCCAAATGGTCGATGTCGTCGCGCGCCTCTTCGCCGATGTAAACTTTGATGAGGAATTTCATCGTGTTCGTGATGTCCTCTTTCGTGAGAACTGTGTCGTCCTTCGGCGGATTGTAGTCGAATTTTTTGTTGAGCTTGTAGCGTCCCACACGTCCCAAATCATAGCGGCGCGACGTGAAGAACATCGAATTCAAATCCTTTTCGGCGTTTTCCACGGTAATCGGCTCGCCAGGCAAAAGCACGCTGTAAACTGTGCTCAAAGCCTCTTCTTTTGTCGGCTCGTCGCTTTCCGAACCTTCTTTGGCGTACTTGATTTCCTCGCGCTCAAAGCAATTTATGATGATTTCAGAATCAAGCGAAGAATTCCTTTCGTCCTTGTTTTCGGGATTTTTGCGGCTGTCAAATTTGATTACTTGAATTTCCTTGATTCCGTTGGCAATCAAATCGTCGATGTCGTGCGGATGAAGCCGCGCGCCCGCCGGGAAAAGTTTTTTCTCTTCACCGGAATCCGCGTCCTTGACAAAAACCGCCTTGGACAAAATGCGATTCACCAAGCCTTCGCGCGTGGCGGCATTGTCCTTCACAGAAGCCTTTTCAGTATCATAGAAAACATCGATGATTTCTTCGCGGCTTTCAAATCCGAGCGCGCGCAGGAAAATCGTTCCGAGAATTTTTTTCTTTCGGTCGATTTTGGCGAAAATCAATTCCTTTTTTTGGTCGATTTCAAATTCCAGCCACGAGCCTCGGTACGGAATGATGCGGCTTGCCCAAACGCCCTTGTCGTGATTGAAAATTACGCCAGGCGAACGGTGAATCTGCGAAACGACGACGCGCTCCGCGCCATTTATAATGAAAGTTCCACGCGGCGTCATAAGCGGAATGTCGCCCATGTAAATGTCTTTTTGCAAGATTGCGCCCGTGTCTTTGAAGTTCAAATTTATTCGCGCTTTGAGCGGAACGGAATAAGTCAAGCCTTTTTGCTTGCATTCCAATTCGGTGAATTTGCTTTCGGATTCATCCAAAGTATAGGATTCAAATTCCAACGACATATCGCCGTTCGCGCTTTCAATTGGAAAAGTTGAAAGAAAAGCTTCCTGCAAACCCTGATTTTCCAGCGGCTCGCCCTTGTCCAATTTTTCTTTTTGAAGGAAATATTCATACGATGAAGTTTGAATATCGATTAGATTTGGGACATCCATCGAAGACTTGATGTCCTTGCCGTAATATTTACGGTTGATTGTCCGGCTCTTCGCGAACATTTTTTCCCCTAAAAAAGCGTGGCGCGGTCAAAACCTCCGCTACATGAGGAAACTCCTCACAGCACGAAAGATTCCGCCGCGAACTTCGCTTGTTCGTTCCAATTTTTTGGAACAACTTCAATTATTTTTTAAAATTGTCGAGCCTTTCGTAAGGCGAAAAGCCCGATACGATTTTCGCAATAACTCGCAAGCGGCGCGGAAAAATCATGCCACGCCAAATGCGAATTTTCTCGAAACCGTATTATTTCTTGGAAGCCTTTCCGCCGGCAGCTTCGATATCGGCAATCCACTTGTCGGCATCGGCCTTGCTCAAGCCTTCCTTGATGACTTTCGGCGCGCCTTCCACCAAAGCCTTCGCTTCGCCCAAACCGAGGTTTGTAAGAGCCTTGACTGCTTTGATAACTCCGATTTTCTTTGCCGCGTCAAAGCTGTCCAAAGAAACTGAGAATTCGGTCTGCTCTTCTGCGGGCGCGCCAGCGGCGGCGGCTCCAGGAGCGGCGGCGACAGCAACAGCGGCTGTTACACCGAATTTTTCTTCCATCGCCTTTACCAATTCTGAGGCTTCCAGAACTGTCATTGACGCAATCGCGTCCAAAATCTGTTCGTTTGTTAATGCTGCCATTGTCTTCTCCATAAAAAATTAATTTCATGCCGCACAAGCGGCGCGGGGAACAAGTCCCGATATTTACGCGGACAGTCAGCAGCGAACGAAGCCTGACCGCGTTTGGAACAACGAAAATTCATTGCCCCTGAATTTCGCCGCGCAAAACGCAGACAAAATTCAATTTTAAATTTAAGCCTGAGGCGCAGCCTCGGCAGCCGGAGTTTCCGCGGCGGCGGGAGCACTTGCATCAGCCGCAGGTGAAGCCTCCGTTTTTGGGGCTTCAGCAGGAGCGGCTTCCGCTTTTGAAGCAGGCGCGCCGCCTTCTTTTTCCAGCTTTTCAACGTAAGCCTGCAACGTGGCGGCGAGTTTTTGCGTCGGTCCATTGATCGCAGACATAAGCATTGCGATAAGCTGATTTTTGCCAGGAACTTTCGAATACGCTTCGGTTTTCGCCGCATCGTAAATCTCTTTGTTCACCAACGCGCCTTTGATTTTGAGCGCGGGCACTTCCTGTGCGAAATCATACAAAATCTTCGCCGTTTCGTTGGAATCCTGCTTTGCCATCGCGATGGCAGTAGGACCTTTGAGGTATTCGGAAACATTCGCAGCGTCCATTCCCTCGAAAGCGATGCGCGCGAAGTTATTTTTGATAACTTTTACAACGCTGTCTTTTTCGCGGAGTTTGTCGCGCAGTCTAGTAATCTGCTCGACAGTCATGCCGCGATATTCGGTAAAGATAAAGTCGTTGTATTCGCCGAGAGTTTTTTTGGCGGCCTCAATCGCGGCGGTTTTCGCCGGCTGGATTTTTTTTGCAAGCATTGCCATATTCTACTCCTCGTCCTTGTATTTGACCCAAACTCCAGGTCCCATCGAAGAACTCACTGAAATCGTCTTGATGTAATCCGCTGAAGCATCGGAAGGCTTTTTGCGCTCAATTTCGGCGATCAAAGCGTCGATGTTCTGCTGCAATTTTTCGGCATCCATCGAAACTTTTCCCACCGCAATGTGAACGATGCCTGTCTTGTCGGCGCGATATTCGGTGCGGCCTTTTTTAAGTTCGCCAATCGCGGCAACGATGTCGTTCGTAACAGTGCCGGTTTTCGGATTCGGCATCAAGCCTTTGCGTCCCAAAACCATACCCAAGCGTCCGACATCTTTCATCATATCGGGAGTGGCAACGGCGATGTCAAAATCAAGCCAACCACCCTTCACCTTTTCGATGTAGTCGGCAGCACCGGCATAAGCCGCGCCCGCATCCAACGCTTCCTGAACGCGATCTTCTTTGCAGAAAACCAAAACTTTCTTTTCGCCGCGAAATTGATTCGGGAAAACCAAAGTGTCACGAACAGTCGCGTTCTTGGGCAATTTGAGCAAAACGTGCGCTTCCACAGTTTCGTCAAAATTCGTATACTTCATGTCCTGAACCATTTTGCAGGCTGTGGGAACATCGTATTTTTTTGTCAAATCATATTTGGCCGCCGACGCGCGGTATTTTTTTCCGTGTTTCATTTAGGCCTCCACCTCAACGCCCATGCTTCGCGCCGTTCCAGCCACGATTTTCTTCGCGGCTTCAAGGTCGTTCGCGCTAACGTCAGGCATTTTTGTCTTCGCGATTTCTTCAAGCTGCGCCGCAGTGAGTTTGCCCACTTTGTCGCGGAGCGGATTCGCTGAACCCTTTTCCAATTTGAGCGCCTTCTTAATCAAAACCGCCGCCGGGGGAGTTTTGAGAATGAATGTGTAGGACTTGTCTTTGTAGACTGTAATCACGACAGGGATGATGAGCCCTTTTTCCATACTTTTTGTACGGTCGTTGAATTCCTGCACAAATTTCGGAGCGCTCACGCCATGCGGTCCAAGAGCAGGACCAATCGGAGGAGCCGGTGTCGCCGCGCCCGCAGGGCATTGCAGTTTGATGACAGCGGTCACTTCTTTCTTTGCCATTTTTTACTCCTAAAATTTGGTGTTAGCGGAAAGTCCTCTTCCAACGGATGGTTGCTTTCCTCCCAAAAAACGAGCGGCTTTCGCCACCCTAACCGCGCATTTGGCAAAACACGCGGAATTTTTGTCATTTTACAGATTTTTCGACCTGAGTCATGTTCACTTCCACAGGAGTGGCGCGTCCGAAAATCTGCACGTTCACGGTAAGCTTATCCTTGCCGTCCTCAATTTTTTCGACAGTGCCTTCAAACGTGGCGAAAGGCCCTTCCATAATTTTGACGATATCGCCAACGGCATAACTTTGCTTGACGCGGACGACTTTTTCGCCCTTGATTTCGCCGGCCCGCGCGAGCATCCGTTTGGCTTCTTCAACGGGAATCGGACGCGGACGCTCATTTGGCTTCGTGCCAACAAATCCATTTACACCCTGAATTCGGCGGATTTTCGCGCAAGTGTCTTTCCAGCCCAAATCCGGCAAATCCAATTCCATCATGACATAACTTGGAAGGATCTTCGTCTTTCGGGACTTTTTCTTTCCGTCTTTGATTTCGAAAATTTCTTCTTCCGGAACTTTGATGCTTTTTACGATGTTTGGATCAAGCTCGCCAGTTTCCAACATGCGCTGAACAATGCGCGAGATTTTCGCCTCATAAGCCGAGTAAGTATGAAGAATGTACCAAGCGCTCGACATAGTTTTTCCTTATTTCATCAACAGGCGGAAAAGCTCGGTGAAACCAAGATCCAACGCGCCCAAAATCACAGCAACAATAACAGTAGAAATAATCACGACTTTGACGCTAGACAAAACATGTTCGCGCGTCGGCCAAGACACCAACTTCAATTCGCGAACGCATTCATTGAAAAAACCAAAAATCTTCGCCATAAATTCCTCAAAAAAGCAGGGCGGGCAGGACTTGAACCCGCGACAGCCGGTTTTGGAGACCGGTGCTCTACCAACTGAACTACCGCCCTAAATATTTCCACCGTTTTCACGGAGAAAATCCTTAAAAATGTTCTCGAAACAAAATTATTTTACTTTCGTTTCTTTGTGGAGCGTGTGCTTGCGTTCAAACGGACAATATTTGTTCAACTCCAATTTGCCCTGAATGTTTTTGCGATTTTTGTACGTCGTATAATTTCTGCGCTTGCATTCAGTGCACTGCAACGCGATGATTTCCACCGCTCCCTTTTTCTTGCTTGCCATAAAAAAAAACTCCTATAACAAATTTCAAAGCCCCCGTGCGGGATCGAACCGCAGACCTCAGCCTTACCATGGCTGCGCTCTACCGGCTGAGCTACAAGGGCGAAAATGCAAAACAAAACGACGCGATTCCACGCCTATTTTGAGTGTTTTATGATTTTACAGAAATTCCGCAATAGTGTCAAGAGATTTTTTTGTTTTTGAGCAGATTTTTCACTAAAAACAATTTCGCAAATCAAACAAAAAAATTCCGCTCCACAACTTTCATTTCCCGCTAAAATCTGATACAATTTTTTTATGGATTTTGAATTTCTCGTGCAAAACATAATGGATTCCTACAAGGAAAATGGCGGCGTGAACCGCGCGGGCGCGGAAAACTTGCCGAACCGTGCGAATGTCGTGGCCGCGCTCAGCGACTTGCAGGCTTTGATTTTTCCGGGCTTCAAATACGAAGAGCAAATCACCGAAGAAAATTTGCGCTACATCACCGGGCGGCACATCAATAGAATAATTTCGATTCTTACGACGGAAATCCAAAAGGCACTTTTGCGCGTTGTAATTGTCGCCCGCCAAAATGAAAAATCGGACAACGAACAACGCGAAAAACATTTCAGGAATTCGCATTGCTTCAAATTAGCGCAAAAAGCCGTGGAAACTTTGATCGCGGAAATTCCCGCGCTTCGCAAAAAAATACAAATGGACGCGAACGCAATTGTCCAAGGTGATCCTGCAGCGCGTTCGCTCGGCGAAGTGATTTTGTCGTACCCTGGGCTTGAAGCGATTTTGATTTACCGAATCGCGCACTTCCTTTACAAAAATGGAATTCCGCTCATTCCGCGAATCATGACCGAACATGCTCACGGCAAGACGGGAATAGATATTCATCCGGGAGCCGAAATCGGCGAAAGTTTTTTCATCGACCACGGAACTGGAATCGTAATCGGCGAGACCGCCGTCATCGGAAAAAATGTGCGCATTTACCAAGGCGTAACGCTCGGCGCGCTTTGCCTGAAAAAAGATTTGCAAAACAAAAAGCGTCATCCCACAATTCAAGACGACGTGACAATTTATTCTGGCGCGACGATTTTGGGCGGCGAAACCATAATCGGCAAAGGCTGCACAATCGGCGGAAACACGTGGATTGTAAAATCGATTCCACCCGGCACGTATTACGAGAACGGCCAAAATTGATGACGCGCAATTTTACGCGCGGATTTTTTTCAAAAATTCGTATATAATGGTTGATGTCAAAATCGCACGAAAATGGTGTGCGTTTCAAATTTGGAATTTGGATTGACGAAAATTTCTAGAAAGAAATTCGTCGGGCAAATTTCATTTTAAAAATCACGGGATAAAATGGCAAAAAAAGGAACGACAATTTTCAAATGCGCGGAATGCGGATATTCGCAACCAAAATGGCTCGGACGATGCCCCGAATGTGGCGGCTGGAATACAATGCGCGAATTCATCGAAGATCCGAACGCGGCGTTCGCAACGCAAAAAAACGGAGCGGCGCAAAAAGCCCGCCCAATTCCATTGAGCACGGTGCAAGCTCAGGAAGGAGAAAGAATCCAAACTGGCATCGCGGAATTCGACAGGGTTTTGGGCGGAGGCGCGATGAAGCGCAGCGCGGTTTTGCTCGGCGGCGAGCCGGGCATCGGAAAATCCACGCTTTTGTTGCAGGCGGCGGCTTGCGTTTCAAAAAATGTCGGTGGCGCAATCCTCTATGTGAGCGGCGAAGAAAGCGCGTCGCAAATAAAAAGCCGCGCTGACAGGCTCGGTTTGGATTGTTCCAAAATCGAAATTTTGTGCACGATGCGACTTGAGGACATTCTTGACGCACTCGACAAGCTCAATCCGATTTTCGCCGTAATTGATTCCATTCAAACTGTTTATTCCGTGGAAGGCGGAATAATTCCCGGCACTGTGAATCAGCTCAAATATTGCGGAAACGAATTGATCGGCTGGGTAAAAGAACGCGACTCGTTTTTGGTGATGACGGCGCATGTCACGAAAGAAGGAAACATCGCAGGTCCGAAGGCTTTGGAACACATGGTTGACACGGTGATTTCGTTCGAACACAACAACGACGAAGTGCGTTTTTTGCGCGCGTTGAAAAATCGATTCGGCTCGGTGGACGAACTCGGCATTTTCGAAATGAGCCAAACCGGTCTAAAAGGCGTTGTCGATCCAAGCGCGATGTTCATCACGCGGCGCGAAGGAAAGCAGCCCGCAGGAATCGCATGCGCCGCAGTTTTCGAAGGAAGCCGAGTTTTTTTGGTGGAAATTCAGGCTTTGACAGTTCCAGCCAAAGCGAATTTGAGCCGAGTGTATTCCGAAAAAATCGACAGCGCGCGAGTGGCAAGAATTGCCGCCGTCTTGGAAAAACGCGCAGGCTTGCGATTCAGCGACCAAGACATTTATGTGAACGTGGCAGGCGGCGTACGGCTCGGCGAAAGCGCGATCGACGCTGCGTTGGCGGCCGCGCTTTATTCCGCGCGAACGGACATCGCATTGAAAAACGGAACGGCGTTGGTGGGCGAGCTGAGCCTTGCAGGAGAAATCCGTCCAGTTCCGCGCGTAAAGCAGCGCGTGAAAACCGCGAAAAGCCTAGGCTTTGAAAAAATCCTCGTTCCCGAAAAATGCGAAGGCGCGATTTTTGTGGCGAACGTAAAAGACTTGGTCGAAAAAATTTTCGGCAAATGAAATTTCGATAAATCCATAAAATCGGATTTTCAATGTTGCAGAGAATTTCGTCTTGTTTTAATTGCGAAAACGATTTCCGAAAATCATCGGCTGATTTTTCAGAAGCCCATTAATCGCAGGGCACGCCCGAAAATCATCGACTGATTTTTCTGTACACCGTGCGCTTGGGAACGCCAGCGTCCTCGCCGAATTCTTTTTTCTTCCAGTCGGCGTATTCGCTCCAGTTGCCTTCGAAATAGCGCACCGTGCTGTTGTTTTCGAACGCGAGAATGTGCGTGCAGATTCTGTCCAAAAACCAGCGGTCGTGGCTCACGACGAGCGCGCAGCCCGCGAAATCTTCCAAGGCCTCTTCCAGCGCGCGCACGGTTTGAACGTCCAAATCGTTTGTCGGCTCGTCGAGAAGCAAAACGTTTCCGCTTTCCTTGAGCATCATTCCCAAGTTCAGGCGATTTTTTTCTCCACCCGAAAGCACCGAAACTTTTTTGTTTTGTTCCGCGCCGTTAAAGTTGAACCACGAGCAATATGCGTGCCCGTTCACTTCGCGGATTCCGCCTTCCAAAGCGCGTCCCTTTTCGTCCACCGCGCCCAATTTCACCAAGTCCAAACCGTCGGTCAAAGTTTCGTAGACGGTTTTGTTCTCATCGAGTTTCGAGCGCAGTTGGTCAACGTAAACCAGTTTCACGGTGTCGCCCACTTTTATCGAGCCTGAATCGGGGTTTTCCGCGCCAGCAATCAGCTTGAAAAGCGTAGTTTTTCCTGCGCCGTTCGGACCGACGATTCCCACTACTGCGCCCGCAGGAATGTGAAAGCTCAAGTTTTCAAAAAGCAATTTTTCGCCGAACGACTTCGTTAGATTTTCAGCGTCAATCACTTGTCCGCCCAAACGCGGTCCTGCCGGAATGGAAATCTGAGTATCCTTCAATTTCGTTTTTCCGCCCTGCGAAAGAAGCTGCTCGTAGCGCGTGATGTGTTCCTTGTGCTTCGCTTGGCGGCCTTTCGCGCCCATGTGAATCCATTCCAATTCGCGCTGCATTTCCTTACGGCGTTGACTTTCGCCTTTTTCCTCAAGCGCGAGCCGCGCCTCTTTTTGTTCGAGCCACGAAGAATAATTTCCTTTGAAAGGATAGCCTTCGCCGCGATCGAGTTCCAAAATCCAGCCGGCAACATCGTCCAAAAAATATCTGTCGTGCGTAATCGCGATGACAGTTCCGGGATAAGTGTGAAGATGATTTTCAAGCCATGCGACGGTTTCCGCGTCAAGGTGATTCGTCGGCTCGTCCAGCAAAAGGATGTCGGGCTTTTGCAAAAGAAGGCGACAAAGCGCGACGCGGCGGCGTTCTCCGCCCGAAAGCACATCGACGATTTGCTCGGCAGGCGGACATCGCAAGGCTTCCATCGCGAGTTCCAAATTGGCGTCCAAATTCCACGCATCGAAAGCGTCGAGCTTTTCCTGAATTTCCGCCTGGCGAACGGCGAGCTTGTCGAAGTCCGCGTCAGGATCGCCGAACGCTTCGTTCACTTTGTCGAATTCCGCAAGCAAATCTGTAATCGGCTTCACGCCTTCCATCACGATTTCTTTGACGGTTTTTCCCGCCTCAAGTTCAGGCTCTTGTTCAAGATATCCAATCGAATATCCGGGAGAAAGAATTGTTTCGCCCGTAAAATCTTTGTCCACGCCCGCGAGAATTTTGAAAAGGCTCGACTTGCCCGAACCGTTCGCGCCAATCACGCCGATTTTCGCGCCGTAATAATATGAAATGCTGATGTTCTTTAAAACCGTTTTAGTTCCGTAAGAGCGGCTCACGTCGCTCATCGTGTAAATGATTTTTTTTTCGTCAACTGTCTTTGCCATAAAAACATTCTAACGGAAAAACAAAACAGTTTCAAGGGCGGAAAACGCAATGACAATGCGCGAACAGAGACTTGTTGCTCACAGGAAATTGGATTGCTCCTCACAGTATATTGATTCGGTGCTCACAGTATATCGACCTACTCCTCACAGTATATCACTAATCCTTTTTCAGCACGAATAAATATTCGCAAACATGAATGTTTCGGCTTCGCAAATTCCGGCTTCCCCTGAAAGTATTGTACGAGATTTCCACTGTTTTTAATTTGCCGTATTTCGAAAGCATTGCCGACATTTCCTCAAAAGAAATGAAACCTTCGGAATTGTACGAAACGATGACAAACTTCGCGTCCAAACTTGAAATTATTTCTTCCATTGATTTCAAAGCGGAATTCGGCTTGTTGAACACGGAACGATTCCAATCTTGCGTAATTCCGCTCACTTTGCTGATTACCGTGTCGAGCTTGTTTTTCAAAATCAGATTCAGCATAAAATAATTCGAGCCATAAGGATGCTGATTGTACGGTGGGTCAAGATACGCAATATCGAGGCTTTTCAATTCCCGAGAAATTTCGACGGAATCTTTCCTGTGTATTTCCAAGTCCGAGTCGAAATTGCTGAAAACCGGCTCTTCAAGTTTTATTTTTCCAAAAATGCGAGTGAGCGCGTTTTTTCCCGCCGCGCCGAAACATCCTATTCCCGTGTTCTTGTCCTTGTAGAAACCTTTGAAAACTCCGCTTGTGTTCACATGAACCGAAGCCTCCGTTATGAGCGGCGCGAGAAAAAATTTTTTCAAGGCCTCTTCCTTCACAACATCGTCAATCAAATTCCTGTAGGTATCAATCAAAAGCGCGTTTTCGCGAGTGTAAAAGACGCGTTCGCCTATTTGAATGTCGCAGTCATTTTTCGGCG
This sequence comes from Treponema sp., assembly GCA_014804005.1. GTDB lineage: Bacteria > Spirochaetota > Spirochaetia > Treponematales > Treponemataceae > Treponema_D. Next base: position 49,800 of record JAAVAP010000018.1, on the reverse strand, counting down.
CGTAATTTTGCGAAATTATTCCGCAGATTTTTTTTTCGTCGCAACGCCGCTGTATTTCGACGCGAAGCCTTTCGCATTTTTTTTTCGGGAAGTCGCGCCTGTTTGACAAGTAGCAGGAATTTATTACGGCGGAATAATTTTCCAAGTCGTTCACGACAATGCGCGAGGAATATTTTTTCATCATTCGCGCCACAATTCCCGAGCCGGAAAAAATGTCGGCGCAAACCATTTTGCTTTTGCCGAGACTTTCGGAAATTGCGAGAATTTCTTCTTCAATATTTTTTATCAGCGCGCGCTTGTTTCCAAGATATGTAATGATTTGAGTTGTCAGGAAATCTTTATTTTCAACCAATTCGCTTTGATTCATACTTTTTTTATTTTTGAATTATATCACATTTTTCTGAAAAAAAACAAGGCGAAAATTGTGAGAGAAAAACTTGTGATTTTTTCGGGCGTGCCCACTGCTTCGTAAACTCGCAGTGGTCAGGCTGTTCCGGGTTACGTTGCCACTTCATTTCAGCCACCGCTTTCGCGTCGTCTGGAACTTGCGCCCTCCGCATCCCTCACGCAAAATCGCAATGCGTTTTTCAATTGACAAGAATGCAATTCTATTTTATCATTTAAAAATTACAATTTCAAATCGCCTTATGCGGGCGACAAAACAGGAGAAAAAAATGCACGCCAATCCGCGCACAACTCAATTCGCCACGAGCCTTTTGCCGCAAAAATCTTTCGGTGAAGTCGTAAATTTCGACGGCGAGACTTGGTACAAAATCTCGAACGCAAACGCAATCGAGCCTTTTTTCATGACAATCACAAGTTCTTCCGATGTTTGGAATTTCATTTGGTCGAACGGCGCGTTGAGCGCGGGACGCAAAAATTCCGAGCATGCAATTTTTCCGTATTTGACGGCGGACAAAATTTTGGACATGGGCGCGTGCAGCGGAAATTTTTCGGCGGTGAAAATTTTTTCGGCGGACGGAACTTTTTTGTGGAAGCCGTTCGACTCGAACACGCAATGGAAAGTCGAGCGCAACATTTACAAAAATTCGAGCGGCTCGCACATCATCCTCGAAGAAGTGAACGCGGAACTTGATTTAATTTGGCGCACGGAATGGACTTCCAGCGACAAATACGGCTTGGTGAAAATTTCTTCAATAAAAAATCGCGCTTCGAAATCTGCGAAAGTTCAAATCTTGGACGGCGCGCAAAACATCGTGCCCGCTTGCGGAACGATGCAATTGCAGGCGACGAATTCGATTTTGCTTGACGCTTACAAAAAATCCGATTTGGAAAAAGATTCCGGCCTCGCGCTTTTTTCGCTTTCTTCCGTTTTGACCGACCGCGCAGAACCGAGCGAAGCTCTTTGGGCGAACACTTGCTGGTTTAGCAAAAAATGTCCAGTTTATCTTGATCCTCAAACGCCCGAATTTTTCGCGCGCGAAATTCCGCTCGAACAAATAGATGTTCTCAAAGGCAAACGCGCTTCGTGCTTCATCAGTTTTGACTTGGAATTGGAAGGCGGCGCACAGGAAAAATGGGAACAAGTTTTCGACACGCATTTGGAAAATTCCAAAATCGCGCTTCTCAAAAAAGAACTCGCCGACCGCGCCGCTTTGAAAAAATCCTTGCTCAATGACATTGAGCAAGGAAAAAAATTGCTGGAAAAATATATTGGCGAAGCGGACGGCTTGCAGAACACTGCGGACGAAATCGCGTGCATGCATCACGAAGCGAACGTGATGTTCAACATAATGCGCGGCGGAGTTTTTGCGGAAAACAATTTGGTGCGCTCCGACGATTTTATCGGTTTTGTAGAAACTCGAAACAAGGCGAAAGCCGCTTGCGCGAAATCTTTGAATTTGGATGAAACCGTAAATTATGCGGAACTCGGAAAAATCGTCAAAGCCAAGCACGACGCGCAACTTTATCGGCTTTACCTTGAATATTTGCCGCTTTCGTTTTCGCGAAGGCACGGCGATCCGAGCCGCCCTTGGAACAAGTTTTCAATCAATTTGAAAGACTCGCACGGAAATCCGATTTTGAATTACGAAGGAAACTGGCGCGATATTTTCCAAAACTGGGAAGCGTTGGCGATGAGCTATCCTGCGTACACGAGCGGAATGATTGCGAAATTCTTGAACGCCACCACAGCCGATGGCTTCAATCCGTACAGGATAACGCGCGCCGGAATCGACTGGGAAATTCCCGAGCCGGACAATCCTTGGGCGAACATAGGATATTGGAATGATCATCAAATAATTTATTTGAGCAAGCTTCTCGAACTGGAAGAAAAAATCAATCCTGCTGCGCTGGATGAATTTTTGAATTCCGCAATTTTCACCGTGGCGAATGTTCCTTATCACATCAAGGCGTATTCGCAAATCCAAAAAAATCCGCGCGACACAATTGTGTTTGACATCGAACTGAACGAAAAGATTTCTTCGGAAGTCGAACGCTTCGGAAGCGACGCGAAACTTTTCGGCAAAAACGGCGAGCCGTATTTGGTTACGATGGCGGAAAAAATCTTGCAATTGATTTTGACGAAAATTGCGAACTTTGTTCCGGCCGGCGGAATTTGGATGAACACGCAGCGTCCCGAATGGAACGACGCGAACAACGCGCTCGCGGGCTACGGCTTGAGCGTGGTGACGCTTTGCTATTTGCGCCGCTTCATGGTTTTCGTAAAAGATTTGTTCGAAAAATCAAGCGAGGAAAATTTCGTTCTTTCCGCGCCGCTTAAAAAATTCCTCGAAGAAATTTCGGAAATCTACAAAAGCGCGAATCCCGAAAATCTTGATTCAGGAAGCGAGCGAAAAATTTTCGTTGAAAAATGCGAAAAGGCGTTTGAAGCCGAACGCTTCGCTTTCTATGAAAATCCTGAATCGCTTTTGCAAGGCGAAAAAGTTTCCAAAGCGGAAATCATTTCCGCGCTCGACGCTTTCATCAAGCATGCGGAACATTCAATCAAAATGAACAAGCGTTCCGACGGACTTTATCATTCGTACAACACGCTCGAAATTGGCGAGCGCGCGATGGAGATTCTGAACCTCGAGGAAATGCTCGAAGGCCAAGTGGCTGTTCTTTCAAGCGGCTTGCTAGACGCGGAAGAAGTGTGCGCGTTGTGCGATTCTTTGGCAAAAAGTCGAATGTACGAGCCGCGCCAAAATTCTTACATGCTTTATCCTTCGAAAGAATTGCCGCGCTTTGCAAACAAAAATGTTTTGGAAAAATCCGCCGCGCAAAAAATCGCGACGCTGAAAGCGGAATTGGAACGCGGCTACACTTTGCCGGACGCGGCTTCGCTCGTTTACAACGATTCGCTTGAAAGCGGCAAGGCGCATTTCAATCCTGATTTTAGGAATGCGGAAGTTTTGGAAAACGCGATCGAAAAAAATTATCCGCAAATTTCTTCCGAAGAAAAAGGCGAAATCCTGTCGCTTTACGAAAAGACTTTCAACCACAAATCGTTCACGGGACGAAGCGGCACGTTCTATGCTTACGAAGGAATTGGCTCGATTTATTGGCACATGGTTTCAAAACTTTTGTTGGCAGTTCAGGAAAATTTCCAAAAAGCTTTGGCGGCAAAAAATGAGCAAGGCGCGAAAAAATTGGGAGCGCATTATTACAAAATTCGCGCGGGACTTTCGTTCAACAAAACTCCCGAAATTTACGGCGCGTTCCCGATCGATCCGTATTCGCACACTCCGTATTTGCAAGGCGCGAAGCAGCCCGGAATGACGGGTCAGGTAAAAGAAGAAGTTATAACGCGCTGGGGAGAACTCGGAATGGAAATCGAAAACGGCTGTCTGCGTTTCAATCCCGCTTTGCTTTTGAAAAAGGAATTCGGCGCAAACGGAACGCTTTCTTTCACGCGCTTCAAAATTCCGTTCGTGTACAAATTGGACGGCTCGATTTCCGCGATAAAAGTCACGGTGGATTCTGCAACATTCGGCGCGGAAATTCCTTCCGAATTGAGCGCGGACATTTTCTCGCGCGAAGGCAAAGTGAAAAGCGTCACTGTGGAAATTCCTTCCAACGCGATTTTTGCGGAATGATTTTCTTCATTCTTTTTTGGGCGTGACCGCTACACAAATCTTTGATTTGCGTAGCGGTCGGGCTGCTCCGGGTTGCGTTTTCACTTCATTCCGGCTCGTCGCATTTTGCGCCAAGCCGGAACTTACGCCCTGCGCATCCCTCACGCGAGAAAAGCGCGGCATTGCCAAAACTTTTCAAATTTTGTATAATGCCTAATCATGGAAAAAATCACTTTATGCGGCGACGATTGCTTGCAATGCCCTCGCTATCTCGCAAAGACGGCAGAAGAAAAAAGCAAGGTTGCGGAATTGTGGCACAGAATCGGCTGGCGCGAAAAAATTGTTTCGCCCGAAGAAATCAGCTGCGACGGCTGCTCTTCGCACAAAAAATGCGCGTACAATTTAGTCGAATGCGTCAAAGAAAACGGCGTGAAAAAATGCAACCAATGTTCACAATTTCCGTGCGAAAAAATCGAAAGCATGCTCGAACGCTCCGCCGAATACGAAAGGAAATGCAAAGAATTGTGCACACGCGAAGAATACGCAATGCTAGAAAAATCATTTTTCAGGAAAGAAGAAAATTTGCGAAAATAAAAATTCACTTTTTGCGATAACGCGGATTTTTATTTTGAATTCAATTTAGTTTCAAAATCTTTTTTTGATTTCGTCCATCATAATTCGGTCGGCATATTCCGAAGGCTTTTCGCCGAATCTGTTTTTGCGATTTTCATCAGCACCCGCGCCAATCAAAATTGAAGCGATGTCATCGAAGACTTTCGAAAGAGATTGCGCAACATCTTTTTTTTCGTCGGCTTTTCCGCTCATTGAAATTGGCAAAAACGAAAGCATTCCATCATACAAATAATATTTTACGCATCCCAAAGGCGTACAGCCTTTTATGTCCTCGCAATTTGCATCCACGCCATTTTCCAAAAAAATCGAAATTATCGACATTGCTTTTTTTGCAAAATCTTCAAGCTCGGCAATTTGCTCTTCGTTGGTTTTCTCATTGAGCGGAATATCAGAAATCCTTCCGCCAAAATTTTTTAATGAAACAAAAAGCAGATTGTTGCCATTGTCAGGATCAGTCCAATTCAACTCCTCTACGTCTTTCGCGAATTCCGCAATTTTTTCAACATCGAGTTTAGTAATTGCAATGACAATATCCGCTATACCTGTTGTGCGCATTTTTGGTTACTCCAAATTTAAATTTTCAAAATTCCAGTCGAGAGAAAGCGCGACCAACTTCACAATCAAAACGGCGATTTCTTTTTCGAGGCCTGCTTCGGTAACGATTGTATAGACGGCATCTTTAAAAGATTTTTCTTTTTTGCCGTCGCTTTTGTCTGTGGCTTCCAAAATGATTTGTGCAAAATCGCACGAAAATGCCTGCTTTAAATTTGGTGCAATTTCATTTTCCTGCGGAATCAAGTCTGAAACGAGAGCCTTTAATTTTTGGCTGTTTTTGGACGCAAAAATCTCCGCACCGTTTTTCGCAATGATTTTTGAAAGTGCAACCAACGCCGCATTAAAATCTGCGGGATTCTCAGACGAATTAGAATTCGCACTTTTCGTCGCAACAGCGACAGTCGTTTGCGCGCTTTTTCCGGCGGCGTTCGACACCGCGCCCGCATCTTTTAAAATGGGAACAAGTTCTGTTTTTTGATGACGTGCCGCAAAAAGCAACGGCGTGTTTCCGTTTTTACACTTGTGATTTACGTCCGCGCCGTAAGTAATCAAAAGCGAAACTATTTCCGCATTACCTGTTTCAATGGCTGTTTCCAACGAAGTTCTTGCGCCTGTTTTGTCTGAAACATTTCCCGATGTTTCATAATTAACATCCGCACCATTTGAAATTAAGAACAGAACCATTTCTTTTGTACTAGAGCAAATGGCCGAAATAAGCGGCGTTTGTCCAGACAACTCACAATTGATATCTGCTCCATTGTCCAACAAAAATTTCGCGGCATCAGGCTTCGGCATAGCAGCGGCGATAAGAAAAATTTCGCTAGAATCTGCGCCGTTTTTTATAAGCAAAGAAATCATTTCCCTATTAACCGCTTGAAAAGCAATCATCAAAGGAGAGCCAAACTTGATGCTTTTTTTGTTTGGGTCTGCGCCACTTTTCAATAAAAGTAGAACAGCATCTTTATTCTCCTGTGAAACGGCAAGTGTCAAAGGGGTGTGACTACTTAAAGCCGATTCCAAATTGACATCCGCTCCTCTTTCTATCAAAAGAGAAACAATTTCAGGATCATAGAATTTGATATCAACAGCAGTTATTAATGCTGTTCCTCTGTTTTGGTAATTATCATTGATTTTTGCGCCAGCATCCAACACAAGCGAAAGAATTTTTTTATTTCCATTGTAAATAGCCCTCTGCAACATGGTATAAGAGTATTCTTCATTATTTATCGAAACTGCTAAATTAACATCTGCGCCATTTTCAATTAAAAAAGAAACCATTGATTCCTTATTTGAGTCGATAGCTCGCGACAATGGAGTTACAGTACCTGATTTAAAATAATTTAAATATTTTTTATCTATGCCTTCTTTTATCAAATCTGTTTTGACTTCATTACTTGTAGTAAAAGAAACAAGATAATTAACGTCCGCACCTTTTTCTATTAAGAACGATGCCATGTCTTTATCTTCTATCAGACAAGTCCACATCAATGCCGTGTTTCCTATCCCATTATCATAATTGAGGTTTGCACCGTTATCTATAAGAATGGAAGCCATTTCTTTGTCATTATTTAACACAGCCTCATATAATGGCGAATAGTACTGATTTTCAGACTTCACTCCGTCGTCTATATTTACCTTATTTTTGAGCAAAAGCAAAACTATATCTTTTTTTCGCCATAAGACGGCAAAAAATAAAGGCGTCATATTTTTATGAGCATCAGAAGAATAACGCGACTTTTTGTGAACACCTTTTTCAATAAGCAGTTCGACAAATTTTTTGTAATTGTTTTCTATCGCAAAGAACAAAATCGGCTTGTCCTCGTAATAGGCATTTCCATGCGCAGCCTTTTCCGCCAAACGCGAAAGCAAATCTGCATTATCATATTTAATTGCAAAGTCCAATGCCGTTTTCAAACTGGAATCGCTGTCGCCAATTTCTGCGCCTTTTTCCAGTAGAAGTGAAACCAAGTCCGCATCTTCATTTTCAATGGCATAATCCAACACGCTTTTAGCATGGGAATCAAAAACGTTAGTAGCCGCACCTTTTTCCAACAACAACGAAATCATGTTTTTATTGTTGTTTTTCAACGCCATAAGCAATGGCGTTTGACCTAATGTATCTTTGCAATTTATGAACGCACCATTTTCAAGCAGAAACGTAACCATATCGACATTTCCATTTTCCACCGCGTTTTGCAAAGGGGTACATCCTCTATTGTCTTCGCATTCAATGTTTGCGCCTTTTTCCAGCAAAAGCGAAATCATATTTTTATTGTTGTTCTCCATTGCAATTCGCAAAGGCACTTTCCCAGAAAAATCTTTATAATTTGCATCCGCGCCTTTTTCTATCAATGCGGCAACAGTTTTCGCATCATTTTCTTCCACGGCTGAAATCAACCGATATGAATATTTTTCTTTTATTTGTTTGCGCTTGCTTTCTTTTTGTATTATCTTCTGTTTTTGACTTTCATCTTTTTTTAGTTGTCTTTGCTTTTTCAGATTTCCAATAGCACAAAAAGCAGGTTTCAAAATTATTATAAATGACAATATTACAAGCAATGAAACAATTATAATATACGCGATTAATTTTCCGTAAAATTCATTGTGTATGTTCCCTAATTTTTCTAAATCACCTGAATACAACAAAAATGAACCTGATATCTTTGCAATTCCAGTTAAAACCATTGCAACTAAAAAGTCTACCAATGAATTATCTAAATCTAATGAAATATAAAAAACATCTAGAGTTGCCACAATTAAATAAGGGGATATGAAAAGACATGCAAAACAAACCACTTCATCAATGTCCTCCTTATCCAAAAATGAAGTCAACTTAATTCCAAAAAAGCGAATCATTCTACAAAATTTTACAATGCCAACTTTGTTTGAAAATAATAAATACAATCCAATTATCCAAGCTATAGATCCAATGATATTTATTATTTTGGGTAATTTTGAATATATATCAATACTGCTATCCGCAATGGAATATCCAATTAAATAAAGGCTGACAATTTCTCCACCTAGCGCAAAAAACCAAAGTTCAAAACTTTTTTCACCCACGTTCAATCCACGTCCACCTGCTGCCAAACAAGCACCACATAACATTCCAACAATAGACAAAGCAACCGCCCAAAACATTTTAGCCCCAAATTTTGTGCATAAAATACTCAAAACAATAATCAAAATTATAATTCCCAAAAAAACTTTCATTAATTTTTTTCCTCCTTTCTCCTCACTTCAAAAATTCCGGCAAAACTCAAATCGTCGCCGGAACCTTGCTCGCTCAATTTTGGAAAATATGCTTGCAGTTCTTTTTGCACCGTTTCGCCGCCCTGCTCATTGACGTTGTTCAAAATGTCTTTCACAAAGCCGCCGAATTTTTCTTTCGCAAAAGAATCCGCCACGCCGTCCGAACAGACGACAATCGCTTTCAATTTTGAGAAGCCGAACGAATGGCGGAAATGTTCCGCCGCGTCTGACGAACAAAGGCTCGTCGTCAGTCCGAATCCCAAATTCTTGTCCTCGGGAATCGGCAAAAAATCGCCGCCGTTTTCGTCAAGCGCGAAAGTCAGTCCGTCCCCGATTTGAATCGCAATCCAAAGCGATTTTTTCGACAAAGGAAAGCCCAATGCCGGAATGTACAAAGCAGAAAGCAACGTGCTTCCGTAGCACCGGAGAATTTCCGAATTCCGAAATTGCACGCCGCAGATTTTTTCGCGCTCGGGATCTTCTCCCTGCAAAGCGGCAAAGTTAATGCCGAGTTTTTCCGCAAGGTTTCTCTCTTCTTCGGAAAGCGGGCGATTTTCAAAATCTGCTTCGACTTTGTTTTGCCATTCTTTCACGATGTTGCTTTCGAGCGCCTTTATCGTCTGCTCCCAATTGATTTTTTCGTCCAGCCATTGCCACTTCGAAATATCAACCAGAAGTTTTTGGAATTCAGCTTCCGCAACTTCCACCGCAATCCGAGACCCGGTTTCGCTTCGAAAGTAGCGTTCGCCGCCGTGCCCGTCCGCGACAGAAAGTATCGCAAAGCCTTTCTTCCGCACAATGCCGGCAAAATCCTGGCACGGCTTGCCCTGCGCCTTGTGAGAGAATCCTTGTGCGACTGCCTTTATACATTCAATCATTTTGGAAAGCAAAAAACAATCTGCTACAAAAGCAATTTTGCAGCTGCTATAACTGGATTGCCGTCATAGGAACACACAATATTTCTATTTCTATCAACAACATTGCCATAATAGTCATAATAGCCTACAATGTTTCGATAATTGTCCAAAATTATTTTGTCTGTAGGGTCGTAACTTCCCACAGGGCTTCCATAGGTGGTCATTATTGTGTTGCCTTCATAGCAACCAACAATGTTTCCATAACCATCAACAATATCATGTCTCATATTTTGCCTCCACAGCAATAAATTTATTTAAACGTGAAACACACGTTTTTTACCAAAATAATTTTTATAAGCGATTGCCCCTGTTGCGAGCAAATATAGGTTGTCCAGAATTCACTCCGCCCCAACTTTTTAAAACTGCGATAGAATTTACAAGTCCTCCGATTTGTGCTAAATCCAAAGCGGTATAGCTATTGCGTTCTGTCGTACGATTTACATACGCGCCCGATTCCAACAATAGTTCAACCATATCTGGATAATCATTAAGATCGCCGACTGTCCATGTCAATGGCGTGCCTCCATTTTCATCCATGGCATTTACATTTGCACCGTTGTCTATGAGAAGTTTAGCCACATCAGTATGCCCATTTTGGGATGCCCGTATTAAGGCAGTAAAATTACCATTTTTACTTGCATTTGCCAAAGATTTGTTATTTTTCAAAGCCTCACGAACAAAGTCAATGTCGCCACGTTCGCATGCTTCAACAAATGTATCTGCGTCCACATTTCTAGCGGAACGCACACCCGTCCATTTGAACGAAAGCTCTTCAATTTCTTCTTGTGTCATTTTGTTCTCCTAATTATGCGTATTGCAAAAGGTCTGCCATATCTTCCTTTCCAAGTCCTCTGGCATATTTAAACGCAGTAATATATACTCCACCTATATAAGTTTGTTGGTGAGCGTCTGCGCCATTCCTCAGCAAAAATCGCACCATTTCTATATCACCACCATCAATAGCACATAGCAAAGGCGTATATCCTGGAAAACCAGGAACATTAGAAGCATTGACATCAGCACCCTGCGAAATCACGGATGCTGCCCTCTCTTTGTCATGATAGTTAATCGCAGCAAGCAAATCATTGTTCAACATATCTTGCATTTCCATAAAAAACTCCTTGCCAAACAAAATTGTTTGGACTTTTAAAATAGATTTTCTAAAAAACCTTCATTTCAATAAAGCGGCAATATTTATTATATTTAACGATATGCTCCGCTGTTTATTAAAATATTTTTTATTTCTGTATATCCACTTGATATTGCGGAAGACAATGCTGTAGCACCATTGCGAGCTCTTGCGTTCACGTCTGCACCATTTTCTATCAATGTCACCACAGCCTCAATATTTCCAGCAGCTGTTGCAAACATCAATGCAGTTTCGCCGTTAGAATTCTCTTTTGCATTTACATCTGCTCCTTTACTTATTAAAAATTCAACAGGTTTTGCAATCTTCGCAGAATTGACACAAGCATACATCAAGACTGTAAAACTTTTGTTAGATCTTGCATTTACATCTGCACCACTTTCTATCAATAATGGCATATGATAAGGAAATTGCATTGCAGAATGCATCAATGCGGTAAATCCATCGTCATCCCTTGCATCTATTTCAGCTCCAGATTGTATCAATAATTTCGCAATATCATTATATTTTTCAAGTGAATCACTAAAAGAGTTTATCACTATCATTAGTGCCGTTCGTCCTTTTTCATACCTTGCTTCTAAATCAAAACCATTTTGTATAAAATTCTTTACTACATTAATATCTCCGGATGAACAAGCATGTATAAAAAGAAGGCGTTCTTTTTTGGCGGCTTCTTCTTTTTCTCTAGCCTCTCGCTCTTGTTCTTCTCTTCTCACAGCCTCTTCTCTTTGTCGAGCTTCCCATGCTTCCTTGTCTTTTTTGGCAGCTTCTCGCATTTCCTTTGCTTCTCGTTCGCGTTCGCTTTTTGCTTCATCTAACTCTGCCTTTGTTTTTGCACCACGACTTTTCAAAAGAGCAATTATTTCTTCATCGTTTGCGCAAGCCAACGGCACTCTTCCTTCATAAACAAAATTTACATCTACGCCCTTGTCTAGCAAAAATGAAATTATCCCTTTGTCACAATTCTTAATGGCATTTTCTAGAAGGATTGCTCCATGTTCATGATAGATATCCGCTCCTTCTTCAACCAATCTTTGGACAGTTTCCCCGTCACCTCTTTTTACAGCGTCTAATAAATCGCTATCTCTTTGAATCTCCTCTTCTTGCCATCTTTTTTCCATAATTGCTTTTACAATTTTGACTATAGCAACAATAAGAATAATCGCAACAACAATACCAATCACCAATAAAGCATTCATAAAAAATTCCTTGCCAAGCAAATCCGCCTGGACTTCCAAAATAATTTTCCCAAAAATGCAACATCGCACCTTCAAGAAACAATCAGTCATACCGACCGATTTTTATATTCAAAACCGACGCTCGTGTTGCGCCGATTTCAATTTCTACCAGTCGTCGCCGCTTGTGGATGTCGTGTTCAAGTCGGCTTCGCTCTGCTGGATTTCCTTGATTTCTTTCACGACGGCATCCTGCTTTGTCTGAACCTGCCCGTCGCTCATCGGCTGGCTGCGGCTTCCGATTTTCGAGCTTGTCACGGAAACCGCACGAATCCATTTTTTCAAGGCTTCCGGCGTGTGAACCGTAATCACCGCCTCAATGTTCCCCGTGAATTCTTTGAGCACCTCTTTGTTCGCGTCGTCTCCGATTGCCACGGCGACTTTGATTGCGTTCTTGAACCAATTGTTCCCGTGCAGTTTTTCAAGCCCGGATTTGTAGTCGTCCGTCGGCTCGCCGTCGCTCATCAAAAAAAGTGCGGGCGCGACGCTTGCAGAAGGCGCGTTCAAAAATTCGTTGCGGGAAAGCTTTTTGGAAAGCTCTTCGCAAGCCATTCCGAAATCCGTAACGCCGTCCGCCTGAAGTTCCTGCCATGAAAATTTTTCGCTCGCAATGGGCGTCGGGTACATCCATTCGCAGCCCGTAGAAAATTTCAGGCACGCGACTTTCAAATCCACGTCGCTTCCGCCCGCATCCTGCAATTCGGGCAGGACATCCCGCACCGCCTGATTCACTGCAGTAATTTTTGTTCCCATCATACTGCCCGAACAGTCAACGATAAAAAACAAGACCATCTGCCTTTTTACAATTCCTTCCACATCATCGAACATTCCCATTTTTTTGCCTCCATGATTTTATTTTTACAACACAATCTTGGCATCCACGCCGTTGAAATGTATTTCCATGTCGGTCGCAATCGGTAGGACCGAATTCTTCCCGACGGTTTTTGCCTCGCCGCCCGCAATGAACGTCCACACGACATCGCCCAGATTTTTTATCCCCCACAACGTGGGATTGTTTTTGTTCATAATCACTTCGCCTTCGATTTTTTGAAAGTCATCGCTTTTTTCCACAATATGGCAGGCGCGGATTTTTTGTCCGGGGAACAGCGCGATTTCATACCCCTTGCTTTTCAAAGTACGAGGATAGCTGAAACTATGTCCGCAGCCAAATTTCATTTCCTTGCCTTTTTCAAATTTGTAAATCATGTGCTCGCTTCCACAAATCGGGCAGAGCATCATTTCGTCAAGAAAGCGCACCAACTTTTTCTGCCATTCGTTGTCGGGCAGACGCTCGTTGCGATTTTCGATACCGTCAACAAACGACGTTACAAAAGCGTCGCGGATATACTGCGGAAGCCTCGGCCACAGTTTGAGCGGATTCGGATGGACTCCCGGAACAGGACGATTCGAATCATCGTTCGGGTTGAAAATAAAAACGGGATTCGTGCCGTACAATTCCATTTCGCGCCGCTCCGTAATGCAGACACTTTTCACGAACGTATCGCCCATCATCGGATCGTGCCGGCAGAACAGTTTGAACAAAATCACGGCGAGCGAATAGTTGTCCGTCAGAACGCCGGGAAACGCAGCGCCCCGGAAAACTTCGGGCGCCATATAGCCGGGCTTTCCGCCGACATTACCAGGATTTTTCATTCCGCCCGGAGTAACATTATCGTTGTCGCAAATCAAGACTTCGCCGTTTTTGACGTTCACAAAAAAATTCCCATCGTTCAAATCTTGGTAACTCAAGCCTTTTCGGTGCAGTTCGCGAAATGCGTTCGTAATGTTGAGCGCGGCAAGGATACTTTTTTCGGTTGAAGCGAATTTGATTTTATTGTTCAGGATGTCGGAGAAATCAGAAAATTCTTTCGGCCGCAAGTCCATCACATATCCGAACGAGCCGTCCCTCTCTTCCGTAAGGAATTTCGGCCACAGGAATTTTTCGTCGGGCGCACCGCAATCAATATTTGATTTCAAATTGCTGCGGAATTTTTTCGGATTCTTGAATCGGCACGTATACCATTTCAACGCATACAGCTTTCCGTCGGCTTCCACTTTGTAGACAATGCCTTGTCCGCCTTCGCCGAGTTTTTCTTTTACCACAGCAACTTTTCCGCCTTCAAGTTTTATCCGTTCGCCTTTTTTGAATTCCATCACATTTCTCCGCTTTGAATTTCAAACGTCTCCGCAGTCTGATACACGCTGATTTTTGCGCACCACGGACATTTCATTTCGAGTTGTTTTTGGTTTGCAGGAATTTCGTTTCCGAAGCAAAACATTTTTCCGCACACTCCGCATTGTGCCAGCGAAAATCCGCCGCAAAACGGGCAGCCGTTGTAGCCTTGCGCAGCATTCATCGAACTGGTAATTTTTTGCGAATGCCAGCCTTCGTTTTTTGCTTTTCGTTCGCTGATTTTAAAGCTCCACGTCCTGTACCAAATTTTTCCGCGCTCTTCAATTCTTGTTCCAAAAAGATTGTCGTCGCCCGCCTTTTTTGCGCAGCGACACAAAATAACTTTCGCGAGGAGTTTTGGAGAATTAAAATTCTTTGGATTGATAGATTCCAACAACGTTTTCTCTTTGTTTTTCTATTATCATAATATCATACTTTAACTATGTCAACAGTTTATTATACAGATTATGATAATTTCATACCATAACACATTATGGAAAGTTCAGGAAAAATAAGGCTCGTTTTGGCGAGCAACATCAAAAAAATACGAAAAGAAAAATCGATGACGCAGGAGCAGCTTTCGGAACTCGCGGACATTTCCAACACGTACATCGCGAATATCGAATGCGGCAAAAGTTGGGTGAGCGATTCCACGCTGGAAAAAATTTCCGCCGCGCTCGGAGTTTCGGCGCACGAACTTTTCATTCCCGAAGAAGAAGTCGAAAGCGAATCGAAAAAAAATCCGAAAATGTTGCTGAACAAAATTCTTTCGGCAAAAGAAAAAAAATTGAACGCGGAAATTACTTCGCTCATAAAAAAATCAATCAAAGAAATAAAAGATGAATTCGATTTTTAAAAACACCGCACAATTTTTGCAAATCGATTTTGTAAATTTTTTTCAAATATGCTCTTGCCGAATCTGCGTTTTTTCATTATCTTTAATATTATAGAAAAGCAATTTTTCTTAACAAATAAATTACGGAATAATCGAAGGAGAAAAAAATGGCAAAACAATTGTTGTTCAGTGAAGACGCACGCAGAAAGCTGCTTTCTGGCGCGGAGCAAATCGCCGAGGCCGTAAAAGTTACGCTCGGACCTTGCGGACGCATGGTCATGCTCGACAAAAAATACGGTTCGCCCACAATCACAAAGGACGGCGTTTCCGTTGCGAAGGAAATCGAACTCGCCGATCCTTATGAAAACATGGGCGCGCAGTTTGTTCGCGAAGTCGCTTCAAAGACGAACGACGATGCGGGCGACGGCACGACCACTGCCACAGTTTTGGCGTACGCGCTTGTTCGCGAAGGTTTGAAATCAGTCGCGGCTGGAATGACTCCGATTGAAATCAAGCGCGGAATGGACAAGGCCGTAAAAGCCACAATCGAAGAAATCAAAAAGAATGCCAAACCGGTAAAAGGCGCGGATGACATCACGCACATCGCCACGATTTCTGCCAATAACGACGCGGAAATCGGAAAAATGCTCGCCGACGCGATCGAAAAAGTCGGCAAAGACGGCGTAATCACTGTCGAAGAATCCAAGAACATGGACACGACGGTTGACACTGTGGAAGGAATGCAGTTCGATCGCGGCTATGTTTCTTCATATTTCGTGAACGACCGCGAGCGCATGGAATCAAATTTCGAAGAGCCGTACATTCTCATTCACGACAAGAAAATTTCCACGATGAAAGACTTGATGCCGATTTTGGAAAAAGTCGTGAACGAAGGCCGCTCGCTCGTAATCATCGCCGAGGACGTTGACGGCGAGGCTTTGACAACGCTCGTCCTCAACTCAATTCGCGGAACAATCAAAGTTTGCGCGGTGAAGGCTCCGGGATTTGGCGACCGCCGAAAGGACATGCTTCAGGACATCGCGATTCTTACGGGCGGACAAGTGATTTCTGAAGAAGTCGGAATCAAACTTGAGAACGCCGACATTTCAATGCTCGGAAAAGCGAAGTCCGTGAAAATCGACAAAGACAACACGACTATTGTCGGCGGCGCGGGAACGAAAAAAGCCATAAGCGAACGCG
This sequence comes from Treponema sp., assembly GCA_014804005.1. Lineage (GTDB taxonomy): Bacteria > Spirochaetota > Spirochaetia > Treponematales > Treponemataceae > Treponema_D. Next base: position 33,816 of record JAAVAP010000018.1, on the reverse strand, counting down.
TTGGCGAAATCAAAAGCCAAATCGAAAAGACAACTTCTTCTTACGACAAGGAACAATTGCAGAAGCGTCTTGCGAAACTTGCCGGCGGAGTTGCCGTAATCAACGTTGGTGCTACCACCGAAACCGAAATGAAGGAAAAGAAATTCCGCGTGGAAGACACGATCGCCGCGACTCGAGCCGCGCTCGAAGAAGGCATCGTTTCCGGCGGCGGAATCGCGCTCATCGACGCTTCCAAAGTTTTGGAAAACGTTCCTTCCAATTTGACCGAAGATGAAAAAGTCGGATACAAAATCGTCAAGCGCGCGCTTGAAGAGCCGATTCGACAAATCGCGGACAATGCCGGAGTGGATGGAGCTGTCGTGGCAGACCGCGCGAAAAACGAAAAGAAAGGCGTGGGCTACAACGCCTACACTGGCGAATGGGTGAACATGCTTGAGGCTGGAATCATCGACCCGGCGAAAGTCACTTGCAGCGCGTTGCAGAATGCCGCGTCAATTGCAGGCACGATGCTCACAACAGAATGCGCCATCACGGACATTCCCGAGCCAAAGCCGGCAGCTCCTATGCCAAATCCTGAAATGGGATATTAATTCAAATTAAATCCCAAGCAGAGAATTGCATAAGCCGCCCGTTTTCGGGCGGCTTTTTTACGCTGTTTGAATTTTTAATCGCTTTAATTTAATGAGGAGAAAAAATGTGGGACGCGGATTTGTACAATCGTTTTGAAAAAGAGCGGATGCAGCCTTCATCGGATTTGGCTGCACGAATTGAAATCAAAAATTGCCGCCGCGCGCTCGACGTGGGCTGTGGTTCGGGAATGAGCACGCTTTGCCTCAAGCGTCGTTTTCCCAACGCGGAAATTCTCGGCGCGGATTTTTCACAAGAAATGCTTTCCAAAGCCCGCGCGCTTTTGCCCGATGCGCAATTCGTTTTGCGCGACTGTTCGAAGCCGCTTTCCGACTTGGGAAAATTCGACGTCGTTTTTTCAAACGCATTTTTGCAATGGCTCGAAAATCAAGATGAATTCGTGGTGCACACGAAAGAACTTTTGAACGAAGGCGGCGTTCTTGCGATGCAGATTCCGCTTTTCGCCGAAATGGAAATCGCAAAAATTATCGAACATTCGGCGCGAAAATTTTCATCGGAACTTGGCGAAAAGAATTTGTTCGACGGAATGTGCGTGGCGAAAAATTTTTCGGCAGAAAATTATTATGAGATTTTTTCCAAAAACTTTTCGCGCGTGGAAATGTGGCAGACGAATTATTTTCATCAAATGCGCTCGAGCGATGAAATTGTGGATTTCGTGCGAGGCACGGCTCTTTTGCCATACCTTGAAAGGCTGGATGAAGCGCAGTCCGCCGAATTTTTGCGCATGCTCAAAACCGAGACTGCCGCGCATTACAAGCCGTGCGCGAACGGAACGGTTTTGTTTCCGTTTTGTCGCGTGTTTTTTTTGGCGCAAAATTCTGCGAAATAAAATCCCATTGCAAAAAGTCGGAAAATTTTGTAGAATACTTTTTGATAATTTTTATTGAAAATATGAAAATGAAAAATTTTTCAAAATTTTCGCGGAAGGTGAGTTATGCCAAAAATCGAAGTGAACGAAAAATTGTTTTTTGAAGCGGTGGGTCGCCGCTATGATTATGCCGCCCTTGAAGATGTGCTTCCGTGCGCGAAAGCCGAGCTCGACGAGCGTCCGGACGAAACTTTGCCGGAAAACGAGCGCACAATCAAAATTGAATTGAACGACACGAATCGCCCCGACTTGTGGTCCACGAACGGCGTGGCTCGTCAACTCAAATTGCATGTAAACGGAAAAATGCCCGATTATTTTAAATTCATGGCGAACCGAGGCAACACGGATTATGGCGAGCGCGTCATAAATGTCGAGCCGGAAATGAAAGACATACGTCCTTTTATGGTGGCGTTTTTGATTTGCGGAAAGCCGATTGACGACACAATGCTAAAGGACATAATTCAAACTCAGGAAAAACTTTGCTGGAATTTCGGCAGAAAACGAAAGTCCATTTCCATGGGAGTTTATCGCGCGGAAAAAATCAAATTTCCTGCGACATACAAAGCCGTCGATCCCGACAAAACTTCTTTCGTTCCGCTTCAATGCGAGCAGCCGATGACTTGCCGCCAAATTCTCACCGACCATCCGAAAGGCCGCGACTTTGGCTGGATTTTGGAAGGCTTGCCGAAATTTCCGCTGCTCACAGATTCGAACGACGAAGTGCTTTCGATGGCGCCAATCATCAACGGCGCGTTTTTGGGCGCGGCAAAAGTCGGCGACACGGATTTGATGGTCGAAATGACCGGCGACAATATGGAAAACCTTTTGCTTTCGATGAACATTGTCGCCTGCGATTTCATTGACCAAGGCTACGACATAAAGCCGATTCTCGTGAAACATCCTTACGAAACTGGATTCGGTCGCGATATAATGACGCCGTTCTATTTCCAAAAAACGACCAAAGCAAAATTGAGCAACATCAACAAAGTTTTGGGAAGCGAATTCGACATTCAAAAAGTTTGCGACGCGCTCACGAGAATGGGAAGCACAGTCGAAACAAAGCAAATTGAAAACGACTGGGAAATCACGCTCGCGCCTGCGCCGTACCGCAACGATTTTCTTCACGAAGTCGATGTCACGGAAGACGTGATGATTGGATTGGGCGTTTCGGAATTTCCGCCGCTCAAGCCGCGCGATTTTACAATCGGCAAACTTTCCGATGTGACGCTTTTCAGTCGCAAGGCAAAAGAAATCATGGTTGGACTCGGCTATCAGGAAATGATTTTCAATTATCTTGGAAGCAAAAAAGATTATGTCGAACGAATGAACATCGACGCGCACGACATCATCGAAATAGAAAATCCGATGAGCGAAAATTATCAATTCGTGCGCAATTCGATTATTCCGTCTTTGCTCCGCGCCGAAAGCGGAAGCGCGAACGCGATTTTTCCGCACAAAATTTTCGAAGTGGGAAAAGTCGCCTACATTTGCGACGCGGAAAATACAGGAACAAGAACGCGCCAAAATTTGGGATTGCTCACAGTCGCTTCAAACGCGAATTTCAACACGCTGGCAAGTGAAATTTCTTCGCTGCTTTATTTTCTCAATCACGAATATAAAGTCGTGGAAATCGAAGATCCGCGTTTCGTGCCTGGCCGCCAAGCAGGAATTTTGGTCGGCGAAAAACAAATCGGAATTTTCGGCGAGGTGCATCCGCAGGTTTTGGAAAACTGGGCAATTCAAGTTCCTTGCGTTGCCGCCGAATTGGATTTGGAAGAATTGATGTAAAGATTTGCGAAAATCGCATTTCAAAAGGCATTCGTAAAAGTCAATGTGCTATGACTTTTGCTTCATTGCGTTTTTGAAATTGTGCCTTAAAATTTTTATGTGGGAAAAAGCGATTAAACCAATGTTCTGTGTCAGACAATGCAGAATTGGCTTCCCCACATAGAATTTTTTGGCAAGTTTTGTCATAAAATTTAGCCGGGCTTTGTGCCCGGCTCTTTTTTTTTAAATTACAATCGCGCTTTGTTTTGGCAGAATGATTTTTCCGTTTTGAATTTTCGCGCCGCCCAAAGCAAAGCGTTCCGCACCTTTGTCGCAAAATTTTTTTGGCAAAGAAATTTCTTTTTGGGCATCAAACGGATTTATCGCAACAAGCACATCGCCGCCACGAACGTATGCCAACGCCTCGCCTTTTTTTCCGCAAGAAATCAATTCAAGCGGCGCAAGATTTTTCAAAGAGTCTGTGCTTTTGCGCAACGTGTTCAATTTTTTTACAGTGTTCAAAATTGAATTTTCGTCTTTTTCCTGCGCGGCGACATTCGGGCGATTTTCGCTTGCGTCCAAAGGAATGTACAAGTCGTTAGGTTTCGCGGAAGAAAATCCCGCATTCAATGAAGTGTCCCATTGCATTGGCGTACGGCTTCCTGTTCTGGAATATCCGCCTTCGACGCTCGGCTGGTCTTCGATGTATTTCATTCCGATTTCGTCGCCATAATAAACGAACGTCGCGCCTGGCATCGTGAGCAAAAATGTAAACGCCAATTTTATTTGGTCGGGAGAAAGTTTCCGCGCCATTCTTTCAATGTCGTGGTTGCCCGAAATAAGACAAAGAAGCCCGAGTTTTCCGACTTTTCGAGAAAGCGATTCGTAAGATTTCCAAAACTCCGTCAAATCGCCCGCACCCGCAAAATACGGATTTTCGCGAAACAAGTCGAGATAATGCGTCGAACCGCACTGCATCAAAAAATCCATATCGAATCCGGCCTTCAGCGATTTTTCGGGCGCGCCCCATTCGGAAACCATCGCCGCGTTCGGGAATTCCTTGTCGAGCCAGTCGCGAATTTCTTGCCAAAATTTTATCGTGCCCGTAGAATTTTTGTCGTCATTTTTTATGAGCGAAAAAGCCATATCCACACGAAATCCGTCGCAGCCCATGGAAAGCCAAAATTTCATAACGTCCCAAATCGCATTTTTTGTCGCGCGCGCGCCAGGCGAATCCATAGAAAGCTGCCAGGATTTTTTCGGGTCGGGTTTCAAAAATCCATAATTCAGCGCGGGCTGCGTCGTGAAAAAATTCGTGGCGCAATCGCCTCTGTCGCAAAATCCATTTAGCATGCCCGTAATGTTTGAAACGCCTTCCATTTTGTTTCCCCAATCTCCACTCCAAATATAGCGGTCGTGAAATTCGTTGGGATTTTTTTCCGTGGATTTCATCGACTGCTTGAACCATTCGTGCTCGATGGAAGTGTGTCCCGGAACCAGGTCAAACAAAACGTGCATATTTCTTTTGTGCGCCTCGGCGAAAAGTTTTCGGGCATCTTCATTCGTTCCGTAGCGCGGCGCGATTTTGCAGTAGTCGGAAATATCGTAGCCCGCATCGTGGAACGGAGATTCAAAACACGGATTGAGCCAAATTGCGTTGAAGCCTAAATCCTTTATGTAATCCAATTTTTCGATTACGCCCTGCAAATCGCCAATTCCGTCGCCGTTCGTGTCTTTGAAACTCTGCGGATAGATTTCATAGAAAATCGCGTCTTTCAACCATTCCTTCATTTTTTTCTCCTTAAAAAAGTGAAAACAATTTTGGTCATAAACTTCGTTGCCAGAACAAAATCTTAACCAAATTTTTTATGCGCGCAGTTTGCTGCAACGCGCACAAATAAACAAGCAAACTCAAGCCAAAATCAATCTCGGAAAAATTTCTCGAATGATTTTTAAAACTCGCGAGTCGAAAGCGTTTGCATGAAAACTTTCGACAAAATCATTTTATAAAACTTTTTAGATTTTTTGTCAATAAAAAATTATTCCGCAAAAGACAACGCGCCTCTTTCAGAACTTACGAAAAAGTAAAATTGAATTAAGAAAAATTCTGGCCAACAATTTTAAACGTTGCTTTATTTTTCAAATGACTTTTTCGTAGACGCGGATTGCTTGCGAAATGTCGTCGTATTTTCCGTTCACGATGTCGAGACCGATTTTATAGTACTGCTTTCGCAAAATGCGTTTGGCAAGACATTTGGCAAAAGATGCGCCTAATTCGCGGCCGCGTTTTTCGTCTTTATTTCCAACGCCCGATACATCGCCGCCATCAAAATCAGAGCGAGCCCAAGGAACGCCGGAAAAAGCGCGATGCTTATATGATTTGCAATCAAACCGAAAAGCGGCGGCATAAAGCTCGTTCCGATATACGCGCTTGCCATTTGCACGCCGATTATCGCCTGAGATTTTTCCGCGCCGAAATGCGCCGGCGTGGAATGAATTATGCTCGGATAAATCGGGGCGCATCCAAGCCCAATCAAAACAAGTCCCGCGAGCGCGAGAATTTTTCCGAATGGAATCGCGACGCAAATCACGCCCAACAAAATTATCGTCTGCCCGAGGCGAATCATTTGCGAATCGTTCAATTTGAAAGTGATGAATCCGCTTGCCGCGCGCCCTATCGTAATTCCCGAATAAAAAAGAGACGCGAAGATTGCGGCCGTTTCAGGCTGAACGTTTTTGCAAATCGTGAGAAAGCTCGCCGCCCACAATCCCGAAGTTTGTTCCACAGCCGAGTAGCAGAAAAAACAAATGAAAATTTCTTTCGCGCCGGAAATCTTGAAAATCTCTTTTAAAGTGAGCGGTCTTGCTTCGGAAAATTTTCCCGAAGATTCCTCGGAAAAATTTTCCTGCGTGAAAGCCGCCCCGTTTTTTTTCCAAAGCGGAAGCGAAAAGAACAAAATCGCCGTGAGCACGATTTGAATAACCGAAATGATTCTGTAGCCGCTGTTCCAAATTCCGCCATGTGTCAAAACCGCGCCCATAATGTACGGGCCGAGCGTCGCGCCCACGCCCCAAAAACAATGTAGCCAACTCATGTGGCGGCTTTTGTAATGAAGCGCGACATAATTGTTCAAAGCCGCGTCAACGCTGCCCGCGCCAAGTCCGTAAGGAATGGCCCAAAGGCAAAGCTGCCAAAATTGCGTGGAAATGGAAAAGCCGAAAAGCGCGACCGCCGTCAATCCGACGCTGACCGCCGTAATTTTTCCTGTGCCGAATTTTATGTTCAGCGCGTCACTTTTCAAACTCGAGAAAACCGTTCCCAATGCAATTATCATTGAAACAATTCCCGCGTAGGAAAGCGGCACATTGAATTCGTTGTGCATCACCGGCCAAACTGCGCCCAAAACCGCATCTGGCAAACCAAGCGAAATGAACGCGACATAAATTATCGGCAACAAAAATGAAAGCATACTTTCTCCTTTGTATTGAAATTTGTTTACAAATTCTTTAATATGATTATATCGTCATCAAAGCCGATTATCTAGTGAAAAATCGCTTTTTTATATGACAAAATAATCTTTTGCGACGATTTTGTCATATAAAAAATGGCGGACGTTTAAGATGAGCGACTAATTTGCATCGCTAATTTCAAGTTTTTCGCTTAGCTTAAAAACTCGCTTGTTTTATTGCTTGCTTGCGCAGGCAAAATCAACTCTTCGAAAACTGATGTTTTCCGAGGACTTAATTTATTAAGGACGAAAATGCTTTCAAAATGCAACGTCGTGACAGACGACACGAAAAAAGAACTTGCCTCACATGGAACAATTCAATTTCCGCTTGCATGTTATAGCAACGATTTGCGCGAAGCCGAAATTCCGTGGCACTGGCACGATGAGTTCGAAATAATTGTTTGTGTTTCGGGAAAGGCGATTGTGAATGTAGCGCAAAACAAAATCACGCTAAAAAGAAACGAGGCAGTTTTTATAAATTCTCGTGCGATTCATTCTTTGGAAAAATGTTTTGGAGAAATAAACTCGCTCGTGTTCAATTCAAAAATAATTTCCGGCACAAGCGAAAGTTTTTTCAATCACAGTTTGATTTTTCCATTTTTGCGCGACGGCAGTTTTTCGTTTTGCAAAATGCGCCCCACAATTCTTTGGCAAAAGAGATGTATGAATTTGGCGAAAATAATTTGGGACAAGACAAAAATGGAAAGGTCCGAATTTCAAAATGACAGCCGTTACCTTTTGACAAAAATTTTTTATATTTTGATTGCGAATTGCAAACTCAAAAATTCTACGAAAGAAGACAATCGTTTTGCGACTATTCAAAACGAGCGCGTCAAAAAAATAATTTTATTCATAGAAAAAAATTATTCGTCGGGAATCACATTGGAGCGAATTGCGGATTTTGCAGCCGTGAGCAAAAGTGTCGTCCTGCGCGATTTTAAATCTGTGCTAAAAATTTCGCCTCTTCAATATGTAAAAAAAATCCGCATAGAAAAATCCTGCCAAATGATTTCTTCATCAGATGAAAAAATTTCGTCTATAGCATCAGAATGCGGCTTTAACGATATGAGTTATTTTTCCAAATCATTCAAAGAGCAAACGGGAAAAACGCCAGAAGAATACAGAAAGCAAATATGAAAAATTTTCAAATTGCAAAATCATCGGCGACTTTTTCCGCTATTCTATGATGACGCTGCCGTCCTTGCAATGGACGACGAATTTGCTGCCGACACCAACGGGATTTTTATAAATCTCTTTCCACTGCGCCTTTGTGCCGTCATACAGAATCTTAAGATTCTTGCAACCATGGAACGCGCTGCCACTTATTTCCGTCAAACTGCTGCCTATGTATTTCACGCCGTGCGGAATGGTTATGCTTTTGAGTGACATGCAGTCTTGGAACACTCTGTCCCTGATTTCCTTAACGTTGTCAGGAATCGTTACTTTCGAAAGAGACGTGCATCCAGAGAACGCCTCGCTGTCGATTCTCGTCACGCTGTCGGGAATCGTTACGCTCCGAAGTGATGTACAGCAAAAGAACGCATTCCTGCCGATTACCGTCACGCCGTCGGGAATTTTCACGCTCACAAGTGAAACGCAGTCCTTGAACGCATAGTCGCCGATTTTCGTAACGCTTTTTGGCATGCTTACGCTTTTGAGCGAAGTGCAGCCCTCGAACGCGCCTCCGATTTCATGCTCCTTGCTCCAAACTATCGGATATCCGAATTCCGTCACATAGCCTATTTCCGTCACGCTGTCCGGAATGACCACGCTCGCAAGCGAAGTGCAGCCAGAAAACGCGCCATTTTCAATTTTCGTCACACCATAGGGAATCACGAGATCCGCGGGCAACTTATCCTTGCTTTGGACGAACACCAAAAATTCATTTCCATTGCGCATATTTTACGACCATTTGGCGAATTTTCAACCCCATCCGCGAATTTTCCGCAGAAAAGCTCGCTAGCAAGCCGCAGGGGCGCGATGCAAGCCAATTCTTTTTCATAAAAAACTCCTTTGCGTTCTATTTCCGTCGAAAATTTGTATTTTTCGGGCGCGGAATGAGTTCGACAAAATGTTATGATAATTTTCATATATAGGTATAGGATGCGACGGCGGCTCGAAAATATTATACAAACATGATATGGGGAGGGGGTATTTTCTGCCGAGATTTTGCCGCCCGTGTTTTTTCTGCACGGAAAAATTGCGGCGAAAAGCGGCCGCGCATCTCTGGCAACCCCGCGACTCATTTTGAGAGAACTTTTTCCTGAAACAGCGTTTTTATAAATATGCGGCATTTTTAGCCCTGTAAGTGCGATTATAGCATTTTGATATTTTTTTGTAGTGAGTAATTTACGCACAATTTTGCTTTTTCAGATGGAGAGAGGATGCTGTGGAAATGTCTTCAGCGTTGTAAAAGATTCTTGGAAAGCCTTGGCGATTGCCGGCATTCCAAAATATTATAGCTGCTTTTTATATACTTTCGAATTTTCGCCTGCGATGTTTTTCATCGTTTTGTAAAATTCGTATCCAAACTTTTCATTGGCTCGCCCCATTTTCCGAGAAGTCTGCCATCAATTGAAGAATATGTGTTTTCGCCCGAAGCCAATACTGGAGCAGCCCGCATCAATCTTTCCGTGAATGGAATCACCGAATCCAAAAGTGTTTTATCTTTCGCCACATTGCGAATCAAGCAGAGAAAAATATCCGAGCCGTCTCCCATGTGGATTTCCTTTTTCACTTCCAGCTCAAAACTTACGGGACTTTCCGCGATGGTCGGCACGTCCAAAACTTGTCCCCATTCCACGGCGGGCAGGCGTTTCATTTTGTCGGGCGCAGTTCTGCCATAAGTGCATCCATAATAATCCGCCAAAGGCAACAGCCGTTCAGACACGAGGTTGGCCGAGAACGCACCGTTTTTGCGTATCAAATCCTTGGTCTGCTTTTCCTCGCCTATGCAGGCCATCGCCCCGAAACCTTCCGAGGTATGGCAATATGAAAACCAACAGAAAAGCCCGAAATGCGGCTGCCCGTCTTCCTGCTTCGTGCCGTAAAGGAACAATGCCTGCGGGCAAAAATCGTTGTCAATATTCGTTTTTATTTTTGCCATTTTTCAGTTAATCTTTTTTCAAAGAATCGGGAGAACGCTGTATAAATTCCTCGAACTTTTCGATTTTGCTAGTGAGGTAATGTTCGCTATGCAGGCTGAAAAATTTCGAAAGCGAAGTGCCGTGGCGAACGTAGCTGTGGATTTGGCGCAAATTGAGCGCGGACTTTTCGTCGATTTCCTTGGCACGTTTTCGCAACACCGTTCCCAAATGCATAGAAAATGCGCAGTCGATGATGAAAATTCCGAAAATCATTCCGACGAAAAATGAAAACCATGGATGCTGTATGAACCATATCACCGCGCGCCAAAAAGGCGGGAAAAGGAAGAAGTAATACAGCGCGGCGAGCACTCCCCAAAAAAATGTGAATTTCGGGCAAACAATTCCCATGATATTTCCCGGCTCTTTTCTGTAATCCCAAAGCTGAATGTGCATTCCCTTGATGAAAATTATTCCGGCGATGAATTCAATCAACGTCATAACCAAAGCCATCACGACAAACATCAAGATGTAATATTTCGCGCCACCACCGCCACGGCTGATGATGTACGCGTCCACAAAACTCAGGCTGAAAAGCGCGACCGCTCCGAATCCATAAACCGGAAGGCAAGGACCTGTCAAAAATCCCGGATTGAGCCACAAGCGGTCGGCGTTCGTTTTGTCGAAAAATCGGCGGAAGAACAATTCTATTATCCAGCCCAAAATTCCGCCAAAGAAAAAGAGAAACGCCACCACGACAAAAGTATGAAACGCATTTAAAGATTCATTTAACATAGTCCATATAATAATGGATTGCGGAAAAAAAGTAAAGTAAAATAACGCGGCGAATTACGATTGGATTTTTTTGAAATCCACCACGGCATCAATGCTCGCAATACACGCCGCGCGAAGCCCTGCGCTTTCCAACGCGCCCACTCCGCGAATCGTCGTGCCGCCGGGCGAACAAACCGCGTCCTTCAAAACGCCGGGATGCTCGCCAGTCTGCAATTGCAACGCCGCGCTTCCAGCCATTGTTTGGCTCACCAAGCGATACGCCTGTTCGCGCGCGATTCCATATTTCACGGCGGCATCGGCATAAGATTCGATTATCAAGTCCATGAACGCAGGGCCGCATCCGCTTATCGCGCCGCCGATTCCCATGAGGCTCGAAGGAAGAATCTCCACCAAGCCAAGCGCGCCAAACAAATCCTTGAGCGATTCCGCTTCGCGTTCTCCGAGCGAATTTTCCTTTTCAAACAAAAGCACGCCCCGCCCAATCCGCGAAGGAGTGTTCGGCATCACGCATTGAATCCGCACGGAATTAAAAATATCGCCGAGCGCGTTTTTGTATGTCGCGAGCGTCCAGCCAGCCGCGATGGAAACCAAAACTTTGTTTTCGAGCGCGCCAGCAATTTCCGACAAAACGCCTTCGATTTGATGCGGCTTGCAGGCGATGAAAATCACGTCGCATTTTTTTGCCAGTTCCAAATTCGAAGCGCACGGAACAAAGCCGATTTTTTTTGCATTGTCATTCAATTTTTTTTGGTTGGGCGCAAAAGCGAACAAATTTTCCGAAGCGATTTTTTTCGCCGCGACAAATCCAGCCGCAATCGCCTGCGCCATATTTCCCATTCCGACAAAACCGAATTTTTTCATAAACTCTCCCGAATAAAAAGCAATTGCGAATTTTTTGAAGCCCCTTGCGGAAGCGGAACGGTGCAGATGCTAGCTCCAGCGGTAGCGAAAATTTTTGTTCCGCAACGTAAGTTTTTCGCCGTCGTTTTTCAGCAACGCCTTATATTTTTCCGCGAGACGCTTTGATTTTTTGCTTTCACATTTTCATTGCAAAGAATTTCGCACGAATCAACATACTTCAACGCAAGCGTCGGGGTATTAAACCCGCCGTACGAATCAAATTCGCGAAACTCCGTCGGCTGGAACGCATTTGAAAAAGCCCGCGTCGTGCCCGATTTTTTGCGTGTAGATTTTCTGCACGTTTTCGATGAAAGCGTCGGCCTTGTCTTTTTTTACGATCGCGATCGCGCAGCCTCCGAAGCCTCCACCAGTCATTCTCGCGCCGATGCATCCTTCCTGCACGTTGGCGGCTTCTGCCAAAGTGTCAAGCTCGATTCCTGTCGCCTCAAAATCGAATTGCATGCTGTGATGCGCTTCCTTCAAAAGTTTTCCGAGTTCGTTCAAGTCGCCTTTTTGCAAGACTTCCACGGCTTTTAAAACGCGCTCGTTTTCCGTCACCGCGTGCCGCGCCCGCCGCATGATAACGTCGTCTTTCAATATCAAAGAAACCGCGTTGAACTGCTCCACCGTGAGCGAGCACAGGTCGGGCAAATCTTTCGTGTTGGAAAATTTTCCGCCTGCGGGGAGGGAAGCTGCCGCCGCCTTGAGCTGCGCCAAAGCCGCCTCGCATTGTTCGCGACGCTCGTTGTACTTCGATTCGGAAAGCAGCCGTTTTTTCTTCGTGTTCATCACGACAAAGCACGAATCGCCCATTTCGAGCGGAACATATTCGTGCACGATTTTCGCGCAGTCCAAAAGTTCCGCCGTGCCTTTTTTCGCGGTGGCGATAATGTATTGATCCATGATTCCGCATTTCACGTCCATGAATTCATGCTCGCTTTGCTGGCCGATCAGCGCGATGTCTTTGCGCGAAATTCCGAATCCGAACAATTCCGAAACTGCGTAAGCGAATCCGCATTCAAGCGCGCTTGAAGATGAAATTCCGCCGCCCGCAGGAACTGTCGAATCAATCAAAACTTCAAAGCCCGAATCGAATTTATAGCCGCGCTTTTTTATTATTGACAGAATTCCGTTCAAATAATTCGCGTAATCGTTTTCTTTTTTGTACGAGAAATTTTCGTTTATGTCGAATTCAAAAGTTCCGGGAAATTTCAAATCATTGTAAATGACTTTCGAATCGTCGCGCTTTCGAATCGCGAAGTACATGTAGCGATCGATTGCGGCAGGAAAAACTTTTCCGCCATTGTAGTCGATGTGTTCGCCGATAATGTTGATGCGCGCGGGCGACGAAAAAAGCTGGATGCTTTCCGCGCTGCCGCCGTAATTTTTCAAAAAAGAATTTTTGAATTCTTCCAAATTGATTGTTCCGTTGTCTTCACTCATGATTTTATTTTAGCACGAATTTTGAATTTGTCAAGTTGAAAAAAATTGCGGAAGATTTACGCTTCATTGTTCCAAATATTCTTCTTGCCCAAAAAGGCGCAATTCGCTATAATTAGAGTTGTTGGAAGTTTTGCAATTTCCCAACAACTCTGACAACTTTTCAGGCTAGAGCCTTGCAAAGTTGCAATTTGCAGGAGTGCGCTTTCGGAGAATCTAGATTTTCGAAAGCGTTCAATAAAATTATGTCCATCGAAAAATATGAAATCGTGATCGGCTGCGAAATCCACACGCAGCTCTTGACAAAGACCAAGGCTTTTTGCGCCTGCGAAAATCGTTACGGCGGAATGCCCGACACTCGAGTCTGCCCCGTTTGCTTGGGACTTCCGGGCGCGATGCCGCGAGTGAGCAAAGGATATGTGGAACTGGGCGCGGTGGCGGGACTTGCCCTCAATTGCAAAATCGCGCGCTTTACGAAATTCGACCGAAAGCATTATTTTTATCCCGACCTTGCGAAGGGCTATCAAATCACGCAGTACGACATTCCGCTTTGCAGCGATGGATTCGTGGATTTGCCGATGCGCAATTATCCAAAGGACGAGCGTCAAGGCGGCGCGAAATTTCGCGAAAAGAATTTCGCTGGCGTTCCGTGCGTTTCGGCGGACGGAAAATATCGTCGCGTGAGAATCGAAAGGATTCACCTTGAAGAGGACGTGGGAAAATCGCTTCACATGGAAGGAGCGCATTCCTACATCGACTACAATCGCTGCGGCACGCCACTCATTGAAATCGTCACGAAGCCCGACATGACAAGCCCCGAAGAAGCCGCGCTTTTCATGCAAAGCGTCCAGGAAATTTTGCGCTACGTCAAAGTGACAAAAGGCAATTTGGAAGAAGGCAATATGCGCTGCGACGCGAACATCAACTTGAATGTTTGGGAAGACGGAAAAATTTTCCACACGCCGATTTCGGAAATAAAAAATTTGAACTCGTTCAAGGCGATTCGCGAAGCGTGCGCTTATGAAGCCCAAAGGCAGCTCGAGGAATTCAAAAACGACCGCCAGCCGTTCGACGCGGGATTCAAAGTTACGATGGGCTGGGACGAGGCGGCGGGAAAGACCGTCGTCCAACGCACGAAAAATTCTTTCGTGGATTATCGATTCGTCGTCGAGCCAGACATCAAGCCCTTTTCCGTGAGCGAAGATTTGATTGCACGCGCGGGTGAAAAAGTGGGCGAACTTCCCGAAGCCAAGCGCGAGCGTTTCAAAAAAGATTTTTCGCTTTCGGATTTCGACGCGGAGACTTTGACAGGAACTCGCGAACTTTCGCTTTGGTTCGAAGAAGCAGCGAAGAATTCGAAAAGTCCAAAGCGCGCCGCCAATTTGATTCTTTCGGAATTGCTCGCGCATCTCAACGAAAAAAATCTTTCGATAGGCGAAATCGCGCTCACGCCTTCGCACATTGCGGAACTTGCCGATTCACTCGAGGAAGGAAAAATCACGTCGAAGCAGGGAAAGGAAGTTTTCGCGAAAATGCTTGAGACAAACAAAATGCCTTCCGAAATAATCCGCGAAGAAGGAATGGAGCAAATCAGCGATTCCGGCGCGATTGAAAAATTGGTGGAGCAAGTCCTCGCGCAAAACGAAAAGGCCGTGAACGACTACAAGAGCGGCAAGACAAACGTGTTGGGCTGGCTCTGCGGCCAAGTGATGAAAATGTCGCAAGGCAAAGCCGACCCGAAGCAAGCGGCAGAATTCATACGAAAAAAGCTGGAAGCTTGAGAAAGGATTGGTGCGGAAGCCTCGGTGATATTCGACTCGGTTGCTTTCGCGACCTGCTCAATCACCACGGCTTCCGTCTCTAATTTCGAATTGATAAATCAACACATCCCGACGCACGAATCACCTTACGGCAGGACAGTTTTTGTAAGCAACAAAGACAATACGGGCATTTTCCTACTTGGTCATTTGAAAGAATACAACAAGGGGATTTTAGATACAGGAAGAGTTGTTCCTGGAGACATAGTTGGAAAGGTAGGAACGAGCGGTCCGTCGGACACAGAAGGAAATATTGACGGGAAATATCCCCCGCATTTGCACGTCAGTTATTTTAAACCTAATGATGGAGATGTTGTTGATTGTCCTGTAAAAACGGCCGCCAATGGTACAGTGCAAAAAAACGACGAATATTGGAAACTGCGGATGTGCAATCCATTTGATTATAAATCGGTAAGAAAGCCGAGCGAAACAATATAACAGGAGGTTCATAATCATGAACAAAAAGTCAATTCTTGCAGCTATGCTTGTCGCGAGCGCATGGTGCTGCATGTTTTCCATGGATTTCGAGACGCGCTTTAAAGGCGTCCACTGGCTCAGAGAGTACTATAATGAAGCCATTCAAAAACGGGACAGGGTAGTAATAGAAAGCCATGTTCCTAGTTTTATAAATAAGCCATGGATAGACTATGATTATCATGACGCAGAAGTATACTGGTACGAGGATATGGATGTACGGAGCGACAGCTGCTACTACAGATATTCAGATTGGTCAAAAGGGTACTTTGTTCATTTTATGGGCATAAGTCTTTTGGTAAAGTCCTGCGATGAAATAGAAAGCGATGTATACGAGATAGTCTTTGATGGCAAAGAAAAGATTTTAGAGGAACAATATAATGACTGTCTGGAGTACGGTTGCGACTGGAGCGCGCTGAAAGACTCCATCTTTGATACGTTCTACTTTCAATTTGACGGCGATTATTTGTACATATATTTTGCGGATCGGAATACTTTGTTTGCGACATACTGCGCATACGACGAACACGAATACGGATGTCTGAAAGAGGCTGTCGCGACGAATATGTTTAATATGTCAGATTACATCTTTCCGCGCCATGCGGACGGCAGTTGCGATTACGACGAGAACGCATGGAAGTCCGAGAAGAAGTCCGGCATCGGAACAGCTCTCCGCACGGGGAAAGCAACAACGACAAAGGAAAACCTATGCGTCTATTCAGACAAGAAAAAGACATCGCCAGTCCTCAAAACGTTGACCGCCGGAACGCCTGTGGAAATCCTCGGAATCGGCGGCGAGGAGACGATTGACGGCATCATATCGAATTGGGTACATGTGAGACTAAGGCCTGGAATCGTAGACAGTAACGGCATAAAAATAAAATGGGCCATGGGCGGTTGGTGTTTTGGAGGCGTGGTTTCAGACATGGAAAGAATGGCGGAATTGGCAAATGCGCCTGCTACGGAACATGCGAAGTCCGCGGAAACCGCCGTCTCAAAATCCGCTCCTGCCGTTGGAAAGACAGCACTCGTCATCGAGAACCTGCGCATGCGTTCTGACTATAATACGACGGCGGAAGTCGTCACGACGCTTGCCACTGGAACGCGCGTGAAAATCCTCGCGCCCGGCAGGGAGGACACGATAGACGGCATCACGTCAAATTGGGTACAGGTGGAAGTGCAGGACGGCGCGAAGGACAAGGACGGCAACGCGGTGGAGGCTGGTACGGTAGGCTGGCTTTTCGGCGGCTATCTCTCCGAAGCGGAAGAAGCGGCCGAAAACGAAAGGGCGAATGAAGAATCGTCCTCAGCGAAAGAATCCTCCTCTCTGCCCATCATGCCGATTGTGGTCGGCGGCGCAGTCCTCGTGGTACTGTTCGTTGCAATCCTGCTTGCGGTCAAAATAAAGAAAGGCGAGAAGAAATAAAAGGCGCGACACGACTGGGACATTTTTTGCGGACGCGCATAAATCTTTCCGTGTCCGCAGCTATGACATGCCCATGTCCGCGCCCAGTGCGCGAGAATGTCCCCGATGCGGATACGCTTTAGTCCCTGACAGGGACGTGTACATGTCCCCGCCAGGGACTAAACACCGCTTTTTCAAACCCGCACCGAATTTATTTGCGGAAATACGTAAAAATATTTGCGGAAAAACGTGTGCATATTTCCCGAAATACTCGCACGTATTTGCGGAAATACGTTTGCGTTTTTGCGGAAATAAATTCGAAAAAAGCGCTCCATGCGGCACATTTTTCCATAATTTGTCACATCTTCCAACATTTACATTTAAGACACCCTTCAATCGCGGTTGAAGACGTTCCAAAACGTACGTTAAAGACACCCTTTAATTGCGGTTGAAGACATTCCAAAACATACATTAAAGACTCTCTTTAATTGCGGTTTAAGACCATCCAAAACGTACGTTAAAGACTCTCTTTAATAGCAATTGAAGACGTTCCAAAACTTATGTTAAAGACACTCCAAAATTTGCATTAAAGACCTTCCAACACGTACGTGAAAGAACCTATGACACTTAAGTGAAAGACGTTCTAACATTTACATGAAAGAACGTCTTCCATAAATTATAGAATAAATCGCCTGAAAATTGGCGGAAATGTGCACTTTGGCGGAGCGTCAAAAGGTTCGGCGGAGTTCCTCCTGCCGCTGTTGACGAACGCAACGATATATGATTAACTAAAACAACGCATTGTTACCACATTGGTAACGGTTTATTAGCCCAATATAACGGGCTGTTATCGGCAAAATTGAAGAATGCGGCAGCGAACGTAGCGGAAAGCATGGCAGGGGCGAAGATGGAAAGCGCAGTCTGTTCCGTTTATTTTAACTGATTGGTTAATTGGAGAATAAAAATGTCAAAGGACCTGAAAAAAATATTTGTCATTTTAATGCTGGCTTGTTTTCACAATGTCTATGCGCAATATTTTGACATGGAATCAATTTCTTTTGCAAACGAAAGCATACAAATTGATGAAGAGATTGTGGAATTTTCCTATGAAACCGTCTCTTCGGTACTTACTTTGCGGAACACATCTAGTGAAAAATTTCTTCTTCCGGCGACAATAACGTGCAAGCCAGAAGGGTATGGAGGAGGCTCTTATTCTCACATTTTGATACCTGATGATTTTCATATCATTGACAACAAGAACGAAATCGATTTTTCCATAGAGAATGAAGGCAAAAAGTTTACCAGATATGATTCAATAAAACAACAGACGAACAAAGAAAGCCGCATAAATTTTGTGCTGTCATTCGACGCAATGGAAACTAAACGGCTTCATATAAAGTACAAAAATAAAACTTATCAGTTTGTTGCTATTTGTGATACGCAACATTATAGAATAGCAACAAGGTATTTGTTTAATCAGAACTGCTTCAAGAAAACCGTTTTATATACTCCGAATGACACAATCCTTTCTTCATATGAGGGATCATTCTTAATGGATTTCCTATTTAAGAGAGAGGATGAATATTTTATCGTAGATGATTTTGTCCGCATTTATATGAATGAAAATTATCAATGGCGGCTCGCAGTTCCGTCCGATGTCAATGAGGTCGTCTGCCGGCAGGAGTATTTCTATCCATTGGGAGACTTTTCACCATATGCTTTGTGGTATAAACATAGTTATCCTGAAACAAAAGGAGATGTGTACCTTGGATTCAGGGAGAAAGACCTTTCGAAAGAGTTGCTGTCAAAGGCAGACCTGTTCACGCTCTCTAGAAGGCAGCTTTCCATTTTGCGAAATTCATTCTACGCGAAATATGGGTACGGCTTCAAGAACAAGGAAATAAAAGCGTACTTTGAAGCCAATTGCAAGGATCAAGGAGTTGAGTACAAAGTGAACCCGAATTTCTCCGAATCCGATTTCAATGAAATTGAGCGGAAGAACATCGCTCTGATAAGGGAAATGGAAAACATTAAAAAGCCTGTGCTGTTGAAAGATTTTTTGAAATGATGCTTTTTCAATATGAGAATAAAAATAGATTGCCTTGAAATAATTAAAAATGGTAATTACGAAATTCATGAAGATGATGTCGTAAATCCATTCAATCATTCCATAAACAGGAGAGAAAAATGAAAAGGCTAGCAAGCATATGTTATGGTTTGTTTTTAGGAACTGTGCTTTTGCATTCTCAACAAATCATTAAGGCGGTGGAAGACAATAATGCCACGGAAGTGATACGGCTTATACAGGCAGGCACGGATGTAAACGCAAGGGACAACATCGGCTATACAGCACTTATGTGGGCGGCACACTATGACGAGGTGGACGCGGCGAAAGCGCTCATAGAGGCAGGCGCGGATATGAACGCAAAGGACAATAACGGCTATACAGCGCTCATGGTTACGGTAGGAAAAGGCTCTTTTGATGTGGCGAAGGTACTCATAGAAGCGGGCGCTGACTTAAATGCAAGGAACAATGATGGCGAGACTGCGCTCATGCTCACGACATACCGCAACAATGCGCGCTCGGCAAAACCGTTCATAGAAGCTGGTGCTGATGTGAACGCAAGGAACAATGATGGCAAGACTGTGTCCATGTGCGCGGCGATGTACAACGCGGTGGATGTATTGGCTCTGCTCATAGAGGCTGGCGCGGATATAAACGCAAAGGACAATGATGGCAAAACCGCGCTCATGCTTGCGGAAGAACGCGGCTCGGTAGATGTAATAGGTCTGCTCAGGGCAGCGGGCAGGGAATCGGCGAACGAACTCGCCATGGAACGCACAAAATCCACAGAGCCTGCGGAGATGACCGCGCTTCCTGAAGCCGCCGTCTCAAAGCCCGCGCCCGCCATGGGAAAGACTGCGACCGTCACCGAAAACCTGCGCCTGCGCACGGACAACAAGACGACATCGCAAGTCATCACGACGCTTGCTGCCGGAACGCGCGTGAAAGTCCTCGCGCCCGGCAGGGAGGACACGATAGACGGCATCACGTCAAGCTGGGTGCAGGTGAGCGTGCTCGACGGCTCGAAGGACAAGGACGGCAACGCGATAGAGGCGGGCACAATAGGCTGGCTTTTCGGCGGCTATGTCTCCGAGGCGGAATCCGTCGAAAGCGAAATGGCGAACGAAGAAGCGTCCACCGTGAAGAAATCTTCCGTCCTGCCCATCGTGCCTATTGTGGCAGGCTGCGCGGTCTTAGCAGTCCTGCTCGCCGTGATTCTGTTTGCGGTCAAGAAAAGGAAATCTTGTAAGGAGTGAGAGGCATACGCGACGCTATTCGCAATGCAGTTTCCAGCGCAAGCGTCGGCGTATGCCCCTATCCACACAAATCAAAATATCATTTCCTTTTTTTGTATGGCATGAAAATACCAATTTAAATAAACTGGTATAAATCGGAAAGCGTTATCAACTGCAATTTTTACATCATCGGGTTGCACAGGTGTTTTGCATTCATCATACCTAACGGAATAAAAAAATTCTCTTTCATCAGGAATTCCCAAATATTCCATAAAAGTCTTATCGGAAGCAGTTTCCTGCCATTTCATAAACAAATTGAATGTCTTTACGCGCCCCAAACACCAATCCTTCTGCTCAATTATTTTTATCAGCAAATCGTGCTCGACGGTTTCGCTTTCCAATTCTGAAAGTTGTATGAATTTCCGAGACTCGGTCGAACCCGTAATTCCTGGACAAAGAATTCCAAACAAGAAGAACACTATTGAAATCTTTTCTTTTTGTCTAAGCTCCATTTGAAGATATTCCATAAGCATCACGAACTGTTGACGCTTTTCTCCGCATTTGTCACCGTGTTTCAAGATTGAGCGCGCCACAAAATGTCCGGCAATTGAAATAGAATATGCTTTAAAGCCTATATGAATTTACGACATATCACAGCATGGAATATGTGCATAAGTGTATGTGTGATATGTACATAAGTGGGCATGGGATATGGAGAGAGGTGTCTCGCTGATTTTTTTCAGAATACTCGCCAATATCTTACGATATGAGCGCGGATTAGGTTTCAAGTTTTTTTGCGAGCCGTGCACATTCCAAAAAACTAGAAAATTTCTTCCAACGCAGTTTTGTAGCCGCGCTCGCCGTAATCATAAGTGGCGCAAAATCCGAAGCCGTCCTCGCGCGGAAAAGTTTCTTGGTCGTAAGGCAAGTTCGTGCTCACGCAAATTGTCGCGCTCGCCTTGTCCAAGGATTTTGCGACTTCGGCAAAATCCGCCGGAAACGCCGCACGCCAATTTTTTTTGTTCGCCACGGCGTAGCCGTTCAACTGCGTGAAAATCACGAGAGTTTCCGCCGCACGAATTCTTTCTTTCAAATCGTCGCTCACGGAATTTTGTTTTTCGTATGAAATAACTTCGTAGCGAAAATTTGATTTGGAAGAATTCGAAAAATAATTTTCGAGCAATTTGATTTTTTGCTCGTGCGGCACCAAAAACAAAACGTCGCCTTTCACGCGAATTTTATTTTTGTAAGTGAAGTGCGTGGCGAGGCTTTGGATTTTTTGCGAAAGGATTTGCGCTTCGATTTTTTCCTGCTCGCTCATCGCGACGACTTTTTGCGGGGAGGGGGAAATCTTCCCGTCGCGAATTTCGATGATTCCGTTTTCCACTTTCAAAAGCAAAACGCGAGCCACGCTTTCGGAAAGCATTTGAGAATCGAGCGCGCCGCTTTTCGCTGCTTCTTCCACTTCCGAAAAAAGTTGTTCCAAAAAATTCAAGTCGCGTTCATGATAAACATTGATTGGATGGCAAACCAAATTCACGCCGGCGTTCACCGCGAGGACAAAACTTTCGGACGGAGAAAAATTGTCGCTGATTGCCTGCATATCCATCGCGTCGCTTGAAATCACGCCTTCAAAGCCGAGTTTGCCGCGCAAAATTTTCGTGAGGATTTTTTTCGAAAAAGTCGCAGGCGCGACAATTTTTTTTCCAGTTTTTCCCGCGCGGATTTTTTTCGAGTCAAGCCCAGGCATTTGAATGTGCGCCGTCATTATCATCGGAATTCCGTTTTGAATATTTTTTTCAAAAGGCACGGCTTCGTTTTTTTTCCATTTTGGAAAGCTCGAATTTATCTTCGGCAAATCCAAATGCGAATCGATTTTCGTGTCGCCGTGACCGGGAAAATGTTTCGCGCATGGAATCGCACCCGCGCTTCTGATTCCCTTTTGCATCGCGTTGGAAAATTCGGCGACATAATTTTTGTCGCTTCCGAAACTTCGTATTCCAATCACGGGATTCGCAGGATTCGACGCAATGTCGCAGACCGGCGCGAAGTCGCAATGAATTCCGTAGTCAAGCAAAAGCCTGCCAGTCGCTTGCCCTGCCAAAAATGAGTTTTCCAAATTTCCGCATCGCCGAATCGCCATCGCGCTCGGCATCGTAAAATCGCGCAGGCGGTTCACGTTGCCGCCTTCTTGATCGACGCAAAAAAGCAGCGGCGGATTTTTTCCGTCTAGCGCGGCATCGTTCAAATCGCGGATAAATTTTTTCGCGGAATTCGAATCGCCCAAATTTTCGGCGAACAAAATCACAGCTCCAATGTGATAATTTTTCACCACGTTATAAATCGTCGAATTAATTTTTTCGAGCGCGCGGAATTTTTCGGGCGACTCGACAGTAAGAGCGTCGGCGAATTTTTTTTCGTCTGCTTCACCTTCCGAAAAATAGCGAAAATTCATAAGGCAGAGCTGTCCGATTTTTTCGCGCGTCGTCATATTTTGGACATGATTTTTTATGACGGATTTCGCCTCGTCCGCGTCGAAATTCTTTGACGAAATTTTCGTTTGCGGAAAAGCAGAAATTTGAAACGCGAAGAGAATCAATGACGCAAAAAAAATTCGCAGAAAATTTTCGCAAGAAAAATCGAACATGAATTTTTTCAAAAAAATTGCCGAAGTAATTTTTGATTTTCGCATTTAAAAATTATAGCACAAAAGAAATTTTTTTGCCACAAACGTTTTTTGCTCGCGCAGAAAATGAACTTGAAAAAATTAAGAAAAATCTCGCCGCTGATTTTGGCTAAAATTTTGGAATTGGAAACTTGAAAAAAGCCGACTGTCGGACTTGAACCAACCACCTGCGCGTTACGAGTGCGCTGCTCTACCGGATGAGCTAAGTCGGCGTGTTTTTTACTATATCAGATTTGCGAAATTTATGCAAGCGTTTTGCAAAAATAAATTCGCCTGTCAAATTTTTGCAGGGAAACGAAAATTTGGAATTAAATTGCGCGCGAATCAAAAATGCGATTGCATTTTCATTTCGACATTGTATTTCATTTCCTCGATGTTCGCGACGATCATATAGTTGTCGAAAATTTGCAGCCGCTTTTTTGAAACCAATTTGTTCAGCTCGTCTTGAACTTTTTCCGCGGAAAGTCCCGACCATTGCACGATGTCCTGCGCCTTGATGTTGAACGAGCGCGTTTTTTCAACGTTGCGCGTGGAAAGTCCCATTTCGTCATACATGCAAAAAACATCGTAAATCCGCACGATTGGCTCTCTTATCGTGAGAATCCTGTAGCGGCGTTTTTGGTCGTAGATTCGCTTGCAAAAAAGTTTGAGAAGAATGATCGCGATTTGCGGATTTCCAGTTACGAGAACTTCGAAATTTTCTTTGTCGAATTTGAGGCATTGAACAGGACCTCGCGCGATACACGTGGCGGAACGAGGCGACTTTTCCAAGATCGCCATTTCGCCGAAAAATTCGCCCGGCTTGAGAATGTCCAAGTTTTTCGAAGTGCCGCTCACGCATTTTACAAGCTGAACTTCGCCGCTTTGAATGAGATAAAAACTGTCGCCCGGCTCGTGCTCGCAAATTATCACTTGTTCGTTTTCATATTTTTTTTGGAAACGCTCGAACGCGGGAAGCATAAAATGTCCGAGCGCGTTGTTCACGCTGGAAATCGACGGCGAAGGAACGGGATGAATTTTTTCAGAATTCTTTTCCGCGAATTTTTTCGAATGTTCGTAAAGTTTCACCACTTGATCTTTGTCGCCGGCTTCAGGAAATTGCGTGAGATACTTTATGCAAACGTCCATGCACGAACGGTATTTTTTTTCGATGAAAAAACATTTCGCCACATCGAGCATTCCTTCGTCCTGGCTCGGCTCGTTATAATTTTTCAGCAAGGCTTTGGATTTCTTGTGATATTCGCGAAGCTGCCCCGAAAAAACGCGCAGCATTTTGTAGACAACTTTTTTGTTATTCGTGAAAATGCGCTCAAATTCCTGAACCGTCATCGAAATTACAATCGCGTCCTGAAGAACGGTCGCAGTTTCCTCGCGCGGAAAATGCCCGAGCGCAGATTTCGCGCCAAAAAATTCGCCGGTGGCAAGTTGAACCGTATTCGTTCCGCCAGTTTCAATATCAATGGAAGAAAGAATCACCACGCCTTTTTGGAGAATGAAAATTCGCTCGTCAATGTCGTTTTCAAAATAAATTATCGAGCCTTTGTTGTATTGAACTGTCTTGGGCATACGAACTCCAAAATTCAAAAAATATCATTTTCAGAACAGCTTGAATATTTGGAAAATATAGCATAAAAATCAAATTTATGCTATACTGCGATTGGGATTTTTTGGGAAATTATGATTGACTTGCACACACATTCCACGGCTTCCGACGGCGAACTCAGCCCGGCAGAATTGGTGGCGGCCGCGAAAGAAAACGGCGTTTCAATTCTCGCGCTCACCGACCACGACACTTTTTCAGGATTGGACGAAGCTGCGGACGCGGCGAAAAACGCCGAAATCATTTTTGTGCCTGGAATCGAGCTGAACGTTGCCTGGCAGAGCGGCGAATTTCACCTTTTGGGATTGGGCTTGAAATCGATTTGCGAAGAACTCGAAGAAATCACGCGGCAGCTTCAAGGCGGACGGAAATTGCGAAACCAAAAAATCCTTCAGAAAATGGCGGAGGCAGGGCACGACGTGAGTTACGAAGAATTCGTCTCGCTTTCAGGCGGCGAAGGCAGGGAAGACACGCTCGGCCGTCCGCACCTCGCCTCGTATTTCGTGAAAAAGAACATCGTCCGAAAAACCCAAGCCGCGTTCGACAGGTTTTTGGGAAAGTCCGCGCCGTTTTACATCGAGCGGCAAGGCTCGGATTTGGACGAGGCGATTTTCGCGATCAAAAAATCCGGCGGCGTTCCCGTAATCGCGCATCCGCTTTCGCTCTACGTTTCCTGGGGAAAAATCGCCGACATCCTGCGCGAGATAAAGTCGCGCGGCGTTCAAGGCTTGGAAGCGTGGCATCCCGGCGCGCGCGAGGCCGATTGCCGCCGTTTGGAACGTCTTGCCCGCGAACTGGGATTTTTCGTCACTGCGGGAAGCGACTTCCACGGAAAATCCGTCCGCGCCGATCGCCGCCTCGGAATCACGGCGGGCAACATTCACATTCCCGAGCGATATTACTACGACGAGCTTTTGCCCGCGCTGGAAAACCGCCACTGCGCGTTCTGAGCGTTAAAAATCATTTTCAAAGCCGCCGATACGAGTGGTGGACGAGAAAAATGATTTTTAGGGCTGCCAACACGAGTTTTGGGCGTTAAAAATGATTTTCAAGGTCGCTGACACGAGTTCCGAGCGTTAAAAATCATTTTTAAGTTCGCCGACACGAGTTCCGAGCGTTAAAAATCATTTTTAAGTTCGCCGACACGAGTTCCGAGCGTTAAAAATGATTTTTAAGGTCGCTGACACGAGTTGTGAACGTTAAAAATCATTTTTAAGTCCGCCAACGCAAGTAGTGGACGAGAAAAATGATTTTCAAGACCGCTGATTGTTCGAGGCTTCAAAAAAACAAAAAAATTTGTCCTAATGCCTCAATTTTTTTCAAAAAATTCGTACCTTATATTTGAGAATTGGAAAATTGCGAGGTTTTTATGCAAATCTATTCGTTTTCGCCTTTCGGCTACGAAGGAAATTTGGTTACGGTGGAAGTGGACTTGAAGCGCGGGATTCCTGCCATCGACATGGTGGGCTTGGCGGACGGCGCGGTGAAAGAAAGCCGCGAGCGGATGAAAAGCGCGATTCGGAATTCGGGGTTCGAATTTCCCGTCGAGCGCGTTTTGATAAGCCTTTCGCCCGCCGACTTGAAAAAAGAAGGCGCGGGGTTCGATTTGCCCGTGGCGTTGGCGGTTTTGTGCGCGTCGAAGCAAAACGAAAATGAAGATTTCGCGCAAAATTCCGAGATGCTTGATTTTCCCGTGATGACAATGGGCGAACTCGAGCTTTCGGGAACGCTTCGTCCCGTGCGCGCAATTCACGCCGCGGTTTCCACGGCGCGTTCGAGCGGAATAACGCATTGCATTGTTCCTGCGGCGAACGCAAGCGAAGCGCGCGAAGTTTCGGGAATGAAGGTTTTTGGCGCGGAAAATCTGCGCGAGGCGTACTCGGCTTTGTTCAACCCGGAATTGTTCGTGCAGGCGGGCAAAAAAGGGCAGGGCGAAAGCCTTCCGGAAAATTCCGAAAAAATCGAAGGCGTTGATTTTGCGCAAGTGGTTCCGGGAAGCGGCTTTGAGGAAATCTTCGGGCAGCCGAATTTGGTTCGCGCGTTGCAAATTGCCGCCGCAGGTGCGCACAATGTTTTGGCTTTCGGGCCGCCCGGCTGCGGAAAAACTTTGGCGATGCAGCGGTTTTCGAGCCTGCTTCCGCTTTTGACTTTGGAAGAAGCGCAGTCCACCACGCGCATTTATTCTATTGCCGGGCTTTTGTCGCCTGCCGAGCCACTCGTGCGAACGCCGCCTTTTCGCTCGCCGCACCAAAGTTCCACGCTCGAAGGGATTTGCGGCGGCGGAACGAATTGTCGTCCCGGAGAAATTTCTTTGGCGCACAACGGGATTTTGTTTTTGGACGAGGCGGCGGAATTCCGAACAAGCGTCTTGCAAATGCTCCGCGTTCCTTTGGAATCGGGCGCGATTACTTTGAGCCGCGCGGGGCGTTCCACGATTTTTCCCGCGAAATTCCAGCTTTTGATGGCGACGAATCCTTGCCCTTGCGGAAATTTCGGCTCGGAAAAGAAACTGTGCCTTTGTTCTTCGCGTTCAATCGAAAATTATTGGAAGAAGTTTTCCGCGCCGCTTTTGGACAGAATAGACCTGCGCGTAAAAGTGGATTTGGCGGACGAAGAAAATTCCGCGCCGCGCCAGAATTATTCCACGAACGTCCTTCGCCAAAAAATCGCCGTGGCGACGAAGATTCAGCGCGAACGGCAAGGAATGAAAAACGCCCGCCTCAAGCCGGAGCAAATTCGGGAAATCTGCGTTTGCACGGACGAAGCGCGAGAAATGCTTGAACGCGCCGCTTCTCGCCACGACTTTTCGCCTCGCGCGAGCGCGGCTTGCTACAAAATCGCGCGCACGATTGCCGACATGGAATCTTCGCCAAAAATCGCCGCCGAGCACATGGCGGAAGCGATCGACTTGCGGAAATTCGAGGGCGTGTTTTCCTGAAGTCGCGAATCAACAAACCTCGACGCTATTCACAACGAGATTTCCTGCGCGAGCATCGGAGCATAAAATCTTCCATGCGAATCGAAATTAGTCTAAATCGGCATAAAAATCTTCTATAACTGTTTTGAAAACTCTTTACTTTTTTTTTGAATGGATATATAATAATCTATTATGGCAGATTTATTGACGAATGAACAGTTTGAAAAATTTCGCAAAACAATTTACGACGAAAGCGGAATAACTTTTTCGGCGACGAATCGTTCCATTTTGGACAGCCGCCTCAAAGAACGGCTGCGTGATAAAAAGCTCGACTCTGTGGACGATTATTATAAGCTGGTCATTTCAAATCGCGAAGAAATGAAAGTCATGCTTGATTCGGTCACTACGAATTTGACGAGATTTTTCCGAAACCAGCCTCACTTCGACGCGCTTATAAATTACGTCATTCCGCACATTTTGGAAGACAAGAAAAAGACTGGCAGCCATACCGTGAAAATTTGGAGCGCGGGCTGTTCGACTGGCGAAGAGCCGTACACGCTTTCGATGATTCTCAAGGATATTTTGCCGCCCGCTTACGATTTCCAAATTATCGCGTCGGACTTGTCGCTCAAATCGCTGATGGTGGGCAAGCAAGGATTTTATCCCACGGCGCGTATTGACGGAATTCCGCCAAAATATTTGAATCGATTTTTCACCAAAACGGACACGGGCTATCAGGCGAACAAAGAATTGATGAGCCCGATTCGCTTTGACTATCACAATCTCAAAAACGACAACGGCATTAGAAATATGGACATAATTTTTTGCCGAAACGTTTTGATTTATTTTGACGAACCGGCGCAATTCCGCGTCATAAATCATTTTTGGAACGCACTCGGTCCGCACGGCTACTTGTACATCGGTCACTCCGAATCGCTTTTTGGAATGAACACGAAATTCAAATTCCTGAGAACGCAGTGGACCACTTTGTATGAAAAGAATTCTGAGTAGCCACGTCAAACATCATTTGTGGGAAATTAAAGAGTTTGAAACCCCGCGCTGAAATTTTTTGATTTGAAAAAAAGGCGTGGGTTTCGTTGCGAAAAACTTTTTAAAGGATGGTTTTTTATGGACGACATATCGGTATTGGTTTGTGATGATTCGGCCTTGATGCGCAACTTGATTTCGCGTGTCATCGATGGAACTGAAGGAATGAAAGTCATTGCCAAGGCGCAAAATGGTCAGATGGCGCTCGATCGCCTTGCCGACCCGAACATAAAGCCCGACGTAATGGTGCTCGACATCGAAATGCCGATTATGAACGGCATTGAATTCCTCAAGGAACGCAAGGCTCGGAAAATCAATGTGCCTGTAATCGTGCTTTCGAGCATCGCGATAAAAGGCGCGGCGGTTACGATGCAGGCGTTGGAACTCGGCGCGGCGGACTTTATCACGAAGCCGAACGGTTCGGTTTCCACCGACATTTCCGACGTTGCCGATCATTTGATTGACTTGATTGCATCTTACGGCTACACATACGCGCGGCGGCAGGGAAAGATCACTTACATTCCGGAATTTTTCCAACGCCAGCGAAAAATGCTTCAGGCTGAAAATTCAGTGGCGAAAATCAAATCGTCGAATCTTGACGAGCCGATTCAAAAGCCCAAGCTTGATTCACTGCAAATCCGAAGCTTCAACACAATCGACAAAAAAGAACCTGCCGTGGTTACGCCATTGCGCGAAGGCGGCCGAATTGAATTGATTGCCATCGGAATTTCCACGGGCGGCCCGAACGCTTTGCGCGATGTTTTCAAGATGATTGATCCTCATCTAAAGCAGCCTATTTTGGTCGTGCAGCACATGCCTAAAGGTTTTACCAAGGCTTTCGCTGAAAGTTTGGACAAAATCTGTCCATTGAGCGTAAAGGAAGCCGAGGACGGCGACAAAATCGAAAAAGGTCACATTTACATCGCTCCAGGCGACTACCACATTGTTGTGGAAGAACGACTGGGCGGAAACGTGATTCGCCTTTCGCATGAACCTCAACGCAACGGACACCGCCCAAGTGCCGATGTCATGTTTGAATCCATTGCAAAAATCTACAGGAACCGCGCGCTCGGCGTGATTATGACTGGAATGGGACGCGACGGCGCGGCGCAACTTGCCGAAATGCGAAAAGAGGGCGCATGGACGCTCGGACAGGACGAAGAATCTTGCATAGTATACGGAATGCCGCGCGCTGGCTGGGAAATGGGCGCGGTGCAAAAGCAAGTGCCGCTTATGAAAATGGCGGACGCAATCAGTAGCCTTGCACGCGAGCATTTGACGAACTAGGCGCGTTTGGAAAACTTAGTTTATTTTGATGCCCGCATCGCAAAAGATTTTCGGCGCAAGCGAATGAAGCGTCATCGAAAATCACAATTTGCGGCGTTTCATTTTGGAGGAATTATGATACAACGGAATCCCGGATTTGCCAATTTGACGGCAAGCTACCTTTTTCCTGAAGTTGCTCGGCGCAAAAATGAATATGCAAAAAATCATCCCGATGCGAAAATAATCAGCCTCGGCGTGGGCAACACCACCGAACCGCTCACTCCGCATATTGCCAAGGCGATGAGCGATTACGCGCTTTCGCTCGGAACGCCGCAAGGATATTCGGGCTACGGCGACGATTTCGGCTCTTCCGATTTGCGAAAAAAAATCGCCGAGGAATTTTATCCAAATGAAAATATCGAGCCGGACGAAGTTTTCATTTCCGACGGCGCAAAATGCGACATCGCACGCGTCCAAACCCTTTTCGGGCGCGACGTGAATCTTGCCGTGCAAGATCCGAGCTATCCTGTTTATGTGGACGGCTCTGTGATTGTGGGCGCGGCTGGCGCGAACAACGGTTCGGACTACGATGGAATCGTCTATATGCCTTGCACTGCGGAAAACAATTTTTTCCCGGACTTGTCTCAGGTAAAAAAGAATTCGCTCATTTATTTTTGCTCGCCGAACAATCCGACTGGAAAAGTAAGTTCAAAAGAAGAATTGACTCGCCTCGTGGAATTCGCGCTCAAAAATGAATGCATAATAATTTTCGATGCGGCCTACAGCGAATTCGTCTCGGATTCGAATTTGCCGAAAAGCATTTTCCAAATCGAAGGCGCGAAAAAATGCGCCATCGAAGTCCAGTCGCTTTCAAAGCCCGCAGGATTTACGGGAGTGCGATTGGGCTGGAGCGTCGTTCCGAAGGATTTGAAATTCGCTGACGGCACTTCCGTCAACAAAGACTGGGGTCGTTTGATGACGACGCTTTTCAACGGAGCGAGCAACATCGCCCAGCAAGGCGCGCTCGCCGCCCTCGACGAAACCGGCCGCCGCGAAATGCGAAGCGTCATCGAATATTATTTGGAAAACGCGCGCATCATCGAAAAGACCGTCCGCAAATGGAAAAACGCCGAAGTTTTCTTCACAGGAAATTCGCCTTATTTGTGGATTCGATTCGCAGGGAAAAAAAGTTGGGACATCTTCGACAAAATTCTCGACGAATGCCGCGTGGTAACAACTCCAGGTTCGGGCTTCGGACCTGCGGGCGAAAGTTTTGTCAGAATCAGCGCGTTCGGACATCGCGCGGACGTTGAAGAAGCGTGCCGCCGTCTGGAAAAATTTTCGTTTTGATTCAATAAAAGCGCACACAAATTATGCGGCTTTTGCCTTTCAAAAGTTTGCGACATAAATTTAAAAAGTTGCGAATTTCTTTCAAGGCAAATTTTCAAGAAAAATAAAAAAGCATCTCATAAAATCGATATTTTATGAAAAACATTTTAGTTCTATGGGGGAAACTATGGAATTTCGCGCACTCGGAGAAGCGGATTTTCCTCTTATGAAGGAATTTTTTCGGAGCGTTTTTACGCGCGAGCCTTGGTGCGACGACTGGAGCAATGACGCGCAACTTTCGGCGTACATTCGCGACATCGCTGGCTGCTTCAATTCAATTTCGTTCGGCTTTTTCGACGGTGGCAAAATGGCCGCGCTTTGCATCGGAAAGAAGCACCATTGGTGGGGCGGCACGGAATATTTCATCGAAGAATTGTGCGTCCGCTTTGACCTTCAAGGAAAGGGAATCGGAACGCAATTCATGGCGGAAATCGAGCGCGAGATTTTGAAGCACGGAATGGATCAGATTTATTTGCAGACCGAGCGCGGAAAGCCGGCCGTCGGCTTTTACAAAAAATTGGGCTTCAACGAAATCGAGGACACGGTTTGTTTTCACAAGCAAGTCGAAAAAAAATGAAAATACGATGACGCGCGGATTTTCAATCTTTCAATTGAAATGAAAATCTTTTTCGAGATTTTTTTGTTTAAATATGGCTTCAGACTTCGCAATTGAAATCATAAAATTTCACTTGCGGCATTTTTACTAAAATTGCTTTTTGAAGCCAGCCATCGCCTTTACATTGAAATTGAAATCATTTCCCTTGAGCGGCTTTAAAATTCCGAGTTGCCCCATAACGTCAAGGCTCATGGAGGAACTGAGTGGAATTTCCACGAATGGCGAAATGTAAAAATTCAAATCCTTTTCGTTGAAATCCAAGCTGAAATCTTTTAATTCCTTTTCAATCGAAGCCACAAGATGAAATCCCGTCGCAATGTTCGCAACTTTCGTGGCGATGGAATCGAATTCGACTGTAATTCCCGCGCCAATCGGATCAGCCAAATAAAATGTTTTTACCACATTTTTTTCTTCGAGCGAATAAACCGCGAAATTCAATTTGAAGGTTCTGAATCGAAGTCGCGATTCGATCAAGAACGTAAGGCCGGAATTCAAAGAACTCGATCCTTTGCCCAAAAGCAAATTGTTAAGGCCGAATTGCAAAAGCAGACCATGGCCGTATTTGTTGCCCAAAAGCATGTTCATGCCGCAATTGAAAATTATGTCTTTTATGCGAATCGAAATTGAATATTCGTCATCTCCCGCTTCAAAACCTTGCAAAGGAAATCCGAATCCAAATCCAAAATCCATCGTAATCAAAGGGAGCGATGTCGCCAACCTAAAATCCAAATTGATTGTGTTTGGGCTTGGCGTACCGCTGGAATCAGATTTCGAAAAAGCATCGTTTTTGAAATAATAAAGATATCCACCCAACGAAAGCGGTGCTTTTTCCAGCCGCGAAATGTAGGAAATGCCCACGCCGGAATTGTAATGCAGCGGAACGCCAGCGATGTTGGAAAAACTTTTCGTCAAATGAGAACTTATGGAATCGCATCCGAATTGGCGCATCAAAAAAGTGTCCGTTCCGATCGGCTCATAAGAACCAAGAAACGCCGAAAGAAAATGCGTGGAATTTATCGCGCGCTTCGTGTAAACAAATGATAGTTCGTGAAGCCGAATTGAAGTGTCGCCGCCCGTTGCCTCGAAAATTTCATTTCCGTCGAAAGCTGAAAGCGAATTGTCATTCGATGAAAAATCCATTTCACCGCGCAAAGTGAATTTTTCGGCAAAGTCAAACTGAACGGCGGCAAAAGCGGAAATTGGGATTTCCCATTCCTTTTCATTTGAATTGTCAAATTCCACGCCAACATTTCCAGCCACCACCGCGCTGAACGAAGGTGCCGCGCTCAAAAGATGTCCGCTCAAAACCAACAAACACAAAATCGCCAAAATCTGTTTTTTCATAATTTTGTCCTAAATCTCAAAAAAAAATTTTCCTTTCATTTTTTGACATTGTTCTTAAATTTTCAATTATATTATCGGCAAGGTTCAAAGAAATTTTAATGATTTTTGCCGATTGCAAAGGAATATGACAAAAAAGCGCAAGACCGCACGAAAAGATTTCGTGGCCGTGGAAAAATCAACGCGAGCAAAGTTTCAACTCAATTTTTAAACTTGACTTTTTTCACAAATTAAATTGAAGGAATTGTGAAATTACTTGTAAAACCAAAACAAAATTTCACGCATTGTTGATTGTCGTTTCATCGAAAATTTCAAACATTGAATTCGCATATTAAAAAAAAATTTGGTACAGAATTTCAAAAAAAGGTTTCGCCATCACAATCAAAAGAGACTTTGCTATTTAAGTGCGCTCGTCATCGAAATCGCGCGCACTTTTGCCTGTCTTTATGAATTCAATTATTTCTTCAATATCGGAAAAAGCATCGTAGTCGCCGCAAAGTCCGTCCCTATGGTAGACGACGCCCGTCCGTTCGTTGCGTTCAAGGCAGTCCAACAGTTCCTTTTCACCGTAGCGTCGCGCGAACTGCGTAAAGGCGAGCGGTCTCACTTTCGCCAACATTCCCTTTGTGCACGAGATTTCTTCGCATTCATAGCAGTGCGACAATCGCCTTTCCTTGGAGCACTTTAAGTTCTCGCACCAGCCATTGTCGCGACAGGAGGAAGAATCACAGCCTCCGCATGTCGAATTTTCTGAGCAAAGGCAACAAGCCAGGCCGCATCTCGCGATTCCAAAATCTCGTTTCAAAGCAAACCTCTCCTAAATAAAAAGGGCGATATCCGTCATCCGTGGGAGTCCTTTTCCGGGAGGAAAAAAGAAGCCCGGCGGCCACCTGCTTTCCCGCCCTCCGGGGGCAGTATCATCGGCGCAGGGGGGCTTGACTTCCGTGT
>JAAVAP010000017.1 GCA_014804005.1 Treponema sp. | reverse complement strand
GAAGGAGTGCGAATGGCGGTACAACCACAGGCACGAGGACTTGCTCCCGCTGCTCAAGAGATTGTACAGGAAGAGTTATCTTGACTAGGGAATTTTCGTTTTTTATCTAGTCAAGAGCCATGTTTTTTTATCGCCGCCATCACGTCGGCTCTATGAAAGCAAATAAAAGACATCAACTGAATGAAAGTTACAAGTTTTTTTGTTTTTTTTAAATTTTCTCGCAAGTTTTTGAAGAAAGGCAGTATCAAACCAAAGCCTTGCGTACAAAAATACGAATCCACTGAATAAAAACTGCAAGTTTCAATTGCCGTGAAGCCGTCGGAGGTCTCGGATGGCATTTTCCTAAACTGCGCGGGCACGTCAGAGACCTCGGACGGCACTTTCCCGAACTGTGCGGACGTGTCGGAGACCTCGGACGGTACTTTCCTAAACTGCGCGAAGCCGTCAGAGACCTCGGATTGTGTATTTTCTATTGATATGATGGAATTTCTTGCGAAAAATTCTTCCGCATCGCTTGCTGGCAATGAATTTGCCGCATTAAATTCGCCTTTGTAGAACACATCGGAACATTCGGCGCAAAAAGATAAGGATTCAAAAAGTCTATTTAAATGCAAAAAGGACGCAGAATACGACCTCGTGTCCACATTCCACGTCCTTTTGTGTGAGAATCGTCTTTTTCTGCAATTACCTAGGTCGCAGTACCCCCCCCCATACATATAAGAGGGTTCGTGCTTGAGAAGTGATTTTTGCTGAATCGTCCGCTATTGAACGCCATCATCATTTTATCCTTAACATCCGCGAGTTTCAATTGCGGAACAAAACATTCCGCTTCCGCTGGGGCTAGTTTCTGCATCGTTCCGCTTCCGTAAGGGACTTCAAAAACTTGGAAGCATGGCGAAACCTGCGGCCACCGAGCCTGTCGAGGTGACCGCCCCCAACTATTCCCTATTCATCATTAACCATTCACTAACTAACTCGCTGCCGTGCCCGTGTTCATCGAGGCGAGGAAAGCGTCGTTGTCCTTGCTCTTTCGCATCCTGTCCAAAATAAGCTCGGTGATTTCCGCGTCTTCCATCGGATTGATGACCTTGCGCAAAACCCAAAGTTTTTGCAGCTCGTTGTCCGTGAGCAAAAGTTCCTCTTTGCGTGTGCCGGATTTCTTGATGTTGATCGCGGGGAAAAGCCGCCTTTCGGAAAGCTTCCTGTCCAAATCGATTTCGCTGTTGCCCGTGCCCTTGAATTCCTCGAAAATGACTTCGTCCATTCGGCTGCCAGTTTCGATGAGCGCGGTGGAAATTATCGTGAGGCTTCCGCCTTCTTCGATGTTGCGGGCCGCGCCGAAAAACCGCTTGGGCTTGTGGAGAGCGTTGGAATCCACGCCGCCCGAAAGGACTTTTCCAGAAGTGGGAACAGTCTGGTTGTAGGCGCGCGCGAGGCGCGTGATCGAATCGAGGAAAATCACGACGTCGCGCTTGTGCTCCACGAGACGCTTCGCCTTTTCCAAGACCATTTCCGCGACATTCACGTGGCGGGTCGCCTGCTCGTCGAACGTGGATGAAATCACTTCGGCTTTGATCGAACGCTCCATTTCGGTCACTTCCTCGGGACGCTCGTCAATCAAAAGCACGATGAGATAGACTTCGGGATTGTTCGCCGTGATCGCGTTCGCGATTTTCTGCATGAGAATCGTCTTTCCGGCCTTTGGCGGCGCGACAATCAAAAGTCGCTGTCCCTTTCCGATCGGGCAGAACAAATCTACGATGCGAGTGGAAAGTTCGGTCGAAACTGTCTCAAGGCGGAATTTTTGGTTCGGATAAAGCGGGGTGAGGTTTTCGAAGGGAACGCGCGTCTGCGCCACTCGCGGATCGTCAAAGTTCACCGATTCGACTCGCAAAAGCGCGAAAAAGCGTTCGCCTTCCTTCGGGCTTCGAATCTGCCCGTAAACCGTGTCGCCGGTCTTCAAGTTGAACAGCCTGATTTGGCTCGGCGAAATGTAGATGTCGTCCGGACCCGGCAAATAGTTGTTCTGCGGGCTTCGCAAAAATCCGTAGCCGTCCGGAAGGATTTCAAGCGCGCCGCTCGCAAAAATTATTCCGCCGTGCTCGGTATGCCCTTTCAAAATGCAAAAAATCAAGTCCTGCTTTTTCATCGAAGCGAGATTTTCCTGCGACGCTCCGTATTGAATCGCCATCTCGCGAAGTTCCGGCATGCTTTTTTTCGTAAGGACGTTTATTTCAAGGCGCGGCTTCGAATCGTAGTCCGGGGAATTTTCAGGCGTGGGAGTGTTGTCGGGCGGCATGTTCTCGCGGTTTGGGCGGCGGTAGCCAGGGCGCGCGCCGTAAGTCCTCGGGCCTCGCATGTCGCGCCGCGCGCCCATCCTGCTGTATGGCCTACTTTGGTAATAGCCTTCCGAGCCATCGCCCTCCGAAGGCTCTTCGCGAACTCCGTCCGAGTGCGTCTCTCGCGAAGGCTCAACACGCGATTCATCTCCGCCGAAATTCGCGCCATGACTTTCCGAATGAGCTTCCTGCCCGAAAGACGCGTCTTGCGTCTCCGTCGCGCCTTCCTGCGTGGCGGTCTCTTCGGGTTTTGCTGAAGTTTTTCTCACTATGCGGCGGCGCTTTGGCTTTTCTTCCGCATTTTCCGTCGGGTTTTCAAGATTTTCATCTGACATAAAGAAACTCCGTAAAATTATTTTATTCGTAAGATAAATTCAATCAACAACAAATTTTTATAGTGAAAAGTTTGAGTCTTGAAATTTGTATTTCCCACCGAAACACTTTTCAATTAAAAAAAGCAAGGCGCGTTTCACAGGTCGTCGTCAGAAGAATTCGAATTGAGCACGAGACTCTGCTTGTACTCCGCGCTCGCCACGGAAAACAAGTCCACTTCGGGCTCTTTTTCGAGCATCGAAATCTGCCCGTCAAATTCCACATTGTCGGCAATGCGAAGCCGCGCGGTCTGAACGTTGCCCACGACCTTGCTTCCGCCGCACATTTCAATCCTCTCGTCCGCGCGAATGTCGCCACGCACCGTTCCCGAAACCACGACCGAGCCGGCAGAAATTTTGTCCACCGTGCAGACGGCCGCCTTGTCAATTTCCAAGTTGCCGGACGATTTTATCGTGCCATTGAATTTTCCGTTGATTTTGAGATTGTCGGTGAATTCCAAAACGCCGTCAAATTCAGTGTCCGCGCCGAGAATCGTGATGTTTTTAGATTGCTTTTCCATAACAAATAAACTAACTTTCTTCGACGGGAAGCTCAAGGAGCGATTTTTTCAATTCGCGTCCAGCGCGAAAAGCCGCGACATAATGGGCGCGACTTTGCACGGACATTCCTGTTTTGGGATTTCGTGCCGCTGACCTTCCTTTTCTGAGCCGCGGTTCGAACGTGCCGAAACCACGAAGCTCAATCGTAAAGCCGCGCGCCAAGGATTTCTTCAACTCGTCGATGAGACAGTCCGTCACCTGCTGTATTTCCTTTTTTTCGTGCTTTGAATTTTGGTAGACGGACTCAACCAAGTCGTACTTTGTAATTTTCTTTGAAATCATGCCGAACCGTTCAAAACGAAAAGCCAACGCGAAGCCAAACAAGCCGGCTTATTGCGCCTTCGTTTCCGTGGCGGGTGCGGCAAACGTCTTGTTGAAAAGGCGCGCCATGCGAGACTTTTTGCGGGAAGCCGCGTTGCGGGTCAAAATGCCCTTGCCGTGCGCCGAGTCAAGACGGCCTGAAAGCTGCCTGAATTTGGCCTCCGCGCCTTCCTTGTCCTTTTTTTCGATGAGAGCCACGAACTGTTTCGCGTAAGTGCGGCATTCAGATTTTACCATTTTGTTGCGAAGACGTCTCTTTTCGCTCTGCGCATGTCGTTTTTGCGCCGAAGTCTGATTCCTAGCCAAAGGATTCCTCCAAAACTGATGTAATGTTCAACATAATATCAAAAAGCAAAAATATTGTCAAGTAATAACAGCCCGCGCAATGCAAAGATTTTTGAATGGAATTGCGAAGCGAAATCGGCAAGAAGCTCGAAAAAAATTGGCTTGCTGGCGAATAGTGAGGGAAGAAAAATCGCGAATCGCGCTTGACATTCCCGCGTTTTTTTCATAGAATGTTTCAATTGAAATCGAATTTTTTTGGAGGAATAAAATGGCTGGAGCAAGTAAAAACTCGCGAACGACTGTTGCCACGCAGAAATTCATCTGCCCCGATTGTGGCGGCGAAATCGTCATGAAAACGCTGTTGCAGGCTGGTCGCCTCAAGAACGTGGCCGAATGCAACAAGTGCAAGCGCACTGAACGCAGACCCAAGGACTTCAAATAACTTGGTGACAAAAACTAAAATTGGCGGCCTAGCGCGTCGTCAATTTTAGCTTCAAGTAAAATGGCGCGAGTTTCGCAAGCGTCGCTGTAAAAAAATCTTTGCGAGCATTTATTGCGAGGCTTGCGTCAAACTCGTCAATCTATTCAGTGATTTTCATTTCGCGCAAAGTTCGTGCGTCTTCGGATTTACATCGCAAATCAAAGGCTTTTTTATGAATTTTTTTTTTCTTGCAAAGGTCGCATCTTTTCTGACGGCGCAGAATGCAGGTTCAAAATAAAGTTTGATTAGTACGTTCGTGCAGAATGTTTTACCCTTTTCCCTTTTTTTTCTGACGCTCTGCATCGGGGGTTGTCGATTAAACTGCGGGATTGAAAATTAAATGACAAAGAATTTGAATTTGGAGAAAATGTGTGAATGATGTCGTTTTGAGAATCAAAGAAGCCGTTAAAAAAAGCGGATTGCATTTTTCGTCGAGGCCGATTTTGATTGGCGGGCAGGCGATGGAATATTACGGCATTCGAAAATCTGGGCGCGACATCGATTTTGTCATAACCGACGAGGATTATCAAGCTTTGGCGGAAAAGCATCCCGAAAAGCGAAAGGACTTGTACGGCGATTTGGGCGTTGCAATCGATGAATTTGAAATTTGGCGAAGTATCGCGCATCTCGATTATGATTTTTTCAAAAAAGAAGCCGTCGATGAAGGCGGTTTTTTTGTGATGTCGATTGACAGACTTTTATGGACAAGAGTTTGCGCCATGAGCGTTGAAAAATATCGGAATGATTTGGAATTGATGAAAGAATATTATTACAAAAAATTTACGAACCAAAAATATCACAAAGAAGCCGCGACGCACGAAAAATCATACAAGAAAAAAAATGGCGCGGTGTTCGGCGGAAATTATGAAGACGATTGAGGCAGACAAAATGTCGTCGCCAATTTTAATGTCTTTTTATGGGAGAGCCAAATGATCCAAAAAGTAAATTTAAAAGAAAATGCAAACATGATTGACGAACTGTTCCGCTACAAAAGGGTCGGCACGGTGAACAATCACATGCTGAATGTGTTGCAGGCTGAAAACCGAACGTTGGATTTTCATACGCACGAAAATTCCGATGAGATGTTTTATTGCATTGAGGGAGAATTTGACATTGAATTTGAAGACGGCTTGACGCACCTGTGCGAAGGGGATTTTATAATTATTCCCAAAGGAACAAAACATCGTCCTGTTTGCAAGGCGTTAGTTAAATGTCTTTTAATTGAAGTCGAAGGAACGCTCAACAAAGAAAACACTGGCGGAACTTATGCAGAATGCTGAGATTTTTCGCTTCAATGCAAAGTGAGGAAATTATGGACATACGATATACGGGCAAACACGAGCGCAGCGTCATGGTGATTTCGAAAAAATAATTCGCGGCGCGGAAAATCGGTAATTTTCGGCTTGCAAAATTTATTGAAATGCGAATTGATCAGAAAAACGAGGAGAAAAATTTTATGCGTGAAAAAATTGAAATCAAAGAAGAGCGAATATCCGCGGCGGAATACATCGATTTTTTGAAGCGGACGGATTTAGGCTCGCAATATCCAAAAGAGCGGTTTGCGGAAAGAATATCCAAACTCGTAAAAAATGTTTCGATAAGCCTTGTCGCGAAAAACGAAAGCGGCGTAATTGTCGGCGTTTTGTTTGGCTTGACGGATTATGCATATTGGCTTTATGTGACGGATTTGGGCGTTGACAGAAATTACGAAAGGCAAGGCATCGGAAGCGGGCTTATGAAAACCGCGCATGAAAAAGCGGGCGGCGAAAAAGACATCGCTGTATATCTTATTACGAATGAAAATGCAATTCCATTTTATGAAAAGCTCGGCATGAAAAAAGCGAACGACGTGATGCAGTGCAATCACATTGAATGGACGGAATTTGCGGTGCGATAGAAAATGAAACGGCGATTAGGTTATGCTCAAGAATTCAATGCGTCTCATAAAGAAAGGCGGTCATAATAAATGATTTATTTGGAAACGGAACGTTTGATTTTACGGGATTACCGAGAAGATGATTTTAACGAATACTATCGGTTGAAAGCGGATTACAAAACCATGTATTATCTGCAAGATATACAATTACATACAAAAGAAGAAGCTTATGATGATTTCCATAAGGTTTTGGATGACATGTCAAAAGTTGATAGAAAGTTTTATTTCATGCATATTGAG
Source organism: Treponema sp. (assembly GCA_014804005.1). Classification (GTDB taxonomy): domain Bacteria; phylum Spirochaetota; class Spirochaetia; order Treponematales; family Treponemataceae; genus Treponema_D. The sequence goes on along the minus strand of JAAVAP010000017.1, from coordinate 48,173 downwards.
CTAAAGGATTCGCATGAGCAGGTTGGAAGTATTGGGTATACAGTAATGGACGATACTCCGGTCGGGAAAATTGTTCACGCGGGGTATTTCACTTATCCGGAATTCTGGGAAAAAGGATATGCGACGGAGGCGTTTCGGCGGGTTTTGGAGTTCGCGTTTTCTGAAAATAACGTATACAGAATGTCCACGGGATGCCTTGCTGAAAACATAGGTTCCGAAAGGGTGATGCAAAAATGCGGCCTGATAAAGGAAGCGGAACACATTGATTATGAGTGGCATGACGGAAAAATGAAAACGCGATTGGAATATCGGCTGTTAAAAAGAGAGTGGAGGCAGAAAAATGATCCGAGAGGCAATGAAAAAAGATTTAGATGAGGTGTTGCGGCTGTACCTCTTCTTGCACGAAAAGTCAATTCCCGAACAATCAGAACATTTAATATCTGCATGGAATCAAATCGTGGAAGACAAAAATCATCACCTGATACTAAACGTGATTGACAATAAAATTGTTTCTTCTTGCGCATGTGTCATCATTCCGAATTTGACAAGAGGTGTAAGACCATACGCATTCATAGAAAATGTTGTTACGCATAAAGACTACAGGGGAAAAGGATATGCGACCGAATGTCTGCGTTACGCAAGAAATATTGCCGTAAAACAAAACTGCTACAAGATGATGCTGCTTACAGGTTCAAAAGAGCCGAAAACACTGCGCTTTTATCAAAACGCGGGATATAACAGCACGGACAAAACGGCTTTTGTTCAGTGGATAGATATATAACAATTTTCGGCGTATTGAAAGTGTGGAAAAAAATGGAGAACAAAATGATCGTGGTGGAAACGGAAAGATTGATTTTGCGACGGTATAAAAAAGAGGACTTGCAAGATTTGTTCGAATATTTGTCTGACAAAGATGTTGTGGAATATGAGCCATACAAAACAATGACTTTTGATGAAGCGAAAGGAAATCTCGAATGGCGCATCGGCACGGATGAAATGATTGCCGTCGAACTGAAAAGTTCCCACAAGATGATTGGCAATGTGTATTTGGGAAAACGCGACTTTGAAGCTTTGGAAATTGGCTATGTATTCAATCGCAATTATTGGGGAAACGGCTATGCCGCCGAAAGCTGCAAGGCTTTAATTCAGCGGGCATTTTCAAATGGCGTTCACAGAATCTATGCGGAATGCGACCCGCGTAATAAGAACTCCTGGAAATTACTTGAAGCGTTGGGATTTCGACGCGAAGCCCATTTCAGAAGAAACGTGTATTTCTGGAAAGACGAAAACGGAAAACCACTTTGGAAAGATACATATATTTATGCCAAATTAAATGACGGCACGTAGATTAATTTCAATTGAGGATATGGGAGGATGGTGGTGGGGGGGGGTGTTTGTTGCGACAATTTTAAACTCTGCAATCCGCGAATTCCGCTTGCGCAATTTTCGTAAATTGTGTATAGTATTCTCATGGGCGAACGAAAATTCACTGTGCTTGATCTCCTGAATCTCGAGCTTTCCGATTACGATGCGATAAACTTGCGTTGCGTCGCCGGAAGGCGAGGGCTTTCGCGGGAGATTACGGAAACGGCAATCGGTCGTCCTGGACTTGGGCTCTCCGGTTTTTTCGAGGGCTTCATCCGTTCTTCGATTCAGCTTTTCGATGAAAGCGAAGTCGCCTATCTGAACAGGCTTTACGCCGAACAGCGCACCGACACTATCAGGCAGTTTTTTTCCTATTCCGTTTCCTGTTGCGTTTTTGTTTCCAACGGCGAGCCGACTCCCGACTTCATCGAAATCGCAGAGGAAGTTTCCTGCGCGATTTTTGTTACCGATTTGAATTTTTCCGAATTTATGGCGAGGATCACGCGAATCTTTTCGAACATTTTCGCTCCGCGCAAGACCATGCACGGCGTACTTGTGGAAGTTTTCGGCGTGGGAATAATGCTCGGCGGACATTCGGGAGTGGGAAAAAGCGAGACTGCGCTTGAGCTTGTGGAACGCGGGCATCGCCTTGTTGCCGACGACATCATCGAAATTCGATGCGTGAACGGAAATATGATTTTGGGACGCGGCGCGAATTCCCTGATAAGCCACCACATGGAAATCCGCGGCATCGGAATAGTGAACGTTTCGCGGCTTTACGGAGTGGGCTCGATTCGCGAGCAAAAGGAAATCCAGCTGGTCGTGGAACTCGAGGAATGGGATCAGAATAAAATTTACGACAGGCTTGGAACGGCTAAAAAAAGCGTTGATTTGCTGGGCGTGAAAATTCCGTCCGTGGAAATTCCCGTGCGTCCTGGACGAAATCTCCCGATTATAATTGAAGCCGTTGCGATGAACGAGCGGCTCAAAAAAATGGGCTATGACAGCGCGAGGGATTTCAACCAGAATGTGTTGCGCTGGATTGAAATGGGAGCCGCGCAGAATGCATATTACGGAACGGAAGATTCGTATTGAAATGGCGAGTCCTGGACTTGCGATGCAAGCACAAATGCTTGTATCGCTATTTCAGCGACAATTTTAATTGTTCGAAAAAAAATTGGAGGTCAAAATCATGGTCGAAAAAATTCTTACTGTAAAAAACCGCGCGGGAATTCACGCGCGTCCCGCTTCTTTGATTGCGCAGGCCGCAAACAAATTTTCCAGCGAAATCACGTTGGAAAAAGACGCGATCGTGGTGAACGCGAAATCGATTATGGGTGTCATAGCGATGGCGGCTGGCTACAACACCACGATTGTGCTGAAGGTGGAAGGCGACGACGAGCAGGACGCTGCTGCCGCGATTGAGAGGTTGTTCGAGACGAAATTCGAGGAGGAATGAGTGAAGGAAATCACGCAGGTTCAAAAAAACGTCCTCGACTACATTTCTAAATTCATCGACGAAAATTCCTATCCTCCGACGGTGCGCGAGATAAGCGAACATTTCGGCAAGTCCATTCGCGCGGTTCAGGACAATATGACGGCATTGCAAAGAAAGGGCTTCATTTCGCTCGTTCGTAAAAAGTCGCGCTCGATAAAAATCCTGATGGACGATGCGGAAAAGGAAGGCGGCGTTTTTATGGAAAAAGTTCCGCTTCTTGGAACGATCGCCGCAGGAAAGCCGCTTTTGTGCGAGGAAAACCTTGACGGCTACGTTACGCTCACCGAGCCTTTCATCCGTCCGGGGAAAAATTATTTCGCGCTGCGCGTTCGCGGCCAAAGCATGGTGGGCGCGGGCATTCTCGAAGGCGACCTTGCCATAGTGGAACAAGGCTCGGAAGCGGTTGACGGCCAGATTGTCGTGGCGGTCATCGATGACGCGATCACGTTAAAACGATATTTCAAGGAATCGGGGCGAATTCGGTTGCAGCCTGAAAATCCTGATTTCAATCCGATTTATTGCACGAGCGATTTGCGCATCGTGGGAACGCTCGCCAATTTGGTGCGCACTTATTGAAAATGTCTTTATATTTGTACAGCGGACCGGAATTCGGCGGGCGCGACGACGCGGTTTTGGCGGTAAAGAATTCGCTTCAAAAAAAATTCTCCTCGTGTGAATTCTATTCATATTATTCCGTGGAAACTCCGATCGCGGACGCGATGCAAAAATTGTACGGCGCGTCGCTTTTTTCCGACGCCACTTGCGTTGTTTTTCACGGCGCGGAGCAAATCAAAAAAAAGGAAGACGTTCAGAAAATCGCGGACTGGGCGAAGAACGCCTCCGATTCGAGCGTTTTGATTTTGGTGAGCGACGAAATTTCCTGCGACGCGAAATTGGAAAAAATCGTGCCGAAGGAATGCCGCCGCCAGTTTTGGGAAATGTCGGAGGAGGATAAAATTCCCTGGCTCAAAAATTATTTTTCCAAAAATGGCTATTCAATCGAAAACGACGCTTGTGAGGAAATCCTTGACTTGGTGGAAAACAACACGCAGGCTTTCAGGAACGAATGCTCGCGGTTTTTCGTGTGCTTTCCGCAAGGCGCGAAAATCACCGTGGAAAATGTGGATTCGCTAATCGAGCATGGTCGCGAGGAATCGGCGTTCACGCTTTTTGACGCGATGTCCGACGGCACAAGGCAGCCTTCGGAACGCCTTGAAAGCGCGCTCGGAATCCTGCAAAAAATCCGCCTTTCGAAAGACTCTTCAAGCGTGATGATAATTTCGGGGCTTTCGTACTGCTTCCGAAGGCTTTCCGCATGGCACGCGCTCAAAGCCGCCGGCAAGACCGATGATTTTTCGCTCAAAACGAACGGCTTTGCGAGCAGGAAAAGCCGCCGCCAATATTCCGCCGCCGAGCGCGTCTGGAATTTGGGGCAGAGCGCGGCAATCTGCGCGTTGCTTTCCGAAACCGACATGCAAATCCGTTCGGGAGGCGCGGGCATGGAGGACACGCTTTTGCAAATGCTTCTATATGAAATCATAATGAAGCGCGGCGCGAGGATTGCGAATTATAGTTAATAGTTATTGTTTGTATAGTGAATAGTTGGCAGCGCGAGAAAAACTATTAACTATTCCATATTCACTATAAACTAGAATTCTCTTTCGTTCAATTTCGCTTTGAGCGAGTTCAGCTCTTCGGCGGTGAACGTTATGCCTTTGCCCATTTTCTGATGATCCGCGCTCCAAGGACGCAGGTCGTATTTTGCGGGGCGGTCTCCCCAGGAAACGCGGTTCAGCTCGGTTTTCCAGCCGCCTTTGCCTTCCGAAATTACGGCGATGTGCTCTTCGATTTTGAATGTGAATTCGTCCATTTTCGTTTTCTCCTTCATTGATATATTCTCAATATAATATACAATTTTTTGCGAATCTTTTCACGCAAAATCAAAAAAAGTTTTATTTTTTCGACTCGTGCTGGCGGTAAAGTTCGAGCGCGGCCACCATGAGCGCGTGCGGATATTCCGCGCCGCCCATTTTCTCGAAAACTTCGGCCTTGGGAATTTTGATGTAATTCAAAAATTCATCGCGGTCGAGATTTTGCTTTCCGTCGGTGTGCAAATCTTCCGCCAAAAAAACATGGAAGCGGTTCGCGAAAAGCGCGGGATTCGGATTCATCGTTCCGAGGTGGACGAGGCGGCCTGCCGAAAATCCAGTTTCTTCCATGAGTTCGCGCCGCGCGCCTTCTTCGGGCGACTCATCGCTTTCGATTACGCCGCCCGGAAATTCCACGCTCAGCCCTTGGTGTCCGTGCCGCCATTGCTTTACCATCAAAAAGTCGTCGCCCAAAACCGGAATCACCGTGGCCCAGTCGCGCGCCTTGAGGACGATGTAGTCGCCTTTTTGACCAAGCGGTGAAACGCTGTGTGCCTTCGTCACCTTGAAAACCGGCGTTTCCAAAATTTCCTCGCTTGAAATCTCTTTCCAAATCAAATCAGAATCTTTCATTTTCGTCTCCAGTTTATATTTCGCAAGTTTCGGTCAATTCGGCTTGCTCGCTCGCGCGAACTGCTCAATGACCGCTGTGCCTTAAAATTAATTTTCGCTATGTCATCGTTTGACAAATTGTGCGATATGTTTTATTATATTATAGTCGATATTTAAAAAAAATGTTTTAAATCTGCGTGAAATTCGCGCAATGCGGGAGGAAAAAATGGCGATAGTTGCGATGGCGCGTCAAGTGGCGGCTCTCGGAGACGAAATCAGCGCGGAAGTCGCGAGGCTTTTGGGCTACAAATTCATCACGAAAAAGGAAATCGAGCAGAAAATTTTGGACAATGGATTTTCTGCGGAAAAGCTCCACAAATATGACGAAGTGAAGCCGGGATTTTTCGCGTCGTTGGCGAAGGATCGCGACGAATATTTGTATTGCCTACAGACCGCGATTTTGGAAAGCGCGGCGGAAGGAAATTGCGTTTTGATTGGGCGCGGAAGCGCGTTCGTTTTGGAGGAACTTCCGAATCTCGTTTCTTTCAGGTTCGTCTCGAATTATGACGTGCGGCTTTCGCGGCTTGAAAACGAATTCAATTGGAACGAAAAGCAGGCAAAGCAGCGCATCGAAGAAAGCGACGCGAATCGAATGGGATTCCACAAGAATTTTTTCAACATCGATCCCGAAGACCCTACGCACTACCACATGGTCGTGAACAGCGGCAAGATGGATTTGCAAGGTGCGGCGGCTGTCATAGTTTCGATCGTGCGCGCGTACATCACGCCCGAGCGCGAAGAGGCGGGCGCGAAGAAAATCCAGGAATTGCTTTTGGCGCAGCGTCTCGTGAATTCCTTGATTTTCGAGCACAAGGTGAACATCAATTTTTTGCACGCCGTGGTCGTGGACAAAAAAATCGTCTTGCAGGGAATTTCGGATTCCGGCGCGTGCGTGGAAAAGGCTTTGGTTTTGGCGCGAAAGGCTTATCCTGAATATGCGGTGGAATCCGCAGTTAGCGTCGTGCAGGATTTCAAGACGTACAAATAATTTCGGCGCTGGCTGGAATTTTGCGAAGGCGATGCTTTATCCCGCGAATGTATATTTGAATTTGGCATTTCTCTTTTTTGGCGCGTTTTTGGGATGTGTTGCATGCATCGTTGCTGGCAAAGTTTCGCGGCGAAAATATTTTAAATTCCGGCGTTCGTTAGCGTTGCTGCTTTTCGTGGCGACGGCGATTTTTTTCGCGTTGTTTTTCAACGAGGCGAGATTCCAGTCGTTTTGCGCGGATTTTGTTTTGGAATATGTGGAACGGCGTTTTCCCGCGCTTCTTTTGTATGCCGCCACGGGCGCGATTTGCGCGGCATTTTTGCGAAGCGTTTTTCCAGTCGTTTCCGTGCTTTACATTTTGTTTACGTTTTGCTTTGGAATTGCGCTTTACAAAAGGCTTCCGCAGCCGCAGAATTTCACGCTTACCGTGGGCGAGACTTTTTTGCGCGACGAATCCAGCGGAAAGGAATATGAAATTTTTTCAGGGAAAAATTTGTTCGAAACTGACGCGGAATGCGGCGTGGCTTTTTTTGTTTACGAGATTGGCGAAAACGCGATTTTTCCTTTGCCGCATATTTGGTATGAAATTGCCGGCGCGACCTTGCGGGATTTTTCCGGCGAATTCCAAAAAATTTCTGGCGAAGATTTTTCATCGCGAAAAATTTTTGTCACGAAAAATTCCGACAATTTTTTTAAGAAGATTTTTTATGGAATTTGCAACGCTATTTTGGACGACGCGCGCTTGGAAATTTTCGCGCTTCCAAAGCAGGAAATTTTTCCCGCGCTTTACAAAGCGGAAGTTCGGACGGAACTTTCGGATTTTCGAGTGGCGTTTGAAAAAATAATGTGATGTGAAAAATCGCGCGTTAAATATTGCAAGTGCGAAATCGAGATTCCGCACTTGTTTTTAGGAAAGAAAAATGAAAACTTCAAACAAATTTACGCTTGCGCGTATTGTCGCTGCCCCGATAATTTTCGCGCTTTATTTTTTGCCCGAATGGTTGGGCTCGGAGCTGCTCGGCAAGATTGTTTCTGTCGCGCTTATTTTGATTTTGCCGTTTGTCGAGCTTACGGATTATTTTGACGGGCATTTCGCGCGGAAACACAACGAGGTGAGCGATTTTGGAAAAATGTTCGATCCTTTTGCCGACGTTTTTTTGCACCTTTCGATGTTCACTTGCTTTGTTTTCAGCGGCTATATGCATCCGGTTTTTTATGTCTTGATTTTGTATCGCGAATTCAGTCAAAATTTTTTGAGGATGGTCGCGGCGAAAACTGGAACTGCGATCGCGGCGCGAAAGGGCGGCAAATTGAAAACTGTTTTTTATGTGGCGGGCTGCTTTGTGGTGCTGGCGCAAAATTGTCTTGCGCGGACGGGACTTGCCGCCGCTTGGAGCGTGAACATGGCCGCGTTCAATTTTGCGGGGCAGTTGATGTTCGCAATTTGCGTCGTGCTTTCATACGCGAGCCTCTTTGACTATTTGAAAAATTTCGGGCACGTTTTGAAGGAAGCGGCAGATTAGTGAATAGTTAATGATGAATAGGTAATAATTAAGTAGGGAATAGTTGGGCGGTCACCTCGGCAGACTTCGGCGAGCAATTCGAGTCGTTACCAAGTTTTGGAGAAGGATCAAAGTTCGCAAAATGGAATTATATCTTTCGTTTTTTCTGTGTGCGCTCCGAGACTTTTTTGCATCCAAATCATGTCGAACCATTTTCCGAATTTGAATCCGCATTGCGAAAAATGTGCCGCCTTTTTAAATCCCATTTTTTTGTGAAATTCTTCGCTTGCGTTCGTCAAGTATTGGCTGGATTTTGAGGCGTGCGCGATGCATGCGTTCATGTTCAAAATGTTTTGCGAGCGAAGAATGTTTTCCAAAGCGGAGTAAAGTTTTTTTCCGAGTCCGCGCTGCGCGTAACCTTGCTTCAAATAAATCGTCGTTTCCACGCACCAATTGTAGGCAGCTCGATTTTTGAAAGGCGCGGCATAAGCGTATCCCAAAATTTCATTTTCGCATACCAATACCAGGTAGGGGTATGTCTTGAGAATTTCGGAAATCCGCTTTTTGAAATTTGAGACGGATGGAACTGTGCATTCAAAACTGATTGCTGTGTTTTTGACATAAGGCGCGTAAATTGCAAGCAATTCCTTTGCGTCCTCCTGCACTGCCGCGCGTATAAAAGTTTTCGGCAATTGAGTTGGAGTGACCAAATCCAAAAGTTCCTTGAAATTTTCGATTTTGGCATCGTAAGTTCGCGCGCTTCCAAAACCATAACTTGCCCAAATAAATTTTATTCCTGCTTCCTTGCATGCCTCGCGGTCGCCTTCGGTGTCACCGACATAGACTGGTTTTTTGAGATGATTTCGTTCGCACAAAAGACGCAGGTTTTCCGCCTTGTATTTTTTCGTGTTGCCGTAGCATTCGTGGTCGCGGATGAAATTCTCGATTCCGATTTTTTTCATCGTGAGTTCGATGTACCCGCTTTGGCAATTTGAAACGATGTAGATGTTGAAACGCTCGCTCAGTTTTTTTATCGTGGAAACTACGTTCGGGAATTCGATTTTCTTTTCATTTACAATGAGCGCAATTTGTTCCTGCTCGCAGCATTCGTCCATCAATTTTGTTTTTTGCGCCTTGCTCAAATTCGGCCAAAGGCTGTCGGCGATTTTGTCCATCGGTTTTCCGAATTCGTTTTTGAGATTTTGCGCGTTCACTTTTCGTGCGGGCAAGTTCAATTTTTCAATCGCCTTGTTCCAAGCCTGCGCCACGACTCCCGTCGTGTTCCAAAGTGTTCCGTCAATGTCCAAAATTATCGCGTCTGTTTCAATTTTCATTCGAAAATTGTAGCAAAAAAAATTGCGCGGGTCAAGATGAAATTTTTTGCAAGACTTTTGCTTGCACAAAAAGTCGAACTTGAATTTGCGGCGAAATTCTGCTATAATTTTTTCATCGAAAAAAGTTGCGGACGAAATTTGTTTCGCTAGGACTTGCATTTTTTGTTGCTTGCATAGCGTCAAGTTTTTTGACACGCGCCGAAAAACATTCGCGATTTTTCAAAATCGCAATTTATTATAGAAGTTGGTTTTGTTATGAAAAAACTTTTTAAAATTTCGCTTCGATTTTTTTTGTCATTTTTATTGAATTTGAATTTTGCGTTTCCGGCGAATCTACCCGACGACATTACTTTTTGGAGCGACTTTCCGCACGAAATTTTGGCGGACGCGCTCGTGGAAAAAATGAGCGACGAAGAATTGTACGCGCAAATCTTGATGTTCGGATGGGCGGGCGCAGAACCTTCGCGTTTGCTGAATTCTTGGGTGAGTGAACGCGGCTTGGGTAGCGTGAAAGTTTTCGGTTGGAACACGGACAACATTCGACTTGTGGCGCGCTCGGTAAAATCGCTTCAACAAAGGGCTTTGGCGCGGCGTTTTAAGATTCCGCTTTTCGTTGCGACCGATCAGGAAGGCGGATGGATTCGGCATGTCAAAGGAAGCACGAGCGTCACGCCTGGAAATTTGGCGATTGGCGCGAGCGGCTTTCCGCGTGATGCCTATTATTCTGGATTGTATATCAACCGCGAAATTGCTGCGCTCGGAATAAATATGAATTTTGCGCCGACTGTGGATTTGTACACGGACAAACGTTCGACGATAATCGGAACGCGCTCGTTTGGCGAAGATCCGCGCATCGCGGGAATTCTCGGCGCGGCGTTCGCGCAAGGAAGTTTGGATGCCGGCGTGATTCCGACCGCGAAACATTTTCCCGGCCACGGCGACACTCCGAACGATTCGCACGGTTTTTTGCCCCGCATTCAAATCGACATGGAAACTTTCGAAAACCGCGAGCTTGTTCCGTTCAAATATTTGATCAAGGCTGGCGTTCCCGCCATTATGAGTGGACATTTGAGCTTTCCGAAAATTCGTTCCAATGGAGAGCCAGCCACTTTATCCGAATTTTTTCTTACAGAAATCCTGCGAAACCGCCTCGGCTTTGAAGGTCTAATCATCACCGACGACATGATGATGAACGGAGGCACACTTTATGCAGGCTCGCTTTCCGTGGCGTTCAGAATGGCGGTTGAGGCGGGCAACGACATTGTGATTTCTTCGACGACGGCGCAATTGGACGATCCGCTTTGGAGCGCGAATTTGAGTTTGATGAAGACCGACGAAAAATTTCGAGGCAAAGTGAAGGCGGCCGCGCGGCGAGTGATTTACGAAAAGTTGAAATATTTCAAAGGAAAAAATCCCGCACCGCTTTTTCCCGACGAAAACAAAATCGCTGAAAGAATCCCCGACAAGGAAGGCGAGAAATTTTTCTTCGAGCAGGCCTGTCGCTCAATTACGGTTTATCGCAGAAATTCTCAAGGTTTGAAAAAATCCGATTTCGGAAGAGTCCTGCTTTGCGGAAGCGAGCCAGCGTTTTTTTCCTCGGGAAAAGAACGCTGGCCTGATTCAGGCGAATTCCGCTTTAGCTATTCTATGGGTCCGAACGAAACGCAATGGGCTTCGGACAATATTTTGCAAACGGCTTCCCGTTACGACACGATAATTTTTTGCGTGGCGGATGCGAACAGCGCGCGCGTGGCTCAGACTTTGCGCATCCTTTCGCGGCAAGGAAAGCGCGTGATAATTTTTGCGATAATGTCGCCGGTTTTGGTAACGGACTTTGATTGGGCGGACACAATTTTGCTTGGCTACAGTTATTCGCCGTACAGTTTGGAAGCTTTGGTCGGCGCGTGCGCTGGCGAATTCGAGCCGCAAGGAATCGAGCCAATCAGCAGCAACTGATTTTTTTTTAACAGGAATATTTGAAAATTCGTGCGAGGTTTTTAATTCGATTTTTTAAGTTGACTTCGGTCGTGCTAGTTGGCTCATCTGTTTTTAAAAATTAGGAATCTCGCGGATTTTGTTGTACTTCCAATCGTAGCCGTGCGTGCTCGGTCGCAAACCTTGGACGCGCTCGTTTTCCGCGCGGAGTTGGTCGGAAATCAGTTTTTTGAAAATCGTCATCAGTGGCTCGGCATCAACATTTTGTGCGACGATTTTTGCCGTCTGCAATTCCTTAATCAAATAGTAGCAAGTTTCGATTGTGGAAACGCATTCAGGGCGCGGCTCGTGCTTGAACGTAAAAATCGAAGAATAATTTTTCACGAACGAAAGTTTCGGAAGGCGCAACAGAAATACATTGTGCTCGATTATTTTTCGCGAACAAAACCAAGTCGCGTCAATTATGATTGGCATCAAAATTTTTCGCGTGGAAATTGCACTCGCCGAATTTTTTTCATTTTTATTTTCTTCGGAATTTTTCGGCAAAAGCAATTTTACAAAATTCTCGTCGTTCACATTCCACGCATCGTTTCCGGGATACATCAAGACAGGAAGAAATTTTTCATCGCCGAGCAAATCAAAAAGCCGCGCGTTCTGCGAAAATTCCAAGCCTTGCAAAATTTCAGAATTGGCAAGGCAAATATGCGCAAGCCTTCCTGTTCCCGTGCGCTGGCGTTTTGCTTCTTTCGGATGCATCAAAAAAATGAATTTCACGCCAGCGTCAATTTGCGGCGTGGCGAACGAGCAGAGGCAGAATTCTTTTGGACGAAAACATTTGTAGCAACGCATTATGCGTCAATCGAAAAAAGTGCGCCCGCGCTTGGACGAGCGCCGTTCAAGGCGAACGTCGCCTGCGATGCCTGCACCGCCTGCGCGATTTGCTGCTGGTAATTTGTTATAAGCGCGTCGGCCTGTTCTTCCGAAACTTGCAATACTTTCTGAGTATCTGGATTTGATTTGATGCGCGAAAGATTTTCAATCAGCGTGTTGAGAATTTGAATCTTCGAAAGCGAAACTCCGTGTTGTCCGTTCCGCGCGGCGATTCCTGAAATGTGATCGAATTGGGCGTAAATGACTGCGGTTGGATTTACGGGCACGAAAAGTTTTCCGCTCAAGCCATTTGCCGAGACTGGGTAGCTGTACGGATTCAAATTTCGTATGTTCGAAATCATTTTACGCTCCTTAATTTTTCATATTTCCGAAAATCAAAATTTCGAAAAATCCTGAACGCGCGAATTTTTTTACGCCTCAAATTTATTATCGGAGCTGCGGAAAAAATGTTTAGCATTCATTAATTTTTAACAGTTAAGACAGTATGAACTTCTGAATTGTCAAAAAAATTATGCCGCAAGACGCGACCGCTTTTTAACGTTCAAGAGATTTGCTTTGCAGATTTTGTTCGACGAATTCCGCGTAGCGTTCCGAAAGTTGAGATGATTGCGATTCGTTTTTTCGAGTGCATTCTTCGATGAATGGAATTACGACGTTCCGTTTTATTCCGTTCCAATTTTCAGGAAAAATTTGCGGAGTAGTAATTCTTTCGCCCGAAGGAAGGTTTGACAAAAGCGCGCGGTAATGCGCGGGAAAGAATTTTTGATTCACGCTTTGAATCGAAGAAAATCCGCCTGCGATTCCGAAAGTTTGCGTACGCAGGTTCATTGCGAATTTTCGCTCGAGCATTTTTTTTTGCGAATCTTCGTTCATAAACCAAAGCAGGAATTTTTTGGCGGCGGCTTTGTTTTTGCTCGCGGAATAAATTCCCATCATTACAGCGTCGTCTTCGATTTGAATTTTTCCGTCATTGCAAATCCAATGAAAGTCGATTTCCTTGAGCTGATCTTCCGTAAGCGAAAATATTTTGTCGCTCGTGGCGTAGGCGAAAAGGCTTCGTCCGCTTTGCACTTGCTCGTAAAAAGGCGTGTAAAGAAAATTGAACGCAAAATCCAATTCGTTGCGAACGCCGCCGTTTATTTGTTCGCTCCATTCGCTTATTGAATTTGCAGCGTTTTGAAACGCATCTTCCGTGTACGCGAATTCGCCGTCTTGAACGACATAGTTCACTCCAGTTGTTTTGAAAATCAAATAAAGGAAATCCGAATTCCAATGCGATCCGAACGCCATCGCGCTGTACGCGCCCGTGCCGTCCTTTTTGTTGAATTTTTCGGAAATTTCTTTGATGTCGTCGAAAGATAAAAACGGGTTTTGCGCGTAATTGTAATTGTCTGTTTGGAAAACGAGCGCCGGTAAATTGAAACTCACGGGAAGCAAATATTGTTTTTCATTATATTGTCCCGATTTCAAAATAGAAGGATAAAAACTTTCTTTTGAAAGAGCGTTCTTTCCGAAAAGTGAATCTATGCGGGAAAAATATTTTTTTTGCATTCCGCTTTGCAAGAACGCACCCGCGATTATGTCGGGTCGCCGTTCATTCTTTGCGGGCGGCATTTCGCTTGCCAAGTCGTCCTTGTAAATCGTGATGACTTTTATTTTGTCCTGACTTGAATTGAAAAGTTCCGTGTACGAAACGAAATCAACGCAGTCCGTCCAAAGCACGAGACGCGGCACTTTGTTCGCGCACGAAAAGAGCAAGGTCGAAAAAATCGCCAGGAAAAAAATCCGCTTCATTCTACAATTCTTCTGCGGCCTTGTAAATCATCTCGTAGACAGAATCGATTTTTTCTTCTTCCAGCGAACTGAACGCCACGCGCAAAGTTTTTTCGTCGATCGAAACAGTTCCGATTCCGTATTCGTTCAAAAGTTTTTTCCGCAAATCTTCGGCGTTTTTTCCTTTCAACGCAAAGCTCATGAAATAGCCGGAATTGAACGGCAAGGTTTCGAGCGCGTTCGACTTGTGCGAATCCACGAACGCGCGAACTTTTTTATAGCGGCCTTCGAGGATTTTTCTGAACTGCAATTTTTGCGTTTCGAAATTCTCGTCGTCCATCGCGTGAAGAATCAGCGATTGGGAGGGGGTGGCCGCGCAACTCACTGACGAGCGAATCACGCCCATGAGTTTTGTGACGAGCGCCTTGTATTGTTCGTCCGAAAATTCGGGATTTCCGAAAGTCACGAATCCCGAGCGGAATCCCCACACGAAATCTTCTTTTGTCGGGCCGTCGATTTTCACCGCCAAAATATTTTTGTGCAAATCGCAAGTGTAGGCGAAAAGCGATTGCTCTTCGATTGAATCTTCGTAGTTCAAGCCGAAATAAGCGTCGTCACTGATGGCAAGAATTTTCGTTCCGCCTTCGGCCACTTCTTTGAGAATGTCGCAGATTTTTTTCGCCTCGGATTTTGAAGGCGAATATCCCGAAGGGTTTTGCGGAAAGTTCAGGAGAAGGCGAACGCTTTTTTTCTCGGCTTCTTTTTTGACCGCCTTTTCGAACGAATCCAAATCGAATTTTCCGTTCTTGAACATATTGAATTGATGGAACTCCGCGCCGCGCCGCGCTTGGCAAATGAGCGCGTAATTGTCCCAGCACGGATCCGCCGAAAGAAGCGGCTTTGTTTCGTCCAAGAACAAATCGGAAATGTATGAAATTCCTGCGGTGAGTCCCGGCACCAAAACAGGAAGCGAGAATTTTTTCTCTTTGAGAGAAGGATTTTTTTTCAGAATATTTTGCTTCCAAGCCTCGCGCAATTTTGGACTTCCGGCAGTGGGCGCGTAGCCCACGAGTTCCGACGAGGAAAGTTCGGGCGCGAATTTGTGAATCGCGTCGAGCATCGCGGGCTTGCCTTCAACAATCGTCGTGCCGATTGTTCCGTTCGCTACTTTGCCCAATTCCTTCGCCTCGTTGCTTTGCGCGATGATTCCGTTGGGGAAATAAATTCGCTCGCCCAAATCCGAAAAAAGTTCTGCCGCCGCAGTTCCCTTCAAAGTGTCGTTCAGTTCTTTTGCCAATTCGTTCAACATATTATAATAGTATGCAAAAAATGCGATTTTTGTCAATGAAAATTTTGCATAAATATGCAGTGGAAATTGGTGGTAGGCAGGAACAAGCCGTAAGCCTTGCGTACGAAACATACTTGCATTTCAGATTGCGCCGCATTTCTCTTGTTATTTTCCTCCTGTCATTTTCTGATACATCTTCATCAATTTTCCCACGCACTCGCTCTCGGTCATAGATTTGACATCGAAGCCATAAGCTTGCATAACCGCCCTGTCGTTGTTTTGGTGCGCCTTGCGAAGCTCTTTTGGCATAGTAAGCTCGTCATACAGGTCGGCAAGGGAGCAGTCGGGATAAAGCTCACGTGCGTCAAGTATCGCCTGTGCGGTCTGTTCTATTTTGGCTTTTTGCTCGTCTGTAGGATCACACCACGGGAAATTGTTATACACAATATCCTTTGAATACCTGTAACGCATTTCAAGTCTTCCGCACACCGTTCTGACCCACGCCATATGTACATTTGATGTTAATACGCCAAAATGATAAAGGCTGGCGTTTGGTATGATATGCACGGAATCAGAAGAAAGTGTGTTTGGCGAAATGAAGCCAATTGGAATGTATTTTCTTTTTTCTGATGAGACGCGAGGAATCAGCAAGTAATTGCTTTTTGGCATATTTTCAACATGAAACCTTGTAGGCGTTTCTGCAAGTTTTCTCGTTCCTGCACTTGTGCTTTTTTCTCTAAACTGCTGAACCTCTTTAACTCTTTTTAAACATTCAGGCATTGAGTGCAGTTCTTTAGGAGAGCAATCTCCCAACCATAAACAATACCTATAAAATCCATTTATAAATTCCTGTGAGCCTATCCACTTTTTAAAATATTGTGCAGATTTAGGCTCTTTCTTTATAAATTCATTCATTTCGTCTTCTGTAAAGAGATAAAAACCGCCGTCAATAGGTTTATTTCCTATGCCTATTGGCGGAACATTGCATATAGGATTTTGTCTACTTTCAACAAAAATATCATCAGAATCAATTAAATAAGCATTTATGTTTTTCACGATTTCAGACTTTCCGTTTTCGTGAAATATGAGTTTCTTTTCGCTTTCCGCAGTCTTGTGCGAAAATCCGACAATTACGCAATGGACATGCGCCTTGGAATTGGATTCGTTGTCCCAGCGGAATGTGCGGTAGGCAAAGTCAATTCGCAAACCGTCCGAAAAAAGCGGTTTCCACAAATTCGCCACTTGCTCGCCCTGTGTTATTGAATTTGTGGAGACAAAAGCGCATTTCGTGTTTGAGCCTTTCGCGAGCGCAAAACCCTTTCGCACCCAACCGCAAACATAGTCCATGTTGCCGATGTTTGCCCAATTCCTGCCGAACACTTCCAACAAGTCGCTTTTCTGTTTTTGAGACATGAGCCTCGCTCCCACAAACGGAGGGTTGCCCATAATGTAGTCAAATTGTAGCGATTCTCTAGGGACATTGTCGTTTGTATGGAGGGGGGGGTGGAAAAAGCCTCGTTTTCTAAATCAAACAATGTGCCGACATTTGCGCTGGCTTTTAATGTGGTCCAGTCCAAGCGAAGCGCGTTTCCTTCCACGATGTTCCCAAAATCCTTGAGCGGCAAAAACGGAATGTCATGGTCGATTATTTTTTCGGTCTCGATTGCCATTTGACTTTCCGCAATCCAAAGCGCAGACTTCGCTACGCTCACAGCGAAACTGTTCACCTCGATTCCATGGAATTGCGAAAGACTCACTTTTATGAGCCGCTCCTCAAAGCTGAACATTTTTTCTTTGCCGTAAAGCTCTTTTATTATTTCGTTTTCCAGTCGGCGGAGGCTGATGTAACTTTCTGTAAGAAAATTCCCAGAGCCACACGCAGGATCAAGAAATGTCAATGCCGCGATTTTCTCCTGAAATTGCTCCATGCGCGAATTGCGTTCTTTCGTGTTCGGAATTTTCTTTATTGTCGCGAATTCAATCCCAAGAGAATTCAAAAAAAGCGGGTCAATTACCTTGTGAATGTTTTCAATGCTTGTGTAGTGCATTCCGCTGTTTCGCCTTGTTTCCGGATTCAGGGTGGATTCAAAAACTGCGCCAAAAATAGTTGGGCTTATTTCGCTCCAATTGAATTTTGCCGAACATTTTTCAAGCAGAATTTCTATTATCTCGTCTGTGAAAGGCGGAATGTCCACACTTTCATCTGCGAAAAGTCCGCCGTTCACATAAGGGAACGCCTTGAGGCTTTCTTTTGCATATTTGTAGTCGCCGTTGAGTTTTCGTTCGTCGCCGTCCATGTCAAGCACTTTGAAAAGTTTCGCAAGCCCGTCACGACAATTTTCAATTTTGAAGGATTTCATATAGTCGTAAAATTCCGTTCCCTTTGGTCCGAAAAGCCGCGCGTCTTCCGCGTACAAGCAGAACACAAGACGTACGCAAAGCGCGTTCAATGAGTCGCTATCATGCTTGGATTCGGGATCGACATATTGTTTTTTGAGTGCGTCGTAAAGTTTTCCGACCAGTTCTCCCGCCTCTTTTGAAAGCTGTTCTTCTTTCTGAATTCTTGAATTGTGCTCGTCCACAAGAAAAAGCATTCTGTTGTAATCCTTTTCCAAATCTTCGAGCAATATTTTTTGGAACGAATTCTCGGGATGATTTTCATTCATGTCGTAGACGCGGAATTCAGCGAAGTTGCACACGATGATCCACCTTGGCTTTTTGTCCAATCCTTGATTGTCAAAGTAACGCTTTGCCTGTTCGTATGGCGTGAGTTCCGCTCCGTCCGATTGCTTTTCTTTTTCGTCAAGATTTATTTTGATTCCTTTTTGTTCTATGAGAATTTTTGTGGAAGGTATGAACGCGTCAACAAAATTAGTGTTCGAAATTTTCACTGTTTTTTCGAATTCTATATAATTTGAGAAATTCCTGATTCCGTAGACATTGCAAAGCAAGTCGCACCAGAATTTGTTACAGTCTCCTTTTTCGTAGCCTTTGCCTTTCCATTCTTGCGCGAACTTTGCCGCAGCCCTCTGCTGTTCCGATTGTGTCATGATTCAATTATATCATAAAATTTGATTTTTCTGAATAGAATAAGTACGTTTTCAATGGTTCGAAACGCCCGTAGAAGACATTTAAAAATGTTCGTAATAGAGCATTGAAAACATACGTTTTTAATGATTAAAAACGTACGTAATAGATGATTAAAAATTTTTGAAATTTTTAATCATTCGAAATTTTTCGGAATTTTCAATGTTTGAAAATTTATACAGATGCAAGACTTTATTTGGTGAAAAATATTGTAACAAATAAAAAACTTTTTTTTACAAATTTTTAAAAAATATCAAAGGAACACGTTGAATTATCGACAAAAAGGTCTATCTTATAGTTATGGGAATTAAGAAAGAATATGGGATAAAAAAATCGCAGGAAGTATTTCTATTAGGGTCATAGAAATTTTATCAAGATGTATGTGATAACGCTTGCAAGGGTGATGGAGGTGACGGAATTACTGTTGTCTATGAAATTGCATGTTTGGTGTAGGGCTTGCACATTCGTTTGATGAGAGGCAAGGTTCTATCTCTAAAAGTTAAAGTTAAGGCTCAAGGAAATTGCGCTTCCTTGAACCTTGAAACGGACGCGGAAAACTGGATTTGAATTCGCACGCCAACGATGTCGTGAATTCTATCCTTTGTTTTCCGCCTGTGTCAAGTCCCATGCGGCAATTTTTCGTGTCGCAGAAAGGATTCATTTTGTTGGCCGACGTAAAGTCAAGAAAGCCAGGAGGAAAATCAAATTATGGAAGAAAAGGTTTTTTCAGACAATTCTTTCGTGAAATTGCGAGAAGAAAAGGCGGGACAGGTTTCCCTGAAGCTTCAGCGCAATGTGTTCAAAGGTCCTGATGCCGAGGAATATTACGGCAAGGTCGAGCGGATTCTGCATTCAAATGAGAACGTGCTTGACAAAATGGCGGAGAAGCTTCCTGATATGTCCATCGGGAAAATAACTGATGTGATGACCGTCTATACCAAGGTTTTGCTTGAAATCTTGAAGGCGGGCGGCGCGGTTCGTTTCGGCTCGCTGGGAACTTTCTATATCGCTTCAAAAGGCACTACGGAAAGCCAGACGGGAAAGACTGGACTCACCGTAAAATTCTCTTGCGACAGCACGCTCTGCAATGCGGTGGATGCCGTTGAAATCGCGTACTCGCAGTTTGTGGAGCCAAAGGGGTTGATCGATTTGATCACCGACCTCAGCCGCAATGAAAGCGATGGTACGCTCAAAGCAGGGGCTAGCGTAATAATCGAGGGCAGCGGTCTCAGGATTGCTGGCGAAGATTCGGGTGTTTGGTTCGCGCCTATAGAAAACGCTAAACCCAAGAACGATGAGAGCACTTGGACGAAAACTGACGGCAGATTTTTCTACAATACGCCCAAAAAGCTTTTGTTTACGATGCCTGAAAATGTCTCGCCCGGAAAATACTGTTTCATCCTTCGCACTCGCTGTTCGGGTTACTCGAAGCACGAACGAAAGGACTTGATTGAAACGGTGTCCTCCGCGTTTGAGCTTATCGCATAGCTACTTTGTGTACAAAATTGGTTTTCCGCGAAGTTTTTCTGAAAAAATTATAGAAAAGCTTCGCGGATTTCGCTATAATGGTATTCGAAAAACATTGAAATAAATTCGGGGCGCAAAAATGGAAAAGGAAATAAACGAAAACGATCTTGCCGAATGCAGGGAAGCGGCGGAAAAATGCCGCGCGGAAGTGGCAAAGCGCGTGGTGGGGCAAGCGAACGTGATTGAAGGAATCCTTTGCGCCATTGTAGCGGGCGGGCATGT
Organism: Treponema sp.; assembly: GCA_014804005.1. Classification (GTDB taxonomy): domain Bacteria; phylum Spirochaetota; class Spirochaetia; order Treponematales; family Treponemataceae; genus Treponema_D. The sequence goes on along the minus strand of JAAVAP010000017.1, from coordinate 28,223 downwards.
GCTTTTGGAAGGTGTTCCCGGACTTGCAAAAACTTTGGCGGTGCGAACGTTCGCGGAAGTCTCTGGGCTTGAATTCAAGCGCATTCAATTTACGCCGGATTTGCTTCCCGCCGACTTGACTGGCACTTTGATTTATGAGCAGCATTCAGGAAAATTTTCCGTGAGGAAAGGACCTGTTTTTACGAACATAGTTTTTGCCGACGAAATAAACCGCGCGGGCGCGAAAGTCCAGAGCGCGTTGCTCGAGGCGATGGCGGAAAAGCAGGTTACGATTGGCGAGGACACCTATAAATTGCCCGAGCCTTTTTTAGTGCTCGCGACACAAAATCCCATCGAGCAGGAAGGCACGTACAATTTGCCCGAAGCCGAGCTTGACAGGTTTTTGATGAAAATCGTAGTTCCTTATCCGAGCACGAAAGAAGAAGTGGAAATCGTAAAAACTTGCGGTAACGCGCATTCCGTTCCCGTCCAACAAGTTTTCAGTGAGTCGCTTTTGAAAAAATGCCGTGCTGTTTTGGAGAGGATCGTTTGCGATGAAAAAATAATCGAATATATTGTTTCGATTGTGAACGTGACAAGGCCGAGCACGGATACGCAAGGCTTGCATGGTGTGGGACAAAAATCTTTTCAAGGAAAAAGCGAAATTGGGCGTTACATAAATTTTGGCGCGTCTCCTCGCGCTGGAATCGCGCTCTTGCAATGTGCGAAAGTGCGCGCGTTGTTTGAAGGGCGTTCGTTCGTTTTGCCCGACGACGTGAAGAATGTGGCGTGCGAAGTTTTGCGGCATCGGCTCGTGCTTTCATACGAGGCTGCCGCAGAAGGCGTGTACGCGGACGACATCATCAAAAAAATCTTGGAACTAACGCCTCTTCCGTAAGGATTGCGCAGGGGTGAACTTCGAGAATCTATTCAAGGTTCGATTTTCGAAGATTTAGAAAATTATAAAAACTGGATTTTTTGTGGAACAGAATTTGATTTCCGACAAGGCCACGCTTGTAAAGCGCGCGTCGTATTTGAGAATTGCCACTGCCTCTCTTGCAAGCGCGATGCAAAGCGGCGCGTTCAGTTCTTTGTGCCGAGGACGTGGCGTTGAATTTTCAGGCGTGCGCGAATATTTGCACGGCGACGACGTTCGCGCGATTGATTGGAACGTTACGGCTCGGAACGCGAAACCTTTCGTAAAAATTTTCGACGAAGAGCGCGAACTTCAAATTCTTTTGATTGTTGACCGTTCGCTTTCGATGCAGGCATTTTCTTCGGCGCGGACTCGGCTTGAAGCCGCTTCCGAAATCGCAGCTCTTTTGGCTTTGAGCGCAGAGCACAATTCGAATCCTGTCGGCGCGGTTTTGTTTTCCAGTGAAGTGGAATTTGTAATCGCGCCAAAAACTGGGCAGGAACACACGATGCTTTTGCTTTCGCATTTGGACACGTTCCCAAAAAAATCGCGCGGCTCGGTTTTGGAAAACGCTTTGCAAGGCGCGTGCAAGATTTTGAAAAAGCGTTCGCTTGTTTTTGTCATTTCGGATTTTCGCGTGGGCGGCTGGGAAAATCCGTTTGCGATTTTGGCTTCAAAGCACGATGTGGTCGCGCTGAAAATTTCCGACGCGCTTGATTCGGCTTTGCCTGAAATGGGAACGATTTTTTTCAGGGATGCCGAAAGTGGCGCGAAAAAACTCTTTCCGACTTTTTCGAAAATTTTTCAAAACAGTTGGCGCGAAGATTCTGCGATGCGCGAAAAACGCTGGCGTGCTTTGGTAACTCGTCGCGGCGGTGTTCCTCTTTCCGTTTCCACGGCAGACGATCCGCTTGCGATTCTTTCGGAATTTTTTTCAAGGAAAAAGGAAGCGTGATGCGAAGAAAATTTTTTGTTATGTTTTTTTTAATAGAAATTTTCTTTTTCCCGAATTTTGTTTTTTCGCAAAACGCATCGGAGATTTCGCAGACGCTCGTTCCGCTTGAAGTTTATGTTGGCGATGTCGCGGAAATCCGCTACAGTTTTAAATTGGATTTGGATTTTCCTTTTGAAGAAAATTTTGAAAAAGAAATCGATGTCGAGAAAATTCCGTTTGAAAATATTTCGGATTCACTGATTACAAAAAATGCGCGTTTTTTTCGGCGCGACGATGATTTTACGTTCGCCTTGAAATTCATTCCGTGGCGCACTGGCACGATTTCTTTTCCTTCGTTCAATTTGTTTTCGGTTTTGGAACTTGACGATGCTGATATGGACGAAAATTATTCTTTTAATATTTCGCTCTTGCCGATTGAAATAAAATCTGTCGTGGAGAAAACTGGTCGCGTGGAAATTCAAGGACCGCTTCCGCCGTTGGTGATACCCGGAACAAGTTACGTTGTTTTCGTGCTCGTCGTTGTGACAGTAATTTTTCTCGCGGCTATTTTTCACGCGCTTGTTAAATTCCATGATTTGAGGCGATGGTTTTCACAGATAAAAGTCCGTAGGATGCGTCGCCGCAATTCAATCATAACTTTGCGGAAATTGAAAAAAAATTTGCGCAATGGAAATTCGTCCGACATCGAATTTTGCGCGAGATTGCAAAACATTGTTCGCGCGTATCTTTCGTGTAGATTTGATTTTCCGTTTGCATCCGAATCTGCGCGTGGAATGCCAATTGCGTTTCAAAAAATTTTTCTCGGCGAGATTCCTGATTTCGTTTTTCCCGTCCTCGACGATTTGACTTCGGCATTCATTCGAACTGACTACATTCGTTATGCGCACGGTTCGATTGACGAGAGCCTCGAGCCGAAAACTGAGCACGAGGCGAATCTTGCCCAAGGCGAAAGAAAATCTTTGACGGCGACATTTGCGAAAGCCGTGAAAATTTTCGAAAGCGATATGCCAGAGTAAAAAGCTTGGAGAAAAAATGAGTTTTAGTTTTATGAATCCTGCCGCGTTTTTGTTTTTGCTCGTTCTGCCTTTTTTTTACGCGCTCAAGAAAATGGCACTTTTTTCGCACATAAATTTTCCGCTCACTTTCGCCGATTGGAATGGATTTGAATTTTCTTGGAACAATAAGTTTTTTCGTTTTGTTTCGGCGGCTTCAAGCACATTGATTTTTTGCGCATTCGTGCTTTGCGTGCTGGCTTTGGCAGAGCCGACCTTGCATCGCGAAGAGCGTGTCTACACGACTCGCGGCGCGGACATTCTTTTTGTGCTTGACACAAGCCCTTCGATGGCGGCTCGCGACATCAATGGAATGAGGCGGATTGAGGCGGCAAAAAACGCGATTGAAATTTTGGCGCAAAGCAATTCGGGCGCGTCTTACGGACTTGTTTCAATGGGAAGCGAGGCCGCGCTTGTTGTGCCAAGCACGGTTGATTATGAATATTTCAAAAATCGAATCGCTTCGGTTTCGCTTGGCGAAATGGGCGACGGCACTGCGATTGGCATGGGAATTTCGCTTGCTGTTTTTCATTTGAAAAAATCATTGGCACTTCGAAAATGCATCGTGCTTTTGACCGACGGCGAAAACAATGCCGGCGAGATTCATCCCGACACTGCGTCGCGGCTTGCCGCAAAAAATGGAATCTCTCTTTACGCGGTGGGAATCGGCACGCGCGGTTCTGTTCCGCTCGACTACCAAGATCCGCGAAGCGGAAAATCTTATTCAGGATATCTTGATTCTTCGTTCGACAGCGCGCCGCTCGAAAAATTGGCGGCGGATTTGGGCGGACGATATTATGGCGTGGAATCCGTGGCGGCGTTGTCGTCCGCGCTTTCTTCGATCGCCAAGCGGCAGGAAGTCGCGCAAAGTTATTACATCCGAAGCATCGACACTTTTTATTACGACAAATTTTTGCTCGGCGCGATTCTTTGTTTTGCCGCAGCATGGTTTGTGCGTCGATTTTTATTGAAGGAATTATACTAAAAAGGTTTGTTGGAGTTTGTATGAATTTTGCAATTGAGCGTCCGTGGGCATTGTACGCGATTCTGGTATTAATACCAGTTTTGATTTACTTCGCCGTCGTTTACAAAAAGACATTTTCTGCGCTTTCAAATTCCTACGATAAAAATTCTTTGCTTGATTTTCGGAAAATAAAAATCCGCGTTGTCACAAGAATTATTTTAAGGTGCGTCGCATGGTGCGCTCTCGTCTTGGCGTACTCAGGAATTTCTTGGGGAACAATTTCAACGCCCGTTCAAAAAAATGGAAGCGCGATTTCATTCGTGTTCGACATTTCGTACAGCATGACCGCTCGCGACATGCCGGGAAATGTTTCCCGCCTCGAAGCGTCGCAGTTATATGCGCGAAAACTTTTGGAGCGTCTCGAAGGCTCGGCTGTGAGCGCGGTTTTGGCAAAAGGAAGCGGAGTGATTGCGATTCCTTTGACGGAAGATTTGAATGCCGTTTTCAATTTGATTGAAACGCTTTCGCCTGCAATGATTTCTTCGGCGGGAAGCGATTTGGGCGAAGGCGTGAACGCCGCGCTAAAATCTTTTCCGAGCAACATTTCAAAAAAGCCTGTGATTTGGCTTTTTACCGACTGCGAAGAAACTGCGTCTTCGCTTGCGGCCGCGCTGAATTCTTCTTTGCGCCATGGCGTGAGCGTCGTGATAATCGGATTCGGAAGCGAGCGCGAAAGTGAAATACTTTCTGGCGACGGCGAAACTTATGTAAAAACTGCGATGCGTTCTGAAAAAATCCAGAAAATCGTTGACGAAGCCAACAAGAAAAATTTCGGCGAACAAGGCTTTTCTTTTTTCAAAGGCGCGTCCGCGAAATTTGTAGACGCTTCAAAGCCCAGCTCCGCCGCAGCGCTTCTTTCTTCTGCGAACGATTTTTTTGCAAAAAATAATTTCGATGAGTCGCAAGAAAATTTTTCGCTCGCCTATGAAACGCGCCCGCATTCACGCCACGGAGTTTTCATTTTGATTGCGATAATTTTCTTTTGCGCAAGTTTTTTTGTGAGCGAATTCAATTTGACTTCATTTAAAGAAGCACTCGCCATTTCAATTTTGGTTTTTCCATTCTTTTCGTGTTCCGCGAAATTCGACGAGTCGAAAAAAATTCTTGAGGCGACTTGGGCGTGGCATCAAAAAGATTATGATGAAGCCGTCGCGAAATTTTCGCAAAGCCTTTCGGACGCGCAAAAAAATGGCGACGATTTGATTTCGCAATACGCGCTTTACGGAATTTCTGCGACGTATCTTGCGCAAAATGAAAACGTCGCCGCGCTCGAAAAAATCAGCGCGATTTCGTCCGACGCGCCCGAGCAAATTCGTTTTGCGGCTTTTTACAACGCGGGAATCATCGCGCATCGAAACGGCGAGCATGAGAAAGCGGAGGAGCTTTTCAAAAATGCTTTGCTTGTTGATGCAAGGAATTTGAACGCGAAAATAAATTTGGAACTTTCGCAAAAACGCAATTCGAGCCGCGCCCAAGAAGCCGAGCAAGATTTTGCGGGAGCGCAAGAAGGAAGCGAAGCGGATTCGCTTTTGGAAGATTCTGTTTTCAATATGATTAAGGAGAACGAAAAAAATCAATGGAAGAATTTGCAAAGCGAGCAAAAAAAATCGCAAAGTTTGGATTATTAGTTTTTGTTTTGATTTTATTTTCTCAAAAAAATTTCGCACAAATTTTTCGCCATGCAAAAACTGTCTCTAGTGAAAGTTTTTTATTTGTTACGGATGAAAAAAAAATTTTCGTAAATCAGGACGCGACTTTAAAATTGTTCATTCCGCAAGTTGAATCTTCCAACGTACAAATAATTCTTCCAAATTTTCCTGAAAATGTGGTTTTCGTTTCGTCTCGGATTGAAAACTCTTCATCGTGGATTTTCGGGTATGGCACGCAAATTGAATTGAATTTGAATTTTAAAGATGGCGGGATTTTTTCTTTGCCGCCGATTTCGCTTTTTATAAATGGCAGAAAAGAAATTGTGAACTTTCCTGATGTTGAAGTTTTGCAAAATCCAGAGGCTGTTTTGCCGCGCGCGATTTTGGTTTTTGGAGACGGCGACGCTCGAAGCAATGCGTTTTTCAGTGACGCGAATTCTTTTCCGAATCTTTCGCTTGAGCAAGGAGCGGCTTCGCGCTTTACGGTTTATGTTCAGTACGCGGCGGCTTTGGGGCAGATTTCTTGGTCGCTTCCAAAGGACGCGATTTTCAAAGAATTGCAGCGTTTTGAAATTCCTCTCGATTTGAAATTTTCAAAACGAATTCCTGTCGCGCAATTTGAATGGACTCCGCTTTCGGAAGGTAATGTTTTTTTGCCGAAAATTCAAATTGCCGTCGAATCATATTCGGGAGAAAAAATTTTTCTTGAAACGCCCGATTGCGAAGTAAAAATAATTTCGCAAAAACAAAGCGCGAAAGAAAATCTCCGAGAAAATTCTTTTTCGCGCGCAGAAAAAATTTTCGAACATGCTTTTGATTTTGAAAGCATAGAATATGAGGCGGATTTTGAAAATGCCGCGCCCGAAAGCGACGCGCTTTTTAAAATCGCGCAATTGCGTTCGCAGGAGCGGCATTCTTTTTTTCAAAACAAAATCCGTTCCGAGCGCGCCGCCGCAGAAAAATCTTTCGGAATAGAAAACGCTCCGAATGAAGAAAGTTTTCCGTTTTTTGTTTTGCTTTTTTCGGCGGCGATTTTTTTTGCCGCAAGTTCTTTGATTTTGTTTTTATTGCGCAAGAAAAATTTCGCTTTTGTGTCCGCCGCGCTCGCAATTTCATTTGCGATTTTTGCGTTCGCGCATTCGTCAAAAATTTTCGAGCGGCACGGAATTGTCCTTGGCGGTGAAATCTATCCAGTGCCGGAAAATTCCGCAGTTTCGAAAGCGTCCGCTGTCGTTGCAAGCCGCGTTTTGATTCGGCAGGAAATTGACAGTTGGTATTTTATTGAATATAATGAAGGCGGCGGTTGGATCAAAAAAGAAAATCTGATTTTAATAAAATGAATTTCGATTTGAAAAAATAATTTGCAAAATAATTTAAAAAATATTTGAGGATGAAAAAATGAAAAAAGATTTCGGCGACATTTTGAATCAGTGGGAAAAATCTTGCGGAAATGAATCTCACAAAATTTTCGACAAGGATTCGCAGCGCGAGAATTTCGAAGAGCGCGAAAAAATGCGTGACAGCGAGTATGTGAAAAAATTGCCGCCGCAAGACACGATTGACTTGCACGGCCTCACGCAGGAAGAAGCGCGAAAGGCATTGGACGTTTTCGTGGCGAACGCGAAGCGGTGCGGCTTGCGAAAAATTCTCATCATTCACGGAAAGGGAATTCATTCGGGCGAAGGCGACGGCGTGCTTTCGTCACTTGTGCGAAATTTCATCGAAGCGGATTCGCGGCTCGGGCAGTTCGGTCGCGCGGACAAAACCATGGGCGGAAGCGGCGCAACATGGGTCGTTGTGCGGCAATAATTTTCGTCTTTCCTTGTTGCTTTTTCGCCGCAAATTCGTTATTATAAATATATGGACGATTTTTACGCGACGCTTGGAATTCAAAAGAACGCCACCGAAGACGAAATAAAGAAAGCGTATCGCAATCTCGCATTCAAATATCATCCCGACAGAAATCCTGGCGACAAATCCGCGGAAGAGAATTTCAAAAAGATTAACGAAGCGTATTCAGTTTTGAGCGATTCTTCAAAGCGCGCGCAATATGATTCAGGAATGTACAACGGAAACGCGGGCGCGCAAAGCCAAGGCTACGGCACTTACGGCAACTACAATCCTTTCGGCGGATTTGGAGGATATTATCGAGGCGGCTCCGCCAACGGAACGAATGGCGAATCTTACGATCCGTTTTCCGAATGGGCGAATCCCGGCTGGCAAAAAACTTATTCGTATTCGAGCCAAAGCAAATACGACGAGCCGATTTCGCGAAGTCAGGCTTTGGGAATGATTTTTGGAAAAGCGTTCGTCGCGATGCTGGGATTTTGGTCGCTTCGATTTTCGTGGATTATTTTCCCAATCGGACCGATATTGAGCATCGCCGCAATTGCGAACGGATTTTCGGGAATAGGCAAAGGACTCCGCGCGCTTTTCGCGAAAGGAAAAAATTAGGCTGCGCTAGCGTTGGCGGAAAATAATTCTTCCTTTGTCCAAATCGTAGGGAGAAAGTGCGACTTTCACGCTGTCGCCGGGAACGATTCTGATGTAATGTTTCCGCATTTTTCCCGAAAGGTGCGCCATTATGATGTGTCCGTTTTTGAGTTCTACGCGGAACATCGTGTTCGGCAGGGCTTCTTTTACGAGACCTTCAACTTCGATCGCTTCTTCTTTTGCCACGATTCCTCCTATTTTGTGCGCGACAAATTCGCAAAAAAAATAAAAAAAGTCCAAAAAAAACTTGATTTTTTTGGCGATATGTTAGTATCTTATATAAAACGACTTTTGTCAAGATTTGGAGAGAAAAAATTGAAACAGTCTTTTATCAATAAAATGAAGGAAAGCCTGATAGGGCAGCGCAATCAGATTCTTGAGGCGTTGGCTTCTCGCAATGTGGAATTCAAGGAATTGGTTTCCAAGGTGGAATCTGGCGACGAAATCGATGTGGCAAGCGATGCCGTCGATCGCAACATGATTGATTCTCTCGGAGTGCAGGACGCGAACCGCTTGCAGCTTATCAACAACGCGCTCACGAGGATTCAGCAGGGCAAGTACGGACTTTGCCTTGCTTGCGGAAAGCAGATTCCCGAAAGCCGCCTTGAAGCGTTGCCTTATGCTTTCATGTGCATCGACTGCCAGACCAAGGCCGAAAAAAAGAAACGCTAGCGAATCGGCATGCCCGACGCGCGAATGAGGCGGCGGAAGNTTTNCGCTTTNCTAGAATTTNAGNCTTCCGTCGAGCGGGCGGAATTTGATTTCGCCGTCCTCGAAATACGCCNCCTCNAAATATCCGGCNCGGATTGCNGCGAGTTCCGCCCTGTCGAACGCGCAGTCCAAATCTTTGCANGAATGCGCGTCGCTCGAAAAAGTTATCGGAACATTTTCTTNGTGCAGAATGTCAAGGAATTCCGCCGAAGGATAAACGTCGTCGAGCGTGCCGCGCGCGATTCCTCCCGTGTTGATTTCAACGATTACGCCTGCNCGCGCGGCTTCTTTCGCCGTGGCTTTCAATTCCTTTTTGTACCAGCTTTCGCTTTCCGAAAAAAAATTCAATTCGCCGTTTCTCACTCGGATTACGTCGGCNTGTCCTAGAATTANAAATTTTTGCGTTCGGAGCATTTCGCGCTGGAGNGAAAAATATTCGCAGNCGGCTTTTTTTCCGTCGCCCTTGAAAACTCGCNGCAAGCCTTCGGCGACTTTTTGCGCCTTGTCGTCCACCGTGAAAAACGCGCCGTTTCCCAAAATGTAGTGCACGGAGCCGATGAGATAGTCCGGCGAAAAACGCTCGAACTGCCACGCGAAATCCGACGAAAGGTTTGGGACGAAATCGGCTTCAAGCCCGCAATAGATTTTTATTTTGTCGGAATATTTTTTTGCGAGCGAGCGGACGCAGGAAAAATATTCTTCGTGCCGCGCGGCGGGCATTTGCCATGAATCGGCGTGCGGAAACATGCTGTGCGATGAAAATCCGAGAATCGTGAAATTCTTTTCGATCGCCGCGAGAATCATTTCTTCGACAGAATTCTTTCCGTCGCAAAAATTTGTGTGCGTGTGATAATTCGTTTTCATATTTCCTAGATATTCTATGAAAAATCTGATATAATTTCAATATAAATTTTCGCTTCCATAAGGNCTTCNGAAAAACTCGCAAAGGCGAAAAAAGGAAATGGAAAAATGAAAATAAAATCGACATTCATTGCGGCAATGATTCTTCTGATTGTATCGGCAAATTGCCATGCTTCTAAAAAAGTAATCGAACGCCATTCATTTTCNTTTTCCGAAAACGACGATGAAGTCGTCCTTGAAATCGAAGTCAGCGAAGGTCAGCCTCAAACGAACAGCAACCTCGGCACGAAGATTATCAAAGTGAAAAAGGATTCGGTTTTAATTGCAAAGATGGAGACAATTCGACTAGAAGATTACGATGTGGGCGAAGGACTTCAATTTATAAAACAAGAGAATAATTTGCTTTNTATACANCAAAGTTTTTCTGCTAACGGATGTATTGTATGTTCCATACTGCGTTTTGAATATTCTGCGGGGAAAATGGTGTTGAATAATTATGAAGAACGTCGCTTCAACAGATTTGCGGATGAACAGGAACGCGAGACAAAAATGATTCNAATGAACGGCTTGATCGATATGAATGANATTGATGATGAAGTCATATATAGCCTGCATGCTGCTTTGTTTNCCTATGAAGAACATTAAACTTTCAACGCGAATAAAATTCTTGCTCGCCGCTTTCTTTTTATGCATGGTGGCAATATTTTTATTTGCTGGCCGTAACGAAATATTTTGGNAGATGCTGAAAAAGAAAAACTGCGACGTTGCCGTCTATGATTTTGCGGGAAAAAATGCCATGCCNTTTGTTGCGCGTTTTTTCTATNAANAATCGAANAANNANTTNTTGATTTCAAAATTTGGCGAAAATGAAAAGGTCGCTGCCGAATTCTTGGGCTGGCCGCTACAGGAAGGCGATTTGGCATGGTGCATTTGGAGCGGCAACACCTTGACGGAAAACGATTTTGAATTGCTCGCTCGGAAATTAGATTTGGACACTGGATTTGAAATATTCCGATATGTTTATGGAAACAATGAGCGTAAATTATCTTTATTTTTTAACAGTGAAGAAAGTGTCAACTTTCAAACTGTTAAAAACGCGATTCCGTAGCGAAGCGAAGAATCGCAGTAAAATAAGCGAGTTTTCGCAGAAAACTCGAAATTAAAGTTTGCGGCACTATTTTGTCGCAAACTTTAATTATTTGTGCTTGATATTGTCTCAGAATTCAAAAATAATTAAAATAAAGGCAGGTGATTTTTATGGATATAATTTCAGAGATATGGTTGNNTTGGATAGTGGCGATATTTTTTTTATTCACATGGTGTTCCGATGAGCGAGAGAAAAAAGCCATGCTTGAAGAAATATCGAGCCATCAGAATGTCGTGGCAATAAATACTGTTCANAATGAGGATGNCGAGGAAAATGTAATCGGCATTGACATTTCATTGAAAAATGATGTCCGCATGGAGATCAATGGCTGTAAAAGAAAAAAAAACAATGATATTGTTTATGAAGATGTTTCTATTGTGAATGGTTGGTTTCTTTGGGAAATAACACGCAAGATAGATTCAGACAGATATAGATCGGGAAGTGCATATAATGAAGCAGGAAATTTTTTGGGAAATAATTCATTACTATATTTGCTTGACAACTATCAAAAATTTTATGATTTTTACATGAGNNCTCCAGAACTTGATCCTGTTTCGGCATTGGAAAGTTATACTGGTCCATCTGAACGATTGCGAGAGATTTTTGATAACACTTCTGACGAATGCATGCAAGATATATATGAGAATGGCAAAGTAATAGTCGTGAGAAAATTGTACAGAGTTAAATCCACAAATGATGAATTGTACAATTTGGGGAACAGTTCTGATAGTGAAGGAAGAATTTTTAACGAGCCTGTAGGTTCTTCAATATTTCGTGTGAAAAGAAAAAATGAATTGATTTTGATAAAATTCAAAACAAAATCTTTTAGACAGGACACTCCACAAGAACTAGAGCAAATGCAGTTTCATATAGCAAATATACCGGAAGTGCTAAAAGGNCTGGATTTTGTATTTCGTGCACCACTTGGGAGNGGNGAAGNTTATGATATCAATGCNAATGGAGACAAAATATCGCTTTTTTCAGATACAGAACGCTCTTTGAGAGAAGTGAATATCGCAACTTATATAAATGANAATGAAATCGATAAGATCCTAGAATTTAATTTGGAACAGTTCGATTTTCCGGCAGACGGAGCAGAGCGGGCATATACTCCGGCAATGTTATGGCTAACAAGACGAATGAACGGAATCTACGACGATTGGCAGAAAGAGCAGCAGGAAGCGGGNCGATGATTATGAATATTANCCGCGTCGCAGGTGAGCGCGAATATTGAAAAAAATCCNCAGCGAANTATAATTATANNTATGAAAGTTNCGATGCCAATTATATTCTCATTCCTGCTCATGCTGTGCATGTCCTGCACGGAAGAGCCGCCAAAAATCAAGCGGATGCCCTATTATGACGGCTGCTATCACGGGGAATTCTATAATGAGACAATCTGCGATTTTTATTTTCTCGTAAAAAATCAGCCGGAAGATATACACGAACTGCATGAGTTTCTGCAAAGGGCGGCAGACGATTTTCTCACCGACGAAATCTTGTCGCAGTGCAAGGAATCCTTGTTCAAGANAAATCCCGGCAANAGCGAAAAAANAATAGAGATTCGATTTTACCGAACGTCAGGGGAACTTCCATGGAGNATAGATGANGTTGAAGGACAATNGTATTNTCATCCGGAAATCAGNGAAGGAAATCCCCGTGACTGGATAGGCTGGTTTCGTTACGACGGCGAAAGCGGNGCACTTCTTNNATNTNCNGTATGNAAAANNAAAAAAAACATTTTNTGGCANAGNGAAGATTACGGGCAAATATTTGAAGAGATTTCAAATTATTGAACATAANGTCAGTCTGATNTGAGCANATCGCAAGCCGCGCCNNGCCTTGAACATCGCCTCAAAAAATGCTAGAATNAAATNTACGCAAAATCCGATTGCAAAATCGAATTTTCCAAATCTGATTTTATGGGAGGCGAAAGATGAATCGAAAANTTTTCATTGCGATTTTTGCATTCTGCGCGATTGCGGCNGCGTTCGCGTTTGCACATGGCGCGTTTGCGCAGGAACAAAATGNGGCGGNANANTACAANATNGGCGACAAAGGGCCGGGCGGCGGCATCGTGTTCTATTATTCCGAGGNNGGATTTCCCGTCCANGATTCGGACGANGNGNCTCCTGTCATCTGCCACTATTTGGAATGCNCGCCCNNNGAANTNGGGGAAACAACATGGTGCTCGCGCAGTTGTNNGAAAAACGGGGGATGCAATTTTAACAACACNACGGACGATGTGGGTGGNGGAAAACTCAATACTTTTCATATCGCAAACTATGAACATGAAGAGCCGCTCACGCNGTCGAACTGCGCGGCNNATGCTTGCTCGAAGTATTCCACCGAAACAACGAAAGAAGGCGAATGGTATCTGCCGAGCAAAATGGAACTGAATTTGATATATGAATATTTTCAGAAAAGCGGAAAGATTGTCAGTNATGANTGGTATTGGTCGTCGTCGGAGCACAATGATTACTATATGTGGTGTCAGAGGCTCAGCAACGGTAGTGATGGACTCTNCCGTCGCAGCGATTCTTGNCGTGTTCNNGCNGTCNGNGCGTTTTAACGCGCACNATATTGGTCNCAAGCCTNACGACTTGNTTGAAAAATTCGGCTTCGCCGAAATTGTATTTTTTTAGGAGGAAATTATGTCAAAGATTGCAGTTTTTCTTGCGCCCGGTTTCGAGGAAATCGANGCGCTCACGCCCGTGGATTATTTGCGCCGCGCAAAGCAGGACGTGGTTTTGGTCGCGCTGCCTGTGGCNGNAAATTCCGGACGCTTGGTNACAAGTTCGCACGATGTTACGGTTCAGGCGGACAAAACGTTCGAAGAATTTTCTGCGGAATNNAATTCGGANTTGCCNGACGCGGTTTTTATTCCGGGCGGAATGCCNGGCTCGAAGAACGTGGCGGCTTTCGCGCCCGCGCTTGATTTCATNAAAAAAATGTTCGAAAAGAAAAANTTGGTCGCNGCGATTTGCGCAGCCCCTGTCGTGGTGCTCGCGAAAACTGGCGTGCTCGCAGGGAAACGCTACACTTGNTTTCCCGGAATGAATGAAAATCTTTCCGAATATTGCGGCGGCGATGACATNGTTGCCGTGGCGANGGCGGGCGCAAAGCATTGTCCCGAAGAGCCTTTNGTNGTTGACGGAAANGTGATTACGGGGCGAGGCGCGGGNGCNGCCGAACANTTCGCGATGGCAATGGTGGAATATCTTTGCGGCGCGNAAACAGCCGCGAAAATAAAAGAAGCCACNGTGCAAAGNTAGNCGCGGNCGTTTTTCATTGTGGAAAATTAAGAAACAATTAAAATTGACGACTAATTAAGCGTCGTCAATTTTAATGCCGAGTTTTTGCAGACGAGAAANATCNAGTTTTTTCGCCTGCAAAATTNAAAATAANTTATTTNNNCATNGNNGGNNTTGCGACNATNTTNNCCATGTTCGGGCGTTTTACCAAATCNGCCTTGAANCCTTCTTCGCGCGCCTTGTTCACGTAGTTCGGATCTTGGAACGAATACGTGAAATTCGTGTGCACGTCGTAAGTGCCTTTCGTCAATGCGTAGGCGTCTTCGGTCATCACCAATTCTTCGTCGGTGGGAATGACGAAAACTTTTGTCGGCGAATCATCCGCGCTGATGCAAGTTTCTGCATTGCCGCCGAACGACCATTCNTTTTTCTGCGCGTCCANTTTTATTNCGATTTCTTCGAGACCTTCGAGACTTGCCGCTCGCGTCACAGGACCACGTTCGCCCACGCCCGCCGTGAAAACAACCGCGTCAACTCGTCCCAAAATCGCCTTGTACGCGCCGATGTATTTTTTGAGACGGAAGCATCTCATGTCGATTGCGAGCTGGCAAAGTTTGTCGCCTTGTGCCGCTCCCTGCTCGATGTCGCGGTCGTCGGAAAATTTTCCGTCCGTGATTCCGAGCAATCCCGATTTTTTGTTCAAAGCCTTGTCCATTTCGTCCGCGCTCATTCCGGTTTTTCGCATGATGTAGAACGGAAGGGCGGGGTCAAGGTCGCCGCATCGAGTGCCCATTACGAGGCCTTCGAGCGGAGTGATTCCCATCGAAGTGTCGTAGCAAACGCCGTTTTTCACCGCGCAGACCGACGCGCCGTTTCCGATGTGGCAAATGATGAGATTCGTTTCGGAAGGCTTTTTTCCCAAAAGAACTGCCGCCCGCTTTGACGTGTACAAAAACGAAGTTCCGTGGAATCCGTATCGACGCGCTGAATATTTCGTGTACCATTCGCGCGGAACGGCGTACATGAACGCAACTTCGTCCATAGTTTGGTGCCAAGCCGTGTCCATGATCGCGCAATGCGGAACGTTCGGCAAAACTTTTTGCGCCGCTTCGATTCCCATGATGTTCGCGGGATTGTGGAGCGGTCCCAAATCTTGAACCGAGCGGAAAGTTTCCAAAACTTCTTTCGTGATGATTACGGATTTCGTGAACTTGTCGCCGCCATGCAAAACGCGATGCCCCACGGCTTCAATCACGCCCATGTCGTCAATCACTCCGACATCTTTGTCCGTGAGCATTTTTATAATCAGCTCGATCGCTTCCTTGTGCGTCGGGCAAGGAGACGCGGTTTCGGTTTTCTTGCCTTTCGCCTTGTGCGTGATGCACGAGCCTTCCGCGCCCACGCGCTCCACAACGCCGGTCGCAAGGACTTCTTTTTTGTCCCAATCGTAAACCTGATATTTCGCGGAACTTGATCCGCAGTTGAGTGTGAGGATGACCATTTTTTCCCTCGGTCTTGAATAAAATTTGAATGAATTTTTGCCAACGGCAAAATCGCTTTGGAAAATCGCATCGCGCTTTCCGCAACGTTCCTCAAAAAAATTAAAACGCGAAACCCGCGGGCTTTGCGTTAAAAGTTGCGACAAAATTCTGTCGTTGATTCTATTCTATTACATTTATGAGATTTTTGCAATGTTTAAAATCAATTCTCGCGATATTTGGCATCGCTGTTTTTTTGAAGCCCTTTACAGCGTTTTGTTTTGCGAGTTTTATTTACTCGCAATGCGAGTGGATAAAACTCGGTAAGCAAGCCTTGGCTTGCGACCTAGCCCCGGCGGAAGCGAAAATTTTCGTTCCGCGAAGTAAAATTCAATTCTCCAAAAAATTCCCTAGCCTTTTTCGAAAAAAATTGTTATATTTAAAATAAAGCGTCGCGACAAATTCTTTTCGCGCGAAAAGATTCGATTGTAAAATTAAATTTTCACAATCGAATTTCATATATTTACGGAGGTTTGTATGAAGAAATGGAGATGTAAGATTTGCGGTTATGTTTTTACGGGCGACAACGCTCCCGAAGAATGTCCGCAGTGCCACGCGAAAAATCCTTGGGTGGAAGTAAAGGATGATTCAGGATTCGCCTGCGAGCACGAAGTCGGCGCGGCGAAAAACTTGGACGCGGAAGTTGTCCAGGGATTGCGCGACAATTTCAACGGCGAATGCAGCGAAGTCGGAATGTATTTGGCTATGAGCCGCCAGGCCGACCGCCAAGGCTATCCGGAAATCGCCGAGGCTTTCAAACGCTATGCTTTTGAAGAAGCCGAGCACGCCGCGAAATTCGCAGAACTTTTGGGCGAAGTGCTTACGAACGACACCAAAAAGAATTTGGAGATGCGCGTCGAGGCTGAAACTGGAGCATGCGAAGGAAAATTCATGCTCGCGAAAAAAGCCAAAGAATTGGGCTACGATGCCGTTCACGACACAGTGCACGAAATGGCAAAGGACGAGGCTCGCCACGGAGCCGGATTCAAAGGCTTGCTCGCGCGCTATTTCAAATAGGCGCGTAATGAAAAAAGTGCGCGGCGCGTTTTTTATGCTTCTTCTTTCTCTTACATTTTTCGCGCCGCGCGCTTTTTCGCTTGATTTTTCCGAGTACGAAAATTCCGTTTTGCAGGAAGTTTTTCGTGTTCGACTCGAAGCGAGGAAATTTTCTTCGAATTCCGAATCCGTGAAATTCGTAAGAAATTCTCGCGCGGAAATTCTTTCCGAATCCGTCATGGAAAAAATTTCCGACGAAGCGAAAATCACGTTCGAGAATTTTTTCGTTTGGGAAGAATTTCATTTTTTGTGGGAAGAAAATCCCGACGACGATGCGGCGTGGAAATTGCTTAAAAATCAGTATAAAAAATGCATGCAATATAGCGCGGCTCATCTTGACGAAGAAAAGAACATTTATCATTCTTTGAGCGCGATGGAATTGTCGAATTCTTACATGCCGAAGTTGAAATTTTCCGATGTGGTCAAAATTGGATTGGAAGAAAAAAAATTCTACGATTTGCGTATCGAAAACAAGTCCGCAAATTGCACGACTTATTTCAACGCCGCGCTTTGGTATCATTTCGCGCCAGCGATTGGAGGGGGAAGCGAATCCAAGGCGGAAAAATATTTTGCCGAGGCTTTGAAAACGGCGAGCACGGACTACGAAAAATTTTTCGCGAATTTTTATTTTTCACAATTTGAATTCGATCGTGGCGAGAAAGCTTCTTTTGAAAAATATTTTTCTGCGGCGGAAAACATTCTTCCCAAAAGCGGCTTTTTGGAATTCGCGCGCAAACTGAACAATGCAGGATTTTCATATTTGGAATACACGAAAAATCGCGAAAAAGTTGAAAAATCATTGGGGCGCAAGCAATAAAACGCCCGGCTTCTTTCTGATGATTTTCCGCTTGGCGAAAATCTCGCGGAGTTGAAACTATTTTCGTTTTCGTTTATTATATTGATATGAAATTTTTTACTTCGGCGCGCGTGGTGTTGAAAGTTTTTTTTGCCGCGCTTTTTTTCTTCGCTTTTGTGCCAACGAATTTTTTTGCGGGCAGTTTCAATGAATACGAAAATTCTCTTTTGGAAAAAATTTACCAAAAGCGCGCGGATGCGCGGAAATGCGCTTCGTTCGAAGAGGCGCAAAAATTTTTGAAAGACTTTCATGATTCAATTTTGCAGGAAAATGTTCAGCGTGAAATTTCCGATGAGGCGCGTCTTGTGTTCGACAACCTTTTGATTTTGGAGCGTTGGCAATGCCTTTGGGAAATCAATCCGAACATGCCTGGCATAAAAGAAATGATTTGCGCGCAATACGAAAAAATCCTTGCATGGAATGAGTCGCATCCGCTTGACGAACAAAATCCGTATCTGAAAATTTCATCGTTCGACTTGATAAATTCCACGATGCAATATCTCAAGCAAAGCCAGCTCATAAAACTTGGTTTGCAGGAAAAAAAGACTTGCGACGATTTGATAGAAAAATATCCGAACATGAGTTTGGGACTTTTGCTTTCGGGGCATTGGTATTACAACGCGCCTGCGATTGGAGGCGGAAGTCGGAACAAGGCCAGGAAATTATACGCGCGCGCGATTGAGAACGCCACGAACGACTATGAAAAATATTTCGCCAACATTTATCTTTCGCAAAGCACATTGGCGCAGGAAGGCGTGGGCACGGACAACGAAATTTACAAGCGATGCATTTCTGCCGCTGAAGCCGCCATTCCCGGAACATTCTACATCGAGTTCATAAAAAATTTGAACGAGGCGGGCGTGAATCTTTACGAATACGCGCTTAATCCGGAACGCACAAAAGAAAAAGTTTTTGGAAAATGAAAGTCGAGCACATAATTTTTGATTTGGACAACACTCTTTATTCGAGCACTTCTGCGATGGACGCTGGAATCACGCGCCGAATGATGGAAGCCGTGGCGGATTTTTTCGGCGTTGATGTCGAGACCGCGGCGAAAATGCGGCGCGAAAATCTTCCCAAATTCAGCACGACGCTTGAGTGGCTCATAAGCGAAGGTCTTTCCGACACGGAAAAATATTTTGCGAAAGTGCATCCCGAAAACGAGGCGGACGAGCTTTCTTCCGATGAAAACTTGCGTGGCTTGATTTCAAGCATTTCGCAAAGCCGCGTCATTCTCACGAACTCCCCGCGCGAACACGCCGAGCGAGTCTTGAAAAAACTCAACGTCGCGGATTTGTTTACCGACATCGTGGACATCCGCGCGTGCGGCTTGCAAGGAAAGCCTTACGAAGGCGCGTACAGGGCGGCTTTGGAAAAATGCGGCGGCGACATTTCCAACACGATTTTTTTGGACGATCAGTTGAAATACACGGACGGTTTTCTCGCGCTTGGCGGAACTGCGGTTTTGGTGGGCGATCAGAACGGCCGCCCGCTGAATTCTGCAAGTCCGATTTTTGCGAAAGTTCCGTATGACAAAAATGGCAAACTTTTTAAAATAAATTCGATATATTTTTTGCCAGACCTCTTGAACAAATTTTGAAAAAATGCTAGGATAGAATCCGCTTGGGGTATTAGCTCATCTGGTAGAGCGATAGGTTCGCAATCTATAGGTGGTCGGTTCGAGTCCGATATACTCCAAAAGGCGCGGTTCATTTGAATCGCGCCTTTTTTGTGCTTTACAATTTTTTCGATTAGTGGTATTATGGCACGATGGAAAATCGAATTCTCGCGCCTTCTTTGCTTTCCGCCGATTTCGGCAATTTGGACGGCGCGCTGGAAAAAATAAACGCGAGCGCGGCGGGCGCGATTCATTTTGACGTTATGGACGGCTCGTTCGTTCCCGAGATTTCGTTCGGGCAAGTGGTACTCCGCTCGATTCGTTCGCTTTCCGCCTTGCCGTTTGATGTTCATCTTATGATTGAAAATCCCGGGCGGCAAATCGATTCGTTCGCGAAAGCGGGCGCGGATTGGATTACGTTCCATTATGAGAATTCGATTTCGCAGGCGGAGGATTTGCTCGCGGAAATCAAGCGGCTTGGAAAAAAGGCCGGCATTTCGATAAAGCCTGGAACTCCGGTTTCCGCATTGCAGAATTTGCTGAAATCTGCCGATATTATATTGATAATGACTGTCGAGCCGGGTTATGGCGGGCAGAAGCTCATTCCCGAATGCCTCGAAAAAATTGCAGAGCTTTCGAAATTGCGCCGCGAAAACGGATTTGGCTACAAGATTTCCGTGGACGGCGGCGTGAATGCGGAAACTTTGCCGAGCGTCATCGAAAGCGGCGCGGACATCGTTGTTTCCGGCTCGGCGTTTTTTAAAGGCGATTTGAATTGGAGATATTGAAGTGAATTTGAATCGGAAAAAGATTTTTTCATTTTGTCTCGCTATGCAAATTTGCGTGGTTTTGTCGGCGCAGGATTTTTCAGCAGCAAGGCTTTTTTCTTCGGCGGACGCGCCTGGCATGGACGCAGTTTTGGGAGAAGCCTATAACGCTTACGGCGACGGCGACTACGAGAGCGCGCTTTTCCTTTTCAGGCGGGCTTTGACCGACAGGCAAAACCAAAGCGATTCCGTTTTGTACATGACGATAATGGCGGGAATGCATTCGGGCGAATACAAGGCCGCTTATGCCGACACCGAATATTTTTTGGCGACATATCCAAATAGCGAATACGCTCCGCTCGTAAAATATCAGGCGGGGCGCGCGCTTTTCTGCCTCGGCGACTACGACAATGCGTTGATTGTCCTCGGCGATTTTTGCCACGAAAATCCGGAAAACATGATGTATGCCTCGGCTCTTTTTTTGATTGGCGAATGCTTTTACGCCGAATACGCTTTTGACGAAGCCGAGCCGTTCTATGCGCAAATCGTCGGCGAATATCCTGACAGCGCGAAAGCCCCGGACGCGCAATATCGGCTGGATGCGATAAACGCGCGAAAGCGGGAAGATAAGCTTTTGACCTTGCTCAAGGAAACCGGCGAAAATTATTTTTCATCGAAGGAAGAATACGAGCGGCTTTTGCGCCGCCATGAATTGGAAAATTCGCTTGGAGATGCGCGTCGCTTGTGGAACGAAAATCATGGGCATTTTTCGGAAGACGAGAATTTGTTAGTGTTCGGCGAAACGGATTCTGAATCCGAAGGAAAATCCAATTCGCGGGACGAAATCCCTTCCAAATCAAATAAAAGAATATCGGATTTAGAATCGGATTTGCTTCGCTTGAGAAATTCGGCTTTGGAAGCGCAGATTCTTCTTGAAAATGAAGGAAAGTAAAATGAAAAAAATTCTTGTTTTGTTTTTGTGTTTCGCCATCGCGACTTCGGCTTGTTTCGCAAAAAAGCAAAAGGCCGCTAAAGAGAGAGCCGAGGCGGACAAAGCCGAAAAGGAACTCAAGTCAAAAGGCTGGAGCGTCGTTCCCGTTTCCGAAGAAAACGGCTTTTCGAAAAAGACCGTGATCGCGAAAAACGGCAAGAACGTTTCCGTGGAAAAAGGAATCGTCCGCATTCAGACTTTCAGCGAAAACGGCTCGGTGGCTTTCTATGTTTTGGGAAAATCCGGCGAATGGCGTCCTGTCGTGGAGACCAACGATCATGCCGAATCGACTTATGTTTCGCTTTTTGTGGATCGCACGGAATACCGCCTGAATCGTTCCAAAAAAGTCGAGTATGTTTATGAAATCGAAGAGGATTGCGTTTCCGTGATTTACAAAATAAATTCGGTCGCGCAATTGAAGGCGAAATATCGAATCGAAGGATATTCAATCTATGTTTCTTATTCGGTTTTGAATTTGGACATAAAGCCGCATTCTTTCGCGGTGAAGGCAGTTTTCAACACGATTCTCGGCGAGAATTACGAGGCGCATTTCACCACGCCTTCGCAAGATGTGAGCGCGGAAATTTCAATTGTGCCTTCATCCAGCCAAAACTATATTTTTTCGAGCGACGAAATTCGCACGATTCGCTTCGCCGTCTTTGGCGACGGAATCACGCCGCCGAAAACGGCTTTGCTCGCCAACAAGGATGTCGCCGAGGAATCGAATTTCGCATCGGCTTTCAAGAACGGGCGTTCGTTCAGCTCGCTTCTTTCTTACAACAATTCGTCCGTGGCGTTTTTTTGGGACGACGAAAATCTTGGCAAAAAATCCGACGGGCTGCGCTACAGAATCGATTTCTCCAACATGGAATTGGACGCGCGGAATTACGAAAAATTTCCTCCTTATGCGCCGCCCGAAATCGAAGAGCCACAGATTCCCGACGGAGCGCAAATCCTGCCGCCGAATGATATGCAGGCCGACGCGGAAGAGATTCCGCTCGACAACGACGACGTGATTTCCGACCAGGACTTCAACACGGAAAGGAATTACATTGATCCTTCCAGCATTGACGACACTTATGTCCAGCGTCTTATCGATCAAATCAACTCGCTTGAGACCGCCGATCCTGACTTGAACCGCGATAAAATCCGCGAATTGCAGGACGAAATGGACAGGGTGCTGGAAATCCTCAGGAGCCGTAAGTGAAAAACGCGATAGATCAAGCGATTTATCTCATGCGATGCCGAAAATTTGCCGAGGCGATTTCCGTCTTGAATTCAAGGCGCAAAAATTACGAGGACAGTTTCGACTTTCACTATACGCTCGGGCTGGCGTTTTTGTACGCGGGCGACACGGGAAGCGCGTCCATCAATTTCAACCGCGCGCGCGAAATAAGAATCAAAGACCCGAACCTGCTTTTGGCGCAGGCTGCGATTTTTTTGCGGCGGGGCGAGACCGACCGCGCAGTTCAATATTACCTTGACATCTTGGATTTTGAGCCGCAAAACAAGGATGCGGGACGCGCGCTTTTTTTTGTACGCGAGCACGGCGACTACGAGAAAATCTGCCGGTGCATTGACGACGGCTCGATTGAGATTTGCTATCCGCCGCTAGGCTCGAATCCGCGCCACATCCGCAACTTGATTTTGGCGTTGGTTTTCGGTGCGCTTGCGGGATGCCTCGCAGTCTTATTCTGGCCGAGAAATCATTTTGCCGCGAAGGGCCGCGCCGACCTTTCTTCTTTGATGCTCACGGTGAGCGAAAACGCGAACGCCACGGAAGAAAATTCCGGCAACTTCAAATTCAACTTGAGCGCGAAAGAAATCAAAAGCGCGTACAATTCCGCAGCGAAATATTTCCAGGAATTCCGCGACAATGCCGCACAGCGCGAGCTGAACAGGATTTTGAATTCCAACGCCACCCGCTCGATAAAGCAAAAGTGTCGCGAAATGATGGGCTATTTGCGCGCTCCCACGTTCGATTCTTTGAAGGACAATTTTTCCTACGAACAAGTCGCGTCCCAGCCTGAGCTTTATCTTGACTGCTATGTGGACTGGAGCGGCCGCGTTTCCAATTCCGTGCAAGGCGAAGATTCCTACGCTTGCGATTTGCTCGTGGGCTACGAGGATATGAAGAACGTCGAGGGTATTGTCCGCGTGGAATTCGACTTTTTGCCGATCCCGCAAATCGATTCATCGCTGCCCGTGCGCGTCTTGGGAAAAGTCTCGGTTTCGGGCGGAAAGCTCATCCTCCAAGGACGCTCGGTCTATCAAAGCGTGAAAAACGCCTACGGCGAGTGAAAGTTAGTGAATAGTTAATAATGAATAGGGAATAGTTGGACGGCGAGGGGAAGCCTTCAAAATTGCTCCAAGTCGGCTGGAGTTAATATTCCTTTTTCGACAAGGAAGGCGATTCCTCTGTCATATTCGAAGAAGTAGCCGCTCGTGCTTCCAGTCGGATGAACAAACCTCGGGTAAAGGATTCTCAATTTTTTTGAATCATACCAAATCTTCAAGGATTGCTCGCAGTTGCCCGAATCCCCTTTCTGGCAAGCCGCGCCGGGCTTTTTGCAAAGTGCGCTTTTTAGCGGGCAAGCTGGAAGCGGATGCGAGTCAATTTTTACGGAACGATTCTTTTGCAATGCTGCAAGAATGGTGTCGTATTTGTACATCACGCAGCCTCTTTATAGTCCACGACGCGAATTTCAAATTTTTCATTTTTCTCGGCACTTGCCTTTAAGTCGGCGATCTGCTTTTCAAGCTCTGCTATCTTATTGTACAAGGCGGATCGCATGCTCGTGCTTATTCCTTGTTGCGCAAGGTTAAGCTGGAAATCACGGTATGCAGACCATAATCCCTGCATTGAATTTTCGTTGAAAAGCTCATGCATTTGCTCCCATGCGTCGTCAACCTCCAACTTGGAAAAGAGGGTTTCCAAATATTCCATGACATGAGATCGCATGCTCTCCATGGCCGCATCCGTAGTTTCCCCGAATCCTTCGACGATAAGCTGGATGCAGGTGGCCACAAAGCGACCATCCTTGTCTTTCGCCATTATGAAGGACAAAGTAGGAATTTCGTGCTTGAACTTCTCCGTCATGAAAATCTTCAACTTTCCAATGCCGACAACTTTTCCAGATTCAATATTCGCTATGTCTTTCATTTTCCCCGCCGTGTCCCTGCAAGAAAGCAGGGCGTTGAATGAATACAATGTTACAATATTCTCGGCGAGTAGTCAAGAGTCATGAGGCTTTTTTTAAGTCCTTTGCGGGACATTATTGTATTTGCAAAGATCGCCTTTTGCTCGGAACGCCCAGCGTAAAATTCACCGCATAGTTTTTCCTCATAAAACAATGAGGTGCGCCGTCGCCATTGACACTAGCCCCTGCAACCACTATACAAAAATCTTTTAAAACCGTGCGTAAATTACTCAAGACAAAAAAAATTCAATGTGCTATAATTGCGTGTTCGTAGGGAGACTCGTCAACAAGGCGAATCCCGCGATACGGTAAAACAATGATGAGCACTTACAAAAACGCTGTTTCAAGAAAAACGCTTCTCAAAATGTGGCGCGAGGCTGCAGGAAACGCGCGGCTTCTTTCCGCCGCGATTTTTCCGCGCATAAAAGCCGCAGATAGCGAAAACACGATAGCTGTTACCCCCCCCCATCGCACAAATGTATAGCGTTTGCGCCACTAGCGCATTCTACGCATAAAAAGTATAAATCTAGCACAACAAATTCTCTCCTAACATTCAAAAAGTGCGAATTTTGTGCAACAAATTCCTTCCCAGCACTCAACAAAGACAAATTTTGTACAACAAATTCGTTCCCAGCGTTCAACAAATACGAATTTGTTGTAACAAATTCCTTGTCAGCGTTTGACAAGGACAAATTTGGTGTAACAAATTCCTCCTCGACACTCAAAAAGTACGAATTTTGTGCGCAAGATGCGTCCGCAGGACTTTATGTGCACGCCTCAATTCACATGGAATCAACCGCCGCGCAAGTGGCGGCGGAACAAAATAGCACAAGGAGCATCATTATGACGAAAGAAATCCAAACATTTTACATCGGCGGAATGAACAACGCGGCGCACTTCATGTTCGTGTCCAACATGGCGGAGCGCGCGGAAAAGGATTCCGCCGTTTCCGAAAAGTGCAAGGCGCAGGTCGCCGCACTTCGTTCGGCGGTCACTGCGGAGGACGAGAACCTTAAAATCAGCGCGAAAAGTC
Source organism: Treponema sp. (assembly GCA_014804005.1). GTDB lineage: Bacteria > Spirochaetota > Spirochaetia > Treponematales > Treponemataceae > Treponema_D. The sequence continues at coordinate 3,123 of JAAVAP010000017.1, read as the reverse complement.
TCGTCACGGACAAAATCGTGGCGGCGGACAGATTGCGCGACCAATTGTATGCCGGCTATAAGAAAGCCGTCGCGGGTTACGTGAATTTTCCCGTGGAAAGTCTCGCGGATGCCGCGAAAGTCCTCAATCAGCACATCAAGGACTACAAAATCGATGTGCAGGCGCAGTTGGACAAGGAGACCGGCTTGCTCGTCAATTTCATTCAGGATTTGGAGGGCAAGTTCGCCGAGCAGATAAAGGCACTTTCGCTTACGGCTTTCGTGGAAAAACTTAAGGCGGCGAACGAGGAAGTGCGCTCGCTTACGGGGCAGCGCACGGACGAGCGTTCTGCAAAGACGGCTGGCGCATTGAAGGCGGCTCGGGCGGTGAGCGACGAGTCGTACAAGATGCTCGTGCTCCACGTGAACGCACACGCCTTGCTTGAGGGCGAGGAAGCCTACGCCGCGTTCATCGACTATGCGAATACCGAAATCGAGCACTTCCGAAAGGAGGTGCTCAAATAAAGTTCGCCGCTTTCAAGCGGAAAAAAAAACGTCCGCACCTGCGGACAAGGAGAAATACATGAAAAAACAAACATGGCATGCCGCCTGCATGGCGGCGATGATGGCGCTGCTCGCCACGGGCTGCGACAACGGCAGCAGCGAGCCGGAGCCGGTCGCGGTGGAGAGCGTCACGCTCAATGTAACGACGCTCGCGCTCGCGCCTGGCGCGAAAGAAAAAGTGACGGCAACGGTACTGCCTGAAAACGCCGACGACAAAACGGTGGTATGGTCATCGTCCGACCTGGCGGTCGCCACGGTGGGCGATGACGGCACGGTGACGGCGCGGGCGGAAGGCACGGCAACTATCACCGCGCATGCGGGCGGCAAGACGGCGACCTGCGCAGTAACCGTGAACAAGATTACCGAGAAGCCGGAGCCCGTCGCGGTGGAGAGCGTCACGCTCAATGCGACGACGCTTACGCTCGAACCCGGCAAGACAGACATGACGCTGACGGCGACGGTAACGCCTGACAACGCCGACGACAGGACGGTGGCATGGTCGTCGTCCGACACAGCGATCGCGACGGTGAGCGAGGACGGCACGGTCACGGCGGTCAGCATTGGCGAGGCAAGTATCACCGCGCAAGCGGGCGGCAAGGAAGCGACCTGCACTGTCACCGTAAAGCAAATACTCATCGCGGTGGAGAACGTCACGCTCGACGAGACGACGCTCACGCTCATGCGCGGCGATACAGGAAAACTGACGGCGACGGTAACGCCCGACAACGCCGACGACAAGACGGTGCTATGGTCGTCGTCCAATGCGTCGGTCGCGACGGTGGACGGCAACGGCACGGTCACGGCAGTGTCGAAAGGCACGGCGACTATCACCGCTCAAGCGGGTGGCAAGACGGCGACATGCGCGGTTACTGTGAATCCGATACCTGTTGAGAACGTCACGCTCAATGTAACGACGCTCACGCTCGCGCCCAACATGACGAAGACGCTGACGGCGACAGTAAATCCCGACGACGCGGACGACAAAACGGTAACATGGTCGTCGTCCAATCCGTCGGTCGCGACGGTGAGCAATGACGGCATGGTCACGGCGGTCAAAGTAGGCGCGGCTACTATCACCGCACAGGCGGGCAGCAAGACGGCGGCATGCGAGGTTACTGTGCACACCCACAGAATCCAAGGCGGAAACACTTGCACGGAATGCGGCTACGGTGGACATTCCCGAGGGCGTGACGAGCATCGGAGCCGCCGCGTTCTGGAACTGCAAGAGCCTTGCAAGCGTGACGATACCCGAGGGCGTGACAGGCATCGGGAGCAACGCGTTCTCTGGCTGCACGAGCCTTGAGAGCGTGTGCTACGGCGGTACGCTCGCGCAGTGGTGCGCGCTGGATGATAACGGCAGACTTATGTCTTATGCAAAGCACGTGACCATGAGTGATGGCACGGACTTGAAAAACACGACCAACCTTGTCATACCCTCGGACGTGACAAGCATCGGGAGCAACGCGTTCAGGGGCTGCACGAGCCTTGCGAGCGTGACGATACCCAAGGGCGTGACGGAAATCGGGCAAGAGGCGTTCGAGGATTGCACGAGCCTTGCGAGCGTGACGATATCCGAGGGCGTGACGGGCATCGGGCAGGGCGCGTTCGAGGGGTGCACGAGCCTCAAGAGCGTGACGATTCCCGCAAGCGTGACGAAAATCAGTTACAGCGTGTTCTATGGCTGCACGAGTCTCGCGGCGGTGTTCTACGACGGCACGAAGGAGGGCTGGGAGCGGATAGAAAAAGCCCCGACCATCTTCTGGCAAACAAACGTCACGAAGATAACCTGCACCGACGGCACAGTCACCGTCAGTAACTAGGCGACAACCGGGCGGCAGTCGCAGCGCGATGCGCTGCTCACCGCGTGTTTATGTGTTCGCGTTGCGAGCACATAAACACGCGCCTATAAGGAACAACCTTCCCGCGCAAAACCAAAAGGGCGCGGGAGGAAAAAATACAAACGGGAAAGGCAGGAAGCCTCCCCAAGGAGAACACACTATGCCATGGACAAAGAATTTCAGAGGAGTAGACTATAAGAAGCGGGCGGAGTACCTGCACAATTACCTTAGGCAGCTGCCAGATGAGCTTGGACAGAATAAAAGCAAGAAGTCACTCACCCCGTTCGCACACGGATACAAGGACGTGCTCTCGTTCATCGTTGGAAGTCTGTGTGTGCGCAGCGAGTACCGCTATATATCCAATGGTGCGAGAGAACTTCTTAAAAAGAATAACATAGAAGATCCGGTCTACGACCATGTATATTACAAACAATCACACAAGGAGTACAAAGGTCTCACCCATGAGCATACCATCCCCACAAGCGTTATTGTGGAGTACCTCGCCACACTGGACAAAGCGCAGCTGACGGTGGAGTATCTCACGGACTTCATAGAGAAAGTCTCCGGCATCGCGCTCATCACCACCGAAGAAAATAAAGAACTGAACAAGAAAATGAAGGACAAGCTGCCGTCCGGTACAACGCTCGACGCCATTCTGCAAGGCAAGAAACCGCACTCCGCCCGCTATGACGCGGCCGGCATCAAGATGGCGGATACGAACCACGGGGCAAAGGCATAGCGCG
>JAAVAP010000016.1 GCA_014804005.1 Treponema sp. | reverse complement strand
TTCGCCTATGACGGCAGGATTTACGCCGACCCCGAAATCGCGACGAGCAACACCTACGCGCACGAGTACACGCACTTGTGGGATGCCTACACGCGGCGCACGAATCCCGAACTTTGGGAAAAGGGCAAGGACATTTTCAAGGGCACAAGCCTCTGGAACGAGGTTATGACCGACGAGAACTATCAAAATCTTTCCGACGACGACGAAATCCTTTCGGAGTGCCACAGCCGGATTGTCGGAAGGATGGCGGAAAAAATCCTGAGCCGCATCGCCGAAAAGAACGGCGGAGTTCTGCGCGACCAGGTCATCGACTGGGACAACGAAGTCGCGGAGTATGTCGCGGGCGAACTCGGCGCGGAATTTCCCCAGCCCGAACTTGGAGGCGAAAGCTACGTCTCAGATTCTGTCCGCCTCGAAATCGCGCGGGAATTCCTTTCGAGACCGATGAAGGACTTGATGGAAGGACGGAAAATCACCCAAAACGTTCCGTTCCAAAATATAATCCAAGAAATGGCGGAAGACCACGCTTTCCCGGACGTGAGAGAATACTTCAAATTCAACAGGACTGACAGCGAAAACTTCGAAAAGGCACTCGACAACTTTGACGGGGTTAATCCGTTGCAGCTTATAAAGGTTGGGGAAATTCCGCCTGTTATGAAGGCGCTCGGAATAAGCGACAATCCGATTGAGATGCCGCAGTCCGTGGTGTCCAAGGCGTTGCGTGAGGAAGCCACATATCCGAACGACAAGAAAGGACACGCCCTTACAATGGAGCACGTCAAGAGAATTCCCGAATCGCTTGCAGACCCGATTATGGTGTTCAAGTCAAGGACGCGTGATGACAGCTATGTGTTTTTTACGGAACAAAAGGATGAATCCAACCGTTCGATAATAATTCCAGTGGCAGTGGACAAAAGATATGGAAGGCTTGTCATAAATGAAATTACGTCAATCTATGGAAAAGACAACGAGGCGCACTTTGTGAAAACCAACATCGAACAGGGCAACCTCGTATATGCGGACAAAAAAAAGAAGCCTCGATTGGGAACGTGAATGCCAGGTCCAATTCCTGGCGCAGGTTCTCCCAAGCGAAGGCTCTTATTCAAGTATACTCACAAAAGAAAACCTTGTCAACTTTGTTTCCGCCGTCGGCAAAGAAAAAATCCAAAAGATGGCGAAGTCCGTTGAGAACGCAATCGCAGACCCGACGGCGGAAGCATGGGCGAAAGAGATTGAGGAGAAACTCAATCTTGGCATGGAGCAAGACATCTCAAAAATCCTCGCCGAATCAGAGGCGGTCGGCGTAAAAGAAAACGCGGGGGAAATCGCAAGCGAAATCTGCGGAGCGATTCTTTCGGTTTACAAGGAAATCGCCGAGCACGGAGACACAGAATATTTCAAAGGCGGCGAAAGGCAGATGAGCAACAAGTTCGCGGGAAACTGCACCCAAAAAGTCCTTGAGGCTCACGGGATATTCCTTCCGAATTATCCTGACGAATCGGGCGAAAGTGAAAAACTCTTTTCCACGATTCAGCAAGTCTCCGATGAGATTTCTGACTTCATCAAAACAAACACTTATGAAAACTTTCTCCACAGGCAGGATGTCGGCACACAGCAGGATGTTGACTTGGCAGACAACGAAATGACGACGGCGGAGCGGCTGAATCGTAGGGCTGAAGCCGATTACGCCGACCCGATTGAGACTGCCGAGGCATGGCATAACGGCACGGATGGGGAGCTGGAAGAAAACATTGCAACGGCAAAGAAAACGGTGAAGGCATCAGAAGTGTTCAAGGATCTTGAGGAGAGCATGATATTTTCCGGAATATCCCACAAGGACTTTGACAGCGCGATGCTGGATTATCTCCACCAGAGAAGCGGCAGGGAGGAGGCTGAAACCGAACCGTTCGACACGCAGGTTATGTTTGAATTTCTTGTTGCAGCGAAAATCCATGACGCGCGGGCGCAGAATTTTGCCATCGGCAGGATCGAGCAGTACGAGGGAATGACAATTGAGTTTGACGCGGACAACATCGACCTCGGCTACTTAAGGCTTTCGGACAGGAAGGGCGCGGAGGAAGTCAAAAAAGAGCTTGAGGAGCTAAAAGCTGCCCATCCAACACTGGTGAGGAATCTTTCTGGACAAGACAAGTCCGAAGAGACGACGGAGTTTGAAAACCCGTTTTTGAACGCCGAGCCGGAGCTGGTCCAGGAACTGCACGAGCAGGCGGAGGCGGTCGAGAAAATGCAGCAGGAGGCGGCATCGAACGTGGAATTTGACAAGGACGGAAATCCGTATTATCCAAAAAGCGAAGCGGCGGAGGAGAATTCTCATCCAGTTTTAAAAGAAGAAGCGTTTGCCGGAAAGAATGTCGCTTCCGGCATTGTCGAGCCGTCCGCAGAAAATGAGAAGAACGAGCCGAAAGAAAAGAGAATCGAAACAAAAGACGCGAACGGGAAAATTTCCGAAATCAACATTGAATTCGGAAAAACTACTATTGCGAAATTCGCGATGGTGACGCAGAACGGCTTGAAGTCTTATTCCGACATGGCGGTCGCAAGTTATGAGAAAACGACGGATTCCTACCTGTTGGTTTCCGGGGACAAGTCGCAGCAAGTCCGCATTCAATCTTCCACGATGACGGCACTTTTGTCGGATGAGCGGCAGAAAGAAATTGAAAAAACAAACTCGCAGATTGAGGAAAACAAAAAGCTTGGGAGAAGCACGGAAAATCTTGAAGTCAAAAAAGAAATGCTTGAGCAAGGGATAAGCGTCGCGCAGTACAACGACTTTTTTCAGACGCGGGAAAACTGCGCGAACAACTTCCGCCACAACCTTTCCGTCATGTGCCGGAAAGAGGCGAACTCGCCGCTTGACGCTTTGAAGATTGCGAACAAAATCATCACCCAAATGTCCGACTCAGAAAAACTCAAGACACGAGACCTTTTGGATTTGCTGAGAAAAGACGGGCAGTCGCGCAACGAAGTTTTGGTCGATGTCTACAATGAGGCGGTAAAGGCAACGCCTCTCAACGAACAGTATCTTTTAAGTCAGCGTTATGACAAGATAATTGCCCGCCCAATGTACGACACGGTTTCGGGCAGGGGCGAAAAAATCGACGGGAACTTCAACCTGAAGGTCGGCGACACGGTGAAGATGGTGTTCAACGTGAACAAGGACATCGCCTTTGAGGGAACGAAGTTGGAGCGCAGAAAACCAGTTTTCGGAAACAAGGAACTGATGTTTTCCGAATGCAAAATCATCTCATCCTCAAAGGAAGGAAATGTCGTGACTCTCATGGACGGCAACAAGTCGTTCTACGACGTTCCCCGCGACACGTTCCTAAAAGAATACGCGAAGCGTGAAAAATATGAAAAGAAACAAGAAATAAAAGAGGCTCATAAAAAGAACATAATGCGCCTCGACATCGAGCGGTGAGCATAGAAATGTCGAAGCGACTTTCCCACAATTTTACCACAGCCCACGGCATTCTACGAAGCTTTTGTGGCTTCTCCGAATGCCTACTGTGGAAAAATTATGGAAAAGAAAAGATGCTTGGGCAAGAATCCTCAGATTTCCCTCATGTTGGCAAGGTGAATCGCGTACACGAGCTTGTCCACGCGCAGGTCGGTGTCTTTGCCGTTCACGACCCCAATCTCGATGATGTATGTCCGCAGTCATCTGCCGCTTCGTGTAGCCGAGGCGCAGGACGCACTTAATTGAAATATCAAAAGCAAAAAAAGCGAATCGAATCTGTGCAAGGCGTATTTGTCGAGTTCTTTCTCTAATTCTCGTATAATACGAATGTACCAGTACGGCTTGACCTCGCGGTACTCGATTCTCTTCTCGCCAGAGCGGATTTTTTCGTACCATTCTTTTTTCAGCGGGAATATCAACATATTAAAAAGCCTCCCGCAGTTTTTGGAATTCTCTGCTTAATTTCTTGATGGTCGTTTTATAACGTCTTATTTTTTCTTCGTTCTTTTTTACCTCTTCCTTGGCATGGTATATTACGATTTCGTGCAAGTAGTGCAAACCTTTTCGTGATTCTAAATCCGCGTCAATTAACAAGGTAATGCTTGAACCCGCCTTTTTGCTGTACAAGGACGGAAATGTTCCGGATTGCCGCATTGCCCATGCCTTGCGCAAGTCAGACTTTGATTTCGCCTCCTCAATAAACACTTTCATTGATTTTATTTTTTTTACGCATTCCTTGCGGTAATCATACGCAAGTGCAATTCGCCGCAACAAATCTCCCGCATAATCTTTCCTCGCGTATTCCGCCGCTTCCTCTTCGGTTTTGAAATATGTGTCCGTGCCTTTGGCGCGATACCACTTTTCAATCTCTATTTCCTTTTTCATTTCGTGCCTCCATTATTTCCGTAAATACATTGGACAATTCGAATATAAGCATGGCAACGCCAAGCCGCCAGTCAATCCACAAGAACATCGCATACGCGACGATTGACGTAATGTAAGCAAGTATTGATATTGTCTTGCGCTTTAACCTAATCCGCATTATTCCGCCCCCTGAAACGATACACCTTTTCAATCATATTTTCTTTTTTCGTTTTCAATCTCTTTGTTAATAAAATACGGGCAGGTAGACGGTGTGAGATGTTGCTCGCCGTAAATCTCGCAGTCCCTGTCCTCGCAGTTCCACATAACGCAATGCTTCGAGCACCTCGCCCTTTTCTTGCGCAATTCTTCCGAAATTTCTTTCATCCTGCAAAGCCTGTCAGAAATATCCCGTCTCTTGGTCATGGATTTTCCTCATCGAACAATGACGGCGAATCGTCAAAAACTTTTTTCGCCCTCGGCTTGTATTTCACTTCGGGATTGAAAGCGTCCATCTCGTTGAACAGGAATTCCTTGCAACTGTTCGTTCGCTTGGCGGAACTCTCGCTCATCTCTTTCTGCTTTTTTTCACACCATGCTGTATCATCTAGTTGTGCTACGCAATGTGCGCAATATCGGCAATATTGCCTGTGTTCCATGTTCTTGCTCCGTGTTAACATCCCCCGATTCTGCGCGTTCCGCTGCCTGTCATCTGTCGGCTCAGACTTATCCCGTCGGCATCATTCGCGCCGCGATTCCATGCGCCCATATTCGCCTTGATCCTTTTTGCCTTTGGCTGCGTGTCCGAAAGCGCGACTTGGCTGTTCACCCAGTCGGAGATTTCCTGTTTCTTCTCGGCGAGTTCCGTCGGGTTGCGCCAGCTGTACTGTCTGCCGAGTTCGTCCATCCTGTCCCACAGGCGGGACGCGATTCCCGCGCGGTATGACTGGCGGTAGCGGTATTTCGCGTTCTTGCGGACGTTCTGCTTTGCCATGCGGTCTATGGTCTTCACGAGGTACGCGAACATCTCGGCGGACATGAATACGTCAAGTTCCTCGCCATAAAAGACGAAACTTCCCGTGCCAACGTCCCGGTAATGGTATGTCGCGTACAGCCTTTCCACCGCATTCGCGACGACGCTTCGCCATTCTACCGCCCGCTTTGTCGATTTCACGGATTTCTTCACGTATCCCGCGAACTCCGCGTGGCTGAGGCTGTATTCTGCCATGAGCGCGTTCGCCTTTTGCAGGGCGGACACCGCCTCGTTCTCGTTCGGGGATTTTGACAGGGCGAGCAGTTTCCTCACCCTGCGCTTTACGGTTTCGATGTCTTCCATAAATATTACCCCATGAACAGCCGCACGATGAGGCTCGCGATTCCGACACAGCCGAACACAACGACAATCCAGTTTTCCGCCGTGAGCTTTCCTTTTACTGATGGGACGTTCTTTATGAGCGCCTTGTTTTCTTTCTCGCATTGCGTGATGAAATCGACGGAGCGTTTCTTTACCGTTTCCAATGTCTTTTGCGCGTTCTCCGTAAAAAGCCTGAGACCTGCCTCGCAATTCTGTCTCAACGCTCTGTATTCGTTTTCGGAGGCGGACATCGAATCCGAACGGAACTTCATTATCGACTCCTCGATGAGATTGTCCGCAGACTTCAGCTCAAGGCACTTGTCGGAAACAAGCAGCAATTTTTCCTTGACGGTTTTCGTGATGTCGTCCAACGCGATGGTGATTTTCGCCCTTTCCGCGTCCAGCGCTTTTTCCAAAAGGTAAATCTGCCCCCTGTATTCGTTGTTCTGAATCTTCAAATCGAGTTCGCGGGCATAGTCGATTTCCCTTGAAAACTTTTCGTTGAATTCGTCAAACTGCTTCCGCAGCGAATTGAAATAGGCGGTCACTTCCGACTGGAATTCGTCATCGGCGACGTTCTTGTCGTTGAGCGACTGTTCCAATGCGTCCTTGAGTTCCGACACGTTCGCGAGTTCTTCCGAAAGCGCGATGACAGCCTTTTCAAGCGCGGACTGAGTTTCTTTATTGGAAGGCACAATCTCTTGTTTTTCCTTGACGGGAAACTGAATGTTCGGCTGGCGCGCGCTTGCCTGCAATTTCGCCATTTCCTTTTGCGCGGGCAAATTTCTTTCATATTCTTCTTCCGGCTGAACGGCGTTTTCTTCGTTGACCATATTCTTTCTCCATTAGAAAATTAAGGTTCTCAAAAAATCATTTCTGCGGCGGACATTCCTTTCCGTCCAAAAACCAAAGCTCGTAGCCGTCGGCGTTGTCCACGACGGCGGGTGCGTTCTCACAGTGAAGCACACCGTTTTTCCAGTGCTCCCGGTGGTTGCCGTCACGCGTCTCTATCGCGGGCATAAGGTTGCCGTCCTCTCCTGGCAGATCGCAGAGCAGACCGTTCCTGCACCTGATGACAACATCGTCCATAATGTAGTCGCCGTTCGCGATCGTCCCTTCCTGCGTAATGATACGGACATTCTGAAAATCCCTGAAGTCTTTCATAGCTTTTGCTCCTCATATTTTGTTTTGCCCAAACACAATAATGCGTTAATTATGGGCCGAACGGGAAGTCCCGTCGTCGCTTCCTTTTCCAGTGAACATTACGTAGTCAGCCGAAACATAATACTTTTGTTTCTTCTCCCCGGCTTGCGTCACATAGTTCTTGCTCCGCAGGCATCCCGACACCACGACTTCCTTTCCCTTTTTAAGGAAGTCGAAAATGCGCATTGCCGCTTCCTTCATGAAGTGAACGTCTATGAACATCGGCTCGCTTTTTTGGTAGGGAAGCCCTCCGTCAATGAATGAGAATGTCACGAGCGGAGTCTCAACGCCGCATGAATTTACCAAAGTGACCGTCGCGTCTTTCGCCAGCCTTCCGTGCAGTGTGATTGAATTCATATTGCAACCTCCAAAATTTTTTTCAGCAGAAGCAAGAGCAGGCAGAGCCTTATGCTTTTGCCCAAAGCCCTGCCTTTCCAGTTCCACCAGTCATATTTGCCGTATCTTCCCAAATAGCACGTCAGGAAAATCAACGCGCTCCCTGTCGCGCAAAAAAGCGATATTGCAAGATAGGTAAAATGGCTGTCGCAGAAATACAGCAGCCCCGCCAGTTTTCCGAGAACCGTACCGAGAACATGCCTGAGACCGCCTGCCAAGGCGGATCTAATAAATGCCGCCATCGTCGCCCAGGAACACGTCCTCGCACGGATCCTCCGTGTCGAGGATGATGTCCTCGTCGAAATTTTCGGGAGGCTCGGCCGGAGCGTTGTCTTTTTTGCCTGTCCAAATAAAATGGACTCTTGAGGTGCAGATGTAAAGCCTTGACTCGTACTTCGGTTTGCCGTCCGCGCCTTGACCGAGGTTTTTTGTCACCTGCTTAAGGTAGCCTTCCAAAACGAGCGGCTGCCCTTTTTTGAGGTACGAGACGAATTTGTCCGACTGGGCGAAAACCGACACGGGAAAAAAGTTCGCGTGTTCGACATAATCTCCGCCCTCGTTTTTTGTCGTCCGGTTCACGGCGAGCGTGAACAGCGCGACCCGCTTTCCGGCTTTTGTTGTTTGAACAACCGCGTCCCGCGCGATTCTTCCCTGTAGTGTGAGTGTGTTCAAATCCGACATTCCTTTGCCTCCAATGTTGGTATTTTTTCGCAATGCTTTGAGCATTGCTTTTCTTACGTAATCAGTCCGAACTCCCTGTCAAGGACGCTCTTGTCAGTTTTTTGTTTCGACCTAAAATCGTCTTTTTCCTCCTTGCTCATCGCCATGAATTTTGCGATGTCAAATTTATAAATTTGCCGGAGCCGTCTCTCATAGTCTTGTTTTGACTTTTCGGGAAGCCTTACGAACCGCGAGTGGATTTGGATTTCCGCCTCGTCTTGGAAGCGCGACACGCTGAATTCGCATTTGGGGCAGGAGCCGTCCTGCTTTGGAATAAAGCGCGTTCCGCAGACGGGGCAGCCGACCTTGCGCTTTTCCTCCGCGGCTTTCCGTTCAGCCTCTCTCTGCCTTTCAAGAAAAAGCTGCTGCTGCCAGTCATTTGCTTCTTGCGCTATGTCGGTCTGGAAGAAGAGCGTGTACGCCAGTCCGCGGGGGCTTGAGACCGGGCTTTTTGACAGCGAGATTTTTTCGGACACCTTGTTCTTGATGAATGCGAAATAAAAGTCGATGTCGGAGACGTTCTGTGAGGAAAGAAACGCCGCCGCTTTTTGGGCGAAGCCCTGGTCAAAAGCGTTCTTGCCGAAATGCCTTTCGGCGGCAGCAGCAATATCCTTAACGAATTTATCATTGGTCAAGGAATCGTTTAAAGCAAGGGAACCGGAGTTCCCTTGCGCAAGGGTACTGCCGTTCCTTTGCCCATAGGTACTGGAGTTCCTTTGCGGGTCGTTTCGGACATTTTCGGAGTTTGCAAAGGTACTGGCGTTCCTTTGCCAGTTTCCGTCCGCGCTTTCGCTTTTCGCTCCCGCGCGGGGTTTTTCCGAGGCGGCGTTTTCTTTTTCATGGTTTCTTTGGATTGCGGTCGTGTTGATGAGCGACTCGTAGATTGAGGTCGTCCTGTAGTACGATTTTTTCCCGTTGTGTGTGGACAAAGTTCTCCTGTCAAGGATGCCTTTCTCGACGAACGTGTCGAGCCGCTTCCGAATGCCTTTTTCGCTCGTGATGCCGATTACGGGCAGGTCCTCGATGACTTTCGATGTCTTTATCCAGCCGTAGATTTTCGTTTTTCCGTCGGCATCCTTGAACATCTGCTTTTCCATCTTGCCGCAGAAGAAATTCGCGAACCAGTTCAGGAGCAGCGCGTCCGTCACGTCAAGGCCAAGGGCGAGAAGCTTTTCCTGTGAATACTCGAAAATGCTGTAGCGCATTCCTTACGTCCTTCGCCTCTTTCCCTTGCGCCGGAAAATTTTATGGCGTATGCCGGGGCTGCCTTTCAGTTCCTTGTACTTCGCCATGTACCAGTCCGACTTCCTCATGTCCTCGTCGCCGTTCTTCTTGGCGGCGCGGTAGCGGTATTTCCACGCGTTCAGCAGGCAGAAGTCTTTCACTGCCGCCGACCCGAAAACGAGCAGCATCTCGTCGATGCATTCCATCGCGCCCTCGCGCGTGTAGTGCGCGGGGCGGCTTACGCTGTCGTGTTCTTCGCCGTCCTTTCCTTGAGCCATTTTTCTCTCCTTTTGTCTTTTTCTTTGTTTTCCAAGTAGGCTTCCACGATGCCCGCCACGGAGCCAAGAATGAAGAGGACGATGAATATGCCACCTATTGCGTTAAATACAAAGTCCGTCATTTCTTCCCCAAAACCAGTTTCCGCAGGAACCTCGATATTTGGTGTCCGATTTCCCTGCACACTGTCCACACGATGCGTTCTTTCACGTATTTTTTGTTCATGTTCCTACCTCCCGTTCATACGCGAGTTTGATGTCGCAGTTTCTTTATTGCAAAATTATGGCATGTGCTAGGATAAGCCGAGTCGCCGTATTTCCGCCTCGCACTTGCTCAAAAAACGCTTCTCGACCTTCGCGCGGAATTTTCCGCAGCTGCTTTCGTGAAAGCCGGAGCAAAGTTTCCCGCAGACGCAGAAAAACGAGTGTTCGTTCGACACCTCGTTGTACGCCGTTTCCCTAATCTCGCGCCTTTGCAGGTCGTTGAGCAGATGGATGTCAGTCTTTTTCATTCTGCGTCTCCCTTTTTATCTCCGCGCTAATCCGAAAATCCTGCATCTCTTTCTTCACGGCTTTCTCGACTTCGTTTCTGAACTCAGCGTCAAAAGAGAACGAGCGCACGTGCCTTGCCACGTAATCGTTGATTTTGTCCTTGACCGTCGATCCGCCGCTTGTCTCGTGCATTGCGTCTACAATGGCCTTGTTGATTTTTTCCTCCAAGATGTCCTTTACCGCTTGTTTGAGCGTCTCGCGGTTGATTCCGACATCTGAAAGCATTTCTTTGATGACCCTTCTCATTTCAATTTCTTCCGTCGTCATTTTTGCTTCTCCTACTTGTTGAATTTTCTGAGGATGTCCCCGTCCTCGGCGGGAACGTCAAATTTTGGCGCGGCCACGGTGAACGTGAAGTCCGAAAAAATTTCGCTGTCCTCGATTTCCGCGGCCGACTTTCCGTCCTTCAGCATGGAAAGCATCCTGTCGTAGACTTGGTACGCGCCTTCCGAAAACCCGCTTTTGAAGCCGCTGGCGAAGCCGTCCTTGAAGCGTTCGATGAGCCGCGCGTCGATGTCGCTCTGCTCCGGCGGACTGAGACGCTCCGTCATGTCGCGGCTGTGGACATGGACTTGGCGCGGATTCCCCTCGCTGTCTCCGAGCGCGTCGGAGATGTCGCCGAAGTCATCGTCATCGTCTTTCCAAGTCGCGTCGTTGAAGTCGTCGCCATCGTCCTCATCGGGCGCGACCTCGCGCTTTTCCCGCTTTTTCTTTGTCTCCTTGTAGGCCTTGTGGACTGACTTCTCGCCCGAGTCGATTTCCGCGAGTGTCTCCTCGTCCGCGTTTTTGGCGACGGAAATCGCCTCCTCCACCGTCCTTGAGGAAACGCCGAGCACTTCCGCGATCGCCTCGGACTTCTTGCCCTCCGCGTTTTGGATGAAGTCCGTTCCCAAAAGCCTCGACACGTTGCGCAGGAGTTCTCCGCCCTCAAGGTTGCGGCGGTTCACTTGCAGGCTCAATGCGTACTTGTACGCTTCGTCGAATGTCTCGAACTTGTGCTCGAAGTACGGGACGGTATCAAGCCCGGCGTTCCTCGCAGCCTCCAGCCGCGTGTAGCCGTCAATCAGGTAGTTGTGGATGCTGCCGTCGTCCTCGGCTTTCGCCCATATGTGCAGGGGCTGGGATGCGTCGAAGGAATTTTCCCTGATTGAATTCGTGATGCGCTCCAAAAGCTCGTCCCCGATCCTGAACAAGGACTTGAAGTCCTCGTGCGGCTCGATTTTGTCTATCAGGATTGATTTCGAGAGTTTCAGTCCGCCGTCCGCGAACGGAGCCTTGCCGCCAAGCTTGGTAAATGTTATTTCCTTTGCCATGGTGCTTCCTCCGGCTAGAATTTCTCCACAGGAAAGATCTCGTTCCCGTCCCCGTCCTTTTGGGGCTCAGTCTGCGTGACGAGGTTCGCGAGCCTGTTGAACGCGGCCGCAAGGCGCTGGCTTCCGAGCATTTGGGAGCGGACGCTCACTTTCACGTCGGTCTGCGTGTATTTTGCCGTCGCGGGAGTTTTCGGAATTTGGATGTCTTTCAGGATGTTGTCGAATTCGCTCTCGAATACCGCCGCGTACTGGGACTGGACGGAATGCGGGAACGGCGCGAGGTTATCCTGCCAGAAGGTGTAGTAGATGAACCACTTGCCGACCTGTTCCGCAAGTTCGTCGTATAGGTGCGAGCGCAGGAATTTCGTTGTGGTGATGTTGAAGAAGTCGAGCTGGACGGGGGTGAATATGCAGTCCGCCGCGTACAGCGCGTTCATCACGAGGTTGTCGTAGGTGGGCGCGGTGTCGATGACGACGAAATCATACCTGCCGTCCGGCAGGGTCTTTTTCAGCGCGTGGTAGTCGATCGAGCGGATGTCGAAGAGCCGCAGCGACGACGGCACGATGTCCACGTTCGGGATCCTTGACTTTACCGTGTAGCCCTCCGTCGTCCTGTGGGTCAGCGCCTCCGCGACGTTCCGCGTCGGGAACTCGTCGGCTATGCCCAGCGTGTAGTAGATCGTGGAGGAGTTGTTCGTGTCCATGTCGAAGAACAGGACCCTGAACCCGCGCGCCGCGAGGTTGTTGGCGAGCAGGATGGCGTCGGTGGACTTTCCCACGCCGCCTTTCATGCTTGAGAATGTGATGACCATAATGCTTCCTTTGGCAAAACCCGGCGGGACAATCCGCCCGCCCAATGAACCGATTTCTTCCCGCCGGACTTTGAGAATGATAAAAAAATAAAAAGGACGGCCTGCATGAAACGGGAAATTTCGCAGGTCGCCCTTTTTAAGCCGCCACAAGAGCGGCTGTGCGGAACCCCGTTTCAATATCCCGCACGGCCGCTCTTCAGGGCAAAGAGACGCGAACGAATATCGCGACATTCTTTGCTGTAATGACGAATATATAACAAGTCATTGATAATTTCACACAAAGCACTTTTCTTTTCCGCGATTGTGTGATATAATAAAAGAATATTCAGTACTTTACAATTTTAATTTGTGCGTTTTCATTTCATTGCAAACGCACGTAAAAAAGCCATTCGCGATTCTAAAAAATCACTCACGGCTTTTTTATGGGAGAAGATATGCGCACTTTCAAAGGCGGAATTTTTCCTGCCGAGCATAAGGAATTGTGCCAAGGAAAAAAAATTACGAAAGTTTTTCCGGCTTCAAAAATGTTTTACGTTCCTGTGACGATGGGCGGCGCGCCGAATGTTCCAGTCGTTGAAGTGGGACAAAAAGTTTCGCGCGGGCAAATCATCGCAAAAAGCGACGCTTTCGTGAGCGCGCCCGTTCACAGTCCTGTGAGCGGCACGGTGAAAAAAATCGTTTCGAATCTTTCCACCGCCAACGCCGAAGTTCCGTGCATCGTTATTCAGGCGGATGAAGAAAATCGCGTTGATTTTATGCCGCCGCTCGATCCTTTTTCGTGTTTGCACGAAGAGGCTTTGGCGCGTGTGAAGGATGCCGGCATTTGCGGAATGGGCGGCGCGTCGTTTCCCACTCATGTCAAGCTGAATCCGCCGAAAGATTGCAAGATTGATTTTATTTTGCTCAACGCGGCGGAATGCGAGCCGTATCTCACGGTGGACGAGCAGACTCTCGACGAAACGCCCGAAAAAGTAATGGACGGACTTTTGATTGTGCAAAGAATCGTCGCTTTGTGCAACGAACGCGAAGCGAGTTCAATCAATGTTCGAATCGTTTTGGAAAGCAACAAGGCGCATCTCGTTCCGAAACTTGAAGAGGCTGCGAAAAAAATCCGCGACGAAAAAGGCGTTTCAATAGAAATAATTCTCGTAAAGACGAAATATCCGCAGGGCGCGGAAAAGGACATCATTTCTGCGGCAACTGGGCGCGAAGTTCCTGCCGGAAAACTTCCTGCCGCCTCAGGTTGCGTCGTCTGCAATGTGGGCACGGTCTGCGCCATAAGCGAAGCGTTCCGCGAAGGAAAGCCTTTGATCGAACGCGCTTTTACGGTGAGCGGCTTGGGCGTAAAAGAGCCGAAAAATCTTTTTGCGCCGATTGGAACTTTGGTGAGCGATTTGGTCGGCAGCGAAATCCAGCTGCAAGAAAATGTCGCGAAAATTTTGTCGGGCGGGCCGATGATGGGATTTTCGATGCAAAGCGCGGAATTCCCGATTCTCAAAGGCACGAGCGGAATTTTGTTTTTGACGGAAGCCGAAATCGACGCGACGGAAAGTTCGCCGTGCATAGGCTGCGGAAAATGCGTAGATGTTTGTCCGATGCGTCTCACTCCCGTAATGATAATTCGTTCGGTAAAATCCGATTCGCTTGAAGATGCGAAAAAATACGGACTGATGGATTGCTTTGAATGCGGTTCGTGCGCCTACATTTGCCCGGCGACGGTTCGCCTTGTGCAAATAATCCGGCTTGGAAAAAATGCGGAACGTGCGCGGCTTGCCGCAGAAAAGGCGCGTGCCGCCGTTCAGCAGTCTCAATCAAATTCAAAATAAGGAAGTGAGATAAATATGGAAAAAATGATTCTTTCTTCTTCGCCGCACATTTCAAGCGGAAGAAAAACTCAAGCCTTGATGTTCACGGTGGTGGCTTCGCTCATTCCGGAATGTGTTTACGGCGTGGTGATTTTCGGAATTCCCGCTCTGATTACGATTTTGGCGAGCGTGGCTTCGGCGGTGCTTTTTGAATTCCTGTTCAATTTGCTTGCGAAAAAAAAGCAGACTGTTTCCGATGGCTCTGCGATAATCACGGGAATTCTTCTCGCGCTTGTCTTGCCGCCGACGATTCCTGTTTGGCAGACTGTGCTTGGCGCGGCGTTCGGAATCATCGTGGCGAAGTCGCTTTTCGGCGGACTTGGAAGCAATGTCTGGAATCCTGCTTTGACGGGACGCGCGTTTTTGTTCGTGAGTTTTCCCGTGGCGATGGGAAGCGCGTGGATAACGCCTTTGCCCGACGCTGTGAGCACGGCGACGATTTTGCCCGCAATAAAAAGCGGCGCGTTCACTCCGAGCCGCGAAATTTATCTGCAATACTTTTTCGGAAACCGCGCCGGCTGCATTGGCGAAACTTCGATTTTGCTGATTTTGATTTCGTTCGTTTTCCTTTTGGCGACAAGGACGATTGACTGGCGCGCGCCGTTTGCGATGGTGGCGACAACCGTGATTTTGACTTGGATTTCGGGCGGAGACATTTTGATGGCGTTGCTTTCGGGCGGTCTCATTTTCGGCGCGACATTCATGATCACGGATTACGTGACGGCTCCGGTTACAAAGCCCGGCCGCCTTATTTACGGCGCGGGTTGCGGACTCATCACGTTTTTGATCAGGAAATTCGGCGGCTATCCCGAAGGCGTAATGTTTTCGATTTTGATTATGGATTCGCTTGCGCCGTTCTTGAATAAAATCACTCGGCGAAAATACGGCTACAAAAAATCCGCGATGGAGGCAAAATGAAAAACGCGTTTGTTCTTGGAATAAAACTAGCGCTCTATGCGTCTGCGGCATGTCTTGCGCTTGCCGTCGTGAACAATTTTACTGCTCCTGAAATCGCATCTCACGCGCTCAAAAAAGAACAGTCCGCGCTGAAAATAATTTTTCCGCAGGCGGAGAATTTTGAAAAAATCGAAAAAATTTCTTTGCCGCAGTCGGGCGCGACAATCGATTCTTTTTACAAAGTGATTCAGGACGGAAATGTCGCGGGCTTTGCGATAAAAATCACTGGCTCCACTTACGAAACTTCGACTTTGGTTGCGGGTTTTTCTCCCGAATTGCAAATCGCAGGCGTTCACATTTTGGCGACATCGGATTCGCCTGGCTTTGGACAAAAGGCCGCCGATGCGAATTACCGCAATTCAAAAGGAACGACTTTTTACGGACAGTTCGCAGGAACAAGTGCGAAAGAGCCGCTCGTTTTGGGCGAAGATTATGAGGCGATCAGCGGCGCGACAATCACTTCGCGCACGATGGGCGCGCTCATTTCAAACGCGGCCGAAGCCGTAAAAATTTACATCGAAGAAAACGGAGGGGCTAGATGAAGACTTTGAAAATTTTCACGAATGGAATCGTAAAGGAAAATCCGCTTTTGGTTCTTTCGCTTGGGCTTTGTTCGTCGCTCGCCGTAACAACGAGCGTTTTCAACGGAATCGGAATGGGCGCGAGCATGATGTTCGTGCTTTTGATGAGCGAAATCATCATCAGCATTTTCAGGAAGCTCATTCCTGACGCGATTCGACTTCCGGTTTTTATAATTGTAATCGCGGCGTTTACGACAATCGTACAGCTTCTTTTGGGCGCATATTTGCCAGACCTTTCGGACGCGCTCGGCGTGTTCCTGCCGCTCATTGTCGTGAACTGCATCATCATGGGGCGCGTCGAAGCGTTCGCGTCAAAAAATAATGTCGCGCATTCGATTTTGGATGCGTTCGGAATGGGCTTGGGCTACACTTGGGTGCTCGTGGCGATTTCCGCGGTGCGCGAACTTTTGGGCAGCGGAAAACTTTTGGGCTTTCAGATTTTCGCCGAAGAAAATGCCATAGGATTTTTCGCTGGCGCGCCCGGCGGATTTTTCGTGTTCGGAATCATGATTGCCTTGGTTCTTTGCGTTTCGTCGAAAGAAGGAGAAAAATGATAAATGCACCGCACAAATAGCGCGGGCGCTTATCATGACAAGTTTCCGTTGGAAACTTGCATATTTATTGCACATTCTCACTGCGTTGCGAATGTGCGTAAAAAGTCAAGAATAAAGTTGAAACTTTCTTCTTGACTTTTTATTAGGAGGAAAAATGCCTGAAATGTTGAAAATATTTTTGAAATCGATGCTCGTGGACAATGTGATTTTGGTGCAATATTTGGCTTTGTGTCCGTTCATGGGAATGACGAGCGACACTGGAAAATCGGCTGGAATGGGACTTGCGACTTCGTTCGTGATTTTGCTTGCCACGGCGGTTACGTATCCGATTTACTATTGCATTTTGGTTCCGCTCAATTTGAAATTCTTGCAGACGCTGATTTTCATTTTGGTGATTGCGTCGCTCGTGCAACTTGTGGAATTTTATTTGAAAAAATCCGCGCCGTCTCTTTACAGCGCGATGGGAGTTTACCTTGCGCTCATCACGACAAACTGCGCTGTGCTCGCCGTAACTCTCAATTGCATTTCCAAAGGTTATGGCTACGCGCAGTCGATTGTTTACGCGGCGGGAAGCGCGGGCGGCTTTTTGCTTTCGATGGTGATAATGGCTGGAATCCGCGAGCGAATGCGAGTTTCCGACGTGCCAAAATTCCTCAAAGGAAATTCGAGCCTTTTCATAACGGCGGCGCTTTTGTCGCTTTCGTTCATGGGTTTCAAAGGACTTATCAATTAGATTAGATAAATTTTGCAAGGTTTTGTGGAATGATTACGAGGTGAATTGATGAATATGATTTTGATTACGATTGCGGTGGCGTTCGCGCTTGCTTTTTTGCTTGGACTTTTGCTCGGCGTTTTCAAAAAGATTTTTGCCGTGCCTGTAAATAAAACTGAACTCAAAGTGCGCGAAGCTTTGCCAGGCGCGAATTGCGGAGGATGCGGATTCGCAGGATGCGACGGCTATGCGACTGCCGTGGCCGCTGGAAATGCCGAGCCGAATTTGTGCGCGCCGGGTGGCTCTGCCGTTGCTGCTTCCATCGCGAAAATTTTGGGCAAAGAAGCAAGCGTCGTAAAAAAAGTCGCCGTGCTTTGCTGTCGCGGAACGAATGCAGCCGCCCAAATTCGTGGCAAATACAAGGGCGTTGAAACTTGCGCGGCCGCCGTCCAAGCAATCAACGGCACGAAAACTTGCGCGTTCGGATGTTCGGGTTTTGGCGATTGCGTGGCCGCATGTAAATTTTCCGCCATAAAAATCGGGCTGGAAGGAATTCCCGTAATCGACGAAAAATTGTGCGTCGCATGCGGAAAGTGCGTCAAAGCTTGTCCGAAACATTTGATTTCGTTTTTCGAAACGCAGAAAAAAATCGCTGTCGCGCTTTGCCAAAACCGCAGCGACAACAAGCCTTTGATTTTGAAAAATTGCAAGAACGGATGCATCAAATGCGGCAAGTGCGAAAAGGCTTGCGAATTCGACGCGCTCAAATTGCAAAACGGAATTCCTTTGATTGACGCGCAAAAATGCACCGCATGCGGAAAATGCGTTGAAGGTTGTCCGACGCACGTCTTGACACTTTTTCCGTTTTAGAAGATAATAAAGTATGGCAAAAAAACAGAGCTTTTTCGCAAAGTTGTTTTCCTCGCTTTTTGCTTCGAACGATCCCGAAGCCGAAAAAAAGCGACGGCTCAAGTTGATTTCCAAAAATCTTTCCAAGTCGAAATTCCATTTTTATAGAAACGACGAGGCTCAGCCTGCGCTCGCAAAATTCCTCTACGACATTTACAAGGCGATTTTTCCTGCCAAGGCGATGTTCATGGCGCAGGACAATCCGAATCGTCTCAAGTACATGATCGTAAATTATTCGCTTGACGAAAAAAGCCACGCGCTGCTTGACTCGCTTTCCGAAGAGGCCATAAACGAGGCCGTGAAAAATTCCACCGTGGAAAAAGTGAAAGTTCAGGTGCAAAAGAATATCGAAAATATGATGCAGATTTTTACGACGGAAAAAATCGCGCAGCTTGAGGCGCTTTACAGAAAAATCTCTATGTTCAGAACCTTTTGCACTTACGACTTTTTCTTCATCTTGAAAAAATTCGCTTCCACGCTTCATGAAGGTGATTTTTCGGTCACGCCTGAATTCCACAAGATAAACGGCGAATATATCGGCGAAGATTTGAAGGATTTCATAGCCGTGGCTTACGTTTTTCCCGAACGCGAAGATTGGAGCGAATTGGTAAAATTTTTCAAGGCGATAAAAGGCTCGGAACCGGTTACGCTCAACGTTTGGAACAAAGTCGTGAACCGCGTGAACTCCGTGAAAAATTCTCGTGTGCTTGAAATGCTGATTCAAGTGGCGACAAAAAATCCCGATTATGTTCCCGAGTACAATTTTTCCGAAGAGCCGATTGTTGACGGCTTCATCGACAAAATTCGCGGCGATGCAGAAAAGACAATAAGCTCGATTGCGGCTACCCAGCAGAACAACAAAATCGGCGACTTGTTGAACCAAATTTTCGGCACGACTTCAATAGACAGGCTTTCGAATTACACTGCCACGAACAGCGCGATTTATGAGCGCAAGAATGTTGGCTCGTTCGAATATGTGAACGAGCTGAATTATTACAAGGCGTTTTTGCTCGACTTCGTGAAAAAGGATGTGCGCGAATTTTCTGACTTGGTTTTGGTGCGCGGCACTTGGTCCACTCAGGCGCTTTCCACGCCGATGTCTAACGCCTATCACGCGCTTATCGATTCGAGCGAAAAGCTTTTGGCGTTCGATGCTAAAATTGATGAAAAGGCAGAAATTGGCGTGAAGCTAAAAAATCACATGCCGAGCGTGGATCGCGGAAAGGAAGCGCGAAACATTGTAGGCACGATTCTCGCCGATTTGAACGAAGAGGCGAAAAAGCTTTGCGTCGATGGAACTAAAAATCTCATCGTAATCGCGAAGACTACGAAAACTCTTCTCGAAGATTACGCAAGACCCAATGGCGAAGTGATCATAAATTGGAAAGAACTTGATCGTTTTTCCGACCATCCGATAAAGGAATTGGGCGTGGGAATTTACAAGAACATTTATCTTTTTGTGAATTTGATGCAAAGTTGTTTGGGCGGCGCGACAAGCTAATGGCGTTGCGTTTGCGGCCGAAAAAACTTCGCAAGCGTTTTGGAATTTATTCGGCATTTTCTGGAAGAAGTCCTTCCACGATGAATTCTTTTGGAATGCGCGAAGGGCGACCGTCTTTGTTCACGCTTGCCCAAGTCACTTCGGCTTCTACGCAAATCGTGCCATCTGCCTTGCGAATTGTTTGCCGCAGCGTTCCGCGCACTGCGCCTGTTTCAATCGGCTCGACTTCCACAAAAAGTTCGTCGCCCAAATACGCGCTCGCCTTGTAATGAATGTCGATGTGCGAAATGTACAAAAAGTATCCTGCTTGGATGAATCCTTTGTAGTCGAAATTTATTCCGCGCAAAAATTCCATTCTGCCGAATTCGAGGAAGTTCACGTAGACCGCGTTGTTCACGTGTCCGTAAGAATCGCATTCGTAAGTGCGCACGGTAAGGCTTGATGTGATTTTCATAAAATGATTTTAGCACAATTTCACGCGAAGGACAAGTTCAATTTTTCAAAACTGAATCCACCAGTTGCCTGAGCGAATCGTCCTGAAATACGTCGCGTGTTTCGAGATTTTCATTTATCGAAAAAACTCCGTCCTCGCCTTGGCGAATCACTTCGTCGGAAACGGACGCGATGGACGATGCCCTTGCCAAAAGCGACTTTTTGTGTGCGGCAATTTTTTCGTTTACGGAATTTCTTTCTTCGCTGAAATTTGGAACGGCGGTGGAAAAATTCAGCGTGAGTTCTTCTTCCTGTTCGCTTGTGTCAAAGCCCGGAATGTTTCTCAGTTTCGTCGCCGCTTGCAAAAGTCCGCCCTTTTTTTTCGAAGGCTTTAAGGCGAAAAAATCCTGCGAAACGTCTTCGCGTATGTCGAATTTTTCCTTGGAAGGATGCGCGCGTTTTTCGGCTGGAGGGGCGGAAATTTTATCGTCGCTTTTGATTTCGTTCAAAGAAATTTCTTGCAAAGGTTCATCGTCCTTGCCGATTTCCGCGATTTCTTTTGCCAAATCGATTTCATCTTCCCACTCAAGAATTTCTTCCAATTCGCCGAATTCTTCTGGCTTTTTTGAATCTGCGGAAGAAAAATTTTTTGCAGGAAAATCTTGCATATTTGCACCTCCGGATGGTTTTCGACGAATTTTTTAATTTGCGACGCAAATTTTGCTTTCTTATTTTAAAGTTATCGGAATTTTTTTTAAATGTTTTAGTGCGGATTTTCATTTTTGGGATTGCAGAATTTTTCAAGGAAATCTTGCGTTTATTTAAAATGAGTTCGCAGGAATTTTGAGCTGTGTTTTGCAAAAAGCCAACTTGCAATTTCCATCGCATTCCGTTATACTGAAAAGAAAGATTGATTTCAAAAATCGCAATTATATTTTTATAGGAGAAATTTATGTTGGAAGATTTGAAGCAGCCGATCGGCGAATTGAAAGAAAGCATCCTCAATGTTTGGGGGCGTCTTTGACGCGGACTCGGTTTACAAAAAAATCGCGGAACAGGAAGAGCTGACTTCTAGCCCGAATTTTTGGGACGATGCGAAGGCCGCGCAAAAAGTGATGAGCCGGATAAAGATTCTCAAAGGGCGTGTCGAGCCGTGGAAGGAACTCAAGGCGCAGATTGACGACATCGAAGCGCTTTATGATCTTGCCATCGAATCAGGCGAGCAGGGCGAAGTATCCGAAATAAGGCAGCAGCTGGAAGAGGCGCAGAAAAAGTTTGAGCATGAAAGCCGAATGAGTCTTCTTTCGGGCGAAGTGGATTCTTCTTCCGCGTTCCTTACGATTCATTCGGGCGCGGGCGGAACGGAGGCGGAGGACTGGGCGTTTATGCTCAGCCGCATGTATTCGCGCTGGGCGGAACGTCGCGGATTCAAACTCGAAACTGTTGACATTCTTGAGGCCGAAGGCGGAATCAAATCGGTTACGTTCCAAATCGAAGGCGAGTACGTCTATGGCTATCTCAAAGGCGAAGCCGGAATCCATCGGCTTGTGCGCATAAGCCCGTTCGATGCGAATGCGCGGCGGCACACTTCGTTTGCGAGCGTCTATGTTTTTCCCGTCCTTGACGATACGATTGAAGTGGACATCCGTCCCGAGGATTTGCGCGTGGACACTTACCGCGCGGGCGGCAAGGGCGGCCAGCATGTCAACAAGACGGATTCGGCCGTGCGCTTTACGCACTTGCCCACGGGAATCGTCGTCGCGTGCCAGACCGAGCGTAGCCAGCTTATGAACCGAGCCACGGCGATGTCGATTTTGAAATCCAAACTTTACGAATATTATCGCGAGCAAAAGGAAAAGGAGACAGCCAAATTCGGCGCGGAAAAAAAGGACATCTCTTGGGGCAATCAAATTCGCTCGTATGTTTTCCAGCCGTACACAATGGTGAAGGATTTGCGCACGCGCGAGGAGACTGGAAACATTCAGGCGGTGATGGACGGCGACATCGACCAATTTATCGAAGCGTATTTGAACGCCATGTGGAAAGGACTTCCCCTTGATGCGGAAGATTCGGACGATTCAGGCGAATGTTAGAATCGGCGGACGCTCGGCTTATCGGCTTGCGGGAGCTTTCTTTGAGTTTGCGTTTTCCGCGATGGATTTTCAATTTGCTGATCCTCTTTTTTTTCTGCGCGAATATTTTTTGCGAAGATTCTTCTGACGACGCGTGGATTCTTGCGGCGCAAAAATTCGAAATCGAAGAATACAAAAATAATTCCGCCGCTCTTGAATCCGCCGCCGCCGTGATTCCGAAATTGATTTTAGAGCAGATTTCGCTTGACACAAAGCGCACGATTTTGCGCGACGAGCGGATTTCGCAAAATTTGGATTCGCTTTTGACAGAGCGGCTTTCGCTTTTTTTGGATTTGAGCAAGGAAGTAAAGTCGCGCGACGCGCTTGTTTTGAACAACTACACGATGTTCGAATATCAAAGCGCGCTAAAGGCGCAGGAAAAGAAAATCGACGATGTGCAAAAAAAAATTGACGCGAATTTGAAGGCGCAGGAAGAGGCGATTTTTCCCGAGACGGCAAAAAAAAGAAGCGCGAGGAAAATGCGAAAATTGTGGGAGTCTGAGTCAAGGCAGGTTTCGCTTTACGGACAGGATCCTGAAAAACTTTTTTCTCCGAGCGACTCTTCCAAAAAAGAAGGCGTGGATTCGCGCGCGTTTGCAAAGGAAATTGCCAATGCGAAAATTTCGGGACTTGTCTCCGGCTCGATGATTTCTTATGGAAATTATTTGAGCGTGACTGCGGAACTCAATGTTTTTCCGGGCGCGAAAAAAGTTGCTTCCGTTACGGAAGTGGGAGCGTTGAGCGACATTCGCCAAATCGCAAAAAACATCGCGTTCGCGCTTTTGCCGAAAATTGCGAATTCGATGCCGGTGGAACTTGAGTTCAATATTTTTCCGGAGGCTGCGGCAGAAAACGCAACGCTCACGATTGACAGCGTTGTCTATCGTCCCGTTCCGAAAAAAGTTTCGCTTGACTCAGGCTTTCATTCGATTTCGTTGGATGCCGAAGGTTTTGCGCGGGAAAGTTTTTTGTACGATTTTTCGGGGCAGAGCAAATTTTTGGTGGAAGTGAATTTCCGCGAAGAATCCAAAGGCGAAATAAAATTGGCTTTGAGCCGCTTTGTTCCAGGCACGATGTTTTTCGACGGAAAATTCGCAGGCGAGTCTAGCGCGAGCGACTTTGTGAAAGTTCCGCTCAAGGTGAACGGCAACACTGTGTTCGGATATTTCGAAGGAACTGTAAAGGACAAGGACGCGGAGGAAGGCGAGCGAAGCGAAACGATGTTCATGATGATTCCTTCGAATTTGATGTCGGACGGCGCAGAGCTGGAAATGAATTTGCGCGTGTTCGACGTGAGCAAGAATATCGACAAAAGACGCAAGATGCTGTATCTTTCTTATAGCGCGCTTTTGGTTTCGCTGCCGTTTATGTTTTATTGCTATGGCAAATTTTCGTCGTACCAAAATGGCTATTTGCTTGGCTACGGAAATGTTCCTCTCGGCGATGCGGAACGATACCGAAATCTTTCGTTCGTTGGAATCGGACTTGTTTCCGCTTGCGGCGCATGGATGCTCGGCGAGCTTGTGGCGTATTTGATCGCGGTGGACAAAATTCTTCCTCCGAAAGCGAAAAAAATAAAAAGCAAGACGCTTCGAAAAATGGAAGTTGAACGCGAACTTGAAGAGCAACGCGCGCTCGAAGAAATGGCTGTGTCGCAGCTGGATGAAGAATCCGAAGTTTTGCAAGATGAGACGGATTTGGAAATTGAAGAACTTGAAAATGTGGACGAGAATTGATTTTGAAATGTGAATGAACAAGGAGACGAAAAATGGCTAAAATGTCTTTTGCGCAAAAAATCAAAAATTTGTTTGTCGGAAAAAATCCTTTGGACGAAGATTTTTTCGACGATTTAGGCGACGCGCTGATTGAAGGCGATGTGGGAGCCGCGCTCGCGATGGAAATCGTGGACTCGCTTTGCGAGATTTGCCGAAAGGAAAAAATTTCTTCGCAAGACGGAATCTTGAAAAAATTGAAAACGCTTTTGCTTCCTTATGTCAAAAGTTACGCGCTTTCCGTGGAGCAAGGCAGGAATAATATTTGGATGCTTCTTGGTGTGAACGGCGTGGGGAAGACCACGAGCGCCGCGAAATTGGCGCGTCTTCAAAAAAACGCTACGGGCGCGAACGTCTTTCTTTCTGCGAGCGACACTTTCCGCGCGGCGGCGGTGGATCAAATTTCCATGCACGGCGAGCGGCTCGGGATTCGCGTTGTCGCACATCAAATGGGAAGCGATCCTGCGGCCGTGGTTTTCGACGCGGCGGAATCGCTCAAGGCGCACAGCGGCGGGCTTGTCATTGCGGACACAGCGGGGCGGCTTCACAACAAGGAAAACCTTGTGCGCGAACTTGAAAAAATCGATCGCATTTGCCGTCAAAAGTCCGACGAAGGCTGCTACAAAAAATTGCTAGTCGTGGACGCGACCACCGGGCAGAACGCGCTTCGCCAGGCGGAAGTTTTCAACGAGGCGGTCGGCGTGGACGCGCTCATTCTCACCAAGTACGATTCGAGCGCGAAGGGAGGGGTGGTGATTTCCATCGGCAAGCAACTCGGCCTTCCTGTCTGCTACGTCTGCACGGGCGAGGGCTACGATGACATCGCGGAATTCGACGCGGAAAAATATTTGGATGAATTTTTGGGAATATGAAATTTGTTTTTGCATTTTTCATTTTGACGTTCTCTTTTTTTTCTTTCGCGCAAGTCGCAGAATCTTCTGATGAAAAGTCAGCGCAAGAAAATTCCGAATTAAAAAAAATTGAAAAAAATTCTGTGAAAGAAAATTCTGCAGTTGAAGAAAATGATTTGAACATTGAAAGCGGAGAAAATGATTCGCTTTCAAAAAATTCTGCCGAAGAAAAAAAATCGCTCGAAGAAAAATATTTGCTTTTCAAAACTTCGTCGCAAGAAATCCGCATGCTCGAAACGAACTCCGACATTTTTTCTGCGTCATCGTCTGCGCAAAAAAATCGCGTGCTCACAAACATTTCGGACGGAGAACTTCAGCGGCGTTTTTATGATGAAAATTTCCGCCTTTCAAAAATCGAATATTGGCAGATCGCATCTTCGAGCGCGCAAAGCAAAATGCGCCGCAGAAAAACTTACGCGTTCGGCGCGGACGGAAAAATCAGCGAACTTCGTGAAAATGATTTTGACGCGCAAACTTCATCGATAACTTTCTTCAATTCAAACGGAAAAATTCGCTCGAGCAGAAAAAACAATTTGCGAGACGGTAAACTTGATTCGTTTGAAATTTTCACTTACGAATATGACGGCGAAGGGCGCGTCCTTCAGGAAGATCGGAAACTTTTCCAAGTGCAAGGAAAAAAACAAAAGCGCGTTCTTTCGCAGCGCGTCGTGAACAAATATTCTGGCGAAAAAATTTCCGACACTTCGTTTTACGAAAATTCGGCTTTGCGAATTCGCACGGTTTACACGGACAGTGAAAATTATGTCCAGACAACTTATTTTGACGGCGGATTTGTCGTCCGCGATTTTTATGAAAACGGCGTGAAAATTTCTTCGACGTTTTCAAACAGAAAGGGGAGGGGCGCAAATTGAAACGTTCAAGTTTTGCTTCGAACTTCCGATGGATTTATTTTGTGGCGAAACGATTTTCGCTCGTGGATTTAAAAGGCGCGGAGTCGTTCACTTCGAAACTTTCGACTTTGGGAATTTGCTTCGGCGTGATGACGCTCATAATCGTGATCAGCGTGATGAATGGATTTCAGCGCGAATTCATCGACGCGATAATGGAAGTTTCGTCGTACAATCTCCGCGCGGAAAATCTTGGCGCGAAAGAGCGCGAATCGTTTGAAAAATTCGCGGCGGACGAAAATGAAATCGAATGCGCGGTGGCATTCACGGAGAGCGAGTCGCTTTTGGTGAGCGCGGACGGAAGGCAAAGCGCGGCACTTGTACGCGCGATCGAAACCGATGTAATGGAAAAAGATTTTGGTTTCGCACGGGAAGCTAAGATTGTGCGCGGCGCGTTTGATTTGCGTACCATGGAGTTTTCCGAAAATGGCGAGACTCTTGCGCCGTGCGTTTTGGGAATAACGCTCGCTCGTTCCTTGGATGTGCGCGTTGGCGACGAGGTGAATTTTTATGCGACGGATTCGGGCGATTCTCTTTTGGAAGCTTTTTCGCGCCCTCAAAAATTTTTTGTCGCGGGAATTTTTCACACTGGCTATTCCGACATCAATTCAAATTATGCTTTTGTCGCACTTTCTTCTCAAATTGAAAAAATTGAAAATTTGATTTACGGAATCAAAACAAAAAATTCTGCGGGCGAAGCCGCGCTTGCGAAAAAAATTCAGCTTGAATTTCCCGATGCGAAAATTTCGCTTTGGAAAGAATACAATCGAAGTTTTTTCAGTGTGCTTCGAATTGAAAAAAATATGCTCATGTTGCTCGTGGTTTTGATTTTCGTCGTGGTGGCGATAAACATTTTCAATTCCATGCGGAGAATTGTTTTTGAGCGGCGATCCGAAATTTCCACATTGAGCGCGCTTGGCGCGAAAATTTCTTCGGTGAAAAATATTTTCATAATGCGCGGATTTTTGATTGGATTGCGTGGCGCAATTGCAGGGCTTGTGCTCGGACTGTTTTTTTGCGTCAACATAAAAAGCGTTTTTACGATTTTGTCGTCCGCGCTTTTTTATTTGCAATATTTTTTCATGCTGATTTTTTCTCCGCAAAATGCGGCGGCACTTTCTGAAAATCCGATGTTCGCGGTTTACGCAAATATTCCTGCCAGAATGTACGCGCACGAAATTATTTTTATCACGCTGTTCGGAATTTTCTCTGCGGTGTTTTCGGCATGGGCTGCGAGCCGTGAAATTTTGAGCACTTCAATTAGCGAAGTACTTCATGAAAGTTGACGGCGGCTAAAAATGAATTGTAGCGAATGAATTTTTCGTCGCGTGAAATTTGTGCGAATTGTAGCTGCTACAATTTTGACACGAAAAAAAATGTTCCATGTTTTTTGGGAGAAAAAAATGAATGATGAAAATGTGATTGTCCGAATTGAAGGGCTTGAAAAAAATTACGCCAGCGAAAACGAAACTCTTCGCGTTTTGAAAGGACTTTCTCTCACTGTGAAAAATGGCGAGCGCGTTTGCATCATCGGCGAAAGTGGCAACGGAAAAAGCACTCTGCTCAACATTTTAGGCGGTATCGACACGGCGAGCGGTGGAACTGTGAATGTCGGCGGAAATGAAATTTCATCGATGGACGAAGATGCGCTCACAGAATATCGCGCGCATTTTGTGGGGCTTGTGTTCCAGTTCCATTATCTTCTCAAAGATTTCAGCGCGCTCGAAAATGTTTTTTTGCCGGCGTACATGGCGGGAATGCAAAAAGCCGCTGCCATGAAAAAGGCGGAAAAACTTTTGGAAGACGTTGGACTTTCGCACAGGAAAAATCATCTGCCTTCGGAACTTTCTGGCGGCGAGCGTCAGCGGGTGGCGGTGGCGCGCGCGCTTGTGAACGACCCCTCCCTTGTCCTTGCGGACGAGCCGACGGGAAATCTCGATCCCGCCAACGCCGCGATGATTGGAAGCCTGCTTTTTGACGTGGCGAAAAATTACGGCAAGACGCTTTTGGTCGTAACTCATGATATGGATTTGGCGGCGCGCGGCGAAACGCTTTACAAGCTTGAGGACGGCGTTTTGAAAAAAATGGAAATCGACGGAGCGCGAAAGTAAAAATGAATTTTAAATCCTCGTTTTTGTTTTCAAGGCGGATTCTCTTTTCAAAATCGTCGGGAATGAGCGTCGCGAAAAAAAGTCTTGCAGGCGCGGTTTTGTGCATCGGAATTTCGCTCGTTCCGCTCGTCACGATAATCACGATTTCAAACGGAATGATAAACGGAATAACCGAACGCCTCGTTTCGCTTTCGTCGTCTCATCTCGAGGCCGTTTGCCATTCCAAGAACGCGCAAGTCTTGGAAGAGGCGGCTCTCGCCGTGAAAAGCATTCCGGGAATTTCCGCCGCATATCCGATGATATCTTGCCCTGCGATGGCGATGTCGGGAAAAAATCGATGCGGCGTGACTCTCCGCGCGATTCCGAAAAATATTTTTGAAGAAGATGCTTCCTACAAAAAACTTTTTTTCACCGAGGACGGAAGCATCGCGGATTTCGCGGTGGGCGAAAAAGGCGCGTTGATTGGAAAAGGAATTTCCGAGCGGCTCGGCGTGAAGGCGGGCGACACGATTCGCGTTGTGAACATTATTTCGAATCCAGGAAAAGAAAGCGATGCGAATGATTCTGATTCTTCACGCAATTCAATTTCGATTCGACCTTCGATTTCATCGTACAAAATAAAGGCCGTGATTTCGTGCGGCTATCAGGAACTTGATTCGCTTTGGCTTTTCATCGATTTTGAAGACGGAAAAAAAATCATGGGCGCGGCGCAAACTATGAACGCCGTGATGATCGAAACTGCGGACGCTTTTTCTGCGGAACTTCCTTCGCTGCAAAAAAAAGTGCAGGACCTTTTTGGCGGAGCGTTCCGCGTCTACCGCTGGGATCAGCTGAACCGCGCGCAATACGAAAATTTTTCCTCCACGAAAATCCTTTTGGTTTTTATCCAGCTTTTGATTGTGCTCGTTGCTTGCGTGAACATTTCGAGCGCGCTCATAATGCTCGTGCTCGAACGGCGGCGAGAAATCGCGATTTTAAAAAGCCTAGGCGCGAGCAACGGCGGCATTTCCGCTTCATTTTTGCTGGTCGGATTTTCGTGCGGAGTCGCTGGGCTTTTGCTCGGAATTCCGCTCGGTCTTTTCCTTTCGGTGAACATAAACGGCCTGATTCATTTTTCGGAAAAGGCGATAAATTTTTTTGCGCAGGGTTTGTATTTTTTGGCGAAAGGTGATATAATGAATTTTCGGGAAATTCACCTTTTGGACGAGGCGTATTATCTCAAGGAAATTCCCGTCGAGATTCCGTTCGGCGAATTGTTTTTCATCGGTTTCCTCACGCTGGGCTTGTCGCTTTTTGCATCGCTTTTGCCCGCGCGAAAGGCCGGAAAGCAGCGCCCGCTTGAGATTTTGCGAACGACAGGATAATTTGGAGCGAAAATGATTTGCGATATGTGCAAAAGCAACGAGGCTGTGATTTACGTTGAGCAGACCAGCCGTCTCGGAATAAAAAAAATAAACTTGTGCCAATCTTGCGCGGAAAGCTGCGGGATTTCTCCAGGAAGTCAGGAAATCGAACGACAAATCGGCTCGCTTTTCAAGCAGATTCGGCAGCTAAAGCGCGAGCAGGCTTTGAAAACCGACAGCGCGTGTCCTGTTTGCGGACAACTTTGCTCGGAAATTTGGACGAATGGAAAACTCGGTTGTCCTGAATGTTATGAAATTTTCAAATCTGAAATTGACAAGTATCTTTCCAAACGAAAAATTACGGTGCGTTATACTGGCTCGATGCCGCGCCGCCTTTCAAATTTCCGCTCGGTTTTGACCGACCGCGCCGTAATCCGCGAAAAGCTCGAAGCTGCCGTAAAAAGCGAGGATTACGAAAAGGCCGCCTTTTATCGCGACTATCTTCACGCAATCGAAAAAAAGGCCGTGGCGACTTCGCACGGAGGAACGGCCGACGGCGAGGAAGGCGAGCGATGAGCCGCACCCAAAAAGACAAGGGCGACGCTTGGTACAATGCTTCCGCCGAAAATGACGATGTGATTGTCTCAAGCCGAGTGCGCCTCGCGAGGAATTTGGCCAATTTTCCTTTTCCCGAAAATTTCGATGAGGAATGCGCGCTTCAGGTGCAAAACATAATCTTTGATTCGTTCAATCATTTTGACGACGCGGACACGTATCAAACCATGATACTTTCCACCGTGCCAAAACTCGGCGCGGACATTTTGCGCGAACGCGGACTGGTCGAAGAAAATTTCGGGACTGGACTTGTGATGCGTGTCGATGGCGTTTCCGGCTGCCTTTTGAATTGCTCGGATCACGTTCGAATTTCAAGTTTTGCGCCTGGACTTGCGTGCAGCACGGCTTACGCTTTCTCCCACAATATCGACATGCAGTTGCAGGAAAAAGTCCAATTCGCGGCGAGTCACGAATTCGGCTATCTTACTTCGAACATTTGCGAATCGGGAAGCGGAATGAAACTTTCGCTTCGTGTTCATTTGCCTTCGATTTCGTTCGCGGGAAAAATTTCTGAATTGGCGAAAGTCTGCGACGAGCGCGGATTTTCCGTGCGGGATTCATTCGGAAGTGGGACTCAATTCGGCTCTTCACTCGGCGGTTTCTACCAAATTTCTTCGCGCCAATCCGTGAGCGGAAACGAAATCGATCAGCTTGCGGGAATCACTTCGCTTGGAAAATATATTTGCGAATTCGAACGAAAGATTCGTGGTGAAGTTGCCGATAATAAATTCACCGAAGTGCGCGACATGATTTTGCGCGCGTTCGCCCAAATGCGCTATTCCCTTTTGATGCCTTTGCGCGAATCCATCGACTTGATTTCCGCGATAAAATGGGGCGTGGATTTGGGACTGATTTGCGGCGTTGAAGACTACGAGCTTTCTTCGCTTTTGTACAAAGTTCAGAGCGGGCATTTGGGATTTTTGTTGCGGACTTCGGAATTCAATTTTGACGATGACATTGCTTCGGACGACGCGCTCAAAGAAAAACGCCTTCGCTCGATTGTAATGCAGGAAGCGTTGAAAAAAATGACATTCGTTGAAAAATTGAAGTGACGAAAATTTCGATTTTTCTTCACTTTCACCGTCAAAATTTTTGAAAAACGATTTTGCGACGGAACGAAAAATCGCAATGCGATAATAAAGTTTTGTGCAGGTAAAAATTGCGCCCATTTCGGTGCGAATGAATTTTTTTATTTTTGGAGAAATTTGAAAATCTTATGAAAGCGTTTTCACCGCGTGCGCAGCGTCTTATAGTTGCGCTCTCTCAAGACGAAGGACGAAAAAGCGGAAGCGCGCAGCTTCTTCCCGAACATGTGATGCTCGCGCTTTTGAAAAACGCGGAAGGCGTGGGCTACATGCTTTTGCGCATAATGCATATCAATGTTCTCACGTTTCAATTGGAACTCGAGAAAAGTCTCGCAGGCGGAACTCCGCGACCGAACGATTTTTCGGAACTGCCTCCGAGCCGTAGGCTTTTGACGCTTTTCGAGGCGGCGGAATTCGAGTCTCGTTCGATGCGAGACAGCTATATCGGCACGGAACATCTCGTGCTTGCGGCGATCCGCGAAAATGCGAGCGTCACGAGCAGATATTTCGAAAAGGCCGGCGTGGAATTAGAAAGCGTGCGCGAAGCGGCGTTCGAAGCACGGGAAAAAATTCCGAGTTCTTGGGATTCCGAAGCGAAGGGAGGGGATGCGGATTTCAAGCGAATGTTCAATCAGCATGGATATGACAGGCAGACTGTCGGCGGCCGCGAAGGAAAGAATTCACACGAAAGTTTTTTGAAGGCATACTCGCGCGACATAACGGAAATCGCGCTCAAAGGCTTGGCAGATCCCGTCGTCGGGCGCAAGGCGGAAATCGAGCGCGTGGTGCAGATTCTTTCGCGGCGCAAGAAAAACAATCCGCTTTTGATAGGCGATCCGGGCGTGGGAAAAACCGCGATTGCAGAGGGACTTGCCGCGTTCATCGCGTTTGGCGAAGTTCCGTTCAATTTGCTCAAAAAGCGAATCGTCTATTTGGACTTGACTGCGTTGATTGCCGGAACGAAATATCGCGGCGAATTCGAAGAACGCATGAAGCGTCTTATGAAAGAGATTCGCGAAAACAAAAACATAATTTTGTTCATCGACGAAATCCACACGATAATCGGCGCGGGCGGACCCGAAGGCGCGCTTGACGCTTCGAACATTTTAAAGCCCGCACTCAGCCGAGGGGAAATCCAAATCATCGGCGCGACCACGATTCGCGAGTACCGCCGCTATATGGAAAAGGACGCGGCTTTGGCGCGTCGCTTCCAGACCGTCACAGTGGAAGAGCCTGGCGACGAGGAATCCGAGCAGATTCTTTTGGGGCTGAAATCAAAGTACGAGGAATTCCACAACGTGATTTATGCCGACGATGTGATCCCTGCGATCATAAAATTTTCGCACAGATATTTGCCCGAACGATTTTTGCCCGACAAGGCGATCGACATTTTGGACGAGGCGGGGGCGCAGAAAAAAATCGCGGAAGGCGAGCGTCCCACTGAGCTTGCGGATTTGGAAAGGCAAATCAATTCTCTCGTCAATGAAAAAAATCAGCTTGTCGAGCATCAGGACTACGAACGCGCCGCCGAAGTGCGCGACAAGGTTTTGGAATTGAAATCCGTCCTCGAAAGATTCCGCTCCGAATGGATGCAAAGGAGCGGCGGCGAAAAAAAGATTGTTGACATAAACGACATTTGTCGCGTCGTGAGTTTGATGGCGGGCGTTCCGCTTGAGCAGCTTTCGGGCGATGAAAAAGAGCGGCTTTTGAAAATGGAAAGCGAGCTGCACAAGGAAGTCGTCGGGCAGGAAGACGCCGTGAACAGCATTTCCTCCGCCGTGCGCCGCAGACGTTCTGGCATTTCAAGTTCGCGCCGTCCGCTCGGCTCTTTCGTTTTTCTTGGTCCTACCGGAGTGGGAAAAACGCAGCTTGCGAAAAGCCTTGCGAAATTTTTGTTTGGAAGCGAGGACGCTCTCATCCGAATTGACATGTCGGACTACATGGAAAAATTCAACGTGAGCAAAATGGTCGGCGCGCCTCCGGGCTATGTCGGTTTTGAAAGCGGCGGCCAGCTCACCGAGCAAGTTCGCACTCATCCTTATTCCGTCGTGCTTTTTGACGAAATCGAAAAGGCGCATCCCGAAGTATTCAATTTGCTTTTGCAGATTTTGGAAGAGGGCGAAGTGGTCGATTCGCTCGGGCACAAGATAAATTTCCGCAACACCCTGATTTTGATGACGAGCAACGCCGGCGCGCGCGAAATCACGATGGAAGGACGTGCGGGATTTGCCACGCAAGTTTCGGGCGTTCTTTCCTACGACGAGATTAAGTCGAACTCAATGCAGGCTCTGAAAGAATTCATGCGTCCAGAATTACTCAATCGCATCGACGACATAATCGTGTTCGACGCGCTGAACAAAAAGCAGGTAAGCGCGATTTTGGATTTGCAGATAGCGGACTTGAACGCGCGGCTTTCGGAAAACGGAATCTCGCTCAGCCTCAAGCCTTCGGCGCGCTCGTACCTCATCGAGCACGGCTACGATCCTGCGATGGGGGCGCGTCCGATGAGGCGGCTTTTGCAGAAGGAAATCGAAGATCCTCTTGCCACGATGATTCTCGAAGGCAAGCAGATTCTTTCGGGAGAAGCCGCCGCCGAATGCATCGATGGCAAGGTTTCGATAAAATTCAAAAAGGCGAAAAAATCATCGCCGCGAAAAATTTTTAGCGAGAGCCTGAGCTGAAAACTCGCATGCTCGGAAGGCATTTTCCTTCGAGGTCGAACAAGGCTTGGTTTTCCCAGTTGTTGTCGATTTTTCCGGCGGGGTCGCAAATCCAGTCGCCGCCCCAATAGAACACGCCGCAGCCGCCCGCCTGTTCTGCGGCTTCCATCACGGCAGCCAAGACCGCGGCTTGGTTTTCTACGGAAGCCGCGACGCATTTTTTGCCCTTCCATTTTGTGAATGAAACATTTTTTAGCGCGGAATTTTTCGAATCCGAAAGGCGCGACGCGGCTTCAATGCCCTTGTCGTACCAAACATAATTGCTTTGGCTGTCCTTTCCCGATTTGTCGAAAGTCCACGGCCACGAAGTTTCCACGACGAGCACATCCTTATTTTTGCTTTTTTTCAGCTTGCTGATGTTCGAGCGCAAATCCGCGAGCGTTCCGTGATTTTCGAAGGGATACCAGCTTAAGCCGACTAGCTCGTAGTCGTCGAATTCGATTCTGTCGAACCACCACGAAAGGTCAGTCCAGCCGTTCACGTTCGCGCTTGCAAGATGAATCATCCGCTTTATTTCGGGATTGACTTCGCGCACGGCGGAACTCGCCGCCGAAAGAAGCGCGGCAAGGTTTTCATTGCCTTCGTCGTCGTTGTCCCACGATGAAACCGAAAACGCGGGCTTCGAGCCGTCCGAAAGCGTCGTGCAAAATCCGGGATTTATTTCGTTTCCGAGCTGAACCATGTCGGGACACGCGCCCGCATTTTTCATTTCGAGCAAGACGTGTTTTGTGTAGTCGTGCACGTTCTTCGAAAGCTCTTCGATCGTGGACGCGCCGTCCCATGCGGAAGGCCGCCTTTGATTTCCCGGATCCGCCCAAGTGTCGGAGTAGTGGAAATCCAAAAGCAAAGCCATTCCCTGCACCTTTGCGCGCTTTGCCGCGCGGATCGTGCGTTCGAGATTGTTGTCGCCCGCTTCGTCATTTTTGGAAGAATCGTGCCAAATGCGGAGGCGCACATGGCTCACTCCGTGAGCCTTTAGAATCTTGAAGATGTCCTGCTTTTGGCCTTGCTCGTCGAAATACGCCGCGCCGTTTTCTTCCAAAAAGTCAACAGTGCTCGCGTCGAATCCGCGCATGAAATCCTTGGAAATCTGCGAGCCGAGCGAAAACACGTCCGTCTTTTCCGCGTTCGCATTGGAGCAGCCCAAAGTCAAAGCGAGCACGAGCAGCGCGATTTTCGAGAAGTTTTTTGTAGCCATGCTTCCTCCGTTTTTTTTGATGAAACGCTTTTTCAACGCCGCTACGCGAGCGGCATTGAGCGTTGCGAAATTATTCGTAACTTACGGTTACTGTGGCGGTAAGTCCTTTTAGCATTCCGATTTTTATTCCATTTTCTTTGAAATAGGATATTGTTGACGAATCTGTTATGGTCGATTTATATCCCTTTATGGAATCGTCCCAACCATCTTTCATAGAAACCCATGCACTTTCGCCGTTATAATAAGAAGCCCACCAATCACCATCTGCATCATTTTTTTCTACATTTGCTATGGACACTGTGATTGATTTCGGGGAAATGCCTGCAAATTTTGATGCGGAACAAACCTCGATTAAATTTCCATCTGCTGTATACGCATAATTATCTACCAAAGTTCCGCCGCCGCTAGTGCTCGTATTGCTGGCGGCTGTGTTGCTTTTCTGCGTTCCGTAGCTGAACACCGCCGCGCTGTCCAAAATCTTGTGGTCGTAATCCCAAAAGGCTTGGTTTTCCATTGCGGACGGAACGCTTCCTGCGCTGTTCGTAATCCAGTCGCCGCCCCAATAGATAACGCCGTCCGCGCCGGCTTCCGCCGAGGCTTCCATCACTGCCGCCACCGCGTTGTACTGGTTTTGCACCGTGGGCGCGATGACGGTTTTGTCGTCTTTCGTCATTGTGGTAAGCCCCATTACGAGTTTGCCGCTTGAATCCACGAGCGACTTTGCCGCCTGCACGAGGCCTTCAGCGTTATTTGTGCCACTATAATACCAAAGTTGGTTATTCACACCATCGTCGATTCTTGAATCCCAGTCGCAAGTCCAGCAGAACGATGTTTCCGAGATTATGGCTTTTTTGCCGGCGGCTGTGATTGCCTTGATGTTTGCCTTGAGATTTTCGAGCGTGCCGTGGCTCGTGAAAAACGGATAGTAAGAAAGCCCGATGTAGTCGAAGTCTATGCCGTTTGTGTTTGCGATGAAATTTTTTACGACGCTTGCATTTCCGCCGCGCGAAGCGTGCATTACGATTTTTATGGTTTCGTCTGCTACGCGAACTTTTTCCGCGGCGGCGTTGATGTACGCCTTGAAATTTTCGCTTCCGGCTTTCGCTTGGACGCTAGTGTTCGCTGTGTTTGAAAGCAGGATGCCGCCCTCGCATTCGTTTCCGAGCTGCACCATCGTGGGAAGGGCGGTCTCTTTTTTTAGTGCCGCCAAAGTGCTTTCGACGAAATCCGCTATCGCAGTTTTCATCTCGTCTGCCGTGGTGATTCCTTTCCAAGCGTCGGGGCATTTTTGGTGCGACGGATCCGCCCAAGTGTCGCTAAAATGAAAGTCGAGCATGTATTTCATTCCGGCTTCCGTTGCGCGCTTTGCCAAAGCCTTCGTCACTTCAAGGTTGTTGTTGCCCTGTTTTGAAGCGTCTCCATCTTTTGAAGGATCGTTCCAAATGCGCAGGCGAATCATGTTCACGCCGCTCGCCTTGAGCACTTTGAAGATGTCGTTTTCTTTGCCGTCCGCGTCGAGATATTTCATTCCCGCTTTTTCGATCGCATAGACTGTGCTCGCGTCAAAGCCGCGCACGAAATCCTGCGGGAATGTCGCCGTGCTCGCCTTGATTTTTATGCCCAATTTGGCGAAGTCGATTCCGCTTTCCGTGATTGCGCCGGTGGAAGAGATGGGATCGGATGTACCTGAGTTGTCGTCGCCGTTTTTGTCATCAGTTGTGCCGCCGTTGTTTCCGCCTGAATTATCGTCGCCTGGTTGCTCTTCTTTTTTGGGCTCGTCTGCGCTGTTGGAGCACGAGAAATATATGCTTGTCGCAAAAAGTAGTGCCGATGCTATTGCGATTATTTTTCCGAATTTTTTCATAGTTTTTCCTAACATAAAAAGCCAAGTGCGAAATGCCTTGCACGCAGAAGGTTGCTCTTTCGCGAATGGCTTTTGCCGCGCGCTTGCGATGCGCACGAATAAAACAAATGGTGCGGGCGAGGTGCATGCGTGGTTGCTTGCTTCGCCCGCGATGACGGAAGCCGCCGCGTCCTTGCGAGACTTGAAGGTCGCGGCAAGCTAAAAACGCCGACATCGCACAAAGGCGCGTCGGCGTTGGGGAATTATTCGTAGGTTACGGTTATTGTGGTATCTTTATTGTTTCCGACTATATAAAGTCCGCCATCTTTTAATGCTTTGATATTGTCTCCCGTTATGGTCGTGGAAACTTTTGAACCTGACCAAGTGTCAAGTTTAATTAAATTATCCCAGTTAGATGTATTTTCGCCATTAAAATTGCAATGAAACCAAGATTCCTTGTCATCGTTAATCGTATTCCATTCGTTGCAAGTGATTGTGACTGTAATTGTTTTGGATTCGTCAACATCGGAAAAGACAGAGCCTTGCGCGACTAAAATTCCGGGTAATGTAGTTGTAATATCCGAAAGTGAAATATCTGTCACTAAATTTACGCTTTTTTCGTCTCCACTACCGCTTTCATCATTGTCGATGGTGTCAGACTGTGTTACATTTACCTCTGCTTTAAGACCTGCCGCGCCTGTTATTGCAAGACCATTTTTTTTGATGTATGCAAT
Organism: Treponema sp.; assembly: GCA_014804005.1. Classification (GTDB taxonomy): domain Bacteria; phylum Spirochaetota; class Spirochaetia; order Treponematales; family Treponemataceae; genus Treponema_D. The sequence goes on along the minus strand of JAAVAP010000016.1, from coordinate 139,242 downwards.
TTTATTGGCATCTGTAATTGTAACTTCATATATGCTGGTCGTCTCATTCCATCCGATTTTATCGCCATCGCCGTCGTCGGTCTTTGCCCAAAACCACCAGTCCGAAGCTGTGCCTGTTACATTTGTAACTTTAATCGTTATGGAAGCCGTGTTTTCCAAAATATTGCTCGCCTCGTAGGAGAAAGAAAATTCTTCAGGTTTTTCGGAGTCATTTCCGCCCTTCTTGTCTTCTTCCTCATCATCAGCTGGTGTTTCATTGTCATCTTTGCCTGGTGATGTTGTGTCATCGTCGTCATCAGTGGTGGGAGGGGTGATATCAACTGTTGGTTTTGCATCTGTGACTGTTATCGTGTTTTTGTTAAGATTCACTGTGACTTTAGATTTGCCGCCTTTGTCAGTAGCGAGCCAAAAATTTTTATCGCTCTCTTTGACAAGTTTCGCGTCTGTAATTGATCCTTCAAGCCCTTCTTCAGCACCATACCAAGTACCATTTATCTCAAGTCCGAACTTATCCCAACCTCTTACGGCTGTTATTTCTCCCTCCCAAATTCCGCTTTCCGTTGTTTCTTTTAGTTCCTCGGTGCAATATATCCATTCGGCATTTTCATCGTCTGATTCAAAAAAATTGCCTTTTAGTTTTACAGAGGTCACGTCATCATCCGAATCGCTTCCGTTGCTACAGGCTGTTACCCCCCCCCACCAGCATATCAACAACGATGCGAGCATCGCCATGAGATGGAATTTCTTACCAATGTTCTTTTTCATATTTGCCTCCTGTTCTAAAAAGCGAGAGCGATTTTTGTGATAAATTTTATTGCCAGTACAATTTCGCGAGCGGCTTTTTAGAGTGCGCGCAAAGCGTTTTTGCTTCGCGCTTAAAATAAAATTATGCAGGGCGAGACTTGCTTCGCAATTCGCCGTGCCTTCTGCGATTGCAGGGCAGTGCCTTTGTAGTGCAGTCGCATTGGTTTGAGCGGCCGTCTATTTTACCGCGTATTCAAGCGTCACTTTCATTCCGTTCGTGCCCGCAAGCAGTATACCTTTTTCAAGGTACGCGGAAAGCGGCGTGGCGGAATTCGCGGAAATGGTCGCAGTGTAGACCTTTCCATTGCTCGTGGTTTTTTCGTCGATGATTTTTACGATGCCGTTCCATGCGCCGCCTTTCTTGAAGTCGGTGAGCGTCTGAAACCAAGCCCATTCTTTTGTGGCGGCGTTCACCGTTGCCTTGAGCGTGAGCGTGGACGCATTGCCGACCATCGCCTTCGCTTCGGCTGGCATGAGCCACTGCTCGGGATTTCCCGTGCATTTGAATTCACCAGCCGTTTTGAATTCCTGCGCCGCCGCCACTCCGAACGAGAGCGCGAAGAGCAGGAACAATGCCAAAAATTTTTTCACTTCATGTGCCTCCTGAAGAAATTTTTCATGCGAATCTTTCGCACATATCCATTGTAAATGTGTTTTGGAAATTTGTCAAATCTTTTCTTTTATTATTGCAAAAATCCGTCAAGAAAGTTATAATTGAAGAATGACGAAAGAATTTTTGCCGTATGATGTAGTTCGCAACAACGCGCTCAAGCTTGCCCACAAAATATATTCGGAAGGCTTCGTGCCCGACGTGCTCTATTGCTCGCTTCGGGGCGGCGCGTACATGGCGAACGTGATAAGCGAATATTTTAAAATTGTGCGAAAAGGTTCAAGGCCTGTGATGTATGCCGCCGTGGTCGCGCGGAGCTACACCGACGTTCGCACTTCGCAGGATTCAAAATGCAATAGCCGGGTTCTCATCGACGGCTGGACTTATCCGCCCGAACGCCTGCGCCCCGGCGACAAGGTGATGCTCGTTGACGACATTTTCGACACTGGCAACACGATAAACGCGCTCGCGGAAATTCTTTTAAATCGCGGAGTGCCGCGCGAGGATTTGAAAATCGTCGTGCACGATTTCAAGCATTTTACGTACAAGGAACAGCAGCCGATTGTTCCCGACTATTTTTGCCGCAAATTCGAAATATCGAATCCTGATGAAGACAGGTGGATTCACTATATGAGCCACGAACTTGTCGGGCTTTCGCGCGAAGATTTGGAAGAACATTATTTCAAAAAAGACGCGGAACTTCGCCCGGTTTTGGAAAGCGCGTTGTTTTGATGTGATGCAGGAAGCGTGAGGTGAAGAAAAATATTTTTTTCGCGATTTTATTTTTCTCTTTTTTTGCCGTCGCGCTTTTCGCAGAAGTTACGGTGGTGAATCCAGTTCCCGGGAATTTCGCCAACGCGCAGACTTTGGTAATTGAATCTAACGCCGACGAGGAAATCTACTATTCCTTTTCAGGCGCAGATCCGCTTTCTTCTGGTTTCGCGTATGACGGTCCTGTTTTGATTGATGTCGCTGGTAATGTGGAATTGCGGGTTGCCGTCATTTCGAAAAGTCTTGAGCAAAGCGAAATAAAAGTTTCTTATTCCGTAACGCCTTTCGTCACGCAAAATCCTGAACATTCGTCGTTTTTTTCCGCTTTTGAAAAAGAGCCGGTTTTCGAATATGTGGCGGGAGAAAAAATTTCAATTCCGTTTTCGCTTTATTACGGATTTGGCGAGAATCGCTCTCTTGCAGTTTTTGAAAGGGGCAGGGAAATTTCGATTTCGCGCGATGCCTCCGCCGAACGTTTCGTGCCGATATCTTTCAGCGACGGGCAAAAAGAATGGCGATATGTCGTTCACGTTTCGCCTTCGCAAATCGGAATGCTTTCACGCCGCGAAGTTCCGTTCGAAGTGGTGGACTGGACGCGCCTTGTTTTCACCGATCCAAAGATGATTTATTCGCTTGACGGCTCGTGGTGGTACAGTTCGCGCGATGAAGTTACGCTTGACAGGAGCGTGCCGAATACTGTCTATTTTCAAAGCGCGGATTTTTCGAATGAAAATCCAATTACGAAAATCACGCTTCCGCCGAAGCCTGTTCTTGAAGTCGATCGGCAATATGGCGGCGCGTTGAAAATTTCTGCGCACGAAAATTCATCCAGAGAAAATTCCGACTCAAATTCTTCTTTTGATTTTCAACTTGCCGCTTCGTCGCTTGCAAAGACGCGCGTCGTTGCGGATGGACTTTATTCCGAAATTTTTATTGATGTTTTTGAAGGCGACAAAATCGAAGGCAATGTTCCTTTCGACATTTTTTTTGACGGCGTTTTCCAAGGAACGCTTTTCGCTTTTGTCGAATTGAATCGCTGCGCGCCGAACATTCCCGCAATTCGTCTCAGCACGAAAAATTATTATTCGCGCGAAAATGTAGTTGTCTCGGCCAGTGCTGCGAAAAATCTAAAATTGTTCGTAGGAATTTCCGACGCGATTGAAATTCCGTTGTCGTTCGAAATGCCGAGTCCCGACACATTGAATTTTCCCGAACCAATCTTTGTGCCTTACGATGGCGGCGAAATCACACTTTTCGCGGACACGGAAAAAATTCTCGCGTACAAGATTTCATTTTATTCCGAAGATTCGCTCGGCGTGAAAAGTCCCACGGTTTCGCGAACGGTGATTGTGGACAAGTATAATTTTTATGTGGACGCTTCTTCGCAAAATTCCGACGAGGACGGAACGCCTTTCGCGCCTTTTAAAGATTTGTCGCAGATTTCGAAAATCGCGAACTCAAATGAATTTTCCCGCTTCTGCGTAAAGGGGGAGGCGCAAATGGGAAGCGGCGAAGTGAGTCTTGCTTCCAACGTGGAATTCATCGGATTTGATGATGCGAAAATTATTTTCTCCGAAGCTTGCGCAATATTGATGAAAAACTCTGGATTCTTTGCGCGCGACATCACGATGAAAAAAGTTTTGAAAAATTCTTCGGCGAGAATTCCGCGCGCTTCCGCCAAGGCTTTGACGAATATGTTCGTCTTTGAAAATTCCGCCGCCACTTTCAAAAATTGCGAAATTGTGTGCGACTTTTCGGGAGATGGAGTTGCCTTCAATTTGTCGCATTCCGCGCTCAGCCTTGAAAATACGATCGTCGCGAATACCGCGCAAGGATATTCTTCGGCGTTGAATGCGCTTGGTTCGAATGTGAAGATTTCTGGCTCAAGATTTTTGTGCGTTTCGGACACGGCGGTGTGCGTTTCGGTAAACGACGGCACGTTCGAGCTTCGCGACACTTTCTTGCAGGTTTCGGCGCGCATGGCCCGAATTGCGGAATTTCTCGGAGCGAGCGTCTCGCTTGAAAAGAACAGGTTTTCCGTGCAAGGCTCTCGTCAAAAAAACAATGACGAATTGATTTACAAAAATTCGAAAACGAAAATTCTCAAGGATTCGGAGAACATTTTCCAATGAAATTTGCGGACGAAAAATCCTTTTGCGCGCCGCGAGCAAAAATTGTCGTGGGATTCGACGAGGCTGGAAGAGGGCCACTCGCAGGACCTGTGAGCGCGGGCGCGGTTATCTTGCCAGACGACTTTCCACTTGACATTTTGAACGACTCAAAAAAAATGAGCGAAGCCTGCCGCGAAAAGGCGGAAGCCGTCATAAAGGAAAAGGCTCTTTGGGGATTCGCCACCGTGGATCACGCGACAATCGACAGGATAAACATTTTGCAGGCAAGCCTCCTCGCTATGCGCCTTGCGTTCGACGACATGCTTTCGCGGCTTGACGCTTTTTGCGATTCGCGCGACTTCGAAAAAAGCGTTTTCGCGTTCGAGAATTTGCAAGGAATTTCCGACGGTAATTTTTGTCCCGAAGTTCCAATCGAATGCCGCGCAGAAGTCAAGGCCGATTCGAAATTTCCGCAAGTGATGGCGGCGAGCATCATAGCGAAAGTCGGGCGCGACAGGCTCATGCGAGAATACGACGCGCTCTATCCTGAATACGGCTATGCCCAGCACAAAGGCTATCCGACGCAGGCGCACAAAGAAGCCTGCCGCCGTATCGGTCCTAGCCCGATTCAGCGGCTTACTTTCAAATACTAGCATTGCATTTTTTCTTGCTTTCTGCTATACTGAACAAAAATCAAAATTTGGAGAACATTATGTCAAACGAAGTTCGAGTGAGATACGCGCCATCGCCAACTGGAATGCAACACATCGGAGGCGTGCGCACCGCGCTTTTCAATTGTCTTTTTGCAAAGTCCATGGGCGGAAAATTCATTCTGCGCCTTGAAGATACGGATCGCACGCGCTATGGCGAAGAATATGTCAAAAATCTTTATGAAACGATGAGCTGGCTTGGAATCGAATGGGATGAAGGCGGCGAAAAAGGCGGCGAGTATGGACCTTATGTTCAAAGCGAGCGTTTCGAACTTTACAAAAAATATGCCGAAGAACTTGTACAAAAAGGCGAGGCGTACTATTGCTTTTGCGACGCGGAACGCCTCGAGCGAATCCGAAAAATCCAGACTGAAAACAAAATGGCTCCGGGATACGATCGCAATTGCCGGCATCTTACTGCGGAAGAAATCAAGGCTAATTTGGATGCCGGAAAGCCGCATGTGATTCGCCTGAAAGTGCCGCTTGAAGGCGAGACAAAATTCCACGACCATTTGCTCGGCGACATAATTTGGAAAAACGAGGACATTTCACCCGATCCAGTTCTTTTAAAAAGCGACGGATTTCCCACGTATCATTTGGCGAATATCGTTGACGACCATTTTATGAAAATAAGCCATGTGATGCGCGCTCAAGAATGGATTCCTTCCACGCCGCTTCATGTTCAGATGTATCGCGCGTTCGGGTGGGAGCATCCCGAATTCTGCCACCTTCCGATGGTGAACGGAGCGGACGGAAAAAAGCTTTCGAAACGCCACGGCTCTACTTCTTTGAACGAATTCCGCGCGCGCGGATATTTGCCGCAGGCAATCGTAAACTATGTCGCGATGCTCGGCTGCTCTTACGAAGAAGGCAAGGAATTCTATTCGCTTCCTGAATTGGCGGCGGCGTTCAAGCTGGAACATTTGAACAAAGCCCCGGCCGTATTCGACTACAAGAAATTGGAATATTACAACGGCGCGTACATTCGTCTTTTGAGCGACGAGGAATTGTACAAATGGACTTTGCCTTTCATCACGGGAACGGGAGATGCGGCTTTGGAAATAAATCCCGAAAATCCGCAACCCAAGCCGAAGGTTGGCCCTGAATATTCGGGCATCGCGCTTAACGAAAATGGCGAGCCGTTCTGTGTTGATTCTTCGATGAAAATGACGAGCCAAGACGTGAAGGCCTCGCTTATGAAATTGATGCCGCTCATAAAGGAACGCTTGAAATATTTGACGGATGCCGCGGAAATGGTGCGCTTTTTGTTCACCGAACCTTCCGTTCCTCCAAAGACCGAAATCATTCCCAAAAAGCTCGATGAGGCAAAAACTCGCGAAGTGCTTGAACGCGCGAAAATTTTCGTGGAAGAGATTTTCAATCTTTCCCATGAAGAGGCAGAGGAACGCGCGAAAAAGCATGCCGAAGAATTGGGAATAAAACTCGGCGACTTTATGATGCCAATCCGAATGGCCGCCACGGGAAGCCGCGTAAGTCCGCCGCTCATCGGCTCGATTTTGATTTTGGGAAAAGAACGCGCCATCGCAAGGATAGAAAAAACGCTTCTTGTCTTTCAATAAGGAAATTCCGCTCGAAACAAAGGATAGAAATAAAATCCGTGCCGCGCTATGCGGCACGGAAAGCTCGTTGGGCTCGCAAAGTGGGTATTTTACTTGCTCCACAAAGTCAATCACGCCACCACTTTGAAGCTGGGCGTTGTGGCTTGCAATATGACCTTTCGCTCATATTTGGAATATCCGACGAGGCGTGTCCTGAATACGAAGCAATATTCTCTTCCAAATTCAAGACCTTCGGGAAGTGTAAAGACAAGATTCTTAGAAGTGTTGATGAAGAAGTCTCTCGCCACCTCTTTCCAATCCGTATCGTCGCCCGTGAATTTTCCCTCGTCGTCTACGGGCACGCACCAAATTCCGCTCTCCGTTCCTCCGATTCGCAAGTTGTTGCCGCGTATGCTCACCGAAGTTCCCAGTTTGAGCGCGCCGTCGGTCGCGTTCCTTGCTATGTCCGTTATGCTGTCAACCGTAATTTTGGGCGCGGCATAGCCGGATTCCGCAATTTCGATTTTTTGCACGGCATCATGCAAGTTTTTTTCCGGCGTGAACTTTATCGTAAGCCCGGTCTTGCCGTTCGCACTTTCCGTAGTGCCTCTCGAGGCGATGTAGAAAGTGCCCAGCGTTCCGAATTTGCATGCGCACCCTTTGGCGAGCGTCCTCCGCAACACGGCGGTATAGGAAGTCATCACGTCCGTGATTTTTCCTATGGACATGTCGGGCAGCTCCTCCGCCACCATGTCGAGAAGATTTTGGTTTGAATATGTCACCCGTGTGACCTTTCCGTAATACTGCGACGGATCGGAGTTGTTGAGCATGTTCGGCTGAAGCTTGACGGACACGCGCCCGCCCGCTTCTTCGCGCAGGTTGACAAACGAATTGTCGAATTTCTTTTCCATGTTTTCACCTCGTTATGAAAAAAGTTTTTTAAGGGTCGTTTTTTTTGTAGACAAGGAAACGAAAATCGCTTAAAACATCTTTGACCAATGACAGTCAAGCGATTGACCTTGTTCTATGAAATTTGCATGGCAAATTCCGCCCAGCCTGAGCGCGCCCCTTTTGCTTTCTTAAAGAAAGTTTTGTTTTGCTCAAGCCGATTTTGTTTCGCATATCATGGGCGTTGCCTCCTGTATTTTATATATCTCTCTTTTGCTGAAAATATAATCATGCTTTCCATTTTTTTCTTGTCAGACTTTTTTAGTTTTTGGACAAGCAGTCTTATATATAATATGATATGAATTTTTGTAAAAAAATTGACTTTGACAACAAAATAATTGATGTTATTTTGTTACATGTAAGACGTTCTTAAATGTACATGTTGGAGTTTCTTTTATGTACATTAAAGACGGTCTTAAACGTACATGTTGGAGTCCCTTTAACGTACATTAAAGACACTCTTAAACGTACGTGTTGGAGACCCTTTTATGTACATTAAAGACACTCTTAAACGTACGTGTTGGAGACCCTTTTATGTACATTAAAGACTGTCTTAAATGTACGTGTTGGGAGTTCTTTCATGTAAGAGCGTGGGGAAACGGCTTTGCTTTTTGTTTGATGTTGAATTTTTTTATCGCAATCTGCTATAATATATGAGCCGTGCACAAAATAAAACAACGGAGGAACGCCCTGATGAGCAACAATACAATTTCAGACATATACTGATTATGTAAAATTACTTGTGGAGGAAACGAATGAAAACGCCTTTCGACAAAATAACGAACGAAGTATTGCGTTCGTTGTCAGAAGAGCAGATTGAAACGCTGTTTAATGCGCTTGACGCGCAGGAGAAAAATATAAAGCCAGTTCCTTTTCCAACAAGCCAGAAAGACATTACTTTGAAAAAAGTTATGCCAATTGTAATAAATGAAATTCTTGAAGGTCGGGACATCACTTGCGATTATAAAATTGGTAGCGAAAGATTTTATAGTAAATTAAAATCCATACAAATTTCAAATGGAAAGTACAAAATAATTGCGGAAGAATATTCCATCGAATTTTCCGCGCGTTCAGTAGGAATAGAAGAAATCACTTCTCCTGATGATAGCGAGCCTTTTTTGACTTTGCTCGGGGATTTTAAGATTGTCTGCGGAAAGGAAAAAATCAACTTAAAGAACGATAATTTCTTTTTTCTGTTCAACTAAGTTTATGTTCGCATCTATACAACGCCTCACATAATGAAAAATCTTCATTCTCTCATCGTAGTTTCCTCTTGACAAATTCCCAGAATTGCTATAACTATAAAATTAAACTCGCAGAAATTGAAATTTCCTGCGGGCTTAATATAGAATTTCAGGAGGCTGATTTTATGAAGCGCAATCTCAAAGAGTTGGTTGGAAAGATGACTCTGGAAGAAAAGGCGGGGCTTTGTTCGGGACTGGACTTTTGGCACACGAAGCCGATTCCGCGTCTCGATGTTCCTTCGGTGATGGTGAGCGACGGTCCTAGCGGCTTGCGGAAGCAGGACTTGGAAGGCGACCACCTTGGAATGAACGACAGCATCAAGGCGGTGTGCTTTCCGAGCGGCTGCCTTACGGCGTGTTCGTTCGACACGGAACTTTTGAAAAATCTTGGAGAGATTTTCGGCGACGAATGTCAGGCGGAGGACGTTTCCGTGATTCTTGGACCTGCGATCAACATAAAGCGTTCTCCGCTTTGCGGGCGCAACTTTGAATATCTTTCCGAAGATCCTTTCCTTGCCGGAAAATTGGGCGCGGCGTATGTCAAAGGCGTTCAGTCCAAAAACGTCGGCACTAGCGTCAAGCACTTCGCCGCCAACAATCAGGAATTCCGCAGAATGTCATGCTCAAGCAATATCGACGAGCGCGCTTTGCGTGAAATCTATTTGCCCGCGTTCGAAGAAACTGTGAAAGAAGGCAAGCCCGATACGATTATGGCCTCCTACAATCGTGTGAACGGAACTTTTGCCGTGGAAAGCAAATTTCTTTTGACGGATTTGCTCAGGAAAGAATGGGGCTTCAAAGGATACGTCGTTTCGGACTGGGGCGCGGTAAACGATCGCGTTTCGGGCTTGAAGGCAGGACTTGACCTTGAGATGCCGTATTCGGGCGGCTGCACGGACAAACAGATTGTCCAGGCGGTAAAAAGCGGAAAACTTTCCGAAAGCGTTTTGGACAAAGCCGTCGAGCGCATTTTGCGCATCGTGTTCAAATTCGTTGATTCGCGCAAGGCTGGAAATTTCGACAAAAAGGCGCATCAGGTCGAGGCCGCCAAAATCGCGCAGGAATCGATGGTTCTTTTGAAAAACGATTCGAACCTTTTGCCTTTGAAAAAGAAAGACGCAGACGACATTCTTTTTGTGGGTGCGTTTGCGAAAACTCCTCGCTACGAAGGGGGCGGCTCTTCCCACATAAACGCTTGGAAAGTGGATTCGTTTTTGGACGCGGCGAAGGAGGCTGGACTTTCCGTCAAGCATCTTGCCGGCTACGATCTCAAAGAAAACAAGTCCAAGGACAAGGCTCTTTTGGAGGAAGCCGTGGCTGCCGCGAAAAAGGCGAAAATCGTTGTGATTTTTGCGGGGCTTCCCGACAGTTATGAATCCGAAGGCTATGACCGCGATCACATGAAGATGCCGCAGAATCAGGATTTGCTCATCGAGGAAATCGCGAAGGTGCAGAAAAATGTTGTCGTTGTTTTGCACAACGGCGCTCCCGTGGAAATGCCTTGGGCGAACAATGTCAAGGCGATTTTGGAAAGCTATCTCGCTGGCGGCGGAGTTGGAACTGCGCAATTCAACTTGCTTTTCGGCGACGCAAATCCTTGCGGAAAACTCGCAGAAACTTTCCCAATCAAACTCGAGGACAATCCTTCATATTTGAATTTCCCTGGCAACGGAAAAGACGTGAATTACGCCGAAGGAATTTTCGTTGGCTATCGATATTACGACAAGAAAAACATGCAAGTTCTTTTCCCGTTCGGTCACGGACTTTCGTACACAAAGTTTGAGTATTCGGACTTGAAATTGAGCGCGAAGAAAATCACCGATGAGGAAACTTTGGAAGTGAGCGTCAATGTCAAAAATGTTGGCCGCCGCGAAGGAAAGGAAATCGTGCAGATTTACGTTGCGCCGAAATCTCCGTTCCGTGAAATGCGCGCCCAAAAGGAATTGAAGGCGTTCGCGAAAGTTTCACTCAAGCCCGGCGAATCCAAAACCGTGAAAATGACTTTGGCAAAACGCGCGTTCGCGATGTGGAGCGCAGCCCTTCAAGATTGGTTTGTTCCGAGCGGAGAATATGAAATCCTTGCCGCGGCTTCTTCGCGCGACATCAGGCTTTGCAAAAGCGTGAGCGTCGCTTCCACGCAAAAACTTCCGTTCAAGGTGGAGCCGAACACTGTGTTCGAAGAGTTGATGGAAGACGAGGATGCCAAGGAATTCGCAACGCCGATCGTTTCCGCGGCATTCAAGGGAATGTCGGGCGGCGAAGAGCGCGGCGAAAGTTCCAAGGCCGCCGTCAGCGACGAGATGCTTTGGGGAATGTTAAAGAGCATGCCTTTGCGTTCTTTGCGAAGCTTCTCCTCGATGAGCGATGCCGACATCGTGAAACTAATCGAAGACATAAACAAAAAACTAAAAGTTTAAAGTTTGCGTCAAAATAGTTTCTTGCGGACTTAATTATCTAGATTTCAAAAATGAGCGCGTTCGTTTTTTCGTCGCGCTCGTTTTTTTCTTTCGCGTCGAAAATCAAATCGCCTGATTCCACCTTTTTTCCCGGCGGGCAAATCGCAAGTGAAAATCCTTGCCGAGCGCAGGCGTAGTGTCCGCGCGCGCCTCTTTGCGCAAGATGAATCGTGTCAGAAATAATTCGAATGCTTTCGCTTTGTTCCGATTTTTCAGAAAGTTTTTTCGCGCCCGCGTTTTTCTGCACGAACACAAATGAAAGCACGGCGCGCTCTTTTGGAAGCCCGGACTTTTCGGAAAGCGACAAAAGTCTTTTCGGTGCGTCTGCGGTTTCGAACGCGAAGTTGCACCATTTTCCGCTCGCGCCGCTTTTTCCGGCTCTGCGTCCGTCCATTGGGCATCTTCCTTGGTGCGGGCAAGGAGCTGCGGCGAAAAATCCGTTTCGCAAAAATGCGTCGCGCATCAGAGAAATGAATCGTGCCGAATTCGGAACTCCCGGCTCAATGAGCAGGACGGAAGCGTTTTCCTGCAAATATGGAAAGAGAGCCTTTGAATATTTTTTTGCGAGCGCATCGGGTGGCGCGGATTCGCTTTGCAGAATTTCGTTGAAGACGTTCGCGCAAGTGAGCAACGCGACCTTTTGGCGGATGCTCGCGCCGAGCGAATCTTTTACGCGGATTATTTTCCACGGAAGAAAATCCGCATTTCCGTTTTTGCTTTCTTCGGAATTTTTTGCTTTGGTGGTTTTCGCCGCAATCGAAAGAAAAATTTCCTCTCCCAAATTCAAGGCTTGGCGAGAAATGTCCATCGCGTGCCAAACGAGATTTTTTTTGCGTAGCGCAGGCTGCGAAAGCCACAGCGCGCAAATCACTGTGAGCGGCCCGCTTCCAATGTCGAGGCAGATGTCGCCGTCGCGCAAAAACGAAAAATCCAAATTGGAAAAAAGCCTCGTGAGCCGCACCAAATTCCACCACATGAAATATCGCGTGTATGCCACGAGCGCGGTTTTTTCGTTCATGTAGCCTTTTTTGCGCCGCTCGCGTTCGTCGGTCATTTGGTGGCTCAAGTCGCGGATTTGTTTTGGAAGCGCGCTTTCTTGCTTTGAATTCGCGGGAAATATGTCCTGAATTATTCTGTCGAAATTCTCGAGGACTTCGAGCGCGTCTTGCGGAATTTTTTTTGTGTCGAAAAGTTTTTGAATTGTTTTGCTCATTTTGTTTTCCGAATTGGATTTTTAACCTTCCGATGAATTTTTCGAATCTGAATTCTCGCGATATTTTCTTATCGTGAAAAACGAATCCAAAAGTTCAGCCTTGGCTTTTTGAATTTGCGAAAGCGCGGATTTTCCGTCCAAAAAACAATCCGCTTCGCTTATGATTTGATTTCGCGCGCCTTCAATTGTGAATTTTTTTTGGTAAATGAGATATTTGATTCGCAGGATTTTTTCGATGTCGCTTTGGGAATAAGTGCGCCTTCCGCTCAAATTTTTTTGCGGCGCGAATCCGGGAATCACTTCTTCCCAATAGCGCAGGACATGCGGCTTCACGCCTGTAATTTCCTCGACTTGTCCGATTGAATATGTCATTCTCGTTCCCTCAATTTTTCAACGGCGAAAAGTTTCAGCTTTTAAATTGCCAAAACTCGTGTTAAAGTGAATGCGCAATTTCAGCCATTTCCCTTAAAATCTTCCCATTTTTTGCGGCTTGCTTTGAGTTCCAGTTGAACCGGAATTTTGTCAAGCCCCAAATCTTCGCGAATTCGGTTTTTCAAAAATGCGATGTATGTTTGCGGCACGGATTCAGGGCGCGTAGCGAAAATCACGAACGAAACTGGACTTGTGCCGATCTGTGTCATGTAGCGAATTTTAAAATGCATCGTTCGGCTTGCGGGCGGCGGATATTTTTGAAGCCAGTCGCGGAGCGCGTTGTTCAAAGCCGAAGTTTCGATTCTGCGGTTGACTTGCTCGTAAAGTTCCAGCGCGGTGTCCATGAGGCGTTTCATTCCGTCGCCGTTCAATGCGGAAGTTTCCACGATTGGAGCGAAGTTCATTTGCCCGAACATTATGCGTATGTCCTCTTCGGCTTTGCGAGCCGCCGTCCTGCCTTTTTCCTGTGTGTCCCATTTGTTCAAAATGAAAATTATCGGGCGGCCGCGCTCGTATGCAAGCGCGCAGATTTTCTTGTCCTGCTCGGCAAGACCTTCTTGCGCGTCAATGAGCAGGAACACGACATCGCATTCGTCGAGCGTTTTTATCGCGCGATTCACAGAATAATATTCAACGTTTTCTTTTACTTTTGCCTTGCGCCTGATTCCAGCCGTGTCCAAAATAATGCAGTCGCGCCCGTTGTAACGGAAAGTGCCTTCAACCACGTCGCGCGTAGTTCCTGCGTAGTCGCTTACAATCGAAGATTCCGTGTGCGTGAGGCGATTTGTCAAAGTTGATTTTCCTGTGTTCGGCTTTCCGAGCACCGCGATTCGAATTGGCGGCGAATCTTCTTCACCTTCCTTTATTTTCGAAAAGTCCAAGCGCGAAACTATTTTTTGCGCCAAAGGCGTGATGTTGTCGCCGTGTTCTGCGGAAATCAAAACCAAATCTTCAAAGCCGAATCGCGCGTAGTTCCATGCCAAAGCCTCGTTGCGTCCGCCTTCGGTTTTGTTCACCGCCGCGATCACTTTGTGCCAATGCGGGCGCAGCAGCGCGACGAATTCTTCGTCCTCGGGAGTTGTTTCCTCCGCGTCCAAAAGCAAAAGAACTAAATCCGCCTTTTGCAGCATCTCGACGGTTTTTGCCACCACAAGATCGTCGAGAGCGTTCGTGCTGATTTTGTGAACTCGGCGTTGGCTCGCGCCCTGGCTTTTTCCTTCGCGCTCATCGCGCGTAAGTTTGAAGCCGCCTGTGTCCATCAAATGCACCGGCATTCCCGCGATAAAAGCCGTGCCTTCGATTGGGTCTCGCGTTACGCCGGGCGTCGGATCAGTGATTGCGATTCGCTTGTGCATAAAGCGATTGAACAGCGTTGACTTTCCAACGTTCGGGCGGCCTGCGATTACGACGAGCGGAAGGTTCACATAATTTTTGCTTGAGTCGAATTTTATTTTTTCGTCCGAAATTCGCGCGGAAGGCGCGTCCTGATTTTTTTTCATAATTCTTTCCAATATTTTTTTGCTTCGCTTTTCATTTCCGAAATCGTAGTTTGGGAAAGGTTTTTCTTTACGAGCGGAATCAAATTCGAACTCATGCTCAAACTGCGCACTCCGATTCCGGCAAGCACTGAAAGGCTTTCCGTCCGCGATGCCATTTCTCCGCAAATCGAAACTGGAATGCCTTCGCTTTTCGCCGCGTCAACCGTGCGCTTTATCAAAAAAAGCACGGCGGGATGGAACTCGTCGTAGAGTGAAGAAACGTTCGTGTTTTCGCGGTCAACTCCGATTGTGTATTGCGTGAGGTCGTTCGTGCCGATTGAAAAAAAGTCCGCCTGCTTTGCAAGCGACGCGGCGCAAATTCCTGCGGCGGCCGTTTCAATCATTATGCCAAGTGGAACATTTTTCTTGAACGGAATTTTTTCGGATTCCAGTTCGTCGCAAACTTGCTTTATGATTGCCTTGGTTTGGCTTATTTGGCTTGCATCCGTGATGAGCGGAAGCATTATGCGAAGGTCGCCGAAAACGCTCGCGCGATAAAGTGCGCGAAGCTGCGTTCGGAAAAGCCTCGGATAATTCAGGCTCAGGCGAATCGCGCGAAGTCCCATAAGCGGATTTTTTTCTTCGATGTTCGGCGCGTCCATAAGGCTCAAAAGCTTGTCGCCGCCTAGATCGAGCGTGCGAATTGTCACGGGCTTTCCTTTCATCGTTTCGAGCACGCGCTTGTACGCTTCGAATTGAGTTTCTTCTGTAACAGTTCTAATCGCGCTTGCGTTCGCGGAATTCAGCTCGTTCATAAAAAGGAATTCCGTCCTGAAAAGCCCGATTCCTTCCGCGCCTTCTTGCAACGCGCGTTCGGCTTCTTGCGGCGCTCCGATGTTCGCATAAAGATTGAACTTTGTTCCGTCCTTTGTCTTTGCGGGCAGCGAACGAAATTGCAAAAGTTCTTGGCCGCGCTCGCTCTGCTTTTTTATTTTCGTGACGTAACTGTCGATGGTCGTGCTGTCCGGCTCGATTATGATTTCGGATTTGTCCGCGTCGATTATCACGGTTTCGCCGTTTTTGATTTTCTTCGTGATTTTCGGAATTGCGGAAACTGCTGGAATCGAATAATTTCGCGCGAGAATCGCAATGTGGCTTGAAGCGCCGCCTTGCGTGAGCGCGATGCCGATTATTTTTTTTTCGGCAAGAATCGAAAAATCGCCTGGGCTCAATGAATGCGCAATCAAAACGCAACGTTCAGGAATCTCTTCGATATTGAACGGATGGAGATTCAGCATTTCGTTTATGACGCGCCCGAAAATGTCCGTGATGTCTTGCCCGCGCTCCGCCAAATAATTGTTGCCGCTTTCGCGCAGACGGTTCGAATATTCTTCGATTTTCAATTTTAAAATGTGCTCGACATTGAAAAGTTCGCGCTTCAAAAGGTCTTCCACTTCTCCGTTGAAAACAGGATCCGCGAGCATCAGCGCGTAGGTTTCGAAAATATCTTTTTGCGTCTTGTCCGCGTCCTTGCCTTGCGAATTTATTTGTTCGAGGCGGATTTTGATTTGCGCGGAAACCGAGTCGCGGGCGCAAGTGTAGCGCAACCATTCTGATTCGAGCTGTTCGATTGCAATCGGCGTTTGAGGAATTATGCGCTGCGTCGGCTCCGGAATTACGAACGCCTTGCCGCTTCCGATGCCGGAAGAAATCGACGTCCCGAATAGAATGTCCATTTTTCAATTATATAGAATAATTATATTTAAGTCAAATGATTCGTTAAAAATTCCCGCCCTCTCCAAATCAAGCGCGATTCACTTGAATTATAATTCGATTTGCGCTAAAATGTCCGAAATGAAAAAAATAAAATTCGAAGCGAACATGATTCTCGTTGCGGCAATCGTCGCGTTGAGTGCGCTGATTTTTCTTGCGAGCGTGGCGGCATTTGTTTTGGGAAAACGGCCCGGAATGAATTTGCGCAAAAGCGATCCTGCGGGCGTGGAGCAAATAAAAGGCGCGGACAAAAATCTTAAGGCGTTCAAGGAATTCGGGACGTTGCGCATAATCGCCATGCCTGACGAGTCGGATGCGGAAAACAAAAACGGCGCGGTCTTGGTCGTGACCCCGTGGCTTTCCTACGAGGGCGACGACAGCGCATTCTACGAAGAATTGGTTTCGCGCAAGCGGCTTTTCACTTCGTTTTTCGTGGAATATTTTTCAAGCAAGACAAAAAACGCGCTCCTTTCGATCGGCGAAAAAAAAATCAAAGAAGAACTCTTGGATTTGTTCAATTCGGAATTGCGTTTGGGAGAGCTGAACGCGCTTTATTTTGACGACTACATTTTTTTGGATTGAACTCAAATCACGAAATCACGCAACTTTTTTACGCGAACGGTGTCATATTTATGACGCTGTTTGAAACGAAACTTTTGATGCGAGGTGAAACATGAATTCGGAAATTGCGTCGCATTCGGCGCAAGTGATAATCGCCCTGATTCCGATTGTAGGAATCGCAATTGGCGGAACGATTTTGTTTTTTTATCTTTTGTGGGCGCACCATGAGACGAAACTCAGGATTCGCATGGGCACGTACAATAAGACGGAATTCGGCTTGAAAACTTTTTCGCTTTTGGGCGGAATCCTGCTTGTCGGCATAGGCGCGATTTTGACTACGCTTTTCGCGCTTATCGACGGGCTTTCGTATTTGCTTTTGGGCGGACTTGTTCCGCTTGTCGTTGGAATCGGCTTGCTAGTATTTTACAAAGTGAATCCTGATTTCAGGCAAAAATGAAAAGACAGCGTTCCTTCAGCAAGGAGCACGAGGCTTCTTACAAACGGGACTTTCTTCTTGTCAACCAAGTTTTGCTTGGCGATACCGAGGCATTTGCCGAACTGATGTCGCTTTATAAAAATCGTGTTGCCGCGCTTGGAATGAGTTTTTTCAAAAATGCCGCCGACACCGAAGATTTCGTGCAGGACGTTTTTTTGAAGGCGTTCACAAAACTTTCCCAGTTTCGCGGCGAATCGCTTTTTTCCACTTGGCTTACTCGACTGGCGTACAATACCGCGGTGAACGCGGTGAATCGCCGCGCCGAATATGTTTCCATTGCCGACGAAACTGCTCTGCCCGACAACGCGCTCACTCCTGAAGAAAGCGAGTTGCGCCGCCTGACAAAAGAAGCCGTTCGCGAAGCTGTAAAGGAATTGGATGAAAAATATCGCGTCTGCATCGACCTTTATTTTTTCTATGACAATTCCTATGTCGAAATAAGCGAGATAATGGCGTTGCCGGAAAATACTGTAAAGTCACACATATTTCGTGCAAAAAAAATCCTTCGGGATAAGCTTGTTTCAAAAGGACTGCTTTAATGAAAAAATGTTCTGCCGTCATGGAAAAATATTTGGGACTCGACAAAGGCGAAAGCGTGCCGCTTTTTATGACGCTGCATTTGCTTTTGTGCGAAAATTGCCGAAGCGAAGTGCGCTCTTTGAAAAAGGCCGAAAGCGCGGCGACAAAATCATTTGGCGAGGACGTTTTGGTGAACGACGATTCTATTTCCGCCGTGATGAAAAAAATATACGCTTCGGACGAATCAATGGAAAATCCAATTTCGCTTCCGAAATGGATTCTCGGCGGAATCGCGATGTTGCTGCTTTTCGTCGTCTTCGCGATTTTTTCGCGTCAAATCGAATCTGCCGCGCTCAAGATTTGCGTGTCCATGGAATTTGCGGCGATGATCACGATTTATTGCGCGCTTTTCATTCGCGGGAACATCGATTTTTTCGTGAAACTGATAAACACGAAAATCGGCGACAAGCAACCAAATTGCAAGACCGATTCTTTTTGGAAATGATTCGCGCGGAATAAAAGAGAAAAGCCCCGACATTTTCGTCGAGGCTTGATGATTTGACAGAAATATCTTGAAATTCAGTTTCCCATCAAGTTGAGCGGATTTATCATCCTTCCGTTTTTGTAGACCGTAAAGTGGACGTGGTTTCCGGTGCTGGCTCCAGTGGTTCCGACGCGCCCGATTATCGTGCTGGTGGTGACATATTGCCCGACTTTCACATCCGTGCTTCGCACGACCATGTGTCCGTACAAAGTTTTGTATCCGGCAGAATGATTTATGACGACGTAATTTCCGTAAGTGTTGTTGTAGCCGATTTCTGCTACCCTTCCGTCCATTCCCGCGTAAATCGGAGTCCATGCGGGGCAGGCCATGTCCAAGCCGCCGTGCCATGAACGCTTTCCAGTGAACGGGCTCGGTCGCCAGCCAAAATATGAAGTGAGCCTGTATCGTCCGTGAATAGGGCGGCGGAACAAATCGCCGTTGATTTGCGCGAGCGTCATCGAATCCATTTCCGCGCCAGGAACGAAAATTGAATCGCCAGAATGCAACTGCGAATCCGAATTCAAATTGTTCACGAACGCGCATTTTGCCGCGTCCACTCCGTATTTTTCGGAGATTTCGATCGGAGTTTCGCCGTCCTTTTTCACAGTGTACAAGATTCCTTTTTCCGAAGGGATTTTTATGTATTCGCCGACTTGAATTGTGCGAGTGGATTTGATGTCGTTCACGCTGACAAGCGTGTCCGTGGAAACTGAATGTTGCTCCGCGATTTTGCCTATCATGTCGCCTGGACGGATTCTGTAGGTAATGTATGTGAGCGGCTGGAATTCATCTTGCGCGAATTCGGCGTTTTCCGCCCTTTCCAAATGTTCCACAAGGCTTTCCGCGTTTTCATCATGTGAAATTGCTTCGCGAATGACCGTTTCGTTCGGCGCGCTCGGCAATTCAAGGCCGCCGCGTCCGTCTTCGGAAATGTGCGAAAAATATAATGCGCTGCCCGCAATGAACGCGCCCACGCAAAATGTTATGCTGAGCTGCAAAAATTTCTTCTTTAAAAACATAGATACACGCATATTATACCTCATTTTCTATTTTTTTTCAATTGGGTTTGACAAAATTTATTATCGGAAAATTCGATTTCAAAAATCAGTCATTTTCGAAAAAAACTATCCGCGCCTTTGGATTCCGATCAAATAAGTTTCAAAACTTTCCTTGCGGCATGCTTTTGGCTTGAATGCCTTCGCGCTGGAAAAAATTTGGCGCATTTTCAAAAGAAGTTTTTGTTCCGCGCCGCTTTGGAAAATTTTCACCGCGAAATTCCCGCTTGGCTTGAGCATGTTTTCTGCGTACCAAATCGCCATTTCCACAAGGCTTTCAGAACGCGCCGTGTCCACGGTGCGGTTTCCTGTCGTGGGAGGGGCCGCATCGCATACTACCAAATCGAACGGACCTTGCGCCCGAATTTTTTCGCGTGTTTCCTTTGAGTTCAAGTCGCCTTGAAAAAAAATCAAATTCTCGGCGGCCACGTCTTTGTTGAGCGGATTCAAATCACACGAAACGACTTTTCCGCCGCTGCCCAAATTGCGCAGGAGAAAAAGCGTCCAGCTTCCGGGCGCGCTTCCCAAATCCAAGACGACGGAATTCTTTTTTATAATGCCGAATTTTTCGTCGATTTCGGCGAGCTTGTAGACGGAACGCGCGGGGTAATTTTCCGCGAACGCTTTTTTTGACCAAAAGTCTGGCTTTTCGTAGCTGTTCTGCGACATAATGAAATTTTCGGCACAAAGAATTTTTTCTCAAGTGAATATTTTACAAGATTGGCGCACTATAATGGCGCGTGTCGTTTCATCTGAAATTCAAATTTTTCAAAAACTTGGTTTATAAAAAATGCCCCAAAATTGATGTCAAAATGTTGCCATCAATTTTGGGCGTGAGTTTTCAGAAAGATTTGAATTGTGCATCATTTTGTACCAAATGTAGATCTTCTGCGCCAAACTGTTTTATTCTCTCTTTGTGAAAAATATGGTACTTCAAGAATTCTGTAAAAACTCATTCCACGCCTCCAAATACCCATTTCATTTTTTCATTGAAGAAATCTAATTCTGCAATGCATGTATCATTGAAAGCAGAACCTTTATAAATTTTTTGCACAGAGAAACTTTGGCTAGGAGCCCAATCAAAAATCTGGTATTTTAAAGTAGAATCTGCTAAAAACAATGTGTCATCATCCTCAAACAACAATTCTCCATTCGAATAAGTATTTCCACTGATTTCTTTTACCCGATTGTTTTTTAGGTATAAATCATTGTTTTGGGCATATCCATTTATTATTGCGATTTTCTTATTTTCAATGCGCTCCGTTTTTCCGTTTACAGTTTTATATGACAAACCAAGGCTTACATACATCAAGTCATCTTCCGTGTCTTCCACATAACTCGTCGCAGGATTCTTGTCGAACGCGTTCTGTATCGTATATCTGAAAACATCGTTTTCATCAATCAGAGGTTTTGAACATTCAATATGTATGTCACTTTTCGCGTTTCCACCTGCCAAATCAATTTTGGAAAAGTCGTCGCTCCAAAACACCACTGCCCGGTGAGTATGATGATCGCTTTTTAAGTCAAGTATAGATTCATATTCATCCGTATGCGCATAACTCGAATGGGTTTCCATCCCATAATACATAATTCCTGCAACTTTGTTGTTCTTGATGATGGGCATCAGGTTTCTTTGAATGACATAAGGACTGTCGGAATTTATTTTTAGATCTACGTCACCATGATAATAATCCGCAAATATAAGATTTCCTTTTGAGCCGCCATTTACATAATAAATTTTTTGAAAACTGTTGTAATAGTTTTTTCCTGTCGATGCGGCGTATTCATCTTTCGTGGCTATAAAGACACGGTACAAAACTTCTGTCGTTTCCTCAAAAGTCTGTTTATAGATTTCAGGCACTTTTTCTTCCGCTGCTATTTCTGTTGGCGGAAAATACAAAGTACTGTCTAAATAAAGAAAACAATTCTTGTTCAGTTCCTTTAATTCCGCTTCGGGAATTTTCATTTCCGCACAAGCCCGCGCAACGCTGATTTCCTCGATGCGCCCTTTGTTTATGTGCGGCGTGAACGCGAACACTTGTGTTGCGGACGACAAAACCGCAAGAATTTGAATAAGTTTTTTCATAAAACGCTCCTTGGTTTTCAACGATGAAAAAAGCCGTTTTGCAGCGAAGTGAGAAATGGCAATGAATAAACGAGTTTCTAAAAAACTCAAAATTAAAATTGACGACAGCACTCTGTCGCCAATTTTAACCGTCCGCTTTTACAATTTTACTTGTGCAGGATAAATTCTACGCGGCGGTTCTTCCACCAGTTCGCGCTGTCGTTGAAAGCCGCCACTGGCTCGGACGCGCCCTTGCCTTGCGAAGAAAGCCGTGCCGCCGGAATGCCGCCGTTTTGCACGAGCCAATCTTTTACGAACGCCGCTCGCCTGTCGGAAAGGGAAAGCAGGATTTCGTCTTCGCCCGCCGCGCCGGTTCTGTTCGCGTGCCCCACGACTGTTACCGTGTAGTCTGGGAATTTCTTCAAAATTTCGCCGACGCGTTTCAAGACGCGCACGTTGTTCGCGGCCTGCTCTTTTGTCACTTGGCTTCCTTTCGCTTCTGCGGCAGTTTTGAAGTCGGCATTGTTCGCGCGGAAAATTATCGAAGGAACTGCCATCTTCAAATTGTTGCCGTCACGAATTACAAGGATGTCCACAGGAATGATTCCCGAAACGCTCGTCGTCATCCCAAGGCTGTCCGTCGCCGTGAACGTGTAAGGATAGTCCATCGCCGACTGGACGCGTTCAGCCGTGCCGTCGCTTTCGCGGCTTGTGTTGCTCAATCCGTCCCACGTGATTTGCGGAGTGATTTTTTCGCCGCCCGAAGTTTTCCAGAATGCGGAAGTTTTTCCCGTGCTTTCAGGATAATTTATGACGAAACTCCAGCTTGCAAATTTCGACGTGGATTTTCCGCCGAGCGTGATGAAGCAATCGTCGTCAACACCGTCGTTGTCCGGGCTGAAAAAATCGGGCTCGGTTTTTACGCTCAAAACAGGCGGCGTAACCGAGCAGATGAAAGGCGCGGTTTTCGTGTCCACGAAATTTCCTTTGGAATAATTCACTGTCAAATGCCCTGTGAATTTTCCCTCGCAATCTTTTCCGTTAGAATCCTTTCCGTCCCAAATGAATTGCGAAGGAATTTGAGCTGAATCGTTGGAAAGTGAGCGCACCGATTTTCCTTTTTCGTCTTCGACATTGAATGTCCAAGATTCGATTCCTTCGTTCAAAGAAAGGCGCGTCGCGAATTTTTGCGATGTGAGTCCAGTCGCTGAAATCGGCGAAATTCCCGAACGTTCCGCCGTAACGTAAGCCGTCGTCGCGCGCGCATCGAGCACAATCGAATCGATTTTCTTTTCAAAGGAATTTCCGGCTTCGTCCTGCGCGCTTATCACGAGCGAATATTTTCCGTCCGCCGCTTTGTTGCCGTTGTCCGTGCTGCCGTCCCATTCAAAATTGGAATTTTGTTTTCCCGCGAAAAATCCGTTCCATTCGAAAGTTTTTACGACAGAATTTTTTTCGCCGTTTTCCAAAATCTGCGCGAGCCATTCGGTTTCCTTTGTCGAATTCGTCGTGGCAATTTTCAGCGTGTCTTTTCGGCCGTCGCCATCGGGGGAGAAAATCGCGCTTTCAAGAGAGACTTCTACAAACGGCGAAACCGTGTCGATTGAAACTGGCAGAGATTGCGCCTGCGCGCTTGAGCCGTTTTCCGAAACGATTGAAATCGAAGCAAAATACATTCCGTCCGGGCAAATTTTTTCGTCGGAAGAATTTCCGTTCCAAACGAAATTTGCGGGAACGCCTCCGTTCGCATTTTGCGCGTAGACTACAACGCCGCTTTGATTTTTGATTTCAAACTTGTAGGATTTTACCGCGCTCGATTTCAGGACGCTCGAAAAAGTCACGTTTTTGCGCTCGCCGTTTGGATTGAATGCGCGATGATTCGCCGAAAGCATCACTTCGGTTTTTGAAGTGTCCAATGTGAACGAAGTTTTTGTTTTCGCGCTGAACGAATTTCCTGCCAAGTCTTCGGCAGAAATTTCGTAATCATATTTTCCGTCGGAACAAATTTTTCCGGCTTTGTCCATTCCGTTCCAAGAAATTTGCTCGGGCAAGTTCGCGCCGAAATCGTATTCAAAAACCGCGTCGTTTGTTCCAGCCGCCAAAATTTTTCCCAGCCATTTTTTCACTGGCGCGCCGTCGTCTTTTTTCGCGCCTTGGCGCAAAGTGAACACATCCTTGCTTCCGTCGCCGTCGGGACTGAAAATCTCGTCATAATTGGAAATGGCCGCAAATGGCTGCGTCGTGTCAAAAACGAAAATCGGAGAATTGACGGCGGGCGTTTTGTAGCCGTTCAAATATTCGGCGTTCACGCGGGCAAAATATTCGCCGTCCGCGATTTGTGCGCCCGAATCATTTTTGCCCTCAAAGACGATTTTGGAAGGAATTTCGCTTCCTTGCTTTCCCGAATAAGTTCGGACGGGCTTTCCGGATTTTTCCAAAATTTCCACGCTCCAATTTGTGAGCGCGTTTCCGCTTCCAGCCCGTGGCTCGGGAATCGTAACGTCCAAAGTTACAGAATTGATTTTGCTTTTTTGCGGAACTGAAAAATATTTCGAGCCGACAATCATGATGTTCGTCGCGGGTTTTTCGGCGGAAAAAATTATGTTCGCGACTTCCGAATCTTCGTTCGTGTTGCCCGCGCGGTCGGTCGCGCTTATCGAATATTTGTAAACGCCGTCCTGCACGATGATTCCGTTGTCGTCCGTGCCGTTCCATTCAATCGACGCGGGCGTGGAATTTTCCCAAACATAATTTCGCACGATTTTTCCGTTCGCGTCGGCAATCGTCGCGAGCCATTTGTCTTCTTTCGAGCCGCTTTGTCCGATTGCGAAATTGACTTTTTCGCCTTCGCCGAAAATTCGCTGTCCTTCTGGCACAACCGAAATCGAAACTTGCGGCGCAGTGTTGTCAACAATGACTAACGATTTTGCAGTTTTGCTTGAATTGCCGCTGTCGTCGCTCGCAACGATGTAATAGAAATATTCGCCGTCCGGAGCGGTCTCGCCGTTTTCCATCGCGCCGTTCCAAGAAACCGTGGGCGGCACTTCGATCGAACTTTTTTTTGTCTTCGCCGCCTTGAGGAAATTTTTCATATTGAAAACCGTCGGCAGCGCGACTTTGTTTCCGATCGTCCGAACGACATTTCCTCGCGCGTCTTCCACGACAAGCGCCCAACTGAAGATCTTTCCCTTGTCTTTGACGCGAAAATTCACGACAAGCTCGTCTTGAACGCCGTCATTGTTCGGCGAGATGTATTTTGTCTCTGCGGCAAAAAAATTCGACGCGAGAGAAAAAATCAAAATTGGCAAAAAATTTTTTTTCATAAAAGCTCCCATAAAAATTTCGCGTCCGTGATAACGTTTGCATTGATGTTATCGACAAGAATTCGCGAATAAAAATTTATTCGGCACGCAAAGATTTCACGCGCCGAAAATCTATTCTATTTCGATGACAGGACCTTCCGTGTCCAATTCACCCAAACGCAAAACCGCGCCCGCGGAAATCAGATTGATGTCGCCGTCAACATTTTTCCATGCCACCGAAGGACAAATTTCGCTGCGCGCCCAATCATCCCTTTTCATAAAATCAGTTCCGATGTTAAATTTAAATACGACCCCGACTGTGGGAATCCATGAATTGCAGCCTTCGCCGGCCTCGCGCGCGTTGAATTGCCACGAAGAATTTATCCGCAGAAAATGCGCTATTTCCATTTGAAGCCCGCTGTCGAAAATGATGTTTTGGAAAAAATTCGTGGTCACGTCGAGCGAAAGTCCGAGCACGAAATTTTCAGCACGAACAAATTCGGCGGCTGCGCCCGCTCGGATTGTGGAAAAAGTCGGAAATCCCGACCAGTCGCCTCCCGCCCGCGACTTTACTCCAATTGTATTTGTGTTGTTGAATGTTTTTCCGACGTTGTTCACGCTCGCTCCCACGCGGAAATTTTTGAGGAAAGCGATGTCGCCAAAATTGTAGACAGCTCCAACATCCGCCGTGAGCATCCAGTCCGTGCCGTTTCCCCAAAATCCGCCAAAGCCAAGCCCGATTCCTATGTAAAGGTTTTCCATAAATCGCTTGGACGCGCTTGTCCGGAAATTTATGCTGTTTCCCAAATGCATATTGTAAAACGGCACGAACACGCCTTCAATTTCGGCGGTAAAATTCGCCCAGTCCGTAGGAACTATGATTCCCGTTCCGAACGCCTGACCATATTTGTCGGAGCCGACCGAATTGAACATCGCGGTATAGCCCAAATCCAGCGTGATGCGTTTTTCCAATGCGCCCAGCGCGGGATTTATCATAGTGCTTTCAGGCGTTACGGAAAGAATTCCGCCGCCCGCCGTAGAAATTCCGCCGGAAATCATTTCCGGATGCGCAAGGTAAAAAAGATTTTCGCCTTGTACAGGCGGATTGTAGGCCGCCGCTGAAAAAGCCAAAGCTGTAGCAGCTACAAAAACCGAAAGTGTTTTTTTCATATTCAAAAAACTCCTGGATAAAATGTTAATAAATTTTTTACAAGCGAAGAAAAATCAATTTTATTCGCCGTAAAAAATTATTTCGCAATGCAGCGAAGAATCGCATTCAATGCGCGAGTTTCTATTTTATCACAAGTTAAAAAATATTGGAAGAGATGAGTTGCTTATAAATTAAGTTTTTGAAAGCCTGAATTTCGTGTGCGCGTGGACGTAAATTTTTCGTAAAAAACTCGAATCGCTCCGCTCGAAAATTGAATTGCCGCGAAGTTTCAACAAAATTTTAATTGCTGATATTTTTCTTCTTGTCTTGAATTTCTTGCAAGAATTTTATACAATGTCAAAAGATTCTCGTGAGTGAAACGGCATTTGTCGTGAAGTGATGTGGCTACTTGAAATAGATTTGCTTGTGCTATAAAATATTTTCGAAAAAACACAGGATAAAAAGTGGAGGGTGCAGTGAAAAAAGATTCCGAGGAAGATTTGGTAAAGCGTCTTTCGATTTTGGCGCAAAAGAACGATCCGATCAATCCCGATTTGTATGAAAAATACAATGTAAAGCGCGGCTTGCGCAATGCGAACGGAACGGGCGTTCTTGTCGGCTTGACTCAGATTGGCGATGTCGTGGGCTATGAAATCGATAAGGACGGAAACAAAATCGCGGTTCCGGGGCGCCTTTTATATCGCGGCTACGATGTGGCGGATTTGGTTCACGACACTGAACGCCGTGTTGAATTCGGCTATGAGCAGACGGCGTACCTTTTGATTTTCGGACAACTGCCCAACAAAAAGCAGCTCGCGCGTTTTTCGGAATACCTTGGAAATTATCGGACGCTTCCGGAAAATTTCACGGAAGACATGATTATGAAAGCGCCGTCCTGCGAAATTATGAACAAAATCGCGCGCGGAGTTTTAGCTTTGTATTCTTATGACAACGATCCTGAAAATCGCAGCGTGGGAAACATCATGCGGCAGTGCATTGAGCTAACTTCGCGGCTTTCCACTTTGGCGGCGTATGCTTATCAGGCAAAGCGGCGTTTCTACGACGACAAAAGCATGTACATTCATAATCCGCTTCCCGAACTTTCCACGGCGGAAAATTTTTTGCGATTGATTCGTTCCGACAAAAAATACACGCCGCTTGAAGCGCAGGTGCTCGACCTCGCGCTCATTTTGCACGCGGAGCACGGCGGCGGAAACAATTCCTCGCTCACAGTTCACGTCGTTTCTTCTGCGGACACGGACACATATTCCACGATTGCTGCTGCCATCGGCTCGCTCAAAGGAAGCAGGCACGGTGGTGCGAATATCCGCGTGATGGAAATGATGGACGACATCAAAGCGAACGTAAAAGATTGGGCGGACAATGACGAGATTCGCGCGTATCTCACGAAAATCGCTTCGCGCCAGGCTTACGACAAAACCGGTCTCATCTACGGAATGGGGCACGCGGTCTACACTGTGAACGATCCTCGCGCCTTGCTTTTGAACGAATTGGCGGAACGCCTCGCAAAGGAAAAAAATTGTCTCAAGGAATTTCGGCTTTACAAAAAAATCGAAAAGATTGCGCCCGAAGTCATCTACAAAGTTCACGGCTCGGAAAAAAAGATTTGCGCCAACGTTGACTTTTTTTCAGGCTTCGTCTACACGATGCTGGACATTCCGCGCGAGCTTTACACTCCGCTTTTTGCCATTTCGCGAATCGCGGGCTGGAGCGCGCACCGCATCGAAGAAGTTGTGGCGGGCGGTCGAATCTATCGTCCTGCCTACAAAAATATTTGTCCCGAGCGCAAGTACATTCCGTTGGAAAATCGAAAGTAAAGTTGATGTTGTGCGCAATGTTGAAAATCAGGGAAGTTTATGGAACGGCTTGACAAAATTCTTTCTCATGCTGGATTGGGAACGCGGCGCGATGTGAAACGCATCTTGCATTCTGGCGCAGTTAGCGTGAATGGCGAAATTGTTTACGCGCCCGATGCGCACATTGATTTGGAGCGCGATGAAATTCTCGTGGACGGAAATCCGCTCGCGCTCGAAAAAAATGTCTATCTTATGATGAACAAAATCGCAGGAACTGTTTGCACTTCCAAGGAGGGGGAAAGACAGACCGTGTTCGAACTGCTCGATGAAAATTATCGCACGCCGTATTTTGCTTCGCATTTGCATTTGGTAGGCAGGCTCGATGCGGACACGGAAGGACTTTTGATTTTTACGACTGACGGCGCGCTCACGCACAAATTGATTTCGCCGAAAACTTTGTGCGAAAAAAAATATTTCGTGCGCTTGGAAAAAAATATTTCTTCCGATGAACGCGAAGTTTTGCGTGAAAAATTTTCGCGCGGATTTCAAATTCCTGCGGAAGGCGCGGAAAGCGAATTCATTTCGCTTCCTGCAAAAATCGAATTCACGGAAAATGCGAACGAAGTTTTTCTTACGATTTGCGAAGGAAAATTTCATCAAGTTAAACGAATGTTCCGCGTTTTTGAAAACGAAGTTTTGTATTTAAAGCGCGTTCAAATTGGCGCGCTCGCGATGGACGAAAATCTCGCGCCCGGCGAATACAAAAAAATGACGGCAGACGAAGTTTCGCTTTTATGCGAAAAATAATGTTGCAAATTTCTTTTTGACTTTTTATAGGAGTAGAAAAAATGACTGATATTGAAATTGCGCAGAAAAATGAAATGATTGCGATTTCGGAAGTGGCAAAAAAAATTGGCATCGAGGAAAGTGCGCTCGAACTTTACGGCAAGCACAAGGCGAAAATAAATTTTCCGAAATTGCGCGAACTGCAAGAAAAGGCGCGGGAAAAAAATGCTCGCGGAAAATTGATTTTGGTAACAGCGATTACGCCGACACCTGCGGGGGAGGGGAAATCCACCGTGACGATTGGCTTGACTGACGGGCTTTGCAAAATCGGAAAACGCGCGGCGGCGGCTTTGCGCGAGCCTTCGCTCGGTCCTTGCTTCGGAGTGAAGGGAGGGGCTTGCGGCGGCGGCTTTGCGCAGATTGTTCCGATGGAAGACATCAATTTGCATTTTACGGGCGACATTCACGCAATCACTGCCGCCAACAATTTAATCGCCGCTCTCATCGACAATCACATTCAGCAGGGAAACGAATTGCAAATCGATCCGCGCACAATTTCTTGGAAACGTTGCGTGGATTTGAACGATCGCCAACTTCGCAACATAATTTCTGGTTTGGGAAAACGCACCGACGGCGTTCCGCGCGAAGACCATTTCCAGATTTCCGTGGCTTCGGAAATTATGGCGATTGTCTGCCTTTCAAAAACGATTTCGGAATTAAAAGAACGAATTGCGAACATTACGATTGCGCAGAATTTTTCAAAGCAGAATGTGAAATTCGGCGAACTGAAATGTGTGGGCGCGGTAGCCGCTTTGCTCAAAGATGCGATTCGCCCGAACCTCGTCCAGACGCTCGAAAAAAATCCTGCGTTCGTGCACGGCGGACCTTTCGCCAACATCGCGCATGGATGCAATTCAGTAAACGCGACGCTTTGCGCTTTGGTGAGCGCGGACTACGTTGTCACCGAAGCGGGATTCGCCGCGGATTTAGGCGCGGAAAAATTCATGGACATAAAATGCCGTTTGGCAAAAATTGCGCCCGATGCGGTTGTGGTCGTGGCGACGATTCGCGCGTTGAAAATGCACGGCGGCGTTCCTAAAAACGCGCTTTCTTCGCCCGATGTCGCGGCGGTGGAACGCGGCTTTGAAAATCTGAAAGTGCATTTGGAAAATCTTGCGAAGTTCGGCGTGAAGACAATCGTCGCCGTGAACAAATTTTCCAGCGATACCGAAGAAGAAATTTCCGCGCTGAAAAAACTTTGCGAACAAAATGATTCGCGCGCGGTTTTGTGCGAGGCGTGGGAAAAAGGCGGGGAAGGCGCTGCTGAACTTGCTCGCGTTGTTGCGGAAACCGTGGAACGCGGCGAAAACAATTTTCATTATTTGTACGAAGATTCGCTTCCGTTGAAAGAAAAAATCGAAACGCTTGCAAAAGAAATTTATCGTGCACAACGTGTGGAATTTGCTGAAGCCGCTTTGAAAAAAATCGACGTGCTCATAAAATCGGGCTACGGAAATCTTCCGGTTTGTATGGCCAAAACTCAAAATTCGATAAGCCATGATCCAAAACTTTTCGGCGCGCCGAGCGGCTATGCTTTTCCAGTGCGCGACGTGCAGCTTTATTCTGGCGCGGGATTTGTCGTGGCACTTTCGGGCGAGATTATGACGATGCCGGGCTTGCCGAAAATGCCAGCCGCGCTTGCAATCGACATCGATGACGACGGAAAAATTACGGGGCTTTTTTAAATTGACTTCGGGCTTGCTTTGCAACATTTTCCTTTGTTGAAAAGCAAGTCCGAGGAAGTGATGGAGATGGGGGGAATTGAACCCCCGTCCGAATGCGCAAACCAAGCGCGTCTACAGGCGTAGTCATGCGAGGTGGTTGTCGGGAAAAGGTAGCAGCATAACAAGCGTCTTTTCCGTATTTTGACTAAAAGTCCCTGCCGCCAGCCAAAAACGACGACAAGCAAGCCCTTGTTTGTAACAGAATGCCAAATCGCTAAGAGCGTCGCAATTCGGATTCCGGCTCTTTAAGTCGCTACTTACGCAGCGAGAGCTAACTGTTCGTTGTAAGACTCTTCGTCTTCCTTACGTTTGGCAGTTATAGTTTTTGTCAGATTAGGGATCCTTCACTCCCGCCCGCAGCACAGGGCTTCTCGCAACCGTCGAAACCGGTGCACCCCCAAATAATCTGCTTTTGCCGCGCATCACGCGACTATTTATAATATAACACTCGGTTTTGAATTTGTCAAGGAAAAAATAACGGAGCGCGGACAAAGTCCGCGCTCCGTTGCAATTGATTCAAAGCATGCTAGTTCACATTCAAGCCGTGATGCTTTGTCTGATATTTTTTCAGCATCGCCACGGCATTTTTCTTTCCGTTGTAGACGAATCCGCCGTCCCAATATTCAAGCGCGGCAAAAAGTGCGTTTCCGCCGTCCTGCTGGTCGCTTGTCTGTGTGTGGTAAGACGCATACTGCGAAAGTTCTTCAAAATTCTGCTCGTATAAAGCCTTTGCGCGATTTCTATTGAATTCGTTCCATTTTTCCAAATCTTGGAAGCCTTCGCCTTCGTCCTGCACGATGATGTGGGCATGCGTCGGACTGAACGAATACCACACCGTAACTTTCTTGTTGATGTCGCATTTGTTTCCGTGCTTCACCGCGTTTTTGATGATTTCCGAAATCTGTTGCTCAAGCAAGTTCGTATCCTTGATTTCCATAGGCGCGGCCTGAACGATTAGAAGCGTAAAATATCTAATCTGGCGGAAATCCGAAGGGAATTCCTTTTTGAGCATATTTGTTTTGTCGAACAACGGGTCGTTGTCATCTGAACGTAATAATTTCAATTCATCAGCCATAGCAACCTCCATAAAAAACTACAGGCTTAGGGGGGGGGTATTAAATTCCATCAAAATACTTCGCATAAAAGTCGTAGAATGACTTGACCATTCTAGTCCTTGACCATCAAAAGCGCTTCTTCCACGCTGTTTGCCATCGGGAAATATCCCGTGAGCTTGGTGAGTTCGATGACTTTCTTTACCGAACCGTGAACGCTCGCGATGGCAAGTTTGAGATTCATCTTTTTGATGGTGGAACAGATGTAAATCAACGCACCGATTCCGGAAGAGTCAATGTAATCCACCTGTTCTAAATTGATCACGAAGAATTTGACGCTTTTTTCAAGCATTTTCATGACCAATTCTTTGATTTTGTATGAATTGTACAAATCCATTTCGCCGTTCACGTCAATAATATAGACGTCGTCGTTTTTCCTTATTTTCAATTCCATACTTAAGTTTTGCCTCCTATTTAACCTTGATGACTAGAATTGATTGATCATCATGCTGAACTGCGCTTCCGCAGAAAAGTTCAATATCTTCTCGAACTTTATTGGCAATTTCCTTGCCAGACAAAGCCGCGTTAGCCTTTATTATTTTCTCAAGCCGAGCGACAGAATATTGCTCGCCATCGATGTTGAGCGCTTCAATAAAACCGTCGGAGCAAGTAACAAGAATGTCGCCGCTCGCTGGCTCGATTTCTTTATCCTTGTAGACAGTGTCCTTTTCCATTCCTACTGGCTCGCTGTCGTCCGAAATCTTTGCAAAGCTCGAATCTTGCGCTTTATACATATATATCGGATTTGTTCCGCCGGAAGAATAGGTAATTTTTTGTGAAACGCTGTCGTAAAAAATCAACGAAATGCTTGCGAAATGATCAGTGCTCGCCTCGAAATTCAAGCCCCGGTTTGCCCAACTCATGATTGTCGCTGGAGTCTGCGTCGTGTTGATGACAAGACGGAGCATCGCGCGTATTTGCGTAATGATCGTCATTGAAGTGAGATTTTTTCCAGTAACGTCCCCGAGGATAAACGCGATTCTGTCTTTGCGCGCAACGAGAAGGTCGTAGAAGTCGCTGCAAATCGATTCCGTCGCTGTGTAAAACGCTCCCACCGTGATTCCCGGAAGCAGCGGCAATTTCGCTGGAATGAAAGAATCGCGGATTCGCGACGCAATTTCGCTTTCTTTTTGAATGTTGGAACGCTCGATCAAATCGTTGTACACGATAATCGAATGAATCGCTATGGCCATAATGTCGGCCAACTTCTTCATAGTGGAGAATTCATCGTCGGAAAATGGCTCCATGTCGTGGTTGCGGCTGAGCGCCATGATTCCGATGGACTGCGACTGCGCTATGAGCGGCACGAAAATGTATGAGCCGCATTTGAGGAAATCTTCTTTTTCATTTTGCTTGATTCGGTCGTCTTTGAGCGGCTCCGTGATGAGTTCCGCCTTTGCGTTTGAAATGACTTCGCCGAAAATGTTGTCTTTGAGCGGGAATTGGGCATATTTCATGCTCATGTCCACGCGATTTTGCTTGTGCGGAATGTTTTCGGGCAAAATATACGGCGGAACGAACATGCCTTCAAGGTGTTTCACGGAAATCACGTCTTCCATGTCATCGAGCAGAAGAATCATCGCGCCGTTCGCGCCAGTAAATTCAATGGCTTGGTCGCAATAATATTTGAATACGTTTTCTTTTCCGTTGGGATTCGCAGTTTCCGTGAGCGCGCGCTCAAGCAAATCCTTTTGGACATCCATGATGTCGCGGTTCACTTCCTCGTAAACTACGTTGACTTTTTTGCCGCCCTTTGTCATGGAAATGGAATTTTCTCCAGATTTTCTTTCTTCTGGATCGGAAATCGCCTTGACGATGGCGTAGGGGAGAATCAGCAATGTGGCGAGCAGGATCAACACGGAGAAATAGACGATGTTTGGCTTCAATGCGGTGTAAATCGCGCCGAACAAAACGCAGAAAAGAGACAAAAAGAAAATGAAACTTATCTTGGCAGAATTTTTAACGACTGCGACAAAGAGAAAGACGATTGTCGCCAATACTAGCGCGGCGACCGCAAACAATGGTATGTAGGCGAAAACATCGAGTGTCGGCAAAATTTATTTCTCCAAAAAAAAGTTTTGCGAGATGCGGCCAAAGCCGAAACTCACAAATATATTTTAGCACTGCGCGAAAAAAAAGTCAAGTTTTATTTTTGTTCGCGCGGGTGTTTTTGCGCAATTTGATGGACTTTATGAGATTTTTGATTTTGGCGATTTTCCCGATGAATGAGTCGCCGTATTCGCTTTCGAAGTCGTCAATCACGCTGTCGAGCGGGGTGTCCTCGCCGTATTTTGCCTTGAAGTCTTCCCAATATTTTACCAGCCAAACGAAAAGGTCCGAGGGCGTTCTTCGGCGGAATTTCACCATCATTTTGTGGCGGCGGATTGTCGCAAGCACGGGCGTGTAGACCATGTTGTACCATGAAATTATCGCGTCGGGCATGGAAATTTCTTCAGTGTGGCTCAAATTCAAATAATATTTGTGCGTGAGAATGTGGTTGTAAATCACGTCGTATTGTCCAGGCGTGGTGAAGTCGAGCGACCAGTCGTCGGTGATGTCGCCGTAGGCGGTCTCGGAATAGAAGACGCGCTTTTCGTATTGTATGATTTGCTTGAGAAGATATTGAATTGTGTAGCCGGGCTTGAGGCGGATTTCGGTGCGCAATGAAGTGACTTCCGCGTCGATGAATTCGATGCCGCGCGCGCGCGCCACCGAAACTCGATGGTTTCCGTCGCGCACAAAGTAAAGCCCGCCGATTTCGTAAAGATTGATTGGCGGAAGAATCGTATTTTGAAGGTGCGCCCGATCGATGCTTTCCCAGCGGTTTTTCAGGTGCGATTTTTTCGGGAAAAACATATTGTCGAAGTCGTTGTAGCGGCCTTCGCTTCCTACGATGCTCGCGACGGGAACGGTTTTCATTCCGATGTAAGTTTCGTTGTCGGGGTGGAGCAGTTCCTTGAGGTCGTAGAATGAAATCAGCTTGGCTTCTTCAGGTTTGAGGAAGTGTTGGATTTCGTTGACGATGGCCTTTGACTTTGCCTTGTTGAAATCGTCGCTTGTCTGTGTGGTAAAATTCATCGTGCTCATATTTCTATCACATGGTGGCTGTAGGCGTTTACGACTGTCGTGCCGCCGTATACGCCCACGCGCTCCTCGTTTTTGTCGTAAAGATGTATGTGCCCATGAACCATGAACGCAGGTTTGTATCTTTTGATGAAATTCGCAAAGCACACGAATCCGCGATGGCACGGATCGTCCTTGTCATGTATGTGGCGCGGAGAAGCGTGCGTTAGGAAAATGTCGAGGAATGTTCCGTAGCGTAGCTTGTTCCAAAGAAGTTTCGGCGCGAAAAGAAAAAGTTTCATCGACATTTCGAATTCCGTATATTGGCACAGCCCGTGATTGTAGTCCATGCAGCCCGAAACGCCTGCAAGCAGGAGAGGGCGCATTTTTTTCGTGCGCTTGTCCATTATAAGAAGATTTTTGTCGGCAAAGCATTTGAAGCCCGCGTAAATTGCGCCGTGCCCATGCGATGCCGCAGCCGGAATGGAATTCGAATAACTTATCGTGGAAGGATCTTTATGGTAATATTTATACTCTTTTAAGTTGTGATTCCCGAAAACAAAATATGTGGGCTTGTTCAGTGTTGACACGATGAAATCAATGTAATCCATCGGAAGATCGCCCGCGCACAGAACCGCGTCAACGTCGCCGAAAATTTCCTTGACCGAAGAATTGTAGATGAAAGGATCGATTTCGTCCGAAACGCAAAGAATTTTCACTTAATTGGCCTTTCCTTTTGCGAGAGTTCGCGTAAAATCGCGCTGACTTTGAAGAAAAACGACGCGGCATTTTTCATCTTTTCAACTGGCCTTGTCCAGCAACATTTCGAGCGCCTGTTTTCCGACAAGTTCCACGGGACGATTTTCCGCCTGCTTTTTCGCCGTCGGAGAAAAATTGGAACTGGCAAGAATGTACGCCTTGGTGCAATTTTTGCTTTTCAGTTCGTCGAGGGCGCGGAGCACGACGCTTTCTTCTATGGGATTCGACTCGCGGAAAAAATAAAGCAAAAACGACTGCTTCCTGACGCTGCGCCAGTCGGAATTGCCCGCGTCCGTCGCGACTATTTGGCATCCCCATTTCTTCAAATCGACTTGTTGCGGCTGGCAGCTCATCGCCTTTGAGCAAGTCCTTTTGCAAATTTCCACGAATTCCGATTCCGTGCTCGTGAGGTATTCTTTTAGCGAATCGTTCGCCTGCAAATCCTTGTATTCGGCGAGTTTTTGCGGAACGTCCCGGAAATTTTTTTGCACGGCGGAAATCGCTTCCCATTGTTGGATTGCCTTGTCGATTTTGCGCGTTTTTTCGTAGCATGCCGCCAAAAAATATCGCGCGTAAACTGTTTCGGGCGTGCTCGCGTCCTTTGATGCCGAAATAGCGCGTTCGTAGCAATTCATCGCGTTTTCCACGCTGTTTCCCATCATATAGCACGAACCCATTTCGATAAGCGACTTTTGGCGGTATTCCGCGTCGCGCTGGCCTTTTTCGAACGCCTTGATTGCGCCCGGCAAATCCTTGCTGTCCTTGAGAATTTTTCCGAGATAATAATAAGTGGAATAAGTGTCGGGACTGAGCTTGATCGCCGTGTCTATTTCACGCTTCGCCTCGTTGATTTGCTTGGCGCGGTAGAGCAAAAGCCCCATCGCGGCGTGTGCCTTGACATTGCGCTTGTCCAGCCGCAAAACTTTGTCGTAGAAGCCCATCGCTTCGTTGTGGCGGTTGTTCGCGTCGTAGACTTGCGCCACCTGAAAATAATTGTCCGCCACGTTCGGCTCAAGTTTTGTGAGAAGCAAATACTGCTTTAGCGCGTCTTCCTGCTGTCCGAATTTTGAATAAAGCGCGGCGATCGTCTTGCGGAATTGTGGTTCGGGAAGCTGCTTTCCGTCGAAGATTCCGTTTTTGTCCACGTATTTCAATTCCATCAAAGCGAGTTCGTTCTTGCCGTCCGCCAAATATGCGCGTCCGAGATAATAGTGCGCGAAATAGTCCTTGGGATTTTTTTGAATCAATCCCTTCGCAGCCTTTATCGCGGCCTGCGTTTTTCCTTGTTTTAGAAGCCTTTGGATTCCGTCGATTTTTTTCGGGGAAGCGACGTTTTTCACCGCCACAAAAGTAAGGATAGTTACGATAGTTCCCAAAAAAATGATAGCTACAATTTGAGCGACACCCATTTGACTTTTCTCCAAAATTAAGTTACCAGTATTGAAAAATTTGGTTTTATGTGTAATTATGGCATATATGAAAATAAAATACAAGTGTTTGCGGGCTATGTTTTTCGCAGTTTTATGCGCGAATGTCGTTTTGGCGCAGGATTCGGCTTCGAAAAAATCAGTTTCGCAGGGAACGAAACTTTTCGAGCAGGGAAAGGCTGCCGAAGCCATTGCTCCCTTGGAAACCGCCGTCAATTCGGGAAGCGCGACTCCGG
Source organism: Treponema sp. (assembly GCA_014804005.1). Taxonomy (GTDB): domain Bacteria; phylum Spirochaetota; class Spirochaetia; order Treponematales; family Treponemataceae; genus Treponema_D. Next base: position 102,457 of record JAAVAP010000016.1, on the reverse strand, counting down.
CGGAATACAATTATCTCGGACTTTCTTACTATCAAATCGGAAACTACACGAAATCCGTGGAAGCGTTCAAAAAAGGTTTGTCCGCTTCTGGCACGAACAAAAAACTTCTTTATTTCAATATGGGAAATTCCTATTTTTCAATGGGCGAATTTCAATCCGCGCTCGAGAGTTTTTCGATGGCGACTGTGGCGGATCCTGGCTACGCCGAGCCGTTTTTGAACAAGGCGAACACTGAAATAAAACTCGACATGCTTTCCGAAGCCGCCTCGGACTACAAGCGTTATCTTGCGCTGCGTCCAGAAAGCGTCCAGCGTCCGCAAATCGAAAGAATAATCTCGCTGATTGAAACGGAAATTTCCGCCAGAGCAGAAGCCGCCGCGCTCGCCGAGCAGGAAGCCGCCCGAATTAAAGCCGAAGAAGAAAGGCTTGCCACGGAACGCGCCGAACGGGAGCGGGTCGCTGCGGAAAAACGCGCCGAGGAAGAAAAAATTGCCGCGGAAAAACGCGCGGAAGAAGAAAGGCTTGCCGCAGAAGCGCGCGCCGCCGAAGAAGAACGCCGCCGAAAATTGCTTGAAGACGTGGCAAATTCCTTGCGGCAGAATTCCGACGCTACGAACATGAGCGCGGATGCGGAAAACGCGCTCGATTATGACTACGATTCCGACATCGAATAAAAAGGGAAAATTTTATGGCAAAACGAAAAATCGCCGATAATGAATCTGTGGAAAAGAAAACAGACGAAAATGCTTCAAAAAAATCAGCGGGCGCGGTGGCAAGAACGGCCGGCGCGGCAAAAAAAATGTCCTTGACCGAAGCGACTGAAAAATCTGCGGATTCCGCGAAAAAAGCGCGAACTTCCGTCGCAAGGAAAACCGAAACCGTAGCGGATGTAAAAAAGCCCGCTGCTGAAATGTCGGCAAAATCGATGGCGGCCGCAAAACCTGTTGTAGCTACAAAAACTGTAGCTGCGGCGGCGAGAAGCGCGGCTCAAACTACGAAAGCGACTTCGCCTTCAAGAGCGGCGCAGATGTCGGAAGAAAAAACGATTCTTCGACAAAATTCTGCGGGCGTTGCCGCGAATGTTTCGCATGATTCAGCCGCGTTGGAAAATGCCGCCACTTTTGGAAATGTGGCTGTTTCCCCCGATGATTCCAAAAAAAAGAAGGGCGGGGCGGTGATCGCGATTGTCGCGGTGATTGCAATTTTGCTTTTGCTTGGATTTTTTGCGACGCGCGGAGTTTGGCTTGGCAGCGGCGACAAATTCGCGAAGCAGCGGGAAAACACGCTCGCCTTGGCGCAAAAATATCTTGAAAAAGGACAGTTCGATGACGCGATGCGCCTTCTGAACGAACTTTTGCAGGCGGACATAAACGACAAGGAAGCCGACGAACTTTTGGACAAAGCGATTGCGCTTAAAAAAGAATCCGAGGCGCAGAATGCCGCTTCGCAAAACGCGAATTTCAATTTTGACACGGACGGAATCGCGAACGCCCTGCGCGAACAAAACGAGCGAAATCAGGAAACGATAAACAAACTTTTGGCGAAACAGCAACGTAGCGCGAGCGAAAATTCCCGCGCGGAAGAAGAAGCCCTTGAACGCAAGGCCGCCGAAGAACAGCGCAAGAAAGAGGACGCCGAACGCAAGGCAAAGGAAGAGGCTCTTGCTCAAAAGAACAAGGAACTCAAGACGAAAATTGATTCGGTGAACAACAAGGTTCTCGCCGGCAAAGCCGACCTCAACACTGGCGACATCGACAGCGCGCTTTTGAATTTCGAGCAGGCTTCAAGCCAACTTCCGCTTTCCGAGGGCGAGCCCGAATTCAGCGCGTCGAAATACAGCGAAATCGCAGGCGCTTTGTACGATGCGGCTTCCAGCGAAAAAGATGAAGGACGCAGAAAAAAACTCAATTCCGCCGCAATTCAATATGTGAACAAGGCTCTTGCCAACAATCAAGATGATCCGGCCTCGCATTATATTTTGGGAATGAATTACATCGAAAATAGCGACTGGGAAAAGGCTCAAAAAGAGCTGTCGTCCGCCGTACAAAATGATCCCGACAATTATCTTTACTATTATAATTTGGGACGCGCACAATTCCGCCTTCAAAATTATACCGCGGCTCGTTCTTCGTTCGAGTCTTCGGTGAGGTACAACAAGAATTTCGATCCCGCGTATTTCAATTTGGGAATGGCTTGCCAACGCCTCAAGCTGAACAAGGACGCTCTGGCGGCTTTTCGAAACGCGCATCAAGTGAATCCGAATTATTCCCGCGCATATTTGGAGGAAGCCCGCATTTTGAACACTGCGTTCAACGATTCGAAGGGCGCGCTTGACGCTTACAAGAAAGTCATCGAACTTGATCCTGTGAACACGCAGGCTTTGAACGAATGCGGCTCGGTCTATGCCGGAATGGGCAACAATTCCGAGGCCGAAAATTGCTATCGCCGCGCCATCGCGCTTCTAAAGCCTGGCGACAAAGATCCGATAACTCATTACAATTTGGCGACCGCGCTTTTCAACCAGAATAAACTTTCCGCCGCGCAAGGCAACGCGAAACTCGCATACGAGCAGATGGACGCGCTTAGGCGGAATTCTGACAAGGCGATGGTCGTGTACAATTACGCGCTCATCGAGGACACGCTCGGCAATGCCGACAAAGCCATAACCCTTTACAAGGAGGTCCTTGTCCTCGATCCGAGCAACACGAAGACCAAGACAAATCTTGGCAAAATGTTCATGAACATGAATCCGCCCGACGCGGACGCCGCGCTTTCGTTCTATCTTGACGCGTACAATACAAGTCCGAGTTTTGAGCTGGAAAACAATTTGGGAAGCGCGTATCTCACCAAAAAGGATTATTCGAACGCCATCACTTATTTCCAGAACGCCATCAGGAGAAATCCCAAGGACAATACCGTCCGCTTCAATTTGGCGCAGGCGTATTCGGGCGCGGGCGACTTTGACAATGCCAAGACGACTTACCTTGAGATTCTCAATTCCGATACGAGCAATTGGGACACTTACATCGAAGTGGCGAAAGTTTTCATTGCGTTGAAAGACACTGCGAATGCGGAAGCCTATTTGAAAATCTTGCAGCAAAAAAATCCCACTTACAAAAAAGCGGAAGTGGACACGCTGCTTGCGGCCGCGCAATAATTTGCGCGCAGTTTATTTCTATGTCCTTTTTACCAAGGCGAAAAGATTTTCGCGCGTGAGCACCGTGTAGACTGGACGGCCGTGCGGACAATGCGGATCCGGCAAATCCAAAGCCTTTTTTGCCAAGTCTTCCGCCGCCGCGTCGTCCAAAATGTAGCCGTCCTTTACCGCTGCCTTGCATGCCGTCATCGCAGCGATTTTTCGGATGATTTCGCGCGGCTCGACTCCGCGTTCGAAAAGCCTTTTTTTCAATTCTTGCGCGTCGCCATTCCAAAGCGAATTCAGCGTGGTGAACTGCCATTCGCTTTCTGAAATTTTTTCGCAGGAAAATCCGCATTCAAAAAGTTGCGGGGCAAGTGCCTCCATTTGCCGCTCGTCCTCGTCCGAATCGAGCGCGATTTTGAGCGGAATCAAAAGTTTTTGCGTCTCGCTTTTTCCGCCCATGATTTTGTCGAACAAAAAACGCTCGTGCGCCGCGTGCTGGTCGATCGCGTAAAGCGCGGAATTTTTTTCAATCAAAATGAATGTTCCGAGCGTGCATCCGATATAGCGGAATTCGTAGCCTTGAACATGCGCCTTTGGAAAAAACGCGCTTTGATATTCCTTTGCGGAATTTTCGTTTTCCGTTTTGAGCGGATTTGGAAGAGAATAATTTTCAGTCGAGGAATTTTCGCTTCTGTGAAAATCGCGCGGCGCGGAATTTTTTTCCGCATTCGGTTCTGCCACTTTCAAAAACGAAGGGCGGCCGCTTATGCTGGAACTGTAGTTCGCGGGGGAAAAATTTTTCGAAATCGGCGGAATTGTTTTTTTCGTAAAAATATTTTTCGCTTCGGAATTTTCGTTTTCAAAAAAAGCGCGCGCGATTTGTGGCGCGTCGGAACGAGGCGAGCTTTCGAAAGAATTTTTTTTCTCCGAAAAATTCGCAGAATCGTTTGAAGCAGCTTCTGCCAAAAACGGCGTGGAATATTGCTCCTTCATCGTCTTGATTGTGTACGCGCGGAAAAATTCTCTGAGCGTGCTGCTCACTCCGTGATGAAGTTGCGCGATGTCCTTGAAACGCGCCTCGCGCTTTGCAGGATGAATGTTGAAGTCCACCAAGTCCGGACGCATTTCCACGAAAAGGGCGGCGACAGGATGAGTGCCGTTCGGAAAGCATCCCTGCGCTCCGTACTCGATTGCTTGGAGCAGCGAATATTCCGAAATGCGCCTTCCGTTCACGTAAACGAAAATGTCTTTTCTGTCTGGGCGCGAAATCGAAGGATCTCCGATTACGATTTTGAAATTCCATTCGCCGTTCGTGGAATTGCCTTTTAGTTCGTAAAACAAATCCGCGCTTTGCCTGATTTCAAGCGCGCTCACGAAACGCTTTGCCAAAGTTTGTCCTGCGCTCAAATCGCTTCGGATTTCGCCGTCAACGCTGAGGCGGAACGCGATGTTGGTTCGGGCGAGCGATTTTTCCAAAAATGTCGAGCGGCACATTTTCGTCTCGCTTGCGGGTCGTTTTAAAAATTGCCTTCGCGCTGGAAAATTTTCGAAAAGGTTTTCGCTCGTGACGATCGTTCCTTCGACATTTTGCGAAGGCTCGATCAAATGGTCTTCCGTGATGCTGCAACGCATTTTGTACGCGCCGCTCGCAATCGTAAGGCGCGAAACCGCCGCGATCGAAGCCAAAGCCTCGCCGCGAAATCCAAGCGTCGAAAGATTCAAGAGGTCGCTTTCCGTGCTGATTTTGCTCGTGGCGTGAGGATGCGCCGCCGCCAAAAGATTTTCCTTTGACATTCCGCAGCCATTGTCCGCAACGCGGATTTTCTCGATGCCGCCTCCGAAAATTTCCACGTCGATTTGCGTCGCGCCGGAATCCACGGCGTTGTCCAAAAGTTCGCGAAGCGTGGCGTTCGGGCGGTCGATCACTTCGCCTGCCGCGATTTTCCGCGCGACTTCCGCATTGAGAATTTTTATTTGCCTTTCCGATTTTTCTTCCATGATGATTTTATTTGGAATCGTTTTGCAAAAAATTATTGGCGAAGCCCTTCTTTCGGCGCGCCCGCGCTTCCCGTCGCGTCGTCGGTTTGCGAGAACAAATCCAGTTCGGGCGAATCGCCTGCGCTTGCGACTGGCTGGTTCATCAGGACTTGGATTTTTCCTTCGATGCGGTCGATCTCTTTTTCCATGCCCTTTGCAAGCTTGATTCCTTCTTCGAACGAAGCGAGCGCGTCTTCGAGCGTGACTTCGGGATTTTTGATTTTCTGGCTGATTTGCTCGAGCCGTTCCAAATTCTCTTCAAAATTTTTCATCGCATTCTCCTTAACTATGCAAAATTAATTTTGCGCCGAATTCACCGTGGCGAAAATTTTTCCTTTGGCAGGAATTATTTCGATTTTTTCTCCGAGCGAAACTTCGGAAAAACTCCGGACGATTTTTCCGCTCGAATTTCTCACCATCGAATATCCTCGCTCGAAAAGCGCGGCGGGCGATGCGTTCTCCAAAATCAGGATTTGCTTTTCAAGCAAAGTTTTCGCGCCGTTCACTCGCTCGGTCATGTTTGAAAGCAGGCTTTCTTTTGCCGAATCGAATCGCTGCAAAAGCGGCTGCTCGATGCTCCTGAATTTCAATTCCATCGTTTCGGGAGAAAATTCTTTTATCATCAATTTCAAGTTTTCCACGCGGCGGCGGATTTCGTTTTCGAACTCGGATTTTTTTTGCTCCAAAAAATAAAGCGCGTCGTCCAAAATCGGAACGGCGATTTCCGCGGCGGCGGAAGGCGTGGGCGCGCGGCGGTCCGAGGCGAAGTCGCAAAGCGACCAGTCGATTTCGTGCCCCACTGCGGAAATCACTGGAATCCTTGAAGCGGCCATGGCGCGAACGACGCTTTCTTCGCTGAAAGGCAAAAGGTCTTCGAGCGAGCCGCCGCCCCGTCCTACAATCAAAACGTCGCACATTTTGAATTCGTTTGCGCATTCGATTTGGCGCACGATGCTTTGCGCGGCGGCTTCGCCCTGCACGACGGCAGGAAAAATTATTATGTCAACGTACTTGTTTCTGCGCCGAGTGATTTGGAGAATGTCGCGGATCGCGGCTCCCGTCGTGCTCGTGACAACTCCGACGGTTTTCGGGAAAGCGGGGAGGGGAATCTTGTTCGCTTCGTTGAAGATGCCTTCTTCGGCGAGGCGTTTTTTCCGCTCCTCGAGCATCAGAAGAATGTTGCCGCTTCCTGCCAATTCCATCGAGTCGATTACGATTTGGTAGTTTCCTCGCGCGGCGTAAACCGAAAGCCTTCCTTTCACGCGGACAAGGTTTCCGTCCTTTGGCGAAAATTTCAGCCGCGCCGCCGTGGATTTCCACATCACCGCCTGGATTTGCGCCTGAGAATCTTTCAGCACGAAATAGACGTGTCCCGACGAGCTCGGCCTGTAGTTTGAAATTTCCGCTTCGAGAATGACTTCGGGAAAATTGCCTTCGATGATGTCCTTTATGTAGTTCGTGAGTTGCGTTACGCTGAAAACTGTGTCGCTGGCATAAAAAGTTTGGGACATGATTTTATTTTAAGGAAACTGGGAAAAAAATTCAAGAGGAAGAGGCGCGGGGCTTGCGCCTTGCTATTTTTGAACGCACCGCTTGACTTTTTCAAGCAGATGAATTACATTATGTTTCGGTACGACAGTGCATTGTTCAAAGTGCATTTAAGTGCCGCCAAGCGGTCCTGCTGTGGACCGCTTTTTTATGCAGGAGGGAACTATTTAAATAGGGATTTATCTGTCTCTTAACAATGGCGGAATAATGCAGAAGGCTTTCAACTCATCTGTTCATCCTAGAGATGAACACGGAAGATTTACGGAAAAGGGCATAATGGAACTCACGGAGGAAGAACGGAAAGAATTGCTGGATTATCTCGAATCAGAAGAATACGAATGGCGTGACGGATTCCATATCTCAAAAAGAAAAATCGAAGCGATAAACGCAGGAAGATACAAGACGGAAATGGCGATGTGCAAGATTCTTGCCGACAGAGGATTTGATGTCTATTTGCTTGATGAGAATTACACGAAAGGCAAAAAGGCAGACACTTTTTTCAAAAAGGACTGCAAGAGAGATTTTCTTGAACTAAAGGACACTTCACACGATGTTACCCGCCAATATAACAGAAGCGTAGAGCAAGCAAGAAATTGCTTTATTTCTGTGAAAGGGTATGTGTCGCCAAGCCAAATGAAAAGTCTGAAAGAAGCGGTCGCAAAAAATGCAAGCGCAGATGAAGTGTATTTGTATATTGGCGCGGAAGACAAATTCTTGCAGATAAAAAAAACGGCTCAAAAAGAGCCGTTTTAAAGAAGTTGCCTGTCCGCCTAGGTAACACGGAATTAACCGAAAGCCCCGACCATGGAACATTAAGGGAGTGAATCCCATGGCAACATACGGTCGAAGTCGCCGAAGCGGAACATCGTCCAATACTTAATATACCACAAATCCAGTAAAAGTCAAGCCAAATTTGCATGAATTTCAGATATTTAAAATCCTCTCGCCCCGGCAGGGGCGGACGGCGTACGCTGTGAATTACCGCCACTCTTGCTTGTTGAACTCGCCGTCAGAGCAGCGGAGGGCAAAACTGCCGATGCCCCAGCGGCCTCTTTTTATTGCCTCCCACTGCGCCTTTGTGCCGTCATACTGGACGGTGAGATTGTTGCAGTCCCTGAACGCGTAATCGTCGATTTTCGTAACGCTCCGTGGGATTGAGAGGCTCTTGAGCGACGTACACTCCCAGAACGCATCAGTGCCGATTTCCGTAACGCCTCTTGGAAGCGTGATGCTCTCAAGCGACTCGCAATCCTTGAACGTCTCCATGCCGATTGCCTTTACGCCTTTCGGAATCGTCACCGTCTTAAGACCAGAGCCTCTGAACGCGCTACCGCCGATTTCCGTAACGCTTTCGGGAATCTCTATGCTCGCAAGCGACTTGCAGCCATAGAACGCGCCAACGCCGATTGCCGTCACGTTCATAAAATCGGCGGAAAATCACGCCTCTGCAAAAAGCCTGTATACGAAAGGGTTTCAGATTCTGCTCGAACGGTTCAACGATTATCTTGAGAGCAGCGAGGAACGCGGCGAAACGTTTGACGACGGAATCATCATCTGCGACTCGCGAGCGGGAGCGGTAAAAGGGCGCGGGCTGGACAAAGACATCGCGAAGTCCTATCAGACCTACATATTCGGGAACGAGAAAGGCCGTCAGTTCACTCGTCTGCAAGAAGCCCCGCTGTTCGCTGATTCCAAAATAACGGTCGGGCTACAGCTTGCCGATATAGTTTCCTCCGTCATCTACGCGAACCATTACGCATATTATGTGAAAGGCATAGAGAATGCGCCGGATTACTCCCATGTCCAGAAGTGGTGGAAAAACATACAAGAGTTGGAATATGCCCGCTCCGTGTTGGATGAAAGTGCGCATACTATGTATGGAATCCGCGTCGTTAATCATCAGAACAGTCGCGGCAACTGACATTGTCCAAAAAATTTCAAGAGGAAAAAGCAAGTGGACAAAAAACTCAAAAACTCGCGCTTGTCCTGCCTTGTCATTTTGAGGAATCCGATTGATTTTTTCGTGCAGATAAAAAAAACGGCTCAAAAAGAGCCATTTTAAGGAAGTTGCCTGTCCTCCTAGGTAACACGGAATTAACCGAAGCCCCGACCGTGGAACATTAAGGGAGTGAATCCCATGGCAACAAGCGGTCGAAGTCCGCTGAAGCGGAACGTCGCCCAATATTTAATGTACCACAAATCCAGCAAAAGTCAAGCCAGATTTGCAAAAATTTCAGATAATTAAAATCCTCCAGACATGGCAAGTTCCCGGCTGTTTTCCTCTGCCTTTTCTTCCACCCACAAGCGGTGTTTTAGACAGGCGGCTGGAAGCTGCGCTGCCAGTGTCCTGATTGGACTATTCCTACCCTATGAACCACAAAAGGGAGTCTATGACCTTGGCGCGGGTGTAGAGCGGGCAGAGCTTCTGCGCCTCTTCTGTCATCGTGGCAATTGTCTCCACGTGATGTTTCGTAAAATAACAGGCGAATTTCTTGAACGTTTCCATATTGAACGAGCCAGTTGTTATGCCGTATTTTTTGAGGACGGCGCGGACTTTCTGGTCGTAGCCGGGCACTATGCCGAGTGTGCCAAGTATGGTTTTGCTTATGAGCGTTCCGCTTGCCTTTGGCTCTTGTGCACGGCTGAACTTCGCACAGCATCCCTTGAGCGTTTCGTACAGGTCATACAGCTGCCTGTAGGCATCGCCATACTCGTCGCAGAAATCCTCAGGGTTCTTGCCGCACAGTTTGGGGAATTTCAGGATTGCCCTTACAACCTGCTCTTGTTCCTCGTAGTGTTCCCTTGTCAGATTGGAATTGCGCGTCATGCCCCAGCAGACAAGATATTCGTTGAGGCACTTGCATAAGGCATCCACCGTCTTCGTGTCGCTCTTGCCGCTTTCGAATGCGTCCGCGAAGCGCGTTATGCACGTTTCCCATGCCAAAAGCGGGTAGGACGACAAATGTTCCCCGTCGTCCTGCTGTTTTTTATCCGCCTGTTCATTCCGCTTTTTCATGAACGTTTTGAATGCTCCTTCTAACTGCTTGTCTGTGAGTGTCTCCGTCTTTTCCATGATTGATTCCTATGTTTAAAAGTGGCGAGAAGATTCTCGCTTGTTTTTGCCCGCCCGCTTGTGCGGATGGGCGCGGGGCGGCATAGCCGTCCCGCGCTTTTGCTTTGTTACTCTAAGGTGACGTAGCCGTCCATACAATGGACGATGGAACTGCCCGCCTACTTTTCTCCAATCTTCCAAGTGGTGGGAGTGATACCGTCAGTTTCGTAGCCGTGTATTATTGTGTTGTCTGATAAACCCATCTTTTCATTTACAGGGCCTTTTGGATTGCTTGTGTCACGCTGTATGAGTATATCATCCCATTCCTCTTTTGTTCCGTTGTAGTACACATCCTTGAGATTTTTGCAATCAGTGAATGCGCTTTCGTAGATCGTCAACATGCTGCTGGGAATTGTCACACTTTTGAAGTCTGAAAGGATATCTTCACTATTACTAATGAACACGTTTGATCCAATTCCTGCAACGCCCTCGGGAATTTCTAACTTCTCCACCCTATCCCAATAAGGTAAAACGCATTTAGATAAGAAAGCATTGCTGGTTATCTGAAAGGGGTTGTCTTCAGCTGCAATTTCATCTTCACTTATAGCCGGATTCTTAAATTCGCAGTAAAGGCATTTTGGATCGAATATCTGTGGTTTGTTATTGTACCTGTGCTGACAAACCGTGATAACGCATTTCGCTTCCTTGCCGCCTTTCGTCGTTGCGATAATCTCCACCTTGCGAGTTTGGCCTGCAGTATTAATGCCAACATTTCTCTTTATCGAGACCCTGCCATTTTCGCTTACCGTTGCAACATTCTCGTTGCCTGAACTCCATGTCACTTTTGTGCCAGCTGGCTTTACCTCCAGTTGTAATGTTTGCTTGAGTGTGAGTATGCACTCCTTATAGTTGAGCGTAATGTCTACCCCTGAACCGGAAGGTCCTTCTAAATCACCCGGATTTGTCAAAACTGTTTCGGCAACCGTAACATTGCATGTCGCTGACTTGTCGCCCGACGTTGCTGTGATGGTCGCCGTGCCTACTTTGTTTCCTGTGACTGTTCCGTCTGCGCCCACCGTTGCGACCGATTCGTCAGAAGATGACCATGCCACCGTGATGCCGGTCGGCGTTACCGTCAGTTTCTTTGTCCCATTAAGCGGGATAAAAAGTTGCGTATCACTGAGCGTGATCTGATTCGCATTGTCGGGAGTAAATCCGCCCCCCTCCGACTCATTACTACCGCTGTCGCATCCTATGATGAACAGCCCCATCATTGCCACCATGCAGACGGCAATCAATTTTGTTGTTTTTATCTTCATAAAAACACTCCCTGTCCGCAGTTGCGGACGTTTTTTTTGCTTGAAAGTGGAGAATTTTATTGGGAAGGGAAGGTTTTCCTTAAAATGCGCCATAACAGAAAGTGCCAGGAAATTCGCCTTGCGGCTCGTTGCGAAGCGCCTTCCAATGCGGCAACATTCGCTAGAATACCTTTCTCCATCCCAAACATAGCAAGGCAACGCCTTGCTTGCGCCACCCGTGCATACGGTAGCAAGCCTAATGCTTGCACACGTATGCACGGGCAGTTTTTTCCTACTGGTTAGTGCCTCCATAAGAGAGCGTCCCGTCGGAACAAACAACATCGAACTTATTCTTATGTATATAAAAAAGATTGGAAGCCTTGTTTCCCACGGTTTCAGTACTCATATATTTACCCTGGCTGTTTTCGACTTTGATTGCCTGCCACTCAGCCTTTTTGCCGCTGTATTTTATTTCTTTAAGGCCATCTAAATCTTTGATTACATGATACCCTAAGCGCGTGACGCTATTAGGAATAGTAATGTTGGCGAGTTTACTGCAACCTTCAAACGCACTGGTTTTGATTTCCGTTACGCCATCGGGAATTTTTATTTCTGTGAGGTTCTTGCAATTAAAGAACATCTGTTTCCCAATGATTGTCACGCCAACAGGAATGTTAATTTTGGCGAGTTGTGTGCAACCATTGAACGCTTCATCCCCAATGTTCGTCACACTATTAGCAATCGTCACGTTCTCAAGGCTCGTGCACCAATAGAACGCTTTGTTTCCGATCTCCGTCACACCATTGGGAATTTCTATATTGGTAAGACCCGTGCACCTACTGAACGCACTTTCACCGATGCTTGTAACGTTATCAGGAATCGTAACGCTTGCAAGACTCGTGCACATATTGAACGCGTAACCTTCGATGCTTGTAACGCTATCAGGAATCATAACGCTTGCAAGAGCCGTGCACCCATTGAACGTGTTGTCCCCGATGCTTGTAACGCCTGCGGGAATTGTTATGCTCGTAAGACCCTTGCACCCACTGAATGCGTGGTTCTCGATGTTCGTAACGCTTGCGGGGATTGCTACGTTCGTAAGAGCCGTGCATCCACTGAACGCACTATAACCAATGCTTGTAACGCCATCAGGAATCGTAACGTTCGCAAGGCTCGTGCACCCATCGAACACCCCATTCCCGATGCTTGTCACACTCGCAGGAATTGCAATGCTCGCAAGTTTCGTACACTCAGAGAACATATAGTCCCCGATGCTCGTCAAACCATCAGCGAAGGTCACACTTTCAAGACTTTCGCACTTATTAAACGCATTGTCCCCGAAACTCGTCACGCTTGCAGGAATCGTTGCTTTTGCAAGGCTCTTGCACCTATAGAACGCATTCTCTCCAATGCTCGTCACACCCTCGGGAATGTCTATACTGGTAAGACTTTCGCACTCATAGAATGCCTCATCGCCGATATTTGTACCCCCCCCCATCGGTGATGGTCACGCTGGCGAGTTTTGTGCAACCACTGAATGCCTGCTTCCCGATGCTCGTCACGGTTTTTGGAATAGTCACGCCAGTGAGTGTCGTGCACCCATCGAACACCCCATCCTCGATGCTCGTCACACCCTCGGGGATGACGATATTTCCGAGATTGTAGGCGTTATATCCTGTCAATTTAGTGCCTTTCACGATGAGATATTCTGGAACTCCTTCAATACCTATGTATCCGTCGTTGCATCGGATGCCGGGAGTTTCTACCTTGTCGCTCCCTTGGATTGCCTTCCACTGATCCATCGTGCCCTTGAATGTTATTTCCGTGAGATTGGAAAATGTGCACTCGATGCTTGTAACGCTCGCAGGAATCGTAATGCTAACAAGCGAGCGCCCATAGAACGCATCCTTTCCGATAACCGTCACACTGTCGGGAATCGTCACATTGGTCTCGCTACCATAATACCTACTGAGATAGCCATCATCGATATCCCACAATTCATCGCCGCCTGAACTTTGCGTTGCGCATACGATGACCTTGCATGTCGCCTTCTTGCCGTTTGACTCCGCGGTGATGTTCGCCTCGCCGATTTTGACCGCCGTCACTGTGCCGTCATTGCTTACCGTCGCGACTTCGTTGTTATCAGAAGACCATTTTACCGTACTACCATCTTGCGTTACCGTCAGTTTTTTCGTTTGCCCAACCGTGATCGTAACTGTCGTCTCGGTGAGACCGAACTGACCCGAAGAACCGCCAGGGATATTCGGATTCGGAACGCCGTAATCTGGACCTTCCGTCTCATTGCTGCTGCCGCTGTCGCATCCGATGGCGAACAGCCCCATCATTGCCACCATGCAGATGGCAATCAACTTTGTTGTTTTTATTTTCATAAAAACACTCCTTGTCCGCAATTGCGGACGTTTTTTCCGCTTGAAAGCGGATAGTTTTATTGGGAATGGTGAAGAATTCCATCCCAAACATAGCAAGGCAACGCCTTGCTTATTTTTTGCCCTTTTTTCCTGACGAAGCCATCGCAGTAGGTCGCGCAAGCGACCGTGCCGAAATGATTATTTGATTACCTCCTGCTTGAAGTGCTCTATCTCCGTGTTCGCATAATCGATGAACGCCGCGTAATCCGAGTCGCCCTCAAGCAATGCGTGGGCGTTCATGTGCATCGTCAGCATCTTGAACGCCTCGTCGCTCGCACACCGCGCCGCCTTGAGCGCGCCAGCCGTTTTCGCGGAGCGTTCGTCCGTCCTTTGCCCCATGAGTTCGCGCACGTCTTCGTTCGCGGCTTTCAGTTTTTCCACGAACGCGCCGAGCGAAAGTGCCTTCACTTGCTCCGCGAACTTGCCTTCCAAGTCTTGGATGAAGTTCACGAGCAGCCCCGTCTCCTTGTCCAGCTGCGCCTGCACGTCAATCCTGTAGTCCTTGATGTGCTGTTGCAAAACTTTCGCGGCATCCGCCATGCTTTCCATGGGGAAATTAACGTACCCTGCCACCGCCTTTTTGTAGCCGGCATACAATTGGTCGCGCAAGCGATCCGCCGCCGCGATCTTGTCCGTAGTCAGGCTTTTGGCAGAAATCTGCAAGTTCTCGTCCTCCGCCGTGACCGCCTCGCGCAACGCTTTCACCTGCGCCGCGCACTTCTCCGCAACGGCGGAATCCTTCTCCGCGCGCCCCGCCATGTTCGACACGAACAGAAAATGCGCCGCATTGTTCATGTTCCCCAAGAAAATCGACTGGATTTCCCTCATACAAACCCCCTTGCGCCGCCGCATGACTGGCGCACTATGCAAAAATTTCGCTTGAAACGTCCAAACGGTTTCAGAAGTGCCTTCAAGTGGCACTTGATGTGTCCAAACAGTCTCGGAATGCCTTTCAAGTCGCAGTTGAAGCGTCCAAACGGTCTCGGAAGTACCCTCAAGTCGCACTTGAACCGTCCAAACGGATTCCGAAGTGCCTTCAAGTCGTACTTGATGTCTTCAAACGGTTTCCGAATGCACTTCAAGTCGCAGTTGAAGCGTCCAAACGGTTTCGGAAGTGCTTTCAAGTGTCGCAGTGCTTGTGTCCCTGCATCGCAAATCAAAGATTTGCTTACGAGTTTTGCTTTGCAAAATTCGCGAGGATAGGTATTTTGTGCGACAAATTCATGATTTTTATGTGATGAATGCGAAATGCTCGTGAGTTTTCGAAGAATACTTGGTAAGCAGCGCATATCGCTGCGTAAAAATACTATATGATTGTATGGGGGGGGGTAATAGAGGTCGGTTTTTTACGTTCCGACGGTCTCGGCATGGCAAAATCGCAGGGCAAGCGGCATTCGCGCCTCATTTTGGGAGAAGTCTTTCCTGAAATAGCGTTTTCGTTTGTTTGTGTCATTGTCTACCACGTCGCAAGGAAAAGTCTTGCATTACAAGATTCTTTTCGAAAGCGCAATTATAGCATATTGAATTTTTTTTGTCGTGAGTAATTTACGCACGGTTTTGCATTTTTTTGGGGAATTTTGCAGGAAAAAGGGCGATTTTTACGAATTTTTGCCAAATTCCTTTCCCGCTTGTAAGCGGTGGAAGTTAAATTTGGAGGGAGACAACATAGCAAGGATTTGCCTTGCTTAACTTGGGGCTACCGTCCCAAGATCCCGTACAGGTTCAGCCAACGTGCGATCGTTCTACGGTGTTTGAGCCTGTCGAAGCCACCGTTTCGCCCTTGACATTGCGCAGAATCAGCGTTATCATTTAAGTGAAAATAACTTATCATAAGTCGCGATGCTCGAAAGTTAAAACTTTCTGCGCTGTCGCATTCAGGAGGAAATTATGATGAACGTAAGCGTGCGCATGGAAAACGAGACTAAAAAGGAATTCGAAAAATTCTGCAAGGACGTGGGGCTTTCAATTTCTGCAGCATTCAACATTTTCGCAAAGAAAGTCATCCGCGAGCGCAGAATCCCGTTCGACATCTCCAACGAAGACCCGTTCTACAGCGCGGAAAACCAAGCGCGGCTGGCACTTTCAATCCGCCATGCGAAGGAAGGCAAACTGACCGAACATGAATTGATTGAGGCGTAGCAGAATGAAAAAAACATGGACAGAAGAAGCTTGGGAAGACTACCTTGCCTTGCAGCAGGACAAAAAGCTCCTCAAAAAGGCGAACGCTTTGCTAAAGGACATTGAGCGCGGCGGCTATGAAGGAATCGGCAAGCCCGAGCCGCTAAAAGGCAATCTTTCCGGCTACTGGAGCCGCCGCATTGACGACTTCAATCGGATTGTCTACCGAATTGACGGCGAGACCGTCGAAATTGTGCAGTGCGGCACGCACTATCACCGCTAGCGGACGCAAGCCTAGTCAAATCAAGAACTTTTGTTTAAGCCGCCGTCAATTTCCTTTCAAGAAGATGCTTCCCTGCTTTCCCGTGGCGTGCTCGATTTGGATTTCCACGCAGGAAAGCGCGGCGAACGTTCGGCGGATTTCATCGCGGACGAATTGCACGTCCTCGTTGTACCGCAGTCCGAAGATTTCCGCCGCGCGGAAAATCTCTTCTTCGTCCTGCAAGATTCTCGCCGTGCCAAAGACGATGACGCTTTTGTATGCCGTGGTCAATTTTTCTTTTATCACGTCATCTTTTTGAATCACGCACAGGCTCACTTTTTGGCATCTTTCGAGCGCGTCGATTTTGTGGCCGATTTTCGCGCCGTGAAATAAAATCTTTCCGAGCGGATTTGAGTTCGCGTCACATGGATTTTCTTGCGCCTCGCAAAAGACATAGTTCACCGGAACGGCGTAAGGATAGCCGTCGTCGCCGCTCAATGCCAAAATCGCGGTCTTTCCGTTTTTCAAGATCTCAAGCGTTTCCTCGCGCGCAAGCTGCTGCTTTTCCCTTCGCATTTTCCGGAACATGTTTCCCCCGATTGTTTTACCTATTGAAAAAGTTTTCAGTATTATATAGTATTTTAATGCTATGTACAATTGCCTTGGCGAAATTTGCATTTTGATTCTTTCGTCGGTATTGCTTTTCAATACCTTCCTTTCTTTCAATTTGCGGGAAAGGAAAAATCTTTTGTTTTTCATTTGCGTGGCTTGCACTTTTCTTTCGGCGTTTACGAACATAATTTCAATTTATCATATCGAACATTTTGACGCGCAATTGATTCCGCTTTCCACGGCGATTTCTTCGCTTTTCTTTCTGCTTCTCGGACTCACGCCTTTTGTGTTCGTGTGCTATGTGTTTGACTTCCTGTCGATTTCATGGAAGCTCAAAAAGGCGTTCTATGTCGCGCTTTTCGCGCCGATTCTCGTGTATATGATCGTGCTCGCGTTGAACTTCAAATTCAATTTGATTTTTCGCTATGATCAGGCTTTGGGCTACACGCGCGGCGCGCTCAAGAACATCACCTATGTCGAAAGCGCGTTCTATGCGATGCTCATTTTGGTCGCCGTTTTGTGCAACAGGAAAATGATTTCGCGCCGGATGAAAATCACGTTCGCGCTTTATCCGCTTTTGGAATCGGGCATAATGTTGGTTCAGTTTTTCTCGACGTACTGGGTGATGACGGGAACTTCTTCGTTCGCCGTTTTGCTGCTTGTGTATTTGTGCGCGCAGTCCGACTTGCTTGAATATGATTTGCAGACTGGGCTTCTCACAGGAACTCACCTTGAAAGCATTGTCAACAAAGGTCCTCGCGCGTATCTCACGATTATTTCGATTGAAAATTATGCGCATCTAGAAAGCTGCTTGAGCGAGAGCGTTTTTCGCCGAATGCTGCAGGAAATTTCTTCGGGGCTCGTGCAGTTTTTCGGCCGCAATTCGTATCATCTTTCCGCGAACAAATTCGCCGTGCTTTCGTCGAATCTCGCCGCGCTGAAAAAGGACATTCGAAATTTTTTTTGGCAGTTCGAGAATTTCAAGGTCGATAAAAATTCAGTTTGCAACGTGGACTTTTTTGCGATCGTTCTCGAGCTTCCTTCCCACGCGAAAAACTACAGCGAGGCTATGGAATTGACGGAGCGTCTGCTTGTGCTCGCGCGTTCCGCGAAAGGCCAGAAAATATTTTTTTGCCACAAGGGCTATGTTGACGAACTAAATAGGACAAGGACGATTTGCGGAATTCTCGAGCGCGAGCTGAACATTGATTCCTCGCAATTTCAGATTTATTTCCAGCCGATTTATTCTGCGAAGGAAAGGCGGTTTGTTTTTGCCGAGGCTTTGGCGCGGCTTGTGGGCACGGAAATCGGCGACGTGATGCCGTCCGAATTCATTCCGATCGCGGAGTCGCGCGGCTTGATTGGTCAGCTCGGAAAAGTCGTTTTTGAAAAGGCTTGCGATTTCGTTTGCCGCCACAAGGATTTCACTGGCTCGATTTCGGTGAATTTTTTCATCAGTCAAATGGTCGATCCTGAAATCGTAGATTTCATTTTGGGAACAATTGAAAAATTCGAAATAAGGCCGGGCGACGTTGTGATCGAAATTACGGGAAGCGTTTCCGCGGATGAGTTCGATTCGGTTCGCAGAAATATGCTGCGACTTTCGGGCAAGGGCGTGGTTTTTTATTTCGACGATTTCGGAATGGGCTGCCTGAATTTCGCGAGCGTGATAACTCTTCCGATCAAGGCGATAAAAATCAGCCGCTCGTTCATTTTAATGATGGAAAAGAATGTCGAGTTTTTCAGGTTCATAAAAAGTTTCATCCAAAGCTTGCGGGACGGCAGTTTGAAAATTCTTGTCGAAGGAATCGAAACAAAAGCGCAGGATCAGATGATAATGCTTTTCGACGTGGACTTCGTGCAAGGATTTTTGTATTCGCGCCCGATTCCCGAACAGGAGTTTTTGTCCGTGCTCAAAAACGGAGCGGGTTTGCCTACCTCTCTCCCTTCAAATTAAAATGCTTGCGGAAAAATAAATTTTGTGTTATGCTGATTCCATAAATGCTGATTGTTTTGTTTTCGCCCGAAAGCGCGGCGCAGTTTGAAAAAGTATTTCCCTCAAAAAACGGCGAGCAAAGCGCGTTCGAGCGAACGCTTGCTTGGGCGGAATTGCTCGCGCAGAATTTCGCGCCTTCGAAAATCGCGGTTTTCTGTTTTTCCAAAAACGAGGCGGCGGTAAAATCCGCGCTCGGCTCGAAAGAAGTTTTTTGTCTTTCCGAAGAAAATTGGAACGTCTCGCGCTTGCTTGAAAAAATGTCCGCGCTCGCAAAAGATTCGTCCGAGGCTTCGATAATTTTTGCAAACGCTTCGGCGGCTTTTTTGGACGCGCCGCTTTCAAAGGCTCTCGTTCGCTTGCACACCGAATATAAAGCCGAATACACTTTTGCCGAAGGTTATCCTGCGGGATTCGCGCCTGAAATTTTGGATTCTGGCGCGGCTTCGATAATTTGCGCCTTGTGCGAAAAAATCGCGGGCGAGCAGGGGAATGCCGCCGTTACGAAAGATGCGATTTTCGACGTGATAAAGTCCGACATAAATTCTTTTGAAATCGAGACGCAAATCGCAAGCCATGACTACAGGCTCTTGCGGATGAATTTTTTGTGCGACGGCCATGCGAATTTTTTGAGCGCGAAAAATTTGGCGAAAAAGCTCGTCGAAAAAAATCGCGCGGATTTGCTCGAACTTGATTCGCAAAAAATCGGCGAAGAAAACGTAATTGCGATTTCGGAAATCGCAAAGGAATGCGACGAAGTTTTGAAAACCGTTCCCGCGTTCTACAATGTTCAGGTGAACTGTTCGTGCAAAGTGCCGCCGCCATTTTCGCCTTATGCGGATTTTTTCGAAAAGCGTTACGGCGAAAAAGTTACTTCGACGCAATTGCGGATGCCGCTTGAGAAATTTTCTTCGCTCGCAAAAAAAATGAAATCGTTTTCGCAAGATGCCGTCGTCTCGCTTTCGCTTTTTGGCGAGGCGGTTTTGCATCCCGAAATCGAATTTTTTGTGCGCGAGATTTTCCAAAATGGTTTGACTTCGTTTTTGGAAATCGACGGCGCGGCTTTGAAGGATTTTGTCGAAAGCGATTCTTACAAAAAAATTCTTGATTTTGTTCCGACCGAAAATCGAAAGAAAATAATTTTCGCGATTTCGCTTGATTCGTTTTCCGACGAAAAATTTTCCGCGCTTCATGGCGGCGCGAATTTGCAGGATGCGATTTCTGCGATAAAAATTCTTTCGTCGGATTTTTGCGAGACTTACGCGCAGTTCACGCGCACGACGCAAAACGAAGACGAGCTTGAAAATTTTTTCCGAGCATGGAGCGAAAAGTCGAGCGCGACCGGCGGAAAAATCATAATCCAAAAATATGACAATTTTTGCGCCTCGCTTCCTTCGATAAAATCTGCCGACCTTGCGCCTGTGGAGCGAGAACCGTGTTGGCATTTGCGGCGCGACATGGAAATTCTTTTCGACGGAAGCGTTCCGCTTTGCCGCGAAGTTTGCGCTTTTGAGGACGCGGAAATTTTGGGAAATGTTTTCGAATCCGAACTGGAAGAAATTTGGCAGAAAAAAAATTCTGTTTTGCGAGAACACATTCAAAAAAATTACGGCGTTCGCTGCGGAAAATGCGATGAATACTACATCTTTAATTTTTAACGAGCGGCAGATAAATTGCACGATTCTCGGCGGCAGGCGTTCGGAAAAAAAATCGAATTTGAATGTGGCGGCGATTTTGCTGAACAGCGGCAACAGCTATTTGCGCCTGCAAAATTTGGAAAACCTTACCAAATGCGGATTTGAAAAAATCGTTTCCGTTGAAAACGATTCGAAGAATTTCAATTTGGATGATTTGCTTCAAAATTTTCCCGAAGTGAAATTCGTGATTCCGCTCGAAAATGCCGCCGATGGTGATTTGATAAATCTTGCGATGGCGGAAATCGATTCGCCTTGCGCGCTTGTTTTGCGCGATTCGATTCGCATTACGCAGAACATTCTCACTGCGCAACTTTCCGAGAATTTGGCGGCGCAAAATGTTTTTTGCATCGTGCCGCGAATTTTCGCGCAGGACAAAACCGCAGTTCCTATAAAATTTATTCCGGGCGTAAAAAAATCGGTTTTGAACATCGAGTCTGATTCGCAAATTTCCGATGGCGAAGCGACGCTTTATCCGTTCGATTTTTTTGGATTTTACAACACGAAAAAATTCAAGCGTCTCGGCGGATTCGATTACGCAATAAAAAATCCGTATTGGCAGAATTTGGATTTCGCGTTCCGCGCGTGGCTTTGGGGGGAGCGCGTAAAAATTTCCACGGCACTTTCGTTTTCGTATGCGGAAGAAATTCCGCTCGTGGATTCCACGCCCGACATTTCGCAACTGCGCTTTTTCCTGAAAAACATGGCGCCTGTGATGAAGGACGGTCGCGCTGATTTGCCGCTTTCAAAATTCTTTTCTTTTAAGGCGCGTTCGTCGTGCGGAATTTTTGAGGCGTTTCGTCAATTTTCTTCCGCGCGAAATTGGGTGCGTGAAAACGAGCGACGCTTTTTGTTCGATGCTTTCAAGTTGCTCAACGACTGGGGAAAAATCTGATGGGAAATCGCGTGGCAGTAATCGTGCAGTGCAGGCTTTCCTCGACAAGACTTCCCGGAAAGGCCTTGAAAAATTTGGGCGGCGAAAGCGTTCTTTCGTGGACGCTAGACGCGATGAAAAAAATTCCTGCCGAACGGTATTTTTTGGCGTGCGACTACGATTCTGAAATCGCGCTTGAAAAAATCGCAAAAAATTGCGGCTGGGAAATTTTCGCAGGAAGCCGCGACGACGTTTTGGAAAGATTTTGCTCGCTCGTAAAAACGTGTTTTCCTGAATGCGAAACAATCGTCCGCGCCACGGCGGACAATCCTTTTTTGTTTTACGAGGCGGCGCAAAAGTCGCTCGAAGAATTCGAGAAAAATTTTTCGGACGCGGATTATTTTACTTTTACTGGACTTCCGCATGGAAGCGGCGTGGAAGTTTTCAAGGCGGTGTCTCTTTTGCGCGCGGCGGCTTTGACCGATTCGCCGTATGACCACGAACATGTCGGCCCCTCCCTTTACAATCATCCTGAAAATTTCAAGGCGATTTTTAAAAAGGCTAGCGAAGAATTTTTCGCGCCAGATTTGCGAACGACAATCGACACTTTTTCCGATTTCAAACGTGCGCAAAAAATCGTTCAAAAAATCTCGGGCGGAAAAAAAACTCGTCCTTATTCCGCGCAGGAAATTCTTGGCGCGTACGAAGATGCGTTCGTGAAAAAAAATGTTCTGTTCGTGCCGAGCGTCCGCGCGGGGAGGGGAACTGGACATTTGCGCCGCTGTCTCGATCTTGCAAAAAAAATCGGAGGTTTCGTTTACATCGAATCAAATTCGGATTTGAAGGAATGCGACGCGATTTTGGAAGAAGCCGTTGAGCGCGGCTTGAATGAATTTCAGATCATTCGTCCCGCAAAAAATGCTGATGATTTTTCAATTGAAAAAATGTTGGCTCATAGCGCGACGTGGGATTTGATTGTCGCCGATTTGTTCAAAAGCGAAAAATCGCAATTGCAAAAATTGAGCGCGCTCGGCTCGCTCTGCTCAATTGACGATGGCGGAGAATGCGATGCTGCGGATTTTTTGCTTGACATAATTCCGTCGTACAATTTGCGACGTGCGCCCAACTTGCAAAATCCCGCGCTAGTTCCGCTTCCGAAAAACAGGAAGTCCGCCCGAAGCGATTCCGTTAAAAACGCGCTTGTCGCAATCGGCGGCGAAGGAAATGTGGAAATTTCTTTGAGTGCCGCGCGCGCGCTTTCAAAAAATAAAATCGATGTTACCGTGATTTTGCCTGGCGAACTTTCTTTCGAAAAAAAATTCGGCGATGAAAAAATTAAAATTGTGCCATCCGTTTGTGATTTGCGCGAGCGACTTTGCGAATATGATTTGATTTTTACGCACTACGGATTTACGGCGTTCGAAGCCGTGGCCGCAGGATGCCGCGTGATTCTTTTTGCCACGAGCGCGCTTCACAAAAAACTTTCCAAAGAATACGGCTTTGTCTGCGTCGAAAAAAATGAGATTTCCGAAAAAAAAATGCGCGCGCTTTTGGAAAATTCTTCGCGCCTTACAAGCGAATATTTTGAAAAAATTTTTTCGGAAAACGAAAATGAAATTTCGCGCGAAAAAAAATTCGGCTGGAATGAAATTTTGCAAAGCCTTGCCGTGGCGCAAAAATTCGATTGTCCTGTTTGCGGCGAAAAATCTTCGCATGGAAAAATTGTCGCAAGGACTGCGGCGCACACTTTCCGCCGTTGCCCGAAATGCAAAATGATTTACTTGGCGTTTTCCACAGACAGCCGCGTTCAATACGAAAAAAATTATTTTGAAGGCGAATACAAAAATCAATACGGCCGCACTTATTTGGAAGATTTCGATTCGATAAAAGCGCAGGGCGCGCGCCGCGTTCGAATCATAAAGAAAATTCTTGAAAAAAATTTTCTTGCAAAAACGCCCGCGTCAAAAAATAAAATTGCCGGCGCAACTATTCACCATCAACTATTAACTATTCATTATCCACCATCAACTATTAACTATTCATTATCCACTATTAACTTACTTGATGTTGGCTGCGCTTACGGACCTTTTCTTTCCGCCGCGAGCGAAGCGGGCTTTTCGCCTTTTGGAAGCGACATTTCCGTGGCCGCCGTGAATTATGTCAAAAACGATTTGGGATTTTCGTGCGTGAACGCTTCGTTTTTGGATTTCGATTCAGAAAAAGAATTCGGCGTTTCGCAATTCGACGCGCTCACAATGTGGTTTGTAATCGAGCACATTCAGGATTTAAAAAGCGCGCTGACTTCGGCGAACAAATTCTTAAAAAGGGGAGGGGTGTTCGCGTTTTCAACGCCATCTGCGAGCGGCGTGAGCGCGCGTTTTTCAAGGCAAAAATTTTTTGAGCAAAGTCCGCGCGATCATTATTCGATTTGGGAAATTCGCAGAAGCAAAAAAATTTTGAAAATGTTCGGATTCGAAATAAAAAAAATCGTTTCCACTGGAATCCACGCGGAAAGAATTCCGTTTTTAAAAAAACACGAAATTCAAAAAGGCACTTTTCTTTTTTCGCTCGCTGTGATATTATGTAAAATGTTCAAATTGGGAGACACTTACGAAGTTTATTGCGTGAAAAACTAGCGCGTGTCGGGCGGGGGAAATGGAAGAATCGATTTTGATTTTGGGCGCGGGAATTATGCAAAGACCCGCAATCCAAAGCGCGAAAAATTTGGGACTCAAAGTTTTTGTCGTGGACGCGAATCCTTCCGCCCCGTGCGTTGGCGAAGCAGATTTTTTCGAGCCGATTGATTTGAAAGATTCCGAAGCGATCGCGCGTTACGCTTTGAGCCTGAAAGAAAACGCGGGACTTAAAGCCGTTTTCACCGCTGGAACTGATTTCAGCGCGAGCGTCGCCTATGCCTGCGAAAAATGCGGATTTCCCAACCACAGTTTTCGCGCCGCCGAAAACGCGAGCAACAAGGCTCTTATGAGGCAGTGCTTTAAAAACGCGCGTGTTCCGTGTCCGCATTTTTTGGAAATAAAAAAGCAATCTTTGGAAGAAATACTTTCGCCGAACGTTTTGAAAAATCTCGTTTATCCGCAAGTTGTAAAACCCGTGGACAATATGGGCGCGCGCGGCTGCCGAATGGTTCGCAGCGAGGACGAGCTTTTTCCCGCGCTTTCCGAAGCGTTCGAATTTTCGCGGACGCAAACTGCGATTTTGGAAGAATTCATGGACGGCCCTGAATTTTCGATTGACGCGCTTTTATACGATGGCACACTCACAATCACGGGATTCGCAAACCGCCACATTTTCTTTCCGCCGTATTTCATCGAAATGGGGCACACGATGCCTTCTCAAAATTCGTACAAAGATTATATCGCGCTGATAAAAACTTTCGCCTGCGGAATAAAATCCTTGGGCTTGAGCTGCGGCGCGGCAAAGGCCGACATCAAGATGACGAAAACAGGCCCTATGGTCGGAGAAATCGCGGCGCGGCTTTCGGGCGGCTACATGTCGGGCTGGACATTTCCGTATTCGAGCGGTTTGAATCTCACCGAGCAGGCGATTTTGGTCGCGCTTGGAAGGACGCCGCAAATGCTCGAAGAACGCCGCTTTTCGCTTGAAGAGCACGAGCCGTTTGAAATTTTCGCGTACACTTCGAAACTTGCCTGCGCCGAGCGAGCGTGGATTTCGATTCCTGGGAAAGTAAAAGAAATTTTGAATTTGGATGAAGCCGGAAAAATCGAAGGCGTGAAAAATATCTTTCCCCGAGTTTCTGCTGGCGACGAAGTGCGCTTTCCAAAAAGCAACGTTGAAAAATGCGGCAATATAATTTCTGTCGCGAACACTCGCGCCGAGGCGGAAAAAATCGCGCGGGAAGCCGTGGGAAAAATCACGCTCGTTTTGGAAAAAGAAAATCCCAAAACTGACGAATTTCTTTTTGGCGCGAAAGATGACGACGGACAGACTTTTCCGCCTCGTGCATATCAGATTCCAAAAGGCGCGTCAAACGAGCTCGCCTACGAACTCGACTGCAACAGCGAGAAAATAATTCCGAAAGATGAAAGCATCGAAAAATACATTCCGACAAAGCTGCTTCCGTTTTTGGAAATGCGCGACTGGAACAATTTGACGTTGATTGAAACTGTTCGAAAATTCGATTTTCTTTGCCCGAATCATGCGGATTTGCATTACAAGAAATTTTGGACTGCGCTGATGCGCGGCGGAATACAAGGAGCGTTGTATGCGGCGCAATAAATTTTTTTCGCACGAAATGCAAAAAAAAATTCTCGCAATTTTTTTGATTTTGTTCTTTTTCGCGGCGAGCATTTTCGCGCAGAATTCCTCGCAAAAAAATCTGATTGAATCGGCGGCGGCTTCCGGCACGACGCTTTATTGGGACACGCTTTCGCAAGGCGGCATCCTCGAAAAAAACGGCAAGCAAGTTTCGTTCCGCGTGGGAAGCCCGGTGATTCTTTTGAACAACGAAAAATTTTTGAAGACAGATTCTCCGCAAATTTCCGGCGGCGCGATTTTCGTGAGCAACGATTTTCTTCGAGAAATCGAAAATTATTTTTCCGCGCAAAATTCCTCGGAAGAAAATTTCAAAGTCGGCGCGATTTTGATTGATCCGGGACATGGCGGAAAAGATTCCGGCGCGAGTATGACGCACAAAATCGGCGGCAAAAACGTGACGCTCAAGGAAAAGGACATAAATCTCACGGTTTCGAAAATGCTCGCCGATCGCCTCAAGTCCGCGTATCCTGAAAAGCAAATCATAATGACGCGTTCCACCGATGTTTTTCTTTCGCTCCAGCAGCGCACCGACATCGCCAATTCCATGAACGCAAAACTCAAGGAACGCGAAGCCGTCCTCTACGTTTCGATTCACGTGAATTCATCGCTCGACAAAAAGGCTCGCGGCTACGAAGTTTGGTATCTTTCGCCCGGCTATCGCAGGACGGTTTTGGACAGCGGCAAAAAAGCCGAGGATCCGAAACTTTTCAATATTTTGAATTCGATGATGGAAGAGGAGTATACGACCGAAAGCATTTTGATCGCGAAATTCATTATGGACGGACTCGGAGCGCAAATCGGCTCTTTGAGCATTCCGCGCGGAATCAAGGCGGAAGAATGGTTTGTCGTCCGCAATTCGAACATGCCGAGCGTCTTGGTGGAAGTGGGCTTTGTTTCCAACGCCGAGGAAGCAAAGCTTTTGAACGACAAAACCTACTTGCAAAAAACCGCGTTCGGAATATATAATGGAATATCGGCGTTCGTTGCGCACTTCGAGCGATCGCGCGGCTTTAGCCGCTAAAATCGGCCGCTGATTGCACGGACGCTTTGATCGCGCTTTTTGGAGTTTTTCTTATGGAAAAGAAATTTAATTTTGTTTCGAATGTTTTGAAAATCCTGCTTTTGGCGGTGTTCATTTTTTCCGCGACGCTGTATTTCATGAAAACGCCCGGTCGCAGGTTTTTGTTCAGATTTGAAAGCGTGGACAAAGGAAAGTCATCGCTTGAATATCGAATGCTTCCGCATAGAAAGGGCGACGAGGCGATTTCGCTTTATGTGGACGAACTTCTTTTGGGACCAAAAACCGAACGCGCCCGCCCGATTTTCTCGCTTGGCACCGAAAGCAAATTCTGCTTTTTGCGCGAAAAGACTCTTTTCGTGAATTTGAGCGGCGAACTTCTTTATAGGACTGGAAACGCGGGCGAAATAATGGACGGAATCGAATTGTTCAAAAAGAACATTTTCAAGTCGTTTCCAAAAGTGAAGTCCGTGGAAATTTTCATCGACGGAAAAAAAATACTCGATAATTTTCCGACTTTTTCAGAAGATTGATTCGCGCGGACGGTTTCATATCCCGACGCTTGCGTCGAGGTATGTTGATTTTCCGGTAATTCAATTCTTCCGCGAATGAATTCGGAAAAATATCAAAAAAATCTAAAAAAGCATTGACAAAATCGATTTTTTGTTGGATAATATTTTTTAGATAAGGCTACATCTATCAAAAATAAAGGAGTTTTTGAAATGAAAAGAACTTTCAGTTTTATTGCCGCGGCTCTTTTGCTTGCGACCTCGGTTGCGTTTGCCGATGAGTCAATGCTCATTGACTTTACGTTGCTTGATGCCGACTGCGTTGCGGACGAGGGAACGGGAGAAATGACTCAGAACAAGCGCACTGTAATGGATTTTTCTGTTGCGGCTGGCGCGACTTTCACTGACGAACAGAAAGAAATGATGAGGACGTCTCTCGCTTTGCCTGAATGGGAAATTGCGTTGAACTCATCTGCCAGGAATGTGCAGGCTCTCGCCGATTCAAAGGTCGTCTATGCGCCAGTACGTGACGGAGCGAACGTTCCTTTTGCTGGACAGAATGTGATGGGCGTGCGCGTCTTGTTCCCCACTTGGGCCAACAATGCGAGCGCGAAAATCGTTCCTCCTTTTGACATTCCTGCTTATGAACCTTTGTCCGACGCGAGTGACGAGGGCGATCGCCAGGAGCCTACGGATGAACAGAAGGCCAGCGGAAAGACTTTGTTTGAAGACGGCTATGGCGTTGTGAAAAATGTCGGCACTCTCAAGTCTATCGCTGTAAACACGATGGGAATGAATTACCCGCACGGACTTTATGTTCTTCTCAAGGACAACGACAATGTCGAGCACCGATATTTCATGGGCTATCTCGGATTTGATGGCTGGAAGCAGTTGGTTTGGAACAATCCGCAGTACATCACGGAAATCCGCAACCGCGAAATCCGCGTGTATCCGATTTATCCTCGCGGACTTCCGTTCGTGAAGTTCTGTGGCTTCCAGGTGACTCGCGATGCGTCTCACATCGGTGGCGATTTCATCGGCTATTTCAAAGATGTAAAAGTTATCTATGACAAAGCGATTCTCGTTTCTGAGCGCGACATCGCTGATGAAGACCTTTGGGGAATCATCACGAAAAAGGAAAATGCGCGCCAGCAAGCCGAAATGCAGCGCTTTGGCAACAAGCAGGTGAATCGCTATCTTGAAAAAGCCAAACTTGCCACGGAGACTGAATTCACTTCTAGCCTTGGCGAAGGTGAATCGGCTCAGCAAAATGAAGGACAGGCTGCGGAATAATTTGTTTCGCAAACTTGTCTAACGAAAAAGGCACTTTCTTTTTGAAGTGCCTTTTTTTTATGGCTTTTGAAAAATTGTAACTGAAATCATTAAAATCTTAATTTTAAAAGCGGTGAAAAGGAGTGCTTGTGTCCAACGCGGATTTGCCCAGCAAAACTGACATTGAAAATCTTTACAATTCTTACTATCCGATTTTTTCTTGCATCTTGAACAACATCCAAAATTCGTTGCTCAGCGACATCGAGTTGAATCCGCGTCCNCTTTTGAAGGCGCGAATAAAGTCGTTCAAAAGTTACCACGAAAAAGTCAAGCGGCAGCGNTCGGCGGAAATTTATCATACGCAAAAATTGGTTTTGCTTACNGATATGATTGGAATCCGCGTGATTTGCCTTTTNTTGGACAACATCGCCGAAGTGGAGCGNCAAATTTCNGAAAAATACAAAGTCCGCGAAATCGAGCACAAAGGGGCGGAGCANAGTTTCCGCGAATTCGGATANGAGTCGGTGCANGTTTTGATTGAGCTGCCCAAGGAATGCCTCGACCTTTCNATGCTTGACGATGAATTCGTTCGCCAGCATCCGCTTCCCGAAGGCTTGTGCTGCGAAATCCAAATCCGCACGATTTTGCAGGACGCTTGGGCGGAAGTGGAGCACGAGCTGATTTACAAAANCGAGTTTACGCCATTCGACGCGCCGTTGAGAAGAAAGCTTGCCAGCGTGAACGCTTCGCTTTCTTTGGCGGACACGATTTTCCAAGAAATCCGCGATTATCAGAAGAATTTTCAGCGGCAAGTGGACAANCGGCGCACTTCGTTCTACAATCAGGCCGATGTTTTGACGGACGAAGAAAACGGATTGGNNGCGGATTCNAATTCCGAAAAACGAGATTTTTTGAAGGAAGAAATTGGGCGTCCTTCTCCTTATGTTCACGGCACGATCGACGACATGATTTTGCACGCGCTTCANGCNCACAATTCGGGGCANCTGGATTTGGCGGTGGACATNTATTCGCGCATAATTTCTTCAAACGCNAAACTCGACGACGTTGTGCTTTCGGTGATTTTGAAGCATCGCGGAATGGCGTTCTTTGCGCAGAACAAATATCGCGACGCNNTCGNCGATTTTGAGAANTCNGCCGCGCTCGGCAAGNACGCTTTCCGCTCTTTCTATTACATGGGTATCGTTCAAAGCGTTTTGGGCGACGANGAAAGNGCGGTGGAATGTTTTTCAAAGTCGCTTGAAATNAACACNTTCCAGTCGCANGCNTATTTTCGCCGCGCGGTCTCGCNATACAATTTGGGCGAGTTCCAAAGNTCGCTCGAGGATTTGGACACGGCGGAACGCTTGGGACTTNNNACGCAGGAATGCAAGGCGCTCCGCAAAAAATTGATGAAGGAATTCGACATAATGTAGATTTCTGCCGCGCTGAATTTTTTGCTAGCAATTTTTTTGCGGGTAGAGATTTGCGATTTCATTTGCTTGNNCGNGNGGNGCNNNTNTNAAATGCCTGCTTTTAGAAAAAATTNNGAAAANTTCGANTTTTTTNTNNGAANGCTTGACAAGNTTTTTTTTTTTTGATATTATCTTTTCATTGCTTGTCTCCTTCGTCTAGTGGTTAGGACATCGGGTTTTCATCCCGACAACAGCGGTTCAATTCCGCTAGGAGATGCNACTTTTCTTTTGCGCGTTTTAATTTTTTTTCAAATTCCTATTGAAATATTTTTTTTCTCGTGGTATAATTTTCTCAAATAATTCTTTTTTAGGAGATACAAAAATGGCTAATGTAAGAGTTGCTATTAACGGATTTGGACGCATCGGTCGTTTGGCGTTCCGCCAGATGTTCGATGCTCCGGGTTACGAAGTGGTCGCCATCAACGACTTGACGAAACCTTCTATGCTCGCTCACCTTCTCAAGTACGACACAGCGCAGGGCGGCTATGCTGGAAAAATCGGCGAAGGAAAGCACACTGTGACTTCCGACGACGAGGCCGGCACGATTACGGTTGACGGAAANACNCTCAAGATTTACGCGGAAAANGACGCGGCTTCTTGCCCGTGGAAAGAGTTGAATGTCGATGTCGTTCTCGAATGCACNGGCTTCTACACTTCAAAAGAAAAGAGCATGGCGCACATCAACGCTGGCGCGCGCAAAGTCGTCATTTCCGCTCCTGCAGGAAACGATCTTCCGACAATTGTCTACAACGTAAACCACAAGACGCTCAAGCCGACTGACAACGTGATTTCTGCGGCTTCTTGCACGACGAACTGTCTCGCCCCGATGGCGAAGGCTTTGAATGATTTCGCTCCGATTGAAAGCGGAATCATGGTNACNATTCACGCNTACACTGGCGACCAGATGATTCTCGACGGTCCGCAGCGCAAGGGCGATCTCCGCCGAGCGCGNGCGGGTGCTGCGAACATCGTTCCTAACTCAACGGGNGCGGCAAANGCGATTGGNCTTGTCATNCCTGAATTGAANGGAAANCTCATNGGTTCTGCGCAGCGCGTTCCTGTTCCGACAGGCTCGACAACGATTTTGACGGCCGTAGTTCGCAAGGACAACGTTACAAAAGANGATGTCAACGCCGCGATGAAAGCCGCTTCNGATCCCGAGACNTTCGGCTACAACACCGANGAAATCGTTTCNAGCGATGTAATCGGAATGNNNTACGGCTCNTTGTTCGATGCGACNCAGACAATGGTGAACAAAGTCGGCGACGGCCTTTGGGAAGTGCANGTGGTTTCTTGGTACGACAACGAAAACAGCTACACCTCACAGATGGTTCGCACAATCAAATACTTCAGCGAATTGAANTAGGATAGTGCGNAAAANTTGGNGGCGANATTTNCCGCCANTTTTNAGCTTTGAAAANCGCCCTGGCTTTGCCGGGGCGTTTTTTATTCTAAAACGACGTTGAAATTCGTACAAAA
Source organism: Treponema sp. (assembly GCA_014804005.1). Classification (GTDB taxonomy): domain Bacteria; phylum Spirochaetota; class Spirochaetia; order Treponematales; family Treponemataceae; genus Treponema_D. The sequence continues at coordinate 71,352 of JAAVAP010000016.1, read as the reverse complement.
AAATCGCCTTGAATTTTTGCGGCGTTCGCGCTATAATGTTTTCATGCCGTTTGTTTTTCCNATTGTTTCGATTTGTTTTTATGCCGCNTGGATTTTCATGATTTTNCTTGGCGGAAANCGCGCGGACGAAANTTCATTCAATTCTGATTTTNTGAGCATTCGCGCCACGAAATCCTTGCAAGGTTTGGCGGCTTTTGGTGTNCTTTGCCATCANATTTCGCAGACGGAAATTTTGCAAAAGTCGGGCGAAATNCAAGTTTTCAAAGAAGTCGGATTTTTGTTTACGGGAATTTTCTTTTTTGTTTCCGGCTACGGGCTTTTGAAAAGCCTCGACACGAAGCGCGATTATTTGAACGGATTTTTGAAGCGAAGNTGNGTNCCGATAATCGTTTCGTTTTATGCGATGAATTTTCTTTACATAATTTGGCANTTGATTTTGCGAACTCCGATGTCCGCNGGCGAATGGATTTGTAAAGTTTTGGGAATTGCGCTTTTGAACGACAACGCTTGGTTTGTGCCNGTNATCTTGATTTTGTACGTGGCGTTTTATTTNGCGTTCAAAAAGGCGAAAANTCGNCGNCGCGCNTTCGCGNTGATTTTCNTTGTNGTNGNNGCNCAAATCGCGCTGTTTCTTTTTTTGCGGCATTTTCCATGGTGGCACGGCAAAAANAATTGGTGGCGCGTTCCCGGCGCGTTTTCAATATGCGCGTGGTGGAAGCGGCCGTGTGCGCTTTGGTTTGAAGGCGAATGGTGGGTGAATTCCACGGTTTGCTTTTTGCTCGGAATGTTNTTCGCGCAAGGCGAGCGAAAAATTTTTTCTTTCTTTTCAAAAAATTATTGGGCGAAGTTTTTCGTGTCGTTCGCTCTCGCGCTGATTTTTTTGTNCGCGGGNATNTGGGNNCTTTCNNCNATTTCGTATTGGNGNGAATTCGNNGGCGACAATTCAGTCGCACCTCGCCTGAAAATGNTTTTGATTCAAAGCGCGCAGGTCGTTTCGTTNGTGNTTTTNGTNGCCGTCTTTATGATGAAATTTTTTGCGGACAACCGAGTGACCAGATTTTTCGGAAACAATTCGCTTGAAATTTATTTGATGCAGGCGATGGCGATTCGGACTTTGCCGCAATTTTTCNGATTTGAAAAAATGAATCTCTNGCTTTTTTCTTCGAGNATTTTAGTTTTGATTTACGCCGCGCTTTCCGTANCGATTTCAATTTTNCTTGCGCTTGGTTTGAAAAANATTTCATCGCTCGCGCTGAATTTTTTTGGCGGCAAAAAAAATGTTTGATTCGGAATTGTTCTCGCAATTTATTTCTCCGAATGCCGACCGAGGCGCGTTNATACAAAATTATCTTTTGGAACGCGGNGTTCAAAGCGCGGTGATAAACGTTGATGGTCGCCGCCACATTTACGCGAAATTTCCGCCGTCTGGCTACAGCGCGACTTTCCGAATTAAAACTTTGATCGCNCACTACGACCGTTTTTCAGAAGGCGGCAAAGTCGCAACTCCNGGCGCGAACGACAATTCTTCNTCCGTTTTTTGCCTGATGGATTTTGCCGCGCGTCTTGCNAAATTNAATGGCGTTCACAATGTACGGATTTTTTTTACGGACGGCGANGAACTNGTTTCTGGAATGGGAGGNGTAACGGAGCAGGGCGCGTACAAACTTGCGAACGTGATTCAAAAGGCGGGAATCAAGGACGAAGATGTNTTTGTGTTTGACTGCGTTGGCAGGGGNACGATTCCNGTTTTGGGAACTGCCGCCGTTTCNAAATCNATGAGCGCGNCNTTCGCGAAAAAATGCGCTTCGNTGGAACAAGGNGCGAANGCGATNCTNNCNTCGCTCGGAATGGGCTGGCTCAATTTGCCGATTCCCTACAGCGACAACGCGGGCTTTTTGGCTTCGGGAATTCCTGCAGTGGCGTTCACGATGCTGCCTGATGACGAGGCGCAAAATTATATGCTCGCGCTCCAAAAAATCCCAAGCCTTTCGCAATTCGTTCGAAATCCTTCGCTACCGCTTGATGACAATGAAAAATCTGCGTTGAAAAAATTGCTTCCGAAAACTTGGCAGCTTTTCCACACTCCGCAAGACAATCTTGATTCGCTCACTCCCGCAAGTTTTGAAATAGTTGCGAAAATTCTCGATGTGATTGCCGCGCGAAAAACCGTGTAGCCTTGACAAAAAGAATTTTTTTTGCTAATCTTTTTTTATTCAGGGGAGCTGGGGATTTCCGGCTGAGAGTAGGCTTTGCCTTGACCCTTAACTTGATTTGGGTAATTCCAACGTAAGGAGAGTACGCAAAAATACATCCTTGTATTTTTGCGACAACAGTTTGAAAACGGCAAGCCGTATTTCAAACTGTGATTCGTGCCATCCTTGGCACGCCGCTACGCGGAGTTGCTAAGGAGAATCTATGAAAACTTGTCTTGAGAACGTGCGCAATTCGCGCCCGTTGATTCACAACATCACGAATTATGTTACGGTAAACGACGTGGCGAACGCGCTTTTGGCGATAGGCGCGAGTCCAATCATGGCGGACGACGCGGCGGAAGTCGAGGACATCACTTCGATTTGCGCGGCGTTGAACGTGAACATTGGCACGCTCAACAAAAGCACGATTCCTTCGATGATGCTCGCGGCAAAAAAGGCCGAATCGCTCGGACACAAGATTGTGCTTGATCCCGTGGGCGCGGGAGCGAGCGCGCTTCGCACGAACACCGCGCTTGAACTTTTGGACACGGTTCGGTTCGATGTCGTTCGCGGAAACATTTCCGAAATAAAAACTTTGGCTTTCGGAAGCGGCACGACTAAAGGCGTGGACGCGGATTTTTCAGACAGCGTTTCGCAGGAAAATCTTTCGGACGCGATTTCATTCGCAAAAAAAACTGCCGCGAAATTAAAATGCGTTGTCGCGATTACCGGCGCGATTGATTTGGTGAGCGATGCGAATGAAACTTATGTAATAAAAAACGGTCTTCCCCAAATGAGCGCGATTACAGGAACTGGCTGCCAGTTGAGCGCGCTTGTCGCGGCGTTTGTTGCGGCGAATCCTGAAAATGTCCTCAAAGCCGCCGCCGCCGCCGTCTGCGCGATGGGATTGTGCGGAGAGCTTGCGTGGAAGAGGATGCGCGAAGGGGAGGGGAATTCCACTTACCGAAACCGAATAATCGACGCGCTCTACAATCTTCAAGGCGAACAATTGGAACAAGGCGCGATTTATGAAAAGCGATAAGATCGATAAAAGCGGTAAAAATAATTTGCGGCGCGACTTGCTTTTGTACGCGATTACCGACCGTTCGTTGCTTCGCGGGCGTTCGCTCGAAAGCGTGGTTCGCCAGGCGATTTTGGGCGGCGCGACTTTCATTCAGTTTCGTGAAAAAAAAATCTGCGATGAAAATTTCATTGAAGAAAATTTTGCCGATAAGAATTCCATCGAAGAAAAAATTCTCGAAGACGCGCGCGCGATAAAAAATCTTTGCGCTGAATTCAATGTTCCTTTTGTCGTGAACGACGACGTGCTTCTCGCGAAAAAAATCGATGCGGACGGAGCGCACATCGGGCAGGGCGACATGCCTTTGGGAAAGGCGCGCGAGATTTTGGGCGAAGAAAAAATCATCGGAGTGAGCGCGCAAAATGTGGATCAGGCGATTTTGGCGCAAAGGCTCGGCGCGGATTATCTCGGCGTGGGCGCGATTTTCCAGACGCAAAGCAAAGACGACGCGGATTCCGTTTCGATTGAAACGCTTCGCTCGATTTGCGCGGCGGTGGAAATTCCTGTCGTCGCAATCGGCGGAATAAATTGCGAAAACATTCCTCGTTTGGAAAAAAGCGGCATCGCGGGCGTTTCCGTGATAAGCGCGATTTTCGCGGCGGACGATATTTGCTTGGCGGCATCCGCGCTCAAAGAAAAGGTCTTGAAAATTGTTTGACGATTTCATAAAAATGGCGCGAAATTTTTCTGGCGCGATTTTCGATTTGGACGGAACGATTTTGGATTCGCTCGGAGCATGGCGCGATTTGGGCGCGAATTATCTTTTGCGATTCGGAATTTCCGCGATGAAAAATCTCGACGAAATTCTTTTCAATATGAGTTTGCGCGAAGGCGCGGGGTTTTTGATAGAAAAATTTTCCCTGCCGAAAACTTCCTGCGAAGTTATTTCCGAAATGAATTCGATTTTGGCTTTTGCGTATGAAAAAGAAATCGTCTTGAAAAAAGGCGCGCTTTCCGCCTTGCAATTTTGCCGAGCGAAAAAAATGAGAATCTGCGCTGCCACGGCTGGCGATCGAAGTCTGGAAGAAGCTGCGCTCGCGCGTTGCGGCGCGCTTTGCTTTTTCGAAAGGATTTTCACTTGCAGCGAAGAAAACACGTCGAAAAGTTGCGCGGACATTTATCTTCACGCCGCGCGCTTCATGGATCTTCCGACGCAAAAAATAATCGTCGCGGAAGATTCGGAAGAAGCGGCGAATGTCGCGCGCGATGCTGGCTTTGCGACATTTTTGGTGAAATGAGATTTTTGTCCGTGCAGATGGTGGCGAGGAACGATGATTGCGCCGGTTTATGGTGATTTTTGTGGAAAATCGCTTTAGTTTCTCACAGTGAAACACTTTGTTTCTCACAGTGAAACGTTTAGTTTCTCACGGTGAAACATTTAGTTTCTCACAGTGAAACTCTTTGCTTTGCGCAGCAGAATAAAAAAGATGCTGTTCGTGGAATTTTGCCTATAATGACGAATATATTCAAAATGCCGATATGTGCCGTTCCTGTTCCTTGACCGATGTGCGCCGATGTGATAGGTTTATTATAATAGAATTTTTACTGAAAATTAGGAGAATAAAATGAAAAAAATGTGTTTAAGAAAAATTATGTCTGTAGCAATGCTGTGCCTTGCCACAGGAATCGCGCATGCGCAAAAAAGTGCGGCCGATCTTCAAAGGGAATTGAACGAGATGGCTAAGAATGGGGCGAGTCAGGAAGAAATCATAGAAATGATGCAAAAGATTGCAGGGCAGGATGAAACAATCAAGAAAGCCATGGAATATTCCAAAAAGTACATGGAGCAAATGGCAAAGAGCGACACACCGCTCACGGTAGCCGCGAGGAATGGCAATGTCGCAGAAGTGGAACGCCTTATAAAAGAGGGCGCAGATGTGAATGCGGTGGACGGAACTTTCGACTTTACTCCGCTCATGCATGCGGCTCAGCATAATAGGGCGGACATAGCGAAACTTCTCATCAATGCCGGCGCGAAGGTGAACGTGAAAAACAAGAACGATGTGTCTGCGCTTTTCGTCGCCTGCTCGTCAAATGCGCCCGATGTGGCGAAACTGCTCGTTGCTGCCGGGGCGGACATGAACTACGTGCAGAAAGGCGACGGATACACTCCTCTTTCGGTTGCATGTCGGGATGTTTGTTTTGAAACTGCGAAAGTGCTCGTGGATGCAGGCGCGGATGTGAACAAGCGCATAAGCAGTGTCATCAGAAAGGATGCGAAGACTGCGCTTATGGAAGCGGCTGGAAGCGGATCGCCCAAGGTGGTGAAACTGCTCATCGATGCGGGCGCGGAGGTGAACGCGCGGGATGCGGATGGCAACACGCCGCTCCTCTATTGGGGAGGCAACTTTTTTGTGGACAGCGCGGTCGAGGTGGGAAGGATGCTCATCGCGGCTGGCGCAAATGTGAACGCAAAGAACAAGTATGGCACGGTCGTGCTCATGCAGGCGGCGAGAGCTGGTTTATCCACCCTTATGAAGATGCTCATCGCGGCTGGCGCGGACGTGAACGCAAAAAACAATGACGGTGATACAGCGCTCATATATGCGTCAGGAAGAAGGGGAGATCCTCCTTCAACTGGAGTGAAAATGCTCATCGATGCTGGTGCGAACGTAAACGCAAAGAACAATAACGGTTGGACGGCACTTCATCTCGCGGCACGAGATAACGCTGTTTCCATTGCAAGAACGCTCATGAAAGCTGGCGCGAATGTGAACGCGCAGGACAAGGAGGGTGAGACCGCGATTATGGTGGCAGGAAGCTCTATCGATAGTGGACCTGAAGTGGTGATGGAAATCATTGCGGGCGGTGCGAACTTAAACTTAAAGTCCAATAGCGACTGGACCGCGCTTGAGTATGCAAGGATATATGGCAGGGGCGATATTGCGGAAGTTATAGAAAGGGCGCTCAAAAGAAAGTAGCGTCATAGCAATCAGTTTTTTGATGTTGAACGCATGACGTTTATCAATCAATATCGGCGGATGTAAAGCGCAAGGAATCTCAAATGAAGAAAAAATTGTTTTCTGTGATTGCGGCGATTTTCGCGCTCGCATGCTTTTCGGTGGCGGCGCAAGGACGAAAGCCCGTGGCGGTGGTAACGCCGTTTTATGCAATGGGAATGACGCAGGAAGAGTCGGACGCGGTTTTCCAAAAGTTCGTGTCGGAACTTGAGCAGACGGAGCGATATTCTATTGTTGACCAAAGCAAGGTTCAAAAAGTCATGGCGCAGCAGAAGATTCGGCAGGAAAACCTTATGGACGGTGGCGCTGCATTGCGAATCGGAAAAGCAGTGAATGCGGAAGTCGCCGTTGTTGGGCAGGCAATGAATGTCGGGGGCTATCTCGTTTTCCTTGTTAATGTTTTCAATGTGAAGACAAGTGAGTTCATTTCAGGCGCAAACAAACACTTCGGAAGCACGAAGGAACTTTTTGCTGGATTTTCCACGGTATGTGATGAGATTACTCAGTATCTCGGACCATCAAGAAAAAAGAGCGAGACTTCGGTGGCAAAGGCTTCGTCTTCGGTGTCGTCCGTTCCATCCTATCTGAAAGTTCAAGGCACAAAGATTGTCGGGCACAGCGAGGGCAGAGTTCCCGCGCGGCTTGTCATTCCCGAAGGCATCACGGAAATCGGCGAAAATGTGTTTAATGAATGCGACACCATTGTGAGCTTGACCATTCCTTCCAGCGTAAAGAAAATCGGCGAGAACGCGTTCATGGCTTGTTCGTCGCTCAAAGAAATTGTTTTTTCCGAGGGCTTGGCGGAAATCGGCAAGATGGCGTTTTTCGCCTGCCTTTCGCTAAAGGAACTTTCAATAGCCGATGGCGTAACGGAACTTGGTGATGAAGCGTTCGGTGCTTGTGAGGCTCTTGAAAAAGTTGTCATTCCTGCGAGTATTACGAAAATCAGCAAATACGCATTCAGCGCATGCCCGGCTCTCAAAAGCGTCTCGCTTCCAAATACTTTGACCGAAATCGACACGGGCGCATTCCGTGACTGCTCGGCACTTTCGGACATCAATATTCCCCAAAGCGTGACGAAAATCTGGGACGAGGCGTTCAAAAGATGCGCGTCAATTCCCGCCGTAGTGCTTCCGTCTGGCTTGACGAGGCTCGGCGACTACGCGTTCGAAGAATGCGTTTCGCTTAAACGCATTACGATTCCCGCAAGCGTGAGCAGAGTCGGACGCGGAGCGTTCTCAGGTTGTACGGGGATTACGGATATCAACATAGAGGAAGGCGTGACATCGATCGACAGCGAGGCGTTCAATGCAACGGCGATTACTCGCATTACGATTCCTTCCAGCGTGAATTCAATCGGAGGTTTCGCTTTTGGCGATTGCCGTTCGCTTGCAAATGTGGACATCAAGTATGGCGTGCAAAAATTCTACGAAGGGGCGTTCGCAGGCTGCACTGCGATAAAAAGCATCACGCTTCCTTCCAGCGTGACGATGCTCGGCAAGGCGGTGTTTTCCGACTGCACTGCCCTTGAGCGCATTGATATTCCTTCGAGCGTGACCACAATCATCGATGCGGCATTCTACCGTTGCACGGCGTTGAAAAGCATCGTCATTCCCGGCAATGTGAAGAGCCTTGGCGATTCCGTTTTCGAGAATTGCTCCGCGCTTGTGAGCGCAGAACTAAAAGAAGGCGCTGCGACATTGGGCGCGCGCGCGTTCAAAAATTGCGCTTCGCTCAAGACTGTTTTGATTCCTTCCAGCATGGCAAAGCTTGGTGCCGGCGTTTTCTGGGACTGCCCGAGGCTTGAGGAAGTGCACTACGGCGGCACAAAAGCCCAATGGGAGCAGTTCAAGGTATTGGCGGATGTGCCGAAACAGGCGAGTGTCCGCTGCAGGGACGGCGTGTTCGGCAAATAGTCGCCAAAATATTCATTTCGACAGGCGCAAGCCGCAAGCCATGCGGCTTGCGGCGCAGCGCGATTTTCTAAATCCTGCTTTCAAGGAACGCGCGGTAGCCTTTGAACGATTCGTAGATGTCCACCTTGCTAGTGATTTCCCACGGCGAATGCATGTTCAAAACGCCCACGCCCGAATCGATGACGTTCATTCCGTAGTTCGCCATGATGTAGGCGATCGTTCCGCCGCCGCCCGCGTCCACTTTTCCCATTTCCGTCATCTGGAACGAAACTCCGGCATCGTCGAAAATCTTTCGAATCCGCGCGATGTATTCAGCGTTCGCGTCGTTGCTTCCGCTTTTTCCGCGAGAGCCCGTGAATTTGTTCAGCGCGATTCCACGGCAAAGGTAGCAGCAATTGTTCTTTTCCATCACTTCGGGATAGTTCGGGTCGAACGCCGCGCTCACGTCGCTTGAAAGCATCTGCGAGTTCGCAAGGCATCGCCTCAAGCCCAGCTCGCTGTAGCCGCCGAGCAAGTCGTATACTTCCGCCACGGCGTTTTCGAAAAACCGCGAATGCATTCCAGTCGCGCCCACGCTTCCGATTTCTTCTTTATCGACCAAAAGGCAAAGCGCGGTGCGTTCGGTCTGCGGCAGGTTTTCGATCGCCCTGAACGAAGGATATGCGCAAACCCTGTCGTCCTGACCATAAGCCATTATCATGCTCGAATCGAATCCGTAGTTTTTCGCCTCGCCCGCAGGCACGGCTTCCAATTCTGCGGAAACGAAGTCCGCCTCGTCCATGCCGTATTTTTCTTTCAGGATTTTCAGGATGTTTTCCTTTACAGGATTTTTCTTTTCCTTTGAATCCTTCTCGGCCTTAAGCGGAACGCTTCCCACGAGAATGTTCAAAGCCTCGCCCTCAACGACTTTGCTTGCGCGCTTTTCGAGCTGGTCTGCGGAAAGGTGGATGAGCAAATCCGAAACGCCGAAAACCGCCTCGCCTTCGCCGTCACCGATCGAAACGCGGACTTTGCTTCCGTCCTTTTTCGCCACAACGCCGCGCAGCGAAAGCGGAGTCGTGACCCACTGATATTTTTTTATGCCGCCGTAATAATGCGTGTCCAAGAACGCAAGGCTTTCGCTTTCGTAGAGCGGATTCTGCTTGATGTCGAGGCGCGGCGAATCGACGTGCGCTCCGAGAATGTTCATTCCTTCCTGCAAGTCGCCGCTTCCGATTTGGAAGAGCGCGAGAATCTTTTCCATCGCGCACACGTAAACCTTGTCGCCCGCGCGCAATTTCTTCCCGGACTTTCTCGCTTCCTCAATCGAAACGAATCCGTTCTTTTCCGCGCGCGCCTTGAAATATTCGATGCACTCGCGCTCCGTCTTGTTGGCGGAAATAAATTCGCGGTATTCCTCCGCGAAGTCCATCACAGATTTTTTGTCGTCGTATTTTTCCCAAGCGTTTTTGTTTTCCATGGTTTGAATTATAGCGAAAAACGCAAAAACATTCAACAATTTGAATTGAGGCGACCGTCGCCGCGCCGCGCGCAGCTTTGCGCGATTTCAGGTAAAATCCGCGCTCCCGTCGCTTCGCTTCGGGCATTTTTGGCCTTCGGGAGCACTCCCGAGGCTTCGCTTTGAGTGTTTTTGGACGAAATTCGCGTTCCCATTGCTCCGCACGAACCAAATCGGAGAGCAAATTCATTTTTTTGCTTTTTTCTCTTGATTTTGTTCGCGAAATTTGCTATATTTTAGACTGAACGACTAGCGGAAATTTCCGCGAAAATTTTATTGTTAGGAGTTTTTACTATGGAAGTTAAAGACATCAAACATGCGAAAATCAAAGCATGGGTTGAAGAATGTATCAAGATGTGCGAGCCGGACGCTGTGTACGTCTGCGACGGATCGACGGCCGAATATGACCGCCTGATGAAAAAGTGCGTGGACGCAGGGCTTGCGACTCCGCTTGCGAAAAAGCCGAACAGCTTCCTTTTCCGCTCGCTTCCGTCCGACGTGGCGCGCGTGGAAAACCGCACGTTCATTTCTTCGGTAAAAGAAGACGATGCCGGTCCGACGAACCACTGGATTGATCCCAAGGAACTCAAGGCGACGATGAGCGGCCTGTACAAGGGCTGCATGCACGGACGCACGATGTACGTGATTCCGTTCTGCATGGGACCGCTCGGCTCTCCGATTGCGAAATACGGCATCGAGCTGACCGACTCCGAATATGTCGTCCTCAATATGGACATCATGACCCGCGCGGGCGAAGCGGTGTGGCAGTACCTCGGCACTGACGGCGACTTCGTTCCGTGCCTTCACTCTGTCGGAAAGCCGCTCAACAACGGCGAAAGTGACAATGGCATTTGGCCGTGCGCCGATGTCGAGCACAAGTACATCTCCCATTTCCCGGAAGAGCGTCTCATCTGGTCTTACGGCTCAGGCTACGGCGGAAACGCGCTCCTCGGCAAGAAATGCTTTGCGCTGCGCATCGCTTCCGTCATCGCGCGTGAGGAAGGCTGGCTCGCCGAGCACATGCTCATTTTGAAACTGACGAATCCCCAGGGCGAAGTCAAGTACGTTACGGGCGCGTTCCCGTCTGCGTGCGGAAAGACGAACCTTGCCATGCTCATCCCGACGATTCCGGGCTGGAAAGTCGAGACTGTCGGCGACGACATCGCGTGGATGAAATTCGGCGACGACGGACGCTTGTACGCTATCAACCCCGAGGCGGGCTTCTTCGGCGTTGCTCCGGGAACGTCGGCGGAATCAAACAAGAACGCGCTCATTTCTGCGGAAAAGAACACGATTTTCACGAACTGCGCCTTGACGGAAGACGGCGACGTGTGGTGGGAAGGAATCGGCTATCCGGCAAAAGGCAAACTGGTTGACTGGAAAGGCGCGACCCGCGACGCATTGCCGAAGGACAAAGCACCGAAAGGCGAAGAGATGGCGCACCCGAACGCGCGCTTTACCGCGCCTGCAAAGCAGTGTCCGTGCATCGCGAAAGAATGGGAAGACCCGAAAGGCGTTCCGATTTCCGCGATTTTGTTCGGCGGCCGCCGCCCGTCTACTGTTCCGCTCGTGCATCAGGCGCGCAACTGGAATCACGGCGTGTTCCTCGGCTCAATTGTCGGCTCTGAAATCACGGCGGCTTCTACAATCAATGCCGCTGATGTCGGTAAAATCCGCCGCGACCCGTTCGCGATCCTACCGTTCTGCGGCTACAACATGGGCGACTACTTCGCGCACTGGATCAACGTGGGCGCAAAGGCGGATCAGGACAAGCTGCCCAAAATCTTCTATGTGAACTGGTTCCGCAAGGACGACGAAAACAAGGATTTGCCGGGCGGATTCATGTGGCCGGGCTACGGCGACAACAGCCGCGTCCTCGCATGGATTTTCGACCGCTGCGACGGAAAGGACAACTTCGTTGACACGCCGATTGGCTACATGCCGAAAGAAGGCGCGCTCAACCTCGAAGGGCTTGCCGACGTGTACAAGGCGCAGATTCCCGCAATCACTGCCGTTGACAAGGAAGGCTGGCTCAAGGAATGCAAGGACATCCGCGAGAACCACTATCCGAAGTTCGGCGCGCACCTGCCAAAAGAATTGACGGCGTGCCTCGACGATTTGGAAGCGCGTTTGAGCAAATAAAAGGCTGAATGTGTAGAAATGTGTCCGCGAGTTTCGGTAGCAGTTGAAGGACTGCCTACGAAACTCGGTAAGCAACCGTAAGGTTGCGACACGAACCGCGCCCCGCAAGATTGCGGGGCGCGGTTTTTTTTGTGGAATCGATATCTAATTTTATTCCACTTTGATTTCGTCACTGCCAGCTGTGTAAATGACTTTTCCGTCTGAGCATGTGACAGTTACATTCACGTTTTCGCCGAATGCGTTTGACAAAAAAGAATTGCCAGAATCATCATTTCTTATCTTCTTGTAGTCTTCAACTGTTTTGGGATATGTAATGCTTACGCTCCTTCCGTTCCCTGTTCCTAAATTCGAAGTAAAATATGTTACGCTGGCAGGAATTGCGAATTTAGTGAGACTCGTGCATCCGTCAAATGTGGCGTCCATCTTTTCCAACGTTTCAGGAAGTTTTACTTCTGTGAGGTTAGTGCAGTTTGAGAACGTATTTAACATTCTTTCAATGTCACAACCGCTCAAGTCCGCGCTTTCCAAGGCAATGCAATTAGAAAACATTTGAGACGGATCAATATCACTACCATCGGTTTTTGTGATATTTTTCAGCACGACGCTCGTGAGTTTCGTGCAGTTTTGGAAGGTGCAGTTGGCTTCCAGCGTAACGCCGTCCAAGTTTATGCTTTGTATGTCCGCGCCGATAAATGCGCCTGCCTTTATGTTCCGTACTGTCGAAGGAATTGTGTAGTCGGACGATGAATTCGTCACGAAGTACAATTCATTTCCGTCCTTTGAAAGGAGCATGTTGCCGCTATCGTTTGTCTTGAAGTACGGATTGTTTTCGTCTACAATGAATTTGAATGGGAGCACTTTCGTGCGTTTGTCAATTCCAAGGATGGGAAGAGGCCAGAACCCTGCCTTCATGTTGGTAAAGGCATACATCGTATTTATATTCTTCAATGTAGAAGGAATTGTCAATGTCGTGAAATTCTCAAAGATGTCGGTAAAAGTTCCTCCCAAATAAATTGTCTCTCCTATCGTCGTAATACCCTCGGGGATAACGACATCGGACGGTATATCGTCTACCTGTTGTACGATGATGTTGCCATCTTCATCGACAGAAAGCCAATATTCCCACACTGCGTACAATACAATATCGTCGGTAAAATTGAAAAGTTCCGCCTCATCTTCGTATGCCACTTCTTTTGAAGAAGCGTCTGTTGCCCAGCCTTTGAAGATGTGCTGCGGCACTGAAAATGCGTTTTCCTTGAGCGTAAGCCATGAGACTTCGGATGACTGCGGTGGCATCGAGCCTTGAGCCGTGAAGCCTTGTGGCGCATTTGCTATGAACGTAACGGTGTGTGTGTTTTCATCTTTCGGCGGAGTTCCGTCTTTTTCCCACACGGCATAAAGCGCGATGTTTTCGGAAAGCGTGATTTCCTGTCCATCCGCGTATGTCACTTCTGTCGCCGAAGCGTTCTCCGTCCAGCCACGGAACGTGTATCCTTCAATCGAAAACTCGTTTTTCGCAAGCGCAAACGCCAGCCCTTCAGTAAAGGTTTGCGGCGGCACTGTTCCGTTTGCGACAGTGCCATCTGGCGCATTTGCATAGAATGTTACGGTGAATTTCTTTTCTTCATCTGGCGGGATTTCGGTTTTTTGCCATACTGCATAAAGCTCGATGTTGTCGGAAAGTGTGATTTCCTGCTCATCCGCGTATAGCGGCTCTTCTTTCGATGGGGAATCCGTCCAGCCACGGAACGTATATCCTTCAATCGAAAACTCGTTTTTCGCAAGCGTGAATGGTTGCCCTGCAGTAAAGGCTTGCGACTTCATTGTTCCGTTTGCGACAGTGCCATTCGGCGCATTTGAATGGAATGTTACGGAAGTGTTATACCCCCCCCCATATCTCCGCTGGAACAGCCGACAAGCAAAAGAATTGCCATCGGCAAACTTAAAAATTTTTTCATTTCAAACCGCATGATTTACCTCCTTTTTTCGTACAAAATGCGGACGAAGTTTTGTGCGACTATTCTAGTGCAAAAAAAGTATTTATACAAGTGAAAAAAAATGTGATTAAGAAAATTTCTTGCTTTCTTAACGAATTGAAAAGCGGAAATGCGGAGCATTGTAGCCGGCGGAAATGTTGTTGATATACTATTGAACTTTTTTTGCGTTTGTGATATTCTTTTGTCATTGAAGGCCTGTTTTGCGAAGAAGCAAATCTTGCAGCAAAGCGGGCTTTGCTTTTTAATAGGAGTTATGATAAAAGTGCCGCACAAATGGAGCAGCACTTTTATCATGTCAAGTTTCCGTTGGAAACTTGCATATTTAATGCACATTCTCACTGCGTTGCGAATGTGCGTAAAAAGTCAATCGAAAGTTGAAACTTTCTTCTTGACTTTTTATAGGAGTTACAATGGAAAAGTTTGAAGCGATTTTGGGAAAAATCGATGACGTGGTTTGGGGGCCGATTTTGATTGTCCTCATTTTGGGAACGGGAATTTTGCTTACTGTCCGCACGAAGGGCGTTCAGTTCAAAAAATTGGCGCGCGCGCTCAAATCGATCATGCAAAAGCCTTCGGGAGAGAAGGGCGAGGTTTCGAGCTTCGGTGCGTTGTGCACGGCACTTTCCGCGACAATCGGAACTGGAAACATTGTCGGCGTTGCCACGGCGATTGCGGCAGGCGGACCTGGCGCGCTTTTTTGGATGTGGCTTGCCGCTCTTTTGGGAATGGCGACGAAATACGCCGAATGCATGCTCGCGGTGAATTTCCGCCAAGTGAGCGCGGACGGGCACATTTTGGGCGGACCTTTCTATACTATCGAAAAAGGCATGGGCAAAAAATGGAAATGGCTTGCTGTGCTTTTCGCCGTGTTCGCGATGCTCGCAGGACTTTTGGGAATAGGAACTATGACGCAGATTAACGGAATCACGAACGCCGTCAAAGGCGTGTTCGATCCGAACAATGCGAACGTCGCCATCACGATTGGCGGAAACGGAATTTCATGGGCGGTGGTGATTGCAGGCGCGTTCATAACGCTTTTCGCGGCTCTCGTAATCATCGGCGGAATCAAGCGCATTTCGAAAGTCGCGACGTTCATCGTGCCTTTTATGGCGGCGTTGTATCTTCTTGTCGGTGCGTTCGTCATAATGTTCAATTTGAGCCATGTCACCGAGGCGTTCCAGGAAATCTTCCGCGATGCTTTCGGTGCGCGCGCGATTGGCGGCGGCGTTCTCGGCGCGCTTGTAGTCGCGATGCAAAAGGGAATCGCTCGAGGAATTTTCTCAAACGAGGCAGGCCTCGGCTCCGCTCCGATCGCGGCTTCGGCTGCGCAGGTGGAAGAGCCTGTGGCGCAGGGATTGGTTTCGATGACTGGAACTTTCATCGACACGATCGTGATTTGTACGATTACGGGACTTTCGATCGTCATCGCGGGACTTGTGCCCGGCGGCGATTGGGGAAGCAATTTCATTTCAGGCGGCGCGATGCTTTCGGGCGGCGACCTTTCCACTGCGGCGTTCGTCACGCTTTTTGCGAACGTGTTCGGGCAGAGCGCGGGACTTGAACTTTTCGTCCGCGTCATCATAATGGTGTGCCTTGCGTTCTTCGCGTTCACGACGATTTTGGGATGGGATTATTATGCCGAACGTTCGATCGAATATCTTGCCGGCGGAAAAATGTCAATCGTCATGGTCTACAGAATTTTGTACATCGTCGCGATTTTCATTGGACCTTATCTCACGTTGAGCGCGGTTTGGACAATCGCGGACATCACGAATGCGCTTATGGCCTTGCCGAACATCGTTTCGCTCATCGCTTTGAGCGGCGTGGTCGCGAAAATGACCGACGAGTATTTCAAAAAATATCCGCACTTGGATATGATCGAGCCGATAGACTGATTCGCACAAAACTCGCATCGCGCGGAATTTCTGCGAATGCGAGTTTTCCTTTGCGAAGTTCGAATTTAAATTCAATTTTTCGCGGCAGTTTTTTTCGCGCAATCTTTTCATTTTTGGAGTTAAAAATTGATTACGGTTTCAGACGTTAGTTTAAAGTTCAGCGAAAAGCCTCTTTTCAAGGACGTGAATTTGAAATTCACTCCGGGCAATTGCTACGGAATCATCGGCGCAAACGGAGCCGGAAAATCCACGTTCCTCAAAGTGCTTTCGGGCGAACAGGAGCACGATTCGGGAACGATTGCGATTGGCTCGGGCGAGCGGATGGCCGTGCTCAAGCAGGATCACTTCGCGTTCGATTCGTACTCGGTGAAAGATGCCGTGATGTTCGGCTTTCCCAAACTTTACGAAGTGGCGAAGGCGCGCGAGTCGATTTACGAGAAAGAAGATTTCAGCGAAGAGGACGGAAACCGCGCCGCGGAACTTGAAGGCGAGTTCAGCGAGATGGGCGGCTGGGAAGCGGAAAACCAAATCGAGCAGATGCTTTCAGGTCTCGGGCTGGAAGAGGAATTCCACGACAAGATGATGTCGGAACTTGACGAAAGCCAAAAGGTTCGCGTCTTGCTCGCGCAGGCGCTTTTCGGAAATCCCGACATCTTGCTTTTGGACGAGCCGACGAACGGACTTGACTTGGAATCAATCGCGTGGCTTGAAGAATTCCTGATGGAATTCCCGAACATCGTCATCGTCGTGAGCCACGACCGCCACTTTTTGAATTCGGTCTGCACTTACATCTGCGACATCGACTACGGCAAGATAAGCCAGTTTACCGGCAACTATGACTTTTGGTATCAGATGAGCCAAATCATGCAGCGGCAGGCGAAAGACCAAGCGAAAAAGCGCGAGGAAAAAATCGCCGACCTCAAGGAATTCATCCAGCGTTTCGCGTCGAACGCGGCGAAAAGCCGCCAAGCCACGAGCCGCAAAAAAGTTCTCGAAACTTTGGAACTTGAGGAACTTCCGGTTACGAGCCGCAAATTTCCTTACGTCAATTTTCGTCCCGAACGCGCCATCGGCAACAACGTGCTTGAAACGAAGTCGCTTTGCCTTTGCGAGGACGGCGAAAAACTTCTGGACAATTTTTCGCTCGTCGTGAATCGCACGGACAAAGTGGCTTTCGTCGGAATCGAGCACAATTCGATTTCCGCGCTGTTCGACATAATCGCGGGACAAAGGAAAGCGGATTCGGGCGAATATTTTTGGGGGCAGACTGCGAAATTCTCGTACTTGCCGCGCGACAATTCCGCGTTCTTCGAAAACAGCTACAACATCACCGAATGGCTCAAGCAATATTCTCCCGACCAAAACGATGCGTACGTGCGCGGATTTTTAGGACGGATGCTTTTTTCCGGCGACGAATCTTTGAAAAGCGTGCGCGTTTTGAGCGGAGGCGAAAAGGTTCGATGCATGCTTTCGCGAATGATGCTTTCCGGCGCGAACGTTTTGATTTTGGACGATCCCACGAATCACCTTGATTTGGAGGCGATTCAAAGTTTAAACGAAGCCTTGGTGAGCTTCCCCGGCGTCGTGCTTTTTACTAGCCACGACCACGAGTTCATCCAGTCCATCGCAAACCGAATCGTGGAAATCACTCCGCGCGGCGTGATCGACAGAATGATGCCGTTCGACGACTACCGCGCCGACAAGCAGATAGCCGAAATGCGCAAGGAATTCTACAAAGGAAGCGGAAAGAAAATCCGCTTGTAATTTCGGCGCGGAGAATGGCGGGCGATGTTTCGCAGTTTCCCGCGAATCTTCCGCGCTAATTTTTGAAAAGTCGCGCGGCTTTGAAATTGCGCCGCATTTTCATTGTTGACTATTTGCCAAAAAAAAGTTACAATTCATAAAATGTTTTTCACTGGTTTGGGCAATGTAATTATACTCCTTGTGCTTGTCGGGATTTTGATTCCTGTGTCGCTTGCGATGGAATTGTTCTATCCGTTTTCGCACAAGATGTGCTTGAAGATTTCGGACTATGTAATCAATGTTCTTGTAACGAGAATTTTCGCGATTCTCGGGACGTACAAAAAATTCCGCCTGACTTTCTTTCAGGAAAACAAAGACGCTCTGCCCGAACAGTTCATAATTCTTTCGAATCACCAAAGCCTTTTGGACATTCCGGTCTACTTCACTTTTTTTCGCGGGCGCGAAATCCGTTTCGTTGCGAAAGATTCGCTGAGCCGGAATGTTCCGCTCGTTTCCCCGATGCTCAAATCGCAAGGACATTGCTTCATTCCGAGAAATGGGCGCGCGGGACTCGTCATGCGCCGAATCGATTCTTTTGCGAAGCGTTGCCTCGAGAACAAATGGATTCCCGTGATTTTTCCCGAAGGAACCCGCAGCAAGGACGGCGGGCTTGGGAAATTCTACAGCGCGGGATTCCGCCGCATCGCCGATTCCACGAAACTTCCGATTGCCGTGTGCGTCGTGGACGAAGGCTACAAAATAAACGACCTGCGCCACATTATGGAAAACATGGACAAAGTGAACTACCATGCCAAAGTCCTGAAAATCTATCCGCCCGCGCTCACGAAGGAAGAGCAAGTTGCGATTTTGGACGAAGCCCATGATTTGATGGAAAGGCAGCTCGCCGAGTGGAGAGCAGGAAATTAAAATTGAATGCTGTCATTTTGTTTTCGGAAATGAATTGAAGAACGCGCGTTCGCCGAACGGCTTTTTCTTCGGAATCGCGGGATTTGCTTCCGCAATTCCTATCGGCAAAAAACACACCAATTCGTATTCATCCGGCACTCCCAAGATTTGCGCCATTTTATAGCCGATCCTGTCCTCGTCCGTGATGTGCCCTTCGTACCAGCAGTTTTGATATCCCAGCTCGATTGCGGCGAGCAGCATGTTTTCTATTGCCGCCGAATAATCCTGAACGGCGAAACATTTGTCGCGATACGCATTTATTCTCTGCGTGAGAACGCAAATCATGGCGGGCGCAGTTTCGCCAGCAGGGGGATTGATGACGCTGCGCAGTTTTTCCAAAATGGCAGGGTCGTCAACCGCTATGAGGCTTGTGGTCTGCTTGTTGCAGCCCGATGGCGCGGCTAGCCCTGCCTGCATGATTTTCGTCAAGTCTTCCCGTGGCACGGGCAGCGATTTGTATTTTCCGCGATAACTGCGCCTGCAATTTATTGCTTCGATTGTGTTCATTCGTTCCTCCCGTTTTCTCTGTCTTTTAAGCGAAGCGAATGAAAATGCGTGCCGCGCGAGCAAGCAAAAACTTGTAAGCGTGATAAATCCCTGCGATGCGTTCGCCCCACTCTGATATATTTTCTACCTTGCCCGCGCGAAAGACGGGCAGATAGATTTTCTCGTTTGCTCCCGAACGCGGGGGCGCGTCGATAGATTTTCTACTTTGCCCAAACATTCTGCGGCAAGAAAGTAGAAAATCTATCTCGCTCCCACAGGAAAAAGCAAGGATGTAGATTTTCTACTTTGCTCGGAACTCGCGTCGGCAGGCAGATATATTTTCTACTTCGTCCAAACATTCTGCGGCAAGAAAGTAGAAAATCTATCTCGCTCCCACAGGAAAAAGCAAGAAAGTAGATTTTCTACATGATTTCCTCGATTGTCGCTGGCTCAAAAGAATGGAGCGCGTCGAGATTGCGTTCGGGCAGCAATTCATAATATTTTATGCGTTCGTCGTGATTGTCAAACTTCATATATCCCCCTTTTTATTATTTCTTCGCCAATTCATAGCTTTCTGTTATTCGCAGTTTTATTTCTTCGTCTGAAATGCCGCCGTCAAGGACAATCGTATACCAACTTTTTTTGTTCATGTGCCAGCCGGGATAATAATGTTCTCTCGACAAAATGAAATCCCTGTCTTCGACCTTCATTCGCAAGTCAATGATTTCCACGGTTTTGTCGGTGTCTAGCCCGAGCTTTCGTCCGTTTACTGTCAGAATCGCGGCATACCATTTCTGGCTGTCCTTTCTTCTCCATACTGCGTTGTCGTCAAATTTCTTCCACAAAAATTCAAGCTCGTCGCCATATTTTTCGCGCACAAATTCTATCGCCATTTGCGCCTGACCTGCCTTGAACACGGACGGCTCATAACAGGCATTCGCGATGTTTGCAAGCGCGGCTTCGATTTCCGTCCGAATTTCTCCGACGAAAGTTCCCGAAGCGTTTGTCTTGTATAGCACGTAATGTTCGCCGTTTTCAATCTCAATCAAATCGGTTTCCACGTTTCCGTTTTCCGCGACAAAGACATAAAGGCGGAAAGTTCCGTTCATTATTTTGGTTTCGAATGTCCATTTTCCGTCTTTTGCGACAAAGCCATAATCCGACAATTTTTTGGATTGCACTTTTTTCTTTATGAATATATCTTCAAACATAATTTTGCTCCAAATCAGATTTGTTGATGCAATTATAGCTTGAATTTAACGCGCGGTCAATTTCGTGGCAATGGAAAAAGTCGAAATCAGTTTTACAACTGTTTTTGCCCGCGCTCGCGCCAAAGTTTCAATCCAAATTCTTAATAAACCGCATCTGCAATTTTTCGTCATCAAATCCCGTCGCCCTGTAAAAATCATGCGCTTCCTTTCGGGAATGTCCCGAATTCAGGCGCACGATATTTATGCCAAGTTCTTTCCCCCAACTTTCCGCGCGGGAAATCAACGCCTTGCCAAGCCCACGCCTTCTGCGCTCGGAGGAAACTGCCAAGCCAAGTATGTTTATCATCGGCTCAAAGTAAAGCAGCTCGTATTTTTCCGCGTGGACAAAGCCTGCGACCGCGCCTTCGATTTCGGCGACAAACACCGCCTCGCGGCTTTCGTCGATATTTTTCAGGCGGTTTAAAACAAACTCGTCGCTGCATTCGTAGCCTAAATCATTTGTGCAAATCCTGCAAATCGCAGGCGCGTCGTTTGTTTCGGCTTTGCGTATGTTCATAAGATTTTCTCCTTGAAATTCAGGTTTTCAAACTTTCTCATTTCAACAAAATCCGTTTCCGATTTTCATTTTAGCGCAAGTCCGACTCGCGTTTCCATAATATAATATATGAATCGATTTGTAAATGGATGCGCAAGCCGCGAAAGCGGCGAGTTAAATAATTTCCATTCATGCAAACGGATGCAAGCCAAAGGCTTGCGAACGTATGCGCAGGGCGCAAAAAAACTTGAGTTGCAAAAATTCCCAAGTCGTGATACAATATCCAAATGAAGCTTTGTTACACATTGATTCTGATTTTCACAGAAATTTTGATAGCGCTTACGATTTTCAGAATCTTTTATGCAAAGAACGAAAACCTCGCGCTTTCGCAGAAAATTTTCGACTTGCTCGTTGTCGGATTTTTTACGGTGTTCCCGAACATTTTCATCACGCATGTCACGTCTGAATTCATGGCGATGATTTTCTTTTCATGGTATTTTTGTTTCATCGACATACTTTTGTTTTTGCTTTTGTATTTCAGCGTGGAATACGCTTTTCCGAACGCGTCCGCTTCGCGCAGATGGTACGAGGCTTTCTATGTTTTTTTTCGCTACGATTTGGCGGCGTTCTTTCAAAAGAAGAAGCAGCGGACGACTTGGTTTGAAAAAATGATGCTCGCGATTTTCTTGCTTGTCGTGGCGGACATCGCGCAGTTCGTGCCGAACATTTTTTCGCATGCGATTTTTTCGGTGGAGTCGTTTTATTCGGAAGGCGGATTTTTCGCGCCGGATGTCTACTACAGGATAATTCCGAATTTTCCGTATGACATCCACCTTTCGCTTTCATACATCATTGTTTTTCTGACGTTCGTTGGACTTGTGCACAAAGCCGTGCTTGTGCCGAGCTTCTACAAGACGAAATATTTTGGGCTTGTAATTTTCATCGCCGTCATCGTTCTCGTGAATTCTTTCTATGTCCTTTTTGAAATTCCTGTGGATTTTTCGGTGGTTCTTTACGGACTTTTCTGCGTTCTGATTTATCATTTTTCGTTCAACTTCATTCCTAAATATTTATGGCACGAATCGATTGTCCGCGTGATTCAAAATATGAACAACGGAATGCTGATTTTTGACAACGAAGACAAATGCATTTTCATGAACGACTACATCAAAAAAATCTACGACATAAAATCGAATCAAAACATGGAAAATTTCCTGCGTTTTGTCGTCGCGGAATTTGCGGAAAAAAAGCGGCTTTCGGAATGTGCGCCCTTTGAGCGGACCGTCAGCGGAGAATTCGGCGGGAAGAGCGCGTTTTACAGGCAGTCGTTTTCGCATTTGAAAAACGCGAAGCAAGAATTCGTCGGAAGCTATTTTCTTTTCATCGATGTCACCAAAGAAAATATGCGCGAAAAAAGCCAACGTTTCCGCAATACGCACGATTTGCTTACTGGAATTTACAACAAGGAATCTTTTTACGAAAAAGCCGCGCTCATGCTGGAAACGAATCCGGATAAAAAATATTACATAATTTGTTCCGACATCGGCAACTTCAAGCTTATAAATGAAATCTACGGAATTACGGAAGGCAACAAGATTCTGAAATTGTTCGCGCTCAACTTGCAGGAAAAGTCGGTCGCGGGCGAAGTTTACGGCCGGATTGACAATGACCGCTTCGCGCTGCTGATGCCGAAGGAGCGTCTCGACCTGAAATATTTGATCGACACTACGGATCAGATTTTGAGATATTCAGTCAATCTTGTCGCCATGCCGATTTGCTATTTCGGCGTTTACGAAGTCGAAGATTTGGACATGCATATTTCGTTGATGTGCGACAGGGCGTTCGCCGCGATTGGAACGATAAAAGGGCAGTACGAAAAACATGTCGCTTGGTATGACAGCGCATTGCGCGACACGGCGTTGCGCGAGCAGAAATTGATGCATGGACTTTCCGAGGCTATTTCCACCGAGCAGATAAAAATTTATTTGCAGCCGCAGTTCACGCAGGACGGAAAGGCGGTGGGCGCGGAGGCTCTGATTCGCTGGGAGCATCCCGACGAAGGCTTGATTTCGCCTGCGGAATTTATTCCGATTTTTGAAAAGAACGGAATGATTGCGAAGGTTGACAGGCATGTTTGGAATTTGGTTTTTAAAAAACTCGCCGAATGGAAATCCGAAGGTCATGACGATTTCTACATTTCCGTGAATCTTTCTCCGCGCGATTTTTATTTGATGGACATCAATCAAGAATTCAGCGACCTTTTCAAGGAATACGACATCAATCCGAAAAATCTGCACATTGAAATCACCGAAACTATAATGATGATGAATTTGGAACGGCAGATGATGCTCGTCGAAAAACTTCGAAAACTTGGATTCGTGATTGAAATAGGAGATTTTGGCGTGGGATATTCTTCGCTCAAAATGTTGCGCGACTGCGATATTGAAATCTTGAAATTCGACATGGAATTTTTGTCAAACACGCGCACTCCTCGAAACGCCTACATCATAATGAAGCAGTTCGTTACGATGGCGCACAGTTTGGGAACGAAAATTGTCGCCAAGGGAATTGAATACAAGGAGCAAGTGGAGCTGCTTTCCACTTATGGCTGCGACTTGTTCCAAGGATATTATTTTTCAAAGCCCATCGAAATTTCGATGTTCGAGAAAATTTACTTATGAAAAAAATTCTTTTTGTTTGCCACGGAAACATTTGCCGTTCGCCGATGGCGGAATTCGTAATGAAAAATCTCGTTAAGAATGCTGGCTTGGAAGGAAAAATCCAAGTGGATTCTGCCGCAGCGAACAATGACGCAATCGGATGCGGAATGCATCGCGGAACTCGCGCGAAACTTTCGCAAATGGGAATCCCTTTTGACGAGCATATCGCGCGAAAACTCACCGCCGCAGACGGCGAGCGTTACGATTTGATTTTGGCGATGGATTCGGAAAACTTGTATTACATGCGCCGCATTTTGCAAGCCGAGGTGCATGAAAAAATACATTTGCTTTTGGAATTCGCAGGGCTTTCGCGCGACATCGCAGATCCATGGTACACTGGAAATTTCGACGAAACTTACGATGACATCGATTTGGGCTGCCGCGCGCTTTTGGAAAAACTAAAGTCTGCTTTGGACATTCAATGAAGCGCGAATTATAGGCGCACGGATGCCGCCCATTCTGCGTAGATTTTCTGATATTGCTCGCGGAACTTTTGCGTGTCGTTCGAAAAATTCACGCTGCCGTTTTTTGTCGCCCAGCAGATTTGAAACGAATCCGAATCCACGTTGAGCGGAACGAGGCTTGTTATGCGCCGCGCCGATTTGTCGTAGGCGAAATCTTTTCCTTCTACGGCTTTTTTTCCGGCGATTGCGACGCTGATTTCGTCGCGCTTGGAATCTATTCCCGAAAGCACGAAAATTCCGGGATCCGCCGCGAAGCCCACGATGTGAAAGCTCAAGTCGCGAAGTTTGTATGGAACGTCGCTCGGCATCGTGATTTCAAGTTCCGTCGTAACAGGATTGTACTTGTAATTTTTTTCGCTCAAGGCAAAACGCTCGCGGCTCGCCGGATGAATTCCCGTGACTTCGATTATCTTGTTGAAAACGAGCACGGTGGAAATGTTTCCCGTCGCGTTGTTCACGCCAGTGTTGACATAAGTTTTCACGCCGTCCGGATTTTCGATGGTCGGAGCTTCCGCAATTTCCTGCTGACTCGTTTTGCACGAAAAAAATGCCGCGAAAAAAGCGCACACCGTGATAAAATAAATTTTTCTTTTCATAATATAAATTTTCGGCAAAATATTATGATTGATTTATGAAAATTTTTACGAGCGGAATTCGGGAAAAATTCGGAATGATAAAATTTGACTTTGAAGTAAATCGTGATTTTTGCATGAAAAAATTGCGCAGTTTTTTACGCAACCTTCAGTAGCGCGGATGAATTACAAATCGTAAGTTTTTAGAATGTTCTGCGCCGTAACGATTCGGCTTTGGCGCAAATCCATCGACTGCTTTTCGATGTAGTGGTGCGCCTGCCGCTCCGTCATTTCCAAGTGCTGAATCAAAATGCATTTTGCGCGATCGACGATTCGCACTTCGGAAATTTTTTGCTGCAATTTTTTGTTTTCGTCCTCAAGGCGCATCACGCGCTTTCTGCTTGCTGTGAGAAGCTTCGCGGCCTGATAAAAAAATTCGGGGCTGATTGGTTTTGGCAAAACGAAAACTCCCGCGTCCTCGACATTCGCGTTTACGTCGTCCAAAATTTCGGAACTCACAATTAAGATGATTCCTGCGTCGGTGGATTCTGCGGCATGCAAGGCGAGGTCGTCTCCGAGTTCGTCGGGGAGGGGAGTGTCGATGATGATGAGATCGTATTGCGCGTCCAGCAAATCGCGCCTTGCCTGCGCTCCGTTTTGAATTGTGGAAACGCGCGAAAATTTTTGAGAGCCGAGCAAACTTGAAATTATTTGAAGAGTCGTGCTTGTGTTTGAAACTATGAGAACGCTGTCCATGGATTTTAAATTTCTTCCGAATTTCCGTCGAAATTCTCGAATGCGTCGAGCGTCACTTTCGGCAAAATCGATTTTATGAATTCGCTTTGCAGCGCGAATTTTTTTGCGTCGTCAAAATTTTTCGGCAATTTTTTCAAGCCCTTCGTTTCCTCGCAATCGGCTTTGTATAAGTCGAGATTCACGGCGGGACACAAGGCGAGCTTTTTCTTGATGCCGTCGAAGCCCGCTTTTACGGCGAGCGCGAGCGCGAGATATTGGTTGCAGCTGGAATCGGGCGAGCGCAGTTCGATTCGGCAAAGCTCGTCGGTCGCGGCGGCGGGCAGGCGAATGAGCTGGCTTCGATTTTGGCGGCTCCACGAAATGTATTCCGGCGCTTCGAATTCGCCGAGACGCTTGTATGAAGATTTCAGCGGATTCGTGAAAAGCGTGATTTCCTCCGCGTGGAACAAAATTCCCGCGATGAAATTTTTTGCATCCTCGCAAAGTTCATCTCCGCAAAAAATGTTCTTGCCGCCTTTCGAAATCGAAATGCTCAAGTGAAGTCCGTTTCCGTGCCAGCCTTCGAGCGGCTTTGGCGCGAACGAAGCGTAAAGTCCATTGGCGGCGGCCACCGTGCTCACGATTGTTTTGTATGTGGCGAGATTGTCGGCGGCGGCGCAGACGCTGCTGTAGCGGAACACGACTTCTTGTTGGCCGGGGCCTGCTTCGTGGTGCGACATTTCGGGCTGGATTCCCATCTGCTCGAGATAAATGCAAATTTGTCGGCGAACGTTTTCGCCCTTGTCCTTGGGCGCGAGGTCGCAATAGCCCGCGTTGTCGAGCGGAATTTTCGTTGGATTTCCGTCCGCGTCCAGTTTGAACAGATAGAATTCGCTTTCGATTCCGGCCTTGATTTCGTAGCCAGAATTTCTCGCCTCGTCGTCGATTCTGCTCAAAAGCATTCGCATGTCGCCTTCGAACGGCCGTCCGTCCGGATAGCGAATTGTGCAAAAAAGGCGGACGACTTTTCCTTGCTGAGGTCGCCACGGCAAAACGGAAAGCGTCGCGGGGTCGGGAATCAAAAACAAGTCGCTCGTGCTTACATTCAAAAATCCTGCCACCGCGCTTGCGTCGAACGAAATGCCGCTTTCGAAAGCGCGTTCAAGTTCGCGCGGTTGAATCGAGATGCTTTTCACATTTCCGAAAATGTCGGAAAAAAACAGCTTTATGAATTTCACGCCGTTTTCTGAAACATATTGCAATACTTCGCTTTTTGTGTACACATTTCCCCCAATCGATAAAAAATCAATATGCCGCTTTATCAATATCGCATTGTCGCAAAATTTTCGCGCGTCTTTATTCCACCGTAACGGACTTTGCCAAATTGCGCGGCTTGTCCGGATCGTTTCCACGAAGCACCGCGCAATAATACGCGAAAAGTTGCACCGGAATCACAGTGAGGAGCGGAGCGAAATCCGCGCTGATTTTCGGAATCGCGATCGTGTCGTCGGAAGTGTCGGAAAAATATCCCGAATCGTCCTGCGTGATTACGAGCGTCTGCGCTCCGCGCGACTTTACCTGCTCAATGTTCGAGTGGATTTTTTCGTAAAGTTCTGCGTCGGACGCGATTGCGATTACAAGCGAACTTTTGTCGATGAGCGCGATTGGACCGTGCTTGAGTTCGCCTGCGGCAAAAGCCTCGCTGTGCATGTAGCTCACTTCTTTCAATTTGAGCGCGGCTTCAAGGCACGACGCGCTGTCAAACCTGCGCCCGATGTAGAATACGCTTGCTTTGTTGAAATTCTGCGAGGCGAGCTTTTGCACGATGCCTTCATTCTTCAGGATTTCCTCGATTTTTTGAGGAACGCTTTCAAATTCCAAAAGCGCGCTTTCGTATTCGCTTTGCGAAATCGTTTTGCGCTCTGCGCCCGCCTTGAGCGCGAGCAAATAAAGGCAGACCAATTGCGCCGTGTACGCCTTTGTGGAAGCCACGGAAATTTCCGCGCCCGCCCAGGTGTAAATCACATAGTCCGCCTCGCGCGAAACCGAAGAGCCGACGCAGTTCGTGATGGCGATGATTTTCGCGCCTGCTTTTTTCGCAAGGCGCAAAGCCGCGAGCGTGTCGGCGGTTTCTCCCGACTGGCTTATGACGATGAAAAGGTCGTTCGCGTTCATGATTGGATTTCGGTAGCGGTATTCGGACGCGATGTCAACTTCGGTGGAAAGCCGCGCGAATTTTTCGAAAGCGTATTTCGCCACTTGTCCCGCGTAAGAAGCCGTGCCGCAGGCGGTGATGACGATTCTTCCGATGTTCTTCCAATCGATGTTTTCTTTGAGCTCTTCGAATTTTATGTCGGTCGGCTTTTCGCCTGCCTTTACGAGACGAGGCCGCATTGTGTCCAAAATCGCCTTTGGCTGCTCATGAATTTCCTTGAGCATGAAATGTGCGTATCCTTCTTTTTCCGCCGATGATGCGTCCCATTCCACATGATAAGGCTCGCGGATATGGCGTTCGCCTTCGGTGGAAAAAAGGTCAACGTGATCGGCGTAGACCACGGCGATTTCCTTGTCTTCCAAAAAGTAAACTTCGCGCGTGTGCGAAAGCAATGCCGGAACGTCGCTCGCGATGAAATTCTCGCCTTTGCCCAAACCCACGACGAGAGGGCTTTCCTTCCGCGCGACGATTATTCTGTCTGGAAAATTCTTGCACAAAACTGCGAGGCTGTACGAGCCTGTGACTTTTGCAAGCGCGTCAATCACTGCGGAAAAAATGTCGTTCGTTTGCGAATAGAAAAAATTGATGAGATGCGCCACGACTTCGGTGTCGGTCTGGCTTTTGAAAACAGTGCCTTGACTTTGAAGCCATTGCTTGAGCTGCGAATGGTTTTCAATGATTCCGTTGTGGACGACGGCGATCGTTCCCGAAACGTTCGTCTGCGGATGCGCGTTCAAATCGCTCGGCTCTCCGTGCGTCGCCCATCTTGTGTGCCCGATTCCGATCGAGCCTTTTATTGTCTCGTTCGCGATTCGCTCCTGCAAGACTTTGAGCGCGCCTTTCGCCTTTCGCACGATTATGTTTTCGCCGTCGAGCACGGCAATTCCCGCCGAATCATATCCGCGATACTCGAGCTTTTTGAGCGAGTCAATCAAAATCGGCGTGGCAAGTTCATTTCCGACATATCCAACAATTCCACACATAGTTTTCTCCTAAAATTAGTAGAATTCAAAAAGTTTGAAACTTGTGAATTCCATCAAAGTATACTTTTTTTCCGCGTGAATATCAAGCCCAATGCGACACGGTTGACATTGAAGGGTTTTTCATGCTACTATTTCCACGATGACACACATGGCGCGAACTGAAAACACTACACTGTTTGCTCAAAAAAGGTATGGGGGGGGGTAAAGCAACCCCGTAATTTTTTCTCACGTCGAATTTCACTTCATAGGCGCGAAAAGGCTTGCCGCATTCGGCTCGCATCGCGCCTTTTTTATGCCCATCTAGGCTTTTGCAAAGAAGCCGCAACGAATTTCCTCAATTTTTTTAAAGCAAACCTAGGAATTCACGGAATTTCGGGGCATTGTCGGAATGCAAAAGGCTTTCCACACGGAATTTGGGGTCGTTGTCGGACTGCAAAAGCCGTCCACACGGAATTTGGGGGCGTTGTCAGCGTGCAAAAGGACTTCTACACGGAATTTCGGGGCATTGTCAAAGTGCAAAAGTGCTTCTACACGGAATTTGGGCGCATTGTCAACGTGCAAAAGTGCTTCCACTCGGAATTTGGTGCTGTTGTCAGAATGCAAAAGCCGATTTTCACGCAAAATGAGGCTTGCATTGGATTTCACAAACAAAAACGCGCGTTTTGGCGCGACAAAACACGGAGGTGTGTATGACAAAACTTTCTTCTAGGCTTCGCGTTACGGAGACGGATTCGGCGAGCGACGCTCTCGTGCGGCTTTTCAAGGCGGCGGGGCTGAAGGACGATTTCCTTTCGGGCGCGTTTGCCGAGCTTGAGGCTTTGAGCGCGCGGCTTACGACCGCGATTCGGCAGGACACGGTCAGCTCTCGGCTTGACGAAAAGGATGCTGCGCGGGATGCCGCCGTGCGCGACCTTGGCACGCTGATCCAAGGCTACACGGCGATTCCCGTGGCGGAAAAGAAGGCGGCGGCGCAGAAGCTGGACGCGGTGTTCTCCAAGTACGGAAAGAAAATCGTGAACGAAACCTACGCTTCGGAATCTTCGCTCATCGAAAGCCTGCTGGAGGACCTGGGCGCGCTTGAGGCGGAGACGAAGCTGCTTGAGGGCGTGGCGGAACTCGCGGCCGCGCTCCGCAAGGCGCAGGACGAATTCAACGCGGCGAACGATGATTTCGTGGCGGCAAAGGGTGCACGGAGCGAGAGCGCGTCGCAGGTAAAAAAGGAACTGACTTCTTTGGTTAATTTGAAAATCGTGCCGTATCTGAGCGCGGTGGGTGTCTCGGATGCGTACAAGGATTTCGCCGCGAAGGTGGAGGCGGAAATCGTCCGCGCGAACAATGCCGCAGAACGCCGCGCCGTGAGCGGAAAGAAGGAGGATTTTATAGTTAATAATGAATAGTTAATATTGCTTCAATGGACAACGCGGAAGAATAGGCGGTCGCCTCGACAGGCTCGGTGACCGAACGGTGGCAAACACACGGTGATTGAGCCTGTCGAAATCACCGCAAGGATTCGGTAAACAGCCAAAAAGGGCTGAGATGCAGGGATTTGCCCTGCGGAAAAAACAACTTTTTCATACAAGGAGAAAAACAATGAAAAAGACATGGCTTGCCGCGCTTGCGACAATGGTATTTGCGATGGCGGCGTTTGCGCAAAAGGCGAAATTTCCTCCATATCTTATTATGGACGGAACGATGGTGACGGGCGTGAAAAATCAGAAAAAATTGCCCGCAGAACTCGTAATCCCCGATGGTGTGACGGCAATCGGCTGGAATGCGTTCAGTGGCTGCTCGTCACTTGCGAGCGTGACCATTCCCGCGAGCGTGACGAGCATTAGCGGCAGTGCGTTCAATTACTGTACGTCTCTAAAGGAAATACAATTCAAAGGCACTACGGCGCAGTGGAAGGCAATCCAAGGAAGCGACGGGATAAAGGTTTCGTGTGTCCAATGTAGCGACGGCTACATCGGTGTAAAGGAAGTTCCCGAATACCTCAAAATGGACGGCACGGAAGTGACGGGACATATTGGCTCCGTTCCCGCAAACCTAGTCATTCCCGACGGCGTGACGGCAATCGGCTACAGCGCATTCAATGGGTGCACGTCTCTTGCGAGTGTGACGATTCCTGCAAGCGTGACGGCAATCGGCTGGAATGCGTTCAATGGGTGCGCGTCGCTTGCGAGTGTTGTTATTCCAAACAGCGTGACGGAAATTGGTTACGGTGCGTTCGGCGGTTGCACGTCGCTTGTGAGCGTTACTATTTCAGACAGCGTAACGGCAATTGGCAGCGATGCGTTCAAGGAATGCATGTCGCTCAAGGAAATACAGTTCAAAGGCACGATGGCGCAGTGGCATGCTATCAAAAGAGGTGGCAAGATAGCGATAAACATCCGATGCAATGATGGCTACATAGAAGTTCCCGACACATCGTACCTTGTAATGGAAGGCACGAAAGTGACAGGGTATACCGGCAAAGTTCCAGCAAACGTCGTAATTCCCGATGATGTGACGGAAATCTGCGAGAGGGCGTTCAAGGACTGTCTTGACATAGAGAGCGTGACGATTCCTGGCAGCGTGAAGAAAATCGGCGGAAATGTTTCATACTCTAGTGGTGCATTCTCTGGTTGCACATATCTTGAGCGTGTAGTCATTGAAGAGGGCGTGACGGAAATAAGCAGCGATGTGTTCAGTGGCTGCACTTCGCTCAAGAGCGTGAGCATTCCCAAAACCGTGACGAAAATTGGTGTAGCGGCATTCTATAATTGCGCGGCGATTGTGAGCATATCTATTCCCGAGGGCGTGACAGCAATCGAAGCCAGTGCATTCAATGGTTGCGCGTCGCTCAAGAGCGTGAGCATTCCAAGCGGCGTAACGAAAATCGGCGAGCGCGCGTTTCTTGGGTGCACGGCGCTCGCGAGCGTTACAATTCCCGATAGCGTGACGGATATCGACGCCAATGCGTTCTATGGCTGCACGGCATTAAAGAGCGTGACCATTCCAAAAAGTGTGGAAGAAATTGGTTCGTGGGCGTTCAAAGATTGTACATCGCTTACGAACGTTACGATTGCCGATGGTGCACGGGTTATTGGCGATAACATGTTCGAGGGTTGCACATCACTTGTAAACGTGACCATTCCGGGAAGCGTGGCGACAATCAGCGATTTAGCGTTCCTTGATTGCACGTCGCTCAAGAATGTGACTATTTCGCGCGGTGTGAAGGAGATTTATGGATCCGTGTTCGGTAGATGCAAATCGCTTGTGAACGTGGTTCTTCCACGCAGCGTGACGCACATCGGTCCTACCGCGTTCGTAGGGTGTCCCAACCTCAAGATTCAGTATGACGGCACAAAGGCGCAGTGGGAAGCAATCTCAAAAGGGAATATATTAAACCAAAAAATAGGCAGTTTCGTTGTCCTGTGCTCGGACGGCGTAGTCGTCGTAAAATAACAGGCAAAATTCGTATGTTTTTCCGCGTCAAACACGGTGCGGAATAACATACGCGCCGCTTCGCGCGGCGTTCATGTAAAAGTTTAAGGATTAAATGAGATGGGTGATAAATCAGTGAAAAAACAGATATCGTTTCCTTTTTGGAGACTAATAATCTCAATACTTGCGTTCTCCTTTTTGGTGGGAATTGCAACAATAGTTTTATGCTGTAAGTGTGGGATTTTTGAAAATATTAAAGTATGCAAATTTGTGAAGTGTATTATAAAAGTTGTTATATTTTTATCAGTAACAAGTATAACGCTAGTTTTTACCGCAAAAGCATTAAAGCCGTATGCAAAGATGGAATTTCTTAAAGAAATCATCAATAAAGATATAGACAATGACTATCTGCAATCTCTTAAAGACCTGGAGCTTAGAGATTTGGTGAAAGAAGGAATTACAAATCAAAGAGACCTCATCAAAAAATACTGCGATACGCTGGCGGACTTGTGATTATTATGGAGTGTGAGAAAATGATTGGCATAATTCAAGCCATACTTGCCTTTGCCAGTTGCGTTATTGCATGGTTCATTCCCAAGCGTATCATGTGGGAGCAGTCCTATTCCTCGCTCATGTCGGACTACCGTAGCTACGACTTTGGGATTGCCGTGCAGGGGATCGTGGAGTTCTTCGCGGTTGACTGTAACTGCGACGTGAAGAACATAAAAAAGGAATACGAACGGCGTTTCAAAGAGGACATAAAAGAAATCCGCGTAAAATCCCCCGAACTGTGCCTGCACTACCAGCGGCGGCTTTTGGCGCAGTTCTACTATCAGCTTGACCTGTGCGCCCGCTCGCCTTTCATCGGCAAAAGGCGTGTGCGCCGCGACTTCACCAGTCGCGAGGCGGACATCGTGCGGCTTCTGTATCTCATGGGCAGTGCGGTGAATGAGAGCGGCGTTCTCTTTACGGACATATCCTGCGACGAGCGTGTGCCGCGAAGCGCAAAGGGCTTGAGCCGCTCCCTTGCCGACATCTACCGCGTGCTGAAAGAAAGCAAGCCGTACATGGAGTTGTGAGCAAGCCCTGCGCAGGGGCTTGGGGCGCAACCCCAAGCCGAAGGATTTTTTTGCAGCCTTTTAATCGTTCTTCGTCAATTTTACATTTTCGATGTAAACGTTCGCCGTGCTTCCGAACGCGCCGAAATTGAATTCCAGCCGCGCGTTGTCGTCGCTGTCGCCGTTCACCGTGAACGTGTATTTGAAATGTTGATTTTCCGTCGTCAAATTCACGGTTTGCTGGAAAAACGCCTTCCACGCGACTTGCTCTTTGAGCGCCGCGCTGATTTTTCGCGCTTCGTCCGCCCGCGCGTCAAACGAGAATGTGTACTCGCTTCCTTTGCGGAGAGGAATTTCGCCTTGGACTATTTGCAATGAATAATCCACGCTGCCCGCGTTTTTCGTTTCCACGCAAATCGCGCCGCCCTTTATTGAAGCGTCTCCGTTTCCGCCTTGGGTTTGCAGGTAACGCCATTGCCCCGCGCCGTTTCCGAAATTCTTTTCGGAAATGTCCAAAATGATGTTTCCGTCTTCCGAACGCTTCGGATTGAACGCCGCTTCCGGCTCCACGCAATTTGCTTCCATTTCGTCGTAGCCGCCCTGCCTTTGGTAGACGCGAACGTAGTCCACGAGCATCCGCGCGTTTTTTCCGAATTTCGTGCTTTCGTCGGGATTTCCCACCCAGCTTCCGCCCACCGCCAAATTCAAAATGATGTACATTTTCTTGTCGAAAGGCGCGGGGTAGGGCTGCCTTTTTCCATTGAACGAGCGCGCCGTGTACCATCGGTTTTCCGTGTGGACGAGCGAATCGTCAACATAAAATCGAATTTCGCCGGGATCCCATTCGCATGCGTAGACATGAAAATCTTTCGCGAAATCCGTTTCGCCCGAAGTGACGCCCTGTCCTTGCCGCGCGTCGCGCGAAATGTCGCTTCCGTAGTGAATCGTCGTGTAGAGCGTTTTCGTGTCGTGCCCCATCACTTCCATTATGTCGATTTCGCCGCAGCGAGGCCATTGCCCGTAGCCGCTTTCGTTTCCCATAAGCCAAAACGCTGGCAAAAAGCCGCGTCCCGAAGGAACTTTGATTCGCGCCTCAAAGCGGCCGTATTTGAATTCCTTTTTTTGGAACGAAATCAGCCTGCCCGAAGTGTATTTGTAGCGTCCGCCTTCATCTTTCAAAGCCTGAATCACGAGCGCGCCGTTTTTGACGTAGACATTTTCCGGCGAATCCGTGTATTTTTGAAGTTCGGCGTTCACGGTGCCAGGCTCCCAATTTTGGTACGACCAATTTTCCGCGTTGAACTCGTCGAATTCATCTTGGAAAACCAAATCCCAGCCCGGAATTTCCGCCGAAATTTCTGGATTTTTTGTTCCGCACGAAGCGAACGCCAAAACCGAAAGCGCGACCAAAACCGCCGCGATTTTTCCAATTTTTTTCATTTTAATCTTCATACAAACTCCTGAAAATGCTAATCGCAAAATTGATGTTTTCGCGAATTTCGTCATTCTTCGGTTTTCAAATATTATTCTATAATTATAGATTTTTTTCGCGCGAATTTCAATAGGGAAATTGCAAACGCATTGCGCAGGACAGAATTCGTTCTGACGAAGCCTTTTTAAATTATTTGTGGCGAAATCCCCTTGCAAAAAAATTCGCGTTGCCATAAAATGAAATTATGAAATATTTTGTGCTTGGCGTTGCGGTTTTGATGTACGTTTTGGTGATCGCTTTTCAAGATAAAAAAGTTTTGTTCACAAGTGCGGCGGCTGTCCTGCTGCTTGTTTTGGGCACGGTTTTTCCAGGCACGATTTTTTTTGGAACGCGCCGCGCGGACGCTTTTTTGCACGCGCTTTCTTCGCTTGTGAATTGGAACGTCCTTTTGATTTATGTGGGAAGCATGGCGATCGCCGCGCTTTTCATCTATTCGAAAGTTCCTTCGAGAATCGCGGATTCAATCATAGAAAAATCTCCGAGCACCGGAATCGCAATTGTGCTGATTTTGGCGATGACCGGAATAATTTCGATTTTCGTGGAAAATGTCGCCACGGTTTTGGTGATGGCGCCGATCGCGCTCGCGCTTTGCAAAAAGCTCAAATTGAATCCGACGAATTTTTTGCTTGGGCTTGCCGTGATGTCGAACCTCGAAGGAACTGCGACGCTCGTGGGCGATCCGCCTTCGATGATTTTCGCAAGTTACGCGGGCTATACGTTCAACGACTTTTTCGTGCATGACGGAAAAATTTCGATTTTCTTTTTCATTCAAATCGGGCTTGTCGTCGGCTGCGTTTTCTTTTATTTGTTTTTCCGAAATGAAAAGGAAAAAATCCGCGCGGAAAAAACCGAGATTGTTTCGGCGTTCCCCGCCGCGCTGCTTTTGACTATGATTTTCGGACTTGCCGCGATTTCGTTTTTGAAAATCGACTTGCCGTTTTTTTCGGGCGCGTTCGTTTTTTTTCTCGGAGCGGCAGGAATCGTGTGGTTTGTGGCGGCGCAAAAAAAATCGTGCGGCGAGGCTTGGAAAATGATTCGCGAACTGGATTGGGAGACGATTTTTTTCTTGATCGGAATTTTCGTCGTCGTCGGCTCGTTGAGCGAATCGGGCTTGCTTTTTGATTTCGCGCAATTTTTGCGCGGCGTGATTGGCGGAAGTCGCTTCGCAGGCTTTATGCTGATTCTGCTCGTCTCGATAATTCTTTCGGGCTTCATCGACAATGTGCCGTACATAATCGTGATGCTTCCCGTGGCGGATTCGCTTGCGCGTTCGATCGGCGCGAGCGGCGAGCTTTTTATGTTCGCGCTTTTGATTGGCTCGTGTCTTGGCGGAAACCTCACGCCCTATGGCGCGTCCGCGAATGTCGCCGCGATGGGCATTCTCAAAAAAGAAGGCTATCCGATGAACTTCGGCGGCTGGCTCAAACTCGGCGCGCCGTTCACGCTTTTGACCACGGCGGCAGCGGCGGCAGCTCTTTGGGCGATTTGGGCGTAGACGCTTTTTGCTGAATCTTCATCT
Source organism: Treponema sp. (assembly GCA_014804005.1). Lineage (GTDB taxonomy): Bacteria > Spirochaetota > Spirochaetia > Treponematales > Treponemataceae > Treponema_D. The sequence goes on along the minus strand of JAAVAP010000016.1, from coordinate 35,549 downwards.
TGCGGAATATGGAAAATTTCCGCGCTGGGAATTCCGCGCATGAAAAAACATTGCTTTTTCGCATATTTTTTGCTGTCGCGCTTTATCCGCGATTTGATTTCTTCGGAAGAAGTTTCGGACGGGCAGTCGAAAAATTCATGGCATCCGATTGCTTTCATTCCGGGCGCGTCGGGCGGATATTTTTGCGCTAGAGATTTCACTTCGGATTCCAATCCGTCGGCGAACATTTTTTCCACGCGCAAATCAATTCTATTGTACAAGTCAGCGCGGTCGCGTTCGAGAATCAACGTGGTGAAATTGTATTTTTCTCGCGGAACTTGTTCGCCCAAAAATTCCGTGCGCGGCTTTCCCGTAATTTCATAAATTTCCAGCGCGCGCAAAATCCTGTAGGTGTCATTGGGATTTATTTTTTGCGCGCTTTGCATGTCGAGCGAAAAAAGTCTTTGCCACATTTTTTCGCTTCCAAATTCTTCCGCCTGTGAATGAAGACACTCGCGGATTTTTTCATCGCCTTCGGGAGTCTTTGGAAGTCCCAGCAAAAACGAGCGAATGTAGAAACCCGTGCCTCCGCATACGACGGGAAGAATTCCCTGCGAAAAAAGTTGCTCGCAAAGCGCGTCCGCCCGTTCTACGAATTCCGCGACGGAAAATTGCTCGTCGGGATTTTTTATGTCCAAAAGAAAATGCTCGAGGCGGCGGCGTTCTTCTGCCGTTGGCTTTGCCGTGCAGATGTCCATTCCGCGATAGACTTGCATTGAATCCGCGCTGATGATTTTTGTGTTGGGAATTTGTGGCGGGGAAAATTCAGGTTCACTTTTCTCGCGATTTTGGCATTTTCCGAAAAGCCTGAAAAGCAATTCGGTTTTGCCCGTTGCCGTGGGCGCGAAAATCACGAGAACAGGAATCTTGCTCACTGATTGTTTTCGATGCGGTAGGTAACTTCTTTTTTGAAAAGCTGCATTGCCGCGAGCGAGACAACTTTGTCGTGGTTTTCTTCAATGAGCGGATCGCCAACCATTGACATTTGGAAAGCGCGGCGATTTGCCGCAACGGTTATTTCGTAAATATTGCCGCTGAATTTTACAAGCTGGTCCAAAGGAAAAATCATTTTGTTCTCCTGTATTTTGAGTGAAAAAATTATAGCAGATTTTTTTTTGCGTGTCAATCGTTTGGGAAAAATACCGCACGGAAAAAATTGAATGAAAATTCGAAAACATTTTCGCAAAGCCCGCCGCAAGTTTTGCGAAAATGAATTTCTTTGGCTTGCGAGGGCTTTTTTGCGCGGTGAATGTCCAATGCTACGATTTTAATTTAAGACCGTCGCTGAACGCCTTTCCGACCGTTTCGCCAAGCGCGATGTAGTCGTGCGAAACGCAGTCGAACGTAATCGGCTTGAGTTTCTTCACGTCGATTTTTCCGTCGGTGAGAATTCTTTCGTCAATGCTCGCGTTTACGATTTTCCCGAAAAGATGGCAGGATTTTTCGTCGTAGGAAATCAGCGTGCATTCGAGTGCGAATGCCAGTTCCTCAAAATACGGCGCGTCCACGTTCGGCGCTTTTACCGCGTGCAATCCTGATTTTTGGATTTTGTCGGGAGTGTCGTTTCCGCTTGCGATTCCCACATAGTCGCATTCCACCACGTGCGCCGCGTCCGCAACGCTCACGGTAAACGCTTTTTTTGCGAGAATGTTTTTCACTGTCTTGTGCTCGGGACTTAGGCATGCGAAAATCTGATTGTCGTCGCCGATTCCGCCCCAAGCCGCGTTCATTGCATCGGGCGTTCCGTCCTCGCCATAAGTGCCGATGATTAAAACTGGCATTGGGAAAAGCCAAGTTTTACTTCCGAAATTCTTTCTCATTTAGAGCCTCCGAAATTTATTCTTTAAAATTTTTCAATTGCGAAAAATTTTCGCTTGCCACGATAAAAAGCGTTGCCGCCATGAAAATCAAAATCAAATGCACGAACCAATTCGTGTAGCGTGAATGCACCGTTTCGCGCCATTGGTAAATCGGGATTTCGGCGCACAGATACGCTTCCTCGAAAAGCGGCGCGGATTGAACGATGTTGCCGGCGGAGTCCACCACTGCGGTGAATCCTGAATTTGTGGAACGCACGAGGGTAGTGCGGTATTCGATCGCGCGGAACGCCGCCACCACGAAATGCTGGTATTCTGCGGATTCAGTTTTTGACCAAGAATCGTCGGTGATGTTCATAAAAACTTCCGCGCCCATTTTGTGGAATGGCCCGCAGATGTCGGGAAATGCGTCCTCAAAGCAAATCGGCGTGGCAAGCCTCGCGCGCGCGGTTTTTTCTTGGCTCGAAATCGGCTCTTCCAAATTGACAATGCTGAACGACGGAAAAGGCTTTTTTTCTTTTGAAGAGATTTCAATGTCGAACAAAACGAATTCATCGCCCGGAGTCCAGCCGTTTGAAATTCCCACGACGCGGCTCATCATTTTTTTTACGATTGGAATTTCGATTCCCGGAATCACTTCGGCAAACGGAACAAGATGCGTCTTTCCGTAGAAGCCTCTGAAAAATCCGTCTCGGTCGAACATAAGCGCGGCGTTTGCCGATTGGTCTTTTTCCTCGTCGAGCGTATACGAACCGCCAATCAAAAACGGAATTTGCGCGCGGCGTATGAAACTTATGAGCGGCTCTTCCTCGGGGCGCAGCGCGTAGCGGACGTAGGATTCGGGAAAGGAATGGCGCAGGACGGCTTCGCTCCAAACCACGATGTCGGCCTTTTTTCCGCGCTTCGAAAATTCGTCGATTCCTTTTTGGGAAAGTTCCATCGAAATCTTAATTGCATTGTCGTCGTTCCGCAAAGCCCATGGATCGCGGTTTTGCTGGACGAGCACGGCGTTCAGCGTTTTCAAAATTGGGCGGCTTTGGCAAAGTCGGAATGCGCCGTACAAAAGAAAGCCTGCGAGCAGCGCGAAAGCGCATTTTTGAAGGCCAGAGATTTTTGCGCCACATTTTTTTTTGCCGAACGAAATAACGCTTTCCGCAAGCGTTCCCGAAATGAACGCGAACAAAAAAGTGATTCCGTAAACGCCGAAAATGTCCGCGCTTTGCATCAATGTTTTTGCATTGAACGCGCTCATCGAAAGCGTTCCCCAAGGATACGCCAAAAATCCTGTGGATTTCGCCCATTCGTAGACGACGCGTACGCAGGCAAACCAAAACACTCTGAATTCTGGCGATGAAAAATCGCAGGAAAATTTAAGCTGAAATTTTTTAAGGTGAATTTCTTTTTGCACGAATCCTGCGGGATTTCCGAACGGCGCGAAAAAAATACAGCCCGCCATCGCTTCGATGCATGCCGTTCCGAGCGCGGACGCGCCCAGCGTGAAAACCGCGAAATCCTTGAAATTCGCAAGCCAGAAACTCGAAAAAATGTGCGTCACGAGCGCGTCGAGCGCGAAAATTCCAGCCGCGTTTTTGTACGATTTCGCCCTTTTTGCGGCGATGTAAAGCGGAATCAATGCCGTCATCCCGAAAACTACCGAGCCAAAATGAAATATTTCGTTCGGAATTGCAAGCGTCGTCAAGATTCCCGAAAAAAACGAACAAAAAACTTGAAAAAATCCGCCAATCATGGTATAATATTCTATTGTGTTTTGAATGAAAAATCAAGGTTTGTTATGGAAAGTATGGTGAAAAATATTTGCGAGGCGCACAAAAGGGAATACGGCGAACTTCCCAAAACCGTAATTTCCACGCCGGGTCGCATTCACATAATGGGCGAGCATTCTTGTTGGTTTTTCAAAGACAAAACCCTTTCTCTGGCAGTGAACATGAATGTCTATGTCGCGCTTTCACTTCGCGAAGACAGTTCGCTGAAATTTTTTTTCGTGCAGCTTGACGAAAGGCGAAAATCCGACATTTCGAACATAAAGCAAAAAAAAGAAGATCGCTGGGCGAATTCTCTCAAGGCGATAATTCAGTCTTATCTTGCGATGGGATTCAAACTCGGCGGAATGAATTTCACGATTTACACGGAAACGCCTCCTTCTGCCGGATTCGGCATCAATTCCGCGATAAAAGTTGGATGCGCGCTCGCCGTGAAAAAGGCTTTGCGCCTGAATTGCCCCGACGCGCGGTTTTTGCAAGTTTTGGAAATGGCCGCAAGGAATTTTCTCAAAGTTGACAATCTCATAGCCGACAATTTCGTCGCGCTTTATTCGGAGCCGGGCTCGTTCGTCCTCACTGATTATTCAAAGCAGTCTTATGAAAAAGTTCCGTTTGATTTTGACGGCTACAAAATTCTTCTCACCGACGCCCGTGTGCCTCGGCAAAGAATTTGGGAAGAGGAAACTGTGCGCGAAATGGAAAACGCGCTTTTGCTCGGCGACCTCAAGGACAGAAAACGCGGCGTTTTGGGCGGCTGGGTCTACAATACAAATCCGACCGAAATGAACGAAGAACTTTCCGTGGTGAGCGAGGACATGCGGAGAAAACTTTTGTACATAATTTATGAGCACGGCTGCATTTTGGACGCAGTGGACGGAATAAAAAAAGGAAAATTCACAAAATTCGCGCGCGCGGTGAACAAAAGCCACGCCATGCTCCGCGAAAATCTCAATGTGTCTTGCCCTGAAATTGACTGGATTCTAAAGCGCGTCGGCGAGCTTGAGCCGAATTTGCAGGACATCCGCGAACCCGTGACTTGTGGGCGCATCGTCGGAAAAGGTTTCGGCAGATGTGTCTACGCGTTCGTCAGGAATGGCGATGTCGAAACGTACAAAAAAAATCTTTCGGGCTACGAGCGCATTTTCGGATTCGAGCCGATTACGTTTGAAGTGAAAGGCGCGAAAGGCGCGCATTCTGTGCGCATCAATTGAAATTGAACGCCAATTGAAATTTACGACTAAAGGTTTTGTTTTATGAATTTGCTTTTGACTAATGACGACGGATTTTTTGCGCCGGGAATAAACGCTCTCAAAAGGCGGCTTCTTTTGGACGGTCACAACGTGATGGTTTTCGCGCCTTCCGAAAATCGCAGCGGAGCGAGCCATTGCATCAATTTGGGAAGCGGCGTGGAAGTGCGGAAAATCAGCGAAAGCGAATACACTTGTTCTGGAACGCCCGCCGACTGCGTGATGTCCGCGCTCAAAAGCGGCGTTTTTCCAAAAATCGATCTCGTCCTTTCGGGAATAAATCAAGGCCCTAACATCGGAATCGACATAGTTTATTCAGGAACTTGCGGCGCGGCGCGTCAGGCGGTTTTTATGGGAACCCCTGCGGTCGCGCTGAGCGTGATGGTCGAAGAGCACGACGGCGAGCCGTTCTCTCCGTGCGAAAAATATTTTTATTCTGCGATGGCGGATTTCGCCGCGAAAAACCTTGAGAATTTCGCGAAAATGTGCGTGGTGGCGGACGGAATGTCAATGCCTGAAAATCCGTGCTGCTTCATCAACGTGAACGGGCTTTCGCAGGAAGAGCCGTACAAAACGGCGCGATTTTCTGGAATTTCGTTCCGCGAATATGCCAACGACAAGATAACTTTTTTGCCGAAAGCCGACGGAATTTTCGAGCGGAAATTTTCAGGCGGAAAAGTGATTTCTTCTTCGCGGAAATTTTCGGACTACGACGCGCTTTGCGAAGGCGCAGTTTCCGTGACTCGCGTTCTTGCCGAACAATTAGACGCGGGCGAGATGGATTCAATTATTTTCAATTTCTGATTGACAATCTGCGATTAATATTTTATTCTATATTTAGGGTGGATTTATGGGGAATTCGATTTTGTCAGAAGGAATCGCGCTTTACGCCAAAAAAGAATATGGCGACGCGTTGGCATTTTTCCTTTCGATTTCCGAAAGCGCGAAAGTTGACGGAATGGATTTGGCATACTACATCGGGCTCTGCTACGCGCGGCTTGAAAGATACGACGACGCGCTTTTGTATTTGGAACAAGTGGTGACGAACGGCAGCGACTACGACCGCATTTTGCAGTGCCGCTACATTCTCGCGATAATTTATGTGAAAAGCGGGCGAAAGCGTTTGGCGGATTTCGAACTGAACAAACTTTTGGAAACCGGCTACAACACCGCGAACGTGCTTTCTTCTCTCGCGTATCTTCATTGGGAAAATCAGGACATCGAAACTTGCCTAGACTTTTATTCGCGTTCGCTTGAAAAGGACACGGACAATGTTACGGCTTTGAACGGAATGGGCTATGTGCTCGCCGAGGAAAATCGCGACTTGTCGCTCGCGCTCAGTTATTGCAAGAAGGCCGTTTCGAATGCGCCGAAAAATCCGGCGTGCCTTGATTCGCTGGGCTGGGTTTATTTCAAGCTTGGGCTTTTTGACGAGTCGCGAAAATATTTGTTCGAGGCTGAAAAATTGCTTCCTGAAAGCGAAATCATTAAAAAACATGTCGATTTGCTCGAAAAGGCTGTGGCGCAGGGATGAAAAAGTCGTTCGTTTTTTTGCTTGTGATTTTTCTAGCATTTTCGCAAAACGCGATCAACGCGCAGCGAGCTGAAAATTTGTTCGAGGATTCTGCGAACACGACTTCGCGCAAGCGCAGCGCGGAGGCTGGATTCGCCGAAGAGGAATTTCGTCGCGGCGTGCAGTCGTATTATCGCGGCCAGTTCAATGACGCGATATTGCAGTTTGAAAAGGCGCTTTCGTATTTGCCCGACGAAAATCTGATTTTGGATTGGCTCGGAAAATCCTACTTCCGCGCGGGACTTGAAGGCACTGCGTTGGAGCAATGGCAGTTCGCGCATGATACGGGCTACGGCGGAATTCTTTTGGAAAACAAAATCGAAGTTGTCCGCGAACGCCGCGTGAACGCCGCCTCGGAAATCTCGCCGCGTTATACGGAAACTGGAAGTTATGCCGGAACGAATTCGACGGAAAACGGAAAATACCAAGTGTTCGCTTCGCCTGCTTCCGTGCTCGCAAATCACGACGGAACGATTTGGGTCTCCGCCTACGCAAGCAACGAGCTTGTCCTTCTCGACATAAATGGAAATGTTGTTCGCCGCGTGACAGGACCGTTCAATGGATTTGACCGTCCGCTTGACATTATTCGTTCTTTTGACGGAAAGCTTTTGGTGAGCGAGAGCGCGGGCGATAGAATTGCGGTTTTAAACGAATCGGGATTTTTCGAAAAATATATCGGCGAGAAGGGAAGGGGAGTCGGGCAATTTGTTGGGCCGCAATATTTGGCGCAGGATTCGCTCGGAAATATTTATGTTACGGATTTCGGGAATTCGCGCGTGGTGGTTTTTGACAAGGACGGAAACGGCATCTTTGATTTTGGACGGCGCACCGAGGATTTTGCGGGGCTGAAAGGACCTACGGGCATTGCAATAAAAGACGGCCGCGTTTTTGTCGCCGACTGCGTTCGCGGCGCGGTCTACGAATTCGACTTGAGCGGAAACTACGAAGGCGTTCTCGTTCCAGAGCAAACTTTTTCTTTTCCCGAGGCTTTGAAATTTTCCGCGGACAAAGATTTCATTATCGTTTCCGACCGAAACCGGATTTTTTCGATTGACTTGGGAACTGGCGCGGTTTTTGAAAACGCTTTCACGGGCAACGCGCCCGCAAGAATCACTTGTGCGCTTCCCGATTTCAATGGAAACATTTTGGCGAGCGATTTCAAGAACAGCGAAATCTACATAATGTCGAAGATGACGGAATTGCTCGGCGGACTTTATGTGGAAATTTCGCGCGTGAACGCGGAGCATTTTCCCAAAGTCGTAATTGAAGTGAACGTGCAAAATCGAATGCGGCAGCCCGTGATGGGGCTTCGTGCGGAAAATTTTTATGTCAGCGAAGGTCGCCGCGCTGTTTCGAATTTGCGCTTTGAAGGTGCGGCTTCCGCAAACACGAGTGAGGATGTCGCGATAATCATCGACCGCAACGTGGATTGTTCGGTTTACGGCGAAACTTTGAATCATGCCATGCGCGAGCTTGCCGGCGCGATGCAAGGCGTTGGAAAAATTACGCTCATTTCAAGCGGAGAAATTCCTGTTTTGGAATATGAAGGCGCGCCGAGCGGACTTGCGAATTTTTCCTACACCGCGCTCAAATCTCCCGAAAGCAAGGTTTGTTCGTTCGACCTCGCGCTCAGAATGGCGGCGAACAATCTGATAAATTCAGAGCCAAAACGCGCGGTGATTTTTTTGACCGACGGAGTTTTTGTGCAAGGCGCGTTTTCGCGCTACGGACTTTCCGACCTCGCTTCATATTTGAACAACAATCGCATATCGTTCAGCATCGTGCAGCTTGAGCAGGGCGCGCCCGCCGAAGAATTTGACTACATTTGCAAAAACACTTTTGGAAAATGTTATTACGTTTTCCGTCCTGAAGGCTTGGGTGGCGTAATCGGCGACTTGCTCGCAGTGCCGAACGGAATGTATCAGTTCAGCTACGAATCTGCGTTGCAAACCGACATGGGGCGCGCGTTTTTGCCAGTGGAAGTGGAGACGTACATTATGAACCGAAGCGGCCGCGACGAGATAGGATACTTTGCTCCGCTTGAATAAATTTTGTTTGCGGATCAAAGTATTTTGTACGCAGCCTTCGGCTGCTACCGATAATCGCAAGGCAAGTCATGCGATTATCGCTCCGCTCGAATGATTTTTTTTGAAGCCCCTTGCGGAAGCGGAACGGTGCAGCCGCTAGCCCCAGCGGATGCGAAAATTTTTGTTCAGCAAGGAAAATCTCGGCAATTTTATTTTTTGCCGTCGCGCTAGCGAGCGGAAATCACGATTATTTTAATTTTCGGATTTTTGCAAATCTTTTTCGTTTGAAAGAAGCCGCGCCTTGTGAATCTTTATTTGCGGATTTTTTTGTTCCAATTTTAAAATCGATTTTTCCACGGCGCGTTTTTTCTTTTCGCCAAAATCGAAAAGCTCGTTTTGCGTTTCGCTGTCCGCGTCCTGAGTTTTTCCGACTGTGATTCCCAAAAGTCTGATTCCGCGCCCAGTCTCGTATTTTTTTCGGAAGATGTTTTTCGCGCGGCTGAAAAGGTCGTCAACGCTCGTGATGTTTTGCGAGGAAGTTTCGCGTGCGCTCACCGTCGTAAAATCGTCGTAGCGAATTTTCACGCACAAAGTTTTTCCTGTGATGTTGTGCCGCAAAAGTCGGAACATAAGTTGCTCGGAGAGTTCCAAGAGCGCGCCTTCGATTACATCCAAATTCGAAAGGTCGTAGTCGTAAGTTGTTTCGATTCCTGCCGAATGCGACTTCGCTTCTTCCAAAAATCCTGGCGGGTCGATGCCGCGCACGGCGTTGTATAAAAATTCAGCCTGCGCTTGTCCGAAAATGCTTGAGAGCAAATTCTTGCTGTGCTTTAAAATGTCGCACGTGGAATTGAAGCCCGCTTCCTTGAGATGCGCCAAAGTTTTCGCGCCGATTCCCCAAACTTTTTCGAGCGGCAATTTCAGCATGAAATTTTCTTCTTCGCCCGGAAGCACGGCCGTAAGGCCTTTTGGCTTTTGCAGTCCGCTTGCGATTTTCGCGACATAGTTCGAAGTGGCGACTCCGATCGAAACTGTGAGATTCGTTTTTTCGAAAACTTTTTCCTGCAATTTTTTCGCCGTCTCGACAGGATTGCCGAAAAGCCGCGTCGTTCCGCTCATGTCCAAAAATGCTTCGTCGATTGAAATCTGCTTTACGTCGGGAGAAAAATCCGAAAATATTCGCATCACTTTTTCGGAAAACTCGCCGTAAGTCTTGTGGTCGCCTCGAACGAAAATCGCGTTCGGACAAAGTTCCACGGCGCGCGCAAGCGGCATCGCCGAATGAATGCCGAATTTTCTCGCTTCGTAACTCGCGGTGGAAACGACCGCCCGCCTGTCGCCGGGAACGCCGCCCACCACGACCGGCTTTCCGTGCCATTGCGGATGAAGCAGCTGTTCCACCGATGCGAAGAACGCGTCGAGGTCAACGTGAAAAAAACATTTCGTTCCTTCGAAATTCATTGCGCTTTCCTTATTTCGCCGTCCTTTGCTTCGAATGAAAACACTTCCTTTTGGGCGCGATTCGAGTCGCCGTTAAAAAAATACGCTTCAACCGTGATGATTGAATTGTCCGAAGAATTCGGCGTGTATGCTACCGTCAAATTCTGCGGAGGATTTTCCGGCAGCAAAAATTCCGCGCGCCCATTTTCGTGTGAAATTTCATAAATCGAAAAGTAAAAAGGATTTTCATTTTCATCTTGAACGAAAATCGAATAGCGTTCCGGAATTTTTTTCGAAGAAATTTCAATGCTGCGAATTTTTCCGCCATAATATTCCGAATCGAAAATCGAGACCGAAGCATTTCCGACAGAATCTTCCACGCGCGCGAACGGGCGGTTTTGTTCGACATCATTGAAAAAAATTCTGTTCGTGGCGAAAATGGCGAGCGAGGAAATTGCCACGATTCCTGCGAGCGTCGCGGCGGATGCCATCGCATAGAATGCGAAAAGCCTCCTTTTGGATTCGGCCATGAAATTCAGCCTTGCAAGAACGCGAAGCCAAAGCAGGCTCAGCGGAACGAGCGCGAAACTCAAAATTATGTTGTTGGCGAGATTGCAGAAAATCAGATTGGAAATTTTTCGCGCGTCGGAATAAATCAAAATCGAATAGAGCGGCGGAACGAACGGCAGAAAAAAAAGCGCCATGAAAAAATAAAGAAACGCCGTGTTTTTTGCCGTTCGCGAAATCATGAGAATTATGTATTCAAGCGAAAACAAAAAAAACAGCGAGATGTCAATCGTGGAAAAAATAAAGATGTTGAGAAGCGCGCTCGTGCTCAAAATATATTCATAAGTGTAGGGCGTGATGTTTTTGTGCAGACGAATTTCGATTGGATAAAGCGCGGACACGATGAAAAACGGCGTCAACAATTTGAACGCAAACAAGAACAGGAGATTTCTCGCGCCTGCCTTTTGCAACGCGCTTGCTATTGTTTGTCCCGCGAAAAGCGAAGCTGCCAAAAACGCCATTGTCAGGAAAATCAAATAGTTCGACTTGAGCGCGCTTGATTTTATCTTGGCAAGCCTGCGGCTGTGCTTCCTGAACAAAAATCCAAAGTCGCTCAAAATAAGCAGACACAGTGCCGTGAACGCCATGAGCGCGACAAGAATTTGCCTTTCTGTAATCCAGATTCGCTTTTGGAAAAATTTCAGCGGAATGTAATGGCGGCTCCATTTTACGTTTGCGGGAAAATCAATTTGCGATAAGAAATTTTCAATCGATTTTAATTCCGCGCTACGATTGTTTTTTTCGGAAATCATGTTCAGCATCACGGCGGGAATTTCGCGCGACAAGAACGCCGCGAGCCGCGCCTCGTCTTTCAGAATGCCGAGTCTGAAAAGTGAAAGATATGCTTCGCCGAAAATGTCGTATTTGACGGAATTCTTGTCGAGTTCGGAACAAAGCGCGCGCACAAGATATAAAGGCGAAACATCGCGCGCGCTTCCCGGCGTTACGAAATTTTTTTTCGTGCGCGAAAAGTCAAGCACAAGCGCGTGCGTTTCTTGCGTGCCTTCGATGCCTCTGCAAAAAACTTCTGTGCCCATAGTCCTTTCGTTTCCGGAAATGTTTCGAAAATCGCTGGCCGTAAAAACGAAATCCAAGTCGAAACTGAATTTTCCATCCGTGGCGAATTCAAGCAGCTCGGAAAAGAAATCTTCGTGCTTGATAAAATCTTCTTGCGTCGCGGCGACGATGAATGTTTTGTGCGAGAGGTTTTCTTCGGACTTTTGCGGAAATCCAATCAGGACATTGTACGGAAATTTTTCGAACGCGGCAGTGGTGAGCGGAATTTTTTCCACGGAAATTTTCGCGCCGTTTTTTTTCTGCGCTCGCGATTCAAGTTTTGCAAAAACATTGTCGGAAAGTTCCGCGCCCGAATATTCAATATTCGCGATTGTTCGGTGAGTTGCGGCGGAAGAATTTTCTTGCGAAAAAACGCAATACGTCCGTATTGAGAAAAACGATAAAAGTGCGGCCATAAAAAAACAATTCCTTTTCACCATAAAATAAGATACAATTTATTACTTTACTTTTCAAGGGTTTTGTGCGATAATATTTAGTAGGGGTTACTTTTTTTTATTACGGAGTAAAACATAGAATGTCTGCCGGGAAAAAATTTATGCTTGAACTGCCGCTCAAGGTTATACTTACCGAAGGAGGCACTTCAAATTTCATCAGCCACAAAAAAAAGCTTCTCAGAATAAAAATGGCCGACAACACCGAGGAATACGGAATCGTGTTGAACCAATTTTCGCCGCAGTCGATTCAGAATATGATTTTGATCGACTACATTTCCAAGCTGGAAATTTCGATGTCGGAATTCGGCTCAAAGCGGCAGGAAATAATGGATCTTTGCAAATTGACAGTCTACTCCGTAATGTACAAGCAATTCGACAAGGAAATTTTCAAAGGTCTCATCGACACGAATTGCGTTCGAGTTCACAACCGTAAGCATGCTGGAAATTTGATTGACGAAAAAACTCACATTTCCGACAAACAGCTTCGCGCGGAACTTTCGGGAAAGAACGTTTTGATTGACCAAATCCGAAAGACGATTTTGAACCCGATTTGGAAAAGCGTGATGACCAACAAGGAATATTCCACGGAAGAAAAAAATGTTTATCTTTTGATGAGCGAAAAATTCATGAACCGTCTGAGTCTTCTCAACTGGCACATTTTGGTTTTGTTCCATAAAGATGAGAATTTCAGCGAGATCGTGAGCCAGACGCGAAAAATCCTTTCTCGTTATATGGACAAGGCGCGCGTGGCGGATTACATTTCCACGATGGTTATGGAACTTGCTTTGAACAGCGAAAATACAAATATCACGAAGGAAGCCAAAAAAATGTTCCCCGGTCGTGATGACTTGAACATGCTCATTCTCGATCCCGAAACGCGAATGAAAATCGTGCGCGCGCTTGAAGCAAAACATCAGCTCGTTTTCATTTCGTGGAAATTGGGCGGAAGTTCCACTTCGATTGGAAAGCAGGGAAGGCTTCAAATCACGCTCTACAACAGATCCGACGAATTTCAGGAAATCAAATCTACCGTGGATTCCGCGTCGAATGCTAAGGCGAACAAAAAGTCGCTCGTGGATTTCTACCGCGACATACCGAGCGGAGAAGAAGGAACGGATTTGGGAATGTACTATCTTTCGTATCTTGAAGACGCTTGCAAAAAAGTCAATGTCAAGTTCGATTCCCTCGTAAACCAATTTTCTTCGAACGACCTTATAGTCATAACGCTGACTTTCAACTTTTAGTATGGAAAAGCCGCCGCCTGAAAAATTCAATTTTATCTCGCTTTCAATTTTCTTTTTTTGCATCGCGCTTTTTTCGTGCGCGGAAGACAAGATTGACGCGCCTGAAGCTCAGGCGAACATCGTGTTCGACTTTGAGGACGAAAAAAATCCAGCACAGAGATTGAGCGTGTTCGTCGCCGTTGTTTCGAACGTGCGGCGCGTGGAAAATGTTTCGGCGAGTCACGGCGAATATTTTTGGAAAATCGAGAATCCTGTTTTGTTCCAGTCGCGCGAAAAGTCTTGGGCTGGACACATGCATTTGTCGCCACCTCCAAATCTTGAAAAATTTCCTCGCGGAGAATATTCATTTGAATGCGTCGATGCGGCGGGAAATTCCGCGCAGGGAAATTTTTTTGTTGACTACGATGAAAATTTGTTTGGCGAATTTTTGTCCGAAAATTTTTCCGGCGGAAAATGGAGCGAGCGAATTGCAGTCTATTCTGAAATTGGCGAACTTTTGCATTTTGACGAAAACAAAAAAAATCAAAGCGATGAAAAAATTTTTCACGAAATAAAAGATTCGAAATTTTTGCGACATATTTATCAGTCGCAGAATGTGATTTGCCTTGGACCGAAAATTTTCAAGGAAGGGGTGGACGAAAATGGGCAGTGAAGAATTTTCCGCTGGCGAAAATTTTTACCGCACGATAAAAACTTATGTCTTGCGGGCTGGCCGAATGACGGGCGCGCAGCAACGCGACTACAACGAACTCGAGCACATTTGGTGCATTCCTTACGAGGAAAAACTTTTGAACTTCGTGGACATTTTCGGAAACACGAATCCGATTGTCGTGGAGATTGGTTTCGGGATGGGCGCGGCCACCGTCGAAATCGCGAAGGCAAATCCGAACGTAAATTATCTCGGCATTGAAGTGCATCGTCCGGGCGTGGGGCGCGTGCTCGGCGAAATCCGCGCGAATGATTTGAAGAATTTGTTTTTGATTGAGCACGACGCGCTCGACGTTTTGAAAAATATGATTGGCGAAAATTCCGTGAATGGCTTTCACATTTTTTTTCCTGATCCTTGGCCGAAAAAAAAGCACCACAAGCGCCGTCTCGTTCAGCGTCCGCGCACGGAACTTCTCGCGCAAAAATTGTGTCAGGGCGGATTTCTTTACATGGCGACGGATTGGGAAGAATATGCGCAGAGCGCTCTAGAAGAGCTTTCGGCGACGCGCGGTTTGAAAAATAAATTCGAAGGATTCGCTCCGCACCAGTCTTGGCGACCCCAAACGAAATTCGAGCGCAAGGCTCTCGAGGCTGGACGCGAAATCCGTGAACTGTATTTTGAAAAAGTCGAGGACGAATGATGGCTGATTTGTTCGATGTTGACGCGGCTTCAAAAAAAAGCGAAAAATCCGTTCGCGTGAAGGAGCTCGCGCGTCTCATAAAAAAATATCAGGATTCATATTATAACGGCGAGGCGGAAATCAGCGACGCGGAATTCGATGCGCTTTGGGACGAATTGAAATCGCTTGATCCGCAAAATCCGGTTTTGAAAAAAGTCGGCGCGGATTCAGGAAACTTTCCGAAGGCGCGTCATGTGATGCCGATGGGAAGCCAGGAAAAGGCCGCCGATCCCGAGCAATTTTTTGCCTGGGCGAAAAAGCATTCTTACGACGAATATTTGGTGGAATACAAACTTGACGGCGCATCGCTTGAATTGCAATATGAAAACGGAAATCTCGTTCGTGCCGTAACTCGTGGCGACGGAATGATTGGCGATGACATAACGGTGAACGCGAAAAAAATGCGCGGCGTTCTTCAAATTCTCAAAGGCGAAAATTCATCTTCTTTTACGGGCGGCGTGCGCGGCGAAGTCATAATGACGCATTCGACTCATAAAAAATTTTTTTCCGACAAGGCGAACTGTCGCAATGCCGCGAACGGCTTGATGAAGCGGAAGGACGGGGAGGGGGCGGAGCACCTCGAGCTTATTTGTTACGACGCGCTTTCGACCGACGGGAAAAATCCTTTTTCCGACGAGGAAGAAAAAATCGAATGGCTTGTGAAAAACGGTTTTACGACCGTGCCGCTTTACATCGCGAAAAATCCCGAAGATGTCGTGAACTACCGCGCCGAAATCATGGAAAAACGCGCCTCGCTTGAATACGACATCGACGGGCTTGTGGTAAAAGAACGCGCGATTGATTTTGCCGATGCGAGCCGCGCGCGCCCCGAGCGACAAATCGCGTTCAAGTTTTCGCTTGAAGAAGCGGTTTCTGTCGTCAGGGAAGTGGAGTGGAGCGAATCGGGCGCGACGTACACGCCAGTAGCGATTTTCGATCCTGTGGAACTTGCCGGCACGACCGTCCGCCGCGCGAGCCTTGCGAATCCTGAAACGCTTCGCAAACTCGGCGTGAAAATCGGAAGCCATGTCGTCGTCGTAAAGCGCGGGGAAATCATTCCAAAAATCGAGCGCGTTGTAAAAGAAAATCTTTCTTCGGAAAAAAACGGCGAAGATGCTGCGCAAAAGGAAATCGAATTTCCGAAAAAATGCACGTCTTGCGGAACGGCTCTTTCGGATACTCCCGCGCGTCTTTATTGTCCGAATAAAAATTGTCCCAAGCGAATTCTCCATCAAATTTTCAAATGGATTGAATGCGCCGACATTCGCGATTTGGGAGACGCGACCGTGAATGAACTTTTTGCCGCGAAGAAAATAAATTCGATTTCGAGTATTTACGATTTGACCGAAGAAATTCTCTCGCCTTTTTTTCTCGATGAAAAAAGCATCGCAGAAAAAAAAGAATCGCTTGCCGCAAAAAAAGTGCTTGCTTCGATAAAGTCGCATTCGCGCCTTTCGCTTGCGCAATTTGTGGCAGGATTCGACATCGAAGGAATTGGCGAAGTGATGGTGCAAAAAATCGTGGACGGCGGCTACGATACGCTCGAAAAAATTCTTTCGGCAAATTCCGAGGACATCGAAAAAATCTACGGCTTTGCGGAAATTTCTGCGGAAAATTTCGTCGCGGGAGTTTCTGAAAATTCGGAAGAAATGCGCTCGCTCGTCGAAAAGAAAATCATCGTCATCGAAGCGGCGGCCGGCGGCGCGCTCGCAGGAAAAAGTTTTTGCTTTACAGGCGAACTTTCCACGATGAAACGCGCTGAGGCTGAATCTCTCGTAAAAAAATCGGGCGGCGCAGTAAAATCTTCGGTTACAAAAGATTTGAGCTTTTTGGTTACGAACGACACAAAAAGCGGCTCGGGCAAAAACGCCAAAGCCGCAAAATTTGGAATCCCGATTATCAATGAAGAAGAGTTTTTGGCGATGTTGAAGTGAACCTCTAAAAACTTCAGTTTTTAGAGGTAACTTTGAAAATGCGATGTTATTCGTCGCGCTATTATAGCGACGAATAACTCGTCGGCACATTCGAAAAAATTGCCAAAAGCAAGTTTTTCGAGGTGCCTTGAATTAGTTTTCGGTGAACGCAAAATCGTTCATGAAAAAGTCAGGATTCACAATCATGGAATTGAGCCGCATTTCCCAATGCAAATGCTCGCCGTTCGCAAAGCCTGTCGCACCGGAAAGTCCGAGCAATTCGCCTTGCTTTACCATTTGCCCCGCCTTGACTTTCAGCTCGCTCATGTGATAGTACATGCTGTAAAGTCCTGGCAAATGTTCGATGATTACAGTCCAGCCCGTGGCGATTCGATTTTCAGCCATCACAATTTTTCCGTCGGCCGGCGCGACGATTTCCATGTGCGGCTGAGGTCCGCTTGAAGGCGGTTTTGGCAGACCGAAGTCGATTCCTGCATGCACCGTCGTGCTTTCCTTTCCGCTCGGATATTTGTAGATGATTCTTTCGGCAAACTGTGTCGTTCGTCGCCTTGAAGTTACAGGCAGAATGAACTTTTTCAGATTGAAAACATTTTCGGAATTTGTCGAATTGATTATCGCATTGAGTTTTTTCGACTGCTCCACTTTTTCGGGACTTGTGTCGGAACTGATTGCGGACATTTCCTTTGTCAATTTTATCACGCCGCTTTCGAATTCTTTTTTTTCGATTTCAAGCGGAAGCGAGATTTCGTTTTCGCCCTCGTCCTGCACGTTGTATTTTATTTTGATTTGGCGTTCTCCGTTTTCTGCCCATGACGAAATCGGAAGTCCTGCCAAAAATTCGGCGGAAGTTTTTTTCGCACCGAGCGCGTAGAAATTGCATGCCGCCACGGATTTTTTTTCGTCCGTGATTTCGGCGGACGCGGAGGAAATGCTCAGGTTTTTCTTTCTGTTTTTGGCATTCTCAAACTGAATGCGGATGAAAACCGCGTCGCCTGGGAAAACTTTGTCGTTGTAGTCGATATTGATGTTGACGGCGTTTTGCGAAAGCTTCGCGTTTTTCGCATGGCAAATCGCAATCGCAAAAATGAATGCCGCAAGGCAGATGAACTGTTTTTTCATTTTGAAAATCTCCATTAATGGAACTTCTAAAAACTTCAGTTTTTAGAGGTAACTTTGAAAATGCGATGTTTTTCGTCGCGCTATTATAGCGACGAAAAACTCGTCGGCACATTCGAAAAAATTGCCAAAAGCAAGTTTTTCGAGGTGCCTATAAATTTATTATCGTAAAAAATTCGCGTTGAAATTAGCGCGCAATTCTGTAGGAATTTCGCACTTTTAATCAGCGTTAAAATTTTGTTTCGCGTCCACGATTACGAGCTTGCGACCTTCCACGCCGTTGAAAGTGTTGCGCTCGTAGTTGTAAAGAACGTCGATTTTGTCGCCGACTCTGAAAGGCGCGTTCAATTTTTCCGCCGCTCCCCACCAAAGCGCGGGCCATTTGTTCGCGCCGATTTCAAGCGTGAGTTTCAAATGCGCAGGCTCGGTTTTTCCTATGATTTGCGCCGCGACGATTTTTGCGGCTTTTGTCAAAAAAACAAATTCACGGCATTCGTTTCCATAAGGCTCGAAATTGTCGATCATTTTCATCAAGTCGCTTGTGAGGTGCTGCGGCGGAAGTTCCGCGTCGATTTGGATTTCGTCGTTGGAATCCGCGTTGAAATTCGTAGCCTCCACGACAGAATGAATTTTTTGCAAGAACAATTCGTAGTTTTTTTCCGAAATCGAAAAGCCTGCCGCCGCCGCGTGTCCGCCATGGTTCAAATAAATGTCGCCGAATTTGTCGAGGAAATCCGTGCAGCAAATTTTTTCGTCCGAACGCATTGAGCCGATGTAAAAATCTTCCGCGCCGTCCTCGTGGTTGGCCGAGACTTTCGTGATCACGATTGAAGGAACGCCCGTGCGCCGCAAAAGTTTTGTCGCAATGAGGCCGAGCACGCCGCGATTTATTTTTTCTTCGCTCACGAAGCAGATTTTTCCGCCGAATTTGTCGAGCGATTTTTCAGGCCGTGCGCCCAAAAAATCCGTCGCCGCGTCAACAAGCTTTTTTCTCTCTTCGTTCATTTCGAAAAGTTTGGATGCGATTTCGTCGGTTTTTTTCGCGTCCTTTTCGAGAAAAAGTTGCAATGAAATTTCAGGCATTCCGAGCCTTCCGCTTGCGTTCAAAATCGGCGTTACGTTCCATGCCAAATCTGTGGAAGTTATTGTCTTTCCCAAAAGTCCTTGCCGCGCCAAAATCTGCGCAAGCCCTTGCCGCGCCTTGCCAGAGTTGAGCGATGCTAGCCCGCGCCGCGCGAAAATTCGGTTTTCGTTTTTAAGCGGCATTATGTCGCTCAAAGCCGAAAGCATTACGAGCTGCAAGTCGCATTCGTCGCAAGAAATGTGCGACGGAAAAGTCGCCGCGATTTTTCTTTCCAAGTATGTAACGAAAATATTGAAAAGCGCGTCGAGTTCCGTAGTGCCGTTTTCGTAGCGCGCGATTTTTGAAGCGTGTTGAATTTGTTCAAGCGAGGAAGCCGAAATTTGCGGAATGATTTTCGCGCATTCGGGGCGAATGTCAAATAGATTGAATTCAATCGCGCTTGTGAAAATGCTTTTGAGCGCGGCGCGATTTTTTTCCGCGTCCCAAACGAAAATCTGCTCGCCTTTCAAAAAGTCGAAGAACGCCGCGCTCTTTTTTTGCACGCTTTGCGCGGAATCGTTTTCTTCGATTTCCAAGACGAAATTTTTCACGCGCACAAGATTCCGCACTTTGACGCATTCGATTACGGTTTTTTCGCCGCTGGAATTTTTTTCAGTCCGCGCATTCAAAAGGCAGATGTCTTCCTTGTACAATTCAGTCTGTGAAAAGCGCAACGCCTGCGCCAGTTTGAACGCCACGGCGCATCCTGAGATTTCTGCGAAAGGATATCCTGAATCGGCGCACTTCGGGTTCAAAATTATTTCGGCGCAAGGAAGGTTTTCCGGCGGATTGTGATGGTCTGTTATTATGGTGCTGATTCCGAGTTCGTTCGCGTGCGCGATTTCATCGACGCAGGAAATTCCGCAGTCCACGGAAATCAAAAGCGTTCCGAAATTTTTTGCGAACTCGTCCACCGCTTCCATTGTAATTCCGTATGCGTCGTCGCCCGAAGGAAGTTTCCACGAAACGTCGATGCCCATTCGCTCGAGCTGCTGGAAAAGCACCGTGGTGGCTGTAACGCCGTCCACGTCGCGATCGCCGAAAATCAGGACTTTTTCGCCTTCTTCCTTCGCCGCCAAAATCCTGTCCACCGCGTCTTCCATTTGCGCGAATTCGAACGGGCTGTGCAAAAAACGCGCGTCGTCTTCCAAAAACCACATCAAGTCGCGCCCTTCGGTGATTCCGCGCCTCATCAAAATCGATGCGGAAAGCGCGTCAAGCGAATATTTTTTGCAAAGCGACTTTACGCTTTCGGGCGACAATTCCTTTTTGTTCCAATTTTTCATAGAAAGTCTCCGCGCGGATTAAATTATTTCCTTTAAAATCAGCGGCGGGCGCGTGATTTTTTCGTCCGAATACGAAACGGCTTCTTCGAGAATCTTTTTCGCGGGCAAAAGGCATTCTTCGTCCTTGCCGAAAATTTCCATGAGCCGCTCGCCTTTTTTTACTGCGTCGCCGGTTTTCGCGTGCAAGATGATTCCTGCTTCGGCGCAAACTTTGTCCGTGGTCTTGTTGCGGCCCACGCCGAGATATACGCCCGAAAGCCCTGTTTTGTAAGCGTCGATTTTGACGAAGCCGTCCTGCTGCGCGAAGATTTCCGTCTTGAATCGGCTTCGGCGCGTTGAATAGTCCGAAAGCATTTTTTGCGCATCGCCACCCTGACTTTCCACATTGTCCAGGAATCTTTGCAAAGCCGCGCCGCTTTCCACGGCTTTGCGGCATTTTTCCAAAGCGTCTTCTTTGGAAGAAGCCTTTTCGCCGAAAATCAGCATTTGCGAGGCGAGCGCGTATGTCAAATCCATCACGTCCGAAGGCCCTTTTCCTTTCAGGCAATCCAAAGTCTCCTCGATTTCAAGGAAATTTCCGATTTTGCGGCCCAAAGGCGAATCCATGTCCGTGATGAACGCGGCGGCTTTTTTGCCCATCGCTTGGGCGGTTTTAACGAGACTTTCTGCAAGTTCGGTCGCCGCCACCTCGCTTTTCATGAACGCGCCGCTTCCGCACTTCACGTCGAAAACAAGCGCGTCGCTTCCTTCCGCCACTTTTTTGGAAAGAATGCTCGCCGTAATCAGCGGAACGGATTCCACCGTTCCAGTTACGTCACGGAGCGCGTAGAGAAGGCGGTCGGCAGGAACGATTTTTTCCGTTTGGCCAGTCATCGCGTAGCCGTTCTTCGCGATGAGTTTTCGAAATTCGTCCGACGAAAGCCCCGTGCGATATCCTGAAATCGATTCTAGCTTGTCCAAAGTTCCGCCAGTGTGCCCGAGCGCGCGTCCGCTCATCATCGGGATTTGAACGCCGCATGCTGCCACGATTGGAGCGAGCGGAAGCGAGATTTTGTCGCCGACACCGCCCGTTGAATGCTTGTCCACGAAAGGTCCGCGCAGTCCGAGGGATTTGAATTGCTCGCCGTGAAGTTCGATTTTTTCGCCGGAATTTAGCATGCATTCCGTGAGCGCGCTCGTTTCTTCGAAAGTCATTCCGTTGAAATAGACCGCCATCAAGAACGCCGAGATTTGATATTCGGGAATAGTTCCTGCGACATAGCCTTGCACCAAAAATTTTATTTCTTCTGCGGAAAGTCTTGTGTCCGTCGCTACGCTTTTGCTTCCGTCCGAAGAAAGCGCGAAATTCCCTCGTTTTTTCATTATTATGTCAACTGCTCTCATAAAATTCCTCTCCCAGTGGAAAGTGTTTTTAGCCTTTGCCCCAAAGCGTTTTCTGTCATTCGGAACAAAAAGGCTTTTAATGCGTCGTGGTCGCCTTTTGAAAGCGACGCGTTTCGCGCCGCCGCAAGGTTTTCGCCGCCCGCCGCGTCAAGATAAAAAAGCGACGCTGGCGAAAGCCGCTCAAAGCCTTGCTCGGATTTCGCGCAAGCGCAGTCCTCGCACAAAAATCCGCCTTGCTCGGGCGAAAAAACGACGCCGCCTTGACTTTCATATTGTATCACGTTTTCGAAAGAATTTCCAGCGGGATTTCTCGCCGGGGAAAAGGCGAATTCTTTCGAGCAAAGCGCGCAGCTTTTCGTTTCGGGACGGACTCCGAGCAAATCCAAATATCGCCACAAAAAGCGCAAAAGCCCGAGCCGAGCCGCGTTTTCGTCGCACAAGTCCATTCCGTCCAAAAAGCCGTTAAGCAAAAAAAATGTCGCCTTGCCGTTGCCCGCGCATTTCGACTTTACGGCGATTTCGCCCGCCAACGCCGCGGCGAAACTTTTGAAAAGGTTTTCGCGGAAAGTGGGATGATATTTTTTCACGTCGAAATCTGTGATTTTCGACGAGGCTTTTTCGGCATTGTTGTAAAAATACATCGTTCCCGAATTCCACGGACTCACCGCGCCGGAAAGCCTGCTTTTTGGGCCGCCGAAAAGCGTGGAGAATTCGATTCCGTCTTTCGTGAGAACGCACACCGAACGATTGTCTTGCGCGGTCGCCCGCACGGAAATCACCAGCGCGCTCTTTGAAACGTTTCGGGTCATTGTTTCATTCTAAAAGATTTCGCTCGTTTTGTCATCAAGTTTTCCTCCTGAAAATAGTTTTTCCATACTATATATATTGCGATGGCATTAATCGCGAGCCACATTGCCACCCATGAAAAATTCAATTCCGTGCGCAAATTATTTCAATTGACAAATATCCGGAATTGCAATAGAATGTTTTTATCTGAAAACAGGAAGATGATTATGCCTAGGCGTTTCACCAAAACTTGCTTCTCAATCGCGCAATTCTCGCCGCTTTGCATGGGTAGAATATTCTCCGCGAGTACGGGGGGGGGTATAACGACCTAAGTTTTTCCGGAAAAGGACGATTCTCTTATAAAAGGACGCGCAATGCGGATATAATTTCGCATTGCGCGTCCTTTTTTACGCAAACCTGCGGTTTGCTACCGAGTTTTCTTCGAAAACTCGCGAGGGCATTTAAGAAAACCTCAAAAACTCGTGTTATTTTCGCCCCAAGACCCCGCAAAATCACAATTGATAATCTCTCGCTACTCGACAAATACAAATTTGGTGCGCAAAATTCCTTATCAGTGATTAACAAAATGCAATCCGAGGCCTCCGACGGCTTCACAGCGTTTAACAGAATACCATCCGAGACCTCCGACAGCATCACAGCGTTCAACAAAGTACAATCCGAGACCTCTGACACGTCCACAGCGACCGACAAAATGCAATCCGAGACCTCTGACGTGTCCACAGCATTCGACAAAGCACAATCCGAGGTCTCCGACGTGTCCACAGCAACTAACAACATACTTTCCGAGACCTCTGACAGCTTCGCGGATTCTCACAAGCACGAATCTGAAGGGCAAGAAAATAAATCGCCTGTAAAGGGCAACAAGGAGTTTTTATGAAAGAAATCCAGACACTTCCGCTCACAAGCATGAACAACGCGGCGCACTTCCTGTTCGTCTCGAACATGGCGGAGCGCGCGGAAAAGGACACGGCTGTGGCGGAGAAGTGCAAGGCGCAGGTCGCCGCGCTTCGTTCTGCGGTGACGGCGGAGGACGAGAACCTCAAAATCAGCGCGAAAAGCCTCACCACCGACAAAATCGTGGCGGCAGACAGGCTTCGCGACCAATTGTATGCCGGCTACAAGAAAGCCGTCGCAGGCTACACGAATTTCCCCATGGAGGAAATGGCGGAGGCGGCGAAGGTGCTCAATCAGCACATCAAGGACTACAAAATCGACGTGCAGGCGCAGTTGGACAAAGAAACCGGCTTGCTCGTGAACTTTATCCAAGACTTGGAGGGCAAATTCGCCGAGCAGGTGAAGGTGCTCTCGCTTTCGACGTTCGTGGAAAAGCTCAAAGTCGCGAACGAGGAAGTGCGCTCTCTTACGGGGCAGCGCACGGACGAGCGTTCGGCAAAAACCGCCGGCGCATTGAAAGCGGCTCGCACGGCGAGCGACGAGGCGTACAAAGTGCTCGTGCTTCATGTGAACGCGCATGCATTGCTTGAGGGCGAGGCGGATTACGCCGCGTTCATCGACTATGCGAATACGGAAATAGCGCATTTTAGGCAAGAAGTCTTGGGCGGAAAGAAAAAGTCCGCGACATCTGTGGACGTGGCAGAGTAATACGCAGTGCATAGTACTGCGATGATGTGGCGGAGTAGTAAAAAAATAAATCGCCTGCAAATGGCAACAAGGAGGACTTATGAAAAAGATATGGATTGTAGCCGCGCTTGCGGCATTCGCAATCGCGCTCGCAGGGTGCAAGGTCGTCTCAGAGCCAGAACCCATCGCGGTGCAAAGCGTCACGCTCAATGAAACATCGCTCACGCTAGAGCCCGGCGAGACGAGAACGCTGACTGCGACTGTACTGCCATTGAACGCTGACAACAGGTATGTAACATGGTCATCATCCGACGTAGATGTTGTGGGAGTGATTTGGGATGGCACGATTACTGCATCTGAATACTATGAGGGAACGGCAACCATCACCGCACAGGCGGGCGACAAAATGGCGACTTGCACAGTTACCGTGAAACCGCCGATGGTGCAAAACATCACGCTCTCCGAAACGACCCTTTGGCTCAGACGTAACGAGTCGCGAATACTGACTGTAACGGTGCACCCTGAGAACGCTGACAGCAAAGCCGTAACATGGACATCTTCCGATACTGGAGTCGCGACGGTGGATGATTATGGCATGATTACAGCGGTTACGGAAGGCACGGCAATCATAACCGCTCAAGTAGGCGACGTTACAGCATCTTGCACGGTCTACGTGAATGAGGAATACGTGGAGCAGCCGGATCTCCCAGGTGCAGTGGAAAGCGTCACGCTAAATACGGAAACGCTCATGCTCGCGCCTGGTAGTACTGGAACGCTTGTGGCGACAGTACACCCTGATGACGCGATTGACAAGACTGTGGGATGGGGTACTTCCAATTATTGGATAGCGACTGTGGACTCTGACGGCACTGTGACAGCACATGAAGAAGGCACTGCGACAATTACCGCATATGCAGGGAATAAAAAGGCGGAGTGTGAAGTAATCGTAGAGCGGATAAGTGTTCCAGTGGAGGGCATCACGCTCGACTATGAAACGCTCACGCTCAATCGCGACGAGGAATTCAAATTAACGGCGACGGTGCTGCCGAGTAATGCGGACTACACTGCGGTGAACTGGAGAACCTCCGATCGTGATGTCGCGGATGTGGATTCATGGGGGGACGGCATAGTTACGGCGCGCAAGGCGGGCACTGCGACAATCATCGCCATCACACTGGAAGGTGGTTTTACGGCGACATGCGAGGTCACCGTGAATCCTAGACCTATCGAGAGCATCACGCTCACCAAGACAACTCTAAAGCTCGCATGCGGTGAGAAAGGAGAGGTGAGAGCGAAGGTAACGCCTGATGATGCGGACGATAAGACTGTAATATGGTCATCTTCCGATGAAACAATTGCGACGGTGGACGACTACGGCACTGTGAAGGCGCTCAAAGCAGGCACGGCGACAATCACCGCCACCGCGCGTGCGGGCGGCAAGACGGATACGTGCGAGGTTACTGTGCACAACCATTCCTATAAAGATGGAAAATGTACAGAATGCGGAAAAAATCCGTCCATGACATACGGCACTATAGACGAAAACGGCGTACTCAAAAAGTATTATTCAATGGGGGATGAAAAGTCAGTGGTAATCCCTGATGGGGTGACGGGCATCGGGGACGGTGCGTTCTCTGGTTGTACGAGCCTCACTGGCGTGACTATACCTGACAGTGTGACGAGTATCGGAAACAGTGCATTCAGAGCTTGTTATAAACTCACAGGCGTGACTATACCCAACAGAGTGACGAGCATCGGGGAAATGGCATTTTTTGAGTGCTGGAGTATCAAGAGCATGACTATACCCAACAGCGTGACTAGTATCGGGAGCAGGGCGTTCGAGAAGTGCACGTCTCTCAATAGCGTGGAGATACCCGCA
Organism: Treponema sp.; assembly: GCA_014804005.1. Classification (GTDB taxonomy): domain Bacteria; phylum Spirochaetota; class Spirochaetia; order Treponematales; family Treponemataceae; genus Treponema_D. Next base: position 9,806 of record JAAVAP010000016.1, on the reverse strand, counting down.
AGTGTGAAGAGTATTGGAAGCGATGCGTTCAAGGATTGTACGAGTCTCACGAAAATAGAATTCAGCGGTACGAAAGCGCAGTGGAATGCAATCGAAGGAAGCGACAAAGTAGATATTACTTGCATCCGTTGTAGTGATGGACACATAGGCGTTGAAGTTGAAAAAATTCCCGAATACCTAACGATTAGTGGTAGGACAGTGACAGGTGTTGATAAAAATAAACTCCCCGCAAAACTTGTCATACCTGATGGCGTGACGAAAATCGGCTATAATGCGTTCTCTTCGTGCAGGGGTCTAACTGGCGTGACGATACCCAACAGTGTTACGAGCATCGGGGATAATGCATTCTCTATGTGTAGTGGTCTAACGAGCATGACGATACCCAACAGTGTTACGAGCATCGGGTCCAATGCGTTCGGTTCGTGTACTGGTCTAACGAAAGTAACGATACCCGACAGCGTGACAAGCATCGGGGCGTATGCGTTCTCTGGGTGCAAGGGTCTAACGAGCATGACGATACCCAACAGTGTTACGAGCATCGGGGAAAGGGCATTCTCTTTGTGTAGTGGTCTAACTAGCGTGACGATACCCAACAGTGTTACGAGTATCGGGGACGGTACGTTCGCGTATTGCTCCAAGCTTTGGAGCGTGACAATACCTGGCAGTGTGACAAGCATCGGGGGCGATGTGTTCTCTAATTGCACAAGTCTCACGAGTGTGACGATACCCAACAGTGTTACGAGCATCGGGGAAAGTGCATTCTCTTTGTGCAGTGGCCTAACTAGCGTGACGATACCCGACAGTGTGACGAGCATCGGGGACAGTGCGTTCTATGGGTGCAGTGGTTTAACGAGCATGACGATACCCGAGGGTGTTACGAGCATCGGCCAATATGCGTTCTATTCGTGCACAGGGCTAACGAACCTGTGGATACCCAGCAGTGTTACGAGCATTGGGCAGGCGGCGTTCAAGTTGTGCAAGAATCTCACGACCGTGAGATACATCGGCACGAAGGCGGAATGGGATAATATAAAAAAAATGGTGCCATATTTGACTCCAATTCCAATCTGCAGATAGTCGGAATTGGGGCTACGTGGAATCCATAATGACAACGGGTTATCAGGCAAAGATATAGCATTTGCCAAGCAATAATCAGGCGGTACGTTGTGCTGCCTATGCTTCGCTCTGCCAGCAAGTTTTCGTTGAAAACTCGTTGGCAAGGAGCATACTTCCCGCGCAAAACCAAAAGCGGCGCGTGAAGAATACAAACTGAGAAGACAGCGGTCTTCTCAGTTTTCAACCAAACAATCATCGGCGGATGTAAAGCGCAAAGGAGTACTGAAAACTGCCGCTCAGATGGCGGGTCAGTTTTCAGCTGACAGTTTCTTACAAAACTGTCTTATTCAAGTGTCCGCGGAGCAACAAGTTGCTTACCGCGGACGAATGCGACATCCCCGAAAGTTGCAACTTTCTAGGATGTCGCATTACAAGGAGTACTATTATGACATTTATTCTTGTAAGCGGAAAACCAGGTGTAGGAAAGACAGCCGTCTGCAATAGGTTGCACGGCATGCTTGACCAGAACGGAACATTTAAGTTGCACGACAGGAAGTCAACAAGCAATGTTGCGTGCCCTGAAGACCATATCACGCATTATGAGAAAAAAAATAAGCACATAGTTGTGAACACCGCGTCGGACGGTGACCGCTGCATGCTTGAGTTCGCCAAGTACCTCGATAGTCTCGCAAAAATGCCCGACATCATTGTTACGACAATCCGTGAAACGGACGATGGCGAAGACCAAATGAGCCGCATGCTCGCGCTGCTCGAGGCAATCGGAAACAACACAAAGAATCTCGAGGCGTATTATACTTCCAACATAATGACCAAGCCAATTCCCACGCCCTTCGCGCCGTCCGCCCTCAGCCATAATGCGTTCGTGCTGCATTTGGAGGATCAGAATATTCAGAACGTGCCCAACAAAGTCAATGCGCTTAAGCCATACTGGGACGACAACGCGGACAAGGTAAAGTATGCAATCGACTTTGCGCTTGCTCGCCTGTAGTGTGTGTCGCAAGGCTTACGTCCCTTGCATCGCAAATCAAAGATTTGCTTACGAGTTTCGCTTTGCGGAACTCGCAGTCGCCCCTTGATTTTTCCTGCGAATAGTGCTAGAACGTCCCTCTGAAAATCGCAGTTGCAGGAACGGGCTATGTCGGGCTTTCGCTCGCCGTGCTTTTGGCGCAGTGCAACGAAGTTGTCGCGATAAAGAAGGATGTTGCGGTCTTGCATCCGCATCTCATCCAACAAAAAATCCGTTCTTTACAAGCGAAAGACGGGGGCAAAAGTTGGAGTGTGTGGGATAAATGAAAAGACGTTTGTCATGTAAAAACGCACGTGTTCGACATAGTTTGGGCGTTATTATTTATAAATCATAAACAGTCGTTGTGGAAACGCTCCGCGCTGATTTTGCCAGCAAGCGTTCAATCATTTTGTTGAAATTCCTTTTTTTGGTAAAAAAATCAAATTCCGCGAAAATTTTCCTTGAAAAAAAATCTACTATGTTATATTATTATAAATGGCGTTTGGTCGCTGTTGTGCGATGCGCGAATCACTTAAAAAGCCAAGGGCGAAGTTGAAATTTCGTTTTGGCTTTTATTATAGTAGGAGAAAATATGACAATATCCGAAATGATCGGGCAGAGCGGAATCCTCACGTTGCTTGGAATGGGCGTGGTTTTCGGCTTTCTGATAATAATGATTTTGGCGATGTATTTGCTTCACGCGATTTTGCACGCCGTGGGCGCGGACAAAATTGAAGAGCCGAAGCCTGCATCACCGCAAGCGGCGAGTGTCGGAACGCCTGCCGCCGCAGACCAAGGCGCGGTCGTGGCAGCCATCGCCGCCGCGCTTCACGAAAAAAACGTTCTTTAATTTTTATAGGCAAAATCCGCCGAAAATGTGCGGAAGTTTTGCCGGCAAGTCGCGTCGCGTCTTGTGATTTTTTTGCGTTTCGATTGAAGCGCGGAATTCTTTTTCGGAAATTCTGATTTCCTTGCAAATTTTTTGGAGAATGAATTATGTCAAAGATCAACATTTCAGAGCTTGCCATTCGTGACGCGCACCAGTCGCTTCACGCAACTCGCATGACTACGGCGGATATGCTTCCTGCCTGTCCGATGATGGACAAAATCGGCTATTGGGCCGTGGAAGGCTGGGGCGGGGCTACGTTCGATTCGTGCATCCGCTTTTTGAACGAAGATCCGTGGGAACGCCTTCGAAAGCTTCACGCCGCTCTTCCCAACACGAAAATCATGATGCTCTTGCGCGGACAGAATCTTTTGGGCTACCGCCATTATGCTGACGATGTTGTTGACAAATTCGTCGAAGCGGCGGGCAGAAACGGAATCGATGTTTTCCGAATCTTCGACGCTTGCAACGATCCGCGCAATTTGGAGCGCGCTACAAAAGCCGCCAAAAAAACTGGCAAGCATGTCCAGATGGCGATTTCCTACGCCGTAACTCCGTTCCACACCGTTGAAAAATACGCCGAACTTGCCAAGACTTATGCCGAATTCGGCGCGGATTCAATCTGCATCAAGGACATGTCGGGCTTGCTCAAACCTTTTGACGCATACGAAATGGTCAAGGCGATCAAGGCGGTCGTGGATTTGCCGATTGAAATCCACACTCACTCTACGACTGGACTTTCCGTCGCGGCGGAACTCAAGGCCGCGGAAGCCGGCGCGGACATTTTGGACACGGCGATTTCTTCAATGTCCATGGGAACGAGCCACAGTCCAACCGAAACCGTAGTCGAAATGCTCAAAGGCACTCAATACGACACAGGGCTTGACACGAAGGCGTTGCTCGAAATCTCGGCGTATTTCCGCGAGATTCGAAAGCATTATTCTTCTCTTGAATCTTCGTTCCTTGGAGCGGACACGCGAATCCTTCTTTCGCAAGTTCCAGGCGGAATGCTTTCCAATTTGGAAAGCCAGCTCAAGCAGCAGAACGCCGCCGACAAAATGGACGAGGTTTTGGCGGAATTGCCGCGCGTTCACAAAGATGCGGGCTATGTTCCGCTTGTCACGCCGACAAGCCAAATCGTCGGAACTCAGGCGGTGATGAACGTTCTCATGGGTCGCTACAAGACGATGACTCAGGATTTCCGCAACTTGATTACGGGACGTTTCGGAAAACTTCCCACGGATGCGAATGCGGATCTCGTGAAAGTCGCCCTTGAACAGAACAAAATGGACAAAGTTGTGACAGGTCGCCCCGCCGATGATATTCCTCCTGAATGGGAAAAAATGATGGAAGAATCTAAGAAAAACGGCGGTGACGGAAGCGAGGAAGACGCGCTCACTTACGCGATGTTCCCGAATGTCGCTCCGAAATTCTTTGCCGAGCGCGCCAAAGGTCCTGTAAATGCCGAGGAAGCGTTCGCCGCAAAGCCTGCCGCTTCTGCGCCAAGCGCGGGTGGAAAGGGCGGCTCGTACACTGTGAACGTGAACGGCACTTCATACAATGTGACGACTTCGGCTGCTTCGGACAATATGAGCGTTACCGTGAACGGCACGCCTTACAATGTAAGTTTCGGGGCGGCGGGAAGTGCGCCTGTTGCGCCGAGCGCGGCTCCTGTTCAAGTTACTGGCGGAATCGAAATCAAAGCGCCTGTCGCTGGAACTTTGCTTCGCCATGTCGCGATCGCGGGAAGCAAGGTGAACAAAGGCGACACCGTTATAATGATAGAATCGATGAAAATGGAACTCGAGGTGAAGTCGCCTGATTCGGGAACGATAAATTTCGTCGTGCAGCCAGGAAGCCAAATTCAGGCGGGACAAGTTCTCGCCACTTTGGGCGGAGTCGTTGCCGCGCCAAGTGCGCCTGCTCCTGCGCCGAGTGCCAAGCCTTCCGCGCCGGCAACTCCAACTCCTGCATCTGCGGCCGCTGGCGGAAAAAATGTGAACGCGCCAGTTGCCGGCACTTTGCTTCGCTATGTCGCGAACGAAGGCGATTCGGTCGGGGCGGACACCACAATCATCATGATTGAGTCTATGAAAATGGAACTTGAAATCAAGGCTGGCTCGGCCGGAAAAGTGCATTTCCTTGCGACTCCCGGAAGCCAGATAAACGCGGGTCAAGCCATCGCGCAGATTCAGTGAGGCAATTTATGGAAATGACAAACGACAAAGCAAAAATTTTCAAGGCGACATTCCTGATTATGGCGGTGGCGATGGTCGTATCGTTCTTCGTGAAGCCCGTCGTTCAGGCGCAAGTGAACGGCGAAAGCGCGAATGTTTCCGTCTATTCTTCAGGAAGCGGAATGAACCGCGTCATAAAGAATTCGGAGAACATTCCCGAAATTTCCGTGGAAAAATTCCTCAAGAACATTTGGCGCAATACCGGAATCTACAAAATCATTCACACCGAAAGCGCGGAAGAATTGGCGGCGGAAAAAGCTGAAAAGGCAGCCGAAGAAGCGGCGATGAAAAAAGATCCTTTTGCCGACATAATCGTTCCCGGCTGGCAGAAACTTCTTATGATCGCCATCGGATTTCTCATCGTCTATCTCGGGGCGGGGCGAGGATTCGAGCCGCTTCTTTTGATTCCAATTGGATTCGGCACGATTTTGGTGAACATTCCTGGCGCGGGAATGGGCGACGCTCCTCACGGAATGCTTCATATAATTTACAGCGCGGGCGTTGGCAACGAATTTTTCCCGATGCTGATTTTTATGGGAATCGGCGCGATGACGGATTTCGGCCCGCTGATCGCAAATCCGAAAATGGCTTTGCTAGGAGGGGCCGCGCAGTTCGGAGTGTTCTTCACGCTTTTCGGCGTGGCGTTGATGAACTTGATTCCGGGAATCAACGTTGACTACAATATGATGGAAGCGAGCGCAATCGCGATTATCGGCGGTGCGGACGGTCCGACTTCGATTTACGTTTCGGGAAAACTCGCTTCGCACATGATGGCGGTCATCGCGGTGGCGGCGTATTCGTACATGGCGCTTGTTCCGATGATTCAGCCTCCGATTATGAAACTGCTCACCACGGAAAAGGAACGAAAAATCAAAATGGAGCAACAGCGCCCCGTGAGCAAGACCGAAAAGATTTTGTTCCCGATGTTGCTTTTGTTCCTCACGATTTTGCTTTTGCCGCCTGCTGCTCCGCTCATCGGAATGCTGGCGTTCGGAAATTTCGTAAAGCAATGCGGCGTGGTCGAACGGCTTTCAAAGACGATGGAAAACGAGCTGATGAACATAGTTTCGATTTTGCTTTCGCTCGGAGTGGGAAGCCAAATGACTCCAGAAAAAATCATGAACGGAAAGTCGATCGGAATCATAATCCTCGGACTCGTCGCGTTCTGCGTGGCGACCGCTGGCGGACTTTTGATGGCGAAATTCATGAACCTTTTCCTCAAGAAAAAAATCAATCCGCTTATCGGCTCTGCCGGCGTGAGCGCGGTGCCGATGGCTGCCCGCGTTTCGAACAAAGTCGGGCTTGAATACGATCCTTCGAATTTCATTTTGATGCACGCTATGGGACCGAATGTCTCAGGCGTAATCGGAACGGCAATCGCGGCGGGCGTATTCATCGCGACTTACGGACATTAAGGAGAAATCCTTCTCTCTTCAAAATCGGGGTCTTGGAGCGTTGCCCCCAAGACCCCCTTTTCCTTGTTGAAAATAAATGAGATTTGTTTTACAATGTTCTTATGAACGAAAACGATTACCGTCTAAAGGCGTATGCGAACGCGAAAAAATCCGCCGACACGCCGCAAGATTCCCAAGGCGAAGTTTTTTTCACGCCGTTTAATTTGGCGAAAAACAATTTCAATCAAAATCCTTCGCAAGGTGCGGCGCAAAATTCTTCGCAAAAAAATCCGCCGCGCGAAAACGAAAAGAAATCTTTGGAAAAATCCCGCGCGGAAAAAAATCCTGTCACTGGCGCGCGAAGTTTCTTTGAGGAAAATGCGCAAGATTCTTTCATAAAAATTCCTTCGCAAAAAGCCGCAGATGAAAAACTTGATTCCGCCATCACCGCGATAAAAAACGGCGGACTTTTGAAAGTCGGGCGCGAGGCTTCGAGCGAAAAGGACAGCGTTCATAGGCGTGTCGCGAAATTCCTTTTGCTCATCGGCACGGACGAAGCGGCCGAAGTTTTGAAATTCCTTCCGCAGGAAGACATCGAAAAAATAATTCCGCAGCTGGCGACGATTCGCTCTGTTCCGAGCGACGAAGCCGAAGAAATTCTTTCGGAATTCCGTTCGCTCGCGGAGAGAAAAGTCGAAGCCGTGGGCGAGGACGCCGCGCTCGACATTTTGGAAAAGGCGTTCGGCGCGGGAAAGGCGCAGGAATTGTTTGAGCGAGTCGAAAAAAAAATCGAAGTCGAGCATCCGTTTACCTGCCTCAAAGAAAAATCGCCCGAAGACGTGCTTTCGATTTTGAAAGGAGAAAGCGCGCAAGTCGTTTCGATTGTGCTCAGCCATCTTGAGCCGAAAAAAGCCGCCGCCATAATCAATTTGATGGATTCGGAGCAAAAAAAGGAAATCGTTTTGCGCCTTGCGAAAATGCAGAAAATTTCGCCCGAAGTGATTTCCGCGATTGACAATACGATTCGAAAAAAAGTTTCCGCCCGTCCCGCCGACGACTCTCTTGCCATTGACGGAAAGGGCGCACTCGTCCAGATTTTGAAGCGGATGGATTTGGGCGCGGAAAAGGAAATCCTCGACGACCTCGAACGCTTCGACCCCGCGCTCAAGGCGGACTTGCAGAAAAGCCTTTTCACGGCGGACGACGTTGTGAATTGCGACGACCGTTTTTTGCAGGAAAAACTGCGCGGAATGAGCGACAAGGAGATCGCATTTTTGATTGCGGACAAAAACGATGCGTTCCGAAAAAAGATTTTCGCGAATGTTTCCGTGGGGCGCGGTGACAGGATTTTGGAAGAAGAAAGCGCGTCAAAGCCGATGATAAAGCGCGATGTCGAGGCGATTACAAAGACTTTTTTGGAAAGCCTTCGCGCCGCCTGGCAGAACGGAAGCCTGCGCGTGCTCGGCCGCGACGAGGAATACGTTTGAGCGGCTTCCGTTCCCGCGCGATCATGTTCGACACGGTCGCTTGCGCGACCTGCTCAATGACCGAATGGTGATTTTCCTTGCTTGACATTTCGCGGCATTTCATGCTAGCATATTCCCCATGATACATATCTCCCCACAACTTGAACACAATAAAACGATCGCTCGAAAAATTACGGGGGGGGGTACGGCGACCTAGGAAATTCCAAAAAAGCACAATTCTCATATAGAAGGACGCGCAATGCGTTCTTTTTCCGCTTGGAAGCGGAGGAACCGTTCTTGGGAGAGGGGAAACCCTCTACTTCCGAAGCGGGGTTTTCCCTCTCCCAAACCCTCACCCTTTCCCAGCACGGCTTGGGGTTGCACCCCAAGACCCCGCTCGCGCTGCTTACCGAGTTTTCTCCGAAAACTCGCAGTCTTTATTCAAGACGTTTTTATCTTTCAAAAGCACTTTTGCGTCTTTCCTGGCGTGTTTTCAGCGTTCAAAAGAACTTTCGTTGCTTCCCTTGCGCAATTTCAGCGTTCAAAAATACTTTCGTGCTTTCCCTTGTGCAATTTTGGCTTTCAAAAGTACTTTTATTGCTTCCCCGGTGCGGTTTCTGCGTTCAAAAGTGCTTTTGTCGCTTTCCCAGCGTGTTTTCGGACTTCAAAAGTTCTTTCGTTGCTTTCTCGGCGCAGTTTCGGGCTTCAAAAGAACTTTTTTCATTCGGTTCAAACAAAAATCAATACATTAAGGAGTTTTTATGGCAAAAGTAACTAAGGTTATCAACAACGTTCGCGTGACGGAGCTTGACGCGCTTTCGGACGCGATGGAGCGTGAGTACAAGCTCGCCTGCGCTGACGGCGAGACGGCGGTGGCGAAGGACTCGGTGCTCAAAACGCAGTTCGCGCAGCTTGCGGACTTGAGCGCGCGGAACACCACGGCGATCAGGCAGGACGCGGTGGTCTCCACCTTGGACGAGGCGGACGGCAAGCGAGACGCTGTGACGCGCGACCTTTTCACGCTCGCGGGCGGCTACACGGCAAGCCCTTTCGCGGAGGTGAAGGCTGCGGCCGCCGACGTGTGCGCGGTGCTGGAAAAGTACGGGCGCGGAATGACGAGCAGGAATTATGCTGATCAGACTGCGCTCACGGAGTCGCTTTTGGAGGATTTGGGAGCGGAGAAAGTCGCCGCGCAGGTCAAGGCGCTTTCGGGCGTGGCGGAGCTGGTGGCGAGCCTGCGCGAGGCGCAGGACGCCTTCACTTCCGCGCATGACGGCTACGTCAGGGCAAAGGCGGGCAAGGGCGAGAGCGCGTCGTCGCTCAAAAAGCCGCTCGTGTCGCTCATCAACGACAATATCGTGCCGTACTTGAACATCGTGGCGGCGATGGACGGCTACGCGGCGTTCGTTGCGGCGGTGGCGGGCAACATCAAGAGCAGCAACGACACCGTAACGCGGCGCACGGCGGCGGGGAAGAAGGAGTAGGCATGAAAAAAATCGTTGCGCTTGTTCTTCTTGCGCTTGGGCAGTGGACTTGTTTTGCTAGCGAAAATCTTGATTCCGTTCTGAGCGCGGTGGGTGCGGATATGGTTGCGCCGCTTGAAAAAGGTGCGATTCTCTGCATCCTCGCGTTTTCCGCGCCGACGCAGGATATGTCGGAATACATTCAGACGCAGCTCACGTCTAAAGCGACAGAAACGGGAGCCGTCAAGGTGGTCACACGTGCGCACATGGACAAGGT
>JAAVAP010000015.1 GCA_014804005.1 Treponema sp. | reverse complement strand
TTGCCCTCCCTGTAAAAAACGCTTAAATCCTCATATATCATTTCGCCTTGCTTTTCACGCGGAACAGAATCAAAGCTGAAAACATCTTCTTCGCTAAAAATATATGAGCCCTTTGGCAATAGGTAAAGAACATCTTCCGTATAGATTTGAAGGTTTGTCAGAACAAGAAAACAAAACATCGGAATAAATCTTTTAATAAGAATCATTCTAAAATCTCCTCTCAATTTTATGATCGAACGGATTGACCATATCTGATTTCCACTTGTTGCCGTCCTCCTGTCGCTCCCCCTCTATCAAAATGGAAAGCCCGTAATGAGTGTCTCCATGGTCTTCCGCCGTCAATACCAGCCTAGCTTGTATTTGATTTCTTCTTCCGGGATTTCGTATTTCGGGCCGCCGCGCTCGGCATAGGCATAGCCGCCGAAAATCCAGCCTTCATATCCTTTGTACGAAATCTTGAGCCAGTAATCCGTAAAGCCGTCAATGCGGACGGCGTTTTCCATCATTCCCGTAACGCGGACATTCGTCTGAAAATCGTCCGTAACATTCGGCCTTATCGTGTATATCGTTTTGCTCTTTTTCAAATCGGGAAAATCGCGGATGTTCACATTTTCAAAAACCGACAGCGTTTGGCTCAATTTTCTCACATTTTCAACTTTTCCGTTTATGTCCATTTTACCGATAATCGAATATTGACCATTTTCGTATGGGTCGCTCATCATATAGTCTTGATAGCAATAGCAAAGCCAACAATGCCGTCCGTCTTTTTTTATCTTGAACCAAATGTCTGATTTGTAAAGCCCGTATTTCTTTTCTTCATTCAAATATTTGACGACACAAATTTCACTGATGGAAACAATGTCGTCTTTCTTGACAGTTCCTACGGGATTTGCGGTTGTCATGTCTTCGTACAGAGTCCCGCTTTTTTCCAGTAGGACATCGCCGATTACCGCTTCCAGCTCGCATTTTCTGAGTGTCGTCTGTACACCGTTTTCTGTCGATGATTTCAGCATCGTGCCGTTCCCGCCAGCATAGTCATAGTCGGGGTCGGCATATACAAGGCAATGCAAAAGCAAAAGAAAAGCGAATGTAATTTTTCGTTTCATGATGACTCTCCTTCGCTCGAATCAAAAACATTATACATTTTTTCACTCGAAAGTGCTATACTGTCCGTATGCCCTTTTCGCTCGAACGCATTTTTACCGCCGCGCTTTCCGCGCCGCCGCAGGCAAACGGCATCACAGAAATTCCGCCGTGCGCGCCGCTTGCGCCGTATATCCGCTGTTTTTGGGCGGGCGACGGCAGGGAGGGTGTCCGAGTGATTCCCGACATTTGCGCCGACATCATCATTCCGCTAGACGGGAACGCGCCCGCGCATTTTTGCGGAACGAGCGGCGGCAGTTTTGTGACGGAGGCTTCCGCGCCGCAGTTCGGCATCCGTTTTTTCGCCTGGGCAGTGCCGCTGTTCGCGCGCGCGGACGCTTCGCTGTTTTTCGGCACGTGCATTCCGGCGGGCGATGTCTTTCCGGGATTCGGCAGGGTGCAGGAGCGAATCAGGGAAGCGCGCACGTTTTCCGCACGGATTTGCATTGCGCAGGAGTATCTGCTTTCGCTTATCGGAACGCAGGAGCTGGATTCCGCCGTCATGAACGCGCTGCATTTTTTCGTCACCAAAAATTGCCGCGCGTCGGTCGAAGCCGCCGCGCGTTTTTGCGCCGTCAGCACGAGGTCGCTTGAGCGGAAATTCCTGCGGACGGTAGGAACGTCGCCCGCGCAGACGCTCGGTCTTTTTCGCTATCAGCTGCTTTGGCAGGAATGCCTGAAGCCCGGATTTGACGCGCTCGATTGCGTCGAAAAATTCGGCTTTTACGATCAGGCGCACTTGTGCAACAGCTTCAAAACGCACCACGGTATTTCGCTCACCCAAGCGCGCGCGGAACGCTCGGCACTGTCGCATTTTTCCAATACGGCCGGGAAAAAATCCCGTATACTGGAATAAATTAGGAGGAAAGCATGATTGAATCACGGTGCGGGATTTTGTGCGGAAGCTGCGGATACAAGGAAACGACGAGCTGCAAGGGATGCACGAACATCGGAAAGCCGTTCTGGGGCGAAGCCTGCCCCGTCAAATCCTGCTGCGAAACAAAGCGGCTGGCGCACTGCGGACAATGCCCGGACTTTCCCTGCGACCTGCTGCACCAGTTCGCCTACGACAAAAAACAGGGCGACGGCGGAAAGCGGATTGAGCAGTGCAAGCGGTGGAAGCGGGGCGAATGAAACGGCGGGCGGTTAGCATTCGCGCAGTGCGATTTTGCCGAAAACCCAAACGGGTGGTGCTTGCCCAATGCAAAAGCGACCTCCACCCAAAAAGGTTTTTGCCGTCCTGACGCAGTTTTGCCGAAAACCCGTTTGGGTGGTGCTTCCCCAATGCGAAAGCGGCCTCCACCCAAAAAGGTTTTGCGCGTCCCGACGCAATTTTGACGAAAACGCGGGGCGTTATGGCAAGGTGAGCGTGGCGGCGGGCAATCAGCATTCGTGCAGGACGATTTGGCAACGGAGCGGCGACACTTTCTTCCGCTGATTCCACCATGAGCCTGTTAATCGGCTTATTCTACGATTTTGCTCCTGTTCGGGTCAACCGGCTTTGCCTGGGGCGGCTCGCCGTCAAGGTAGCCTAAAATGACAAAACAGCGCGCGATATAGTTTGGAGGAACGCCCCACGCTTTCAAAAGACGCTCGCCGCAATCGTTGTCGAACGTCTCTTCGCCGCGCGCGATAATGCAGGACGAAATGCCGAGCTCCGTCGCCTGCAACACCATATTTTCGGCGGCGCAGAACGCGTCGGGAATGCTGTACAAAAAATGCTTTGGCGCGAACACGATGCAGACAGACGGCGCACCGTAAAAGCCGCTTTTGATGTTCGGGTTGTCGATAATGCTCGGCTGTTCTTTTGAAACGTAATTGCCTTCGAGCCGGCTTCGGTCAAAGCGGGCAAGATTGAGTTTGCCCACGGTTTCCGCAAGATCCTTGTCGTGAATGCCCACGATAACTGTTCCCTGCCGTCCGCCCGCGTTCGGCGCGCACAAGCCCGCTTCAATTATCGTTTCCAAATGCTCTTTGGGTATTTGCTCGTCCCTATATTTGCGGATAGAGCGGCGTTTTTTGATGATGTCCAAAAGTTTCATACGCTCTCCCTATAGTTTTTCAATCGCCTGAACGGGGCAATGCTCAAAACAGTTGCCGCAATGCAGACAATGGGTACGATTGATTTTGTACGGCGAGTCTTTCTCGATACAACTTTGCGGACATACTTTTGTACATTTGCCACAACCGATACATTTATCGGTAATGACATAGCCTTTGGGCTTTAACGTTCCGCTTCCTATCGTATAACTTTCTCTGCATATCGGGTGAACGCCAAGATTGAAATATTCGATTTCGGCATTTTCTACGACAAAGATTATTCCCACATACCGTGTGTCGCCGGGATAGACGTTGGCAAGATACGGCTGCTCGTCAAAAATCTTGTCGATGCATTCGCGTTGCCGATTTTCTTCGACAGGAACGGCATGCCCCGAAAGCCGTATCATTTCGTTGTACTTGGTATGCACGAGCGTCTGAATGCGCCCGTCGCGCAGTAACTGCCGTGTCAATTCCTTGCCCCGCGCGGTAAAAAAATAGAACGAGTTTTCGTCGTAATGCACCGCGCTGATATTGCGCACTTGCGGTGCGCCGTGTTCGTCAACGGTGGCAAGGGCAAGCACCCCGACATACTGCATTTTTTTCAAACACGTTTGTGCGTCCATTTATTTAACCTCCTTCCAGCACTGCGGGTCGGCGGCGTACACATCGTGCGTGTAGCCGTAGGCGACGGACGGACAGCCGCGGCAAACGCCTTTCAACTCGCATTTGCTGCATTTCGTAAATTTTTCGTACTGGCGGAATGCGTTCATGTTGTCGCCGTTCCACACGTCGTACAGGTTGCTTTCGTTTATGTTGCCGACTTTGCTTTCCATGCGACGGCAGGCGTAAATGTCGCCGTTCGGCAAAATCGTGATGTGATTTCTCGCGCAGTTGCAGCCGTCCGTTATCTGGTCGCAGTCGGGAATTTTCAGCAGGCCTTTTTCGTACAGGAACAGACTCCACAAATGGTCTTTCAACTGGAACGTCGTCTTTGAGTTTTTGTGCCGCTCGTATTTTTCCCAGCAGGTTTGCAAGAATGCGCGGTATTCGAGCGGCGGAATATGAATGCCCGCGTCATAGGCTTTTTCCGTGCTTGTGGGGCAGTACCTTCCCACGGCGAACACGTCCACGCCGCGTTCGTCCGCAAGGTCAATCAGCGCGGGGATTTCGTGCATGTTCGCCTTTGAGACGGTGCTCATCACGGCGCACCACATTCCCGAACGCCGAATCATCGGTATCGCGCCGAGCGTCGTGCGGAACGAGCCTTCTTTGCGAAACGCGTCGTGCGTCCGCTCCAAGCCGTCCAAAGAAAGCTGGTATTTCACGCAGCCGCAGTCTTTCATGCGAGCGCACACTTCGTCCGTCAAATGGAACGGATTTCCCATAATGCAAAAGCGCGTGCCGTCCGCCCTAAACAATCCGAGCAACTCCCAAAAATGCGGATGCAGAATCGGGTCGCCGCCCGTGAGATATATGTACGGCGTTCGCCCGATTTTTTCGCAGAACGATTTGATTTGCGCGTAGGTGCTTTTCAGCGCGTCGAGCGGCGTCGTCACCAGGCGCAGATGCCCTTCCGAAAAAATATAGCAGTGCCTGCACCGCTGGTCGCACACGTCGGTGATGTGCCACTGAATCGCAAAATACGGTTTCATGCTCCCTCCCGGTTTTCCAAAAAAATACGCCTTCCGCACTCCTGCGAAAAGCGTATCCCCCGGACTATTTGTCCGAAGTTCCGCACGCAGGCGCGGGATCTTTTGCACCGCACGCAGGTGACGGATCTTTTGCACCACAGGCAGGCGCAGGGTCTTTCGTTCCGCATGCTGAACCAAGCACTTCATTCGCTGTCATTGTTTTACCTCCTTTCAGATTTACCAGCCTCGACCGGCAGAAAAATCATAGCATACTTCCGAAATTAAATCCTGATTCCTACAAATCTATTAGTCTGTAATAAAAAAGTAACCATCAGGCGCAATACTTTAAGGCGTACACTTTCTTTTTGAAACTAACCGCATATTTGATTGCAACATCTCATTTTGTATGCTACACTGAAAAAAAGAGGTCAAAATGCTGACAAAAGACGAATTGCCCGAATGCCCCGTCGCCACGACCGTGCAACTTATCGGCAACAAATGGAAACTCCTGATTATCCGCAACCTGCTCGCTTCCCCGCAACGTTTCACGGAAATTCTGCGCTCAATCCCGATCAGCCAGAAAGTGCTGACCGACAACCTGCGCGCGCTCGAAAAAGACGGCCTCGTCGTGCGCCACGCATTCGCCGAGGTGCCGCCGTGCGTAATCTACTCGCTTTCCGCACTCGGCAATTCCCTCCGCCCGATTTTGAAAGCAATGGAAGACTGGGGCAAGAAATACAAAGCAAAATAGAAAACTAGGCATTGAAACAGGCAACGCTATTTTAGTTGCCCGTTTTCGCGCACCGTTTTGACATAAATATAATGAAATCTGTTTGGCATGCGTGGCGAACCTCTTTCAAATGTTTTGAAAAATGTTGGAAAAACATAGACTAAAAAATCCTTTTGTGATATAATGACAAAAATTTTCAACCGAGAGGTTTTCAATGAACGAACGTTTTGAATTAAATAAAAACTTGGCGCAGATGCTCAAAGGTGGTGTCATCATGGACGTCACCACGCCCGAACAGGCAAAGATTGCGGAGGCGGCGGGCGCATGTGCAGTTATGGCGTTGGAGCGCATTCCCGCAGATATCCGCGCGGCAGGCGGAGTTTCGCGTATGTCCGACCCCAAAATGATCAAAGGCATTCAGAAAGCCGTTTCCATTCCCGTCATGGCAAAGTGCCGTATCGGTCACATTGCCGAGGCGCAGATTTTACAGGCAATCGAAATCGACTACATCGACGAGAGCGAAGTGCTTTCTCCCGCCGACGACGTATACCATATAAATAAAAATACATTCGACGTGCCTTTCGTTTGCGGCGCAAGAGATTTAGGCGAAGCACTCCGCAGAATCTCCGAAGGCGCGGCGATGATCCGCACCAAGGGCGAGCCGGGTACGGGCGACGTGGTGCAGGCGGTGCGCCACATGCGCATGATGATGAGCGAAATCCGCAAAATCGTTTCCATGAGCGAAGACGAACTCTACGAAGAGGCAAAGAATTTGCATGTTCCTTTTGAACTAGTAAAATTCGTTCACGAGAACGGCAAGCTTCCCGTCGTCAATTTTGCGGCGGGCGGCGTAGCAACTCCCGCAGACGCTGCGCTCATGATGCAGCTCGGCGCAGAGGGAGTATTCGTCGGAAGCGGCATTTTCAAATCGGGCAATCCCGAAAAGCGTGCGCGCGCAATCGTGCAGGCGGTCACCAACTACAACAACCCCAAAATTCTTGCCGAACTCTCCGAGGATTTGGGCGAAGCGATGGTTGGCATTAACGAGCAGGAAATCGCACTCCTTATGGCGGAGCGCGGAAAATAAGGTTATATGAAAATCGGCGTTTTTGCGTTGCAAGGCGCATTTATCGAGCATGAACACGCGTTTGAAAAACTTGGCGTGGAAACGGTGGAAATTCGCCGCAGAGCGCATTTTTCAGACGGCTTCGACGGCATTGTGCTTCCCGGCGGGGAATCCACCGTGCAAGGCAAACTGCTCCGCGAAGAAGGGCTTTTAGAGCCTGTGCAAGAGGCAATCAAATCGGGGCTTCCCGTATTCGGCACTTGCGCAGGACTCATTCTGCTCGCAAATGAACTCACCAATGACTCTAACGTATATTTCGGCACAATGGACGTTACCGTCAAGCGCAATGCATACGGCCGTCAGCTCGGCTCGTTTCGCGCCGATTTGAAGTTCAAGGGAATCGGGAACTATCCCGCAGTGTTCATTCGTGCGCCGTATATTGAAAAGGCGGAAAAGGACGTGAAAGTGCTTGCCGAATGCGATGGAAAAATCGTTGCGGCGCGGCAGAAGAATATGCTCGCCACTGCGTTCCACCCTGAACTCACGGATGATTTAAGAGTACACTCATATTTTTTGAACATGATAAAAGGCGAAGTTTCAGCAAAATCAACACCCCATACTCACGAATCAAGCTCGATTTAAAATGTTGGAAAATCGCGCTTGCAAAAAAATTTCATTTGCACAAAAATGCGTAAGTGAAAACTTCGCGCGTTCGCTCGCTTTGCAAAACAAAATCTCGCGCATTAGCCGCGCATCTTGCAATTCATTTTTTCGGATTCGGGCAAGTCAATATCCAAGACACTCCGAACTTGTCGCGCACGATGCAGCCCATTCCGCCGTCGTCCGGCTCAGGATGTGGCGCGAGCGCGGAAATGACGCTTCCGCCTTTTTCAAGAAGCCCGATGATTTTCCGCGTCTCTTCTTCCGTGTTCAAATGAATCATCAGTTTCGCGGCCATCGCGGAAGCCTCGGCTTCAAGCACATCGCCGCCCGCAAGCCGAGTTTTTCCGAGCACGAATTCGGCATGCATCACTTTTCCAATAAAATTTTTCTGCCCGCAATTTTTTTCGTTCCACCGAGAAAGGAAGAGCAGCCTTCCTCCAAAAATGCCGATATAGGCGTTCAAGGCTTCTTCGCAGCAGCCGCCGAACGGCAGGTATGTGACGACTTCGCAATTTTCCATATTTTCCTCCAAGCGTCAAAATCGCATTCCATTTTTCATTATACAAGTTTTTTCGCTCGCCGTCTTGGAAAAATGCGACAGCCAAATTTCCCTTGCAAACAATGCGGATTTGCGCTATAATTTCAGCGGTGGGAAAATGAATCGCAGCGAAAACGAACTCTACATTATTGGCGCGGGATTCGCGGGGCAGATGATTGCAGGCGACATAAAGCGCAAGAAAATCTTCGGAAAAGTCCGCGCGTTTTTGGACGACGACAAGAATTTAATCGGCACGGAAATCGACGGAATTCCAGTTCTCGGTCCGATTGACGACATCGCGCTTGTGCTAAATCCAAAGCCGAGCGACGAGGCGATTCTCGCAATTCCCACTGCGAACGTCGAACGAATCGCGAAAATTTACAAGGCTTTGAAATCAAGCGGATTTTTGCGGATAAAAATTCTTCCGAGCATAAGCCAAGTGGTGAACGGAACGGCGCATCTCGTGCAGGCGCGCGAAATCGATCCGCTCGACATTCTCGGGCGCACGCCGGTCACGATTCCTTTGCGCGAAAGCCTTTCGTATTTGCGTTCGAAGCGCGTGATGATTACGGGCGCGGGCGGTTCGATTGGCTCGGAACTTGCGCGGCAGCTTCTTTCGGGCGGCGCGGAAAGGCTTTATCTTTTCGGGCACGGCGAAAATTCGATTTATCTCATCGACCGTGAATTGAGAATTTTGCAACAAGAAGGCGTGGGCGAAGCCGCTACGATCGTTCCGATTATCGGCGACATGAAGGACAGGGAATACGTGCGCCACATCGTGCGGGCAACGAAATGCGACGCGATTTTCCATTGCGCGGCGTACAAGCATGTTCCGCTGATGGAAGAGAACGCCGTGGCAGCCGTGGAAAATAATGTTTTCGGAACGAAAAATCTTTTGGATGCGGCGGCGGAATTCGGCGTGAAAAAATTCGTCCTCATTTCCACGGACAAGGCCGTGCGCCCGGTTTCAGTCTACGGCGCGTCAAAATTGATTTGCGAAAAATTGGTTTTGGACACGGCGGGAAAAATCGCGAAAAAGCAAACTTCGGATTCATGCGATGGCGAGCGCGCGTTTTTGTTCGTGCGCTTCGGAAACGTGCTCGGATCGCGAGGCTCAATCCTGCCGCTTTTTATGGAACAAATAAAAAACGGAGGCCCGCTCACCGTCACCGACGAAAACATGGAACGCTATTTTATGACGATTCCAGAAGCGTGCTCGCTCGTGCTCCAAGCCGGAGGAACGGGGGGGAACGGCGCGTCATACCTTTTGGACATGGGCGAGCCAATCAAGATAAAGGATTTGGCGGAACAGATAATTTTGTTCAGCGGGCTGGAAGTGGGAAAGGACATCGAAATAAAATACACGAAGCCACGCCCGGGCGAGCGTCTGACCGAGCCGCTTTGGGACGAAGAGGAATCTCCCGAGCCAACGGCTTTTCCGAAAATCCTCAAATTGAAAAAAACTTCGGAAATCGGATTCGACTTGGATGAACTTTTGGAAAATCTCCGCCCGATTTGTTTTGGCGGCGAAAATTACAGGAACGCCGACGCGCTCAAAAAAATTCTTTGTGAGGCGATTCCTTCGCTAAAAGAATTCTACGAAAAAAACGGAAAGGTGGCTTAAAATGTCTCATCCTGATTCGCTCAAAGTTCCATTTTCGCGCCCTTCGATTTCCGCAGCGGAAGAAGAAGCCGTCCTGAAAGTTTTGCGCTCGGGCTGGCTCACGACAGGAAGCGAGGCTTTGGCGTTCGAAAAAGAATTTTCCGATTTTATGAACAACGTCGGGCAAAACGTGAAGGACGCGCGCGCGGCCACAGGACTTTCCAATGACGACGTAATCAGCCTTGCCGTGAACAGCAACACAAGCGGAATGATTTTGGCGATGGAGGCTTTGGGCGTGCGCCCTGGACGCGCCATAATCACAACGCCGTACACATTCGTTTCCACGGCGGCTTCGGCAAAGCATTTGGGCGCGGACGTAATTTTCGCCGACATCGAGCCCGATTCATATTCGATTGACGTTGAAAAAGTGGAAGAAATCTTGAAGCGCGACACGGAAAAGAAAGTATGCGCAGTGGTGGCAGTCCACATCGCGGGGAACGTCTGCAACATGCGCCGCCTCGTGGAAGTCGCGCACAAATACGGCGTGAAAGTTATCGAAGACGCGGCGCATTCATTCCCCTCCCTCACGCCGCTCGGATTCGCCGGAACAATTTGCGACGCGGGAATTTTTTCGTTCTATGTCACAAAGACGATGACGACTGCGGAAGGCGGAATGGTCTGCACGAGAAGCGAGGACGCGGCTCGAAGAATGCGCGTCATGCGAATGCACGGAATGGACAGAACCACTTGGGATCGCTACACTTCCCCGCGCGCCTCGTGGGAATACGACATAATCGAAAGCGGCTACAAGTTCAACCTGCCCGACATTTTGGCGGCGCTGGGACGAGTGCAACTTTCCCGCGCGAACGATTTTTTTGAAAAGCGAAAGCGCATCGTGAAAATGTACAACGACGCTTTCAAGGATTTGAATTTCGTTCAGATTCCACCGGACGGCGAAGGAAATTCCTGGCACTTGTACCTGCTTCGGATCGTGGGCGAAAAACTCAAAATCAGCCGCGACGAATTCGCGCTTGAATTGCAGAAAATGGGAATCGGAATTTCCGTGCATTTTATTCCGCTTTTTTATTTCACATATTGGAAAAAGCTCTGCGCGAATTTCACTGCGGAAAATTTTCCGAACGCGGCTCGCGCATATTCCGCCACAATCACGCTTCCGCTTTGGCCTGACATGACAATCGAAATGGCGCAAGAAGTGATTGACGCGGTGAAAAAAATCGGAAGTAATTTTTCAAAAACTTAATCTTAAGAAACGAGGAAAGTCATGCCGGACAAAAAAAACGAGACAGGCGAAACGGTCAAAAGAAAATCTGCGGAAAAAAATTCCTCGAAAATCCACGCGCAAAACATGAAGGATTTTTACAGCGACCTCAAGATGGACGGAATGATTTTCGCGAAGATTATCAGAAGTCCCAAAAAAAGCGGCACGCTGAAAAGCATCAAGGCGAAAGATTTGCCCGAAGGATATTTTCTCGTGACGGCGAAAAATTTCCCAGGAAAAAATTCGATAGAAACGCTCGGAACGACTTGCGAAATTTTCTGCTCGGAAAAAATATTATACGAAGGCCAGTCGCTTGCGATTTTGGCAGGACCTGAAAAAAAAGTCTTGGAAGAAATCGCAGCCTCGATAAAAATCGAAATCGAAAACGCGACTTTCGAAAAGAAAATCCTTTCGCAAAAGCGTGTCGTGATTGGCGGCGGCAAGCAGAAAAACATTTCCAAATATTTTTCGCGCGCGGCTTTTACAGTCCGCAACAAATGGACTTACCGCCTCAATTCCACTCCGCAAAACGAAGCCGACGGCGCGCTCTGCCATTTCGAAAAAGACGCGATCACGATTTTCACGCCGACGCATTGGCCGCACCATCTGACGCAAAACCTTTCTGCGGCATTCGGAATCGCCGAAGAAAAAATTTTCATAAACAAGACGCTTTCTTCAATGCCGAGCACGAACAGTCTTTGGGGCAACACGCTTTTGGTCTGCCAAATTTGCGCGGCATCGCTCGTTTCGGGAAAGGCTGTGAACTTGAGCCTTTCGCAAAGCGAGCAGACAAGATTCTTTTCAAATCCGGGCGAAGTGTCGATCACGCACAAAACCGCGCTCACGAAAGAAGGCACGTTCAAGGCGGCGAGCATCGACATAAACTTTGACGCGGGCGCGTACAATCCTTTCGCGCAGGAAATCATCGACCGCCTCACGATCGCATCCACGAGCATCTATCATTTCGACAAACTGGAAATCACTGCGCAGGCAACATCCTCGCCGAAGCCGCCGACTTCGGTGAACCTTGAAACGATGGACGCGCCTTCATTTTTCGCGATCGAAAACCAGCTGCAAAAAATCTGCTCGGAGACGGAATTTTCTCCCGACGAAATCAGAGCCGCGAATTCCACGATTTTGAGAAGCCAAAAAACTAAGATGCCCTTCGTGCTCGAAATCGAGCGGCCGCGCGACACTTTGGAAGCCGTCCTGCGGCAAAGCGACTTCCGCAGAAAATTCGCCACATGCAAAATCAATTCGGAATTCGGCTACGAAAAAATCGCAGGCTACAAAGGGCATGGAATCTCTCCGCGCGGCACGGGTCTCGCATGCGCATACGACGCGAGCGGCTATTACGGCACGAGCATTTTCGAGTACGGGCAGAAAATGCAGACGACGCTGCAAAAAGACGGAACGCTCGTAATCCACGCGCAAACTCCGAGCGCGGCAGTCTTGGAAATCTGGAAAAACATCGCTGCGGAAATCCTTCAAATCGAGCCGAAAATGGTAAAAATAAATTCCAATTTTAGGCTCAAGGACGAGCCGCTCACGCCGGAAAATTTTTATTCGAACCTTTCGATTATGACCGGTCTTTTGCGGAAATGCTGCCAGGGAATTCAGGCGAAACGCTTTCGCGATCCCCTCCCAATCACGGTGAGCAAAAGCATCACGAAGGCGCAGATAAACCAATGGAACAAAATAAAATTTCGCGGCGTTCCGTTCAACTCGACATCGTTCGTGGCGTTGGCTTTGGACTTGAAAATCGATCCGTGCACGTTCTGGCCGAAAATCAAAAACATTTGGGTGACGGTGAGCGCGGGAAAAATCCTCGCAATCAAGGAAGCCGAAACGCGAATAAAATTTTCGATCCAAAAGACGCTCGCGGAACTTGTGGAAGGCGAAAGGCTCGATGCCGAAAAAATCTCGATCGCGTTCGTGAACTCCGAAACGGAAAGCAAGCAAATCGGCGCGCTCATAAAGAAGGCTCTGCCGGCGGCTTTTTCTGCGGCGATTTCGCAGGCTTTGAATTGCAACGAGAATTTCCTTCCGCTTAAATCAAACTCGCTTTTCACTCTTTTGTCTCAGGCGAAACTCGCGGAAAAGACAGAGAAAAAAGAAGTCAAAGAAGGTGGCGCACAATGAAAATAAATCTTTCGGTGAACGGACAGCAACTTTCGCTCAATGAAAATCCGGACGAAAAGCTTTTGTGGATTTTGCGAAGGCAGAATTTTCTGAGCGTAAAATGCGGCTGCGAGAATTCAAGCTGCGGAGCGTGCGCCGTCCTGCTCGACGGAAAATGCGTCTTGAGCTGCGCAATCCCGATCGGAATCCTGAACGGCGCGAAAATCGTCACGCTGGAATTTTTTTCAAAGCAAGCGCAGTATCAGGAAATAATGAAGGGCTTCGAAAAGGCGGGCGTCTCGCTTTGCGGATATTGCAACGCGGGAAAAATCTTCGCCGCCTACGAAATCATAAACACGTTCTCAAATCCGAGCCGCGAGCAAGTTTTCGAGCGCGTCCGCTCGCTCAAAGAATGTTGCGTGGAATCCGACACCTTGATAAACGGAATAATCTACGCGACGCAAATTCATTTCGAAAAGGAAAACCAGAGAAAAAATGGAAACAAATAAAACGCTTCTTTTCGCAAAGAACATTTCCGAAGTTCTCTATCAAATCAAAAACACGCCGGGGCTTGAGCTCGTCGGAGGATGCACGCAGATTCCGCGCCTTCCCGAAAAATCGCTTTGCACGAGGAACGTCGCGGAAATGAAGAACATAAACCGCCACGAGCTTTTCATCGACTTCGGCCCCGCAGTGACGCTGAACGAAATTCTTGATTTGGGCGAGGAGCGCATTCCGAAAATTTTGTACAAGGCGATTCTGAACACGGCGAACCATTTCGTGCGCAACATGGCGACGCTCGGCGGAAACATCTGCACGAAGGAAATCCACGGAACGCTCTACGCGCCGCTTTTGGCTTTGAACACGATGCTGCGTTTCAGGAGCGCGGACACGCAGGCTTTTTCCACAATGCCTTTCGAAAAGTTCGCGGGCGTTCCGCAAAGAAGCGTCATCGTGAACATCCGCGTTCCCAACGAGGACTGGGACGTTTCGATTTTCCGCCGCTGCGGACCGCGCCACACGCTCGAAAAAGATTCCGCTTCGTTCTGCTTTTTGGCTAAGACCGAAAAGCGGGCGCTCATCAACGTGCGGATCGTGTTTGCAGGCGCGATTGTTTTTTCGAGCCGCGAACTGGAGAACAAGCTTTTGGGACTGCGGCTTCCGATAAGCGAAAAGGCGATCGCGGCGTTTTCCCGCACCGCGGAAGAGGCGTTCGACAAGGCCTTGGGCGAAGAGAAGATAAATCCCGTTTTGAAAAGGCAGTTTTTGAACCTGACGCAGTATTCATTGAACCAGCTCGCGTAAGGGGCGGAAGAGGGATGAAACAAAAATTTTTGTTCAGCAATACAAAGAGAACAAGAAAGCCGCCCGCGTATGCGGACGGCCTTGTTGCAGAACATTACTCCTTGCGGTCATAAGACGAGCGGTAAAGAGCAGGTTTAGAGATGCCAGCCATTTTTAAAGCGACTGGCTGTTTGCGCTACTCTGTCTTTGCGAATGTCGCGCGCACTTGTTTTCCACCCTCGGGCTTCACAAGGATGCTGAAGCTTTCATTCCCTTCGCCGAAGCTGTAGATGCTCCGCCAGCTGATTTTTCGCGCAACGCCCAAATCCGTGGAAAGCCGCGCGTCAATGCGGAGGATGTTCTTGTCGTAGGAATACGAGCCGCTTCCCGAAAGGGTCTCGCTGTCGCCGAAAGCGTTTGTTGTGGCGAGCGTCACGGTGCACTTGTTCTTTTCACTGAACACGATTGTAAAGAAGTCGTCTCCGCCGTCAGACTCGTATCCGCCTTCCCATGTTCCGGCGAACCAGTTCTTGGCGGGAAGATTCTTCACGCAGTCCTTGGCAAAGTCCGGCAAGCGGCGGCTGAATTCATTCCATGACGACACGGACATCTTCGCGGAGCAGAGGATTTTCGCCGTCTCCACGTCGATAGTGCGCGCCGTCACCACAAGCTTGTCGCCGAGCATGGACGTGCTTCCCGTGATGATGCAGTCCGCGTTCAGCATCTTGCCGATCGTCTTCGCCGTCGCCTCGTCTGTGTAGCCCGACGCCTGAAAATTCATCTCCTCGAGAATCTTGCTCACCTGCTTGCGCTCGAGCACGGCGATGTCGCCGATGCCCACAAGCTCGTCGGTGAGCAGGTCGCTCATCGTGCCTGTGCGTTGGTCAAGGCAGATGCTGTCGCTGTCGAAGCCGAGCACGGCAAGCGTCTGCGCCGAGATGACTGCGGAGGCAAGGATTGCCGCCGCGACCGCTGAAAGTAATTTTTTCATTTTTATAACTCCTTAAAAATGATGAAATATATGAACTGCCGAGGGCAGTCATGCGCTATTTTGACGTTCCGCCTACTTGCCCCGCCAAGTCCTTGCAGATGCCAGGAATCTTGTCGAGCAGCTGCATGGTGCTTTCCACCCTGATGTTCACGGAGGCGAGCACGGCAAGCGTGCCGATGTCCTGCACCTGCGCCTTAAAGAACAGCAGCCCGTTGTAAAGCCGCAACTGTCCGCTCACGATCTGTTGCGCGTTCAGCGCCTCGCCGAGCTTTGCTGTCTTGCTGCTGTTCGACCAGTCGGAAGCCTGGAATTTCTGCTCCGCCTGAATCTTTGAAAGCGTGCTGCGGTTTACCACGGTTGAATTGCCCGCGACGACGTATTCCGACTCGAATATGTCTGTCACGATGTCGCAGTCTTCCTGCGCCACACCGCCCTTCGCGTCAAACGGCATGATGACTACGGACGGCTTTTTTGCGGTCTGCGCAAATGCGCTCACGCACAATGCCACAACAATGACCGCACACGCGGCAAATATTTTCATTGGTTTCATGTTTTTCTCCTTAAGTTTTGTCATG
Source organism: Treponema sp. (assembly GCA_014804005.1). Lineage (GTDB taxonomy): Bacteria > Spirochaetota > Spirochaetia > Treponematales > Treponemataceae > Treponema_D. The sequence goes on along the minus strand of JAAVAP010000015.1, from coordinate 38,836 downwards.
TTGCTTCACAATGAAAAGCAATCGATTTACAGCAATTTTGCGTCCTATTAGTTCTTGCCACCCACATTGCCATTTATGACATTCAAGTTTATCTGTATTTCCAAGAAAAAACGCCGCGCAAATGACTTTGAAGTCTTTTTGCATAGCCAATGAAGAAGAAACAGGAACATCGAAAAAATCAGTACATACAGGTACCTGTTTTCAAAATTATTGTGATTCATGCCTATTCCCAAAAGTCCAAGGCAGAATGCGGCAAAAGAAAGTATGAAAAACACCGTGTCGAAACATTGAAACACTTCGCTATGATAGTAAAACTGATAGATATCAGCCTTTGGTGCTTCCATTGAAATTTTCCGCGCATAGTTCCAGACATCAACAGCGGGTTTATCAGAATTCCGTATCCAGTCAAACGATATATCCGGACACCGCTTTTCATCAAGGCATTCTTCAATGACAGTTCCATTTCTGAACAGATAAAAAATAATTCTCATAAATGGCGATTTTTTTCGTTTCGTTGCTTTTTGTTGCTCATTTTCTGCTTTTCGTCTGTTTTTATCATAAAGCCTTTTGTAATAGTCAAAACCTAAATAGCGCAATCCATGAACAAAGAATCCCATGACAAAGGAAAGCACATAAACTATGAAATCAAAAAATGAGATACTAGTCATTTCTTTGATTATTTCCTCCAACGAAATGGAAACGCCGTATTTCATAAGTACAAACATAAAGAACACGAAAATCATTGTTGTTATGCCCGTAATGAAATTTACGAATCCAAATCCACTGCCCACATTGTTTAGTTTTTCAATCATAATATGACTCCCTAAATTTTTTTTGACCGCGCTTTGCGCGGAATATTCCAATAATAAAATTCGCGAGTTTTTGTGTTTTTGTACGCACAGCAGGGAAAATGCGAGCCGTGCGAGCAAACAAAAACTCGGTAGCAAGATATTGCAATGCAATATCTTGCGTACTAAAAAGCCCGGACTGCCCGAACACAATAATTGGTGTCCTTGGTGTGGTAATCCTGATAGCCGTTGCTGAAAAGCTGTTTCAACGCACCGTGCATACCAAAGAAATAAATACTGCTTTTATCGTGCTGCGACGACGACCAATACCATTTATCGCTCTTTATGATTCCAGTTTTGACAAGATTCACATATATCAAATTAAGCTCATCTTTGCTCGGCAGATACCATTCGCCTGCTTTTGTTTTTTCTGTTGAATAATTTGCACATGCCTTTGCCGCACAGTTACTTATGCTAATAGAACCTCCTATATGACTTTTAGCGATGATATTTAATGTATTCTTTTTCCCAGTTCCAATCCCTGTATTTGTAGTGACAGAACAATAGTGAAAAGCATGTCTATTAATATATGGACAAGAACACCATGGTATACTTCCCAGTTCTACTGGCGAGCACTCAAGGTAATGGCATATGACAGGGGGTGCACTGTCCGATTTATAAACAGGAAATCCTTTCAAGGAGTAATAGAATACATATCCTCCGCCAGGACCTTTATCACCAATTTTCCACTCAGAATAAGTCTGAATACAAAGATTTTCACAAATATCTGAAGTTTTATTCAGAAGTTCCTCTACATTAGCGACTCTCATATTCACAGATGCAAGCACCGCAAGCGTTCTTATGTCCTGCACCTGCACAGTAACAAATAACACGCCATTATATGACCTCAATTTTCCGTTCACAATATGTTGCGCATTCAAAGCCTCGCCAAGTTTTGCAGTCTTATTGCTATCCGACCAGTCAGAATTTTGAAACGCTTGCTCTGCCTGTATTTTTTTTAGCGTACCTCTGTTCAGCACAGTCACAACACCAGTCTGAACATATTTTGATTCCATCATTTCACTAATTATGTCACAATCCTCCTGACCTATACCGTCACTTTTTGATTCAAACGGCATAATGACAATATTGGATTTTTTATGTGACACTTGAGAAACAAAGTTATCCGCTTCTGTTGCCAATTTTTTTCCTATTTCTGGAATCTTATCGAGCAGTTCCATTGTATCCTTGACACTTACATTTACCGAGGCAAGTACCGCAAGCGTTGTAATGTCCTGTATCTGAACCGTCACAAACAAAGCACTGTTATATATTCTCAGCGAGCCGAACAAAAGTTGCTGTGCGTTCAAGGCTTCGCCGAGCTTTGCCGTCTTGTCATTGTTAGACCAGTCGGAATTTTGGAACGCCTGTTCTGCCTGGATTTTCTTAAGAGTGCTCCTGTTCACCACAAGCGCGCTCCCTGTTCTCGCGTACTCCGATTCGAATGATTCCGTTACGATGTCGCAGTCATCCTGTCCGATTCCACTGCTTTTTGCCTCAAACGGCACGATGACCACGGTTGGCTTTTTGCCGACTGTCTGTGCGCAAAGCGGGATGCATACGAATGCGAGCAATGCAATAATTGCATACGTCAGTTTTTTCATAGTTAGTTCTCCTTATATTTTTTGTTGATTTTATTGCGGTATACTTCAAATTCCTCATTGTCAGAAAGTTCGGGAAAACCAGACGCATCAAGTTTTGCCCAAACCTCTTTATAGAAAAACTTGCGAAGTTTGATTGAATTGTCTTTGTACCGTGAAGCGGAAAAGAAATAGTCGTCCACTCGCTTGTTGTCATCCTCATGGTAGTTCTTTTCCCTGTCAAACCATCCTTTGTAAGATTCGCGGATAAGAAGATTCATTTCACTTTCGATTTCTGCAATTTCTTTCTGAAAATTTGATCTCATCTGCTTTATGGAACGCTCGTTGGCATATTCAGTGATGAGATACAAGAAATCAAGATAATCTTTGATGGCGCGGATTTTTATTTTGAACGCTTCCTTTTCGTCGACATGTTTCTCGACAAACAGCGCGTTTTCCTTGTCGGTGCGGGCAGATTTCAACGCCGCGAGAATAATTCGGTTGAACACAAAATCATGGAATTCATGATATAGACCTGAATAGCTTTCGTTCAACTCTGAATATCGCTTGAGCGAACGGAACGACCAGCCGACCGCCCAATAATAGTATTTCTGTTGCAAGAGATTGAATGCCACCATGCGTGAAAGATGTGCGTCAAGCTTGGCGATTTCCTCAGACTTGTTTATGATGTCAGGTCCGATGTCAGACTTGAATATATCGCGCACAACCGTTTCAATTTGAGTTTTTGTTATGAAATGCGGAGTCGCAACCACGATGCCAAAAGCCAAAGTAAGGAATGAAATAAGCACAGAAGCTTCAATTCCAGTGAAATTACATTCTCCGTTTTTATATACTTGAAAAGCACATAATACGATACTTGCGATGCATATCAAAACAAAAATAATTGCAGTGACAATAAGAAATATTTTGAAAAACATCTCTTCTTTTTTCTTTCCCATGAAAAAACTCCTAAAATATATTTGCATTAAATAATCAGTTTGCTTTTGCACAACCGATTCCAACTTGTTAAACACACGGCGAACAATCTCGCAGTGCACATCATCTCATTCCACAATATCCTCTTTTCCCTTGCCCTTTTTTCCTCCGAGCACTTCTTGCTTAAAATGCGCAATTTCCGTATTCGCGTAGTCGATGAATGCCGCGTACTCCGCCTCGCCCTCAAGCAAGGCGTGCGCGTTCACGTGAAGCACGAGCATTTTATACGCCTCATCGCTCGCCGTGCGAGCCGCCTTGAGCGCACCAGCGGTCTTTGCCGAACGCTCGTCCGTGCGCTGCCCCGTAAGCGAGCGCACTTCCTCGTTCGCCGCCTTCAATTTCTCAACAAATGCCGTAAGCGAAAGCATCTTCACCTGCTCTGCGAACTTGCCTTCCAAATCTTGGATAAAATTGACGAGCAAGCCCGTCTCCTTATCCAACTGCGCCTGCACGTCGATTTTGTAGTCCTTGATGTGCTGATTCAGCACTTTCGCCGCGTCCGCCATTTCCTCAATGGGAAAATTAACGTATCCTGCCACCGCCTTTTTGTAGCCGGCGTACAATTGGTCGCGCAAGCGGTCGGCTTCGGCGATTTTGTCGGTGGTGAGACTTTTTGCCGAAATCTGCAAGTTCTCGTCCTCCGCTTTCACCGCCTCGCGCAATGCCTTAACCTGCGCCGCGCATTTCTCCGCGACAGTCTTGTCCTTTTTCGCGCGCTCCGCCATGTTCGAGACGAACAGGAAGTGCGCCGCATTGTTCATGCTTGTGAGCGGAAGTGTCTGGATTTCTTTCATAAAAACTCCTTATTGCCATGTACAGGCGATTTATTTTCTTGCCCTTCAGATTCGTGCTTGTGAGAATCTGCGAGGCTGTCAGAGGTCTCGGAAAGTATGTTGTTGAATGCTGTGAATGTATCGGAGGCCTCGGACAGCACCTTGTCGGTCGCTGTGAAGCCGTCAGAGACCTCAGATAGCATTTTGTTGAACGCTGTGAAGCCGTCGGAGGCCTCGGATTGCATTTTGTCGGATGCTGTGAAGCCATCGGAGGGCTCGGACAGGGCTTTGTCGGTCGCTGTGAAGCCATCGGAGGTCTCGGATGGCATTTTGTTGAACGCTGTGGACGTGTCGGAGGTCTCGGATTGTACTTTGTTGAACGCTGCGAAGCCGTCAGAGGCCTCGGATTGTGCTTTGTCGAATGCTGTGAAGCCGTCGGAGGCCTCGGATTGTGTATTTTCTATTGATGTGATGGAATTTCTTGCGAAAAATTCTTCCGCGTAGCTTGCTGGCAATGAATTTGCCGCATTAAATTCGCGTTTGTAGAACACATCGGAACATTCGGCGTGGAAAGGTGCGGATTCGAAAATCCCATTTAAATGCAAAAAGGACGCGCCCTGCGAAATTATATCCACATTGCGCGTCCTTTTATATGAGAATCGTCCTTTTCCGGAAAAACTTAGGTCGTTATACCCCCCCCCGTACCCACGGAGGATATTCTACCAATGCAAAACGCCGAGAGGTGCGTATTTGAGAAGTGAGTTTTGCTGAATCGTCTAGGCATAATCATTTTTCCTGTTTTCAGATACAAGTCATTTTACAGAAATTCCCCGCGTTTGTCAATTGCAGCGGAGCGAACGACCAACTATTCACTTTATCAGCATCGCGTCGCCGTAAGAAAAGAAGCGGTATTTTTCGCGCACCGCCTCTTCGTAGGCGTTCAGGATGTTTTCGCGCGATGAGAACGCGCTCACGAGCATTATCAAAGTGGATTCAGGCGTGTGGAAATTGGTGAACATTTGGTCAACGATTTTGAACTTGTAGCCGGGGTACATGAAAATGCTCGTCGCGAAAGTGCCTTCCCGCACCCGCCACGCGCCGCCTTCCTCCACGCACGCCGATTCCAAAGTGCGGACGCTCGTCGTGCCCACAGCCAAAATCGGGCGGCCTTCTTTTTTCGCCTGATTTATCTTTCGCGCGGCTTCGCTTTCCACCGTGAAAATTTCCTCGTGCATCTTGTGGTCTTCGATGTTATCCTCGCGCACTGGCAAAAAAGTTCCAAGCCCCACGTGCAGCGTGATGAAAGCGCGCTCGATTTCTTTCCGCTCGAGAGTTTCGAGCATTTCGTTCGTAAAGTGCAGGCCCGCCGTGGGGCAAGCCGCGCTTCCCACGGTGTCGGCAAAAACGTTTTGATAGCGTTCGCCGTCCGCCTCGTCGTCCGCGCGCCTAATGTATGGCGGAAGCGGAATGTGCCCGTTTTTTTCGAACCAGTTTTCCGTGAGCGCGAAATCAAATTTCACCGTGCGGAATTCAGTTCCTTCGTTCTGCGGATTTTCCAAAATCGTGCCGACGCTCGAATCGGGGAATTCGTAGCGCATTCCGGGTTTCTGCTTTTTCGCGCCTTTTACGAGCGTGTTCCAAACGCAGGATGCATCATCGACTTTATTCAGGAAAATGAATTCCACTTCGCGTCCCGTGGATTCCTTCGTGCCGAAAACCCGCGCCTTGCGCACTCGCGAATTGTTGAAGACCATCAGAGTGCCGCTTTCGATGAGGTTCGGCAAGTCGCTCATCGCGCGATGCGAGACTTCGCCGCTTTTGCGCCCCAAAACCATGAGGCGGTCGTTTCCGCGCCGCTCGCTCGGATATTGCGCGATGAGTTCGGGAGGCAAGTCAAAATAAAAGTCCGTGCGTTTCAAAATAGATTTCTCATTCCTTGCTCGCCAGAATCGAGCCTGCTTTTCATCTCGACACCCAAATGCCTGTACGACTTTTCCGTGACCATTCGTCCGCGCGGAGTGCGCTGCAAAAGTCCGCATTGAATAAGATACGGCTCGTAGTAGTCTTCGAGCGTGTCCTGGCTTTCGCCGATGGAAATCGCGAGCGTTTCCGCGCCCACAGGTCCTCCGCCAAAATTGTTTATGATCGAAAGCAAGATTTCCCGGTCGTATTTTTCAAGCCCGAGCGAATCGATTCCAAGCCGGGAAAGTCCCGCATGCACAATTTCGTCCGTCACAGAACCGTTTCCCTCGATTTGCGCGAAGTCGCGCATGCGGCGAATGATTCGGTTTGCGACGCGCGGCGTTCCGCGCGAGCATTTCGCCAAAGAAAGGGCGGCATCGTCCTCGATTTTCACTTTGAGGATTTCCGCAGTCCGCTTTATTATCCGCGAAAGCTCTTCGCCCGTGTAGTAGTCGAATCGCTGGACGATTCCGAAGCGGCTTATGAGCGGACTTGAGACCATGCCAGCCTTCGTGGTCGCGCCCACAAGCGTGAATCTCGGAATCGGGATTCGCACAGTCCGAGCGGCCGCGCCCTGCCCTATCACCCAGTCAAGCTCGAAATCTTCCATCGCGATGTAAAGCATCTCTTCGATGGCGGGCTTGAGGCGGTGGATTTCGTCGATGAAAAAGACAGTGCGTTCGCTCACGGTGGAAAGGATGCCCGCCAAATCCTTTGGCTTTTCCAAGGCGGGCGCGCTCGTCACCTTGAAATCCGCGCCAAGTTCGTGCGCCGTGATTTGCGCGAGCGTCGTCTTTCCCAAGCCCGGAGGCCCTATCAAAAACAAATGGTCGAGCGCGTCCTCGCGTTCCCGCGCCGCCTGGATGAAAACCGAGAGATTCTTTTTGATTTCTTCCTGCCCCAAAAATTCATTCAAAAACTGCGGGCGCAGGCTTCCTTCCTGCGAATCTTCGGGCAAAGAAACTCCCGCGCGGACTATGCTTTCATATTCGTCGCTCATCCAAATTCCTCTACGCCAAATCCACCAAGGCCTGGCGGAAAACCATCTCTTCTTTTCCAGTATGCGGCTTGGACACAAAATTCTCGTTGTGAACGAGGTCGCCCAAAATTTTCTGAACAACGCCCTGAACGTCGCGCTTGTCGTAGCCCATGTCCACGAGCGAATTTATCACGTCCTGGAATTCGGATTTTTCGGAATTGGAAACGGACTTCGTGGAATCATCGAGAGTGAGTTTTCCTTTCAGAGTGAGCATGATTTTCGCGGCGGTCTTTTTTCCGATTCCCGAAACGGCCTCGAGAGCCTCGGTGTTTCCTTCGTCTAGCGCGGCGATAAAACGAGAAATCGAAATGTTGCTCAAAATTTTCACCGCGCCTTTCGCGCCCACGCCGTCCACTTTGAGCAAGTCCATGAAAATCCCGCGCTCTTCTTCCGTGGCAAATCCATACATCTTCGCGGCATCTTCCCGCAGATAAAGCCAAGTGAAAATCCGCGCCTGCGCGCCGACTTCGCCGAGATTCTCAAGGGAACTCGCGGGCACATACAAATCCCATTCGACTCCGTTCACGTCGAGAAAAACAGTGTTGTGCGCCTTGTATGTGATCACGCCTTTTAAACTGTTGAACATAGATTGATTATAGCAAATCCGAGGTCAAGTTACAAGACTAATTTTTCGCCTGGCGAACCGCGCCCATTTTAAGACGCTTTTCGCGCGTGTCTTCCAAAATGCTTTTCAAATTTTCCGCGTCGTCATTTTGAATGAAATTCTTAAAGCGTTCGATTTGCGCCTCGAAATTGCAAATGTGCTCCACCAACTTTTCCTTGTTCGCCAAAAAAAGCTCCGTCCAAAGCGGCGCGTTTATCATCGCGATCCTTGTCAAATCCTCGAAGCTTCCGCCGCCGAACGCCGTGATGCTTTCGTCCGACGCGCTTTCCACCAACGCCGCCGCGATGACATGACAGAGCTGCGAAGTAAAGCCAATCTTGTAGTCGTGGGTTTCGCACGAAGTTTCCGTGATGCGAGAAAATCCCATCGCCGCGACGAGGCTTCGCATCAGCTCAAGATTTTCCGGCTTGTTTTCGGGGCGCGGAATCAAAATGTAGTTTCTGCCGATGAAAAATTTTTCGTTCGAATTCGCATAGCCTTCCTTTTCGCCGCCCGCCATCGGATGCCCGATTATGAAGTCAACGTCATCCCGCATAATTTCAGGAAGCGACTTTTCGAAGATTCCTTTCACGCCGCTGATGTCCGTCACGATTGAATCCGCCTTGAAAGAATCGCGGTTGTCGCGCAAAAAATTTATCGTGGCGTGCGGATAAAGGCAGACGAAGACGAAGTCGCATTCGCGAAGCATTTCCTGAACGCAATCCGAAGTGAACGTCTTGTCCGCCACGCCTTCATTGAGCGCGCTTTCGAGGCAGGCGGTGCTTCGGTTGCACGCATAAATTTTTCCCGTAGCCTCGGCGCGGGAAAGAATGTTCGCGCGAATCGATTTTGCAATCGAGCCGCCCATGATTCCCATGCCCACAATTCCGTAAGTCAAATCCTTCAAATTTTTCATTTCAATTTCCTTGCCTTGTTTTAATAAAAAATAAATTTTTCAATTCGGCTATTTAAGCCCGCGCTTGAATTGTTCCACCCGCGCTTTCGCCGTCGTGTCAAGTCCGCTGCGCTCGCCGCGAAGCAGAAAGTGATACGCCACGCCCGCAATCATCGCGCCGTTGTCGCCGCAAAGTTTCAGCGGAGGAAAAATGCATTTTATGTCTGCGCGTTCGCCGAGCATTTCGCGCAAGCGGGAATTAGCGGCTACCCCTCCCCCAGCCACCACGGTCTTTATGTTCGTGTCGTCGCATGCCTTGAACAAGCGCGAGACGATTGTTCGGCAGGCAGTCTCCTGAAACGCCGCGCAAAGATTTTCGTTCGTCGCATCATAATTTTTATTCCAAAACAAATCGCGCTGATAAATCACCGCAGTCTTAAGGCCGCTGAACGAAACGTCGTACCTGTGCTCCTTTTCGTCAAGCGAGGGAACGGGAAAATCGAACGCGCGCGCGCAGCCTTTTTTCGAAAGCGAGTCAATCACCACTCCGCCCGGATATCCAAGCCCGTAAAATTTCGCCACCTTGTCGAACGCTTCGCCAATCGAATCGTCAACCGTTGTTCCCAGAATCTCGATGTCATCGAAAGCGTTCACCTTGCAAATGATCGTGTGTCCGCCCGAAACGAGCAATCCCAAAAACGGATATTGCGCGGCATGATTTTGCTTCGCGCCTCTTTCGCAAAGCTGCGAAGCGTACAAATGTCCGAGCATGTGATTCACCGCGATGAAAGGCTTTCGCAAACTCCATGCAAAAGTTTTCCCGAATGTGAGGCCAACCAAAAGCGCGCCCATAAGTCCGGGGCGGTTTGTAGCGGCTACAGCGTCGATTTCGCTTGCCTGCAAATTCGCTTCGCGCAACGCCTGGCTCACGACGGGCAAAATCCATTCGGCATGCTTTCGGCTCGCGATTTCAGGAACGACGCCCTTGTAAATTTCATGAAACGGAATTTGCGTTGCGACGACATTGCTCAAAATTATTTTTCCGTCCTCGACGACAGCGGCGGCCGTCTCGTCGCACGAGGATTCAATTCCCAAAATTTTCATTTTCTTTGCGCTCCCGAATTCGAAACCGTGGAAAACCTATAGCCCTTCTTTTTCAATTCCGGATAAACTTCCTCCAGGACGGAAGGAAGGATTTCCGCCGACCAAACGTGCCCGATCATAATGACGAAGCCTTGCCGATTCGCGATTTCCACTCCACGCTTCAATTCGTTCAAAATATTCTCGCGCGATTTTTCGTTGTCCAAAAAAATGTCGCGCTGAAAATACGAAAATCCCATTTCCATCGCGACGCTCGGAATTTTCGTGGCGGACGACGTGCGCGAGTCCAAAAAATAAATTCCTTTTTGATGAACGGTTTCAAGCACAAAGCCCACCTTCACTTCGTCCTCGGTGATGAGCGAGCCTTCGTGATTGTTGATGCCGGAAATCGGCGCGAGCTCCGCGATGTTCTGCGAAAGCGTCGCGGCAATTTCGCCGCCCGACATTTGCGGAAGGATCGCGCCCTCCCCCGGATTCACGCCGAGATTTATCGCCTGCATCGGCTGATGCAAGATCACTTCGTTGCCGCTTTGCCGAACGAGCGCGGCGCATTCCTTTGAATGCGCAAGGCGCGGCAAAACCGCCACCGTCACGGGAAAAGGAAGCGCGATGCATCTTTTCAGCTGCGCCACGTTCTGCCCGCCGTCATCGAACACGACGCAAAGCACGGCGTCTTTCGAGGCGGGCGGAAATCCGAAATCCTGCGGCGCGGCAAAAGATTGATTTTTCGAAGCGTCGTTTTTTTCGTCCGACTTTTTTTCGGATTTTTTCGGCGGCGGCAAAGAATTTTTTGCAACTTGCTTGGAACTTTCGTTTTGCGAATTTTCTTCGGTTTTCTTTGAAGCGGAATTTTTTTTCGCGCCATCGTTTCCATTTACTTCTTTTTCAATCTTTGCCAGAGGCGTTTCCGCGCGCTCAGGTTTCGGCGGCACTTTGAAATCTTCCTTGGACTTCGACTGCGGAGTTTCCACGACCTCGGCCTTTGCTTGCGGAACTTCGCGTTCAACGAGCAAGGGACGTTCGGCTTCCTGCCGCCGCGAAGAAAAAAGCGCGCTCACCGCCAAAAGCAAAACGCAAAACGCGCAGACGCACGCGGAGGCTATGGCGACTTTTTTTGAGTCAAGCGCGACGCGAGTTTTTTTTGAGGCGCGGCGTTTTTGCGGAGCTTTCTTTTTTACAGTTTTTTTTTGTGCAGACATTTTCGGCTATGAATTAAAGGTACATCATTTATGCGCATAAGTCAAGAGCGTTGCATTATCGCCAGGACCCCGCGTTCGCTTTGCTAAACTTCGCGCTTTTCATTTTCCCCGCAATGTGATACAATGTCGCCATGAGATTGATTTTCATTCGACATGGAGACCCCGACTACGAAAAGGATTCGCTCACCGCGCAGGGCTGGAAGGAGGCGCGGCTTTTGGCGAAGCGCGTCTCAAAATGGAACGTCACGGATTTTTACGTCTCGCCTTTGGGACGCGCGCAGGACACGGCCTCGCTCAGCTTGAAGAAGATGCGCCGCGCGGCCGAAACACATGAATGGCTCAAAGAATTTTATGTTCCCGTGAAAGATCCAGTGGACGGACATGAGCGCATTCCGTGGGATTTGCTTCCCGAATATTTTTATTCGGAAGAAAAATTTCTTGACAGGAAAAAATGGCTCGACACGGATTTGATGAAAAGCGGCGAGGTCGAAAAAAACTATCGCGAAGTTTGCGACGGCATCGATTCGATTTTGCGCCGATACGATTTCGAGCGAGAAGGACTTTTTTACAAGACAAGCGGAAAAATTCCAAATCCGAATTTCGACAGCGCGACCTTCGTAAAAAACTACCATCTTCTTTCGAACAAAGCGGAATACGACGGGCGCACGGCGGTTTTCTTTTGCCACCTCGGAGTGATGTTCGCGATGATAAGCCATTTGGTGAACTGCTCGCCGCTCGTGCTGTGGCAGGGATTCTATGTCGCGCCCACTTCCGTCACTGTCTTGAACAGCGAGGAGCGCGTGGCGGGAAAGGCCGCGTTCCGCATAGAACGCCTCGGCGACACGGCGCACTTGCACGACGGCCGCCAGCGCATTTCTTCGAGCGGATATTTCGCGCCCGTGCTGCAAGAGATTTAATCGCGGCAAAATTCCTCGCGCGAGCCAAGCGTCCTTTTCCGGCCCAGGCTTACTAGTTTCAAACATCAAAGAAGCCCGCTTGCGCGGGCCTCTTTTTTATCGCACGAATTCTTTCTTCAAGAATTCCAAATCCAATTCGGGATAAAGGACGTGCGCACAAAGCAGCGCATTCACACGTTCCCTCGCCTTCGCCTCGGCCGCCTCGTCGAGCACGATTTTTCCTTTGGCTGGCTTTCCGTCCTTCGTAACGCCGGGCTTTGTGTTGCGCAAAACGAAATCAATTATCGATGCGACTTCCTTCATATCGCTTTCGTTCATTCCGAGCGTAGTGAGCGCGGGAGTGCCGATTCGGATTCCGCTCGTCCACCAAGCGCCATTCTTGTCATAAGGAAGCGCGTTCGCATTGGCAGTCACTCCGCATTGGAAGAGCGCGGCTTCGGCCTGCTTTCCGGTAAGTCCGTAAGTCGTAACGTCAACGAGCATCAAATGGTCTTCCGTGCCGCCTGTCTGCAAGCGCATTCCCAAATCCATGCAGGAAGCCGCCAACGCCTCGGCATTTTTCACGACGTTCTGCGCGTAGTCGCGGTAGCTTTGCGAGTTCGCCTCTTTCAACGCGACAGCCTTCGCCGCCATCACATGCCCGAGCGGGCCGCCCAAAACCATCGGGCAGCCTTTGTTCACATAGTCGGCGAATTCTTTTTTGCAGAGAATTAGCGCGCCACGCGGTCCGCGCAAAGTCTTGTGCGTCGTAGTCGTAACTACATCCGCCCATTTCACAGGATCGTTGTCGCCAGTCCAAACTTTTCCAGCCACGAGTCCCGCAAAGTGCGCCATGTCCACCATCAAGACCGCGCCGCATTTGTCCGCGATTTGTCGGAAACGCCTGAAATCGATTTTCCTAGGATAAGCCGAAAATCCCGTGAGCAAAATCAAAGGCTTCACTTCCATCGCCTGGCGTTCAATCGCGTCGTAATCGAGCAAGCCGCTTTCGCGATCCACGCCATAAGGATGACTTTCGAACATTCGCGCAGAGACATTCATCCTGTAGCCGTGCGTGAGATGGCCGCCGCAAGAATAATCCAATCCCATCAATTTTTGATTGCCGAATTTTTTGCGGAGCGAATCGAACTGCGCGTCCGTAAGTTCCGCGAGCGATTTCACGCCCAATTCCTCAAGCGTGGGAGTTTCGACTTTTTTGGAAAGAATCGCCCAAAACGCGACCAGATTCGCGTCCGCCCCGGAATGCGGCTGCACGTAAGCGTAGTCCGCGCCAAAAAGATTCTCCGCCTCGCGAGCCGCGGCGTTTTCCACCGCGTCGATGTTGACGCATCCGCCATAATAGCGATGCTCGGGATAGCCTTCGGCGTACTTGTCGGTGAGAAGATTTCCCATCGCCGCCTGCGTGCTCAACGAACAATAATTTTCGCTCGCCACGAGCTTCAAGTGGCTGCGCTGGTTTTCCAATTCGCGCACGATAGTCGCGGCTGTTTCCGGCGAAACTTGCGCCACTTGCTGCAAGTTCGCGACATAAGACACCATCGCCGCGTTCGGCTTTCCGGAACAAGATTCAAGATATTTTTCCAAAGGCGAAGACATAATTCCTCCAATTTTCGATTTAAGATTGACTTTATGGAATCGCATTCTAGCACAAAACCGAAAAAAAGGCAAGGTGATTTTTTTGAAGCCCCTACGGAAGCGAGAATCGCAACCCCTGCCCTTGACTTTCGTGGCAATCCGTTTTATTCTAATAATGAATGGGAGAAAGAAATGACAATCGTCGTAAGAAACGCCAGCCAGCCGTTGGCGCGCGCCCTCAAGGAAATGGCGAAACTTGACGGCGCGTCGGTCAGCGTGGAAAAAGACACGGACACGTACCCCAAGCCGCTCGTCAAGTCGCTTCTGAAAGCCGACAAGGAAATCGAGCGCGCGCGCAAGCGCGGAACGCTCAAGGCGTATGATTCCGTGGACGCGCTTTTCGCGGAGCTGTAGCCATGGCGCAAGACATCAAATACAAACTTGTCCCGTCCGCAAGCTTCAGGCGCGACATGAAATCGCTTTCGGAAGCGGAGCGGCAGGAAACGCGCGAAATAATCCAAAGACTCGCGCGCGGCGAGGAACTGGACGAAAAATACCGCGACCACCAGCTGCGGGGAAAACTCAAATCGTTCCGCGACTGCCACATACGCCCCGACCTGGTGCTCATATACCGAATCAACGGCGACGCGCTGGAACTGTACCTGTACAGAATCGGAAGCCACAGCAAGCTGTACGGACGCTGACCGCCGCCCCGCGAAACGACCCGATTTTCCTTGCGTTTTTACCAAAAGCATCTTATAATAGTTATAGAAAGTTTTGGAGGCTTTTAAGGTGAAAATCGCCGTCTCATCGGCGGCCATGCGCAAAAGTAGAAAATCTACTTTCCCGCTTTTTCCTGCGGCAGCGAGATAGATTTTCTAGTTCCTTGCCGCAGACTGTTTGGGCAAACGAGAAAATCTATCTTGCCGTCTTTCGCGCGGTCAAGATAGAAAATATATCTGAATGAGGCGAATACCGCCGCACACACAGCAAACAAGGAGAAAATCATGAACAAACTCAACGCGAACGCCCGTGTAACCGAACTTGACGGCTTGAGCGACACAATCGTGCGCCTCTACAAGGACGATTCCGCAGCCGCAAAGGACGCTTTCGTGGCTGCGACCATGGCGGATGTGGAGCGCCTCAGCGCGGAAATCACCACGGCAATCTTGCAGGACAAGGCTCTTTCCACTCTGGAAGCGGCCGACAGCGAGCGAGACAAGGCTATCATCGCGCTCGGAAAGGCGCTCGAGGGTTACGCCGCGCTCCCGATTCCCGCGAAGCAGGCCGCCGCCGAGCCTCTCCTCGCCGCCTACGAAAAATATTCCAAGGCCGGAATAACGAGGGCGAGCTACATCAGCGAGTCTTCAATGACGGAAAGTCTTTTGGAAGATTTGGCGAAAGAATCCTTTTCAGGAAACATCTCTGCGCTTGATGGGGTCGCCGAAGCGATAGCCGCGATACGAGCCGCGCAGGACGCTTTCACCGCCGCAAACGATTCATACATCGCCGCGAACGAAAGCAAGGGCGCGAGTGCCACAAGCCTCAAAAAGCCGCTCCTCGCCGCAATCAACGAAAAGCTCGTTCCCTACCTTACCGCAATGCAGATAGCGAACAACGCCGAATGCGCGAGTTTCGCTGCCGCCGTGGAAGCGGAAATTAAGCGTCTCAACGAGGCTATTGCCAAGCGTAGCAAGAAAGACGAATAAGGAGGAATAGCGGTCTGGCAATGCCCGAAGCGTCCGAAGACACAAAAAAAATCCGCGCAAGTCCTGCGCGGATTTTTTTTCAAGCGGCCGCCGCTTCTAGTCGTTAAGCGACCAAAGCGCGCCGAGCACTATTATGTGTCCTGCGAAGCCGTAGAGCCAAGGCAAGAAGTCATTGAAGTTGCCTTTCAAGACATCGCCGACGACAATCGCAATCGCCCATACAATCATGATAATCCAGCCGAGAATGTTGTCGAACGCGCCGAATTTGTCGCCGACAAAGCATTCGAGAAAAAGCAACACGCCCGCCACCAGTTCAAGCACGCCGAAAATCAATCCCGCCCAACTTCCGAGCATGCCTTTCAGCGCGGCCGCGCCGAAATCGCCCGCGCCCTGCAACGCCCAAATTCCGCCGACAATCAAAAGACACGCAAGCGCGAGCTGAAGAATCAATCTTCCTATTGACCTTGATTTTGCCGAATTGCCCATAAAAAACCTCCAAAAAAGCCAAGTCGATTTTGCCATGTTTGCAACGCAAACTTTGCAGGCAATGCGCGGCGCAAATCGCGCAGCGTTTTATCTTGCCCCTTTTGTTCCGACAGCTTTCGCGTTCAAAACGGAAAGACTGTACACTTAAAAATATAATGCAAAAAATTACAATCGGCAATAAAAATTGCATTTCACTCGCCGGGAAATTTCACGCCCCATGACTTTCGGAGCGAATCCATCATTTCCATTACGCGGAGCGTTTCGGAATGCGGCATCGAATCGCACTCCAATTTTTTTGCTTTCAGCGTGGCGATGGTTTCTTCCACTTCGTATTCGTAGCCTGAAATCTGCGCGGGCACTTCGATTTTTTTTATCAGATTGTCGCGCTCGTCAAAAACGCAAATCGCGTTCGGATTGTTTATGTTTTCGACGACGATGTATCCGCGCTCGCCGAAAAAGATTCCCTTGCGGTCGCTGCGCGAAAACATTCCCGAATTGAGGAAAGCTGCGCGCCCGTCCTTGTAGTAAAGCGTGATGCTGTTCGTACCGTCAACGCCTGTTTTCGTCAATGCCGCGCTCGAATCGATGCGCTCGATTTCCGCGCCGAAATGCATCAGCGCGAAATTCAATGTGTACACTCCGACATCGAGCAGCGCGCCGCCTGCGAGGGCGGGATTCATGAGGCGTTCGTGGTGCGAAATATTGTAATGCAGGTTCGCAGTGAGCGAAGTGATTTTCCCGACGATGCCGCTTGCGATGATTTCGTCAATCAATTTTCGCGAAGGCATGTATCGCGTCCAAATGGCTTCGGTAACCAAGACATTTTTTTCTTTCGCGAAATCCAAAACGCTTTTCGCTTCGCTCGCATTTTTCGCGAACGCCTTTTCGCACAAAACCGCCTTGCCGTGCTCTATGCAAAGTTTCGCGTGCTCTGCGTGATGCGAATGCGGAGTCGCGATGTAGATTATTTCGACATCGGGATCGCAGGCAAGCTCTTCATAAGAGCCGTATGCTTTTTCAATGCGATGCTCGCTTGCAAAATTTTTCGCGCGCTCAAGATCGCGCGAAGCCACGGCATGGCATTTCACGCCGCCTTCCATCGCGTTCAAAGTTTTCGCCATTGTAGACGCGATGTGTCCCGCGCCGAGAATTCCGATTTTCATTTCAACCTCGCAATTTCATTTTGTGAATTTTATTTTCATTTCAAAAACAGTTCGCTCGCTTTCTTGAATCGCGATGAACGTCGCGTCATTTTCGTCGTGCCGGAAAACGCGAAGCATTTGACCTTCGCGGCTTTCGCCGGTGTAATGCATTTCGATTTCCGCGACTTCGTTCGCCTGCAAAAAATCGTCATCAAAAACATTCAGCGCGAGGCGAATGTATTCGATGTTGTTCATGTGGCGCGACATGTCGATTTGCTGGCTTCGGATTTTCTGTTCGAACGAGAAATTTTCCTCGGAAACCGCTTCGGGAAATTTTTCGAAAGGCTCGCAAAAAACTGACGGCGGAAAATTTTCTTTTGGATAAGTCAAATTGGCAAGGCGAAGCGGACGGTGATTTTCCAAACTCAAGACGCAAGCCTCTTGGTTCGCGGTGAGAAGCGTCGCGCCGCGAGCGTCCTTGAAAATCGTGTTCAAGTGCGTGCGAAAACCCGCGCTATCGACAGGAAAAGTCGATGCGGAAATTTTTTCGCGCCAAGCAGGACGCCGCGCAAAATGAATCTGCGTTTTCGTAAAAACCCAAAAGGCATTGTGACGCTCGCGATACACAACGCCGTCGCAATCCATCGCCGCGAAACTTTCAGTCAAATTGTCCTGCACCAAAAGAGCCGCCTGCGCGATTCCAAGCCGGACGCTGCTATCGATGAACGCGGAGCTGACAATGTGCTCGCGCGTAAAAATCAAATCGTTTTCAATCTCGTTCATTTTAAAATCCAAAAATTATGGTGCCTCTTAAATTTTCGTAACGTCAACCCATTGGACTGGCTGCGAAGCGTATTTTTCCAATTCGGAAATCGTAAGTTCGATCGCGCTGTTCGCGCTTCCGCAGGCGGGAAAAACAGTTTCGAATCTTTTCAAAGATTCGTCCAAAAAAACTTTTACGCCTTCGTTCACCGCGAAAGGGCAAACGCCGCCCACCGCATGTCCAATCAAATTCGCGGCTTCGTCGAACGAAAGCATTTTCGCCTTTGTCGAAAACGCGGCCTTGTATTTTTTGTTGTCAACGCGCGCGTCGCCTGCCATCACAATCACGATTGGATTTTCGCCCGCCATGAACGAAAGCGTTTTCGCGATGCGCGCCTCCTCGCATCCCAAAGCCTTTGCCGCAAGCGGAACGGTCGCGCTCGAAACGTCGAATTCGCGGATGCGGCTTTCAATTCCAAATCGCGAAAAATATTCGCGCACCTTTTCTATTGACATAATTTCTCCCGCAAATTTATTATTCGCTGATTTTTCGAGCCGCGGAATTTCAGGCTCAAATCTTTTTGTTCCAAGATGAAAGGTCCGTCCACCAAAACATCGACCATGCGCAAAATTGCTTCGGTGTGTTCCGTGTGACGCGAGCCGTTTTCCGCGAGCAAGTCGGTTTCGAGAATGTAGCCTGTGTAGCACCAAATGTCTTTTTTGGGAAATTCGGATTTGACGCGCTCAAGCAAAGCGCGGACGCATGGCTGGTTTTCGGGCTCGAAAGGCTCGCCTCCCAAAATCGTGAGACCTTTAATGAATGGTTTTGAAAGCGCGTCCAAAATTTCTTGGAGCGCGGCATCGTCGAATTTTTTTCCGTAGTCGAAATTCCAAGTCTCGCTTTGGAAGCAGCCTTTGCAATGATTTCGGCATCCGGAAACGAAAAGGCTCACGCGCACTCCGTCTCCGTTTGCGATGTCAATTTTTTTTATCGCGCCGTAATTCATACTGCCCCGCAAAATGCCGCGATTTTTCAAACGCGGCTGGAACTGCTACAAATGCAAAACTCGTTCTTTGATTTCCTGCGTTCGACCTTGATTCCAATATTGAGTTCCGATGTAGCCGCAAGTTCGACGCGCAACATTCATCGTGCTTTGGTCGCGATTCTGGCAATTCGGACATTCCCAAACGAGCTTTCCGTCGGCATCGTGCACGATTTGAATTTGACCAGTAAAGCCACATTTTTGGCAGCAATCGCTTTTCGTGTTGAGTTCGGCATACATTATGTTTTCGTAAATGTGCGCGAGGAGCGCCATCACTGCGGGAACATTGTTTTCCATGTTTGGCACTTCGACATAGCTTACCGCGCCGCCGGGCGAAAGTTTTTGGAACTGCGATTCGAACGTGAGTTTTGAGAACGCATCCATTTCCTGCGTGACGTGAACATGATATGAATTCGTGATGTAATTTTTGTCAGTGACGCCTTCGATTTCGCCGAAACGCTTTTTGAGGCACTTGGCGAATTTGTAAGTCGTAGATTCGAGCGGAGTTCCGTACAAAGAAAAATCAATGCTTTCGTTTTTCTTCCAGCGAGCGCACGCTTCGTTCATGTGGCGCATCACTTCGAGCGCGAACGGAGTGGCATCGGAATCCGTGTGAGGCTTGCCCGTCATGTAGCGGACGCATTCGCAAAGCCCCGCGTAGCCAAGGGAAATCGTGGAATATCCGTTCATCAAAAGCTCGTCGATTTTTTGACCTTTTGCAAAACGCGCCAACGCGCCGTTTTGCCACAAAATCGGAGCCACGTCGCTCGTTGTTCCCATGAGCCTGTTGTGCCGAATCATCAAAGCGCGGTAGCACATTTCAAGCCGCTCGTCGAAAATCCGCCAAAACGCCGAAAGGTCGCGGTCCGAAGAACAAGCGATGTCAACCAAATTGAGCGTGACCACGCCTTGATTGAAACGCCCGTAATATTTCGGCTTTCCGTTTTCGTCAACATAAGGCGTGAGGAAAGAACGGCATCCCATGCACGGATAGCAATTGCCGTTTCCGTTTTTGTCGATTTTCAGCTCGAGCATTTTCTTTTCGGAAATGTAGTCGGGCACCATTCGCCGCGCCGTGCATTCCGCCGCCAATTCCGTAAGATAATAATATTTTGAATTCGGCTCGATGTTGTCAGGCTCGAGAACATAAATCAATTTCGGGAATGCGGGGGTAACCCAATATCCGCTTTCGTTTTTCACGCCTTGTTTTCGCTGGCGCAAAACTTCTTCGATGATGAGCGCGAGGTCGGATTTTTCCTGTTCGTCTTTCGCCTCGTTGAGATACATGAAAACAGTGACGAACGGCGACTGCCCGTTTGTCGTCATAAGAGTTACGACTTGATATTGAATCGTCTGAACGCCGCGCGTGATTTCGTCGCCAAGCCTGCGCCGCACGATGTAGTCGAACTGCTCGTCGGAATATTTTATTCCAGTTTTTTGCTCGATGTCGCGAAGTTCCTTGGAAATTTTCTTGCGGCTCACTTCGACGAACGGCGCAAGATGCGTGAGCGAGATACTTTGCCCGCCATATTGACACGAAGCCACTTGCGCAATGATTTGCGTGGCGATGTTGCATGCCGTGGAAAATGAATGCGGCCTGTCGATTTTTGTTCCGCTGATGACCGTGCCGTTTTGAAGCATGTCTTCAAGATTCACCAAATCGCAATTGTGCATGTGCTGCGCAAAATAATCCGCGTCGTGAAAATGAATCAAGCCTTCTTCGTGCGCCTTCACCAAATCTTCGTCGAGCAAAAATCGCCGTGTGATGTCCTTGGAAACTTCGCCCGCCATATAGTCGCGCTGCACGGAAACCACCGTGGAATTTTTATTGGAATTTTCCTGCTTGACATCTTCATTGTTGCATTCCAAAAGCGAAAGGATTTGGCGATCCGTGGAATTTTCCTTGCGGTTGAGTTCGTGCTGATAACGATAAGTGATGTATTTTTTTGCGATACTGAACGCGCCGGTTTCCATGATTTTCGTTTCCACAAAATCCTGAATTTCCTCGACGCTCGCTTCATGGCCGCCATTTTCGCAAAGGGTTTGGATTTCCGCGCCGATTTTTTTGATTTGATCTTCGGAAAGCCGCTCGGTTTCGGGCACGGTGACATTCGCCTTGCGCACAGCATTTTCGATTTTTTCTACATCAAATAGAACTTCTTCGCCGTTTCTCTTGATAATTTTCATACAAACAAAATCGGAACATGCCTTTCAAGCAAAACACATTCCGTCCCCCATTAAATTTATATGCTGAACACGCTATATCTAGCGCATTTTAAATGTAAATATACTACCAATAGCGTTTTTGCGCAAGGGGATTCGCAAGGAATTCCGAATTTTTTTCACTTTTGAAAAAATGCCTGGACAAGCGCGGACGCGCGCGGCTTTTCAAATCTGATTTTTCAAAAATTCGCATGCCAGAATTGTCATTGCACAAAGAATGAAAATTTGCTACAATAATATTACTTTAATATCAATTTGAATTCGGAGAAAAGATATGTACTTGACTTGCCTCGACTTGGAAGGCGTTCTCGTTCCTGAAATTTGGATTGCGTTCTCAAAGGCGACCGGCATTCCCGAACTTGCGCGCACGACCCGCGACGAGCCGGACTACGACAAGCTAATGGCGTTCCGCCTGAAAATTTTGGAAGAGCGAAATCTCGGCTTGAAGGAAATTCAAGACGTGATACAGACAATCGATGTGCTTCCGGGCGCGAAGGAATTTTTGGACGAACTGCGCTCGATTTGCCAGACAATAATTTTGAGCGACACGTTCAGCCAATTCGCGGCTCCTCTTATGAAAAAATTGGGGCAGCCGACGATTTTTTGCAATGAACTCGTAGTCACTCCGAACGGAAAAATTTCAAGCTACAAAATGCGTTGCGAACAATCAAAACTTTCCACGGTAAAAGCATTGCAAAGCGTGGGCTTCGAGACAATCGCGGCCGGCGATTCGTTCAATGACCTCGCGATGATTCGCGCGAGCAAAGCGGGATTTTTGTTCCGTTCCACCGAGCAAATCATAAAAGACAATCCTTCGCTGAAAGCATTCACGGAATACGGCGAACTTTTGGACGCGATAAAAAACGAAATTTTTTGACGCGAGCGAAAAAAAAACTGACAGCAAAAAATGCCGCCAGTTTTTTGAACCTTCGTCAGGACACATTTTTTCTCGCAACATTTTCGCAAACTAGAACGTGCTTTTTACAAACGCGTCCTTGAAGCCGTAAGCCTTGAAGCGTTCCAAAATTATACCGTACTCGTCAACATTGAACGGGCCGACCATCACGGTTTTGCGACGGCCTTTTTCCAGCACGACAAGCGGATAGCGTTTGCCGTAAAGCTCATTCACTTCCTCAACGTTTTCGGCTTCATTGTAAACCGCAATCTGCACATAATATTTTCTTGGCGCGAGTTCTGTGGCCGCCGCATACGACTTTTCACTTTTTGGCTCGGGCTTTTCTTCAACTGGAGCAGAAATCTCGGAAGAAGCGATTTCTTTTTTATCATCGATTTCTTCGCGCGGCGCGGGCGGATTTTCTTCCGACGGCACAAGAACAATCGCTTCGTACTCTTCTTCATCTTCGAGAAGGTTTTCTTCCGCGTCCGACAATTCGGGAATTTCCTCGGCTTCGTATTCCGCAGGATTTTCCGAAATTTCATTTTCAACTAAATCGCTTTCGTCAAACTCTTCCGCAATCTCCGCATCCTCAACTTTTTCAAGCTCACTTTCAAAAGCGAACTCTTCCTGAATTTCTTCCTCGTTGACGCGCTCACTGAAATCCGCGATCTCTTCGCTTTCCAAAGGATCATCAGGAATGTCGTCGGCTACAATGTATTCATATTCGGGCGGAAGCGCCGCGATTTCCTCGGGAATCTCATCATCGACATGCACAAGTTCTTCGACAATGTTTTCCTCAAAAATTTCGTCTTCGGGAATTTCATCTGCGACTTCCGCGAATTCTTCGGCAATGTTCTCATCCGACTCCTCTTCGATTTGCGCAATTTCTTCAGCAATGTCCTCGGCGGTCTCTTCCTCCACTTCGTCTTCGGCAAGCGTCAAATCTTCGGAATACTCAATCGCGCTTTCAGGGATTTCTTCCGCCAAGGCGATTTCTTCGCTGGTCTCTTCCTCCGCCAGCGCAATTTCCTCAGCTTCGATTTCTTCTTGCGCCAATTCCTCGGCAATTTCTTCTTCAGGAATTTCGTCTTCTGCCAGCGCAATCTCTTCGGTTTCGATTTCTTCCTGTTCCAACTCCTCGGCAACTTCTTCCGCATCTTCGCCTTTCGTGATAAGCGCGCTTCCGCTCACCACGTCATCGGCCGTACCATTGCGCTTTGTCAGCTTCACCAAATTGTTCGAATTCCTTTTTATGGAAAGTGCTTCGGCAGCTTCGGGTGAAAGAAGAATCGCCACGCCGTCGGATGCGTCTAGCGAGCCGATCACCAAAATGTCTATTCTTGCGCCGTTCACGGGATTCGTAACCTTGATGGAATCGCCGGGAAGATAGCCCACGGTTTTCGCGAAATATCCGCGCGGGAAAACGCTCTCGGCCGCAACCACGGCGCGTCCGTCAAGAGATGGACTTGCGGAAGTGAAAAGAATTCCTGCAAACAAAACCGCCATTAAAATCAAAAAAATCTTTTTCATTTTGCACCGCCCTTTTTTGAAAGCCTTGTATGAATGTCGGCCGCTATGTCAGTCGCGAACGATTCAACGCCGCCGCGATTATCATTTTGATTCGGCACGACTTTCGGGGAATATTTTCCCGTCGCCACAGTTTCAGTCGTTTCCGTGGAAAGAATTTCAAGTTCCGCGTCGTTGATGTTGCTCAAAAGCACCGCGCTCGGATTCATCGAATCTTCAAGCGCGAAATTCAGGCAAAGCTTCACGAACAAATCCATGCAGCCAGTTTTCGCCTCGATGAGCGAACGACGAAGCTCCTTTTTTTCCGAAGCGTCATCGCGTTTCGAAACAATCACCTGATTGCTCGAAATAATCATTCCGTGCTCGAAAAAATAGTCCATTATGGCCTGCTCGACCACATAGGACGTGTCGAAAACGCTGTCGCCGCCAGTATTCCGCTGAATCACTTGTAACGAAAAACTTTTCGCGCCTGCCGCGAACGAGGCGAGCAGCAGCAAAAAAGCAAAAAACGTCCTTTTCATATTTCCCACCTTTCCCCGAATTTTATCCGTCTTTTTCAAGTATCGGAATTTTCGCGAAAACAATTAGAAATTTCACGCGCGGAATGCGAATTTGAATTCGGATTTGAAATTTGTCTTGAAAACGAAATCAGAATGAAATTGAAAATTTTGAAACTGAATTTCACCAAATCATTTCAAATGCGTCGATTTATTTAAGAAAAATTTCCTGAAAAAAATCGATTTTCGGCGCGTTTTCCGATTGACAAATTCACTTCATTCTATTATTATAGAAAATTAGAACTATCTTAAAAATTAGGAGAATAAAATGAACATTTTGTTTGTCGTTCTCCCGGTCGCAGGAATAGTTCTTGGATGGACAATTCGCTGGCTGTATGCCAGATTTCAATTATCTGCGTCAGAACAAAAAGCTGAACGTGTAAAGCAGGATGCAATTAGAGAAGCTGAAGCTCAGAAAAAAGAAATTTTGCTGAACGCAAAAGATGAACTCATTCGGGAACGAAAACAGCAGGAACGGGAGACTCGCGAGCAGCGGGTGGAAGTGCAGCGATACGAATCGCGCGTGAACCACAAGGAAGAGTTGCTCGACCAGCGGGCGGCGGCTTTCGAAAAGCGGGACAAGGAATTCGCAGAAAAGTTAAAGGGTCTCGAAAAGCGCGAGGAAGTAGTTTCCGCGCAGGAAGAAGAATATCGCCGCGAGCTCGAGCGGATTTCAGGACTTTCCGCGCAGGAAGCCAAAAATTTGATAATTCGCAATCTTGAAAACGATGCCCGCCACGATGCTCAGGCTTTGCTCAACAAAGTGGAGCAGGAAGCGCAGCTCAACGCCGAAAAAAAGGCGCGAGACATTTTGGTGACAACGATTCAGAGAATTGCCACGGAAACCACGAGCGACATCACCGTCGCGACAGTTTCACTTCCAGGTGATGAAATGAAAGGTCGCATAATCGGGCGCGAAGGCCGCAATATCCGTACGCTCGAAACTTTGACCGGCGTTGACATCATCATCGACGACACTCCTGAAGCGGTCGTGATTTCGTGCTTTGATCCAGTGCGCAAAGAAATCGCAAAGGAATCTTTGGAACGCCTCATTTCCGACGGCCGAATCCATCCGGCCAGAATTGAGGAAATCGTTCAAAAAGTCACGCGCGAAGTGCAAAATAAAATCTACGAGGAAGGCGAAAAAACGCTTTTCGACCTCGGCATCCACAACATGCCCACGGAAAGCGTTCGCGCGCTCGGTCGGCTTTATTTCCGTACGAGTTACGGACAGAACGTGCTCACGCATTCGAAGGAAGTCGCGATGATTGCGGGAATGCTCGCCGCCGAATTGGGCGTGAACCGCGATTTGGCAAAGCGCGCCGCGATTCTGCACGATATCGGAAAGGGCGCGGAAACCGACAGCGACCAGAACCATGCCGAAGTGGGAGCGGAAATCGCGCGGAAAATGGGAGAAAACGCCCTTGTGGTGAACGCCATCGCCGCCCACCATAACGACATCGAGCCGTCGAGCGTGGAGGCCGTGATTGTCCAAATTGCAGACGCGATTTCTGCGGCGCGTCCTGGCGCAAGGCGAGAAACCGTTGACAATTACGTCAAGCGTCTTGAAAATTTGGAAACAATCGCCGAGAATTTCGGCGGCGTGGAAAAAGCCTACGCGATTCAAGCTGGGCGCGAACTCCGCGTTCTTGTGAACAACGAAAAAATTCCGGACGGCGACGTTAAGGAATTGGCTCGAAAAATCGCAAAGCAAATCGAAAGCGACTTGCGTTATCCGGGTCGCATAAAACTTACGATGATTCGCGAAACGCGCATCGTGGAATACGCAAGGTAAGGCGAAGGAGCGCGTCGCAAATCTTTGATTTGCGACGTGTTTTTTTAATAAAAAAATTCGGAATTTTCGATTTTGGAAGCGAACAAATTTTTAATCAAATGCGACGAACTCAATGCCAATGAATTTATAGAACTTTGGCAAAGCGTCCATTGGAGCGAGCCGCCTTCGTTTAAACAAACGGAACTCGCGATGCGCCATTCGATTTTTCGGCTTTCGGTTTTTGACGGCGAAAAAATCATAGCGATGGCGCGGATGATTGGCGATTTCGGACTTTGCTATTACGTAAAGGATGTCGTGGTGCGTCCGGAATATCAGCGGCGCGGCATCGGAAAAATGCTTGTTCGCGAAATGCTGGATTTTGTAAAAGCTCACGGCGAAAACGGCACGGAAATTTTTGTGGAACTCTGCGCAATGCCAGACAAAATTCCTTTTTATGAAAAATTCGGTTTTGCCGCGAACGAAGCGCAACGGCTGAAAATGTCGGTGAAGATTTCGTAATTTTAAATATCGAAGAAAGCGCGACCATTTATGAAAAAGAAAATATCAATATGGGAGCCATGGCTTTTGGTTTATTTCATTTACATAGAATTTGGGCTTTGAGAAAATTTGACAAATCGGATTTTTTTTACTATATTTTAATCAGAGTTTCAAATTCCTAAATTGAATTTGAGGCAAATCCTAAATCAAATTGCGAGGAAAACATTATGGCTGAAAACTGCGATCACAAATGCGATGGCTGCTCAAAAGGCGGCTGCGCGGAACGCGACATGCGCGTTTCCCCAAACGCGGAAAGCAAAATAAAAAAAGTCATCGGAATCATAAGCGGAAAAGGCGGCGTGGGAAAGTCGCTTGTGACAAGCCTTCTCGCCTGCAAGATGACGAAAATGGGCTACCGTTCGGCGATTTTGGACGCGGACATCACGGGACCTTCCATTCCGGAAAGTTTTGGCGAAAGCGACAAGCGCGCCGACGTTGTGGAAGGAAAGGAAGTTTTGCAGCCCGTCGTCACTGCGAGCGGAATTCAACTTATGTCGATGAATTTCCTTTTGCAAAACGAAAACGATCCTGTGGTTTGGCGCGGGCCTGTAATTTCGGGCGCGGTAAAACAATTTTGGACGGACGTAATTTGGAAGGACGTGGATTTTATGTTCGTGGACATGCCGCCCGGAACAGGCGACGTTCCGCTCACGGTTTTCCAATCGCTTCCAGTTGATGGAATCATTGTCGTTTCTTCGCCGCAACAGCTCGTTCGCGTCATCGTGGAAAAGGCCGTGAAAATGGCGAACATGATGAACATCCCGATTCTCGGTCTCATCGAAAACATGAGTTACGTCAAGTGCCCAGATTGCTCAAAGGAAATTTACGTTTTCGGAAGAAGCAATATCGAGGCAATCGCGAAGAATTACAACTTGCCGGTTTTGGCGCGAATTCCGATGCGGCCAGAAACTTCGGCGGCGGTGGATTCGGGCGACATCGAAAACCTTGAAGTGCCGGAACTCTACGAGGCGGCAAAAGTAATCGAGCGTTTGTTATCAAAAGAATGATTTTTGCCGCTTGAGGCGTTTCGCAAAAGCCGCACTTACAACATTTTTAGAAATTCCAATTTTTGAAAATGTTGTAAGTTTGCAAGACACTGAAAAATAGCGGAGAATCAAATTGAACGCAATAAAACTCAATCCCTCACAAACGCTTCGCCTTGTGGACGAACGCAAAAAGTTTTTTGCAAACCGCGCGCAAGATTCGGACGCGACGGATGAAGAAAAAATATTTTTCACCGCGCCGCTGATTTGCGTTCTCGAAGAAAGTTTTTCGCGGGAAAATTTTCTTTCGATGAAAAAAATCTCGATTTACAAAATAAAAAAAATGGGCAATGCATTTTTTTTTCCGTGCAAAATCGATTTGCCACAAAACAAAATTTTCGCGCCCCTCCCCTGCGCAACGCTTTTCAAAAATAATTTTTCTTTGGAAGATTTTTTTCTTGACGCAAGCAAAATCGCGCGGAATTCAAAAAATAATTTTTACAATGACGAAGATTTTTTCTTCGCGCCCACTTCACTAAAATTTTGCCAAGCCGAATTTGACAAAAATACATGGCAGCTAAACGGCGAACTTTGGAAAAAAATAAAATAAATAGAATAATTGTAAAAGAACAGCGGAGGGAACCAACAAGCCCCGGCGCACTAACAAAAAATTATTATGAAATTATTGTAGGCGAGTCTAAATATTTTGTTTAAATGCCACAACTCGTGTCGGCAAGTTTAAATATTTTGTTTAAAGCCCGCAACTAGCGTCGGCAGGTTTAAACATTTTGTTTAAAGCCCACAACTCGCGTCGGCAAGTTTAAATATTTTGTTTAAATGCCAGAACTTGCGTCGGCGGCTTTAAACATTTTGTTTAAAGCCAGAACTCGCGTAATTCACTTTTTGCATTCAAAAAATTTCAGCGCAAAATGAGTTGCCATGCACACGGAAAAAATCGTCAAAATTGAAAACGCGATTTGCATCGCAAAAGAATGGGCGAGGCTTGCGTCCGTGTAAAGTAAAAAAAGATTTGAAAAAATCTTGCTTTGTGAAAACGCAAAAATTCCAGCACCAAAAATCAAAACAGAAACTGGCACGAAAATCGCGCTCGGGATTTTTTGTTCAAGATGAGCAAGCGCGGAATGCACGTGCAACGAAATGTGAAACGCCGCGATCATAAAAATCCAACTTGAGCAAGAAGCATGAATGTTGCGCCAAGCAAAATTCACTGGAAGAAAGGCGGCGTTAAATGCAAGCCCTGAAATCATCACAGAACTCGCCGCCATCAAAAGCATCGCCGCGAACAAAGCCGCATTTGTCGCCGCAAGCACGATTCTGCGCGCACTGTATTTGCCCTTGAAAATGGATTTGAAATATGCGGTGTTCAAAAAATGATGCAAGGCGAAAAGCGCAAAAAGCGCGACTCCCAAAACGGCATGAAGCATAACGCCCGTACCGTTTTGTCGATTGGCGAGGAAAACCAAAATCGCCGTCATGAAAATGTCCGTCAAAATTTTGGCGAGCTTTTTCGCCGCGCAATTTTTCATCCGCGCCTCCGAATTTATTTCCAGCCTTTCAATTCAGATTCGCTCACATTGCGCGTAAAGAGTTTGCCGCTCTTCCATTCGCCGTGCGCTTTTTTGGCGAGGTTTTTCGCGCTCGCGCCCACTCCGCTTGAGCCGGAAGTGCAGAACGGATAGACTGTCTTTCCGCTGAAATCCGCGCCTTCGACGAACGTGTACAAAATGTTCGGCGCTTCGCCCCACCAAATCGGATAGCCGATGTAAACCGTGTCGTAGCCTGAGATGTCAAGCGTGTCCGCCATTTCAGGACGAACCGTCGCCAAATTGTGGCATTCTTTCGTCGTCCGCGAATTTGAATCGCGCCAATTCAAATCGGCCTTGGTGTAGGCGACTTTCGGCTTGATTTCCAAAATGTCGCTTCCAGTGATTTTCGCGATTTGTTCGGCAACCGCGCGCGTTGCGCCGAATTCCGCAGAAAAATAAACCACCACGCTTTTCGCGCTCGCCATCATGCACATTGCAAAAGTCAACGCAACCGCCAAAATAATTTTTTTCATTTTTTCCTCCTAAAAAATTTCAATGCAATTTTTAAAATTGTAACTCAATTTTTACGTGCGCGTCAAGCACGTTTATAACGCACACAAATTAAAGTTCGCGGAAACGTTTCGTTGCAAACTTTAACCGCCTCTCAACGAAACGAATTATCGTATTTCCACGATTCGATATCGCTGCTTGCCCGCGCCGATTTTTTCCGCCGCGTTCAGAACGGTGTCCACTCCGTGCAACTTTTCCCAAGCGGCGGCTTCGGCCTCCGTTCCCTGCCCGAACGTCATGTCGCATGCCGCGCGGTCAATCGCCACGGGATCAATGGAAGCCAAAACGCCGATATTGCCAAGTGGCTTCGCATCATGGCAACTGTCGTCAACGCAAATGTCCGCCAAGACATTGATGTAAACCCACGGCTTCGATTCGTTCACGGCTTTGGTCGCGTCAGCAACTGCAAGTTTGAATTGTTCGCCGCCGTCGCCAGGATAATAAGGCGTTTCTTTTTTGCCGCCCGAATGAAGGATCGCTTTTCCGCTGCGCGAGCCAAACGGAATCGAAAGTGCCTTTGTCATTCCATCGTACTGCGCAAGATCGTGCGGCTTAAAAAGCATAATCGCAATCGCGCCGTCATACTGTGCAAAGCCATTTCCCACGCGGAAATATTTGAGGACGTTTCCGCCGCGCACAGGCAAATCCATGTCGCCATCTGCATCGATGATTTCGCAAGGCGCGATTTTGTCCCAACCATGCTCCTTCGCCATTGCGAGCGAGCCGTCCGGAGTTCCGCGCGGTGCAGTGAAATAGGTCGAGTCGATGAAAGTTCCGTTTGTCTCTTTTACAAGGTCGGAAAGCAGCGCGGGGTCGAGGTACTGCGTGTTTCTGCCTTCAAAAATCACTTTGAGCGCGATCTTTCCTTTGAGTTCCCGTCCGGTCGCCTTGTATAATTTGACGATGCTCGCTGGAGAAATGTCGCGCGAAAAATACACTGTGGGCGCGTCCTTGTCCTGCGTGGCATTTCGCAATTTCGAAATGTCAACATTTGTCGCACCCACATTTTTTTGCGAAGCGTCTTTCGTCTGCGCGAACGCAATTCCAAACAGCAGCATCGCCGCCATTGTCCAAACAATTTTTTTCATAGCATGTCTCCTTAAGAATTCATTTTTCAAACGAAAAGGTGATTTTTTCCCTTGCGTCGAATTTTTTGAACGCAGCCAAATCTGAAGTGACGCGTCCGATCGGAATGACGCGCATGGTCAAATGGGGACGGTCGGTTTGGGCATAGAAAATCGCAAGCGTATTGTTCGTGGCGCAATACGTGATGTCGCCATCGTCAAAACGCAATTGTCCGCCATCCGCATTTTTCGGCGTGAATGGAATCGCGCCGTAATACTCGCGGCCGCCAAAGCCGACCATCGAAACCGAAAGCGGAAATTTCGCAGCGATTTCTTCCGCCAAAGCCGTGTCGAAAATCACGCCTTCAAGTTCTACGTCGCCAACGGAAATTTTCACCACCCGCTCTTTCGCAAAGCAAAAAGCCCCGCAAAATAAAAAGACGAGCGCGATTACGGAAAACAATTTTTTCATAAATTTTCTCCCGACAAAAAAATGCTTTATGGATTGATTTTAGCAGAAAAAAACGAGTTATGTCAAATACTTTGTTTGTTATTCAAAAATATGCATTTTAGGCATAGGCGAGAAAAGGCGAGTTTTTGGCACAGTTCGGACGGAACGCATTTTCACATGAGGTAGGCATCAAATTTTTGTTTTTTGCCCGCCTTCGCGTTGGGCGAGCAAAAAATTTTTGTTTTTTGCTCACTTTCGCGTTGGGCGAGCTTTTGGAATAAATTTCGCCGCCGCAAAAAATGCGGCGGCGTGAGAGAACGTTTGAAAGAGTCTTGCGGATTCCGCCACCTTTATTCCCCGCCCCCATCAAACCGAAGGAAGCCGCCGAACACCCAGCCTTCAAGTACTAACTTAGTTTCGCCATAACCAATATTATACCACCGCGCCGTTACGCCGTCGATTGTGTCCTCTTCTTCGGTCACCATTCTGACACCAACGATATCTTCATTATCTAACTGTCCTAGCACTTTGCCTGTTTTCGGAGCGTCGCGCACGTTCACCTTTTCGTCCTCGCCACAAGTGACACGGGCGAGTGGTGTTCCCTGCCACTCGATAAAGGTCATTGGCGGCGGGAACAAAAGCCTTTCGACCTCTTCAATATATTCTCTAATGGGTTCGTAGGGATTCAAGCCATACGCGAGACTCAAGTATTCGCGCTTCATGTCATCGTCCTTTGCAGCCTTGGCAAGTGCCACAAGCTGAGCCGCCTTCACATCATCATTCATCATGCTTTCGTTTGCTCCCCACATCCACCGCGTCCTGATAACCGAAGCGTTAGAGTCGTAGAACATAACTTCACGAAGATATGTGTTTAACCTGTCTGACATTCTGCCGGTGAGCACTACGAGCGTGCCTTGCTCAAGGACTTCGTTGCGGAACGTGGAAAAGCGATCCTTGTCATACAAAACTGTATCGCCTGTGATAACCGCACATTGTCCGCCAAGCGCGCATTCGTTCGTCAGCACAAAGTATTCTTTGCCTTGATAGCGCACCTTGTAGAATGTCCTGTCCTTGCTTGAGCCGCCCTTCCATACCCAGTCCGCCTTGACAGGCTCTTCGGAAAGAATTTCAAGTTCCGTGCCCACAGGGATTTCCGCCGCCCATTCCATTCCGAGATTCGTCTGCTTTTTGAGCGAGCCTCCGTTGCGGAGCATCGTGCCATGTTTTTTCTTCAAATCAGGGAAATCGTCTTTTCCATATTTATTTGAAAATTCTTCTAAAACAAGATGTCGAAGTTCATCACTAACTTCCGGTTTGATTTTGTCGCCAAGTTCTTCAATGCGTGTCAGCGTAGCGTACTTTTCGACCACATTGGGATTGGAATCAACATGAGATTTCAATGCAAACCACCTTTTGCCGTATGGCGTTGTTCCGTCATAGAGAAAGACGCATGCAAAATCTTTTTCCGAATCGGCGGAAGATTGCGCGAGAACAGAGCCTTCCTCCACGACGGCTTTTGTCATGGTCGCAATGTCGGGAGCCGAGAAGAGCCGCACTTCATCTATCGCCACGCACGGTAAAGCCTGCTTTGCTACGAAGATAGGCCGCGTCCAATAGTCTTCGTCATCGACCGAAACGCGCACGAACGTGAGCGGCTCTTCTTTGCCGTTCTGAAGCCTGCGGACAGCTTCCTTTTCAACAGGCTCTTTGCCGTCCGTGTTTTTGCAATACACAAACACGGAATCTCCCACCCGCGTTTCCGCCGAGGCGATCATCTTTCCCTCGCTGTTCTCGCGATAAAGCGTCCAGCCTGTTAGTATCATTACGCTATCGACTTTTTCATACTGGACTTCCTCCGCCACCTGCTGGGCGGCTTCTTCCGCGAGCAGTGCCAGCATTTGCTCGTCTACTTGCGCAGCGTCCGCCTTTTTTTTCGAGCACCCGCAGAACGCAAGCGCGCAAAATGCAAAAACTGCCGCAAGCCTTGTTGTCTTGTTCATATTGAACTCCCAAATAAAGATAAAAAATAATAAATAGAAGTATAACAAAATTTCCGCATTTCGACAAGCGAAATGGCGTTCAGTGCCCGACAAAAATGTTTATCAACTCATCTTCCGCAATGTCAAATAAAAATTCATATACCGTGCCCGAAAAATCTTCTTTCCTGATTTTTCCAGTTGCGACTCCTGCAAAAAAATTGTGCACATCGGCGATTGCAGGATTTTCAAAATTGTAGTCATGGCGACAGTCGTACACGCTTTGCATCAGGGAAATTGATTTTTCTTCCTCGCCCGTCAAAAAAAGAAGGACAGCATACGGAACAATATGCGCCTCATCATTCGGATTTTTTTCAAACCACTCATCATAGACGGAACGCACACTCGTGAAAAACTGCGTCTTCGTTATTTTGTCGAAAAAATATTGCGCGCGCAACGACTGGCATTTTTGGGCATAGCCTTTGTTCCAGTCGTGTCCGTCCATCCGAATCGCCATGTCAAACTGCCGCGCCGCTTCTTCATGCCGCCCGTCATCAAAGGCAGCCCAGCCGTTCCGCAGATTTCTGTCCGCATTCTTGCAGGAAATAATTCCAGCGGCTAAAATGCAAATTAAAACAATGCGTTTATTCATCAAGAAAACTCCCTATTTCCATATATTCGGCTGATTCGCCGGCATCTTCTCCGGGCGGCACTTTCATTCCGTACAACGAAGGCAACTGCGCCGCCGAATGCACCTTGTGTATTCGGCAATCATTCCGCAAATTGACGACGCAAATTAGTCGTCAATTTTAATTGTTCGCAATATCTTGAATAACAAAATCTCCTCAAAGTACGATAGTATAACGACAGGAAGTAAAAAAAATTCTGTCACCAGGATGTTGTGAAATAAACTTGCAAAAATAGCTTTCAAATTTATTTCATGCGTGAACATCAATAACGATATAAATCGAAAGCAAAATACACATAATGCGCAACACAATGTATAATAAAAAGGAAACAAGAAATAAAACTGCTTTTTCGACAATCTCAACAAAAAGTACAAGCTTTGCAACATTCCAATAAATATACTACATATATAAACTTCCATAAAGTCAATGTTCTTAAAAATTAAAAAGCATAGAATCGCGTTATCCAACAAATAAAAAGACAGGAAAACAATCGCAAATATAAAAGTGCTTTTTCTCATATTATTATTTTCCCTCCAACCTTGAAAGTGTAGCAAAATTCTATTCCTCCGCCCTATTCATTTTACAGCTTTCATTCATTTCCAACAATACCAAATACATTTTCATAACAGCTATTTTGGTATGATGACGGTAGAATGCTCAATAAGAAATTCCGCCAATTTCATGAGTATTTCATTTCGATCAAAAACTTTTCCGTTCAGGATCATATATTTTTCTCCGTCTGCATTTTCCCAATGCGAGTTCGTAATCGACGGATTCTTTTCCTCTTCCTGCTCCTCCGCGTCCTCTTGAGAAGATTCTTCGCTTGCGACTCCGCCGTTGTACTGCCGTTCGCGCTCCTTGCGTTCAAAACGTCTTGCCAATATTTTCTTATTATCAATCACAGCAATTCCTTAATATCGGTGATTGTTTTCAAAAGAAATGGGATATCTTTTATGTCAAAAGGTTCTCTGCTATGCACAGCAAGAGCCTTCAAACAGCATTCTATTTGTTTTCTCCGTTTGGCATGCAATGTTTTAGCATATTCAGAAACTACTTGAATTTCTTTTTGGACATCAACATTTGAAAATGAAAACGCATCTAACTCCAAAATATCGTTATACACTCTGTGTGTTTTTGAAAATTGAAAATACATGTTTTCCCTGTTTTTCAATATATTCCCGTCACATTCATAGAATTCTATTTCAAAGCTTTCGAACGGCGCAGGAAAGCTGTATTCATACACAACGAAACCGTCGCTATAAATAAAGTCATCGTACACAAGGTCAACATACCATCGGTCTATTCCATTCGAATTTTTCATGTCCAAGAAAACCATATTGCACGGATGTTCAATTTTCTTTATTTTAAGTCCTCCAGCATTTTCAATAAAGCCATTGACAACCGAAAAAGACATGTTTTTCGTAAAATATGTTTTCCCGCGTCCTTTATCAGCTTCGTGAAAGCATGATGCTGTTGTCAATTTCCCCTAATAAAAACTTATGCGACGCTTTCATTCCAATATTGCCGCATATTTCATATCTCTCATGGATGAACCGAATGCCGAATACACGTCATATACGCTGGCGTCTTTTGTAGAGAAATTGTAATCCCCGATCTTTAACAAATAAAAGAGATAGCGTTTTTTATTGTCTGATTTGTAATATTCCTCATAATCATATTCGTCCAAATCCATAATCACGACAGAATACCAATATCCGACGTTCCCCGCATAAAACTCCAAATTCTTATTCTTTATTTTTTCTATTATGAAACCTTGCAATCCAATTTCGTCATAATCATAAGACGTGCCATATTCCCCAATCATCAATTTTCCCGAAGTCGCTTTTCCAAAAATATTAAAATACAGCATGTCGCCTTCTTTATGAAGAATGAGTTCTCCCAAGTTGCTTCCTGTAACAAGGTCTTTCACGCTGTATTCGTCTTTTTCAAATTCATGCAGCAGATGATATTTCGCATAGGGCGGCCTGTCGTCATTCTTTGCGCAGAAATTGATTATGCAGCAGAATATTCCAATCGGAATATGGATAAAGACATATCTTTGCCATGTTTTCATTTTTGTTCCTCCTCTCTCAAATTCAGTACAACGGCGGAAGTTCCACGATTGTAACATTCAGTTATCATGGTTACTACAGCGCATTATTTCAGTTAATCATATATTGTTACGTTCGTCAACAGCGGCAAGAGGAACTCCGCCGACTGCATTCGCCACGCTTGGCAGAGCCTTTTGATGCTCCGCCAAAACTCGCGTTTTTGTACTTTATTTTTCAACAACTCTCAAATCTTCAGATTTGAGAGTTGTTGAAAACGCGATTGTGCAGCGAAGCGTTTTCGCAACAAGCGCGTAGCGCGAAGTTTCCAGCGAAAATCGCAATAAATACGCGAGTTTCTGCAAGAAACTCGGCATTAACATCAGCGATGCAATTTCAGTCGCTGATGTTAATTGCTGATTTTCAGGCGATTTATCCTGCATTTATAGAAGACGTTCTATCATGTAAATGTTAGAGCGTCTTTCATGTAAGTGTTAGAGCCTCTTTAACGTACGTGTTGGATAGTCTTTCATTACAGTGTTAGATCTTCTTTCACTTAAGTGTCAGAGGTCCTTTCACGTACGTGCTGGAAGTTCTTTCATTACAGTGTTAGAAGGTCTTTAATGCAAATTTTGGAGTGTCTTTAACATAAATTTTGGAACATCTTTAATTGCTATTAAAGAGTGTCTTTAACGTACGTTTTGGATGGTCTTTAACCGCAATTAAAGAGTATCTTTAACGTACGTTTCGGATGGTCTTCAACAGTGATTGAAGAGAGTCTTAAATGTAAATGTTGGAATATGTGACAAATTATAGAAAAATGTGCGCATGGAGCACTTTTCTGCGTTTTTTTCGAATTTATTTCCGCAAAAACGCAAACGCATTTCCGCAAATACGTGCGAGTATTTCGGGAAATACGCACACGTATTTCCGCAAATATTTTTACGTATTTCCGCAAATATTTTTACGTATTTCCGCAAATATTTTTACGTATTTCCGCAAATAAATTCGACGCGGGCTTGAAAAAGCGGCGTTTTGTCCGTGGCAGGGACGGTTTTGCGTTTAGTCCCTGCCACGGACATGTGCACGTCCCTGGCAGGGACTAAAGCGTGTCCGCGTCGGGGACGTGCTTGCGCACCGGGCGCGGACATGGGCATGTCACAGTTGCGGACACGGATTTAGGTGCGGCGGTCAAAAACGCCCCAGTCATGCCATGTCACTCACTTCTTGCCGGATTTCCTTTTCTTGCCCGCAAGCAGAACCACGGCGAGCAGGACTGCCAAAGCCGCAACGCCCGCCGCAATCGGCAGGATTGGCAGGGCGGCATTTTGCTTTGCGTCCGCGTCCGCCGANTCCGCTTCTTTGTTCGGGCTCTCGCTTTCGGCGGCTTCGGGGAGCGCAGCTTCTTCCGCAGGCTCTGCGTGTTCCGTGGCGGGCGCGGGCTTTGGAATGGCGGATTCCGCGGACATGTCGGGATTTTCGCTCGCTGTAGCATTGCCATTCGCATCGTANTCGCANCTGCCGTCCGCGTGNCGCGGAAAGGTGATGTCGTCCATCAAGATTTCTTTATCACCAACAATTTGCNGTAATTTGTTGGTGACAATTTTATAGTCGTCTTTTCTTATCCTTGCAAAGGTTTCCAATAATTCATTGGACGATCCTTCATACAATTTCATGTAATCGCCGTCAAAGGTCANNCGCAATGAAACATGTTCCTTGTCATTGATTTTTCTGATAAAATCATCTTCATCCCAAAATTTATACCTGTCGTTTAGAGGATCAGGATACAAGTAACAATTCAATAAAATGGATTGTTCGAATTCTGAATCTGACTCTATCAGAAAAGTTGTTCCAAACGCGGAATAACTGAATATATAGACAAGGTTTTCCGTCAGATAAAACAAAGTCGGAAGAATGATTTCGCTTAACTTTTCATCTGTGGATGGAGACCATGATTTTATCCACCCCTTTTCTTTGTCAAACAAAATGTTTTTGTCTTGAGATTTCAATACATCATAATAATAAGATGATATCCAATAGCTTTTGGACATCTTTTTTAAAGCCGGTGAATTCAAATTGTCTCTTTCAATGTCAGAAGCCAACACAGTAAATTGATTTCCCTGCCCATCTAAAACTGTAATTGTGTCGGGAGTATCTTTTATTCCTCCAGAATAATATGCATTGCCCTCCCTGTAAAAAACGCTTAAATCATCATATATCATTTCGCCTTGCTTTTCACGCGGAACGGAATCAAAGCTGAAAACATCTTCTTCGCTAAAAATATATGACCCCTTTGGCAACAGGTAAAGAACATCTTCCGTATGGACTTGGAAAGCGGCTAGAACAGAAATACAAGATAATACAATAAATCTTTTAAATAAAATCATATCTAAAATCTCCTCTCAATTTTATGGTCGAACGGATTAATCATTCTTTTTTGTTTTCCTTTTCTTTGCAATCGAAAGAATGATTGGAAACAAGACAATAATGAGGATGATTCCGAAGCCCACTTGAATAAATGGAAAGACAAAATCTTCATTCTCTTCTTTCTTATTCATCTTTCCAGCGCGATTCGCTTTGCGTTCGTCTTTTGTCTCAACCGAATCCAAAAGATTGACCTTTACTGGCTCGACATATTCTGTAGTGGTGAGATAGCCGCCGAAAAGCCAGCCTACCGTGCCCGCCTCTATCGTGTTGCCGTCCTTGTCCTTCGCGCCGTCGAGCACGCTCACCTGCGCCCAGTTTGACGTGATGCCGTCGATTGTCTCTTCCCTGCCGTGCGCGAGGACTTTGACGCGCGTTCCTGCGGCAAAAGTTATGACGACTTTCGCTGTCGTCTTATCGCTGGTGCGCAGGCGCAGGTTCTCAGTGACGACCGCCGTCTTTCCCATATCGGGCGCGGATTTTGAGACGGCGGATTCCTTTGCGGACTTCGCGCGTTCCGTAGCGGACGTAGATTCCGCTTCTTCATTTGAGTTCTCGCTTTCGGACGGCTCGATATATTCTGTGGTGGATGTATCGGTTTGTCTTGAAAGAAGTGACTCATCTTCTATTGAAAAATCATTTATTCCAGTATTAAAATAGTTTTGCAATTTCTTTATCCATGTTTTTGAAACTGGCATCAATTCGACTATCAGTTTATTTGTTTCGTCGTTGTATAAAAACAAATGCCCTTCATTTTGTTCCAAACGTAGGACGAATTTTTCTCCATTGTTTACCCTGGGAAAATTTTCAAAATAACAAACATTGTCTTTATATTTATCATAGTAGAAGCCTATGGATTTACAATTTATGTAATAAGCCTTGTTCCTCTCAATGATTTTTTCAATCAAGAATTCTT